>NZ_JBWDNN010000001.1:0-1432022 GCF_056269225.1 Paenibacillus sp. J31R120 | reverse complement strand
CTGGTGTACCAGTTGTTCCGCCAGGAGCACCGCTGGGTAGCCAAGTACGGACGGGATAAGCGCTGAAAGCATCTAAGCGTGAAGCCCCCTTCAAGATGAGATTTCCCAATTCGTAAGACCCCTTGAAGACGACGAGGTTGATAGGTTCGGGGTGGAAGCACAGCAATGTGTGGAGCTGACGAATACTAATCGGTCGAGGGCTTATCCTACTGCTAAGGATGATTGAATAGTTACTTTCGTATCCAGTTTTCAGGGTGCAAAATCCATTTAAAAAACCACCATTAGGTGGTTTTTTATCGTGTAGATGTAATTTCTAATTTTTTTTTAACGTTACATCATATTAAATAGGTTTGATTGTAACCGTAAAATTTTTCTTTTGAGTTAAGGGGGATTTCACCTCACAAATATAAAAAGTATTAGAGTCAACATAGGCTAACCTAGAGCCATTTCTAACCTCAGAAAATTTCAATTCATCATTTCCACCTTTGTCGATTGCTAAGCTGAACGTAAGATCATTGTTTATTACGCCGTCAACCGTCACTTCAATGTCCATGGATGAGCAGGAGCTGAACCATTTCGTTGAAAAATTTCCGCTTGTTCGGCTCCTTTGATCTGTTAATTTTGTAAAACTAGAAACTACGATTGCAATAGGTCTGCTCATTCTCGTTCCTCCTATACAAAATCAATCTTTAATAGAAAATCGTCCTTCATTCATGGAATAGCTTTATTTCTAATTAGCCACATAAGGATTAATTGTAACCTTAAAATTTTTGTTTGGTGGACATTGTTTTACTATAATATAAAGTGAATTGCTCTCGATATACGATAATTGTGTGTTGTTGCGTACATTATCAGCTCTTACAGGGTCGCTGCCGCTCTTATCTTCCGCGATTTTAAAGACGATCGTATCATCAATCTTACCGTCAACTGTAACTTCCACGAGCATTTGATGAGCACCTCCAAACCAAACAGTCGAGAAGTTGCCGCTGGAACGGCTGCCTTGGCCTGGTAGAGGCTTTGGATCCGATACAATGATTCCTATAGATCTATCTGCCATAAATAATCCTCCTTCTACTTGTGGTAATTACACTTCGAGTGTATTCATCCAAGGATTTTGATATTACAGAAATTGGTTCAAATACGAAATCCTGAGATCGACTGTACATATGTAGCTAAGACAACTGTGACTGCAGATCCGAATGCTGTTCAATACGACAACGAAACATATGATGATACACCAAAATGAATTGGCATATCGAGTAGTAAACCTAAATTTTCTAGTGTCCAATTTTGGGATGTCACGCAAGCAGAAGCGATACTTTAAAATGGGTTTAGAAGAAACCAACTAGTTAAGAATCCTCGTTAAAGAAACATGGCTAATTGATGAAAGTCCTGTATACATTTAGATAGAATCTAAAATTGCAACGTAGGCTAGTAAGGTCAACTGGGATAGTTTATCATTTTTCTAAAGAGAGAAAAGAAAAAAGAGAAAAGTGTCAGTAAAAAAATAAAATGCAAAAACAAAACACGGGATTGTGACACAATTCATAAAAACATGGATATCGAATGAACCAGCTTTGTTACGAGGTTTCACTTCATACTTGTTCACAAAACTCGTATTTTGTACATATGTCTGTAAGAATACTCAAAGCCTTTTGCATCAAGACTTCTTATATGATGTGCCACATTATATAGGTTTGTTTATGAGTTGTTCTCCTCGTTTGAAATACTAAGTTGTTTTTCTTATGTAGTTTATCCTCGCAGCTTGGTTTTGTGTCTCGGGATTCGTGCCTTTCAACTTCATCCTGGAGTGGTCGCATTTCTTTTACGTAATTTTTTAAATACCGAGTATTCCTTATTGGACTTAATAAAACTTAATATCTTTTCCGCACATTCTGTTGGATTCATCTCTTCCGTATTTACTTCGAGGTCATATTCATCAAAGCAATATACTTTGCTAAACTGTGAGGCTACTAGTCCAATCCGTCTATCTCCTCTTGTTTGCTCTCTTCTTATGAGTTCTTCTTTCGAGCATATTACACCTATAAATAACGTAGGCTGATCCAAAAATTGAACAAGAAACTCATTAAACCTCTTGTCATTGTCGATTACGGTATCTACTATTACATTAAAACCTAGTTCTGATAACAATTTAATTGTCGAATGGTACACTGAGAATACTGAATTATCAATTATTTGCGAGACAACTTGATGATCTATTTCTCTTGGAGGTTCATCTGGAAATTTATTATTAATAAAATCATTGTAATTTTTAAAAAAATCATCAATTGATAAATGATAAAAAGGAATCTCCTTCTGATTTATCAGTTCAGTCGATATGGAGGACTTTCCAGAACTTGAAGTTCCATTTAGATAAACTAATATCCCTTGCTTCAATTTAATCATCCCTTCAAAAAATAATCTTTGCATATTTTTCAGATACGTTATATTCACAAAGTTTATAAAACTATCCATCTCAGAAAATATTCGAGAAACGATTGAATTATCCTGCCTGTTAGCTGAACGCCGCCGCACCAGTATAGAACTTTATTTTCACCAGATACGTACGGCGTAACTAATGTTTACTGGTGCTTTTCAAATTCTTCTTTCAACCAGAGCTTATTATTCTGTGCGATGTATTGCTCTGATTGGATTAACAACTCCACAAGCTCTGACTTTGAAAGCTTCATATACCGCCTTCTAACGCGTTCTATATCTCGGTCTTCCTTAACGTATAAATGGTTTCTTCTCATCATCAAATACGATGAGTCTGTACTTACTAACTGTCCCCTCTGGACAATATTGATGAAAATAGCTCCTCATATTTCCCCCTTAACTAACCGTTCAAAGGCAATAAAAAAAGGCCACTCCCGATAACAAAAAGGGACGCGCCAATATCATGTGACACATTATATGAGAATACAGGTCTAGCATAGCTTCATCAATCAAACTTATAACTCATTACTCGTCTGTAGATTTGTGACACAAACATTACCTTAAAAGGGTTCTACATAATAGTCATGCATAAATATGTAGAACCCCTTATTTTATATGATTTGCGTAAGTTTAGTTCTTAATAACATTTGTCTCGAACTTTATTTTTTCAGTCTACAACTTTCTTTTCTATCGACTTTCCATAACTCCACCCTAACCAACTGAGCCGCTATCTTCTCGTGGTTATACTGTCCCGTATTAGCGAGTTTCCCTATGAATCGTATATTTTTTTAGCCGCGGCGAATACTTCTTTATCTCCAACCGCTCGGGCGTTCTGCGTTTGTTTTTGGTCGTCGTATAGTTGCGGTCTCCGCTTTCCGTGCAGGCCAACGTAATAATAACTCGCATCGCTTATCCTCCTTTCCTTTAAAACGTGCTGAACGCAACATTTCAACACGTCTTGGGCTGGTATTCGGCCAAAGCCTCGTCAATATGAGCCGTTCGGAGGCGACGATCCTCAATAATCGCCTTCCTCTTGGCCTTAAGCACAATTTGATCCATATCTGCATAGCTGCAGCCAATCAGCCGCTCCGAGGCGATGGCCTGAACGCCTTCCTCATGCCCGAATTCGCCAATCAGGAGCGAAATATATTGCTCTCTACCCGCTTCATCCGGCAAGCTGTACGCCATCTTCGTGTCGAAGCGGCGCCAGATCGCGTTGTCGAGCTCCGTCTCCAAATTCGTTGCGGCCATAAAGATACTGTCGCCCTCGAATTCGTCCAGACATTGAAGCAGCGTATTGACGACCCTGGCCATTTCTTTTACTTCATCGTTGTTTTCCCGCGTTCTTGCAATAGCGTCGAATTCGTCCAGGAACAGCACGCAGGGCGTTGCCTTCGCATATTCGAATATTTTGCGCACGTTGCTCGCCGTCTCCCCCAAATGGCTGTGAATAATTGCATCCAGGTTCACCAGAATGAGGGGCAGCTCCAGCCGGGACGCCATATAGAAGGCGGTCAGCGTCTTGCCTGTGCCGGGAGGACCGAACATGACGACCTTATTCGGAATAGGCACCTCATGTTGCTCGAACCTCTCCTTCATCCCCAAGATCGTAATGAATTCCTCAACGATCTGCCGGTTCTGGGAAGGCAAGACGATCCGCTTCACTTTCCTTGTACATTCTTTTGCCGCGTAATAAGCGGCCATGTCGATTCCTTTGGCTCGCGGTAGCCGCGCATTCGATGCCGTTTTGCCCATCTAGCATTCTCCCTTGATGATAATTGCGCCGCTCGCAGGCGGGTCATGCCACCCTCGTCGCTCACGATATCCAGAACAAGCCTTCCAGATCCATCTCCACCTGCTCGAGCTGACGCTCGAAGTCGGGATCCGGCTGTATGGCGGGAGGACGGGGACGAAGGCCCCGTCCTCCCGCCTTGCATACACGCGCCAGCTCCCCGCGTCCAACCGGAATTGCGCGATGACGACGCGGCTCCACTCCCGCTCCGGATAGGACGGCCTTCTCTCGCACAAGGTCAAGATGTTGCCGTTCCACTCATAAACCAATCTGACCTGCGCTATTACCAGCTGGACTTCTTGATGCCCGGAATTTGGCCTTTGTACGCCAGCTCCCTGAACACGATGCGCGATACTTTGAACTTGCTCAGGTAGCCATGCGGCCTGCCGGTCACTTCGCAGCGGTTGTGCAGGCGAGTCGGCGACGCATCCCTCGGCAGCTTGCTTAGACCTTCGTAATCCTTGTTTTCCTTCAGCTGTTTTCGAATTTCCGCATATCGGGCTACAATAGCGCGTCTTTTCATTTCTTTGACAACCCTCGATTTTTTGGCCATATCGATCTCCTCTTTTATTTGTAATAATTACGATTAATTATAATCGACCATCTTCAAATTGCAACCCCTACGACGCAGCGAATTCATTTTGTTACTTAAAATCCTAATTAATTTCCCTCATGACATGCCTCAGCTCCGGCACGATAATTCGGCTGACCGCCAAGCGAACCGCTCGGGAGGAGCCCGGCATGGAGAATACGGCCTTCCCGATTTCCTCCGCGTAGCTCAAGCAGCGGAACAATTCACCAAAGCCGTGCATCTCCTATCCAGCAAATCCCTCACTGCTTCATAGGTGGGTCCAGCATGGCGATTCCCGTTCCTCCGTTCAACAGAATCGTCTCGACGGATTCATGCGCTAGCCGCCGCATAATCGTCTTGAACGATCCGGTACGCGCTTACAACGTATCCCGCTGTCTCCCAGCAGTTCGTGCATCAGCATTCCGCTCTTGTCCAACTGCTGCGTTCTCGTATCCGACACGATAATAATTATGCAGCAGACTGATGCGGGACTTTCCTTGCGATGTTTTTAAACGGACGTTTCGGTCATATCGATCTCTCCTTCAATCGTTATCGTCATAAGTTGCATCGCTGCGCAGCGGCGTACGCAGCGCAATAGCGAACAAGAGGAGCATCAGCGCCGAGAGGAGCGCAAAGGTCGGCTGAGCGCCGATGCTCGCGGCGGACAATCCGCCGAGCAGCGCGCCGAATGGCGACCCGCCATAAGCGATCATCCGGCCGCCGGCATGCACTCTGCCTTGCAGATGATCCGGCGTCAGCTGCTGGCGCAAGGTGATTCCGTTCATTATAATTAGCGTACTCGCGCCGCTCCAGAGCAGATAGAATGCCGCCGCTGAAGGAAGAGTGCCGCTCATAGCGAAACCGAATAACGAGGCGCCGCTTCCGGCCAAGCCTGCGATCGTAATTCGCCCCGGCCGAAGCCTGGCTCGGAGACGGGGCAGACTCAGGCTTGTCAGCAGGGCGCCGAGCGAGCCGGCTGTCAGCAGCAGGCCGAACTGCGGCGCTTCGTCCGCAATGCCCAGCTCGCTTGCGGCGAACACGACAAGCAGGCCGGCCGCAGCTCCGCCGACGAAGCTGTTGCCGAAACCTAGCATTGTCAGACTGCGGATGAGCGGCTCCGCCCATATAAATCGCAGACCCTCGCGTATATCCGTCCCGAGCTTTCGCAACCGTCCCTCGGGAATTGTCTCCGAGCGAGGGCGTTCTGACTGGAACGACTGACGAATCGAAACGATCATGAATGAGGACACGAAATAGCAGACCGCCGTTACGGCAACGGCCCATTCCGCGCCCCACGCCGCGATGATCACTCCGGCAAGGAGCGGAGCCGCAATGCGAATGACAGTATCCGATGCGATAAGCAAACTGTTCGCAGCCACCAGATTGCGCCGTCCCACAAGCTGCAGCAGCGCGCCGTGACTAGCGGAGTCGAAGCCAACAAAGGCAACGGCTGCCAGGAACGACACCGCAATCATGTGCCAGGGAGAAGCGTGACCGACCAGCAAAGCAGTGGCAGGCACAGAAGCGAGAGCGGCCGCGCTGAACAAGTCGCAACCGATCATAATCCGCTTGCGGTTTCTGCGATCGGCAAACGCTCCCGCAAGCAGACCGAACAGCAAATACGGCAGACTTCCGCTGGCAGCGACCAAAGACGTGAAGATCGGCGACGAGGTCTGCTCGTAAATATAGAACGGCAGCGCCACAACCGATATTCCCGAGCCGAAGTAGCTGAGCAGATTGAAGGCGTAATAACGAGCGAAGCCCTTGCATGTCCACAAGGAAGCTTTGCTTGCAGCTGATTCCGTAAGCCGGCTCACTTCCTCACCCCCGGTCTACGCAGCAGGTAGAGGAAGAAGGGCGCCCCGAGCAGCGTCGTTACCGCTCCAACCGGCAGACTGGACAAATGATGCTCCATACCCGGCAGGACGAACGTAAGCGTGATGCTCTGCCCCGCCCAGTCGGCTGCCGTCAGCAGTACGGCGGATAGCAGCGCGCTCGCAGGGAACAGCCGGAGCGGTTGAGAGCCAACGAGCCGGCGGGCGATATGAGGCCCGATCAGACCTATAAAGCCGATCGCTCCTACCGCGGAAACCGCCGCAGCCGTCAAGGCGGCCGCAATCAGCATCAGCCGCAGCTTCATCCGGTTCACGGCAAGACCGAGCCCCGCGGCTGTCTCGTCGCCCAGCCGCAGGAGCGATGCATGCCGCGCGAGCAGCATAGCGAGGCCGAATAGCGCCAGCCCCCACGGCCATATATGACTCCAATGCGTCCACACTCTGCCGTTCAATGAACCGAAATTCCACAGCAGAATAGAGGACAGCCCATCTTGATTGCGGAGCAGCAGAAGCGATGTAGCCGACTGGATGATCGAGGTAGCTACGATCCCCGTCAAGGCTAGCCTAGCGCCGTTGTTGCCCTTTCTGCCGTTCAGTAAATAAATGATGACGACAGCAGCCATGCCGCCTGCCATCGCTGCCCACGAGAGCCCGCCGTTCGCCAGCCCTGCGCCCGGCCACCATTGCATAGCAAGCACAACGGACAGTACGGCGCCTGATGATACGCCGATCAGCCCGGGCTCCAACAGCGGATTGCGCATCACGACCTGGAGAATCGCTCCGGCCAAGCCCAGCATCGCGCCTGCAGCCATCGCCACCAGAACGCGGGGAAGCCGTAAATTCCATACGATATGCCGTGTACCGGCATCTTCCGAGACATTTAGAAGCGCCTTCACTACCTCCGCTATGGAGAAGGAGGTGCGCCCAAATGCAATATGGAGCACGAGCATCGCCGCAAGCAGCACGGTTAGCACAGCCAGAATGATGATATAGGATACGCGGAGCGAATCGCGTTCTCTGCCTATCATTCGATTAGCCAACGGGTCCGCCCCCTCTCCGAATCAGGACGTACAGCAGGAAGACGCTTCCGCCGAGCAGCGTCGTCCATACGCCGACCGGAATTTCCATTGGAGCGAACAGCAGCCTTGCAAATCCGTCTGCAGCCGACAGAAGCGCCGCCCCGCAAATCGCAGAGACGGGCAGGACAAGCCTGGCATCCGTCGTGCGAAGCATAGCCCGGGTCAAATGCGGCGCCAGCAGCGAGATATAGCCAATCGGGCCGCATTGCGCCACGGTTACCGCGACCAGCAAGGCGCAGGTCACAAGGAGCAGCATCCGAGTACGCTCGACCTTCATACCGAGCCCGGAGGCGACATCGTCGCCAAGCTGCAGAAGATTAACGGAACGCGCCAACAGCATCGCGATAGGGAGTATAATCACGAACCAGGGGATGAGGCGATCGACATGCTCCCAGCTGCGGTTGGCCAGCGAGCCTAACAAATAGGTATAGAGCAGATTGACATCGTTGCTGGTCCCAAGCGCGATAAGCACGACCAGAAGGCCGTTCAGCATGGCAGAGACGGACATGCCGACAAGCAGCATGCCAGCGGCTCCCCGGCTTCCCCTTGCCGCAAGGACAACGATCGCTCCGCCTGCCAGTCCCCCGACAAGCGCCAGCAGGGGCTGTAGCTGGAATGGCACCGGCAGCCGCAGTACCGTCAAAGCAGCTATGACCAGTGAGGCGCCTGCGGATATGCCGAGCAGCTCGGGCCCTGCCAGCCGATTGTTTAGCGTACCCTGCATCAGCGTACCGGAGGCGCCCAAAAGAGCACCGACCATCAGTCCGAGGATGTAGCGCGGCAGCCGAATTTCGCCTGCGATAATTTGCTCCAGCTCATCCCCTCCCGGGGCGAACAGGGCAGACCACACGACATCCCAGTCGAGTACGGGAGTGCCGTATTTCATTCCTGCCGCAAAGGACGCCGCAAGGATGAGCGCTAAAGCAAAGACCGTAAGAATAAGGGTTCTTCCGGCCTTCATGATTGGAGTCCGATTCGGCATATGTCTGGTCAGCCTCCTAGTACTGGTCTGGGTACAGGAAAGCCAGTGCCTCGTCCAACATAATCGATAACGAGCGCGTTCCCCGGCCATCTCCCCAGATCGGCGAGCGTACCTCGTGCACTTGACCGTTCTCTACCGCCTTCAGCTTGCTCCACAATGGCGATTCGGCCAGCTGCTCCGATACAGGCTTCGTCCCCGGACTGTAAGAATAGCTCTCGACAAAGATTATGTCGGGATTCTCGACCAGCAGCTTCTCCAGGGAATAAGGAACGCTGCCCTCTCCATATGTATCGTCCTCCGCTTTCTCGACCTTCCAAGGGTAGTTGGAAATTTCCTTCATCACTGTACCGCCGAGTCCACTGTCTGTAATGATCGAGAAGTTGACGTCGGAGCCATAAATAATCAACGCCTTCTTGTCCTTCGGTGCCTGCTCGCGAGCCGCTTCCAGCTTGTCGAGGAATCGCTGCTTGGTCACTGCCGCCTCCTCCGTTCTACCCGTCAATTCGCCGATCGTCTCGAGGAACGCAATCGACTCCTCATAGCTCTTCGGATTGCCCAGGAAGAGTGGCGCAACTCCGTTCAAGCCTTCGCGGAGCGAGTCGTGCACGCCCGAAAGGCCGATGACGAGATCCGGCGCCGCGGTCACGAGATCCTCCAGACTCGGCTCGAAGAAGCTGCCGCCGATCGAAGGGAACAACTCTCCTTCGCTTCCATAAAATTCTGGCGCGCTGGCGATGGTGCGAACGCCGCTCTCTGCAATTGCGGTCGGCTTCATGCCAAGCTCAGCCAACACGTCTACGCATAGGGATACGACGCACGCCACCTTCTCGACAGGTTTGTCGACCGTTATCGTTGCGCCCGACACGTCGGTTGCCGTCACAGACTGGAAGCTTGCCACCTCGTCCGACTTTAGCGACGGAGACGACGACTCTGCCGGGGAAGACTCTTCCGCAGTGTTAATGGCGTTGCCCGCGTTGCTTCCGCATGCCGCCAGCATAATCATCATAAGAATAAGTGCCAAGTGTATCGCTGCTTTCTTTTGTCGCATGAAAGTTAACCCCTTTGTGTTCAATTAAAAATGATATTCGACATCGCATGATCTCATACAAATCGAAATCATTTCGATTATTAATCGTAATAGTTACTATTAAAATTGTCAATGCATTTAGCACATTTTTCGTATACGACTCCAGAAACCGCTTCAATTTCGCTTTCCGATAATTGCTCCCCCAAAAATACAGCTACGTCACGCTGACCCTCCCAGGGCTCGATCTCATAGACGTCCAACGTCTATTCAATCGGCCCATATTCTTGGCCCCATGCGGCAATAGGTACATATTCTTGACATTTGCAATTGACAAGAATTTGTTCCTATAAAACAATAAAACCGCGATTTACGTGGTATTTAATCGGCCCCTATTCTTGACATCCTACAATTAATGGTTCTTAGAAAGTATTTTTTTTCTATAGATAATTTATGAGCTGCTCTCTTTTAAGTTGTAACATTTTGAATTAATCTTTCAATAATAAAAAACAACAGTCTTCGAAAATGGACTGTTGTTTTTTATTACTGTGTTGTTACACACCTCATGTTAAATCTAGATTTTACTGAAACGTTCCTTCGGATATAAACTTCAATATCTACATTAGGAAGCACTTTATCGAGCCATTATGGTAAGTACCATGCACTACGATTAAGAAAGAGTCATAATTGCATTAGCTGGATTGAGGGGCATTTTTCCATTAATGCTTTTTGCATTAATAATCAAAATATACACCTTTACTGATATTGGCAAAAATATAAACTATAGTTAGATTCGCGCAAGTAGTTTAATTATACGTGTCTGCTTTAATGAGGTTATGCCTAAAAGGGGTGATGCTTCTAAGCGTAAAACAAAAATGTGAAATCGATCATTTAGAACAGCATTAGTTGCAAAGTAAGGAAAATACAACAAGTCGCTGACAGAAATGATCTCCGATTGGATATTCTATCTCAAATTAGAGGAGATGATGTTTAATGAAGGCTCGTAAATTAGTGATGTTATTTGTTGTTGTTGTAATGTTGCTCGCATTACCGTTAAGCGCAAGTGCTAGTGACGCAGGAACGATTCAAGGACAAGGAAATCTTGTTGTTTCTGGTACTTTTGGCGGTGCTGGAACCCCATCATTATGGATCGATGTTTATAGTGTCGTTAACGGTGTAGAGACACTTGTAGGAAGTGCTGCTCAAGGGGGACAAATGTACGTGCAGAACGAATTTACTTTCACGTTTTACAACCTACCACAAGGCACTTATAAGATTACTTATTTTGTCGGTCCTAATGCAGGTGCTGATTTCACTACGATTGCGTTCTATTAATACCTAATCGAAGGTGACGATATTCAATTAGTAGCAGAAGCCCCTCGAATCGGCTGATGAATGGTGCTCTCTTGTGGATCACAGTTCAATCGGACGATCAAGGGGCTTCTCTACATTACCAGTACCATGGAGCCTTTCGGTATAAATACGTTGAATCAACGTTTGAATAGCAATAGGTAATTGACAAGAATTTGTTCCCATAAAACAAAAAAGCTTATTTTACATAATTGTGGCTGATTAGAATGTCAGAAAGGACTTTGGTCGGAATGACGAACTCTTGAACTCCCATATATCCGGGTGCTACTTCATATTTATCAAATGAAATGACAAGATGGTTATCGGAGTTAATGTAAAAACTTTGATCGGCGCGAACACTCTGGAACATTTCTATTGAAGAGTCACCCTCTTCGTTCTCTATCCAGTAAGTCTTATCAGGGTCGGCTTTCACACGCTCTTTCATTTGTTCCTTAATGTTTTTGCTAATCACTTCAATGTACTGATCATCCTTAAATAGTAAAGGAAGAGTCAATAAGATTTGATTCTTCTTATCGATTGTATCATACTTCATATTCTCGGAGGATGAACCGGTTGTCTCGACGACGTATCGGGCAATGGCGAATATATCGTCTGTATCGGTCAATACGGTATAACCCGCATCCACTCCTAGAGCAGCTTTGCTTGACTCTTCCTGGAATTGAACGTATAGCGCTTTGGCCTCCTCCAAATATTTCTCATTCAAGCCAAGCTCTAACGCTTTATCCTCGAGATTCGTGATACCTGGAACTTTTATATTGGCGTTGTGACTGTCTTCATTCACGATATACTCCCTAATGGTGAGTACCTTTATTAATGGCCCTACTCCAGGAATTGCGGAAAAGGCATTGGCTACGGACGTACTGACGTTGATTCCAATTAAAAAAAGCAGGACCGCTGCAACCGCGGCGGATATCCACCTAGAATGCGTTTTTCTCCTATAGCTTTTCTTTAAAGCTTGATTAACGATGATATCTAATTCATCTGGAATTGGAATTTGCTTATATTGTTGCTTTAACTTCTCCAGTTGATCATCCATTCTTATCGCTCCTCCTTGGACATGTAGTCTTTCATCTCACCTTTTAATACATGCAGCGCCTGATACAATCTGGTCTTGATCGTATTCACGTTCTCGTTTAACACGTCTGCCACTTCTTCGATCTTTAAGTCCTCGAAAAACCGGAGTACAATTACACTTCTATATTTCTCGGGCAGTTCCTCAAGCGTTTTTTCGATATCCATGTCCGAGTACACATCTTCCGCTCCGTTCATAAACGTCTGAAGCTTCTCATCCTCCATCGGTTGAACCTTCTTGCGTTTTCTCAAAAAGTCCAAAGAAGTATGAACGACAATACGGTAAAACCAACTCTTAACAGCACTTGGATCCTTCAGAGATGCCTTGGTTTTCATCGCTTTATAGATGGCATCTTGAACGACATCCAAAGCGTCGTCTTTATTTCTTACATAGCTGTAAGCCAGCCGATATATGCTATCTTTATTAAGCGAAATAAATTGCATGACCATGGACTTTTCATCGATATTTCTCACAATTTTTCATCACTCCTCCTGTTGTATGGCTTCAAAAACAATGGAGGCATAATACTTTGCACCTTCCAGCTTCAAATGGACGCCATCATTAGTGAAAAATGAGCCTTTATTTTCGCTGGCGGAATACCAATCCACAATCTTCGCTTTTGGAAATTCCGCTGCTACCTCTTCTAAGGTAGAGTTGACCGAATTTTGCCATTTTCGAGGAACTCGTGTGTTCACTAGCAAAATCTGTTCCATATCTCTGAGGGAGGTCAGCAATTCACGCAATTGCTTTTTGCTGAAGGCACCGTTTGTCCCTAGTTCGATGATTATTCGATCCCCAAGCTTTCCTTCCGCTTTGAGTTGGTCTACGACGTCTTGAGCCTGGGACATTTGCCTGCCTACCTTGCCATCAATGACAATACCAGGCAGCAGCTTCTCCAAATGCGGTGCAGCATCCAGAATGACGGAATCGCCTATCGCTGTTATTCCTTTGCTTGTCTCCGATTTCGATTCATCGGGTATTTCTATCGGCTTAACGGTTGACGATTCCTTGGGAACCACAGTTGGCGATGTATCTTCTATTTTAATCTCCGGAGTCACAGTGTTGATTGTCGTCTCATTGATCATTGGTTTTTCGGCATTCAAGCTGCTGGAACAAGAGATGAGAAATAAGATCAAAGCAAAGAGAGCTATTGTAAACCCATACCGAGGGTTGAAAGGAATTTTCTTCAAAAGAGTCGCTCCTGATCCACGACGGATTGGCTCCTCGATATATTTCCAAGATATAGTGGCCAACAGTAAACTCAAAATGAGCTGAAGAATAACTCTGCCTCCATTAAATCCATCCGTATTCACGCTTGGGCTCGTCAGGATAATCACGGGAAAGTGCCAGAGGTATAGACTGTATGAACGTTTGCCGATCCATCGAAGCGGCTTGCTTCCCATTACTTTGGCAACGATGCTTGCCGGATGAGCAAGTACTGCCGTGACTATTGCTGACAGAATGGAGAAAAGCATCAACCCGCCTTGATATAAAAAAGGATTATATTCATTCGATCTCCAAACCAACCAGATCATTCCTAACAAACCTACCCCGCCAACGATGTCGAGCAGCAAACGAGATTTGCCGGAAACCTCCCCGGATAGATTCCGGCTAGGCCATGCCACCGCTAAAGCCGCGCCAACAAGCAGAGCGAACGCTCGCGTATCCGTACCATAGTAGACCCGGCTTGGATCTGTGCCGGGAACGTAGATCATAGCCATCGCGAGAGCCGAAGCCGCTGCGCCGAGCAATATGAGCAGAATCAATTTGCCTCGTCGCGGCGCTATAAGTAATCCGAATGCTAAGACCAACGGCCATACGAAATAAAATTGTTCTTCAATAGCGAGCGACCAGAGATGACCGATTGGAGATGGCGGGCCAAAGCTTTCAAAGTAAGATACCTGATGAAAAATAAGCCACCAGTTGTTGAAGTACAGGACTGAGGATAAGAAATCTCCCTGCAGCGCATCAAGTCGCGGACGATCAAACAACATTAACCAAGTTCCCACAACAGCAAGCATGAACAACATCGCCGGCATCAGTCTGCGAATGCGTCGCACCCAGAAATCCCCCAGATCGATCCGTCTTTTGCTTTGCCATTGCACCATCAGTTGATCGGTAATAAGATAACCGGACAACGTGAAAAAAACACCTACTCCAAGAAGTCCACCGGGCGCCCAGGATACATTGAGATGGTATGCGATGACAGCCAATACCGATAGAGCTCTCAACCCGTCCAGTCCTGGCATGTAATGAGCTGTTCCTACACGAATGTCAGGTTTTTGTGCTTTGTTCATTGAATGTAACCTCCAGCTGATTTGCGTATTGATGCTTAGTTGTTAAACATGACGAGTACAAGACGTGCAGGGTACAAAAAAAGTTTGATTTCGGTGCAAAACTTTATTGCAGCGGAAAGTTCAACTTAAAAGAGCATTTCAATTAGAAAATGTGAATGTTTTGTGTCAGGAAAACTTTTTCATATGCATCGTCCGTCTTTACCATGCAAACTAAAAAACGAAAACAAGGAGATGGAAAGCAAATGAAAAAGAGTACTTTTCGTATTCTAAAAGTTGGTGTCGCATGTAGTGTTTTGTTAGGTGGAGCAAGCTTCGGAGGTATGGTTTCCGCAGCAGCCGGATCCGCTGTGCCAACAGTCCCAATCTCAGCGAAGATCACGAATCCCGTTACAGTTAAAGAAGAAATCCTAACATCGAGTACAACTTACCTAAAAACGAATATACACGTTCCCCAATTATCAGGCATGCAGGATACTCGATATCAAGACCAGCTCAACGATATTATCTTGTCTCACGCTCACAAAGACCTGAAGCATTGGGAAGAAGAAGCGTCGGCTGCTGCTCAGAAAGCGAATGAGAATGGGTTTACATACCATCCGTATGAGTTGACCATTCATTATGAATTGAAATCCAATGGAACCGAGGAAGGCATCATTTCGTTAGTCGTCACAACTGAAGGTGCTACCGGCGGAACGAGTATGCCGCGTGTAGACACTTACAACGTGCGCAATGTTCAGGAAGCCGCGCTTGTTACGCTGCAGGACTTTTTTGGATCCGATTATACAAAGAAGATTGATGAGCATATCTCGAAAATGATCAATGAGCAACAGGATGCCTATTTTGCAGATGAATTCAAGGGTATCCACGAAGAACAAAGCTTTTATGTTGAAAACAAGCAGGCTGTCGTTGTATTCCCGAAATACGCCATCGCTCCAGGCTCGACAGGAACACCGGAGTTCCGGATCCCGATGGAGGAGTCGAAGGCCGAAGAAGGCGCAAAGCCTGGCGATGCCATTTCCATCGTCATAAACGGCAAAAAAGCTCTCCAACCAGGGTTTATGAACGAAACTGGCAACCGGATCATGCTGCCTCTTCGTGAAGTTTCGGAAGCCCTCGGGTTTACGATTACATGGAATGCCGAAAAAAGGTCGGCAGAACTGACTAAGTCGGAGTCACCAATCTGGACACTTGTACAGGTAGGGAAGGATCAATATACCGTGAACAAGATGGCGAAGCCTCTTGGTGCTGCCCCTATCATAAAAGAAGGAACCATGTATGTGCCTGCTGACTTCTTTAAAGAAGTATTACAGGCGAATGTATGGGCGGAAGGAAAGCGGGTAACAATATCCTCCAATGGAGAAAGTTCATAAATAGCCACAACGTGGTATCGGTGGTATCCTTATGAATTAGGAGCTTCTGTGTGCTAATCTTTGGAATAAAGCTGACATATGTAAAAACAGGTCACTTCATCGTATTCACTGATACGAAGTGACCTGTTGTTTTTTCGAAGTACCTGTGTAGCATATTTGTTTGGTTTGCCGAACAAAGTGAAGAAGAGTCAATACCAAAATTAAGAAGATGCGTGGAAGAAATGCTATCTGATACTGAGAAATACCGAAAATTGAATCCTTCGAACGGCTGGGGAATTACGAAGTTGCATAGGGTCGTAATCTGTTGTTAAACTTGCTGAACAACTGGGAACATTGTTAGAGGAATCTATGATTTATTCTGGCTGTAGTAGTGCGCCCCTGACCGGCATTAGCTAGGTCAGGGGCGCTGAAACAGATAAATATTGCAACAGTCTATAACGTGACTACGTCCGCATAAAATTGAATATCGTTACGGCAACTGGAATTTCTTTTTCGACAAGCCCATTTTGTTTATTTAGATCATTCAATTATTCGCAAATACAAAAACGTTATGTTAAGAAAATTGGTTTGTGTCGATTGTGAATTGATAAGTTGCGGAATAACGATCGCGATCGTTTCCCGTTAGCTAAGAGATGATATTTTTAACCAGCCGCTGCACTGCATCATATTCCCCCACTCTTCCTGCTCCTCTCTAAAACAAATGTTACCAACTAATACAACTTACTCTTCAGCGAAGTAAACATTCGAACGGAACAAACGAGATCGGCAACTCTTAAACACCTGGTTTTCCCCATACGATAAGTTCAAATGAGGCAGATATTATTTCCTATCTTCAACATTTCTAGACCTATAAATGCCGGCTTTCCGGAAATCACCAAGGTACATTTCTTTACTTCATTTATCAGCATCGTGAAATGAATCGGTAATCGGTACATATTCTTGACATTGTTCCTATAAAACAAAAAAATGCGATTCACGCGGTATTCAATCGACCCATATTCTTGACATCCTACAAATGACAAAGACCTCTCAGCTTTTTCAATTTTGTAGTGGTTCTCGGGTACATTTAAGTATTCAGATAAGTCACGTCGTACTTGTTCGCTAAAATAAACGAATTGTTCTTTGTTTCCTTTTCTTATAACACGGATGCAACCTCTTATTACCCCCAGTTAGTGCAGATACCGAGTTTCAATCTCTCTCGTAAACGGAGTGCGCTCCCACCCAAAGTAGCTCCGAAATCGTGAGGATCGAATCGCACTTGAACCTGTGAGCCTGAAAGCTTTGCCTCCACTTCATAGGTCGTGCCCAAGAGCGAATTGCGGCCTGTCTTGTCGGCCTTTCGCGACTCCTCCAGCAGGAATACTTCCGCGAGCTCATGCGGAGGCATCGTACGAATCGAGTGGTCGTCCTTCTGGTAACGGTCAAGTGGACGCTGCTTAAAGCTGTTATGGACTTTCTGGTGGTAGGCGACCTCAAGCCACGCTGCGAAGAAACGGTTGAGGTCGATGAGCGTCTGAATCTCCCCTTGCTCGATGAGATCATACTCTTCCGGACAAAGCTCTGATCCACGAACCGGAAGAACTCTTCTTTTTTACCGCGTACTTGCGGACGCCCAGGGCGAGTATGCTTAAGCTGTATGAAGAATATAAAGCATTAGACTTAAGTTGTTGATCTGACGCGATTTTTCAGTTTATTAATCGTCAGTTTTTGATAAATAAGTATTAGACGGATTATAATGATGGCAACCCTAAATAAAAACCCATTTGAGGCTAAAGTTAGAAACTAATTTGAGCACAAAAAAAGAGGGAGAGTATTGACTCCCCCGTTATATATCTAGAAAGTAAAAGCTTCGCTCGTACCTTGTTCCCATTTGTTAGAACTGGTTGACCAACCAAAACCGAAAGGATAAGAAATAGAGTTTAACGTTGTGGTTGACCACGTATGTCCAAAGCTAGCGCTAAAGCTTATAGTTTGACCAGTCGGTACACCACCTACAAAATCAAAATAATACCAACCAACTTGTCTCCAATTATCATAATCCGCCCATTTAGCGAAAACAGTACCACCATTTTCTAATTTAAGACGATCTTGGTACGCCCAAGCATACCCTCTTTTATCGGGGTATTTAGCTGCAGCAGTTGACCAATCTTTATGAAGTGCAGAAGGATCATCATAGCTAAGTACCCATAGTTCCCTGTTATAAGTGTTGATATCTTTATGAAGAGAATAAATTGAATATCCCTCAAGCCCCCCAAGGTCCTTCCAACCATTATTCCCAGCAAACACTGGATTACTATCTTCTTTCCATTTAGTATTTATAAAATTCCCTGCTGAATGAAGTAGGTACTTATTAACTGCAGAGTCATAATACAATTGTAGTTCTGTTATTTCGTAATCACCTGCTGAGGATGCTAGGGTACCAACTTTATCCTTTTTTACTTTATGAACTTTTTCTAGTCCATAATCGGCATAACTTGCTTGTAAATTAATTAACTCTTGTTTTGCATCTTTAATTTTTCTATCTAGCTGTTGTGTGTTCATGCTGTTATAAGAAACCTCATTATTCTCAACAGCCATCATTGTATCTTCTAATTTCATCAAATTACCTTTAGCTTGCTCTAATTTCAAGAAATAGCTTCTTACTTCATCAGATCTAGCATCTAGTAGTTGCTGTTCTTCATCTGTTAACTCAATTATTGAATAGTTGCTAGATTCTGCACTAACAATTCCCGTTAAAAAGAAACAAAGTAATAAAAATGACAAAAACACCTTTCTCATTTAATCATCTCCTAAAGTATAGTATTTTTTTAATACATTATTCATACTACTAAATTATACTAAAATAGTCAACTAAAGTGTATATTCATCTTTTATGGATGAGCAATGTCAAATAACAAAGATTAATAAAAATCCGGTCAGCCCACCCAGATTGAAACTAGGGTCCCGCCAAAGTTGAAGACACACCTCTCCCCTTTACGGAACATGCAAAGGTTGGCAGTATGAAGATAATATGGATAGTCAATCCATTCCACGCATCATTCTGGATCTCTGTCAAAATAGTAGATAAAAAATTATCAAATCACAGCATTAAAGTATATTTATGTTCAAAATGACTGGGAGTGGCATAGCGAATCGATGAATAAATGCACTCATTGTTGTATAAAACTTCGATGTACTCGAAGATACTTTTCTCAGCTTGTGCACGGCTTCGCGTATTTGTTCAGAAAGGATTCGATGCATGCATTGTCGTAGCAGTTGCCTTTTCGGCTCATGCTACCGGTCATGGAATAGAGTTTGAGCTGTATCTGGTACTCGTGTTAGGCATACTGGCTGCCACGATCGGAATGATGTAAGACCTCTTCTTCGGGACGTTGACTACGCTTATGTGAAACGAAGTTTATCTTTTTTATCTGACATTTGGAAGTCAGAATGGCCATCAAATGGGTACACAAAAGTCTTCTACCTGATGCGATATTCAAGCGAAAAGGACTCTTTTATTTGCTGGGAGATGATCCAGAAATGGCAACAAATCAAATTGAGTTATCCCCCAATAAGGAAGACAGTGTAATCATCTGTATCTGATTTTGAGACGGATTTTGCAATGAGACATTAGCATTTTAGCCTATAACATCCCATAAAGGAACATTTAACCTGTATAGCATGTATAATCCCTAGAATGTGCCGTGCCTTCTACGTGAGAGGGCTTAAATGAAGCTTTCACACTCCAATGCAAGCAGTTAGCTCATTTGTGGTAATGAAATAAGCCACTCGATTGAGTGACTTATACGGGACTGCCACCCGTTTGTGAGACAGGGATCAAAACACCTTTTAATTTATGTGACCAATCGTCAGTATTCAACAGGCGACTGACTATTTAGTTTCGTTTGAATCCGAATTGAGTTATAGTAAGTGATGTGGTAATGCCTTTTCCTTTGACAGCTTCCTGGTACGCTTGTGCCGTCTAGACATTGCCCTGATCGCTGTGGAGCATCATTCCTGACAGAGCAGGCAATTGATGAAGTGTGTCGAGTTCAAAAGCCGTGTTCTGCTTGTCCGATATACTCCACGCTACAATCTTTCCGTTGAACAACTCGAGAAGACTTGAAAGGTACAATATTTTCCCGCCAAACGGCAAGTACTTAATATCCGTTTCAAGCTTTTGCACGCTTTAAGAGATGTTCTGCTACATACGCTGGCTGACCTGTTGTCTTCCGCCTCTTGACTCTGACTTGGCATTGTAGCTGCTCCTGTTGCATGATTCGTTGTATGCGCTTGTAGTTCATCGTATGCTATCTACGCAGCCAAGCAGTGATTTTCCTGTATCCATAACAGTACTTGTGCTGCATACAGAGCTTCCGAACTTTTTCGACCACGCGATCTAATGGCTTCTCCTTCGCCACTCGCCCGCGATAGTACGTTGCACGAGAAACGCCGAGCCAATTATAAACTTGAGCAACACTCACAAACCCTCGAAGCATCTCGACCAATTGCACCACAAGACACCTCCTCTCCAACTCTTTGTACTTTTTTAGTACGTCCAGCTGTTGTTTCAAGAAACGGTTCTCCGCCTTTAACTGCTTATGTGCTGTACTCAGGCCCTTTCCCATAACTGTATTGTTTGCCTACTGGATGCTTTAACCGATTAAACTCACCATTACGATACCATCTCATCCATGTTTTAACTTGTGTCTTATTTCGGATATGGAGGCGTTCCATGACCTCTTTTACGGGCACGCCTGCTAATCTCATTTCAATGGCCTTTATCTTCATTTCCAAGGGATAGCTCACTTTAGTTGCCAACGCAAAATACCTCCAAGGTTATGCCCATTTCTTACGACATGGATCTATGTTCCTGAAGGTGATTTGATTTGTCTCACGTTATGGGGTCAGTCCCTACATCACTAAGTGTTGCAGGAATCTTTTTTCTCACATAGCTCTTTTATTAAACATAAATTGTAATACTCATATAAATCAGTTCCATTACCATATCAAATATTGTATATTTAGCTAAATTAATAAATTTATAAAATAAAGATTTATAATAATCACCAAATTTGAATTTTTTCCCTGGATTTATGATTGATTTATTATAATGATAAATTGGGTCTCAAATACTTTCTTGATGTTCCTATTTACTTTATTAATGTGACACATTAGATGGAGCCCATTGGAACATGTAAAGAACTATTGTCTTCCACGTTTATTACTTGGCACATTATTTTCAGTTCTTTTTCTGTAACATTATTTAAATAATCTTTGGAATTTTTTTTTGTTTCTGTTCCAATGTTGCATTTATAAACATTGCTCATTCAAGCAGACGCGGAGGAAGGAATTTGCATTGGATACGAACACTTCGTTTTTTTCTCGGGGAGTTCCCCGATGTTGGTTATCTTTGTCTCGATCCCCGCACCTTCTTTAATCCTTTGCTTCGTCTCTGCCTCTAGCAGCGTCAGCAATTCCACCGCAATGACTTGCGCTACATCCCCTCCCTCCATAAAACTACCCGTTAGTTCAGCTCCTCATTTTTTTCTCCAAATATTTTTATATAGATCAGTAATCGTTATTTCAATTATACTAGTGTCTTCATTGTTTTCTTCATTTGATTCATCACTCAAAAAGAAAGCAAAAGAAAAACAATCCCCATCCTTATAATTCAAACCACATCTGCCAGCTACTCTAGCTTCGATTGTATTACCATCGTATTCGGCTGTTAATTTTGCTGTTGTTGATGTAGTGAAAAAATGAACGTTGATCGTCTCATGATGAAGACCCGAAATAAGCGTAGCTCCTGACAAAGAATACTGTCCAATGGATCTAAATCCGATTTCATATCCTCCGTTGCGTATCCTCTGAAGCGATGAAACGTATATCCTATGTTCTCCATCATTATAGATCTCTTTTCCAATGTTACTTTCTAAATCTGACAAATCAACTTTAATTGAATACCTTCCATCCACCAGGTTACCATTTTTATTTGTATATTCTTCTGTATTATTTGCAATAAACCTCATTCCACTAGACCATAAGCCGAATAACCCCGATGACCAAAGAAATACAACCATCACTGCCATAAGAAGTATAGTGATGTAGAGTATCTTTCTCACTTTCACGTCTATCAAGCTTCCCCTCGTATGATTGGTCCTTAATGTCGCGCAGCAGAACCAAAATATTACCAACACATAAGTAAGACGGTTTACCCTGAAATAATGATCCATTTTTTAAAAAAATTTTAGTGATAAACTGTCTGTTAGCCTAACAAGGAAATTGAGTAACTACTACAGTAAAATGCAATTTGTTTAATCAACTACCATATCCCGTCATCAAAAGATAAACAGGAAGGTTCATAGCTTATATCCCCCTATATATGCGTTTTAGGATCGGCGGTTGATTCATATAATCGTCTCCTCAATTTTGGGATTCACGTAGTTTCCAGGGCAATTTATACGTAATCCCCTGATTTTTATTTGCCCTATTATCGATTAAATGTCTTCTCATAAGACATCACTCCTCTCATTTTTAATACCACAATTATCCACCTTATACATATAAATTGCAAACCACAGTTGAGGTCTCCTACTCCGGGTATACTCTTCACTAGCTCTACTTCGGGGAGACTCGATGCCATCTTCTTCATCTGCTCTTCCAGCTTACTTAGCTGCTCTGTAAACTGAAGCAATAAAGAGACCATACCGAGCAAAGCAACGGTTTGAGAATGGCTTTTTCTCTGCTCTTTCCAATCTGCCAGCACGTTCCGCTTTTTCTTGTACTCAGCGCTTGGAGCGCGACTTTCCGGCTCCGCTATTCTGGATTACCTCGTGAAGACTTCCGAGATTCCCCTCTAGACAACGTGCCAACACCTTTAAAGACGTAACCGAAAACAGATCCCGAAAAACCTTCTCGTATGCCGGAAAAACCTGATCTATTAAGGCTCTGGTGTTTAACTTCGCTTGCACAAACAACCCCGTCACAAACTCATGTTGTCTTGTCACATGTTGCAGCTCTGTAAACGCCTCGTCCCATCTACGATGTGGCGTGACGTCTCCGCGATAATACATTCCCGCTAAATGCCATGCATCCGCAGCATCTGTTTTGACCTTACGTAATTGCGTTCCTTTGGCCCGTTTCGACTGCAACGGATTCACGATAAAGTACGTCCAGCCGCTACGCTCCAAATACGCTACCAGTACACGATGGTAGTGCCCTGTTGGGGCAAGTCCTGTTGTCTCCTGCAACTCCGCGAGCAGCTCTCCCAGCCGTTCAAATCCCCATATGCTCTCCGCCTTTCCATAAGGTTCGTTTCTTTTCGTAAAGCCCTGGACCACACTAAATCCTTTTGCCACATCCACACCTACTACTGGCTCCATAATAACCTCCTACAGCATATCTTGCCGGCACTCCCACGATAGTTCCAAACCCATAGCTTCGCTTGTGATGCAAGGTCAAAAGCCTCTACCAGCTCAAACATGGTCATTGGGGGTAGTGGGAGAACAGTTTTTGTGACGGGGTCTGACCCCTAAAAGACGCACGTTCTCCCGGCTACCGCCATCGTATACCGACCATAAAAAAAGGCCAACCAGTAATAACTGGCTAACCTGATAATACGAAAAGGACAATACCGTTCACATGAAACGAATGTCCACATATGATGTGTAACACTATATGAAAATACAGTAGTTTCATAGCTTCGTAAACTAAACTTAGAAATTGATTTTATATAGTGTTTTGTACATATGTCTATATATTAGTTACATCGCACAAACGCTTCTACGACGTTAATCTGTATACTTATTCCTATCTCCTCTTTGTGAAATGAAAATGAATTTTCAACCGTTCAAACTTCTGGATTTTTAGCAAGAATTTCTTTCTCTCCATATTGATATAGCGAATCAGTAATTTTAATGTTGCTGGATAAATTTAGATGATTGAACTGCTAATTTTGAATCATTCCATTTAACTCGCTCACCTTGGAAGAGGCTTTTCTTCTTTAACCAGTAAAAAAATGTTTCAAGCATGTTCAAGTAGGATAGAGCGGTCCCTTCGCTTACCCTTCTTAGTTGGAAATGATAATACTCAGAAGCGGAGCGTTGAACTTTTTCCATATAAAAAAAGAGGCAAGTAGTCACTGTTTTGTGATTACTTGCCTCTTTTTATCGCAAATTTATAATCAATCCGCTAAAAAGACATCTTTTTGGGTAGTTAGTAGTAACCTAAGAGTATTAGGTATGAGCGGCCCTGATTGGAACCCGTTTGAATAGAAAATTGATAATATAAAGTGAACAATACTATTTACTTCGATTATCTGATGTATCTACAGCCCCATCAAATTTGTAATGATATTTTTGAAAGGTTATTTATCCTTTGCAGACACAAGATCAGAAAATACAGCTTTTATCAATTCGATATGTGCTTTGTCGTAAGTCAGAATGCCGACTTCCTGCAGTAGATACTCATTTTTCACAGGAAACGGTTCGAGGTGAATAGTTAGCATGTACTCATTATCTACTATAATTCGAGTTCCTCTGACATCAGAGAACTCCTTAGTGGCAACACTCTTTTCATTTATCATTCCTTTGATTTTTGAGACTACGGGTTTTGATTTTACCCCATGGCCAATATAAATCATCGAATTCTTAGAAATTGCTTCAATCAAAGCCAACAGGCTATATTCACTCTTTTCTAACATGTACAAGTTATCTGTAATAACGACAACTTCTCTGGGTTTCCTTTGCGTAAGAGATCGTAGAATGGATTGGTATTCTTGGTACAACAAAAGCCGGTCTGTAAAATAACTGCTGTAGATTTGATCCATGTCTATACTTGAACTTTGGATATGAGTTACGAACACAGATCGCTTATCCTCTAAAGTCTCTATTGCATACTCCTCTTCAGGATACCATTTGAAGAATGTAGAATTCTTACGCTGACCGTATTCCCTCGTATCATATATTTCATAAAATGATCTAGGGTGACTTTTCATTTGTTCTCTAAGAGAAGTGTAATACAAATCATTATTAGCGTCGCTTACCAGTTCAAAGTAAATGTTGTCAGTATCTTGGGAGTAGTAAACATGAGCTGGCAATTGATCGTACACTCGGTCGTAGTCCTCAATAGTAATGACCCGGTATAATTCGTCTACACCAGCAGTGTCATTTCCCATAAATCTGTCGCGGCTCTCACTAACTCTTATATTATACAACTCTCTGATTTCATGTTCGTTGTTGGCAAGAAAATGTCCAGAGAGATCTTCTATGTTATTTAGGTAAACCGTACATTTCGAATTGTTTCGAAGCTTGGATCTGTACGTGTTCTCATCTTTTACAATTACACCTGTAAGCATGTTGACGTAGACATTTTCCATATAATCCGGTTCGATTCGTATGGATTTTAGTTCGCGCAAAACCTTCCTTCCCGCATTGGAGAGGGAGATAACCCTCCCCATGTGGGTAATATAATCAGCTACGCCGAGTTCCAGGAGAATTTTGTCGAAATAGTCTTTGTCAACGCCAAGCACTTCACGTATCTCATCATAGTTTGTCCACTTCTCTTCAATGAGGCGGAGAACGACTTCTTGTGCCAATGGTAGATGATATTCCCTTCGAGTAGTGATATTCAATTTCATTCGAACATAAGGAATGCCGATCGTAATTGTCTTCAAATACCGTAGACCCTCAATTTGTGGAGGAATATTCAACTTCAAATTTAGAATGTAATCATTTTCTCGCATGACTTGGCTCCTTGTATTCAATAATTTCACAGCCGTCTGTTTGAGAAATATAAAGGTCAATCTCTGGGAGTTTGTTTGTAGGTTGTCTATTTCGCATGAAATGATCTTTGTCTCCAACTATAACTAACAATCTACGTGCTCTGGACAAAGCTACATTAATTCTCTGCGCAGATTTCTGAAAACCGATATCATTCTCTGTATTACTGCGGACGGTACTAAAAATGACTATGTCTTTGTCTTTTCCTTGATACGCATCGACCGTATTTACCTCTATATTGCAGATATTTTTGAAGTCAGCCCTCGCGACAAATTCTCTAATAATGGACTTTTGATAGCTGTAACCTGTTATCACTGCGATTTCATATTCACGAGCGGCCTCTTCTTTATCTATATCCCAAAGCATCTGCTTTATAATTTGAATTTCTTTATCATTTTTATAGGTTTTTTGATCTTGGTGTGTCTGATGCCTTCTTTCTCGCCGATTCCATACCTTACTAGTACTCACCCATATCAATTGTTTTCCTTTATACAATTTCAGTTCATGAGTTCGTTCATCATTGGGGATTCCAGTGTGAATCTCATTTCCATAAAAGACTCTACTAATCATATCACCAATGGTTCGGTGCATCCGGTATTGCGTCGTCAAGCGGATCCGGTTGGATTGCGGGAAATTATCATAGAGACGCTTAAAAATACCGTTCTCAAAATCTTCTTGTATTCCATGTGAAGTTAGCTTGATGGCCTTTGCATTTAGTACAGGTGGCAATTGTTGATGATCTCCGACTAGGATCAACCGGCTTCCCTTAAGGAGAGGGATAAGAAGTTCCGGTACACTCGCTTTCGCTCCTTCATCAACAATGACATAATCAAAATTCATATTTCGGGTAGATGGATTCGAATTAAAACCTGTACAGGTGCCCGCGACAATGGTTGCATTTTCGATTAGTCGTGATTCTGAATCACTGGCAATTCCAAGACGATTTATCCAGTTATTTTGAATAATAGCGGTTCGAATAATCCGTTGCTTTTCCGGTTCATCCAGATATTTGGACTCCAATTGCTGGATCAGCAACTCTTCCTCCTCTGAACGGTTCGTTTGTGAGTGCATTTCAACGTATCGCTTTAGCTCATGCGGATCAATTCCATATTGTGTGGCTAGATCAATCATCTTTCGGTTGGAAGCTTCTTTTGTTTCTTTTGCCCATAAATTTCTGGCATTTAAGACACTGTATTTATCCCGTATAGCTGGCAAGATATTCTCATCTAGTCCAATTCGGATTATTTTCGTACTGAAATCTTGTGGAAAGTGTAACCCTTCCAAGACGTTGTCAACAGCGGTATGTGACTGCGACACAATCAGGATTTTAAACTTTTCTTGTGAAATATCGACATTATTACGGTTTAAGATCTGATTAACAAACTCTCGAATGACCGTAGTTTTTCCTGTTCCAGGAGGACCTTGTATGACTGCAATCGAGGATGTGTTTAAGGCCAATTTTACGGAATCCTTTTGGTTGGAATCTAACCTCTTATTGAAGAAGTCAATGTTATTGAAACTTCCTATGGATTTAGGGGGTTCAAATCCTAGAATAATATCCCGTAAATTTTCATTGCACAAGGCCTCATCGTTTTTAAATGAACGGATAGCGCTCATTTGCTTGTCAAACAGATTAATTTTAAAACGATAATCTTCAACGAGTTTCCCTGAACGCGGAATCCCATTAATTTTTTTAGGAGACTTAACAACAAGATACACGGTATCATCCTGGTAAGCGATTTCCTTGAACTTTCCAATCACCACTGGCTTTGTTCTGTACTTTCGATCAGGTTCCTCTAGTTGGAGATCGAAAATAATTGTTGTTTCATTCGTAAATCCTAAGCTTTCTACCGTCGTATTCAGTAGTTCGAACTCCATCGTTTGATCCTCTGCGTTATAGCGATAGCTCGTGTAGTCTAAGCTTTTGGCTGCTGAAAAAAGTAAGTCTTTTTCCTTTTCGAGATAGTCTAACCATATTCCAAAAAACTTCTCAAACTGAGTTTGTTTACTCGCATCAGATTGATAATCGATCCGATGATCCACGAGATCATTTACAACTTCGTAAGTTTGGAAATCCATCTGTATTGATTGATTCATCGAATGATTAAAGATGGGTTTGCCAGCTATACGCAAGTACATTTTCTCATAACGTGATCGATCTGTCTGTTTGAGAAATTTAATATCATTCACTAGAAAATTTTCGTCGTAATCCTGGTACACGCCTTTCAAAAGGTATCCGTCCGTCGAGAAAAATGACACTTCATCTCCGTTTTCCAACCTACCACTATCAAGCTTGGAATCGACAAATCCATATATATCTTTTTCGAACCACTTGTTTAAGTATTGATCAATAAATTCATTAAGCTTGACGTGTCGTGGTACAAATCTTAATGTTCTGGCCTGCTCGAGCATTTCTAGAGGAAATTTGATCGAGAATTTCGTAACTGACATTAGGGTGCCGATTATCTGAGCCAGTTCTCGTTTTAGATCAGTAATGGTTTCATATCTTACTTTAAGATCAGTTTCGACAGCTTTTATCAGGATGTTCTTTAATGGTGGAGTAATGTCGGAACTCTGTGAAATGGAGACATGGAGGTTTTCAGGCAAATCGGGCTCACAGCCGGTTAAGAAAAAATAGATCGTGGCCCCTAAAGAGTAAATGTCGCTTTGAAAAGAAGCATTTTCTGGATGATACCCCACTTCTGGAGCTGAATAAAGATTCGAACCGAATTTATTAATGGTTTCACCCGTTACCATACCCTTAATCTTGGAGAGACCGAAGTCAATCAGTTTCGCTTGTCTGTGTTCGATGATCATTATATTAGACGGTTTGATATCTCTATGTAGTATAGCTTGGCTGTGCGCA
Source organism: Paenibacillus sp. J31R120 (assembly GCF_056269225.1). NCBI lineage: Bacteria > Bacillati > Bacillota > Bacilli > Caryophanales > Paenibacillaceae > Paenibacillus > Paenibacillus sp. J31R120. The sequence continues at coordinate 1,403,566 of NZ_JBWDNN010000001.1, read as the reverse complement.
GCTTCAACAGCATCAATAAGCTGAAGAATGATTCTAATTTTGTCACTATATTCAATAAATGATCGATCAATCGTTTGAAGGTTTTCGCCGTTAATATGTTCAAGAAAGATTCTTCCTTTTTTTTCGCCATTTTCACCAGGTAAGAACTCAAAATCATACATTTGGATAATGTGATTATGATGTAGCCGGCGTAAGGCTCCTACCTCTCTTTCAAAAAGAAGCCTCGTATAGCGATCCAAATTTCCTTTTGTCTCTTTTAAAACAATATACCGCTCCTGCGCTTCGTCATAAAACCTAGAAATCAACGAAAATTCAGTTTCAGCAATTCTTTCAAGGCGGCGCAGTGAATTAAATTCCATTGAGAACCCTCTTTTCCTGCATCTTTTTTCCTATATTATATCATAACAGTCAGAATGGAACGTGTGTTAGTAGGCAATTCCACCTGTCTTTAAATATGGAACCTATAAGTTGTCAGTAAAAGGTTTAATTTTATGAAGTGGCACTGGTTAGGTGAGGTTGGACGAGCCTTTCTTTGGATTGGAATGCGGTTACCTGAACGTTATAATATAAGAATCAATTGTATTATTGAAGATACGCAGTAAATAAGGGGCGAAGCTCGTCAGTTCCCGCTCCGTTTAATTCACTGGGGTTGCGAACATGCTGGCCGTTGCAAACTCAGTCTTGACTGAAGAGGACTACGTTGCTCAGCTTACCTGCAATCTTCTCGAGTCAGCCGAAAGCCACTGCAGCCTCCGGGGCGCATTGCCGGAGAATCGACAATACTTTCACTTTACCACTCCTAAGGTCGGCCGTTGTCGCATCAACCCATCTTCGCGCAGATTTCCTGCAGCCGGATGGTCAGCTCATCATGACCGTCCGCAAGTTGAAACGTGCGACTTGCAGCGTCTCCTGTCCGGTGCCCGCTACAACTACTGGCATAGCCGGACACCAGCGCTTCAGCCCCTCAGCGATTAAAGTCACGCCGCTGTTCACTAATCTGCTCCGGTTTGAAGCTATACGGTACTCGCTTGCAGCATCTTCACGGATGATCTTCTTTGACATGGACATCGACACCGAAGGCATCGTCAAATCCTGGACTTCTATTTGGGCGGCCAGGAATGCGCCAATAGCTGGCGTGAAGTACTCAAAGACCTCTATGACCGCGGAGTGCAAGAAGTGCTGCTTGGCGTATTTGACGGGTTACCCGGACTGGATGCGGCCTTAAGGAAGTCTATCCGAAGGCAGTCATACAACATTGTGTCGTTAATAAAGTCCCCTCAACGTTTCGAAAATCTTAAGTACAGCCCGCTCTGAAGTCATTCATGACCTGAAGACGGTGTACACCGCTGTCGATGAAGAGTTAGCCCGTGCAGCTTTTGACACCATGAAAGCGAAATGTGGCAAGCTGTACGCCAAAGAAATATGTTCCTGGGAAGATCAGCTCCCAACTTTGTTGACGTTCTACAAGTACCCGCGCTCATCAAAGAAGCCATCTACACCTCGAATCCGATTAAGTGAATGAACAAGGAGATCCGTAAGCGTCTATAGCCGATGAATAGTCTAACGAACATTGATGAACATAAAAGGTTGTCTACCTCGAAGTCATCGACTACAATGAGGATTTGTAGAGCGGAGACAAAGAAGTGAAGTCCAAGTTAAACAGCATACTTGAAGAACGGTATCTTTACGGGTTCTTCTGAAATGATCTAGCAATTGGTGGCGGGAGACCTCCTACCAATCCAAGGAGTCGATAATCCCCTCGACTTTGTTACAGCTCAAGCAAAACCTCCATGCACGAATCAGTCTTTCCCCGCTTTACAGAACCTTTCTTGAAATGAACAATTGCCCTCAGGTTGAGGACTAATTGCTCCCATCCAAATCTCTCCAATATTGAGCGTGCTTTGTCGATAAATATAAGAAGTGCTGCTGGGTTATAACAAAAATAAGGGGGATTTATGCGAACTGAAATAATGATGCTCATTGAAGTTGTTCTTACAGTTGTCGGAATAACAGTTGCCGGAATCATTTTAGGAAGAATTAATTCGAACTATTTATTAAAAGGCTCAATGGAGAGTCCGAGATTTCGTATTTATGTTGCATTATCGTATTCCATTGTTGCAATTTTACTTTGTGCTACACTCGTTTTAGGTGCAATCGCGGTTCCGACCTCTATGATACTGACAGTTATTTCTTTTATAAACGATACTGAGGCTCCGTATTTTATTGTCATGCTATTTCAATGGATATTAGGGGCTTTATTCTTCCTTGTCTCAGTAAATATTTTAGGAATTAATAGTCCTGAAAAAAAAAGAAGAGAATTAGTTAGTTTGCAGTACACAAAATATGGCCGATTGCGAAATTGGAGCAGGGCTACAAGCGCTTATCGTAGAAGATCTGGCTGGACGGACCGCTTTACGTCACAAGCGGCAGCTGTTATTTCAGAAGGCGGTGAAGGAGAAATTCAAATTTTAGCTCCTTCTGCGAATACCGCCGAATATGAATATTTAACAGCATGGAAAGCATCTGCTATCTTAAAAAATCGTGTATTCGTGAGCGCTAGCGATAAGGTAGATATTGAGAATCCCTTAGAGTCTTATCAGGATGAACGGGTTAGTTTACAGTATACCTCTGGCATTAATGGTTACGATCTAAAGAACATTTATGCTGACCAGCAATTCGATGCCGTATATGATGTAAAAGGTGTACTCTGGCATTCCCTAAACCCCGTTAATGACGGAACGAATACAGGAAAAATTATGAGCATTTATTATGATTTGCTTAAGCCAGGCGGCATAGTCATCATTGACGGAGGCAAGGAGAAAAAAGGGAAATTTAAACCATTTTTAACTATGATTGAATTGCAGTTATTCGGTCGCTTATCCTCGTTCGGTGAAAGCTCGACATTCGATAGCTTCGAACAGTTTTTCGAGAGGAACGCTACACTTCAAGGCATGTTTGAACAGGTCGTTAAAGAGGACGGCATAGCGACTCTTGTTTACTACAGAAAAAGGATTCTTCCATAGAAGCGTTTGAGTCGCAAATGCTGTTTCATCCACTTAAAAAACGTCTCAATCGCCCAGCGACTATGGTACATATCCGTGATTTCGTCACTTGTCAGATTGAAACGATTTTTTACGAGATGAGCACACTACCAATTCTCTGCAATCTTCTCCGGGGGACTAGAGCTTCTCCTGCAGCTCTGTGGTAAATTCAATCGAAAACTAGCCTGTTGGGATACTTGAAGCTCTTCGCAGTTGATAGGCCTTCTGTGCGACTTCATACCGTTAAATCATTGTGCGGTTCTGGTGTAAATGATGGTTGCGATATTCCGTTTTACACGAGTTCATTCATTGGCTTCTTTGTTGTTCTAGCTGTCGTACTTCATATTACAATTCTTTGTAAAAAGAGAAACAGCTAGCTGTTATCTCCTCTTAGACATAATCTTAATTGTGTCACAACCCATATAGAGCTGCGGTGATACTGTCTTTTTTATCAGCAATACCCATCATTCAGGCTTGAAATCTATTTAGTGTCATACACTATATGCCTCGCTTTTTAGAGTTTATAAATAATAAGTTTGAAAAAGCCGCCAATGGCGGCTCGATTTTAAAATTATCAATTTGAAGGATATGCTTCATCCAGTTCATTCTTTACAGCCCAATGTACTAATGTAGTACTCTACCAAGCATGAGGTGCGCTTAGTAATCACCTCTATTTTTTAATAATGAATAATGCCGAAAAAGTCAGCATGACCCTACTATTTTCTATACTCTCAAACGTAAAAAGGGGCTTATCGCCCCTATCTTTTACACTTTAAATTGACGTAAGTAAGATTGTAAATCCTCTGCCATCTGTGCCAATGATGTTGCCGAAGCACTGACCTGCTCCATTGCCGCCAATTGCTCCTCAGTTGCAGCCGATACATTTTGTGTACCCTCTGCTGAACGTCCTGCAATTTCGGTAATCACATTGACCTGATCAACTGCGTGTTCCGTGTTGCTGTTCATCTGGATGGAATAAGACGTTACTTCTTGAATTTGTGCAGCTACTTGCTGAACAGAATCTAAGATCTCTGTAAACGCTGCGCCTGCTTGGTTCACGACATCCATTCCAATCGCAACTTCACGCGTGCCTTCTTCTATTGAATCAATCGCTAGCGCGGTCTCGCTCTGAATGGAGGCGAGCAGTTCAGCGATCTGATTCGTTGATTGAGCCGATTGCTCGGATAGCTTGCGCACCTCGCCTGCTACGACTGCGAAGCCGCGTCCATGCTCACCGGCACGTGCCGCCTCAATCGCAGCATTAAGCGCCAGCAAGTTTGTTTGAGCCGCAATTCCAGAGATGACCTGAACGATATTGTCGATGGCAGCCGAGCGCTGTCCGAGCTGATTAACGGTGCCGTTTATCGTATTAACCGTATTTTGTATCGATTGCATTTGCTGCATGACCGATTGTAGTCTACGGTTACCCATCTCCGCGCTTTCCGAAGCGTTCAGAGCAGAAAGAGCAACACTCTGGGCATTGTTTGATATTTGCTGTACCCCTTCGGCAACTTGATGGATGGAACGCACACTTTCCTCCACGTTATGTACCTGCTGCTCAGAACCATCTGCTACCTCTTGAATCGATACTGCAATATGTTCTGTCGCCTTACTTGTATGCTCCGCGTTAGCAGACAGTTCCTCTGCAGATATCGCTACATTCTCAGATGTACGACTAACTTGTTGAATAAACTGACGCAACGTACGAATCATCGTATTTACTGCACTAGTCAGCTTGCCAACCTCATCCTTCGACTTCACGGCTAATTCCACTTGATTCAGATCACCGTTAGATACACGTTCCGCCGCTTCCGCAACCGCAACGATCGGACGCGTAATCTGCTGTGCAATAAAGTAGGCCAGAAGGATGACAACTAAACAGACGGCAACTACGATAAAGAATACTGACCATTTAATAGAAGAAACTGCTGCTGTAATCGAATCTTCTGGAATGTGCATATAGATGTTATACCCTGCGGTAGGGACTGAAGCATAGGCAACCATGTATTTTTTCCCATCATCCGAGTAGTCAAAAGACGTTGCTTCAGACTTGTTTTGGCCCAAAATTTGAACTAATCCAGAACTCAAATTCGCTTCTTCCGCCGTCTTTCCAATTAATTCTTTATCCTTGTGGAGTTGAATCATCCCTTGATTGTCTACGACGATCGGATACCCCACCCCATTATCAATGTACAAGCTATTAAAAATCTCATTCGTGAATTCTTCGAAATTGACAAGTCCCGTTAAGGCACCCGTCACTTTTCCATCGGCCTGCTTTACAGGTACGGCTACAATGATCGAGCGTTGACCTGTAGTCTTTGCTAAAATAACTTCTGTATATGTTTCGTTTCCTTCCATTGCGTTTTTAAAGAAAGGACGCATACCTAAATCAATACCTACACTTCCTTCAAATGTGTCTGCTTTCACAATGCCATCCATACCGATAAATGTGTTACCGTCATAGTGCGGGGCGTTCTCTTTTAAACTTTGAATAAATGTCATCTTATTTGTATTATCATCTGTACGAATATCAGAAGTACTAGCGAGTATCCTCATTTCACTCATACGTTCTTTAAAATACTGATCCATCATTTCAGCTCTGCTTTTCACCAGCGAAACATAGGCATCACTTTGTTTCTCAATCAATTTAGAGGATGCTGTACCATATACGAATATGGAGGTGAGGACAAGGGGAATAAGGGAAACAATAAGAAACCAAGCTATTAGTCGATTATTAAGCTTACCTTTAAACACCTTGCCCACTAAAGCAACTGTGGATGCATCCTTCTCTTTTGGTTTTGCCTGTTCTTTCATTACCTCATACCTCCATTTTGTAAGCAAATAAATATCATTAAATCGATTAATGCTATATTTCCTAGTCGCGTCAGTAGAATTTGAGCATGGTGAAGAGGTCGCCAAGGCAATCTACCCTAACTGCCTTTCTTGACAACCTCTTCATACGTACATTGAATTAATTATGCCTTAAAAGATTAATAGCCTAAAGCCGCACCTTCACCGCGCGGGTCAGCGCCAGCAAACTTAACTTTTGAGATTGGATCGATCACAACCATACCGGATTGACCAACCTGATCTGTGTAGTCGTCAATCTTTTGCACTGGATGGCCGCGACGAATCAATTCATCCATGACGGATTGAGGAATACGGCCTTCCATTCTTAATCCGTTAGCAGTCTCTCCCCAGTTACGGCCATGCAACCATCTTGGAGCTTCAATTGCATCTTGAACTGTCATGCCAAAATCAACGAAACGTGTGACCAACGCTGCTTGTGTCTGAGGTTGTCCCTCGCCGCCTTGTGTACCATATAACATATACGGCTTGCCGTCTTTCATCAACATAGCAGGATTAAGCGTATGGAATGTACGCTTCTTAGGCTCCAAGTGGTTAATGTTTGTTTTATCTAAGGAGAAGAAGCTGCCACGGTTTTGCAATAGAACGCCTGTGTCTTTCGCAACTACACCTGCACCCCAGTCAAAGTAATGACTTTGAATAACGGATACAGCGTTGCCATCTTTATCAACGATTCCGAGCCATACGGTGTCACCTTTAGGGTCAAGCGGTTTTACGTTTGTTGCAGCTTTTTTCATATCAATGCGTGCCGCTAACTTTTGACCGTGCTCTTTTGACAACAACTCATTAACTGGAATTTTAACGAAGTCTGGGTCAGTCAGCCATTTATCACGATCAGCAAATGCTTGCTTCGTAGCTTCAACCATAACATGGTAGTAGTCAGCTGTGCCCTCGCCCATTTTCTTCAAGTCAAAATTGTTCAAAATGTTCAAGATAGACAAGGAAGCCATACCTTGAGAATTCGGTGGAACGTTGTAAGCTTGATAGCCACGATAGTCGACAGAGATTGGCTTAACCCAATCCGCTTTGTGATTAATGAAATCTTGATGAGTCAAGGAGCCGCCATTCGCTTGAATGTCAGCAGCAATCTTTTTACCCGTTTCACCTACGTAAAATTCACTAGCGCCGTTTATGGCAATACGTTTCAACGTCTTTGCCAAATCTTTTTGCTTCATCATTTCACCTGTTTTGAAAGGTGTGCCGTCCGGCTTCAAGAAAACTTTACTGAACGTTTCAAACCGTCCCAAATCTTTTAGCTCTTGATCCGTTGGATCGATAGCCGTGTTTGTCCATCTTTCTTGGTTAGGAGTTACAGGGTAGCCTTTCTCCGCATACTGAATTGCGCGTTTCAACAAATCATACCAGTCCATGGACGATTTCATCGTTTTTTCAGCATATTCGTAAGCTTCGCCCCAACCTGATACTGTCCCTGGTACTGTGTTAGCTGCCAAGTACCCGCGGGAAGGAATTTTATCAAAGCCCTTATTTTTATAAAATTCAATGGTTGTCTTCTCACCGGAACGTCCGCTTGCATTCAACGCTTTAATCTCTTTCGTCTTCGCGTTGTAAATAAGCCAGAATGCATCCCCGCCTATACCTGTGTATTGCGGATATACTACCGCAAGTGTCGCCTGCGCAGCAATCGCTGCATCAACCGCGTTACCACCATTCTGAAGCACTTCGAGTGCTGCAGCGGAAGCTAAATAATGAGGTGTTGTAACGATGCCGTTCGGCGCCATCGTCGTAGGACGATTAGCTGCACCGGCAGATGACCCAAAAATTGAAAAGCACATGACTGTTGTCATCAACAAAACGGACCATTTTTTCAATTGAGTACGCATATTTCTCCTCCTTAATAAGTATTCTGATATTGCTTTGCAGAACTAACCAATCCCTCTTGTAACCACCCCCTTCAATAGGACAGACAGCTTCATTATGCAATTTTTCGATTAATTTATGATCATATGATCATATAAGTAGCGATAATTACCTAGCTTACATTTCATATCGTGATTAGTAAGCCAGCAAAAGGATCATTTATTTAAGACTATCGATTCAGTAATACGACAAAGATGTCTTTTATTGTCACTATTACTATATCGGTTAGGAGTATCCACTTTTTATATTTTTGATGAAAAATTATTTATTCTTATATAATTTCCAGTCATTACTTTAAAGGGCCTTTCCTGCATTCACAAAATTGGTACTATATTCCTATATAAATATTTAGTTCTATATTCCTAGAAAGAGTGTCATTTACACGAAAACGGCAGCCGATTGTCTGGTTGGCTGCCGCGGTATCCTATCCACTCTATTAATTAACTAATCAACGGAAAACGAATTATAACTTCTGTACCACGCTCTATGGCGCTGTTAATGTGGATAGAACCTTGGTGTTGGTCGACGATCCAATGCGCGATCGATAGCCCTAGACCCGCTCCATGATACCCTCTATCTCTAGAGGAATCTCCCTTATAAAAGCGGTTAAATACCAGCGGCAAATCATGTTCCGAAATACCCACTCCGTTATCCTTGACGGTTACGAGTACCGACTTTCCCTGCCTAAGGCACCCAAGATCTATTTGTCCATCCGCCTGCGTAAATTTAATGGCATTGTCGAGCACAATCATGAACAGCTGTATAAGACGATCCTCATCACCATTTATGAGCAATTCCGAGCCTTCGACATGAAGCTCTAACCGCAGCTTTTTATAATCTATGATTGGCTCCATTTTTTTTGCAATCTCTTTCATGATTCCGTCAACTCGCACAGGTTGGCATAAGATGACTTCCTCATGTGAATCGCCTCTTGCCAGAAGAAGCAGACCGTCTACCATGTTTCTCATTCTTTTCGTTTCTTTCAGAATGGCTGAAATTGGAGCGCTCTCTTCCTCGATCGTATGAACGGGATGGCGTAACAATATTTGTGTTTGCCCCCGGATGACCGAAAGCGGGCTCCTCAGCTCGTGAGAGGCATCTGCAACAAATTGCCGCTGCTTGTCCCAGGCTTTCTGAATCGGAATGAGCGCCCGTCTAGCCAATCCGTAACCTGCGATGACAGATAATAACGCGCCGATACCAATTCCGGTACTAATATTCCTTAATAACAGTTTCAAATAATGGATCTCTGTAGAAATTTCCGTAATTGCCTGAAGTGTTTTCAAAGGCGCTGTATCAGACAGCTTCTCTATCATTGGCAAATTGCCTAGATAAGGTCTGCTTACGAATCGAAAGGTTCTCTTACCCACACGTATCGACTCCGGCTCCATGTGGCCTTGTTTTTCCCGAAGTTTTGAAGCTAATTTGTCATATGGCGATTTATAATATATGCTTCCAATCAAGGTATCGTTGGAATCCCAATAAAATGTCATAAAAAATCGTTCCGGTTCATCCCAGTTAACGTTAAGGACATGTTCCCCGTTGGGTAGCGTATATTGATACAAGTTGTCCATATTAAACACGAGATGACGGTCAATGTCGGAATAGATCCGATAACGCGCCAGCCCGTATAACGCTCCCCCCAGTATGATGAGCAGGCAAAATACGACCGCACTGTTCCAGATCGTCATTCGTACTAGCGTGCGTTTGATCATATCGGGGTCTCTTCTCCTTTTATTTGGCGGACTTGATATACTGATTCACTTGCTGCTCCAATATCGGAAATGGCATACTACCGTTTCGAAGAAGAACGGAATGAAAAGTTTTAATGTCGAAACGATCCCCGAGTTCGCTTTCCGCTTTCTCTCGTAGGGATTGAAATTGATCATATCCGATGGAATAGCTCGTTGTCTGTCCCGGAAAAGCAATGACGCTGTCAATAAAGGCATCTGATTTCTTTCCAGTCATGCTAACCAGGTATTCATTAGCTTGTTCTCTTGTCCATCTCAGCCCATTAATGCCCGTGTCAATAACCGTTCCAACGTGAAAATATAGCAGATGTTCTTGAACCGTCGCCTGATTAAGCAAGCCCATCTCTACGCCTAAAGTTTCCACATAGGTGGCCCATCCTTCTGTGAATCCGGGTAAACTAGTCATTTTCCGGACTAATGGAATTTCCGATTGGTTGTATTGAATGGAATATTGAAAATGGTGTCCTGGAACGCCTTCATGCATCGCAAACATTTTGGCAGAATCTTTGTAAAATGGTATGTCGGGCGGGAAAAAAAATCTTCCATTCCTATCGCCATTAATAGATGGGCGGATATAAAACGCGCCTACATTAGATAGCGGAGCCGGATATAACTGTACATCCACTGAATTGTCGGGAATAAGCGCTTCTTCAAACCAATCGGATAATTTGTGCTTTACTTCCGAGATACTGTCGTTAACGGTTTGCAGTAATTCATCTCCTTTTACTGTGTTCCACGAGACAGAGCCTCTTTGCTCCTTTACATTCTCTTCTGCTCTGCGTTTGGCGATCTCGTTAATTTCCAGAGGACTGAAGTCCGTGCTCGTGTAAAATCTAAGTTGGGCAGAATAATATTCGTCGCCACCCGGCTGACTCCAAAGCCCCTGACTCAGGGATGCTTGATTCAAAAAATCATTTTCGATCAAAACGGCAACTTTGCCGTAAGAAGGCAGTACATGATCGCTTATAGTCTGTAGAAGCTCCTTTTTCAGTTCCTCTTCTTTGAACGGTTCGAGCTTTATCTCCGATAATTTCTCTACATATGAAGTGTACAAAACCGATTCCTCCGGTTTCGTCTTCTTCAAATTTTCGTAGCTCGTGCGTATTTCCTTTAAAAATTCTGAAGAGGGAATGAATCCTTTCTCTTGTTTGCCCTGAATTCTGTCTATGATATGTGCGACCTTGTCGGAAAACCCATTCAGCGCAACAATATAATTTTCGGCATCTGCTTGGTTACGAATCGGATAGTTATTAGCAAAAGCTGGCGCGAAATTAATGAGGGAAAAATATACGTCTGTGTCCATATCCGAGTTTTGGTTCAATTGTTGTGACGTGATTAGTTGCCATTTGACGATATCATAGGTAAGCTTGTCTTTCGAGGACAGCTTGGCAGCGTTATATGTATTCAATTCTCCTAAAAATTGTTCGATATCATCGTATTTTTTTTGGTAATAGTCATCTGAGTAAACGGAAAGCTTAGTGGGATCCCACCCGAGACCATTCACATCTTCTAAACCAAAATAAAGCTGTGCTTCGGGGTCCTCATTCAGACTGGCAACCACTATCTTTTGCATCATATTGGCAAAGTTCTTTGACTGCTGATCAGCCCACCATAACGAACCGCCTGCAATCAGCAAAACAAGTAATCCCGCTGTCAAAAGAATAGTCAATCTGGTGTTCTTAAACATCTGTCTTACAAAGTTCATTCATTCATCTCCCCTCTAAGCGTATAAGAAGAATATACACGATAAAGCTTTGATTTCCCTTTGAACTGCTACTCGTTTATTCTGAGTATATAGCCCAAACCTCTTACGGTCTGGATATATTGATCGGCATGCCATGAGGACAGCTTCTTCCGAAGATAATGGATATAAAGCTCCACGATGCCAATTCCCGCTTCCGAATCGAGTCCCCAAATCCGGTTATAGATTTGCTCCTTCGTCACGATCTGTTCTTTATTCATGAGCAGGTACTCAAGCAGCTCAAATTCCTTTTCTGTTAAAGTCAGCTCTTCTCCTGTAACCGTTATGACTCGGTTCCGAACTTGAATAACAATCGGGCCGTAGCTAATTTGCTCTTCTAGATTAACCTTGCCATAACGGCGCAGCAGCACTTTAGCTCTGACGATCAGCTCCGGAATCTCGAAAGGCTTTACCATATAATCGTCCGCTCCGATCGTTAACCCCTTTATCCGGTCGTTCAATGCGTCTTTGGCCGTCAGGCACAGAATCGGGGTATCCACATTTTGCTTCCTCAGCTCTTGGATAAACGTAAATCCATCAACCTTAGGCAGCATAATATCCAAAATAATTAAATCGAACTCGCCGTACAATGCGTGATGCAAGCCCTCATCTCCGCTGTAACACTCCGTAACCTTATGCCCTTCATCCTGCATAACTCTTGCAATGGTATACGCTATCGCAATATCGTCCTCGATAATCAGAAGCTTCATATTCCCCTCCATCAATGAATATATATGGAATAGTATAACATATTTTAATAGGATTGAGAGTTTACTGCCAGTAAGATTTCCCCTCCTAAGTCTCTCTGAAATCACATAGTACATCTTTTGAACTGAGGAACAGCGCCCCGATAATACAGCAGCCATCGCGACAGCCATCGTGAAATGAATCAGTCAGCGGAACATATTTTTAACATTTGGAGATGACAAGAATATGGTCTTATAAAAGAATCTATGATTTAGTAAATAAGCTTTGGATATTACCATTTATATACAGCTTCCCTATTTGTCCATATCATTATCTTTTTTGAATCATATATTAGAGTATGGAAACTTGTCTTAATCGAAAATGAAAGGAGGGATTTTATTGAGTCATAAAACAAAGATTTTATCAACTGGCGTGTTACGAAGACACTCGAGTACTGAATTTCTTACTGTTGAAGCAATGAACGTTGATCTAATGATTCGCGATCAGTAACAGTTCAAATGTTTGACTGGTCATCCGGTTCCCCTGTTTTAATATCGATGGCTGATCCTACAACTCAAACAATACCACCTAATCAATACAGAACCTTTAGATCATTTGAGCTTACTCCCTCAACATTTGCTTATGAAGTAAGAATAGTTCATCCAAAAGATAAGGATGTTGTGACAAATGTTTTTGGACTTAGCGATATTGCATTTGACCCACAGGAAGGAAACAATGTCTTGCAACATGACTTAGCTAAATTGAAATTGCGTTAATCCACTCGTGTGAAGAATAGCTGTTTAGATGAAAGCGTTTGGTTATTGTGACCAGGCGCTGTTTTCTTTTACACGATGTCGGCTGCCTTACCCATTATGCTGTCTCCCTGCTCCTCATTTGTCGAAAGGTAAATATGTCTATATTCCTATTGAGAATAAAACATACATAAAATAGAATCTATGTAATCGTCCTCCTTTCACTCTCTCAGCGTTGTTACACTCTTCCCTTTCCATTGTGAGTTGGACAATGAACTTCAAACTCTTTGGAAAGGAGAATGTGGAACTTATTGAATGAACAGTTTGCAAGATGACTCGATTTTGTATCCATTCGCTTGACTGAAAGTCCATTCTAAGGAGGAATCGTTAATGATGATGGAACAGCAAGTTATTTCGAATCGAATGATCAGAGGTACCGTGATGAAAAGAGCTTTTATCTCCGTCGTGCTGATGGTAGCCCTAATGGTTTCATTCGTGTCGTCGGCATCCGCTGCTTTTTCTTATACGAGCCCGATCTACAACCTCAGTGGCGGTACCATCTATTTCGGCAACGGCGTAATCGTCAACACCGGTCAATATTACGACACTCTTACCGTCAACGTGTACAAAAAAGAATGTACCACAACATCCACCTCATCTTGCACGAACGTATGGGTCGGTTCAAAAACCATTTCCCTGTCCTCTCAGCAATACGTCTATCCTGGCGCATCAGGCGCACCTGTAATCCCTATCGTTACAGGAACGACAGCAGGTCAATATTTTTATACATTGTCCGCTCCCGGCAGCTGGCATGTAATGGCTGGCATCCACAATTAAGCGTAAAAGCCACTCCTTGGGATCGCTTTCTTGATTAAAACAGCAAAAATAAAGGAATGGCGATGCTGAAGGAGTTCATCCTTGCATCGCCATTCAATATGCCCCGATTAATCTTTCTACTCCCATACTCTTAGAACGTAATCACCACATTCCCTCTTTTGCGTTCCGAATCCACATAGGCGTGCGCTTCCGGAACTTGCTCCAGCGCGTATTCGCGATCGATATCCGCGCGGAGCTTACCGGTATTGTAGAGCTCAGTTATATATTGCAGGTTAGCCTTGCTCTGTATGAGGCCGGCCGTTGCGAACTTGGCTTTACTGCCTCTCGACAAGGAGGTGAGGAGGACGGCGAGCATAATCGACAAGGATCGGACGGTAGAGAGATAGATGCCGTTGCCGGAGAGCGATCCCTTACAATCACGGTATATCCGCTTGCCAACCGCGTCGAAGATCACGTCGTATGTGTTGCCATTTCGCGCAAAATCTTGTTTGGTGTAATCGATAACGGTATCGGCACCGTTCGCCAGCACCAGCTCGGCGTTCGCTCCGCTACATACGCCGATTACTTCAGCGCCAAACGCCTTCGCGAGCTGTACGGCCGCCAGTCCGACGGCTCCGGAGGCTTCATTGATCAGCACCTTCTGGCCAGGCTGCAGCCTGGCTTTGTCGCGAAGGAAGGTCAGCGCCGTTGGGGTGCCGTCGCAGATCGCGGCTGCTTCCGCGAACGTCATGCCCTCCGGCATGACCGCAAGCGGCTTGGATTCCGGCAAGCATTTGTATTCGGCGTAGGCGCCGGAAGTAGTCGCGCTAATGCCTAATACGCGATCCCCAACGCGAAAGTGCTTAACGTCGTGGCCGACAGCGTCGACGACTCCCGCAAGCTTCGTTCCCAGGATGGGCTGCTTGGGCTTCTTCAGCCCATAGACGAGCCTTACGATGAAAGGATATCCCTTGCGGAAGGCACAATGCGCCGGGCCCACGGTAGTGGCTGCTATACGAATGCGAACTTCGTCATTCCCGGGCTCCGGCATCGCGACGTCTTCCAGCCGCAGGACGTTCGGAGAGCCGTATTGGGTACAAATGATCGCTTTCATCCTCTTTCCTCCTCGAAATAAAAAACTTCCTCAAGCGGAACGCCGAACGCGCGCGCGATACGGAACGCGAGCTCCAGCGAAGGCGAATAATTGTCCTTCTCAATGGTGACGATGGTCTGCCGCGTGACGCCTGCCAAATCCGCGAGCTGCTGCTGCGTCATCTCGTTATGGTTAAAGCGAAGCTTGCGTACATGATTGCCAATCAGACTCTTACCCATGTCAGACTCCCCTGCGATAGTAATTCAACTGCGCGATATACCCGACGGCCTCTGACAGGAAGGCGAAGCCGACGAAAGTGACGAACATCGTGTTCGGCGTCATGCCTAGCGCGAGCGTACCCATGGCTAGTACTGTCCCCATGCTGAACGTGATATGGGTGACCCGGGTAGCCTTCAGATTGATCAGCTTGTCGAGCTCGTCAGCGAACGAAGGCTCGTCTTCGTTCGTCGCTAACCGGTTAATAATCGAGAAGAGAATATGCAGAATAATCTTCACTGCGACGGTGACCGGAATGAGCACGACGACGAAGAGTCCCCAGAAGCGAAAGGGGTCCTCTTGATCAAGCGCGCCGAATGGTGCGGTCCGAAATACGTACAAACAATAAGAGCCAAAGATCAGAAAAGTGCTGAGAAAATAAAAGATCGTTTTTTTCTCCTGAAAGGACAAGCGGAACGCCTCCTCGATATGAGTAAAGTTTGATATACACAATGTAAAATAAAACAAACTGGCAAAAAAATAAAACAACAGCTGGATTCTTGCCAGCTGCTGTGGTCTTGAACTATTAGAGGATCAACCCAACCAACTAGGCGGCAGCTGCTCCTGGATTGCATTGCTGAACTATCTTTCACCGTCAGCGTAATGAACTCTGTCAAATGCCCCAAAGCGTAGCGTGAACATAGTGATATCTGAAGGATACGCTTCTATGAAACACCAACACTTCTTTTATGTAACTTCTTAAATGCAGAGAATTCGCGATTTAATTTAATAACATTTAATATCAAATTGGCGCATTCATCTGGTTTCAAGGCTTCAGTATTTAGTTCAATGTCGTACTCCTTAAAGCCATAAACATTATCATACTGTGAGATTGCTAATCCAATCTCTCTATCTCCCCTTCGTTTTTCTCTTCTAATTAGTTCCTCTTTCGAACAGTTTACGCCTACAAATAGAACAGGATGATCTAATAATAAATCTATACATGTATTAAACCTCTCGTCACTATCATTTACTGTATCTACAATGATATTCATCCCCTTTGCCGACATAAATTTAATGGTTGAATAAAATACAGCAACCAGTGGATCAATAATGATATCGTTCGAAATTTGGACATCTTCTCTATGGTCTGATTCAACACTAGAACATTTAGTGTTAATAAAATCAATGTAGCCATTAAACAATCTTAGAAAAAAATCATCAATCGATAAATGATGAAATGAGATTTCATTTTGATTTAATAGTTCTGTCGATATGGAGGTCTTTCCCGAGCTTGAAGTTCCATTTAGAAAAACGATTATGCCTTGCTTCAATTTAAACACCCCTTATTTAAGGTATTCGTGTAGTGATCAAGAGATCCTGACCGTTAGTTAACTTAGTACTTGTCTTGGGTTAACTATTTGATGAGAGATATAATAACCAGCTGTCTTATCAAAGAGTTCAAAGCCATCATCCTCAAAGCTATATCTAAATATGGTCTGCTTTGATATCTGTGTATATCAATCACTTTCTACTGTAACTATAATATTGGCAATCGTGTTATTAAAGAAAAGTTGCATTTGTTGATCCGTTGTCATTTCATCTCTTCTCAGTACAATACGCGGACAATCGAAAATCGGGACGATTTTGTTTTTCTTTGGGAACAAATATTTTGATACTATCATCCTCACTAAAGTGATACAGCATGTCATTTCTCCCCTTTCCTATATTAGAGTCTCAATACGGTAATTAGTTCGTTGTGACTGATCTCGCCGTTCTCACGAAAGCCAA
Organism: Paenibacillus sp. J31R120; assembly: GCF_056269225.1. Classification (NCBI taxonomy): domain Bacteria; kingdom Bacillati; phylum Bacillota; class Bacilli; order Caryophanales; family Paenibacillaceae; genus Paenibacillus; species Paenibacillus sp. J31R120. Next base: position 1,386,932 of record NZ_JBWDNN010000001.1, on the reverse strand, counting down.
AGCTTTCATAAAGCTTTTTAGCGACGAAGTTATCGGGCGCATAACAAATCCAACAGTAATGTGCAGGCCCAGCCGGTAAGGTGCGAATAAATTCCAATATTTTCTCCATAGCTTCCCGGCCATAGCCCTTGTTCTGATATTGTTGATCAATCATCAGTCGCAAGATGCAATAGCTGTCGTCTGCAATTGAGGGGAGCTCGTCGTAACCGGTGATTCCATAAGTCAGCATAACAAAACCGACCGGCTGCTCATCTGCATAAATGGCCAACGGAAATGGATGTCCGCCATTGGTTGTAAGGACATAACACGAAGCAACACTTGAAAGATTAGACGCAACAAAGCGACGTTGTTCTGCTGATACTTCCAAGTTAAATATGGCGCGTCTGTTTTCCAGCGTTATTGTTCTGAGAGTAATCATTCAGTTTTTCTCCCTTTATCCACTATCGTTTTGCTCCGCGGTCGCATATATAATATTACAGTTTTCACCAAAATATTGTAGACTTATATTGAATTTTTTTATACACTATTATGTATCCATGTCTTTTTTAGGTGTATCCTTTTTGGCATATGGCAACTAGTAAATCGGCACATAGTTGTGCTGGTTTTATTTTTTATTAACGTAATCTTCCCATGGAATGACCGGTAGTAGAAATGGAACAAAGACGCTTTTCTGTTCATTTGCAGCTAACTAGTTATTTTGCTTTTGTTGCGGTCGATGATAGTCGTAGGTAAAAAGCGATTCCGACAGCAGCTGTCAGGAATCGCTTTAGCTTGTTTTCTATGCAAAACGAGCTTGTTGCCTCAAAGGGAGTCAACAAACGTTGACGCTTGGCAACAACACTATTGGCGAATGATTAATACATCTCTTGGCGGTGTGCCCGTACGACGAATCTCGTTAATCTGAGCATTCGTCAGATTGCGTCCTACAAGAACGAGGGAAGAAGTTAAATCGTTAAAATCCCCCAGGCTAGCTACGTTCTGATTGCCGCGGAATACGCGGAAGGAGCCTCTGAAATTAATATCTGAGAATAGTACAAGCGTCACTTGTCTTCTATTTACAACATTGCGCAATCTAAAGCTAGAGAGCTCATCATTGAAAACAAATGCGTTCAAGTCTCTGATCGCTACTCCGCCGCGTCTAAATAAAATCCTTCTCCCAGAAAAGTTATTATCTCTGAACAGAGTCAATCTCACATCTCGATTTGCCAATTCTATCAACCTCCATATCTGTGATTAAATAGATTATGAAAACTCACAATGGAATGATATGGATAAGAATCCTAAGTAAAATACCCGTTTCGCAAATGGAGATAAATAGCAGCGCCTTTCGTTGGCTAAAATAAAAAGAACCCTCCACTTCTGGAGAATTCTTTTATTGGTTGTAAATGTACCAATTGCAGCCTGTATGTAAAACTAATGTCTTCGTTTGTTTAGCTACACTTGTTTAATCGGTATATAAATATCAAGTATCAGTACTTTCTGTCCACTTCTTTGAGGCATTCCAAATCTTTGATCCGTATAAACTTCACATTTAAAGTAATTTTGCCAATCTACTTCATAGCCATTTTGGCGAATGGCTTCTATTGTCAGTTGATCTGCATTCGGGTAGATCTCATGCTCTTCGCCCTCAATCCAAGTTTTTGCAATGGTACAAGCTGGTATGTCATATGCTACATATCCATCAGGCACAGGTGTATTCACTTTCATTAAAAAACCTGCAACGTATGTAAATGTTCCATCCTCATTGTTGAAATCTCTTACGTACCCCTCATATCCATTCGGCGTTTCGGCAGGGCAATATTCAGTCATGTTTGCAAGCGTATCAAATGTTCCGTCGGAGAAGCATTGTTGCCACAACGATGGAATCGTTGGATATTTTGATGGGAAAACAGGATTAAAGTTTTCAATCTTGGTTCTTATTTCTTTTCCAACCATCTTGTACGGACCAAACTCAACAAATTCAATTTTTTTCAATATAGCCATAGTCATCTTCCTTTCTGAGTAATAGGAACCCACAGTTCATTTTGAGGAGAGTGTCCTGGAGGATAAAAGCATTCAACTGCTGGCAGGTCTGCCAGTACATAATCAGATGTTGGAACCCAATCCGTATACAAACACTTCCAAGTGCTTACGAGGTCGGCAGGATTTTGGGCTTCAAATACAACCCATTGGCCCTCAGGGAATGTTAACTTTTCCATATCCTCAGGTGTTTCTTTTTCATATTGTACCGCCAAGTAATAGAAGAAAGTATCATTCTTACCCCAGTCACCTTCTGTTAAAATGCCCAATATGCCATTAGGTGCTTTTTCTGAGTTTTCACCCATTAAACCAAGTAATTTGTCGCCAATGCCGTTCATTTGTGCTTCTTGCCAGAGCTTAGGTATGGAATGGTACGCATGATCCGTATTCACGCAATTTTTGAAGCCTGCAGCTGAAAATCCAGGATTTTTTTCAATTCTGTAGTTCATCTCTGCCCTCCCCTTAATCGAAATATGGAAAGACATACGTGGATAAGCCTTCAGGTTTACCCCTGATTTACGAGCTGATGTTGGTGAAATCCCGTGCAGCTCACGGAATGCTCGCGTAAAAGCAGCATGAGATTTATAACCATAGGTTTGCGCAATTTCAATCACACTTTTGTTGCTTTGTTGCAGCTCAAAAGCAGCAAGTGTCAGCCGCCTTCTTCTGATATAATCAGAAAGCGTCACCTCTGATATAAAGGCAAACATTCGTTGGAAATGAAAATTCGGGCAACAAGCTGCTTTTGCAGCTTGCTTATAATCGATTTCCCCACTCAGGTTGCCCTCAATATAGTCAATTGCTGCATTCATTCGATCAAGCCACTCCACTAATGGTCCTCCTTCCATACATAAGTCTAGCAGAAAAATAAACTGCTGCTTTGCAGTTGTTGTACAAAAAATGCAAAGAACTGTTACCTTACATTGAGTTATTTTCCAGTGATCTTTTGTTCTATCTCCTTTAAAGATAGATATATCGCTCGAAGATAGAAAATAATATACAAGAAACCCAGGATTAAAATAAAAATCAAAAAACTCATGATAGTCACCTCTTTCAAATAGTAATGCAGCTTATAGATGTTACTTAAACCTCAAGTCTATACTAGATAGAAATTAATGAGAGATAAACACACGGGGTATCATTATAAAAATTAACAATCAATTATATCGTTGGGAATATCTTGCTAGAAGAGATTATAACAGACTTGACTATTACAAATAAAACAAAAAATCGCTCTGGTCATAGGTACAGTGAATCCCAGTTCCTCATAGATTAAGATTCGGTTCAGCTCCAGAAGCTGATCTTCGGAATAGTAGCAGTAGCCAGTATCGTGAAATGTAAATTGAACAAACAGCCCATCACGCTGATCGGCTGCCTTGTTGTTTTATTCATCAATCATCCAGCCTGAGTCTGTCGGTCCTGGATTGAACACCTTTGCTGTTCTATTCAGCCGCGCTAAACCGACTCGATCTTATCAATCACTGCCGACTTCATAGCAATGTATGCAAGATTATTCGAGTCAGGCCTCCTTTTTCTTACTGCCATCTATCTGTTATGCCTTGTAGTTTCCACTTACCATCTTCTAATTGAAACAAGACTACTGATCTTTCCTGTAAGCAGTAAAGCTGCGAGCTTGTTTTCGCTGCTGCAGGTATTCCCTGCTTTATTCCTTGGCATATCGCTTCCAATCGTTTGGCTCAATCGTTACATTTATCTATCTGTTATTCATTTCATAGATTTTTTGTAAGGTATTAAGGTGCATTGCTTTATCTTCGGGCGACTCAGCGAATTTATACCACTCCACAAGCCTGTATCCGAACATAACAAGGATTAGTTCATGGATACAATCATCGGAGATATGGGACACATCCGCATATTCCGAGAAGCCCCTGTAATACGCTGGAATGCATTTTTGGTAGTACTCAATCATATGAGAGACGTCCACTTCATCCGTTATTAAACTCGCGATATCCTCGCCCATGTAACCCCATCCGGCGGTATCCCAATCAATAAGTACGATTTTATTGTCCGAATAGAATATGTTGGCCACCCAAAAATCTTTGTGGCAAAGCACTATTGGCAGCTTTTCAATGCGACTGAATATTTCATCCGCGTTATTATCTATGTCTATGAGCATTTTACACAGATGCTTCGGAATTCCGCAGTCATCGAAGCGTATGTAATCATACACAACATCCCATGACCGATACCGCAAATAAAAGTTTTTCGTAAGCTCAACCTTGCTTAAGTTGGACAGATTCTGCATTACGTCTGGTCGTTCAGTGTATAGCTTGCCTTGAAATCGCCCCAATTCCTCGGCTATACGTGCATACATATCCGAGGTCAGATCTAAGCCTGATACCCCATCGATATATTCCATCCATAGCTGTATCTCATCGCCGTTCATCTCTGCGTGATAGCATTCTGGCCAGCAGAGCGATTCAGTGAAAGATTCACCGAAATCCGATGTATAAAGGTCGTATTCCCTGCGCCATGAATCTGGGTCGCCGTAGCGTTCCCATTTTCTCTGTGTTTTCCAAACCAGCCTATACGGCAAACTTTCACCGTCGGAAACTTCAGCCATGCCCGTTACAAGCCGAACAGCTCCTACTGTCCCGCCTTGCAGCTCTTTGAGTTGATAATCTGCGCGGATTATCGTTTTATCGAGCATTTTACTCAAAACAAGCGCTAGTATTTCGGGCTTTACAAAGCTTTCATCATGGTTGTTCATTTCTTGTATCCTCCCCTTTACGTATAAGGTAACGCTCCCAAAGCTCTGGCGCTTCCGAATATCAACCTATCGGCGGCGTTTCAGCTTCAATTTAGCTAATTATTTCAATCAATCATTGAACCGATCCTCACCAAAAAAGTAATGTTGTTTATTGGACATAAAAATACCGCGAACAAGCAGCCTCCTAAGAAGCTGCTGTTTCGCGGTGAAAAGCCAAAGGCCGGTTTATCAAAAAGGATGCTATCCCGTTAACAGCAGTATTCACAAAAGGTTACTATGCCCGATATTCAGTTAAGTTAAAACCACCAATACCATATAAGCAGACATTAAAAACATCTCCTATCGCGTGAAAAGTTGAAATCCAATTTCACTTCTATAGTGTCACATAACCCTTTGTGAGTAATCCATAGAAAATTTGATTATAAACAAATTTTACCACTTCCATTTCATACGCCCCATGTGCTTTTCCAAGTCCCCCGACTTCAGTGCCGCCTCCATTACTGTTACTGATCTTACTTTAAATAACTCCCTGTTAGCGATTGTTTCGCTTGAATGATTTGCGAAGGCATCCCCTCAAATACGATCTGGCCGCCCTTGCTGCCTCCATCAGGCCCCATGTCGATAATCCAGTCAGCCTGGCTGATCACGTCAAGGTTATGCTCAATGACGATGACCGTATTGCCTTTATCTACGAGTCGGTTTATGATCTCCATAAGAAGGCCGATATCCGACATATGCAAGCCTGTCGTTGGTTCGTCCATCACATAGATGCTTCCATCCTTATGAAGCTCGCTGGCCAGCTTGATGCGCTGACATTCTCCGCCCGATAGCGTACTGAGCGGCTGACCAAGCGTAATGTAATTCAGACCGACATCGCTCATCGCCTGTAGCTTACGCAAGACGTCCTTCAGCTGGAAGAAGTCCAGGGCCTGTTCTACCGTCATCTCCAGCACATCCGCAATGGACTTTCCATGAAGGTTGTAAGCTAACACCTCTTCCTTGAAACGTTTTCCGCCGCATGCATCACATGGCAGCTTCACGCTGTCGAGAAAAGCAAGATCCGTATACACAACGCCTAACCCTTGGCAATTCTCGCAAGCTCCTTTAGAGTTAAAGCTGAATAAGCCTTGATTCACTTTATTGGCGGAAGCGAACGCTTTGCGAATGTCATCCATGATGCCCGTATACGTCGCGGGATTCGACCGAGTTGATGCGCCAACTGCGGATTGGTCGATGACGATTGCATCCGGATGCTGATTCAGGAATAACTCGTTAATCAACGTGCTTTTCCCCGAACCAGCCACTCCGGTAACGACTGTTAATATTCCTGTAGGAATATCTAGGTTCACGTTCCGCAAATTATGAAGAGATGCGTTCCGAATCGACAGCTTGCCGGACGGCTGTCTGCAATCTTGCTTCAGGACAAGCGGGCGTCTCATATGCTTGCCTGTCAGCGTACCAGATTCCAGCAAGCCATGGAAGCTGCCTTCATACACGATATTGCCCCCTCTGCTGCCCGCGTGAGGTCCAACGTCAACGATATGATCCGCCACCTTAATGACATCGGGATCATGTTCGACGACAATAACCGTATTCCCCTTGTCGCGCAGCCGCTGGAGCAGTTCGCTCAGTCGGTGCACATCGCGAGGATGCAACCCGACGCTAGGCTCGTCAAATATGTACGTGACATCTACCAAGCTGCCGCTCAAATGCTTCACCATCTTCACGCGCTGGGACTCGCCGCCGGACAATGTATCCGTTGCGCGATCCAATGTCAGGTAGTCCAGTCCAATATCTACAAGATGCTGCAGTCGCTCCGTCAAGGATCTGACGATTGGCACAGCAACGGCATCATCGATCTCTCGAACGACTTTTATGAGCTGGCCAACCTCCATTGAAGTCATTTCTGCAATATTGTGTCCGTTAATCCTGCAGCTCAGCGCAGCCTGACTGAGTCTCGCTCCACGGCAACTCGTGCACGGACCCTCGGAGATGAAAGGCGCAACCGCTTTTTGGGTGCGTTCGGACTTCGTCTTCACGTCCTGCTTGATGTATTTATTGGTGAATTTCTCGATAATGCCTTCCACCGTCATATTCATCGCTTTACCTGCGAAATCCATTTGAACTTTCCTCGCCTTAGCGTATAGAAGACGCTCAAGTTCATCTTCCGAATAGGCGTCCAGCTTCTTGTCGGGGTCTAGAGCACTCGATTGAATGACCATATTCCATTCCCATCCGTCCACTGCGTAATCTGGAAGCAGAATAGCCCCTTCGTGCAGTGATCTCGACATATCCACTGCTTTGTTCAAGTTTACTCCAAGCCTTCGCCCCAATCCGCTGCACTCCGGACACATCCCCTGCGGATCATTGAACGAGAACATGCTTGCTTGCCCGATATGAGGTTGTCCCACTCTTGAGAAAAGGAGACGAACAATCGGAGTAATATCGGTAATCGTGCCCACAGTAGAATGAGAGCCGCCGCCTAATCTCTTCTGATCCACAATGAAGGCCATGCTTAAGTTCTCTATCGCATCCGTATCAGGCTGCGGAATTCGAGGCAGAAAGTTTCGCACAAACATGCTGAAGTTTTCGTTCAGCAACCGCGTCGATTCCGCTGCGATTGTATCAAAGACGATGGAAGACTTCCCAGATCCGGATACTCCGGTAAATATCGTGATTTTTCGTTTGGGTATACGCAAGGAAACATCTTTGAGATTATTCTCCCTCGCTCCAGTGATGACAATATGATTATGATCGTATGCAGGCATTCCTAACATCCTTTCTTCCGCAAACTGTAATTGAACTGAACGTGTCCATAACAGAAGTAAACCGGCTGCAATCGATATGCAGCCGGTTTACGAAACACGGTTTATGCCGTTCTCCCTGCTACCCACTCACTCTGCTATGATCTGTTAGAAGCTCCCAGCTTCGCTGCATGAATCCCGACAATGATTAGCCACGCAATGTCGGCTAAGATCAAAATGCGTCCAAACAATCCGGCCAAAACCTCAGGCCCAAATTGCCCGTCTTGCGGGATTTGCAGAATGAAAACGAGCATCGCGATGATTGCAATAACCGCGCTGGTAAGGAGTCTGTTTTTTATAGGTCTCCAAGCATCAAGTCGAGATAACGAAAGGCTAATCAACAATGCAGCTACCGGCGTATAGTCCAGCATCGCTCCGATAGAGTGCATCCTGCCATTAAACGTGGCATCATCCGGACTCATGGAGATAGGATCGGTCACGAAGATCCCAGCGATTATAACGCCAATTGCACTAATTCCAAGAATGACAAGTCCAATGTATCCCGTAACCGTACGAATTTGCGGGAAAATGGTAATCGCCACACTGATTTGGGCGACAGCCAGCAATCCAAAAGCCACGTGCATCATCCAACCAAAGTTGCCTAAAGCGTATTCGCTGATAAAGCGCCATGTCGGATCAAATTCAGGCTGCAGCAGATGAAGAATACTAAGAAGCAGTATGAACAATGCTCCAGAGAAGATCGACACAAGCGCAAATCTGGAGGCAGTCACCGTTAAAGGTTTTGCAACGACCAGCTGCTTAGCCAATACCCCATCCTCCCTCAGTCGAGACTCTCGTCATCGTGGATTCATATCCTCCACCGCCGGGATAATGCCATGCCCCCGTATTAGTGGTTCCATCAGAACTGAATTCTCCTTTAAAATAAGAAGGTGACCCTTTGCCTCCAGCCCAAATGACAAGCATATCCCCTTCTATTTCGTAAACATAATCAAACGTATTGCCCAGCGTATCGTAATAACGGGATTGAATATCCGCGCTACCGCTCTCGCCGAACGGTTTCAAGTGTCCTATCATCTCAATGCCTTTCACTTCCTGTCCATCTTGGGATAGATGGACGCGCTGAATCAAAAAGTGTCCGCCTTCCATCCACTCATAGGTTACCGTTCCTTCTGCTCCGCCGCTAATATGCCAAGTACCGACCAGACGATTGAGTGTTTGAAGATCCGTCATAGTACCCTTCTCCTCGCGCCATATGTCTTATGATTTGAAATCAAATACAGCCTTTGCCAATCCATCAGGAGCCATCATGACTGCAGAATGGTCTTGTCCAGCGAGAGAGTGAATTGCAGCCTTTGGCAATTGATTGACAAGCGCGCCTGCCGCGTCATGGAAGAGCGGTTCGCTGTTCTCCCCTGTCATAATCAAGGTTGGAATGCTAATGTTCCATCTGTTCGCGGGAAGCGGGTTCCCCGACTGTGTGGTTCCCATAATCAGTCCATCATAAGCAAGCGTATGTGCCAGAGACTCCATCTTGTTCCAAGAAGGGTCCGCCTTCATGTATCCGATGTATTCACCTGGAATACCTAGAGCCTCGGAGGCGAAGTATTCGACTGCTTCTGATCTGTTCCCGGCTTCAATCAATGAATTCAAATGTTTAACGTAGTCACCAGGCACGGGCTTACGGCTGTCGTTGATAATGAACGGCGGTTCGTACAAATAGAGACTTGCGATCCGATTCCCTAGCAGGTTTGCTGTCTCAAGTGCCAACACGGCTCCGGACGAGCTTCCGAACAGGCAAGCTTGGCCGCCTGCGACTTCGATTAGAGCCTCGATATCTTCCACTTCTCTTGCGACTGCGTAAGGAGCAGTATCCGTACTGCGTCCCCGTCCACGGCGATCGTAATTGTATACGGTGTAATGAACCGACAAGTGCTCGGCTAACTGCGAAGCATCTTGATGGTCTGCGGCTGCCGAAGAAACCAAGATGAGTGCAGGACCAGTTCCTTGTTTGGTATAAGCAATCTGTGTGCCATCCTTTGAAGTAACCGTCTCCATCTTGTCATTGCCTCCCATTAAGTTTTCTAAGTATTCTTCCAGTCGATCGTAGGCATCCGTAAATCCTTCCATCATGCCCATTGCTTCTGCATTGTCCAATTGTTCGCTAGTAGCGAATCGCGTCACGATACTAATTCGTGTTCCTTCGCTTTTTTCCTCGAACAATACGGTTGTGTACATTTCACTGTCCGTAACCATATTCCACTCGCTGTCGGCAAAGGTGTCGGTATACACCAGTTTGTGTGGTACCTCTACCTCATCATAAACAGCTCTGCAGTAGGCCTCTTCGCTGCTATTGTCATCCGCTTTTAAGCTGTATCGCCACACTCCGCCTGGCCGCACATCCATTTCATAAACGGTTGTCGTCCAGCCTTTCGGCCCCCACCATTTTGTAATATGTGTGGGTTCCGTCCAGCCTTCCCATACAAACTTGGCAGGAAGCGCAACGTTACGTTCGATAGTGAGTTCTCTGCGCTCGTGATTTTTACGTATGGTTGTTTTTCTTTTCATCTGCAGTCATCCTTTTCAGGTAGTTTTCAAGGGAATCCAGCCTTTTGTTCCAGACATCGCGGTAATTTAGCATGTAGCTCGCGATAAAACTGTTGATACCTGTCATAGATCCTCCTTCTTTTTGTAATCCTGCATATACTCCTCAAAATGGTCGAGACGTTCTTCCCATAGAATGCTGAAGGAATCAAACCATTCATCCAGCTCCTGAAACGGCCCGGCTTCAAGGCTGTAAATTCGCAGCTGTGCTTTGCTGCGTGCGCGCACCATCCCGGCCTCGCTCAAAATGCGTAAATGACGGGAAACGTGCGGCTGGCTGATACCTAGGGCTTGGACGATTTCTCCTACCGACTTAGGACCATTCCTAAGCAATTCAACAATGTTGAATCGATTAGGTTCGGCAAGAGTAAGTAACGTTAACTGCATGGTTGCTGATCTCATGTCCTTAATATATATTATGGTGTATATACATGTCAATATATATAAAGAGCATTTTATAGAATATAAGTAAACAAAGAAACTCCTAATGTATATAGGAGCTTCTTAGCGTATTTTTTAGTTATATTTTTGAAGATAACAAGGATGAACCGTTATAGGGAATCATCTTCTTTATATGCGCTCATTGATTTTGATCAACAATTTCTTTAAGACTTGCTTCTCCTCGTCGGTAAGGACTTGAACGATTTCTTCCTCCACCTTTTGGAATGAATCTTGAAAGTCTTCAATCAGTTCAATCGCTTTTGGCATTACATATATATTTTTTTGCCGTTCATTATTGGCTGGGATTTTGCGTTCGATGAACCCTTTTTGCTCTAGACCTTGAAGCATGCTTGTAATGCTAGCCCCACGTAGATGAAACCGATCTGCAAGGTCCTTTTGAATAATATGATTATTTTGGTTCTCGTATATATAGTCGATTACCTTTCCTTGTTGAGCATTTAACCCGAGCTCTTTTATACTCTCGTCTGCTCTTTTCTTTAACTTAAGACCGATAATCTGAAACAAATCCAGATAAGGCGTATCCTTCCGGGATTGCATGATCGTCCCCCCTGTAATTGTTAGGAATCTAATTGTAAGTAAATAAACTATACAGCGATCCTATAGGCTTGTCAAACAAACATTAGTTTATTGACAGTTAGGTTTCTAACAGTTATACTTCGAAGTGTTGAATGACATACACTCAGGAGGAATTCAAATGGAGAAGGTAACTCAAAACGCTGCGTTAGAACAAGTTACGGTGATTACAAATGTACGTATCTTTGATGGAGTTCAAATTATTGCGGCCAGACATGTTGCCATTAAAGGGGAGTCCATTATTTCAGTGGGTGGAGACCTTCCGTCCGATGCAGCGATTATAGATGGAGAAAATGCAACTTTAATGCCTGGACTGATTGATGCACATGTCCACACTTCAATCGGCGGATTACGAGATGCCTTGAAATTCGGCGTTACAACAGAACTTGAAATGAACGGCGATTTTACTAAAAGAGGGCGCGAGATTCAGCTTAAAAATATAAATGACATCGCAGACGTCCGTTCTGCTGGCACAGCGATCACCGCTCCGGGCGGACACCCAGATGAATTACTGCCGGATGGAGATGAAATACCGGAATTCGTATTAAAGGAACTAGCGAAGTTATCGGAGGAAGACCGGGAAGCGATGATGGCCGCATACGCTCACGATCACGAAGAAATACCGCAAGTGACGACAGTGGAAGAAGCGATAAAACATGTGCATACCCAGGTGGAGAATGGAGCCGACTATATTAAGATCATGATTGAAGAAGGAACGGTCATGGGTGCACCTGGCCTGCCAGTATTAAGCGACGAGATTCTAAAAACAGCCGTGACAGAAGCCCACAGGTTCAATAAGCTGGTCATCGCCCACGTCTTGACGGCTCATTCATCGCAAGAAGCCATCGACTTTGGAGTCGACGGTTTAGGCCACTTGTTTATTGACAGACCCGAGTACACGTCCGAGTTAGTGAAATCCATAGCTGGTTCAGGCGCTTTTGTTACACCATGCTTGGTGTTGAATTCATCGATTATTGGAAATCCGGCATCGGAATTGGCGAATGATCCGCGTGTTCACTCCAAATTGAGTCCAGACTGGATCGATATATTAAACTCAAGCTTTAATACGTTCCCACAAGGCAATATGGAAAACAGCTTTAAGAATGTGATGGACCTTCACCGTGCCGGAGTTGATATTCTGGTAGGGACAGATGTCGCGCCGGTCCCCGTTCCGAACCTTGGCGGACTTGCTCATGGGGCCAGTGTCCACCACGAAATGCAGCTGCTGGTGAAGGCGGGGTTCACTCCGATCGAGGCTCTGCAGTCGGCTACTAGCAAACCGGCCCGTTGCTTTGGTCTTCAAGATCGCGGCCGTATTACCGAAGGTATGCGCGCTGATCTTATTCTAGTCAACGGTGATCCGACTACTCATATTTCGGATACCTTGTCGATCAAATCCGTGTGGTTTAATGGTTCACAGCAACTAGGTTAATCCGATTCGATTACCCAGTACAATAAAAACTAAAACTCCGTGCCAAAGGTCGGAGTTTTAGTTGAATGAATTGATTATTTTAAGATTGATGCTCATCGCTTCCAACAGAATTATTAGTTAGCCACTGTTGAAGCTTTCAAATTGAGTTTGTAACCAACGCTGATTCGGTCAAAATAATCGGACCTTCCGCAGTAATGGCGATTGTATGTTCGTACTGCGCGGAAAGCGAGCCGTCAGCGGTTCTGGCGGTCCATCCGTCATCATCAATCGTCATTAACGCTTTTCCGGCATTTAGCATCGGCTCGATCGTAAAAACCATCCCTTCCTTCAAGCGGAACCCTTTACCCGGACTCCCGACATGGGGAAAGTTAGGTTCCTCATGCATCTCTCTTCCTACACCATGAGCGAGCAGATCGCGCACCACTGAGAATCCGTTTCGCTCCGCATGGGATTGAACCGCGTGCATCACATCGCCGATTCGGTTTCCGACAACCGCTTTTTCGATACCGAGATATAAGCATTCTTTCGTTGCACGCATCAATTTACGCGCTTCCTCCGTCACCTCGCCGACCGCATAACTCCATGCTGAATCGCCGATCCAGCCATCCGCTTCCGCGACAATGTCGATGGTGACGATGTCGCCTTCCTTGAGCGGCTCCCTGCTCGGAAAACCATGTGCAATGACGTCATTGACAGACGCACATGTTGCATACGGATAGCCGTTGTAGCCTATTGTATAAGCCTTGGCGCCATTCTCCTTCAGGAACCGCACCGCAAACGTCTCAATATCGAGCGTTGTGACACCCGGCCGTATCCGATCTGCAATGGCTTGATGGAAAGCAGCGACAATTCGGCCGGCTGTTCTCATTTCTTCAATTTCTTCTTTCGATTTTAGAATGATCATTTCCTTTAATTCTCCTTTGACTGTAAGTCAGAAAAAATCATATCGACGATCCCTTCCACATCGATCTCGTTCCGCATGTTGTGGTGGATATTTAATGCTGCGTAACCCACAAGCGAGCCAAAAATTAGATTAGCCCTTTTATCCGATGATTGGGAACCAATGCCATCACGAATCATTGCCACAAACGGCAAATAGATCCGTTCCTGAAATTCGGCAAACAGCTTGCTGAACCGGTTTCCCGGGAAGTGATGAAAATTATCCGAAACCGTTTTAAGTAAAATAAATATAGAAGGATCCTGGATGCAATTCCGCAGGAGCAGCCTGGAGAACGACGCAGCTTTAAGCAAACTGCTGCCGTCCCCCGATATAGCGGGCTGTACGGCCGACTCCGTTCGATTCAGGGCATCCCACAGTAAATCTTCCAAAAGCATGTGCTTATTTTTGTAGTAATGATATACGGTTCCGTAGCCGAGCTCTGCTTTGACCGCAACATCTCGTACTTCCAATTGAATGCCCTTCTCCAAATATACTTCCGCAGCCGCTTGCATGATTTGGTTCATCCGCATCTCCCGAATCGCATCATTCTGTTCTTTGGTACGTGGTGACATGGCTCCTCCTTTTTAGACCTGCTGTAATGTCAATGTAAAAACTAATATACATCAAATAGAAGTAAGGATCAAGCTCTTCAACCTTACACACAACTTAATTCCGCTAAACTCAAAGAAGCCGCGATTTACGCGGCACTTAATGAGATAACGTTCTTGTCATCCGACACATGGCTGTGACAAGGCTGGTTAAGAGATCCTGATGAGCTCATTTCGTTCATGAATTAATACGTATTATATATGTTATCACATTCACCCGGAGTCGGTTCATAAAAACAGTGCTTCTTCCAGCGTCCTGCGAGCGGCTGATTATACCAAGTTGGCGGACATGGTCCGGGACTTTCGAACGATCCTGGGCGGAAATACCATAGGGAATATTTTCCAGGCCAATTCCGCTCCCCATTCACAGACCGTTGCGCCAGACGGCGTTCCCTCTCTCTTGCATTTTGATAATACAAACTATGCTGCAACGCTTCGAACGCATGCGGCTGGTTGATCATTTGGGGTATGGTCCGGATATCTTTAAAATCGGAACAATTCCCTCTTATTCGGTTAATGCCAACATTTCCAACAAGGAGCATGCCCATTTCGCCTTCGGTCTCAGCCTCAGCTCGAAGCAACCTTGCCAACATCTTAATGTCCTGTTCCCTGGCTTTTACGACTGCCATTGGCTCACCTCTTTAGATTTCTAGACTCATCATATTGTAGGTAAAGCGGATGTGTTACTCGGTATGCATGAAAAAACCGGACCCTCACAAGGAATCCGGTTCTTATATTAGCTAGCAGTCTCAATTAACGTCATCTTTAATGTAGCAACCCATGCTTTTCTTAACTGGCTTCTTGTTTGCTACTTTTATTGTTTTCGGGGGAAGCCATGCCTCTTAGCTCTCCACGAAATAAGCAGCGCCACAAGCAAAAGTGCCAACAGTACTCCCGGGAAGGCCTGTACACCAACTTGCTCTAATAAAATCCCGCCTATAATGCCTCCGCTGGCTATGGCTCCATTCCATACCATTACATTAATGGGCATCACGATATCAACGCCTTCTTCACCGCTTGCATCAGCCAACGCGGTTTGCAATAACGTGGCGGCACCGCCGAAGGTTAGCCCCCATAACGCAACAGCTATATATACGATCGACGCCGATGTGCCGCCAGCCCACAGAGCAACAGACGCGAGCGCAAAACCGAATAAACTGATCAATACCATCAGGCGCAGCTTGCGGTCTATCAGCATGCCGACAATCCAGATGGAGACAAGCGCGGTGATTCCAAAGACGAGCAAAACAAGATCGACACGCTCTGAAAGTCCGGAATGCTCAAGAAATGGCGCAATATACGTATATAGAATGTTATGTGCCAGCATCCAGGTTAGCACCACCATTAATATCGGACGGATACCTGGCATAACAAACACCTGACGGACTGTCATTCTCTTCACAACAGGTTGCCCGGGATAATCCGGCACTTTCCATAACACCCAGCAGATTAACAAAAGAGTCAGAGAAGAGATAAGTCCAAATACCGCGCGCCAACCGACCAGGTCACCAAGCAAAGTTCCGGCCGGCACCCCAAAGGTAAGCGCAATCGGTGTTCCTACCATTGAGACAGCAAGGGCGCGTCCCCGCAGAGCTTCAGGAACCATTCGTCTCGCGTAACCGGCGATCATCCCCCAAGCCCCGCCGGCAGCTACACCAGCGAGAAATCGTGAAACAAGAATCAGAGCATAGCTGGTCGACAAAGCGGTAACCGTGTTGAAGATTAAAAATCCCGCAATAATGGCGAGCAGCAGCGGACGCCGCCGCATCCCTCCGGTGAACATGACGAATGGAATCGCCGCAACAAGCGATCCAATGGCATATAGGGTTACGAGCTGCCCAGCCATCGCTTTCGAAATATTCAGCCCTTCCCCGATTAATGGCAGCAGCCCGGCTGGAATGGTTTCTGTAAGAATACAGATAAACCCTGTCATCGCCAATGCCAGCAGGGCAAGCCAAGGAAGCCTATCAGGCATGTGGTCCGATTGGATCACGCCTGTGGATGATGAAAAATTAGACAAATTAGTTTCCTCCTTAAGATCAGTTCACTTCTGGATCAATCATTCCAAATGTTAAACCAACGACACTTTACTTGTCAAGGACTTATGGATCGATTAGTATAGAAGTATTAAAGGAGGTCTTCTTATGGCACGAACGGGACGCCCTCGCGCATTTAATCGTGACGAGGCAGTCATTTCGGCGATGCTTCTATTCTGGGAACATGGCTTTGAATCCACTTCCCTTGCTCAGCTGCGCGCTGCGATGGGAAATATATCTGCAGCGAGTTTTTACGCGGCCTTCGAATCCAAGGAAGCTCTGTTCCGCGAAGTGGTGGATCAATATATCTCTACTTATGGACAGGTATCGGAAAGCTTCAGGGATCAAAATCTGACAGCGAAAGCATCCATCGAGCAGGGACTAAGGCGATCGGCACAGATGCAAACAGAGAGTTCCCATCCTTTAGGCTGTTTGTTGGTTTCATCCGCTGTAACCTGTTCTCCTGAGCAAAAACACATTCAAACCATGCTCTCCAAGGAACGAGCAAAGGTACGCGGTTGGCAGAAAGAATGTATAGAACGGGCCGTAGTCAATGGTGAGTTGCCCGATTCGACGGATATCTCCATGCTAGTTACTTTGTTTGACACCTTTCTTCAAGGCATTTCATCACAAGCCAGGGATGGTGTTTCACTTGAGGACATTGATGCTGCTATCACCCTGCTGATGAGAGTATGGGATGACCTATCTGCTAACGGGGAAATGATAAGTGAGGATTAGTTAGGCTTCGTGTAAAAGCAACCAAAGTTGCTGCTGCGAGAACGGTACCTGCAACACCGGACAAGGACATCCATTCTCGCGCATTGCACAATGAGTGCAGTGCCTATGACTCAAAAAATTGAAACAGCGACAGCAAAAGGACAAGAACATACAGTCCTAGCTGTCGCTATTTCATTGAGATATCGTGCTCCTCGTACTCTACAATGAAGTTCTGGTAGACGATCTTGAGCGGCTTGATGCCCCTACCACTCCTGTCGATTTAAGTGCTCGTGTTCACATTTCTGACAAATTTAATTGGCATATAACTCTAAAGTGCCATAGTGAATATCGAGTTCCTCCACGTATAATTACCGTCGTACCAATGTAGATTTTAAAATCACAAGGAGGTCCCCATGAGTCTTAATCCCCCCACTGCCCCTGCTTCACAAACTGCGGTAGAGAACAAAACTTCTAAACCGAGACTTCTATCCGCGCTATACCAATCTGTCTGGAGATGGCATTTTTATGCCGGAATAATTTTTGCCCCGTTTCTAATTATTCTCGCGTTCAGCGGCTCAGTCTATCTCTTCAAGCCACAAATCGAAGCCTATTTGTATAAGGACATGCTGACCGTTCGAGAGGTTGGCGCAGCACAGATGTCAATTGATGAAATCATTGCAAAGACAGAACGAGCTTATCCTGGGACTTCAGTATCCTCGGTTGAAGTTTCGGGGGATTCCGCCGCTACAATTAAGCTATCCGCCAGCCGCAATGACGTCACCACGACGATGTATGCGGATCCCTACACTGGCAATATTGCCGGCATGATGAACAGCGATAAAACATTTACAGCATTTTTCAAAAAAATGCACAGTCAGCTCGTCATCGGCGGTACGTGGGCCAACCGTCTTGTCGAATTGGCCGCATGCTGGGCGATTATTCTCGTCGTAACCGGCTTGTATTTATGGTGGCCGCGTAACCGATTCCAAATTTGGGGGACGATTCTGCCAAGGTTCAGCAAGCCGGGAAGCCGCCAGTTTTGGCGTGATCTCCATGCTGTACCGGCCTTCTGGCTCTCCGTGTTTATCATCATTTTAATTGCATCCGGGTTGCCGTGGTCTGGAATACTTGGTGGTCAAATTGACCGTATCGCCAATTCCACGAATACCAATTACCCGCCATACGCGCTCAGCTTTTTGGATAAGCCTGAATCAGTAACCTTGACCAAAGATATTGCCGAAGATGTTCCGTGGGCTTCCGAGAACCTTCCGGTTCCCGAATCAAGTGCTGGAGGCTATCTGAAGCTTAAGGTTGAAGATTTAAAGACGATTGCCGACAAGCAGGAAGTGGCACCTCCCTATACGATATCGCTGCCCCGCGGCGATAAAGGCGTGTACACGATCGCTACTTCACATTCAAGACCAGGGGATAATGCCACACTGCACGTGGATCAATATAGCGGAGCTGTGCTCACGGATGTTCGGTTCGGAGATTACGGGGTAATGGCGAAGGTTATTACAATGGGTATCGCTCTCCACGAAGGAAGGCTCTTTGGACTCGCAAATCAAATTCTTGGACTAATTACAGCCCTTGGCGTAATGCTGTTGGCCTTAAGCTCCTACTTCATGTGGCGCAAACGGAAGCCGAGTGGCAAGCTAGGCGCTCCTCCGCGGGCTAAGGACAAACGCATTACAATAGGCGTGCTTGTCATAATGCTTATATTCGGAGCCTTGATGCCTTTGGTGGGCTTATCCATCATCGTTGTTATCTTGCTTGACTGGTTGATCATTCGCCATATTAAATCGCTGAGAGCCTGGTTCTCGGCTTAATGTAAGGAGGAGCGAATTAAAATGTCGAATCGCAATAACTGGCGAAATATAGGCTTTTCCACACTGCTTGCTGCTATGCTTCTGTTAAGCGCATGTACCGCCAATGTTGATTCTGTTGATGAGAATGGGCTGCAGCCGCATCTGAAAGTCGACTTACACATTCCGGAGAAATTGGTCCTGCATGAGAATAACTCATTTAGTGTTCAGGTGATGAAGGACAGCCAACCTGCGGCGGCAGATCAAATCCACTTTCAGTTCTGGCCTGAAGGCAAGTCTGAGCAGGCAGTGACACTCGATGGCAATAAGATTGACGAGGGTGTATATGCAGTCGATTATCGTTTAATGGAGCAAGGGATATATGTTGTAAGATGCTTTATTGCATCTGACTCATTAGAAGTGATGCCAGCCAAGAGGTTTGCCATCGGCTCGGAAGC
Organism: Paenibacillus sp. J31R120; assembly: GCF_056269225.1. Taxonomy (NCBI): domain Bacteria; kingdom Bacillati; phylum Bacillota; class Bacilli; order Caryophanales; family Paenibacillaceae; genus Paenibacillus; species Paenibacillus sp. J31R120. The sequence goes on along the minus strand of NZ_JBWDNN010000001.1, from coordinate 1,367,785 downwards.
AGTGCTTCATCTGGAGGCATTGGAGGAGCAAGAAGCGCAAGGCAGTCTGTCACAGTCGAATCAGGCAGCGGGTGGACATCATCACCACTAAGCCGATGTCCAGAAGCGCTAACCACATCTCAATTGCTCCAACGGCAATGCTTGATGTATGTTGGATTTGTTCATGATAAAGTGTTACATTAGTGTAGAATCGCACATACGTTCGTCATCCATATGTGTTGTTGAGATTACCCGCAAGTCACTTGAGGAGGGTATCGACATGGACAAGAATACTGTACATCAAACAAACATTATAGGCGCTGGCGAGGTTGGCTCCGCCGTCTCGATCGACATGGACAAAAATGCTGTGCATACAGCAAACAGTCTTTATTGGGATACACAAGGAAATGACTTCTTAGGAGCAATCGTGCTTCCTTATTATGGAGCGTTTGTCTCAGAAGAAAAATGCCAGCTGTTTGGCGATGTCTCAGGGAAAAAGATGCTGGAGATCGGCTGTGGAAACGGGCAATCCTTGCACTATCACGGAGAACGCCAAGCATCTGAACTATGGGGTATGGATCTATCAGAAAAACAAATCGAAAAGGCAACGCAACATCTAAAGTCATGCGGTCTTGCGGCGCAACTGATCTGTTCTCCCATGGAAGAAGAATGCGGCCTGCCCGTCCATTATTTTGACTATGTTTATTCGATTTATGCCATAGGCTGGACTACTGACCTTGAGGGTACTTTTGACCGGATCGCATCTTATCTCAAAAAAGACGGTGTATTTATTTTCAGTTGGTCTCACCCTATACATAAATGTGTTGCTGCAGAAAATAATAGCCTTGCTTTCAAAAAAAGTTATTTCAATGAATCGTGGTATTCGGTATCTCTTGCTGAGGGTGCGCTAACCTTATCGGACCGCAAACTATCCACCTATGTGAATGCCTTGGCAAAGTCGGGTTTTGTCATTGAGCAAATGATTGAGGAATCTGATGAAGAAATGATGCAAGCGCGGGGCGAAAACAACGATTTTGCCCAAAAAGCAATGATGCTTCCTGTCACATTTGTAATCAAAGCAAGAAAATTATAGCATCCCTATCCCATTACTCCTCGGAATCGGATTTCGAATCCTCCGAACGCTCCTGCCGCGGCTTTCTGAACCAGGTAAAGAACGACAACACGATTGCAGCTGCGGCAAAAAACACCGGTTGCGCCCAAGGATATTTCAGCATCATATCGGATTTCCAAAACGCCATAAAGCTTGCCATCCTATCACCTCCCCGCTTATTCGTCAGACTTGTTTTCTTCGCATCCAGGATACCGCCATCAATAACATGGGGATGAATATCATTAAGGATAAATATATGGGGCTGTATGGGACGATCTTCTCTACCACAGTAATATGTACGATCACATTCGGTGCCATGGTTAGGCCGAGTACAAACGCAATGAAGCAGACAGGTATAATAAAACTGCGGTTGCTCTGCGCGTAGGTTAGCTTTTGAATACTCCGGATCGTAGCAAACAGATAGATATACGTCTTTAAGAATGCCATGAAGCAAAAGTACAGAACACCTGTCGCATCGAGCTGCGTAATGAAATCCGCAACGTTAATGGTTTGGATTAATGCATACATGGGGTAAGTCGCCCGTTTAAATATCTCTTCTCCAAATACAGAAACCGCCATGGCATCCGTATAAGCGATAAAGGTGCCTGCCAGAAGAGTCGACAGAAGCATCGTTCGGCCCACCCGTCCCTTGGGCTTGACTGATGTCCAGACCATCGCCAAAGCAAGCGACTCCCCATAGGATTGAATGATCCCCAGCGGCCAGACCACCTTCCACACCCTGTCCCATCCTTTGTCCAGCAATGGGAATAAGTTATCGAGGTCGATCACTCCGGTGCTCATAATTAATACCACTTCAAAGATATAGATGAGACCCAGAAGCGGAAGGATGATTTCGGCCAATCTTCCCATCACCTTTAAACCCAGGAATAGCGCGTATCCAATGACCATGATAAAGATCGCCAGAATGGCCCATGAAGGCGTACCGGGCAAAATCGTCGAAGGCACCAAATTGTTGATGTCTGCAACGATCCTCCCTGCGATATACAAAAACAATAACGGATGGAGCCAAGCGATAGGCGTACCCAGCCATTTGCCGAATTGTTTCGGGTAACATTCAATATAGGTCAGGCCCGGGTTTAATTGAGTGACACTGACATAAACCATGATGACGACTGCTCCCAAAACGGTGGAAATCAAAACCGCCAGCCAGGAATCTCTTCCTGCCCCAGAGGCGAATCCAAATATAATGGTTGTCCCGATCTGATAGATAATGGAGATCGCCAGCAATTGATGCCTAGAAATAGTGTCCATACCGTAATATTCCTATTCCTTATGCGAATTTAATGGTTCTATTTTTCCAACTCTTCTTCATCTACAACGGATTCATTCGCACGTCCAGTCCCGATAAGCTTAAATTTGGCTTTCGTGTTGACCTCAATATTCGGGAATTCTTCTTCCCATCTGGCCACATATCTTTTGTTCCAGTCGTTCTTATGCTGCCGATGCAAAATATTCCCAAAACCAATGACATCCGATTTATACTGCTCCTGCAGCTTTTTCACTGTCAGGGTTACACGGTCTTCAATCTCTTTTTCCAGCGCATGTTGAATGAGGTTCAAATTGTTCATTTCTTTCATGCTTAGTTTAGTTGAGTTTTCGAATAATTCACCACTCATTTTAACCGTTACATCAAATTGAATCTTCTCCCCCGAAATGTTCGATTTGAACTTGGTTTTCGCGCTAATAAGCTGGACGCTTACTCTGCCTGTCGATTTATCTTTCCCGGGTATAGCAACCGTCAGAACGGTGTTTTTCATCCTGTTTCTTAGCCATAATAAACATTCAGCTTCAGACCGGTTCATCCACCCGAGTAATTTGTCCTTGCGATAAATTCCGACACCGACCAGTCCCAGCCCTTGCTCGTCTTCTTTTGTCGGCTTGCCGCTCTGATCACTCAACGGTACGACCTGCATCTGGGAGCTGGTAGGCTCTATTCCTTTTTCAAATAAACGGTAAATAAAATCTCTAATGCTGGCGCTATCCAGCATGCTTGCTTTCTCTTCCTCCCTCATCTCCTCCGCTGTAAATATTTCAAAGTTCGCAGGAGCTTTCAATAACTCGATGGCCTCTCCCCGTGTCGTCAGCAAATAGCTGTTCCCCCGGGCCTCCCGATGCCTGGAGAAGAAATCAATAGCGGGTGCAATACCTGCTCTGGCCAGTTTTTCACCCACGATTATGACCCGATTATGAGAGAAAATAAGCTGACGAGGGATCTTTTTCTGAATCACGTTAAGCGCATCCATGATTGTATCCCCTTTGGCAGAGAGAATCAGGGTAGCATTTTCACTGGAACCGCCCTTCTCACTCATTCCCTTGGTCATTTTCATTTTTAGAATCTGTACACTTAATTTGTACTTTCCATCTTGGGCAAGGTCGATGGCTGACGCTGTGACGATGGCGACATCGTTTAATTCTATCCTGCTCCAGCAACCGGTCTGCAAACTAAGGATGAGCAGCGTGAGCAACAGAAGGATCAGTTTTCTCATCACGACCTCGCATAGAACCATTTATTTTTGAGTCGGTCTCCGGTGAAACAAAGAGGACAGGATAGGAGTATGATGACTCTCTCCGTCTGATTGGGAGGACTTCGTCATCTTCACCCAGTTGGCCCGGAATAAGACATCTTTGAGATCACCTGCACGCAAAGGAGACAAGGGTGACATATAGGGAACACCAAATGACTGGAGATTAAGCATATGAAGCAGCAACAACAGTACCAGCATTAAGATGCCATAGAGGCCAAATGTTGCAGCTGCAATCATCATGGGAAAACGAAGCAGCCGGAAAGCAAGTCCCAATTGAAAGCTTGGGAACAAAAAGGAAGCGATGCCGGTCATTGACACAATGATCAATAGTGGTGAAGATACAATACCAGCTGCTACGGCCGCCTGACCAATAACCAAGGCTCCCACAATGCTTACCCCTTGTCCTACCGGACGCGGAAGACGGACACCGGCCTCCCGCAATCCCTCAAAAGCAACCTCCATCAGCAAAGCCTCCACAAAGGCGGGAAATGGTACCGTTTCCCGGGAAGAAGCAATACTGATTAGCAGCATCGTCGGTATCATTTCATGATGATAGGTAGTTAGCGCAATGTAGAGAGACGGCAGAAGCAGAGAAGAAACAACGGCGATAAAACGCAAAATACGAATAGCAGAAGCAACAAAATACCGTTGATAATAATCTTCAGGGGTTTGCAGCAGTTGAAAAAAAGTACCTGGGACAACTATGACGAACGGCGTGTTGTCCACGATGATGGCGACCTTGCCTTCCAGCAGATTTCCGACTACTTTATCCGGACGTTCCGTCACCAGCACTTGAGGGAATGGCGATACGGAATTATCCTCAATCAGTTCCTCCACATAACCGCTTTCCAATATAGCGTCAATTTGAATCCGGCCGACTCTCTCTTTTACTTCTGTAATTAAACTTTCTTTTGCAATGCCCTCCAGATAGGTAATGGCAATGTCTGTGCCGGATAACTTGCCTGCCGTACATATTTCCGTCTTTAACTGCGCTGTTTTTAGCCTTCTGCGAATCAGACTGATATTGGTGCTTATGTTTTCTTGAAAGCCATCCCTCGGGCCGCGGATTACAGCTTCCGTAGCCGGCTCTTCAATGGATCTTGTCTCCAGCTCTTTCACGTTCAGGAATAAGACTTGAGTTGAACCATCCAGAAGCACGGCAAGCTCTCCCGATAAAATCCTTTCAACGGATGCCTGAAAATCATCGCTCCAGCTCGTTTGTGACGTGAAGCTGAGCTTTGACTGGATGGCGGCTTTATGATCGTCAGTTAGCCCCTCTGATTCTCCTGTCAGGCTTGATTCAATGGCATATTTCAACACGTTCATATCAACAGCACTGATATCACCCAGTCCGCTTAAAAAGATAAACGCACCTTGCTGCGCTGTATTCAATTCAAAGTGTCGGTACTGGATATCCCCGCATTTGTTAAAAACAGCCTGGAAGTGCTTGAAATTCACATCCAAATCTGCACTTAGCATATCACTGCTGGCAGCGCTGTCTCGTTGCTCGTTGGGTGCCAATTCAAAATCATCCTTTTTTTGCCTAACTGATTTTTATTAATATGGGCCAGCTGTTTTCGGATTATACGAATACAAGCGATATCACGGTGTGACATCGCTTGTTTCCTATATATAATCACACGCTGATAGGCAATTCACGGATCTTAAGCTTTCGTTGCTGGTGTCCATAGAAACCGGCCAGCGCAGCGGCAATCGCCATAAAGATAGCGCTGGATGCCACGCCGAATTGCAAGCCATGCCGCTCGACCACCCCCCCCCCAACGATGGGACCGATAATCTGTCCAGAGGCAAAAAAAGCTGTGGCTATGCTAAGACTTGCCGCATATGCGTGGTGAGGAACATGACGACGAAGGAGCGCAGTTGTCATCAGCGGCGGGGTAATGAAGGAAACCAGCCCAATCATGGCGGCTCCGAGCACCGTAAATAACATATGATTGGTGATTACCCCTATCACACCGATTGTCCCCAAGGTTAACCCCGAAGCCAGCGTATAACCGCTCGGCCATCGGTCAATGGCTTTGCCTCCGATCCATCCATTGAACAAACCCGCAAACCCGATTCCGGACCATATCAACCCGGCATAGAGGGACGGTATGCCTTTGCTCACGAGATAGGGAATCAAATAGGTGAAATAGATGATGTATCCCCAGCCGAAGAAGAAATAAGAAGCGATCAGAAACAAGAGCTTCTTCGGGTTCAACAGGAGATGATACACATGAACATTTTCTTTGACCCGTGAGCTCGATTCGGTCTGCGAGGGTAGTGGCTCGGCTCCCCTTTTTCTGGTGACAAACTCGAAACCAAGCGCGGCAATGACCCCGAAAACGCCCATGGCTACCCAAGCATACCGCCACCCTTGCAAGTGTAAAGGATCTATAGTTAAGGGGGCGAATAAACCCGTTATTAGTATGCCGGCAGATCCGCCTAGCCATATAAGCCCCGATGCCACTCCTCGTTCTTCTGGTCGAACAGCATCCATGGCAATGGACAGGACTAACACGGTTGCGTAAGCCGATAACAACCCGATTACGAACCGCCAAAGCCCCAGCGCAGTGAAATGATCACTAAAAGCCGAACCGATCAACGTCAATCCGAGCAACAAGCACGTCATCCGATTTAAGGCATGTTTGCGGTTTGGATAACGTGTGATCAAGGGAGACAGACATAATGTCCCGGCCAAATAACCGATAAAGTTAACTGTGCCAAGTATACCGAGCTGTCCGTAGCTCCCCCCGATCTCCCTCTGTATCCCAGGCAAGAACATACCGTAGGAGAGCCGGGAAAATCCAAGTATGACGACAAACAATAACGATGCCCATAGCGTAATCCAATTCAATGCGGATTTCGTACCCATATCCCCCATCTTCCCTCTCTGATGAACCTGTATCCTATCCTTGTCTTTGTATGTTGTACTGGATATAAGTCTACGATTGAACCGTTATCCTTCTTGCAAGACAATCTCCGCTTCGAAGCCCAGCTGCTCGCACAGCTTGTGTATACGGCGCATGTCCTGTGTGCTGGTAACCCACTCGCAACCGGAGATGGATGCCTCATGCGCTGCCCATTGCAGCATATAGACCAAGGCATCCGCATGGGGTTCCTTCGTAGCGAAGTCCTCCAGCACCAGCGCGTCGCCACGGACTGAGGCACACGCGTAGGCCCAGTGCTGGTCGGCAAAGCTGCGGGCGACCACACGCGTTTCGCCATCCGACTGGCCCTGCGTGGATAGCATTTGCAGCCATTTGCTATAGGCGCCAGGCCCGATCGGGGCTTTCGGGCTCCCCCATGCAAGTGAATCGGCAGCCAGCTTCCGCCATTCCTCATCCCCGGCTACATGCTTCCATTGCTCAAGGTGGATAGAGTCTTGGAAAGTCGGTTTGAATCGGACTTGCCAGCGGCGTTCGCCTGACCTGATGCCATCAGCTTGAAGCAGCTCGGATACAGGAACTATGGCAAGACCTTGGGCCAGCGTATGTTGAACAAGCGATTTAACAGCTTGCGGCGTTTCCTTGGCGATTTCGTTGGCATGAAAAATTAAAATCGAACCTTTGACCAGATGAGGTATCACCCGCTCCACAAGCTGCGCGCTTGGCGGTCCCGACCAGTCCACGGTATCCTCCCCTTCGATGAGCAGATAATTCCACTCCCGGAGCCATTCCAAATTCTCCTCCCCATAAGAGGCGTAAGGAAAACGCATAAAGGTTGGGGCTGGCCTTCCCGTTGCTTCCTGATAAGCGAGCTCAGCCAGCTTCAGCTCTTCGAAGAAAACGGCTTTGCTCACATCTGCCATTCTGCGATGATGGTAGGTATGTGTGGTGAGCTCATGGCCCCTGGCTAGCATTTCTCTTGCTTTCGCGGGGTACCGATCGAACCACTCGCCTGTTAAAAAGAACGTCCCGCGCGCGCCACCCTGCTCCAAGGCATCCAGCCAGGCGTCAATCGATATCCGCATCGGACCGTCATCGAACGTAAAGGCACAGTGAGAAACCGCTGAATTGCCGTGAGTAATAACCAATTTTGTCATTGTAAATCCCCCTTCTGTGGTATCTATCCAACAAGATACCGTTGTCCCTATTGTAAAATCACGGTAATGTTTTGTAAAATTGAATAATATGAATGAATGGTTCAAATTAATTAAACAAAGGTGATGACAATGGATCTTCGAGCTTTAAAGACCTTCGAGACTTGCGTGCGTTATGGACATTTTCTGAAAGCCGCCGAGGAACTCCAATATGCACCCTCTACGGTAACCCTTCAAATTCAGCGCCTCGAAGCTGATCTGGGTGTTTCCTTATTCGTACGCGACGGAAAACGCGTGATCGTGACTGAAGCCGGCCGATGGCTCTATCAGGAGGCCTCGACTTTACTGAAGTCGATCGGAGCTATGAGGCAGACCGTCTCGGATATTGCTGAGGGAGGCAGCGGCTCGGTGCGATTTGCTTCTATCGAGCCCTTCGCAAGCCAGCAGTTAGCGACCGTTATAGCCCGCTTCTGCAAAGCTCGACCGAAAGTGGAGTTATCCATGGAAGTAGGCGGCAGCAGATCAATTGCGGAGAGGATTCGTGCTGGCGAATTGGATTTCGGTATTTGCTCGGCTCCACCTTCGAAACACATGCTGGAGTTTGAGCCGCTGATCGAGGAAAGATTAGGGGTTATGTTAAATAGGAATCACCCATTAGCCGAACGAAACAGCATCACGGCCAGCGACCTGGTTGGGCAAACCGTTCTAGTCAAAGAACCAACCTGTACCTATCGAGAGCTTTGGGAAACGGCAATTTCTGAGGCTGGACAAAACGGGTTCGCTTGTATGGAGGTTGGAAGTTTCTTCGTCATTCAACAAATGGTGAAGGCAGAGCTCGGCATGGGAATTGTTCCGATATACAGCGGTCTGGAACAGGAGGGTTCCTTGGTTATACGACCACTAGCTGATTTGAACCCTCTAGTTACAATAGGCATTGCTTATAAAGATAAAAACTATCTAGGCCAGGCAGCATTATTGTTAATGGAAGAAATTAAACAGATCTAAACTGGACTTGCAGCAGTAAAAAAGGAACCTTCTTGCAAAATAACGCAGGGGTTAACGCCCTCTGCTCTCGAGGCGAACAGGTATCGCAAGCCAAAGAACCTCTGCTTGACCAGAGGTTCTAGTCCTTTTTTTGCATTTACGCTCTATTTTGGGATGCTTGTGCTTATAAGACTTAAGTAGCCGTCGAGACGTTGCTTAACATCCTTCCACTCACTAGCCAGAATGCTGTACAGCACGACGTCGTGTACGGTTCCGTCGGGTTTGATTCTTGCCTGCCGCAGGACTCCTTCTTGTACGGCCCCAAGCCGTTCGACGGCACGCTGCGATCTGACGTTGTAATGACTAATCGAAAATTGGACGCGAAGCGTGCGCAGGTGTTCGAAGCAGTAGTCGAGCAAAAGCCTCTTGCATTCGGTGTTGACGGAGGTTCTCCATACGCGGGGCGATAGCCAGGAGTAGCCGATCTCTGCATGGCGATGTCCCAGGCTGATCCCTGCGATTCTCGTTGTGCCAACGATGCGACCCGTACTTTTTTCGATTACGGCAAAAGGAAGCTGAGAGCCTTCTGCCCGCTCCCGCAGCGCTTCATCGACCAGGGCTAACGCTTGTTCCAGCGTCGTGATTTTCCGCCATGTAAACTCCCATATTGCATCGTCATGCAGCACAGCAGCCAGCTCTTCTTTATGCTCCGGCTCCAGCATTACGAGATCGATCGTTTGCCCCATCAGCTTCATTCCGACATCCATTATGGTCGTATTCATAGGATTGCGCCGCCTGTTCGTTTTGTTTTTTTGTCTAGTTCTATCATACCGGATAACGAGCGGACGGAGATTGGATGTTTTGTAAAACGACGCTGGAAAATGCTAACATAGCCAAAAGCCCCCGCCCGGTCATCCTTGACCAAGCAGAGGCTTCTACCTTCGCTCTATTCGCGTTTACTTGTTGTGCGAATTCACTGCCGCCCGCTTATCCGCCAGCATGCTGCCCGCTCCGATGGCCAGAGCCAAGCCCACCAGTATGGCTCCAACCCACGGAAGAGAAGCCAGCGACATATGGGTAATAACCCACCCGCCGACGAAAGCGCCCACCGCATTGCCGAGATTGCCCGCAGAATGGCTGGATGTGGAGGCTAATGCCGGGGCGTCCTTGGCGATGCTCATAATGCGCACCTGCAAGCCTGGCATAACGGCGAAGGCGCCTGCGCCCCAGACAAAGATCGTCACAATAGCGGCAATCTCGTTTTGGATCGTAAAGGTCAATGCCGTTAAAGCCACAACGACGACGGCATAGGTTCCCAGAAGCGAAGGCATGAGCTTCCAGTCCGCCAGTTTGCCGCCGACGATGTTGCCGACGGTTACGCCAACGCCGAACAATACCAGTATCCAGGTGACGCTGTGCTCAGCAAATCCTGTAATATCGACGAGCAACGGCGTGATGTAAGTGAAGACAGCGAACAGCCCCGCGTTGCCCAGCGCACAGATGAGCAGGAATACCATCAGCTTCGGATTGACCAGAGCCGCCACCTGCTGAAGAATACCGGTCGCCTTCGGCTGCTGCAAACGCGGGATTAATAGAATGATGCCGATCAACGCGATAACTCCCATCAGGGCAATAGCCCCGAAGGACGCACGCCAGCCCATATTTTGCCCGATGTAAGTGCCTAGCGGCACGCCTAAAATATTCGAAATGGTCAAACCGGCCATCATAACGGACACGGCGCCTGCTTTCTTGTCGGGCCGTACCAGGCCTGCCGCGATGACCGCCCCCACGCCGAAGAAGGTGCCGTGCGTGAGTGCGGTCAGTACTCTCGCACCCATTAGAAAGGCGTAATTCGGTGCGATTACGGCTAAGCCGTTCCCCGCGATGAAGAGCAGCATAAGCACGATCAACAGCTTTTTCTGCGGAATTCGGTGAGTCAGCAATGTAAGGATTGGGGCGCCGACCGCCACACCTAGTGCGTACATCGTGATTAGCTGGCCCGCCGCGGGTATGCTTACGCCCAGATCGCTCGCTACGTTAGGCAGAATGCCCATAATAACAAATTCGGTCATACCGATGGCGAAAGCGCCGACGGTAAGCGAGAACAATGAGATCGGGAAACTTCCTTTCGCCTCTCCCGGGAGGCTTTTATCTGGTTGCTTTAATTCCATGATGCCGTTATTCCATCCTTTCAATCTGTTAAATCATGCAGGAAGCGTCGATGCTTGTATTCAGTCCATAGAGAGCATTCTACTAGAAGTTAAACGAGATGTCTCTACTGTATAGAAATAAAAATCGGCTACCCACGCATAAGCTCGGCTTAAAACGCTTTCAGCTCAATTAAGTCGATCTAACCGACTTAACGTAATGATTGGCGCACCTACGCTGCATTTAAGCCGGTCTCATCGACTTATCGTTATCTCGGGACACTTTTAGCCCAATTAAGTCGATCTAATCGACCTTGCGAAACGATTGGCGCACCTTCGCTGCATTTAAGTCGGTCTGATCGACCTATTTTTAAAGGACAGGAAAAAAAAAGCCTGCTTCGCCGCAGACTTTGCTTTCCCCTCTATCGTGTTCATTCTTATCTTGAATCCTTGCATTCCTTTACTCATTCCGGCTATAAAGTCTGCGTCTACTTCTTCATGCTGGTATGGACTATCTGGGCTTCATTCTTCAAAATCATTTCATACAAGGAATCCATTAACTCCTTCTCATCATCAATAAACTTTTGTTGTATAGGCAACATCAATCACGAAAATAAAAAACCGCGATTATCGCGGCTTCTTCTGAATACTATGTCCTATCATACATGTTCCCTAAGTGGCGCTCATTTGACGTGCACGAATTTGTTCCCTGGCTTCATCGCTTATTAAAGCAGGCGTCCATTTTGGTTCAAACACAAGCTTCACTTCGGCTTTTTCTATTCCTTCGACCGATTCTGCCGCTTTTTTGACATCTGCTACGATTTGATCAACCAAAGGACATTCGGGAATGGTAAGCGTCATCTCTATGACGACTTTCCCGTTGCCTTTCTCTTCAATTCCGTACACAAGTCCAAGATCAACGATATTTATGCCGATTTCAGGATCGATAACCTCTCCGAGTGCCGTCATAATCTGTTCTTCCTTCATGGGCAGCCCATTCCTTTCGCTGTTGGCATTGAGTCATTACTCGTCATAGTATGCGTATGGAAGCACCCAAACAATCGGAATTAACATTCGGAATAGACCATTTACGTAAAAGTCAGCAGAGACGGAACATTTACGACCTGGCTCCAACATCTGAAATTCCAATGATGCCGCAAACTAATGGACATGCAATCATAAATAAGACCTAATTATGAAAGGCCATCCTTTGCAGGACAGCCTCTCTTAGATACCGCATATACTGCTGCCATTGCGCAGCTAAACTTGTCTTTGATGCATGACCTTAAATCCAGCATCTGAAGCAGTAACGTACTCGATATAATTCACGGAGCCGTTAAAGTTCAAGTAAGCTTCATACCGCATGCGTATTCCGGGTAAAGTAATGAAATCCAATACATTTTCCTTTGGAACCCACTTGCACTCGCTCGTTTCATCAGAAGTAGCCAACTCTCCACCCGCTGCAATGCAAACGAAATCAAACATGACCTTCGTAGGAACATCCGTCAAACCGTCATACCACTTATGGATCGCTGTATTCGATACAACACTAACTAAATGGCTGACAGTAGCGTCTATTCCACTTTCCTCTTTGATTTCACGAATTACGCCATCAATCAGGTTTTCTCCCACTTCCGTTATCCCGCCTGGATACACCCAGCCATCATCATGGGCTTTGACTAACAGGATGTTTCCCTTCCCATCTTCTACAATTCCGCCTGCCGATACAATATGTGTCGGAAACGCCATTATACAACCTCCTGATACCGTAAGTTGTATATTTATTCCTCATCCTCCTTGTAATTTCCTTCGTCTGCGGATTTGCTTCAGGCGTCTTACTCCAAAACAAAGCAATTTGTCTCTTGTCGTCCCTCCGCCTCAATAGCGATAACTTCCCTTGCTGCTTCTATAAATGATTCTATGATTGGTGAAAGCCACTTGTCTTTATGCCATAACATCTGTGTATATACGTGCAGGTCCGGTATTTGCCAGGGAAGTGCAACAAGTTCGCCCCGTTCAACTTCGGCCTTCGTCGTTATTTCAGGAAGAAAGGCAATGCCAATCCCTGCGATTGCACATTGTTTAATGGCTTCGGCATTTTGAAACTCTAAATACGTAATGCTATCAATGCCCTCTTGCTCAAATCCCCGGTCAAACATGGTTCGATACGTACAACCTTTTTCATTAGTCAAGAACACTTCTCCATGAAAATCTTCCAGCTTCAGTGAGGTTTGTTTCACGAGCGGATGATCTGGAGCGGCAAAAAAGCGGAAGGTTTCTTCCACCAACGGTTCTACGGTTAACCCTGTTGATCGAATGGTCTCGTCCAACATAAAGACGACATCCGCGGTTCCGTCAAAAAGTGTCTGTTTGAGCTGCTGATTAGGAACAGAGCGGAAGATGAGACGCACTCCCGGATGGCGCGAGCGAAACAGGCGAAAGACAACTGGAAGCCGATAGGCGCAAAGAACCTCGTTGGCGCTTATCGTTAGCGTACCGCTCAGATGTTCATTGTCATGAACGACGCTGCGGGCTTCGTCCAATTTTTCAAGAACGCTTTGGATTTGAATTAAAAAGCGTTTACCCGCAGATGTGAGAACAAGCTGCTTGCCCAAGCGGTCAAAGAGTCGAACGCCAAGCTCCTCCTCCAATGCTTTTATTTGCATGGTGACGTTGGAAGGAACGTAGTTCAGCACTTCCGCAGCCCGGCTAAAATTTAATGTGAATGCAACCGTGCGGAATGTATTCAGTTGGCGCAATTCCATCCTACGACCCCCGTTTGCTTTCAATAATTTTGAATACTACTTTGAATTCTGTTCACTTTTATTGAGGGTATCACGAATCTATACTAACAACAAGCCATACATTCTATGGTTTCATTTTGAAGGGAGAGACAACACGATGGATTATGAGATTTTCGATTTAGGTGACGTAGCCTTGCAATCAGGCGTAACGTTGCCTGGCGCTTTTCTAGCTTATAAGACTTATGGAAGGCTGAATGCACGGAAGGATAACGTCATCATCTATCCTACTGCTTTTGGCGATCAGCATGTTCAAAATGAATGGTTGATTGGAATAGGCAAAGCACTGGATCCGGAGAAATACTTTATAATCGTCCCAAATCTGCTGGGCAATGGATTATCTTCATCTCCCAGCAACACGCCTTCCCCATTCGACCGGACAAATTTCCCGCAGGTAACCATCTATGACAACGTTAAATTTCAGCACCGGCTGGTCACAGAGAAATTCGGCATTCAAAAGATCGCTCTCGTAGTAGGGTGGTCTATGGGAGGTATTCAATCCTTCCAATGGGGAGCAAGTTATCCCGACATGGTAGAACGAATCGCACCCTTCGCCGGAGTTGCGAAGACATGGCCGCAAACGTATGTGGTTCTAGAAGGAATGAAAGCTCCGCTCATGGCTGCAGCCCGCTACGCTTCCAGTAATCTAAACGGATTGACTTCGTCAGATATGCGTGCCGTTGGGCGTGTTTATGCCGGGTGGGGGCTGTCGCAAGCTTTTTACAGAAATGGACTGTATCGTGAGCTGGGCTTCGACACATTGGAGGATTTTATAGTCGGTGTCTGGGAGGATACCTTCATGAAGCTGGATCCGCATAATGTGCTGGCCATGTTATGGACAGGCCAATTTTCAGATATAAGCGCTAACCCCGCTTATAATGGAGATTTTGATAAAGCGCTCAAAAGTATTAAAGCGCATGCCTGCATCATGCCAGGAAGCACGGATCTCTTCTGCACAGCGGATGATAACGAATACGAGGCTAAGCTTATCCCTAATGCTGTTTTTAATCCGATCAAGTCAATCTGGGGTCATCTAGCCGGTCGCGGAATCAACAATGCCGATAATCAATTTATTGATGACAGTCTAAAACGATTGCTGGCGCTTGGTGCAAACGGGTAGATAGTTGAGACAAGATTAACTAAAAAAATCAAGCGATAGAAGGTTCTATCGCTTGATCTCTATTGCTACACTTTGCAATTGATGCCGCCGTCAATCGCTTCACTACATTGTACTGTCGAGCAGCTTCCTATCTATTAGAACGCACTAAGGAACATAGGTTATGCTGGAGGCACTGGACATATTGCTGCCATTCGAATTTTTCATGAAAATAACATAAATGATATGTACCCCGCTAACATAATCTGAATCAATATAATAGTTTGTCCCGAACGATAGCGTTACGTCTTTGATGATAAACTCCCCATCTTGGGTTTTTTGAATGCTTCTCACGACAACTTGATCACGGTGAACGGCATTCGGAGGATAGTTCCATTCAAGTGTACGTTCATTGCGTGATGCCCCTGTGAAATGAAGATTAGTGACAGGCGATAAAACATCTGCAAAGATCGTTGTAGCAATGCTTAACAATAAAATGACAGCAAATACAGTGGAAACAGAAGCTTTAAAGCCCAATCTTCTCAATAACATAACAATACCCCCTAGTGGCTTGAATTTATTCACACTATAAGTGTATTATAGAAAATAATGGATGTAAATCATTAATTCAATACCGCCAAAGAACATGAATTAGATCATAAGTGTCGGTCCAATTGCATAATGCTCCGTCTTCGCCACCGCCGTCGCTTCTCTCCATCCTTAAGAGGATAACTATATAGATCTCTTATTCGGCAATTACAACGTTTGAGATACGACCGGGTCATTTTCATCATCTCCGATTAAACGTTTGGAAGGAACTGATAATCCTTGATAGAATAACTATGAAGATGATCAGGTACTACATTTTGTGTCAATAAGGAGATAAAACTATGGCAAATAACAAATTATTAAGAATGGACAATGTTGGCATCGTTGTAGAATCCCTTGATGACACAATCTCTTTCTTCGAGGAGATTGGCTTGACGCTCGAAGGGCGAGCTACTGTCGAAGGTGAATGGGCTGGTCGCGTAACCGGGCTGGGTTCACAGTGTGTAGAGATTGCTATGATGATTACCCCGGATGGCCACAGCCGACTTGAGCTTTCGCGTTTTCTCACCCCGCCTACTATATCAGATCACCGAACTGCTCCTGTAAATGCCCTCGGTTATCTTCGCGTCATGTTCACCGTTGAAGGCATTGACGAAATGGTATCCAGACTCATCACTAAGCATGGCGCTCAGCTCGTTGGCGAAGTGGTACAGTACGAGGACTCCTACCGACTCTGTTACATTCGTGGAAAAGATGGACTTCTAATCGGTTTGGCGGAACAACTCGGTAATAAATAAGTGGCGTTTATCCACGGTCCCGAAATAAGGAACGAGGAAGTTAATGCCGGGACATATCCGCACCGACTAACCGCATCGCGGCCGGCAGCAAGCTGCCTTAACTCGGTGGGACTTCGTGATGCATGAACTTTTACGGCTATCAATGCAAAACCAAATTAAAGGGACTCAACTAACGGGTACGATAGCTCAATAAACCGCCTAGGATTTAACATAGCCAAAAAAAGCACCTCTCAAAAGCATATGCTTCTGAGAGGTGCTTCCTTTTGCTCATAGGACGCGATACAAGAAATCAATACAATGTCTGAACGGATTGAGGCGTAAAAGGAATAAGCTCCTCTATCTTGCCTTCTTGAATCTTGCGGACCCAAGCCGGGTCCGCAATCAGCGCCCGGCCGATGGCGACCAGATCGAACTCCTGATTCTCCAGTTTAGGAATCAAGCCATCCAGGCTTGCATTGCCCGAGCCGCTTCCAGTCGTGAAGAAAGTCGACACGTCACCTTCCAAGCCGACGGAACCCACTGTAATAGTCGGTTTGCCGGTCAATTGCTTCACCCAGCCCGCGAAGTTCAGCTCAGAGCCTTCGAATTCCGGCTCCCAGAATCGACGAGTCGAGCAATGAAAGATATCCACACCCGCTTTCACCAACGGCTCGAGAAATTGCTTCAACTCCTCCGCTGAAGATACGAGCTTCGCTGAATAGTCAATACCTTTCCATTGCGAGATGCGCAAGATAATTGTGAAGTCGGGACCAACAGCTTCACGGCAAGCTTTCACCACTTCTGCGGCAAAGGTCGTGCGTGCGATGAAATCGCCTCCGTAACGATCCGTTCTTTGATTCGTTTTCTCCCAGAAAAATTGATCGATTAAATAACCATGAGCGCCGTGCAACTCAATGCCGTCAAAACCGAGACGTTTGGCTTCTGCAGCTGCTTTGGCGAATTCCTGCACAATATGTGCAACTTCTTCTTCCGTGTACTCATTCACATTTCCGCGAGCGCCCATATGCCAGATTTGTGGGACGATCTTGCCTCCCGCTTCGTGAACTTCGGATACAACTTTAGCCCAGCCGTTCAAGGCTTCTTCGCCGTAAATGTGCGGGACGTCTTTCTGATTACTGGAATCGGCATGGTTAATGACCGTGCCCTCCGTTACGATTAGTCCAACTCCGTTTTCTGCTCTGCGACGGTAATAAGCCGCCACATCGGGACCGGGAACGCCGTTTGGCGATTTTTGACGCGTCATCGGCGCCATAACCGTCCGGTTAGACAAGGATAGGTTACCGAGCGAAAAAGGACGAAACAAAGATTGTACCGTTTGTGTATTAGTCATGATTACCCTCCATGATAGCTATTTTTAGAAGCATGCGCATGCATATAAATTACCGAAATAAAAGTATTCTGTCAAGTTGCTCTCATTTTAAAAGCTTTTGAATCAGATTTTCCAGTTCTTTCAAGGTTCCATCACCTTGAAGCTCCTCATTCAGCACCTGCCTGACGGTTGCAAGGGCTTGCTCATATTTATGTTCCCCTAATTCTGTAATCTTAGTATAGATGCCTCGTCGATCCATCGTGCAGGTGTGCCGTTCCAGCGCTCCAACACTAGGCGCTTCCATACGATCCACAAGACGCGACGTTGCGCTTTGACTTAACCCCACCTTCTCTTGGAGCTGCTGCAATCGCAGTTCTTTGCACGGGGAGCTGGATACGAATTTAAGGACGTAAAATTCCTTTAATGATATATCATATTGCCTCAGCAGCGCTTGTTCCAACTTATCGTTGACGCTGGAATGGATTTGGGATACAGACAGCCATAGATCCAGACGTTCGGTATTATTATGCAAGACTAGACCACCCCATGAATAATTGTTCGTACCGTACTTATTGTAGCAAGCTTGTCTGAAATGGTCAAAACCTTGATGTGCTGCGTTTCAGATTGGTATGCAGAATGGTTTCTGCTTGTCCGATAGGTCGATTGCACATAAGAAACACTTCGTACCGTTAGCCAATTAGCAAAGGCAGCCGATCTTTCTTGCCGGCTGCCTTCGTGTCTTTTATTTAGCTATCGCGGAATTTACTTTTGTAATGCTGCAGCACCTTTTTCAAGAAAGCTCTTGTCTCCAGCACTAACCAAGGAGTACTTGCCATCAGATACCTTAAGAATCGTCACCGTGCAATTGCCGATATCTTCACCTTTGTACTGTCCTGGTACAAATGCTTCCAAAATTGTGGCAATCTCACCTCCATGAGAAACAGCCAGTGCATTTCCGCCGCCTGCTTTCTTTGTCTCATCCACGATTTGTTGGATCGCCTGTTTCGTCCTTTCCGTGATTTGGCTGTAATTTTCGGCAGTCTTCGTTGGGTCGTTGGCTGCAATCGTATTGCTGATCTCTTCATCGCTCAGCTTTTGAACCAATGTACCGTATTGTGACCAATCCTCATCAAAAGTCAGGCCTTGCGATTCAAATATGGGGATCCACATCTCTGCATTTGTCTTTCCTTCATATCCTCCATAGAACCACTCACGAATACCCGTAAGTTCTTTGGCCATCAGACCTCCCCGATCCCCTTTTTCCAAAATATAGTGGGCAGTTGAGCGAGCTCTCCCCAGATCACTTGAGTATGCAGTTACGAATGAGATATCTTTTAAACCCTCCGCTACCTCTTTTGCTCCTTGTATGCCCTTGTCTGTTAATGGGGTATCCGACCACCCTTGCACTTGTCCGGTGGTATTAAAGAATGTTTTTCCGTGACGTACAAGGTAGATATAAATATCGTCGGCTTCCTGGTTTGCCTCTGTATTCGTTTGACTAATGGATGGCTTATCTTCATTAATTGAACATCCGCTAAAAATCAGTAATCCGATCAACAATATAGAAAAACTCTTTATCTTATTATTAAATATCATTTTTGATCTCCCCCATTATTATAGTGTTAAAAAGAAAAGTGCTTAACATGCCCGAAATGAAATTATTCAGATTCATACAAGAGTAATTAAGGGACCGATATAAATCATCGGCAGCGTACAAGATCGTTACTTAAATTGAATCAACCCATACGTCTTTGGTGAAGGTTACCAGTCACAGGGCAAAACACTCTGTCATCCACTTCATTAATCGATACATTCTAATCCCTCCCAAGTTATTATTTTCGTAATGTGCATGCTCAGTATATCTACAAATGACAGCGCTTTCTTGTTGTTCTTTGCGCAGGATAGGGGTGTTTTTTGTGGAAACATTTTTATTATTTTCTGTTTTGCACTTAACGGTCTGGGAATATACAGCAAAAAACACCCCTGCATGTTGTTAGCAAGAGTGCCTCTTGATTCACGAGAAAGCAGTAGAGGGGTGCGAAGAAATAGAAGTAGTGGTCGACTAACCCGACAAGGTAAAATTCCCATTCGTCAGGTATGCAAAAGCGGTTAAGGCAGATAGAGATAAAGAGGTTACGATCGGCAACACAAACTCCAGGGAGTTGCCAAACTTCAGACATCCTTTTATAAGCGGGCGATGCAGGATTGCGCATTTCCTTTGTATGATGAGCTTCAGGCCACCTCGACTCCATCATTTCTCAATTAATATAATCGAATTGGAATTTATTTCAGAATTGACGGTGGTCGATTCATAAAGCGCTAGAGTACATCAATTTATAATATTGAAGATCGTTAGGGTTGAGCCAAGCAATAAGTCTAACCGCGGTACGATTCTATACTTCGATAGTTCCATAGAATATTGCATATTGAATTCAAGGTATATAGAGTTTACACCAATCCCTCGATTCATTAACCTAAAAAAATACTGCACAAAATTTTCATTTTGTGCAGTAACCTCGTAATGTAATCTATATCAAGATTACTTGATCCGGCGCGACTTCCTGCTTTGGCGCTGTGCCCTTCGTCGCGATTCCAGAAAACGATTCAATGCTGTCCGTATTACCATGCGCCCAGGCTTCAATCCGCATGGTCTGTTACTCCATGGACATCGGACAAACAGGCAACTTCTATAACAATGTAATTTATCGCGCAGCCCATACCGTAAGCGAAGAAGTCGTCACCCTGCGGAGCAATATTCCCGTGACAGCTTGTGCTGCTCGTCGAATAGGCGAACCATTTTATCGGATAGCGCCAAAATGCTGTTGCCGCTCAGCAGCTCGCCGATCATCGGCGCGACGCCAAGCTCGTTCAGCAGCCGCGCCCGCAGCCGGATTGCCATCATGGAATCGAGGCCGATCTCCGGCAATGCTTTGGTCGTATCCACGGTATCAGCGGTGAAGTGCAGTAAATCGGCAATGATCGCTTCTACGTGCCGTTGCACGGCAAGCTCCCGCTCAGGCAGGGCAAGCGTCTTGATCGTCTCCATCGCAAGCTCGCCCGAAGCCGATGTGCCAGCGTAGCCGGGCTCATCCTCCTCCAGCAGCTCAAGCAGCGGTATGTCGTCGTACAGCTTGCGGAAGGCGCGCCAGCCCGCGGAAAGTGCTACGATTTGGGTCATGTTTTGCCCGATCAAATGCTCAAACAATCGCATACCGACGGCCGGGGTAATGATGTCGATACCATTCGTCTCGAAAATATCGGTCAGTTGCAGCTTCTTAACCATGCCGACGGACCATGGCCCCCAATTGATGCTTAGCGCTGGCAAGCCGAGGGAGCGACGATAAGCGGCGAGCGCATCCAGGCACGCGTTGCCTGCCGCGTAGTTCCCCTGTCCCGCCGCGGGAAGCAGCGAGCCGAGCGAGGAGAACAGGACGAAAAACTCAAGCGGCTGCCCGAGCATCGCCTGATGCAGTAACCATGCGCCTTTCGCTTTCGGATCGTATGCTTCGTCGAATATCCGGTCGTCCATCTGCATCAGCAGCACGTCCTTCACCGCTCCCGCGCAATGTACGACGCCGCGTATGGGCAGCGAGACGCTCGCTTCGTATTGCTGAATAAAGCCGGTCATCGCCGCTTCGTCGGTCATGTCTACGCCAACGACCGAAACATGCGCGCCCGCCGCTTCCAGCTCCCGGACAAAAGCGATCCGCTCCCCTTCCCGGCTGCCTGCAGTCTGCAGGTCCCACATCGACCGCTCGGGCAAGGGGTTCCGGCTGAGCAGAAGCAGGTGTCTAGCGCCTTTGTACACCAGCAGCCGCGCTACCTCCTGACCTATCGCACCGAACGCTCCCGTCACGAGATAGGCTCCGTCAGCCCTGCATTGCAAGGGCAGCGAAGACGGAGTCTCGCTGTCTCGCTTCAGCCGCAGCGCATAGCGCCGACTGTCGCGGTAAGCGATTTGATTTTCCGCGTCGCCGGCCGTCATTTCGTTTACAAGGCATTGTGCCGCCTCTGCGGCCGAAGCGAGCGGGTCCACATCGATCAGCCCTTTGCCGTACTGGCGCAGCTCCTGCTGGCCGATATACCGGCCTAGCCCCCAAGCTCCCGCTTGGAACACGGCAAGCGGGCGTTCCGCCTCGGGCACGCTCTGCGCCCCCTGCGTGACGATCCATACGCCGGTGTCGGCGTCGGTACGCGCAAGGCTCTGTGCCAAGTACAGGAGCGAGTGCGTGCCGAGGCTCTTGATCCGCGCCCATTGGTTGCCGAGCGGCCGGCCGGCCAGCTCCTCAGGCGCAGGCAAGTCGGCGTTCCAGACATGTGCGACACCGGACAGCGTCCCTCCTGCCACCTGCGCAGCATCAGCCAGCAGCCGGTCGTAATGGCCCGGGTTGGCCGGGTCGATCCGGCTGGCCAGAGCTTCGCCGCCGAAGGCGTACTCGTCCCCGGCGACGGCCAGCAAGCAGCGGCTGCCCGCTTTGCGCAGAAGCGCCGCCGCTTCTTCAGCGATGCTCTTGGCATCGGCCAATAGCAGCCACGTGCCGGTAGGCCGGCGGTCCAAGGCGACGGCTGTACCCGGAGCGGAGGCTGGAAGCTCGGCTGCCTGCCACTCCAGCCGGTTCAGCCAGCGTCGCGCCTGTAATCCGTTCATCCGGCTTGTCGCCGCATCGACGGACTGCTTCACAAAGTCGAGAAACTCGGCGACCAGCATGCCCCGCTCGTTATAAACGCGCAGATTGCCGCGGGTGAGCACCTCATTGCGCTCGACCATCTGGCTGTGCGCCCATAGACGCCCATCCGGCCTGGCGTAAAAGCGAATGCTCCCGATTCGCACGGGAATGCGGAACTCATGCCCGAAATCTCTGGGCTGCTCACCTTCAGCTGGAAATTCGGCGGCGAGCAGCGCTTGGAAGCACGCATCCATCAAGCTCGGATGGAAGATGTACTCCCGCGTAGCCGCTTCCTCCAAGGGCAACTCGATTTCAACCCAAGCTTCGTCCACCCCCAGATGAACCCGCTGGATGCCTTGGAATGCAGGACCGTAGTCGAATCCGGAATGTTTTAAAATGCGGTAAGCCATCGCTTTGTCGATAACCAGAGGCGTCCTTTGGCGGGCAGCCGTAATATCGCTGGCCACTCCCTCCGCATGGAGCTGAAGCTGCCTTACCCGGCCAGAAGCGTTCAGCACGAACGCCGAGCGCTGATCGTCCTGCGCAGAGAAGATGCGGAACGTGCCATTTTCCGTGTCCAGCACATGCTGCATGACCGCCGACGGCTGGCTCGCGGGCAGCGTCAAGCCACGATGAAACTCTAACTGCTCCAGCACGCAGCTGCCTTCGCCCAGCGACAACGCCTGCGTCAGCGTCGCCATCGCTCCCTCGATATACGCCGCCGCCGGATACAACACCTGGTCCAGCACGCGGTGATCGCGCAAATATGGGAGGCGGTGCAGCGTGATTTCACTTTCCCACGCTTGGACAGCTCCCGGCAGCGGCCTGCCGAGCAGCGGATGATCCTTGTGACCTTGGCGGATATGCCGGACAAATTCCGGTTCGTGCCAATAGCGCTTTTTTTGCCACGAATAGGCTGGAAGCGTCATCCATCGCCCTTGGCGATAGATCGCCTGCCAGTCCGGTTCAAAGCCTGCGGCATACAGCTCGGCCAGCCCGCGCATCATCGCTTCCGGCTCATCCTCCTTGCGGCGGATGGAAGCAACCACCAGACCCGGCTTATCGCTCAAGCATTCCGCCAGCGGTCCCGACAACACGGGATGGGCGCCGATTTCCAAGTAATTGGTATACCCTTGCTGGATGAGCTGAGCAATGGCGGACGCATATGCTACCGTTTCCCGCACGTTGCGCCACCAATAAGCGCCGTCGATCTCCTCGCCGCGAATCTCGCCCGCAGTTACGGAAGAATACAACGGAACGGATACCGGCCGGGACGGAACATGCCTTAAGCTCTCTATCAATTCTTCCCTGATCGGCTCCATATACGGGCTATGAAACGACGCTTGCACGCGAAGCTTGCGGGTGAACAATCCCTTCTCCTCTGCCCGCCGCACAGCTTCGGCCAAAGCCTCCACATCGCCCGACAGCGTGACGGAGGTCGGACTGTTGACCGCACCGATGCAGACCTTATCCTCCAGGTCGGCCAGCAGTTCCGCGGCTTCCTTCTCGGACACGGCGATGAACGCCATTCCCCCGGTGCCGCTCATCCGGTCCAGCAGCCGGCTGCGGTGGTAGACGACGCGCAGCGCGTCCTCCAGCGTGTAGACGCCTGCCTCGTGAAAAGCGGCCACTTCGCCTGCACTATGGCCGACAATCAAGTCCGGCACCATGCCCCAGGAGCGCCACAGCGCGGCGAGCGACACTTGCAGCAGGAAGCTGATCGGCATCGAGATCGCCGTTTCGTTCATGCGGCTGTCGGCTTCGTCCTTGCGAAGCTCCGCCAGCATAGACCACCCAGCAATCGGGGCGAACAACGAGTCACCGCGCTCCATCGTTTCACGGAAGACCTGCTCATGCCGCAGCAGCTGCCTGCCCATCCCGTACCATTGTGGCCCCATGCCAGAGAAAGTCCATACCAGCTTGGGCTTCTCTCTGGCCAGCTTTCTGCCGGAGAAGACGTTCTTTGGCTGCGCCGCATTGCCTGCCGAACCCGAGCCGTCCAACTGCGCGGCCAGTTCCTCGCGGTTGCGGAACACGAGTGCCTTCCGGTGGCTGTGGTGCTCGCGCCGTACGCCTGCGCTCCAACACAAATCCTCCAGCGCGAGCGGCTTCAGATGGCTGCTTTCCATCAAGTGTCGCCAGTACGCGGACAGCGTCTGTGCAAGCGCTTCGGCTTTGCGGGCCGACAGGGGCAGCACATACACCCGCTCCCGTACGTTATCCATGCCCGCAGCTTCTGCGCCCGCTTCCGAAGGTGCCAGCCCGGGCTGCGCTCCCGTTGCCTCGGCGCCGACCAAGACCGCCGCCCGCATGCCCTCGCCAGCTCCACCCGCCAGTGCCTGCTCGTTCGGCAAAGGCTCCCGCACAATGGCATGCGCGTTGGCACCGCCAAAGCCGAACGAATTAACAGCGGCAATGGCCGGACCTTCGTGCTCGGGCCATGGCTCCACGGCTGTTGGCACCTTCAGCCTCCAGCGGTCAAACGCAATCGCCGGATTCGGTTGCTGTAAATGCAAGTGCGGCGGAATTTGCCGATGCCGGAGACAGAGCACCGCTTTAATGAAGCCGGCGATACCAGCCGCCGACTCGGTGTGGCCGATGTTCGTCTTGCACGAGCCGACAAGCAGCGGCTCACTCACCGGCCGTCCTTCGCTGTACACCTCCCCGATTGCCCTGGCTTCGATCGGATCGCCAACTGGCGTCCCTGTACCATGCGCTTCGACATAACGGATGTCCGTCGAGTTCACACCGGCCTTGCGAAGCGTATCGCGGATCAGCCGTGCCTGCGCATCACCGCTCGGCACCGTAATGCCGGCCGTATGCCCGTCCTGGTTGACGCTGCTGGCGAGAATGACCGCTTGGATCTGGTCGCCCGCCTCCATCGCATCGGCCAGACGCTTGAGCGCAACGACTCCGACGCCTTCCCCGCGAACGTAGCCGCTAGCGGACGCATCGAACGTCTTGCAACGCCCTTCAGGAGACAAAAAGCCGCCCGCGCTCTCGACCACCGTATATTGCGGCGCAAATGTCAGCACCACGCCCCCTGCAAGCGCCATCGCGCTCTCCCCGTTGCGCAAACTCTCGCAGGCGAGATGCAGCGAGACGAGCGAGCTCGAGCAGGCGGTATCGACTGTCATCGACGGGCCGCGAAAATCGTAGATGTACGATATCCGGTTCGACAGCATCGTGGCCATGCTGCTGGCCGCCGTGTACGTGCTGACGCTGCGCTGGAACGGGTCGCCGAATTGCAGCGCGTGGTAGTCCAGCGCGAACGCACCGATAAACACGCCGACATCGGTCCCCCGCAGCTTCGCGGGTACGTGTCCGCCGTCTTCCAGCGCCTCCCAGGTGACCTCCAGCAGCTGGCGCTGCTGCGGGTCCATCCGTTCGGCCTCGTTCGGCGAGATGCCGAAAAATTCCGGATCGAACCGGTCCATGTCGTCGATAAAGCCACCGAAGCGGGTCACCATTTTGCCATTGCGCTCGCGGTCCGGATCATAATAATCGTCTACGCTCCAGCGCTCCGGAGGAACTTCGATGATGGCGTCTTGTCCGCTACGGAGGAATTCCCAAAATTGCTCCGGGCTATTCACCCCTCCGGGGAACCGGCAGCCCATGCCGACGACGGCAATGGCCTCCCGCATGTCTCGGCCATCGGCGGTTTGGAACGGCTCTTTTTTTTGCATCGGTCAGCGACCTGCCTTTCTGCATTTATCTACTGTTGCAAATGGAGCCCATACGCAGACGGAGGCCACATAATCGCCTTCCGGCCCTTCCATCAGCTCATAACCGAGCGTATAGACGTTGCCCCACGGGTCGACGCACAACTTATCCGCATTGACGCCTGCGGTGGAAGAGAGGAGTGCGCCGTCTGCGCCGTAAATGTCCAACCTATATTGGCTCGGCTGCGAGCCATCTCCTTCATAATATAAAAGGTACATTCTTCCTGAACTGTCGATATCTAAATCTAAATAATGGATATGGATGTCCGGCTTTAGCGGCAACAAGACCGACATTCCGAAGTATGGGTACGGATTACCGAATACGTCGAACGCCTGAAGCCGGCGGTTGCCCGCCTCCAGCACCATGAACTGGCCGCCCGGTGTAACCGCAACCGAGACAGGCATGAACAGCAGTCCTTCTCGAGTTCCCCGGCCACCGGCCGACATCGGAACCGGCGCATCCTCATCGCTCATAGCTACTGTGCTGAGGCGCACGACTTGCAAGCGATCAGCCGCAGCGCCTACGGCAGCGGCGAAGCCGGCCGGATGGACGGCCAGATCATCCACGTAGCTTAGCCCAAGCGTCCCGAGGCTTGAGCCCGAAGGGAAGCGAAATGACGTCGTATCGCCCACTTCGATGGACCTAAGCCCATATGGAGCCGTGCGGTTGTCGTAAAACAAATTGTCCGCAGCTCCGTTGCCGCAAGCGATCGTCGCCACCGTATACAAGCCACATGACGCGGGCTTGAGTGACTGCTGCGCGGAGGCCGACACTGACACAGCTTGCAGCCGGTACAGCTGCTGTCCGCCGGACCCGCCGCTGCACGGAAGCGCCCCCGGCCCCGAGGCTCTCCAGCCATAGACCAGCGTGCGGACCGCCGCATTGTAGGACAAACCGGTCAACCGGCACAGGTGCGTACCGGTGTTGCTGCAATCGAGCGCGGTATGCGTAGCCGAGCCGGACGAAGAAGCAGGCTTCCAGCCGTAGCCGTTAACCTCGTCAAAGGACAGCGCCATTACCGGTTTGTATACCGTGGACGAGCCAATGACCGCTTCCGCTTCTTTAAGCACGATAACCGGCTGCTGCGCAGCTCGGCTCGTTAACGTGCCTTGGGCCAGCACCGCACCGTCCTCGTCATAGACGAACGCCTGCACCAAGGCGTACTCCCCGCCGAGTACAGCCGGGAACGACGCCTGTACGGGACTGCTGGTCCATAGGCCGTTCATTGTCCCTTCAGTGTGCTTGCTTCCCCCGCTCGCTTCCCAGGTCACGCGATAGGATGCCGCCTTCAGCGGGTACGCGCCATGAGCAGGATCGGGCCGAAGCTCGACGACCGCATCGACAACGAGCTGCATACTGAACGGTTGCACGAACGAGGCAGGAACGGACAGCGTCTGGACAATGCCGCTCACCGCCCCCGGCAATGTCGCAAGCAACCCGGAAATTGGCCAGTTCAGCCCTTGGGCGCCAACGATCAGAGCGTCATGGCTGAATTGCTTTTTCAATTCTGCCAGCAGTCGCGGCAAGGCGCCGCCGAACAACAGCATTCCTATCTGCTGCTGCAGCAGCAGAAGCGCTTCCTCTGTAGACGGCGCGTTCACCAAAAGCCCGGCGGCGCTTACAACTTCATCCAAAAACCTTTTATTAGCAATCAGCGAATTGTACCAAGCCTGATCCGGGTTAGCCGTCTGCTCTCTCATCAGCCAAGGCACGGCATAACCGAGCAGGCCGGTGACGATCAGCGGCAGCGCGTTCACGGTCGCGTTCCAGCCTAGTGCGCCAAGCGTGCCGAAGGTAAGGCGAATCGTCGCCGTCCCTTTCGGGGCGCTGCCTTCGAGCGTCACCTGCTCCGCCGTCATGGGAATGCCCGCGATGGCGAGAGTTGGCGGCGCGAAGCCGAGAAATTTCAGCGTCGCCGTCTCGAAGACTGAGCTGCCTTCCGGCAGCCGGGACGTCCAATCAGCTGGTGCAATCACTTGACCGTCCGCATCGGCAAATTCCGCGTAGACACTGTAAAAGGCCGGAAACGCATTGGACAGCACGAATTGAAACGCTCCAGTAACCGGGTCGGCGCTGACAGACTGGACCGTCAGGCCGAATTGCGGCCCGAACCGTTCCGCTGTCCACGCAAAGGGCGCAACCGGCGGAACGGACGATTGTATCGGACCCGATATGCCTTCCTGTACCGTCCACAGCTTGTCTTGCAAGGAAGCGTCCTGCTTGACAAGCGCCAGCGTACCCTGAAGGATTGCTACGGCGCTGCTCGCCGTCTGTTCCGACCAATTGTATTGATAAACAGGCTCCGTTCCGAGCTTGCCGACTTCCACCTTGCGGGCCCAGCCGCTTGCCTCCGTTACCGGGCCTTGCTTGGAAATGGCGGTGGCAAATGCGTTGAGCACATTTTCCTGGCTGTTCATATAAGCGAGTACCGAGGTACCGATCGAAGGGTCGGGCGAGGACAGCTCGGCATGGCTGCCGGCCATTGAGCGCGCGTAATCGATCGGCGTCGGATTGCTCGCAAGATCGTTATCGGATTGGTTCATAATCGCAACAACTCCTCTCTTTACGGGCACCAGTGATCCGGGCTCGGTACACAAACAGGCGGCTTCGGAGGGGCGGCCGACGTCATCATCTGCTCCCACGTAATGCGCTCCGGCGGTCGCTGGTCCAAATAGCGGGACAGCCGCATGCCGTTCGGACATGTCGTCGACCGGTCCATGACATTCTGCGTCAGCTGCGTCGTCGGCAGAGCGATCCGCACATTTTCCAGCTCATGATTCGCTCCAGTGCGAATGATCATCAGCACCCGGCCGTAAACATGCAGCGTGTTGTCGTCCGTGCTGTTCAGTACGTAGAACTCGGAATAGCCGTATTGCAGCTTCGACGTATCCGATTCGATATTTTTCATGTGCCAGAAGCTGCCCGGGACGATCACTTGATCGATATTGGCTGTCGGCAGCAGAGAATAGCCATTATTGCTAAACGCGTCCTTGATGGCTTGGGATACTCTTTTTCGGTCCAAATCGGTGCTGAGAGACTGCGCCATATCGAACAGATGAACGCCGAACGGACGGCCCGATACGTTCAGCTTCTGGTTCACTTCCGCGATATTATAAACCGGATATACCGGGTCGGAGCCATTTAAGATCGTCCAGCTGCTGCTTGGAATGTTTACAGTGACCGTCGCATTCGAGGCGAGCGGATAGTTTTGGGTCTGAAATTGTGTCCGCAAATCGGACGAAATCGTCCCATTGTTCAGACCGGTCGCATAAGACATAGGCAGCGTGAAAAACGGCCCTTGATCGAGCGACACGGCCGCATTCGTCAGCACAGCCCCTTGCAAATGCGCTTGGACGAATGATGCGCCTTGCAAATTGGCGAAAGCGAGCGACGCGGACTTTTTGCTGACCGAGGTGCGCAAATAAGCGCCGTTGAAAATCGTTTCGATCAAAATCGCCTGGCTTAACGTGCAGCCGTACATGCGAGCCTGCGTGAAATCCATGCTGCCCAAGTTGGCATTCGATAAATTGACATCCTCCAGATCGGCGTTATTAGCCTTCGCGGAAGCGCCGTACCAGTTCACGCCCGACATATCGACCGCATACAAGTTCGCGTTCGTGAACACCGCGTTAGGCATATAAGCGCCGGCCAGCACGGCTGCATCGTGCACGTCGGAGTACACCCATACGATCAGCTCCGAGCCGTTGTTCGTGATCGTATAAATCGTGTTGACATCGGTAATGACCCAGTTCTCATTCGGGATGCGCGCCTCCAGCGTGGCGCTGCCCGACAGCGGATGTCCCCCGTTCTGAAACGCGGTCCGCACACCGGAGGTGATCGAGCCGCTGTTCAAGTCGGGAGCAAGTGACTTGTTCAGCGTGAACGACGCTTCCTTCGCGCCAAGCTGTGCGCCGGTGAAATCCGCCGATGTTAACGTCGCGTTGGACAGGCTGGCACTGTACAGCTTCACGCCGCCCGTAAGCTTTGCTTTAGTCAAGTTGGCATAGCTAAGATCCGCACCGGTCAGGTCAGTGTTGTCAAGCAGCGCTTCGGTCAGGTCGGCGCGGGTGAACGTCACCTTAGACAGTGCGCAGCCGATCAGCCGCACCTTCTGCATGCTCGCGCCCGTGAAATTCGTATTGGCGTCGATTTGCGCCGTCCGCAAATCCAACTCATCCAGCTTGGCAGAGACGAGTGTCGCGCCCGGCAGATGAATATCGTCGACGCTCGCTTTCCTGAGATCGGCGCGCGTTAAATTCGCATGGTCGAATCGGGCGTCTCTAATAAGCGCTTCGCTCAAATTGGCGTCGGTCAAATTGCCGTTTTGGACGCGTGCATTCAAGAGCACCGCTTTCGTCATATTCGCTCCGGTGAAATTGCTGCCTTCCAAGTTGGCATCGGACAGCTTCGTGTTTAGCATTGTCGCATGGGTCAAATTAGCGCCCGGCATCGTTACCTGATTCATGACGGCGTAAGACATCGTAGCGCCTGAAAAGTTCACGCGCGTTAAATTTGTAGTGGCGTTCGGAAATACAGCCCCGTATACGTTGCAGGCCGACAAATCGGCATCCGACAAATTAGAGTCGATAAAAGTAACTCTGTTCAGATCCGCAGAAGCCATGTAAGCCCAAGTGAGGTCTTTGTTTATCGCCATCTTGGAAGCTTGAATTTCCGCCAGTCCCGGCGAAATAGTCTCTTGATTTAGCAGCGTACTCGCCGGCGGATTGTTGGCCGGCACCCTGCTCACCGTACTGCCGCTGACGTTAACGTAGTGCCTCGTGCCAGACGCTTGCTCCACAAGCCGGACGGAAGCTCCCGACATCTCCAGCATAAACAAAGCAGGGGAGCCGGTTCTCGGCTCCGCTGCGGTATACCCGCTACCCTTATAAGTGACATATTTCCCGTTATTGCCTTGCAGCCAAAATCCGCTGCTTGTATTGCCATAGCCGTTGAACCGCTGGTTCCCGCCCGGCGTCGAAGCGTTGACGGCCACAAGCTTACCGCTCGCATCCAAGCTGATGTACGAGCTTACACTCGCGCTGCGCAGCGCCCATTTTCCGATAAACCTCATATCTGATGACATTGATTATCCTCCCAGCACGCGGCTACAAATGATCAACTTGTTGGATGGAAACATTTCCGCTCGTGCCTACCGCGCCGGGAGTACCCGCCGTTCCGGACACCCCGTTCGCCCCATCGCCCGCGGTGGATGGCGGCACGCCCGGCTTGGAGCCGTTCACTCCTCCAGGGCCGCCTACACCGCCACTGCCCCCCGAGCCGCCTGCTCCGCCTACACCGCCGGTTGAATTGCCGGATACAGGCTGTATCATGGAAGCCGTCACATACCGAACCGTAATATCGCCGCCGTTGCCGCCGTTGCCGCCATTGCCGCCGTGTCCGGCATTGCTGCCGCTGCCGCCGACACCGCCTAGCCCAACGGGAAGTGAATCCTCGCATTTGGCCGCCTGCTGCCCGGCATTGCCGCCGGCGCTGCCATTGCCGCCATTGCCGCCGCTTCCGCCGCTTCCGCCATTGCCCCCCTGACTAATAATCATAATAATCGACTGCGTTACGATCTCCCCGCAGCGCAGCACGAAATCAAACGCGTTTTCTCCCGCACCGCTATTGCCGCCGCTCTCTCCCGTCGTCGGCGCATTATGGCCCGACTGTCCATTTGTTGCGGGGGTGCAGTGAGGATTATGATGTTTGTTGTACGATCCATTTTTTCCGTTCGCTCCGCTTTGCGTAGCACTTTGCCCGTCGATACCTGTTGCTCCTGCTACCCCGTTCGCGCCTTGAATGACAATATCGCTCATATGATCATTCCTCTCCTAAAAGTGATGCCTGGCTCCATTTTTATTAGATCGGCACGTTATTGACGTAAATTCTACCCGGCGTGCCGGTGATGCCATTGGAGCCGACCCTGCCCGCGTTGCCTCCGCTGCCGATAGAACTCCCCTGACCGCCGTTGCCGCCGTTGCCGCTCCGGCCGCCTTGTCCGGCTTTGCCCTTGTTCGGATTGGGCGAGAACTGAAACGACGTGCCGGGAGCGGCCGACGAGTAAATAATATTAACGATTCCGCCGTTGCCGCCATTGCCGCCGTTGCCTCCGCTTCCGCCGTTGCCGCCTGTGCCGCCATTGCCCTGCGCTCCTGCCGAGCAATGCCCCGTTTTGTCTCCACCGGCACCGCCGGCTCCGCCGATCCCCCCGTTGCCGCCGACTCCGCCATTGCCGCCGTTACCTCCAATATTACTGACCTTGACGATACCGCTAATTTGGTCGTAAGTCATCGTTATGTCTCCAGATGCGCTGCCGGCAGAACCGTTGCCGCCATTGCCTCCAGGCTTTCCTGACTCGCCTGTGCCGCCCTTCCCAGGCTGTCTGTCGCACGAGTTTTTCCCGCTGGAGCCGGAAGAGCCTTTACTCCCGGTGCTGCCGTTGCCGCCGTTGCCTGCTACTGGGCCTGACGAACCGTCTACGCCTTCGTTCGTAATCGTCGGGTTTGAGCCGCTACCCGGCTGCTGGGTGAAAACATTGGATAATATTTTGACTTTTCCGGTAGTGTTAATACGCCCGCCTGGCTCTATCGTTATCGTATTGTAGCTGAATGTCACCGGCTGGCTGGAGCCTCCTTGCAAGTTCGCCGTCTGACCGCTCCGCACGATTAAATCGTTCGCCGCCAAAATAGCCAACTCCGTCGGAAAAAAATGCTTCTGAATGACTTCTTTGTACGACTGTACTTTCTTCGAATTGCCCTCAATGTACGCTGTGTAGGCCTTGCAAATCGCACTTTGCTCCTGAGCCGTCAGTTCCTCGTACGACAGCAATGTTCTGGCTGCCGGCCATGACGGCGGCACCTCGTACAGTTCCTCCAGCGTGCCGTTTTCGTACAAATGATCCGGATTGCCGCCGAATTCCTTGAACTCCTCAACCGAATTGATCGTTACAAAAACCGGTTCCACGACGGACGGAACATTAGGATCAGCGGAAAAGTATACAGGATCAGGGCCGGCCACATCGATCGTCTCCTTATGGATAATGTCTTCCGTCAGACCGTAACGGGACATAAACGTATTGCGCAATTGATTGACTATGCTCATGGCTTAGCGCCTCCTCGATTAATAAATAGTTCCGGTTTTGATGCTGATTGGCTTACTGCTTGATGAATTTGTTCGCCATAATAATGACGGGAGTATGGCAAAAGATTTGTCCGCCCGGCTCCAGCGTAATCGAATTGACATTGAGGATGAGCGGATCGTGGCCTTCCTCAGGCTCGATCACAAGCGGATGATCCGGTTTGACGACGATATCTTCCACGGCAAACACACCGGCCTGAATGGGGAAATACCTCCGCTCCACAATACCCGTGTAGCTTGACACCATCTCCTGTTGCCCGGCAAGCATCGTGCGCAGAGCGGCATAGACTTGACGCTCCTCCGATTCGTTCAGATGCTTGACATCGACTTCTTGCTTGCTTTGCGGCCAAGGCTCCGGAATAGTTCGGGGAGCGGCCGCTCCTGTGGAGCCGCCGACAAGCTCCTTCAATTCCTCGACCGTACGAATCGACACCATCTTGGCCTTCACCGCCGATGGAACCTGCGGCTTGGTAGACAAATATGTCGGACCCGGCTGGTCCCCCGTTGTCAGGGTGCCTTGGTAGATGTCCGCTTCCGTCAAACCCAACCGGCTGGATGTTTCTTTGAACAGATCGACCACATGTTCTCCTCCTTATATGTGAAACTATATATTTATGAAAAAGTCCCTTTCCCGTCTTTATGCGCTGTACCATGAAGAAGCAGGCGGGCAGAGACGCTTCATACAGCAAATTGGGAGCGGCTTCTACGATGCCGGAATACTGTATACTTGCAGGCTGCTGCCGCTGCGGATGACATCGTACGTTTTGGCCCCGTCGATGACGTGCCAGAAGCCGCTTTCGCTCACCGTCTCGATCCGCGTGGAGGCGCTTAGCGTAATTCCGTTCGCCGCAAAATCCGCCTGTACGGCAGTCACGTTATGATTGTCGTAGTTCGGCTGCTTCTCCAGCGGAAGATCGAATAACGGCGGCGTCGGCGTCCAGTGGCTAATGCTCGGCTCCGTTCGGTTGTTAGGCCCGACGATCGCCTCGTAGTTGAGCGTGTACACGCTGCGCCAAACATCGATGACGAATTTGGCCGCGCTTATATATTGCGGATGAGTCGGCTGCAAGCGAGAGTTCGGTGTCCGTACGAGGAACGAGCCGTCGGGGTTGTAAATATCCATGATGTAATTGCTCGTCACGCTGCCGCTCGACACATACGAGAGTACGTAAATATACCCTTTCGCCTCGACCGCGACGTCGAGGTACGTAATATCCGTGCGCCCGTCCGGATTGTAGAGCTTCATGTGCGGCAAATAGCGGTTCACATTCAACTGCCGGCTGTTCGCCGCATCTTGGGCTATATAATAAGACTTGGCGCCGGTCCGGTCTTCCACGACCCAAGTACTGCCCTCGGCACGTACGTCGACCACAACGTTTGTCAGCGCATGGTTGACGCCTAGCACATTGCCCCCTTTCTTGATGTCGAAGACGGCGCTGCGCGTCGGGTCGGTAATTAACCATTGCTGGCCTTGCACGACAATCGTCACAAAAGCGCTGATTTTATGATCATTCATGTGCTCTTTGTCGTACGCTAGGTAGACGCCTTCGTCGGCGAAAGCATCAATCAGGTAATCGGTCAGCACGCCCGAGTTCAAGTCGGAGGCCAGCGATCCGGCCAAATCGAAAATATGCGTCAAGCCGTTCGCTTGGAACTGCTGCTGCAGCGCCGCGGAAAATTGGCCTTTGTCCAAATCGGCGGAATAGTCGGAAGCCAGCAGCGTAAACAGCTTTTCGCCCAGGAAGCTGGCCACCGGGTTTCCTTTTGTATCGAACGACTGAATACGCTGGTTGACGGTTTCGAGAATGAGCACGCGCCCGTCCGGCGTCACCGCCAGCGCCCGTGGTCCGCTCAGTAGCCCTTGCCTCACGCCGAGCCCCGATACCATCTGCGCATCCTCCGCCTTGTTGTCGTCCGACGGCGCCTCGGGAATTTGCAAAATTTCCATCTTGCTGTCCCGCCAACTGACGGCAATTACCGCACCTTCCGGATGCACAACGACTCCGTCGAGATTGGACAAATTGAATTTGCCCCAGCTTTTCAAATTCGGACCGTTCAAGCCGAAGCCCGGCTTGCCGTCCATCAGATCGACACGGCGCAAGTGAAACTGGTTATTGCGCGTATCGACAATAAAGTTGTTCAGGCTGACCTCACGATCCTGTCCTTCCTTCGGCTCGACACCGAACTGGTCGTAAGCGATAGCCGGCTGGACGGCAAACGCCGTCTCGGACAGCTTGAAGCGTGACTGCGGATCGGCCAGCACGGACAAGTTTTGCGCCAAATAATTTTGACTGCTGGCGCTCCATACATAGCCGACCTGGTACGCCTGCCCGTTCAGCGTCATGCCGACCGGCTTGCACAGCCGATTGCCTCCGCTGCTGCAATCGAGACTCGCCACCGTCGCCGTCGGCAAATCGCCCGCATGCCAGATATGCTTTTGACTCGGAGCGTCGTAGACGATTTTTTCCTTATATTTGTATTGGGTATCCTGCGTGAGCGGAACGAGAATTTCTGTAATGCTGCCAGAAAGCCGCAGCGAGGGTGAGCCGTCGTCCGGGAAAGCGGGCAGCCATTCGCCCTGATATTTGCCGCACAGCCAGCCGTTCTCGGAGTAGATGCCCGCCATAATTTGCAGCTTGCCTCCGACCGGAATATCCGCGAACGTAAGCTTAAGCGGCGTGCTGGACGTCGTCTCCGGCATTTTGCCCTTCAGCACGAAGTTCGTTCCGCCCTGGTACTGGACGGTCACTTGATAGTGATGGGACACAGCTGGCCAGACGGCCGTCTCCGGATGTCCTGCTTCGCCGTGCTCAGGGTCCGGCTTCAACGTAAACTCCAGATCCATGGAACGGGCCACGGTGGCCGCCAGCGTCGATGGGGAGGACATAATTTCGCCCGTCGTAAC
Organism: Paenibacillus sp. J31R120; assembly: GCF_056269225.1. Taxonomy (NCBI): domain Bacteria; kingdom Bacillati; phylum Bacillota; class Bacilli; order Caryophanales; family Paenibacillaceae; genus Paenibacillus; species Paenibacillus sp. J31R120. The sequence goes on along the minus strand of NZ_JBWDNN010000001.1, from coordinate 1,331,992 downwards.
AGCCATGCTCGCAACATTAATCGCCATGTTCGCCGCCCGAAGCGCCCAGCCGACAAACGGAATGTTAGTGGCAAGCGCAGCCGCTGTAATTTCGCCCGTTATTTTCAGTGCGAGCTTCTCCAGTCCCTTCTTCACCAGCATGCCCGCAACTGCATTGGCTACGGTGGACAGCGCCCACTTCGTATGACCAAGCGCAGATGCCGTCGCCACCCCTCCGCCGACGATTGGGAAAGCAACGCCCAATACGGCGATAATGTTATCCCAATCGTCGACGAATTCGTTAAACCATTTGGAGCTTGTAATCGCCGCTCCCGCTACGAGGAAGATGGTCGGGATGCCGTACTGCATAATGCCCGTCATCAGGGACCCGACCAGTGCTATATCCTTATCCCACTGAGACGTGCCCAGACCGCCGAATTGCAGCTTAAGGCTCGTCGCATCGCTTGGAAATTTGAACGACAGCGTTTTGGGATCGGTGGGCATCGGTATGCCCATCACCGAGTTGACCGCCGAGACCGGCGTAATAAATTTTTTGTAATCCGTCTCGAACCAGCTTCTCATAAATTCCGGTAGCTTCTCTTCCCAGCCCTCCGGATTTTTGATTTGCTCGCCTTTCTCGTTAAAAAACTGCGCAAACGCGCCTACCGATCGCAAATACGTATTTTTCACATCGATGGAAAACGTGCCGTCCGCATGGAACTTCAGCGAGCCTGCATTCACGTCCAGCCCGTGGTTCGGCGTAAGCTCCTTTACCGTCCACTTGAACTGAGGGGCGGCAGGCTCTAAGCCATCCACACCGGTAGCGTACGCTCTGCGAACGGTGACATTGCTGGAGCCGCTGTTGTCCTGATGCTCGCTCGCCGTTTTGCCCTGGTTTACGCTCCACGTCTGGTTTTGCAGCGCGGTATCGTTGCTCGCCGTCTGCATCGCTCCGCCGTTCGGCGCTGTCGCCGCATCTGTTGTCATTTCCGACCATTTGTACTCTAAAACGCGGTCGCCTACTTTGCGATCAGCCAAATCGAACTCAAAATAAAGCGGGTTGCCGTCCTTATCAACGGAATCGGTAATAGTCGCCCATCCGCCCGTCGAGCTGGCTTCGCCTTGTTTGCTGAGGATGATTGCCAGATTTCGAACCCGGTTATATTGCTGCGGATTAACGATTTCGGAAGGGTAAATATGATCGTTGGTCACAATGGCGGCCGTATGCGGCCGGTTGGAAGCAAGCTCCGGATTGGAGAACAGAATCGAGATCGCAGTATCTATTGGCGACTGCAGCAGCTCGGCATCGACACAGGCTTGAATGAGCTCGCTATTGCTTAAGCTATTGGCCAATTTGGTTAGGCCCAGTGCGCTCAGCTTAGGATGGTGGTATATACCGTTCCGCGCCATTTTGCGCTCATAGTACTTTCTGCGATGCCGCTCGGGAATATGGATCGACACGTGATGTAGCGCAGGTAGATAAATGTCGGGGTTGGGATCGGGCGATGTGACCCGAATACGGGTCAAATGCTCGGTCGGAAGCAGCTCTTCTGGAATTTCTGCATAGTGTGTGAACAGGCTACGGCTCGTTTCCGAGAGCAGCGAAAGCGCCCCGTTGCCCGAAGCGGCAGTGCGAAGGGTATGTACGGTATGCGCCTTCGTTACCACCTTTTCCGTGCCCACCCAAGTGGTGAGTTCTTGGCCCTTATAGCCCTCCACCAGTTGGAAATGAAATGTTTTTGCCATCTACATTCTCCTTTCGGAATTTACTTCTGAGACGCAAGGGCTACCGACATTTAGATGTAAAAACTTGTGAAAAAACCCTTTTGTTGTACTCTTATAAATTATAGCAATAAATAGTAACATTTGGGAATTTATTTTTCGGAAGATTGCGAGCTTGCCAATTCCGTGCATGACGAACTTGGGCTGCCAATGGCAGTCCTTTAAAAAGGGGGAATTATGAAGCGATCCTTAAACCTAATCTTTTACTGAATTCAGGAGCAAGAAGATGAAAAAATGCGCGGCGTCAAGATTGGAGCCGATATGTACGGATTTTCAGACGAATGTTATTCAAAATCACGTTAAGCTTCCTCCCCTGTTTGTTTACAGCCTGCTCATCGAGGAGTAAGATTTATCAATGTAAGCTCACAAATACATGAATCCTTGATCGCTTAATTCTGCGCAGCAGAAACGGGGGAACCATCGGAATGGCTTGCCGTTCCAGGGGTGAATCGCTTGATTGTCTCAATCGGCGTAAGGTTACTTTCAGACCTGAATCCGTCAGCTAACCTCGTAAGCGTCTCGAAAGAGGAACTCATCGCGTTTTTTAGAAACCGCGGGAAGGTCCCTACTTTCCTGCGGTTTTTTTGCCATTCGATGAAGAGATTAAGGTTTATCGTTGACTCGGAATTGAGCTGCAATCCTCATAAAATGGAGTGGATGACGACATGGCAGCTTTTAAACGTTTTTTAATCGGCAAGCCTTTGAAGACAAACGAACTGGGCGAGCAAAAATTGAACAAGAAAAAAGCGCTCGCGATTTTATCCTCGGACGCTCTCTCATCCGTCGCATACGGACCTGAGCAAATATTATTGGTTCTCATTACGGTTAGCGCCGCAGCATTCTGGTATTCGATCCCCATCGGGATCGGCGTGTTAATCTTGCTGACTGCCCTGATTTTGTCGTACCGTCAAATCATATTCGCTTATCCGCATGGTGGCGGGGCTTATGTCGTTTCGAAAAATAATCTCGGCGTATACCCCGGTCTGGTGGCAGGCGGGTCACTACTTGTTGATTATATTCTGACGGTAGCCGTCAGCGTATCAGCCGGTACCGATGCCATTACGTCCGCCTTTCCTTCGTTGCATGAATACACGGTTCCAATTGCCGTCGTATTCGTACTTCTGCTTACTCTGCTGAATTTGAGAGGCGTGACAGAATCAGCGTCCATTCTGGCTTATCCGGTATACTTGTTTGTTTTGTCCCTATTGATCTTGATCGGAGCCGGCTTATACCGCATCATGGTCGGCGGCGTAGCTTCGGATCTGCATACGCCAATCGGCACGCCAATCGCAGGGATCAGCTTATTCTTACTGCTTAAGGCATTCGCTTCCGGAAGCTCCGCACTGACCGGGGTCGAGGCGATTTCTAATGCAATTCCGAACTTCAAGAGCCCTGGCCCTAACAATGCAGCCAAAACATTGTCTGCTATGGGAATATTGCTCGCTCTGTTGTTTTCGGGGATTGTGGTGCTCGCGTACTTGTATGGCATCAAGCCGCTTGAGGAAGCCACCGTCGTTTCGCAAATCGCCGAAACAACGTTCGGACGCCATATTATGTACTTTTTCGTCCAGGGGACTACTGCTCTTATTCTGATACTTGCCGCCAATACGGGATACTCGGCATTCCCGCAGCTTGCAGTCAACCTGGCGAAAGATAAGTTCATTCCAAGAATGTTCACCGTTCGCGGCGACCGGCTCGGCTATTCGAACGGCATTATAATTCTAGGATTGCTGTCGATTCTGCTCATCATCGCTTTTCAAGGAAAGACGGAGCATCTGATCCCGCTCTATGCTGTTGGGGTATTCATCCCCTTCACATTGTCCCAATCGGGCATGATGGTGAAGTGGATACGCGAGAAGCCGGCAGGCTGGATCACAAAGCTGACCATCAACTCGACGGGAGCTCTTATCAGCTTCACGGTTACGATGATGTTCTTCATCACCAAATTGGCGCAGGTATGGCCGGTACTTGTGTTTTTGCCGCTCATCGTTTATTTGTTCCACCGCATCAAAAAGCATTACGAAGCGGTCGGCGATCAACTGCGTCTTGCCACATGTGAGCCGGCGGTTCCGATCAAAGGCAACGTCATCATCGTGCCGGTATCCGGCATCACCCATGTCGTGGAGCAGTCGTTAAATTATGCGCAGTCTCTCGGCGCCGAGCAAATCATCGCCGTCTACATCCCGTTCGACCGGGAAGAAGAATCAAAGTTCGAGAAGAAATGGAGCCAGTGGAAGCCGGAGGTTCGCCTGGTCACGCTGCACTCCCCATACCGAAGCATCATCCAACCGCTCAGTAAATTCATCGACATGGTGAAACGCAAAGCGGATGAGTCGAATTACCAGGTAACGGTCGTCATTCCTCAGTTCATTCCAAAGAAGGGCTGGCATAATCTTCTTCATAACCAAAGCAGCTTTATGATCCGGACGCATCTGCTCTACCGCAAGGACATCATCATTACGACCGTACCGTACCATTTGAAGAAATAAACGAAAAAAGCTTGGATTCCTGATTGGATTTCCAAGCTTTTCTAGTTGCATTTTTAGGTGAATAAGTTAGCAGTTCTGTACGCATATTATCTTCGACATTTTTTTATAGACTTGTTACGTCTAAACTCAAGTTAGTGTGGTCCAGCGAGAAAATGGAGATGATACCTATGGAACCCATTGAAGTCAGTCTGTTTATGACGGGAGAACCGTATCCATTCAAAAGCTTTAAACTTACTTTTTCGGAATTCAGAGTATTTCTCGATTACATTAAACAAAACGGTTTGAATCGGGATTATCACGATCGGCAAGAAAGGGACAAGCTCGTCCAAAAAAGAATCTGATTTTGTACTAGTTGAGAAAGCGGAGCGAACTAATGTATTTGAAACTGTATTGACCTTCGAATTTAAGGATAAATAGCTTGAATTCTCTTTGTATCATGTGAGTATGCACGAATCCCTATCTACTAATCGACGAGAAAAAGCCCGATTCACTATTAGGAGTGAGTCGGGCTATTATAATGTGACATCAATATATCTAACATTATCTAATGGATTATTTAAACTAAAATCTATGAATCCACCATTATATGCTCCCTCATTGTACGTGATTAAAAAAGTTTGTTTTTTTAACGCAAGCCCGTGATTTGAAAGCCACATTAAGACCTCATTAGCTCCTTCGCTAACTGTTAGGTTGTCTAGAATTGTTTTCCTTGTATAATAATGCTCAATCGATCCAGCAACTAAGTCAGAAAGACTTAAAAGATCTAAGAAAAGAGGATCTGTCCCTTTTTGAAACGGTTTTGAATAGCCTACTACAGGATATTCTGCTCCCTTAAAGGAGTGTATTGCATTTTTAAACATTCTCGCTGTAGCTTTAGATAATTTTTCATTAGCCATAATGCTATCTTCATCAGTCATCCAAAATATCTTTTTTCCATTCGGCACCATTAAATTAGTCAAATAAGCCATTGTACCAATAATTCTCTGTACCTTTTCGGCAGTATCAGGTTTCCACTTCCCCAAGTTTTCTTTCTCGAGATGATTAACCAGTTGCCTCAGTGACTCCAAATTGTTTTGGCCAAAAACAGAAATTACATCCTTTTCTACAACCAAAGTAAAAATGAGCCCATTGACTGCCCAATTCATTAATTCTAGATACTCTTTCAATGATCTTTTGATGGGACCATAATGAAGGTCTTTAAATGCGATTTCCTTATAAGGATGGTTTAATCCATATTTAGTGCGTAATTTTAGTATCTCTTTCTCATATAAGATACCGAGATAATCGTAGTCTACAAATGCAAACGTATATGTGTAATATTTACTATTAGGAGATTCCCCTCCATAATCAGACAATATTGCAACTGTATCTGTTTTTTCAAAGTTAGGTAATAGTAAGCGTTTGTTCATCTTTCTCTTTATAAATGATGTATTAAATAATTCAAATAGAGTAGGATTTCCACTTTCCAACATCACAGGAAGATCAATTTGTTTTAAAATTAATGAATTTACAAACTTAGTTAAGTCCTGCTCCAATGTTATGCCTCCAAAAACCTCTAGTCAGCTTTGCACGTATTGCGACGATTCAAATCTAGAATCTCGTTAACGTCGTATTCCTCGAACTTATCCAGCAGCGGGTCGCTGCCATGCTTTAGCTTAAGATCCATCTCTTCCGGGTACAGTGGAACGATAGCGTAGAAATGCACGGTCCGCCCATCCTCCATTTCTAGCGAAATAAAATCTTCATCTACTTCAAGAGGAGGCAACAAAATGATTCCGCTCATGCTCGTTTGCTGTGAAAGCGGTTCGGCCGGATCTCCGTTAGGTATCGTATGCTCCCAGCCTAGCCAAGTATCGTAGTCATGGGGAAATCTAGCCAGCATCTTCAGCCATCGAATAGGCCAATAGTAATCCGGATTTTCTAAATCCTCTTGCGAGAATCGCCAATCCGGAGGCAGGCAGATCATCAATTCCGCAAATTCATAGCCTTCCGCATCTTCTGGCGTATTCATAGGCAAAAAGCTCATGCCCGTTGTGAACAACGTATAGTAGTTGCGCTCAGGAGTCGGATGAATAATGTGAACGTCAATATGTACAACATCCGATAGGATTTCGTGAAATACGGAATTGATCTCCCCGATATGCCGTTGCACATGTTCTTCAATTCTGCTCACCCATTCTTCTTCCCCGTATTCCGCTGGTTGCCATTCCCGCTGTCTATCGCTGTAGCGATAGATCGGGTAACCTGACTCCGAATACTCCGATGATTTCGACATGTTCGCCTCTCCTCTGCTTCATCCAATTTCTACCCAATGGAATTAGTATAACGAAGCTGTATATTTTAGACAATGAGAGTAGAGTCCCTTACTCCATATTTCCAGATTGATTCAGCCATTGCTTTCAAGGCATCAGTTCTCCTCCGTCAAAGCGTCAATCTCAATCACAATCGTTGATCCTTTGCCAACTTCGCTCAATACTGCGATGTCACCGCCATGCGCTTCAACGATGTCCCGGGCAATCGCCATGCCAAGGCCCGATCCTTGATGCGCTGCTCCCGTATGGGTCCCCCGGTAGTAGCGGTCAAAGATACGCTCCAACTCCTCCTCGCGAATGCCCTTCCCGTCATCGCGAATCATGATCCGCGTCCGCTCTCCGCTTTCCAGGCTGACCGTAATCCGAACATGTTCGTCATTATGGACAACGGCGTTATAAAGCAAATTGAAAATGACCCTGCGGAACAAAATGCCGTCTACTTCCTGCATGATGTCCTCCCGATCCGTCTGAAACTCAATATGCCGATCCGCATATCTCTGATCATTAAGTACATCAATGACTACACCACGGAGCAGGCCAGTCAAATTTATCCGTTTCCTATCAAGCGAAAAATCCTTATTTCTGAGCCGTGTCGATAGATTCAAATCCTCGATCACTTCTTCAATGTACACCGACTTCTTTTCAATAATAGCGGCGTATTCACGAATTTCCTCCCAAGTAAAACGGTAATCGGGGTCCTTCATCATTTCGGCGTATCCTTTGATCGAGGATAGCGGAGTTTTCAAATCATGCGAAATATTGCCGATCCACTCCTCTTTCATCCGATCCAGTTTTATTCGCTCACGCTCCGATTCCTTCAGACGGGAAGACAGCAGATTCATATTTTGAAAAACGCCGTGATAAATTCCTCGCTCCTCCATCTTCGGATAAGCCTCTTGACTTGCGAGGCTGCGAATGCCGCCGATCAGTGTCTGAAGCGGCAGGGTAAGCTTTGTGCTGAACAGGTATCCGACGATAAGCGCAATCAAAATATCAACCGCAAATACAATCAGCGCCGCGCGCAGCGTCATCAGAAAACTCCGGTGATCAAATGAAAATACATACCGTTCGAGATACGGGTTTTCGATGCCGACCAAATAGCTGAGCCTGCGATCTTCAAAGCCTGCCTCCCCGACGAAAACGGTCGTATCCTTGTTCACTTCCTGATATTTGTACATCTGTACAATATCCGCTGGAGTATAACGGTCCGGGAGCTGCATAGGCTGCCGGTATTCATACAACACCTGTCCGCTTTCGTCCAGAATCTGAATCCAGGCGTTCTGCTCCTCCAATTGCCGCTGCCCCTCATCCGTGATTCCCGCTGACGAACCGGAAAATTGCATATGCCGCTGAAACTCGCGGGTAAACGACTCTGGCGAAGTTGCCTCGCCGGGAAAAAAGGGCATCTGGTTCACTGCTCTCACCACAATATAACCAATCGTCATCAGCCCGTTCAGCACAATAACCAGACTGACAATGAGGACGATCGAAGCCAGGTATCTCCCCGTCAGCTTCCATTTCATCGCTATTCATCCTTTACAACAAGCTTGTACCCCAGCCCTTTGACAGTTAAGAGATAATCCGGTTCGGATGGCCTCTGTTCGATTTTTTCCCGCAAGCGACGAATATGTACCATAACGGTGTTGTCCATCCCCATAAATTCTTCCCCCCAAACGGTGTCGTATAGCTGCTCCTTACTCATCACCTTGTTGGGATAAAGCAGGAATCGCTTCATCAGTCCAAGCTCCTTCGGCTTTAGATCGATGCTCCTCCCGTTTTTGAGAAGCTCCGCCCTGTCCTCATCCAGCTGGAACGGCCCTGCGCGCAGCACATGTCCGGCAGCCGTCTCCTCCTTGCCGAACGCGGCTCTGCGAAGCTGCGCCTTGACTCGGTAGGCCACTTCCTTCGGGCTGAACGGCTTCGATATATAATCATCGCCTCCAATCGCGAATCCCAATATCTTGTCGATCTCTTCCGTTTTGGCAGACAAAAATAAAATCGGAATATGCGAAACGGCTCGTATCTCTCTGCAAACCTCGTACCCTTCCCCGTCCGGCAGCATAATATCGAGCAGCACGAGATCGGGAGCATGCTGTCGGAACTGCCTTAATCCTTCCTGCGCTGTTCCAGCCGTCACAATCTGCTCGATCCCTTCCTTATGCAGCACCGTTTCCAGCAGTCTGACAAGGTCTTCCTCATCGTCGATAATCAGTACCTTCCTATTTGGCGTCATCGTGTCGAACCCCCAACCGTTTCTTTCTTTTATTATAGCTTTGTTAAACCTTATTGTTGAAATTTGATAATTACGAACGAACGTTCTATTTATTCTAATTAAGCTAACGGGCAGGTTTGGGATTAGCAATCCATAAGAAACAACCCAATTTGAATTATGCTAAAATGCAGTAAATGTATAATGAAGGTATCCCTCATAAACAAAGGAGAACTGAAATGAGAAAACTCGTTCTATTTCTGCATGCATCGCTTGACGGTTTTGTAGAAGGGCCGAATGGTGAAATGGACATTGGCTGGATTTCCTACGATGCTGATTTGGAGAAACATGCGAAAGAAATTCTGAGCACTGCCGACACTGTCATTTGGGGGCGTGGGACTTATCAGATGATGCACAGTTACTGGCCATCTGTGCCTTCGAACCCATCAGCTTCGCAGCACGAACGGAATCATGCCGAGTGGATTGAAAAGACAGCCAAAATCGTTTTTTCCACGACGCTGGAGAAAGTCGAATGGAATAATTCCAGACTCGTGAAAGAAGACATCAAGGAAGAGATCAATAACCTCAAACAGCAGCCAGGCAAGGATATGGTCATCCTCGGCAGTCCTAGGTTCGCACACCACCTTATGCAGCTTGATTTAATTGATGAGTATAAAATTACGGTTTCTCCCGTCCTGATCGGTAAGGGATTACCGTTATTCCAAGGTCTCGAGGAGAAGATCAATCTTAAGCTAATCGAAAATAAGACCTTTGATTCTGGAGCTATAGGTCTCGTTTATCAGACGGTTAGATGACCCTGTCACTTAAGGTGATTAGGCTAACGGGAGACGATAGCTCAATTAACCGCCTTTTCACAAAGGCGGTTTTCTTATGGTCACAAATCAACATTAGCATTTAACACAAGCGACTTAGAGGTTTCTTCCACCTAGTACGCAATCCGCTCGCCTATCCGAACCTTTTTTGCGCGGCTTCGGGAATATCATCAAAACTCACTTCCTGATAAGAGGTGACGCCTTTCCCTTCCTTGACGTACAGCTTAAGATATGCTCCTTCCCGAAGCTGCTTCGCTGCGGTAAAGGGCAGCTTAGCCACTTCCCCGTCGTCCTTGTACGACGGAAGCTCATAGGCATACCGGATATAGTCATCCGGCATATCTTCGTTCACTTTCGCTCCCGCACCTTCAATCTTCGTATAATAAGCATCGGCTCCCAACCGATTGAAATTGAGAGTTTGCAGCGTAATCAGTCCCAGCAACGCGCATCCCCCGATAATCGCGATAACGACCCATGCTAAATTTGAGCTTCTCATCCTTCTCCTCTTCCCTTCTTCTTAAACCAGCCAACCGGTGCGACTCTAACGCTTGACGCAGCGAAGATCGGCAACATAGTCAAAATAAAAGCTTCGTTTTCCCCTATGCAAAACAACGATAAGCGCATGCACAAACAGCGCTGCCCACATGATGGTGGCTATCAAAAACAATACAATCTGCAGCCATACGCCGTATTCATAAAAGGGAGAACCGTACGGCAACGACATATCGGTCAAAGCCCCGAACATTCCCGATAACAGCCATGGCACATATAGAGCGAGCGTCCGCTTCAGAAGAGACCTGAGCGTCGGCGGCCGTCCCTCGCGATCCGTCAGACGGAGCCGCAGAAGGCTGCTCCCCAGTGTCTTGCCTTTCAGGACATAAGGCACAACCCCGAACATGACCAAAAATCCGATCGTAACATGCGTCGCTTCGGCAAAAGCGTTAGCGGTCACAATCCCCGTAGTCAAGGAATAGCTGAACCGGATGATCGCATAATCGACTAGCAGTGCAAGCAACTGTGCCACCGGAGCCGCATGTCTTTTTTCCTCGAAGCTTTCCTTTTTCGCTTGCAAGCTCGCCCTGGAGGGGAACAATGCCAGCACAATCGGCGCCATCATATAACCGACCCATGTACCCGTACTGTTCAAGAGCAGGTCGTCGACATCAAACAAGCGGTAAGGGCATTTGTATAACCCGTAAATTCCGGTCAATTGCGTCACTTCGTAAAACAGCGATAGCAAAAAGCCAAGGCCAAACGCTCTTCTCCAATGCCGTTTCTCACGGAAAAAGTAGCGCAGATAGACGCCGAACGGCACAAGCAGCAGCATGTTAAAAGCGGCCTGCCAAAACGCTTTTTGCTTAAGAATTTGCGGATACGTGCCCGGCTGCGACCATACGACGGTGCCGTCTTTCAACATATCCGTCATAAAGGTAAACGGCATCAGGGAATAATATTCCGTGCCCGGCGCTTGCTGCGCGCAAGTGTCGTAAGAAGCGGGCAGCGGCAGCAAAACGAGAAACAACGCTGAAATCATATAATAGATAAACGAAAACATGACCACGGTAGCCCATGAGCTGAAGAAGCCGTATTTTCGATAGCTGTAAATGAGCCATGGCACGAACAGCAGCATCCCGAGAAAAATAGAGAACAGAACGGCCACTAGCAGCGGCTGCGTATAAAAAGACATTCCATCACCTTATCCTGTTTTGCGGATTGATTTTAACAATATGGTTAAGATTGGCATCTTTTATGCGCCATTTGCAATTGAACGCTTCTGTCGCTTCCGGGCTGACTTGCCGTAGGTCAGCGCTCTCCACAGCTTCTCCAGCGGCCCCATTCGGAAAAAGTGCAGCCATACGACGCTGATTGCCATTTGAATGGCATAAATAGCTGCCGCAACCCATACGATTTGCCCGGGAGTCGGCAGTTCGATGCCGAATGCATTCAGCAGGGCCACCCCTATCAAGCTCTGAGCCACATAATTGGTAAGCGCCATACGCCCCACCTTGGCGACCGGGCTAAGCACAGCGGCGATTAAGCGACTCTCCAGCAGCCAGAACAATCCGGCAAGATAGAAATAAGTTAAGGGAACCGCTCCAAAAGCGACAATGGAGGATAACTGCGGGTTATCGTTGATGGACGCCACCCATGTCCACGCCGCGAGCCCGACCGCAATCGGCAGCAGCAGGAAAAACAGCTTCCGAATCGAGCGCAGATGCTCGCTCGTTCGACCGATCCATCCCGCTTTGGCGGCAAGGAAGCCCGATAGAAACATCAGAAAGATCGTAACCGAATCATTTGCGAGAAAGCCGGCCGTCCCGGCAACCGCTGGCGCCGGGTTCGGCAGCCACAGCATGAATGAATTCGCCATAAGATGAAGCGCAAGCAGCACGCCCCCGAACCGTGTAATGGTCGACAAGCTAGCCCTGTAAAAAGGGATCAGCAGAAACCCGGCAATCGCGTACATCGGCAATATGCTGCCCCAAAATATAAAGATGTGCACAATGCCCATCAGCAGCAGAACAGTCAGTCTTCTTGCAAAACGCCGTCGCGGTTTGTCGCCGCGGCTTTCAGCCCGCGAAGCAAACAGGAAAAATCCAGCTCCGAATAGAAACGAAAAGATGGAAAAGAACTTTTTTTGCACCAATACGGTAATAAGCGATTGGATGATGGCGTCAGCCCCGGCGATTGCGGGCATCTCCATGCCTTCTGTTATGACGCGATAGCCGCCGACATTAATCAGCAGAATCCCGAACAGCGCCAGGCCGCGGATCATATCGAGCGAACCGATTCTTTCATTTGGCATAATCGATGGTTGTTGCATACGTAAACCTCCCGACAAAGATGTAAGCTAATTCAGTGTAGTTCCCGCAGCTTACACCCTCTTTATGCCAACCTTACAAGAACCTTAAACAATGCTTAGATCACTTCTTGTGCTGGATACGACTTCAATAGCAAATAAAAAATGCCGATCATAGATGATCAGCATTTTTTTTGATTTTAGGAAGAGGAATATTGCTCGTCGCTGACTTTTTCCAGCCATTCTACCGCCTGACCGTTAAGTCGTTCCTGTATGGCGATATGAGTCATAGCTGTAGTGGGCGACGCTCCATGCCAATGCTTCTCGCCTGGCGGGAACCAGACTACGTCACCTGGACTGATTTCCTCGATCTGGCCTCCCCAGCGTTGAACCCGCCCTTTGCCTGCCGTTACAATTAAAGTCTGGCCCAGAGGGTGAGTATGCCATGCGGTCCGTGCTCCTGGCTCGAACGTAACGCTAGCCGCAGCTACGCGAGCAGGATCGGCTGCCTCAATCAGCGGATCAACTCGAACAGTGCCGCTAAAATAATCAGAATTTCCTTTACCTGAAGGTTGCGATCCCACTCGTTTAATTTCCATTGTTTCATCCCTCCGATTAAGTTGCGTATTCTGTCCTTGCTCTCCTGATGAAGACAAGATAGGAAAGGATGGCCAGAACACTGGTTGTAAAAATAACGATGCCAAAAGGGATGGCAGAATTCTCGCCTGCAATGCCTACTAGCGGAGATGTAACTGCGCCTAAAGCATATTGTAAGCTGCCGAGTACGGCAGAGGCGCTTCCTGCTATTCCTCCATGCTGTTCCATCGCCATGCTAACCGAAACCGGTCCCACGATGCCAATAGATACCGCAAACATGAAAGTAGAACCAAAGATCATCCATAAGGATCCCTTCCATAATACTACAATGAGGAGAGCAGCTGTGGAAATAAAGGATAACGTTAATCCCATTCGCAATAGACTGCCTCCCTTCAGCTTTCCTGCCACTCGTTTAACGACTTGCGATCCAATCATAATAGCCAGGCCGTTCAAAGCAAATAAGAGTGAAAATTGATGCGGTGATACCTCGAATATATTTTGATAAATAAATGGAGTTCCAGCAACAAATGCAAATACACCAGCGAATAAGATACCGTTAACGAGAGCATATCCCATGAACATCCGATCACAAACCAGTCGCTTATAGTTCCTGATCAGTGTCATGAAATGGCTTGGGACGCGATGCTGTACAGGCAAGCTCTCCTTCATGCCCCATGCTGTGAGCCCTGTTAATAGGATTCCAAACACGCCCAGAACGATAAACACGCTGGTCCATGTGCTAAATGATGTAACAGCACTTCCTGCATTAGGGGAAATTAAAGGTGCAACATTGCTGATTAAAGTAAGCAGGGAGATAAATTTCGTCAGTTCGACTCCGCTATATCGATCCCGAGCAATCGCTCGGGATATGACAAGTCCAGCCGAGGCGGCAGCCCCTTGAATGAAACGCAAAAAGATAAAGACTTCAATATTGGGCGCGAAACTACAAGCCAACGATGAAACGATGTAAAAAATCATAGCGATCAGCAATGGCTTCCGTCTGCCGTAACTGTCGCTTAATGGTCCCATAACTAGCTGGCCCAAGCCTAATCCTAACAGGCTAGCGGTTAAGCTTGCTTGGATCAGGGATGCGTTCGTTTCGAAAGCATCCATCATTTGCGGCAGCGACGCAAGATACATATCAACCGTAAAGGGACCAAGCGCGGAAAATGCAGCCAGAATCAATGCCAGTCGAAGCGATAGATTTTTGATTTTATTGTTCATATTTACAGAGTGGATATATCGATCACAAATCGATACCGCACGTCACTGCGCAGGATTCGCTCATAAGCTTCATCCACTTGCTCGGCACGAATGACTTCAATTTGAGGAGTTATCCCATGGCTGGCCGCAAAATGCAGCATTTCTTGCGTTTCCGGAAGTCCGCCGACCAAGGAGCCCGCAATGCTGCGGCGACTCATGATAAGAGAGAACACCTGGTATTGACTCGGTTCAGCCGGTGCGCCCACATTAACGAGCGTACCATCTACGCGAAGCAGCGATAAATAAGCGTCAACATCAATAGCAGCGGATACCGTGTTCAGAATGAGGTCGAATCGGCCTGCCAGCGTGTCAAAGGTCTCTGGGTCCAGCGTTGAAAAGTAATCATTCGCACCAAAAGCCCGTGCTTCTTGGTCCTTATCTTTGGCCCGGCTTAAAACGGTAACTTCCGCGCCCATCGCATGCGCAAACTGGATCGCAACATGACCAAGACCGCCCATTCCCAGAATGGCTACCTTTTTTCCTGGACCGGCATTCCAGCGTTTGAGCGGAGAATAAGTCGTAATTCCCGCGCATAGAAGCGGGCTGGCTGCATCCAGCTCCAAGCCGGCCGGGATATGCACCACGAATCTTTCGGTAACGACAATCTTTTGGCTGTAACCGCCATAAGTAGGATTGCCGTCATAATCCAATGAGTTATAGGTGGCTACATGCCCTTTGGTACAATACTGCTCTTCTCCACGGAGGCAGTACTCGCATTCTCCGCAAGAGTCCACGTAGCATCCTACGCCAACTCGATCGCCTATAACAAAATTCGTTACCTTCTCTCCTACTGCCGTTACAATCCCTGTAATCTCATGACCAGGCACCATTGGGAATATTCCTCCCGCCCAGTCCCCGTGAGCACTGTGAATATCAGAATGGCAAATGCCGCTAAACTTAATATCGATCAAGACATCATCAGGACGTAGCGCTCTTCTTTCAATCGTCGTTTTTTCAAAAGGCGCTTTCGCCGTTGGAACACGTAAAGCGTATGTTTTGCACATAGGCATAAACTCCTTTTCCATAACTGAATAGGTTTCGGCTAATCAACTAGATTTGATTAATCGACATGTGTCTATTATTATGGAAAGAGGCGCAAACAATCAATGGTTAAAAAAACGGATTCTGTTGAGATATCAACAGATCAGCGGAAATTGTCAATTAATTCGAAAAGTGTGGTGGGATACTGTGGTTAAAATGGATCGGAGAATACTTAAAACCCAGGAGTCTTTGAAAAATGCGGTTGTCGAACTCATGACTGAAAAAAGTTTTGATCACATAACCATTCAAGATATCGCAGACCGGGCCAACGTAAATCGCGGGACCATCTATCTTCACTATCAGGACAAATTTGATTTATTGGACCAGCTAATCGAAGCTCATCTCCATGAACTAGGAGCGATGGATGAATGGGCATGCGACCTGGATTGGGTCGATGCCCTTGTCCCTTACTTTGAATATTTCGAGAAAAACTATTTGTTTTTTTCGACGATGTTGGCAAGTACAGGCGTTCCTTCATCGTTCAGAACCCGGCTTCTTGCTTCATTTATGAGAGGCTTTAAAGGCGAGATCGACCGGGAAAGCGGAAGAAATACCGACTTAATGGATGATGTCATCCTCCAATATGCCGGTACCGCTTATGTAGGAGTCATTGAATGGTGGATTCGATCGGGAATGCCCTATCCGCCTCGCGTGATGGCCAAGCAAATTGGGACTTTGTTGGAGAGAAGCTTATAATGCTCCATCAGCATAGATGAATGGAAGGCTCATAGGGTTCAATTGACTGCGATAAACAAAGGGACAACTCGATAAGTTGTCCCTTGTTTTATTGGTGAATTACTGAATTGCAGTTTAGGCTTTCAACCGCTTAATATCTTGTCTCGGAGGAGAGCCAAACATTCGAGCATACTCACGGCTAAATTGTGACGGGCTTTCATACCCTACTCGAAATGCCACATCAGTGGCATCTGCTGATTCCGTTAATAGCAATCGCCGCGCTTCCTGAAGCCTCAGTTGTTTTTGAAATTGAATCGGACTCATCGCCGTTACCTCTTTAAAATGCCTGTGAAAAGACGAAACACTCATATTCGCTATTTCGGCTAGTTCTTCAATCCGGAAAGAACGAGCATAGTGCTTTATAATGTGCTCGATCACTTCTTTCATTTGATGGAGCGAGCTTCCTTCCATAACCACTTGCTTTAAAACATGTCCATTCTCGCCTTCCAGCACCCTGTAAAGTATCTCCTTCATAAATAACGGAGCAAGCACCGGAATATCCTTGGGACGATCTAATAAACGAGCTAATCTAAGGACGGCATCCAACAAAGACGATTCCATCCGGCTGACAAACATAGCTCGTTCAGGAGTTCCGCTCAGATCCTCTCCATATCCTGCTTCATGTATCGTGTCTACGATTTGACTAGGAGTAAATTCAAGCTTGAACCCCAGGTATGGAGCGTCAGGGGTTGCTTCCGTCACTTGAGCTAAAACCGGCAAGTGAACGGATGCCACAAGATAATCCGCCGGGCTGTATCTGAAACGCTCCTGTGCCAGCCACACTTCCTTTGCACCTTGAACGACCATGCATAAAGAAGGTTTGTAAACGCCATGTCTTGGAACGTCAACATTCGAGACACGAATGAAAAATAAAGATGGAATTGCCGTGGAGTGTACTCCGTCACCTTCTGAATAACGCTCAATGATCTGGAACAGTTCATTCTGCAGCTTCTCGATCCTATCAGACATTGGTTCCTCCCACCCCGTCATTTTTACAATTCGATTATAGCCCATATCCATTGGATACATAAGAGCAGTGAGAGGATTAGGCAAACAATTGATAGAAATGGGATAACTGTCTCTTTAACAACAAGCGCATAATAAGGAGGTCAGCAGTCATTAGTGTACAGGAGGATTCTATCATGCAAAAAGTAACGTTGAACAATGGTGTTGAGATGCCGATTCTAGGTTTTGGCGTATTTCAAATTCCGGATGCAAATGAATGTGAACAAAGCGTTTATGACGCTATTATGGCTGGTTATCGCCTGATTGATACTGCTGCATCTTATCTTAACGAAGAAGCGGTTGGGCGAGCGATAAAGCGGAGCAGCGTATCACGTGAAGAGTTATTTATTACTACAAAGCTATGGGTTCAAGATACGGGTTATGAGCGAACAAAGAAGGCATTTGAACAATCGCTAAGAAGATTGCAGCTTGACTATCTGGATTTGTATTTGATTCATCAGCCTTATGGCGATGTGCATGGCTCCTGGCGTGCTCTGGAGGAGCTGTATCGTGAAGGAAAGATCCGTGCAATTGGCGTAAGCAACTTTCACGAGGACAGACTCATTGATTTGATCATTCATAATGAGGTTGTTCCAGCAGTAAACCAAGTGGAAACACATCCCTTCCACCAACAGATGGAAAGTTCAACGTTTATGAAAGAAAATAATGTTCAAATCGAATCCTGGGCGCCGTTTGCGGAAGGAAAAAATAACTTGTTTCAGAACGAGGTGCTGGTTGCAATCGCTGAGAAATATAAAAAATCTGTTGCTCAGGTCGTATTGCGTTGGCTGACACATAGAGATGTTGTTGTCATACCAAAGTCGGTTCGTAAAGAAAGGATTGTCGAAAACTTCAATATTTTCGATTTCGACTTAGACAATGAAGATATGAAGTCTATTGCTGCGCTTGATACGAAACAGAGTCTGTTTTTTTCACATCGAGACCCTGAAATGGTGAAATGGATCGGTACGAGGAAACTCGATATTTAACGATTGTGCTCGGAGCTAAGCTTCAGAAGTTACATTGGGCTGGGGAATCCATTCGATCCCAAGTGGGAGAAAAATCAAGGTGCCCGTCTGAGACAAGCACCAAATCCTTCTCAGCTCAAATCGGAATGCCTATCATTGCCTGTCTGTGACTGATAAGCATGGAAATTATCAAATTCTTCGCCTTTCCACATCCAATACGCCTGAGCTTTGGTGCTATAGTGATTAAAGTCAACGATATTCCCTTCGTTTTGGGTGAACTCGTTTGTGATCATTCGACCATCCTCATTCGCTTGGATGTTGTTGTTGCTGAGTTCATTGTTCCTTGTGTCAAAGGCCAAATTGATTTCACCATAGCCAAGTCGCTTGGCGTTGTTTTCCGTTAACGTATTTTCTTTAATGATACAATTTTCCGTTCGTCCTCGATCTTCGTCATAGCCGCCAAGCGTAATACCTGCAGCACTATTGTTATAAATCCGATTAAGTGACACCTCAACATTCGAAGTCGCGCCTCCGGCATGCTCACTTGCCAGTTCAATCCCGAAATCATTGTCGTGTATGTCGTTGTCGATAATCTTGATATCTTTGCCACCGTCCACATAGATGCCAGCGGCTGAGTATTCGTTGCCATAGGCGGGATTGCCATATGAAGAGATATGGTACACCTGATTTTCTTGAATCACACCGTTCCGTGCCTGATCCTGGGCAGGGTTCGGTGCGGTACCTTCGAACCCGATAATATCAATGCCGATATTGTCGTTATCATGCACGATGTTCTGCTCTACCCGAAAGCCGTCTACATTGCCATTGATCGCCATCGCTTCGCTGGCTCCCAGCTTCAGGTTGTACAACTCATTTTGGGTAATGGCAATCTGATTTAGCGGGGCTTCCGAGTTGCCGTATACGGCAATGCCGTGTGCATTGCCGCCGCCTGCTTTCTGCCCCGCAGTGGTCCCCATATCGTGAATGCGATTGCCTGTAATCTCAATATTTCTGCCGCTTCCGCTCACATGTATGCCGATAGGTGTGACATCTGCGGAGCTTGTATCGTAGTTGCGTATTTCAAGTCCTGACACACGTATAAAGCTGGCATTGTTGATGCTAATTGCTCCATCATCTATTTGCTGTACGCCTTTGCCATCCATTATGACCGTATGTCCCTTTTCGTTGCACAGAGATATGTACCCCTCTTCTGGCGATCCGGATTTTTCGATGCTTACTGTTTGGTGATATACACCTTCAAGAAGGATAACAGAGAAGCCTGGCTTCACTAATTCAATTGCTTTTTGGATGCTCGCGAGCGGCGCATTCCTAGTTCCCGAATTGGTGTCTTTACCTTGCGGTGAGACATAATAATCCATTGCCAGCGTCTCACTCACCGCTTCTGATTGTTCCGTGACAGAATCTATTGCGTCATTAGCATCTATCCCCGTCATGAAGTAAATGGCACCTGCCGACAACAGTATAAGAAGACTAGTCCACATCATAATCGATTTCTTTTTTTTGCTCATGATACGATACCCACATCCTTAATACTCCACTCTAATCAAACTGGTACATAGATGCCGCTGCCCCTGCCAAGCCTGCCACCTGCTTGTAAGTACGCTTTTGCAGCACGCTGCAAGCTCGTTTCCTCGCCATATTCGGATGGATCTGCTGCGACTCGATTGAAGATTCGTTGCTCGGCTTCCTTAGAAGCCTCATCGATCTCGTAAATTTGGAACAGCCGCTGAAACTGCAGAATGTTCGAATCGGCCTTCAGGATTTGATCAAGACCGGGGTACAGCAGCCAAGATTGGCAAACAAAAACGGACGGGATGCCTCTGAAGAAATCACGGGCTAACGAAAAGGAATGAACAACTTCTTGCGGAGCTAACGGGTCCCCTTCTGGAATGTGGACATTCAGCACGAGCTGATTCTTCTCCACTGTCAGGCCTCCAGCCTTCAGATCGCCTTCAATAGCAATGGGCTGAAATTGCAATCGACCCAGCCGAAACAGACGAAGCCGGACATGCTCCTGCAGCCAGTTGTACTCCTCAATGCCATACTCACCATAACCCCGGTAGCACACCTCGCTCCAAATCCGTATATCTGAAAAAGTATCGAAATATACGCTATCTGCGATTCCCCGCACTCGATACTCCTCATAAGCATCGATGGCAAGTCTAACAAATAGATAAAGCAGCTGTTGCCTGTAACCAGCAACACCCGTGACATGCTGGAAGAACGCATACCGATTCGTCTGAAAATGTCGTACTAACTCCGTATATTCACGCTCACTCATACGATAATCAGCAACGATCCGGCTTGCTGCCTCCCCTAACTTGATTCCGTTGCAAAACTCCCTTATATGCATGAAACTCATCGCTCTCCTAATCGCATAGATGTAGTTGTTAGATTCTGTTGATGCGTTTGATTCGTATAACATAACTGCTTGAGACAAATAGTCTCATTTGAATAACTCGCCGTCAACCTAAAATCTAAATAGCTGCGTCGTAAAAATGAATGAGATCAAATAATTAACATCCACTCGATATTAGCCAAGCTCCAGCAAAAAAAGCGCAGTCCATAGGAGACCACGCTTTTCAATATATTTAACATAATTAATTATAAGTTTTCAGACTTGCGATTAAAGCAAATCAAAGGCTTTCAGCAAGGCGTATTCACTTGATTTGGCCCACCGTTCAAGCTTCTCCAAAGGTTAAGAGTTACCGCAATAAATCTTGGTAGTCACTGCCCTTAACAATATCTTCCGCTTTAAATCGCGTCCATTTATTAACCGTTACTTCAGGATTATTTTGTAAATAGCTTTCCATGATGGTAAAGCCTAACTTATAACTCGACCACATAGGGATCCCCTTGTTATAATTCCCCTGATGCAATTCCTGGTATACCGATGTGAAATCTTCCAATTTCATAGATGTTCTAATCACATCCAAGACAATCTGTTCCGAGTCAGCGGATAAAGCTTCGGTCCATGGAACTGTCTGATCCGGGTAAATCAATGAGGCAAAAGTATCTGCTTTCCCCTCAAGAATGACGGAATTCACTAATGTATAATCGCGCGCACCGAGGCTTTCCAAAGCGACGGTAAGATTATATTCACGTGCAACTGTATATTTTAGCAACGCTTCTGAAAATGCAGGATCAACATGCAATAAAATGACATTCTGATTCAGCGCAGCACCTGTTACACCCCCCATCTCTTGAACATGAGTTGTGTTATCCGGGTTAAGCGGCATAACAAAGATTGTTTTATTTCCCCCTTTAAGCAGTTCTAAAGAGGATATAATCGCTTCCTTAATTAAAGAATTTATGTTGTCCTGATTGTGAAGCAATTCTATCGTGTTGTCTTCCAATTGTTGCTCCAGAAGGGTCGGCGTAAAATAAGAATCCATATCTTTGGACAAACCCAAGTTCCTCTTCTTTGTCAAATTATAGAAAGGGGTGAACACTTTATTGTAATGCTCCTCTTTATTGTCTAGAGAAGGATCTTCCTTAATGGAAGCCGTGTAATGAAGTACTTCTTTATACAGCGGTATGATTTCAAATTTTCGATCTTGATGAGTAAATTCGACCACCATTGGCTTAGGAACGTTCAAATTTTCTATAACCTTATTAGAATCGTTGGTTGTGCAGCTAGACAATAGTAGCAATGAGAGCATACATAATAAGGTGATTGTTTTCTTCATCTTGTTCTCCATTCTATCTATATTTTCATACTTATTAATACAATTAATAATTTCGCCAAAATAACGATAACTCCTCCTAAATTATAGGAAAATATTTTCTTGATTTATGAAAAAAATAGGAAGAGACATCACCGTTATCGGCGATGTCTCTCTTGTGGTGCAGCTACTCCAGCTTCAAAATCTGGAATTCGCATTTTTCCGTTTTTCAACCGGCAATATGGCTTCTATCACATCCCAATGCTCCGCAATCTTTCCATTCTCCACTCGGAACAAATCATAGAAGGCGGTAGGCTGGCCGTCGAAGGTCCCTTCACTCACCGCAAGCACAAAATCTCCTTGCCCAAGCACCTGATGGATTCGATTATACTGAAATTCTATATTCCTCTCCTTCAACGATTGCAATGCGGCATGAACACCTGAGAGGCCGTCTGCGATATGCGGACTATGCTGAATATAGCGATCGCCATCAAAGTAGGAAGAAAGCAGATCAGGATTTTTCCCCAGCAAAATATTTTCCATATAGCTCGTGACCAATGCTTTATTCACATCTGTCTTGTCGATATCCTTGATCGTAACCGCCCCGTCAATCATCGTATGATGGCTTGGTGTCCTCTCCACCATCTCTTGCATATTGTCCCAGTGTTCGACAATCAGCCCATGCTCAAAACGGAAAATATCAATGATAATTTTCGGGCCAAAAAACTGATACACGGAATGAAGAACAACATAATCACCATCAACCAAAGCGCGCTTAACACTTACCTTTGTACCGATTTTCTGCAAATGATCAAGTGCGCCAAGCATAGCCTCTCGCCCATCGGACAAGGCCTGGTTGTGTTGAATATAACAATCTGGATGAACGTAAGCCGTAATTGCTTCTGGGCTTCCGCTTTCGAAGCTTTCAAGCACAGCAATTGCCTTACGCACTAGCTCATTTTGATGTTGAATAGTCATAGAATGTTCCTCCTTGGAGTTTATAGTCATTCGATAAATAATGAACACATTGTTGTTTATTTATCTTTCGCTCATTATAATAGAGGCAACTATCATGCTCAATATTCAATATGTTGCTTTACGAAACATAACAGACAACTAATTAAACTTTGTCGTTTAACGACGATAAATAAGTGTGGGGAGAACCATAACATGAACAAAATTAAGAAAACCGACCTCAGAATATTGCGCACCAAACAATCTATTCGCAAGGCGTTCTATGAGCTGCTCCAGGAAAAAGGTTATGAAGCGATAACCATCCAGGATATTGCCGACCGGGCTGTGATCAATCGAAACACCTTTTATCTTCACTACCAAAGCAAACCCGATTTATTGGATACCTATATAAATGAATTGTTGAGCGATCTGAAGAATGCAGTCGTTCTTTGCCCCATTAGTATGAATCCGTTCAGTATTTCTGTACTTGAGACCGTTATGCAGACTGTACTGGAGCATATCTCACTGAACATGAAGTTTTACCATTCGATGTTAACGGAGGAGAATAGAATCTATCCTTTTCAAATGAAGATGGAGAATATCATTAAAGATAAATTAAATGAGGAGTGGAAGCCTGCTCGGAAAAACTCCGCAATAACCAAGGAATTGCTGCTTGAATATCTGGTATCATCTTTCATGGGGATTGTCCTTTGGTGGATCAAGAACAATAAGCCCCTGCCAGCAGATGAAGTTTCAGCTCAATTTAGCAGTCTTGTCGCTTACGGACATTTGAAGGCAGCCGGTATTGTTGTTGAGGACTAGAACTGGAATATGAATAAAATTTTTACTTTTTTCCTTGGTACCTAAACACAGAAGCAGCTGAGATGATGCTCAGCTGTCTTCAGTGCTTATTTATCGCCCTTCACTTCAACTTTAACTTACCGCTTCCTAGTTAAGCATATGGATTTCTTAGTCGCAACAGGAAGTCTTGTTTGCACTTGATGCTATAGTTCGGCCGCTATCAAGGCTGTTGCCATATTGAACGGAACGATTGACGCTGCACACACCCGTCTCCGGTAAATCCAGCTCTACTTTCACAGCCGCTTCCCAATCCCCCGTAATTGCTGCAACAATGGATCTGACTTGCTCATAGCCGGTAGCCATTAAGAACGTTGGCGCGCGTCCGTAACTCTTCGATCCGACGATATAAAAGTTATGGTCCGGTTGCCGCAGTTCTTTTTCACCATGTGGTCTTACGGTACCGCAGCTATGAATGTTAGGATCAATTAATGGCGCGAGCGCAGTTACGCTCTCGATGTCTGTATCCATGTCCATCCTGACTTCTCTAAGGAAAGAGATATCCGGGCGTGATCCCGTATTGCTGATGACTTCATCCATTCCATTAATGCTCACCGGTTCCCCATTCACGTTACCGAGAACATTAATCCTGGCTCCATCCTTCTCCAAACCGTTAATTAGAAAAGAAGTGTATACCGTGATCTTTCCCGATTCGACCAGCTTCTGAAGCCGCACTCCGAGCAAACCTCGCTCACGAAGAGCATCTTGTTCCTGACCACCAAAAACCTCTTGCACGTTAGACTTTCGGATGATCCAAGTTATCGTTGTTTGCGGATGCTGCTCCTGCAGACGCTCCAAGTCCAGCAACGCATGAATGGCGGAATGGCCGCTTCCGACTACAAGCACATTCTTGGCCGCATATCGTTTCTGTTCCTTGCCTAATAGATCTGGAATGCCGTACGTAATCTGACTGCCTAATGCCTGCTCCTCCCTTGTCCAGACCCCATCCGAAGCAACAGGATTCGGATTCGACCATGTTCCTGAGGCGTCTATGACCGCCTTGGCTTCATACTTGATCGTTTGATTTTCGTGTTGAACATGCAAGACAAAGGGCAGCTTATCGCGACCGGCTGTTTTCGCTTTGCTCAAACCTTTGCGACTCACGGCAACGACTTTGGCATCATAATGGACAAAGGGCTTGATCGCAGGAAGCTGTGCCAGCGGCGCCATATACTCGTCGATCAAATCCTTGCCTGTTGGAAATGCTTCCTCATCGGGCAACTTCCATTCTGATGCCTCCAGCAATTGCCTAGCCGCTTTATCTGTAATAAATGGCCACGGAGTAAACACGCGTACATGTCCCCAATTGCCCACATTTCCTGCAATATGCGCAGCGGCTTCAAAGAGAATAAAGGACTCTCCCTTCGTGACAAGATGGGCAGCAGCGGCCAAGCCTACCGGGCCCCCGCCGATTATCGCTACTGGCAGATCATGATTAGTTAACACAGGAGTAGAAGCTTTCATCGTAAGCTGAACCGGAACCGGTTTTGAACAACATTGACTCATAGGGATAACCTCCAATTATTTAGATATTACTCAAGCGTCATTCATCAAGCTTTTTGGTTTATGTATTCTCACCTCCTTTTCGTTTATTATTTGCAATTTGCAAGTATCTGTCGAAAGAAAATCACCCGAGAGGGGTGATACAACACATGCTGGATTTAGCCATGGCTCCATTTAATAGCTTGATCGATCGCAGGACGGTTTCTTTCTCAAAGTCATTCATATGAGAGAACACTTCATCCAGGTATTCGTTCATTTGATGATCGATTGTTGCAGCCACGTACTTCCCTTCTGTCGTGAGTGAAAGCACTTGTACTCTCCGGTCTTCAGGATCAGGAACCTTCTTGACTAAATTCATTTTTATAAGGGCCTGTATCTGCCGGCTAAAAGTGGTAACATCCGTACCTAGCGACTCTGACACTTGCTGTATGGATGGTTTAGTTTGTCTGTCAATTTCATAAAGAATATGGCTTTGAACCAGCGAAATCTCGAATCCCCCAGCTGTACAACAGTTTTTATTAAGAAACCCAAACCGGCGTGTCATAATTTGAAAAAGACCCCGAACATTTTCCATTGGCTTCACCTCATGTATTTAGTTATACATTATAAATTTGCATATTGCAAATAATAATTGAAAGGAAAGCGGAACACAAGTAATCAAGCATCTAAGGCAATCATCAACGACGCACCAGTTCCCGTATCGGAATCAAATTGTTTTATAACCGTTGCTTACGTTATTATCAAACGATGCCAAAGCAAAACGAGGCACTCATTAACTTGAGGCCTCATTATTTTGGATCAGATCGAAATGATTGTAGATTGAACTGTTCCCTGTAATTTGTTACTTTCCTTCTTCAAGAAACTGCTCGATTCGCTGCTTGATTGCATCGCGGACTGAGCGGAATTGATCCATAATTTCCTCTTCCGTTCCGTCGGCCTTGGCTGGATCATCAAATCCCCAATGCCATTTGGTTACGTGAGGGTTAGAAATCACAGGGCAATGTTCATCGGCATGTCCACATAGCGTAATGATATAATCAGCTTGGTTTAAAATAACTGGATTTATCACATCTGAGCTGTTGCGGCTAATATCAATACCAGCTTCCTTCATCACGCTGATCGCCCGCGGATTAAGTCCATGCGCTTCAAGCCCTGCGCTTTTCACATCATACTTATCCCCTCCCAAAGCACTCAGAAAACCATCCGCAATCTGGCTTCTGCATGAATTGCCGGTACATAAGAAATAGACAAGCGGTTTGTTTTGAACCATCCGTATACCCTCTCCTTTATTTAATTGGTGCCGCCCTGATCACGGCTAGGTTGTTGACGCCGATTCATTCGTGATTTAACGAACAGTCCTATCAACAAAAGCAAGAGTACTGCGCAGGCATTGCCTAGCCAGGGATTGATCTGGAACGTTTCGAGTATTGTGAGCCACATAAATAGACCGACAAGCGTTATGAACAGCGTAGGTATAGTCAGCAGCATCCCGACTTTGAAGTAGTACCCCCAACTGATCTTGACGTTTTTTGTGGACAGCACATGAAGCCACAATAATGTTGCTAATGAACCAATTGGTGTAATTTTCGGACCTAAATCAGACCCGATCACATTGGCATAAATCAGGGCTTCTCGAATAAATCCATCCGTTTGCGTACCTTGAATAGCGAGAGCGTCAATCATAACGGTCGGCATATTATTCATTACAGATGACAAAATGGCGGCGATAAACCCCATCCCTACCGTAGCGGCGAACATTCCTTTGTCCGCAACCCATTGGATGACGTCGCCAAGCGCATCCGTAAGACCCGCATTCCGGAGTCCGTACACAACGACATACATGCCAATCGAGAAAAAAACGACAGCCCATGGCGCATCCTTCACTAACTGCCATGTCCGTATCACAGGGCTTTTTCTTGCGGCATATAAGAAAGCAATCGCAGCAAGGCCGGCAATGATGGATACCGGTATCCCAAACCATTCGCTGACGAAATATCCGATTAATAGAGCACCTAAAATGAACCAAGACAAACTGAAGAGCCTGATATCCTTGATGGCTTCACTTGGCCGTTTCAGCTGTGTTAAGTCGTAGTTTCTTGGGATACGTTTGTTAAAGAACAGATATAACACGACTATACTTGCCGCGATGGAGAAAAAGTTCGGTACAAGCATGCGACTGGCATATTCCGCAAACCCGATATTGAAATAATCAGCGGACACAATATTCACCAGATTGCTCACTACAAGCGGCAATGAAGCCGTATCGGCAATAAAGCCACTTGCCATAATGAAAGGTAGAATCATCTTCTGCTCGAACTGCAGCGCCCGAACCATTGCAAGCACAATTGGCGTTATGATTAAAGCTGCTCCATCATTGGCAAATAGTGCAGCAACCGCAGATCCCAGCAAAATAATATACAAAAACATGAGCAATCCGTTCCCGCGTGCCAGACGCGCCATATGCAGGGCTGACCACTCAAAAAATCCGATGCTATCAAGCACTAATGAGATGAATATAATCGCGACAAAAGCTAGAGTAGCGTTCCATACAATTCCCGTCACCGTTCCTACATCGGCTAAGCTCACAACGCCCAAGAGCAAGGCAAGCATAGCGCCTGCAGTTGCGGACCATCCGATGCTTAATCCCTTCGGCTGCCAGATTACGAATGTTAACGTAAGCAAGAAAACAAGAACAGCTATGATTACCATGGAAGATCCCCCGTATTAATCACACACATTTTTTAATTGATCCACTTTCTCCTTTAGAGATGGCAGCAAATTCACAATGGCCTGAACCTCGGGCTTGTCTTCGATGTGTAGTGAATAATAAATCCACTGGCCCTTTCTGGATTCGCTGACGAGCCCTGCGGCTTTTAATTTCCGCAAATGCTGGCTGGCATTGGGCTGCGATGTTTCAAGGAGTTCCACAATGTCACACACACATAGTGCGCGTTCTTTCAGCATGGCTACAATCGTAAGTCTTGTCTTATCCCCCAGCAGCTTTAATTGCTCCGCTAATGTATCGATCCCTTTCATGCGGATTCTCCTCCTTTCTGATTACTTCTTGGTATTATTATATACGCATATAATTATATAAGTAAATGATTATATTATTAACATAAAAATGCTTGTCCAGACACTAGTCAAAGCCAGAATTGATTACGAACACAAAACAACCTCAAATCATTTGATTTGGGTTGTTTTGTATACCGATGCTGCTCGTCCCTAACACAAAGCTACGTTAAATCCCTCATAGTACCGTCAACGCTTATGATGCTGTTTTTTTAACGACAGGAATCCAAATTTACATCTCATACATGCCGCCGCTTCTGTCATAGCTCATCTCGAACTCAGGTCCTTTGGCGTATTCATAGTCACTGGTTGGAAACCATTCCGACGAAATTCGTCTCCACAAAGCATGGATATCGTTTTGCGGGTTTACGCCAGTTGTAAATATCGCATAAGTTTGCGGAGGAATCTGCACCTGTTCAAATCCTTGCGGCAAGCCGCTCTGTGGCATGAAATAACTAATCATGTAGGAAAACTTCTCGCCATTGTTATTGTAAAAAACCGAATGAATCTCGCCATCTGTCCCCAAGCCTGCTGCAGCACGGATTCGGTCGACGGTTCCGTCGGCAATGCTCCTCTTCCAAAATTCCGGTATTTCAATATACGGATTTTCGCCACCGGCTTTGATCTTAGTTGAAACACCAAACATGTCAAAGCCTTGCTTTTCTTCGATTTTGTAATTCATCTCCACAGCTCCTCGAATCGAAATCTGAAAGGATAATCGAGGATAAGCCTTGAGTGAGACACCTTTGTCGCGCGCAGACATTGGCATCACACCATGCAATTTTTTGAACGCTCTGGAAAACGCCTCAGGCGATTCATAACCGTACTTGTATGCCACATCAATAACCTTCACGCCACTATTTTGCAGTTCAAATGCGGCAAGCGTTAGTCGCCTGCGCCGAATATATTCCGACAACGGAACATCGGTGATGAATGGAAACATGCGTTGAAAATGATAGGTTGAGCAGCAAGCGATTTGAGCCACTTGGTCGTAGTCGATCGTTTCCGTAAGATGTGTTTCTACGTAGTCCATGGCACTATTCATGCGTTCCAACCAATCCATATCGATCATCCTTTCAAAAGTTATTATAAGGGACTTTTGGAAAGGAATCCTTGCAATTGATGCACAGAAATATCATGTTTGCCAGTCCCTAATTATCATCTTTTTCAATAATGGTTTAGCATTCGAATCAACTAATACCATAAGTCCTGTATCTACACAGTATAGGCCTCCTATCGTTTTCTTGCCTAAGAGGTAACAGCAAATCTAACGCAAACGGCTTACAAGATCAACACCTACAGCTGCCAGAACACCCGCTCCGATTGTCCAGACCAGAACGCCGACCGTCATCCATAGTGTCACATAACGTCTGGATGCTCCCGATACGAGCGAAATAAACGCCCCAATATGATGACCGAACACGATAGGCCCAATCAATGCGACACCAGGCACCCCGTATTTATTAAACAGCTTGCGAGCGGCTTCCATTCTCTTGCCGGAACCCCCGTCCTTCTGTTTAGCTTTTCGGCGTTGACTCAGCTTTTCGTACAGCACAACAATCGCCATAACGGACAGCCAGTTCCCAAGCGAAGCAGCTATGATCGTCGGAATGGCCGAAAAGCCAATAACAATCCCCACTGAGGCCGCAACATAGCCTTCCAGGAAAGGCACGAGCGAGACCAGAAACACAACTCCTAATTGAATGAATAGATTCGCTTCCTTTACGCCTTCCAATATGCTCCCAATATCCATCTGCCAACCTCCAACGCTGCAATATAACAGCAAGATTCAATCAAAATAAAAGAGTTCTTCGAACTTCTTGTCCAATGCAATACATAGAATCAAGGCCAGTTTTGCTGTTGGATTAAATTGTCCTGTCTCAATGGAACTAATCGTATTCCGGGAGACACCGACTAACTTTGCAAGCTGTGCTTGTGATAAATGTTTTTCAGTCCGTACTTCTTTCAAATGGTTTCTAAGGATCAATTCATCTTCCATCGGCTCACCCTATATACTTCCATAAGTTGTGATCAATTTTAAAATATGGACAATCGATAAAATCAGCGTCGCAAGAGTATAAATAATTGAAAATGCAATATCGCGTCTGCGTTTCATCCGGAATGCTTTGTAGATGAAGCCGGCCGCGGATACCGAAAATATGACGGCGTATAAGCCAAAATCAAAACCATCGCCAATCACACTTTGCGTCACAAATAAAAAAGTAGCTAATATTGTCGCCGCAAGAGAACCGATATTGCCCGCTTTGATCTGAACTTCTATTTGGTATAAATCCTTATTCTTGTTTTCTTTTCTGCTTTTAGACAAAATTTCATCTTTATTAATGAGGATCCCTCCTTAGATATTTGCCAAGTTTTATTGGCATAGATTCAGTATAGAGTTGCCAAGTTTACTTGTCAAACATTTCGTATGATCCATGCACAAAGTAACACCTGTCAGATAAACCGACAGGTGCTTCAGAACCCTTCTGGAATCAACTTTATTTCACTGTAAAAATTCGAGCACAGCACTCAGAAATCCGGCTTGATCCTCCACATTAGATAAGTGAACTACGGGCAATAGGAGCAGCTTGGCGTTCGGCACTGTCTCGGCAATCCATTCACTGTGTGCGGGAAGCGTCACCGTATCATATTGGCCCCCAATAACCAAAGTCGGGTTTTTGATTAACGCGGCAGTCCGTCGCATATCCATATCACGGATCGCAGCCCAGCTTCCAGCAATTCCTTGCGGACGGGTAGCCAGCACCATCTCGCGGAAGGAGGCGACTTGCGGGGTTTCTGACTCCAGCATGTGCGAAGGAAACCAGTTCTGAATGAACCTATCTGCGAATTCGGGCAGCTTCCCAGGCTCCAGCACGGAGGTTATTAAACCTTGCCATTGCTCGGCTGGCCCCAAATAAGAAGACGTATTGCTCAGAATGAGCCGGTCAATCCGCTCCGGTGCGTAAATACCTACCCATTGGGCAATGACGCCGCCGAGCGACAGACCGAGGAAATGCACACGGTCGATGTGAAGCGCGTCGAGCAGTTCGGTGACATCTCTTCCCAATCTATCAATCGAATAAGGGCCGTCTGGCGTTTCCGAGTCGCCATGCCCCCGATAATCGTAGCGAAGAACGCGGAAATGCTTGGAAAGCTCAGGGATTTGTCCCTCCCACATGTTCATTGATGTCGCGATAGAGTTCGCAAGCACGAGTACGGGCTTGTCGACCAATCCATCGAACCGGTAAGCAATCCGAACGCCATCTCCTGTCGTAAAATAGTTTAGCTCCTCAACTCTTCCCGTTTCCTTTGTCTTCATTATGCTCAGTCTCCCTTTTTCCTTTATAGTTGCATTTTATGGAAACTGCACTACAATTTAAATAAGAAAATGACGGCATTTGGGGCTTAAAAACTTAATTTTATCGTCGTTTCCCATTTAAACTTTATAAAAATGAGGTGATCTGTTTTTGGACCACATCGATGGAAAAATACTGTCCATTCTTCATGATAACGCCAGAATTACGGTATCTGAGATGAGTCGCATGATTGCGATGTCGCAACCGGCTGTAACGGAACGACTTCGGAGATTGGAGGAACGAGAGGTCATAACGGGTTATCGTGCAGAGATTTCTCCGTCCAAGCTTGGCAAGTATACAACCGCGTTTGTACTGTTCAAATCCAATAAGTGCAAAGAATTCGAAGCTTTCAGCGAAGCTGCTCCTGAAATCGTAGATTTCTACAGAACCAGTGGAGAGTATAATTATTTATTCAAAGTTGTAACAGAAACCGGTGAGTCGTTAGAAAGCTTCTTAGAAGTTTGCCACGCATTTGGATTTTCAACGACCCTTGTCGTCCTTTCCACTCGCTTCGAGAATAAAAGCCTTGTTGCGAGCCGTAAAGCATCAAGCGTCACTCCATTGGATCAGGCAGGAGAAGATGAATAAATAACTGGTGTATCATGCACTGACAACTTTCCAACATATATAAAAAAGAAAGCCGATTATCAAGTAACCGGTTTTCTTCTTATTGGCGATGGTGTAACCATGTCCATCTACTAACTGACCATTAGCTAATAGGCGGAACGCCGTGTTCAGAATGGAAAGTTCTTGCCTCTTTGTTTTCCATGGCTCTAACAAACCTTCCATTCCCATAAGTTCCTTCCGGTCCAGATCGGTGTACGGACTCGCAGCCCGAGACAGTCAAAATCCAAGCTGCGTACCAGCGGCTAAGACCTCTAAGCAGCAGTGGTAACAGCAGCGTGAGAATGACGCCGACCCCGCAGGCGATCCAGGAACGTTCGGCGGATGTCAAGTTCCAGTCGAACAGCAGGTCCAGTCCCCATTCGTTTGCAAATAAATAAAAATCGAACAATCTCATGCTTACTTCATAAGCGACCGGCGAGCAGCACTGCGAAGGACGTTATCGGCAGCACGATAGCAAAGGTGAACGCCGCGATACTAATAGGAAACTGCATAATCCCGAATAAGATACCACGATATGAACGACCATTTTTCAAAACGGATGACACCCATGACCACCATCCCTGCTGCTCTCCGGGAGTCGGGTCTGTTGGAGTGGAAAAAGCAGGATGCTCTTTTCCCTGGAGCCAGGCCGACACGTATCTCGCTTCCCCTTCCATGATCGTCCGGCATAGAACCAGCGTCACAGCTAACAGCGGTAAACCTATCAGAAATATTGATAGCGGTAGGCTTACGGACAATCCGGCTACGAAAATGACGAATGCAGCGATTCCCTTAGGAAGAGACAGGACGAGCATTTTCCACGCCTGCAAGACGCTTGGCTTTTTCATAAGTACAACCACACTTTCTCGTTTTGTTGCTCTCATTGTAGCCTTTTCCGCTAGGTATCATCCTCATTCTGACGAATGGAATCGGAGCAAGACCTTAGTCTAGTTCGGCGATTCCTCCCGCATCATAGCCCTACAACAGTTCGAAACGCAGCTTGGACTCTTGAACCACTGTTCTCTCTTCTGAAAAAGACACGTTATACCCCATTTCCAGTACCGCAGCGATACGCTCATTCCCCTGTACGCCGAACGATTCAGCATGGCTTCGGTCATACATCCATTCATGAAGTGTCCAACGGACCCCTAAGTCCCGCTCATGTGCAAGGAGGCGGAAGTTTTGGATGAGGCAGCTAACCGCCGCAAAATCCTCCTCTTGTTTATGATGATCCGCCTCTTCCCTCATTACGATAAGCAGATAAGCTGGTGCCGGCTCCTGCAAACCTTGAAGGATCTGGCCAGTGCGGTTATCGGCGAAAATAAAACGCCATGGCTCGCGAAGGCCATCGTTCGGTGCCCATACGGCAACATTAAGAAGCTCCAGAATCAGTTGTGGAGATACCAAGCGATCTACAAAGTGTATCGGTTTGCTCATCTCTCCAGCTAGATCGGATAGTTTCATATTCACACTCTCCTTTATATAGCGCTGCCCTGCAATATTGTCCACTTCCGCTCGGCAGGCGTTCTTTTGCGGCCCCTAGGGGCTTTGTCATAGTAGCCCAAATGGAGTATGCCAACAAATCTTTCATCCTCGCGCTTTCCGATACCTCTAAAGAAGCTTTCTTGCTGAAAGATGGATTCCGTATCCCAAATCATGCCTAATCCCTGTTCCCATCCCAGCAGCTGAAAGCTCTGCATCATCCCGCAGACAGCTGCATAATTTCGGTCGCTCGTCAGGCGATCCGGCCCTTTAGCGGACAACACAATGACATGAGCAGGAATGTCGGTAAATCTTTTTTTCAACACATCCAGCAGTTTTCCTGGAATCAGCTTGCCCAGCTTACTCTGCGCCATCTGCGCAAGCATATAATCGACCAACCGTTTGCTGGACTCGGGAGTTCCGGCATACATAACGCGCCATGCACCATCTTCGAGGGCAGGCTGCAGCCGGGCTGCATCTCTCAGCAAGTCAACGACAAGCTCTTGCGCTACCGGCTTGTTATTGCATTTTCGAATACTTCTCCGATCCATGATCAATTCAGCCAAATTCATGTCATTCATTCCCTTCTGATCATCTGGATTCAATGTATATACGACTGTCCTGAAGAAACTGATGGATCACCTTCAGTTCCTCTTCCGAGTATTTGTCCAAGAAGCGATAAAATCGTTCAGCTTCAAGCTCATGAAGACGTTCATGCAATTCAAAGACTTTTTTGCCTTGCGGCGACAAGCGAAAATAACTCTCTTTCTTGTTGTCATTCATTTGCGTGCGTTTGACGAAGCCTTCCTCCAGCAGTTTGTTGCCGATTTTGGTAATACTCGCCTTCGACAAATTCATTTTCTCGGCAATCCCCGTATTGTTAATCGGTTCATGCCTTCCAATGCAATCAATGACATGAACTGTGGTCAAATTTTGTGGGAGCTTCTCAATAGCGACCCTCTCTGCAATATTGAAAAATTGATCGATTTCCGTATCCTTATAGCTTTCAAATACGTGCAGAAACCGGATATATTGATCATACAAATGCTGTTTCGTTCGATCATGCGTGTCCATTCTTTAGTCACTCCTTGTTTACTAGTTAATTTAAAATGAATGCTAATTTATGAAGAGCCAAGCGATTTCAATGATTATTTTGTTAACCTCTTAACAATATAACATAAGTGATAATCATTATCAACTATGCTTTAAGTGCCTCATCAGCTTTCGTTATCTTTCCGCCATGAACATTTGAAGATATAAAAACACCTTCAATTTCTTGAAGGTGCTTCCATTCATCTAATTAATATGGTCTTATTCAAAATGGTATAAATATACATCCTCCAGATTCGGTTTTACTAACCTGGAAGGTTTCCCTTCTAACGGTTTCTCATGTATGATTCGTGCCCATACACCGTCAGTTTCACGAGTAATTTGACTCACCCGGTATTGCTTTTGAGTTTGAACAAGCTCCTCCTCTGATAATAAATACTCTCCTACCTTACCTTCAATAGTCTCTGTAACTTTTACAGCTTCATCCATCAAGACCAATTCTCCACGCTTTAATAAGATAATCTGTTTGGAAATAAACTCTATGTCGGGAACGACATGCGTTGCTATAAGAACAATCTTATTAGCAGCTATAGTTGAAATAAAGTTTCGTATTCGAATACGTTCTTTTGGGTCCAGCCCTGCAGTTGGCTCATCAAGAATGAGAATCTCCGGATCATTAAGCAGCGCTTGCGCGATTAATATACGTTGCTTCATGCCCCCAGAATAAGCTCCAAGCTTTTTATCCGCATCTTGAGTTAAATTTACCGTCTCAAGCAGAAAATCAATTCTCTCTCTGGCCGTTGTAGCTGTCAATCCCTTTAATGCAGCTATGTACCAAAGAAAACGCCTTCCAGTAAAATCTTCATATACTCCTTGCTGCTGTGGCATGTAGCCCAAGATTTGGCGATATTTTTCACCTAAAGATGTGATGTTTTTTCCATTGTATCGGATTTCCCCTTCATCAGGTTGAAATTGATCCGTAATTAAATTCATAAGTGTAGTTTTTCCTGCTCCGTTAGGACCAAGAAGCCCATATATACCTGGAGTTAATTCCGCAGTAAATTGGTTTATTGCCGTTTTGCGCCCGCGTTGATAACGTTTTGTGATTGCGGAAATACTCAGTTGCATGAACGGTTGCCTCCAAACTGTCATCTATTGTACAAACGTTTTGCCATAATACTTGAACAAAAGAAGAGTAAAAGCAGGACAGTATAATAAATTGTTAATCCGAGTGAATACGAGTTTTGAGAGAAAGCGTAATATAATTGAAAGACCGTATTGAATGTAAACGGCGCTATCCATTCGCCTCCTATATATTGCAAGCCGAGTGGAAGGATAAACAAAAAAGTTGCAACTATTAAGAACGTAACCTGTTTTCTCATTAGTACAGCCAGCAAGAATAACACTTGTATAAGAATGAATAGTCCGATAATTTGCAGTATGCTACTCGCAATTAGATATTCAAAGATGGAGAAACGCCATTCGATTTTTTCTAAATCTTCAATGCTTTGAACCTTCGCATGTATATCCCATTTAGGATATAACCTAAATGCATTTAAAAATTTCGGGACTTGCAATAGTATAAAAGTGGAAGCTCCATATAACAGTGCAATTATAAGCTTACTCCTATAAAGATGCTTCCTTCCGTGTGGAGTGCTTCTTAGCAATCTTGTCATATCTTTACGATGATCTAATGCAATCAACGAACTCATACCTATAGCAAGAAATACGATATACACAATGCTCTCCAGTATATCTTCTTTCTGGCGGTTGAATAATTGATCTGTAGATATTTTATTCACAAAGCTAGCCTGAATTCCTCGCTCATCCTGTAGCCATAGTAAATAGTCTCTTTGTTTTTCTACCAACCGAAAAATTTCTTCTTGTTGCATAAGACTCTGAAGACGTAAT
Organism: Paenibacillus sp. J31R120; assembly: GCF_056269225.1. Lineage (NCBI taxonomy): Bacteria > Bacillati > Bacillota > Bacilli > Caryophanales > Paenibacillaceae > Paenibacillus > Paenibacillus sp. J31R120. The sequence continues at coordinate 1,295,501 of NZ_JBWDNN010000001.1, read as the reverse complement.
AACTCGCTATTATATTCAGAAAACTCGATCACACTATCGTGATATAGCTCATCTAATCTATCAAGTTGATCAGGAATTCTATCAAAGTTAGTTCGCTCCTCTTGAAGAAAGCGTATCTTTTCATCCGTAATAACACCTTCAAGCTTGGATAAGTAAGCGTTATATACAGATGCTTCTATTCCAAACCGTTTTTCTTCATGATCAATTAATTGCCACGCATATAGTAATGCAACAAATACTACCAGTATGGTTTTTGCACTAATATACAATTTATATGATTCGTGAATCATTAATGAATTACTTTTCTTTTTCATAAAAATCAAACGACTAAACCATTCTGTCCATCTACTCCAAAACGGTTTTCCCATCCAAAAAAAACCAGTTGAATGCACACGAATACTAACAAATAATAATATGACTGAAACAATACCTAGAATAGAAAACGTCAGATTATCTTTGCTAATAGGATAGCCGGCAAAATTCAAATTTCTATAATCTCCAAGAAGACCATATGTATCAAAAAAGGCAATAGGATTTGAATATTTAAGAATATTTAATGCGGAATTAGGGTTTATTGAGTAATAAGCGAATAAACCAGTTCCAACTAAGATAATAATTATGACATAGACAGCACCTGAATGCTGAAATAACAAAAACAATAATACGAAAAAGATAGCAATAAAAACAACACTTGCCAGCTTCAAAAGAAAAAACTGAATCAAATAATGGTTTACAGAAAGAAGATGAACAGCGTTTTCAAATGAAGGCATGGATTGAATAAATCTAGACTTATCTCCAAAACCATATAGATATTCCATAACGCCCAATAAGCTTCCGTAAGCAAACAAGGAATAAATACTCGCAACTCCAATGAATACAATAAGCTTTCCAATTAATAGGCGCATTCTTCCGTAACGTGTTGTACGCAGGAATGCAACGAGCCCAAGTTCCTTATCCATTTGAAACAAGATAAAACCGAGTAAAAACAATACGATCACGACAATGGCATCTGTTGCTCCTAAGCTTGTACCTTCAATGATACCATTCTCTATACCAAGTTTAAGTTCAGTACCTTGAAGCAGATTGAAATCAGCAATCGTTTTATCAATATTTCGGTACGAAAAAGATTCCTTATCTGCAAAAATGGAAGTCTCTTGCATCTTCTTCCCATGTTCTTCCATTAAAATAAATTTTTTCTCGTAATTTTCGAAGTATTCATATTGATTTTTGATTAAAGTAATAACATGCAGATCTTCGTATATTCGTAGCGGTTCAAGAACATAAACGCTTTTTTGAAACTCAATATAGAGATCAGGATGTTGTTTTTGAGCTTCTTCCGCCATCCTCTTCCATATTTCATCCTGCTGATTAAGTATGGGCATAACGAAAGTTAATAATATATTCAATCGTTGTTGTTCGCCTGCAGCTTTGAGAATTCCATCACTTTGGTTTAAATGATTATAGTCCTGTTCCTGAATTTCATACTGATGTTTTATATTAATAAGTTCACGATTTTCTGAAATTTGATTATTGTATTGAACCAAAAGATTGATAAACAAAATACTCAAGGAAATATACAAAAACCATTTTCGATTCCAAACTTTTAATAGCTCGTAGGCGACAATCTTATGCATACTGTCAATTCCTCGCGGTTTCTATCAAGGTTTGCAGCTGTACTTCTTTTGATCCAAGAAAAAGATCTTTATCCAAAAACAACAGCGTGTTTTTATTGTCGATCACATTCCTGGCAAATAGATAACGATCGTCACCAACTATCATTTGAGCACTGATATGCAATTGGTTAAGATCAACTTCATTGAACTTAGTTCCATCTTTGTAAACAGATAACTTATTCTCTTTCTCTCTAGCTTCTTCAGATAAAAAAACTGGTATTGGCCAAATATAAGAGTATAGGGAATCTTGAGAAAAGTTAGAGAGCAGCGATTCAGAAGTTTTCCTAATATCAACCTCTTGTTCATTTTCCCCATGTAGATCAGAGCTATAGAAATTAAAGCTACGTTTATCTGACTGACCATAAAAGTGTCCATAGTAAACCCTATTATTTGAAATAGCTTTAATACTAGAAGATCTATTTTCTTCAGACGACCACATATCATCAACCGTACCACTAACAATGTCATAACGCTGAGTATCATACGAATGCGTTGTTTCACTTGTTTTAAGTTTCGTCCAATATACTTGCTTACCATATGGGAGCAAATCCACGATCCTTAATTCTTGGTCGTTACTAGTAAAAAGATTCTCTTCTTTATTGTTTTTTGCTAATGAAACTCTACTAATGGTTGTAAGTGAATTGCCGTCTTTATCGCTATTAGTCGCAGAAAAATACAAATACCCTCGGTGTATTGCTAATCTATTGGGTTCTGATGCAAATGTAAACACTTTTTTGTGGTTTGTGCCATCTGCATCCCTGCGGACCAGGCTCCAAATCCTGTTGTGTGGATTCTCGATGTCGTCTGCATCTCTGACACTCTCCAAGATATATAGCTTTGAATCATAATACTGAAGAAATCTTGGAAATTCTCGAGTTTCGACATACGCATAACAATTATTAACGTTTGGAGTAGTATCGCATCCGTTATTCGGCCGATTGTCTAGTACAACTGGCTTCATGCTCTGCTTATCTGTATAATAAAGTAATTTTGAATGTTCAAAATAGTAGCCATGATCAGAAGGAGTTAATAATAATCCCATTCCTTGATGATGAAATGAATAAGGGTAATCAGTTTCTGTATGATAATTGTCATCTTGCACGAACGTTTGATTCTTGGAACAGCCGATCAAAAGAACAATTACAAGTAAAACCGTCGAAATTTTCAGATATTTGTTCATATGTATCCCTCTCATTGCTTGTTGAAATTCTGTTAATGCTGCCGTAAATGAAGTACCATTCACGGCAGCTATTATTTTAATTAGAAATTACAGATCCGTATATCCTACATGATAACTACTACCATACGTTACCTCGTGCGTACCGCTTCCCGAAAGGAAGTGAGCAGGTTTGTATGTTGCATTCGCAATTGCGGTAACCCCATATTGTTGATTAGTGTTGCCAGAAGCAGAAGCTGTACGAGTATCAAAAATTTGTGACGATTGATAATTATAAATAATTTTCACTGAAACCTGAGCATTCCTTCCTGTATAAGAAGTTGTTCCCGAAAGAGAGTAATTGACATCGTTTTTGGAAATATGTCCCGAGAATGAATTTCCGGAAAGGTTTTCATAAACGCTACTTGCTGCAAATGCTCCGTTAACAGTCATAACTGATGCGATTGCAAACACAGCTAAAACAAATAGACTTTTCTTAAATGTTTTCATCCAATATCCCTCCATAAAATTTGGTTAAACCGGCCGGTTTATTTGGAGATCAATCCCATATATGTATATTACTATAAATATATTGAAAGATCAACCATATGAATCTATTTAATAATATGATTTTAGTAGAGATAATTCACTGTATAGTCTGAAATCATATTCGCTCTAAAGTATAATTTTGTTCAGAACTCTACATATCCTAATACTAGAACACCTATAAACAATGTTTGGTTGCATGTAAAAACAATTTCCAACTATAAAACTTTCTTACATTTCTCTTTTTTTATATTAAGGTTTCATTGGCGTTGATCCTACTAATTTCCAATGTAAAAACACCTCCAAGGCTATCCCCATATTTTTCGACATGGTTCTATTTTCTTGAAGATGTTTTAATTGGTCTCATGTTGTGGAGTCAGTTCCTTTTCAGAATACTGGTAATCACTATACTACTCCTTGTGATTTCACTGAATATGAATTTTAGTAAATTATTGACTCAGAAAACACATTAATAAAAACTAGTATGACTCTGTTAATCTAATTTACTCAGATTGCCCAAATGTCTACCCGCTTTAATTTGAAAGTAAAATCTTTTTTTACCCTCCGCATGAAATTACTCCATATCTGCACCAGATAGATTAAACGCAGCATACCTACTATTAGCTTCCTCACTCGCTGAATACTAGCAGCAAATTGTACATAGCTGTTATTTTAGATATAAACTGAAAGGCCCATATAACAAAGCTTATTTACTCCCATGAAAAAAAGCTGCGATCCGAAGTGACACATATCAAAGAATATCTTATAGTTAATATTTGCAAACATGGCATACTATCGAAACTATCAACATGGATAATCCGTACTGCTTCTCTTGCATGGAGGCCAGGTATGCCTCTCTATCTCGTCATAAAAGTAAAAAATGTTGAACTACATCGTATGTTTACAGTCTGTTTTTGGGATCAAAGAGGCACGCATGTCCTACATTACGCTACATAACACTAACCAAATTCAGAGGGCACGATTCAAGTATGCCAATATTTATTGACCAAATTCGCTCGGAAACGCCTACATCCAATGGGTCATCCTTCGGTATCATTGCTCATCAATATCCGGAATTTTGAGGCTTACATCGGTATAGGACAAAGGATGCGCATTGGATTCCAAAATAGAAACCTACAAATATCTCTTAGAGAAAACTCCGATATAATGAATAGAATGGATGTATCCAAAGCTATGCATAATTCCTCTGATATTGCGCAGATAGTCGATATCTAATTGAATAACTCTTCGCTTCCATTTTTCATTTTTTCTTCAGTTTTCCCCCATCTTCTAAGTTTCTTTTTAGAACGAATATCCAACATTAACCCTCCAAAGATGTGTTAACTGCCAGAAACTGCAGTCAGTCCTTATTATTATTCAATAAATCTTTGATGAGTTTATTGCTATTCTCAAGTATTCTTAGCGTTTCAACCGATTGCTCAGAATCAGTCAAAAAGCTGGACGAGAGAGGGTTTAGTTCTCTTACGGCTTCAATAATTTCCTGCATCTGTTCATCTTGCACATGAATGTCATTTCGTTTTTCATCTTCAATGTTTGATTTAATCTGTTGTAAATGCATTCCGATGTTATGAGCAAATTCGTATAAAGGTTCTTGTAAGTCTTTGGCGATCAATGCATCCACTTCTTCTTGTGAAATGTTGGTTAAAGACCTCATTCTCGAAAGCTGACTCCATTTAAAGGGACCATCGATCTGCCCAACAATAAAACGATAATCTTCAGATGATTGGGCTTGAATTGTATATTCGAGTATAAATGAATAATTTGTCCAAGCACCAAAAATTTCTGTCCGCAACGCGTTATCGGCATCAGCCAGTAGCCAGATTTTTTCCTGAGAGTATTCCTTGGATGACGTACAGCTTGCTAAAAACACAGTTACTAGTATGGAAATGCACAACAGTAGCTTTTTCAGTCCCCTTCACCTCCAAGTATAGAACGTCAACTATTATCACTTAGTTGCTGTATATTACCTGCCCGTTCCATATGAGTTGTTGTATCCCAGTATCATCCACTGCCCCAATGTACAAAATAAAAAAGCCAATCAATGTAATTGATGGGCTACTCTTGTTGTGTATATGTCTAGGCTTTAGGATAGGAATTGACTTTTTAGAATCGATTAATGGAAAACGGTGAAATATCAATATCATTTTTTCCAGAAATAATCAAGTTACTTAAGGCTTCGCCAACTGCACTGCTAAACTTGAATCCATGACCAGAGAACCCCGCTGCAATTGCAATGTTGGGATACTTAGGATGTAAATCGATAACAAATTTTTCATCAGGAGTTAGGGTATACATGCATGTTTTACCGTACTTTAAGTGTTGAATGTCGGGGATATATTGTTTCAAAAATGAAACCAAGTCACCTTCATCCTCTGTTAATTCACCAAAACCCAGTATCGATTCATCTGGATGAATGGGAACACCGCCATCATGACGGCCTACTTTTATACCGCTGCCCGCAATACTCGGAAAACCGTAGTAAACGCCTTGGGGTGTCATAACATCAAAGGCTGGAAAACGGTTTTGATTATAACGTTCCTCATCAGCTTCAAACCAAGCAAATGTCTTCCTCACAGGTGTAAGAGGAATATCCAAATCCAGCATAGACAGCAACTTCCCTGACCATGCTCCTGCGGAAACAACTAACGAATCTGCGCAAAAGGTTTGGGCGTCTGTCTTAATGGTGACTCTCTCATCTTGAATGGATATTTCCTTTACCCTGCTATTGGTAAGAATAGTAGCACCGTTCGACTCAGCAAGCTCTTGATAGGCCTCAATACATTCCTCACATTTCAACACGCCCGACGCGGGTTCAAAGCAGCCAATGAAGTCTTCGGGTATCGTAATGCCAGGCCAACGCTGATGGATTTCGTTTGAATCCAATATATCGAGTGGAAGCGAATACTTCTTGGCACTAGCGATAATATTTTGCATGGATTCGGAATCTGACTGCCCAATACTGAGAACCCCTGTTTGAAGAAATAGTTGCTTGCCGGCAGCCTTTTCTAATTCATTCCATAATTGTTGCGCTTTAAGGACAAACGGGACATATTCCTCACCCTCGGCATAAGCATGTCGAATAATTCTCGTTTCCCCGTGATGGCTTCCTCTAGGATGTGGTGGGTTAAAGGAGTCTAATAATAAGGTTTTTTTCCCACTCTTGGCTAAAAAATAACCTGCTGCCATTCCCATTGATCCTGCACCAATGATGATTACATCATAATTCATGTCTTACAACCTCCATAACCGCAGCTTAATTGTATGCAATCTAAACCGTTTGGCTGCATATTCCAACTTGATTAATAGGTTAAATTATAATGTCTGGTACTGCAAGAAGAAGTCTTTCGCCAAGACAGACATCACTTCTTCATTCTAGAAAGTCGGTATGAGCTTGAGCATCATCCCACAGCTCTGCTACCACGTATTTCGAACGCTATGCATGCAAATAGGATATCACTACTTATATCTAATTATAATGAAATGATGAGGACATTGATTGTGTTATGCAAAGATATCAATTATTATATAGTTGTTTATCTAACATCATTGATTTGAATATATTGTCGATTAGAAATGAGGAATAGTTATGCTGCAAAAAGCAACTTTCGCTGGTGGATGTTTTTGGTGCATGGTAACCCCATTTGAAGAGCAGCCTGGAATTCACGGGATTGTATCTGGGTATATGGGAGGTCACGTGGAGAATCCTACTTACGAGCAAGTACTAACCGGGGAAACCGGACATTTAGAAGTAGTTCAGATTACTTTTGATCCTGAGATATTCCCCTATGAGAAATTGCTCGATCTTTATTGGCCGCAGATTGATCCTACGGATGCTACAGGACAAGGAAACGATCGCAAGAGCCAATATCGTGCTGCAATCCTGCATCACAATGAGGAGCAAAGATTGTTAGCGCTAAAATCGCGTGAAGAACTTGGAAATAGCGGTCGCTTTGAGAATCCCGTCGTTACTGCAATTGAAGAAGCCTCTACCTTCTATCCGGCAGAAGAGTATCATCAAAATTATCATCGCAAGAACCCGGATTTTTACAAAGAATCCCGAATCTATTCAGGTCGCGATGCTATCATTGAAAAATACTGGAGTAAAGATTAACAATCATAATAGAGAGTCAACCAAACTATTAATTCCCCCTCTATTCTAAGGGTTGCCGCCTTTTCGGCAATCCCTTAGACTTCAGCATTTGCTTTCTGTTTGAAGCTCGGCTATTAACTCTCCCAATTTAGATGCCCTTTTCTCATTTTGGCTATGTAAAAGATTTGTCCCGTATGGCTCGGGAGATGTCTGAATTGATGCAGAAGCATTTCAAGAACGGTGGCATGATTGTCTAAAGCTCCATTTAAGGTTGAATAATCCCTGTAGGGTTGTTCCAATAATCTTTCAGGATTTGCTTTCATCATTTCAAGCACTTGTATAATGCAGTCATATGATTTCTTTGAAAGCTCCAATGCTTGCTCTTTTGACATTTGCAGATCACGAGCAAATTCTGTTGTTCTATCTTGGTTTTTTGGAGCAGCAAAGTATACCGTTTCAAACCATTCGTAGACAGCTCCTGAAATATGTGCAACCAAGTTAGCAATGCTGTTGCTCTCTGGCGTAGGTGACCATACGATATCCTCTTCAGCTAATTGTTCAAGTACCATTCGAGTCCACTTCTGATCAGCTTTGTATTTCCTTAACAAAAAATCAATTACGATAGCCGAAGTGTCCATATTCCCCACGCTCCCTTTTGCGCACATTTCAAATAATGGTAGGCTTGTCAAGCAGACGGTCACTTGCGAAACATCCATCAGCTTAAGATCATTCTTGCCAGATGCTCTCCAAGACGATTCATCGTATGCTCGGCCCCTGGGACGGCATAAGTTTTCACCTTATCGAATACAGCGGCAGTTTCTTCAAATAAGGTATGATATGTAAGTTTGGTCTTGCCATTCATGTCCTCGAACATTGCAGCTGCCGTAAAATGAGGGAACACCGCATGCTTGAACACAATTCGCACAGGTCTAACGATCTCAACGAAAATGTTCGTATTTGGAAAGTCCACGCCATCAGGACTGTGCATGATAAACTCCCATGCTCAGTTCGGCTGCAAATCAAATTTCTGAAAGGTCGACGTAAAGCCATCCGGCCCCCACCATTTCGCCAGATGCTTCACTTTCGTCCAAACACGAGATCGCGCGGGGCATTCAATTCGCGAGTGATGTCAATCTCATGGTCGCCTACTTGCGCTGCACGGATATTTGCATCATTGATCTGGCACGCTTCCATCCCCACAATTGAGACTCTTATGATCTAAGCATACCAAATAAATCATACCCCGATTTCTTTTATATTGCTTTCTCGCACAAGTAAACAAGTGAAGTGATAGGTAACGTCTAAATTTCCCTTGCATGATAGCTTCGCAGAAGTGTTTTTCAAACCTGTACATATTATTATATATCGTAGCACGAGAGCCGAAAATTATTGTTACTTTCAGCTTTAAAAGCGAGGCTTACATCAGGCACTGCTACTCTCCTTGCTGTAAGCCGATTTTCTCGGCTTGCATCACCCACAGACGGCTACTTCCGCGCTCTAAGCCGATTTTTTCGGCTTACATCATCCACAGACAGCTACTTCCACGCTCTAAGCCGATTTTTTCGGCTTGCAGCACCCACAGAGGGCTACTTCCACGCTCTAAGCCGATTTTTTCGGCTTGCAGCACCCACAGAGGGCTACTCTCCTTGCTCTAAGCCGATTTTTTCGGCTTGCAGCACCCACAGACGGCTACTTCCACACAATAAGCCGTTTTTTTCGGCTTGCAGCTTTCAAAGATGGTCACTCCTTCCCCATCTCCTTCAATTCGAAAGTAATCAAAGCTCCCCCGCACTCTTCAGCTTCTCCATAATTCTCCGCTTCCGGTACATCATTTTACCCGTCTCTGCGACATCCTGAAGCGTGGATCGGTTCAAGAAAGCGCCGAACAGCATGCCTGCGATCGGAATCATCTGGAACAGCTTTTTCCATCCGAAGTTGTCCCTGTACGTGAGCATCACCTCGCGCCAGCCCTCTAGCTGGGACATGACTTGTCCGCTTTTCTCCCCTGAATGGAAAGCAGCAAGATCATCCAATATCGCTTTCTTGCCGACGATATCGGAGGAGGAGAACTGAAGACACTTCACAATAAAGATGCGCTCCGATTTCTCTTCCGGGTCATAGCCGTAGCTAATCGCGATCTCCTGCAGTGCTTTGAGGGAGATGCCGAGCAGAAGCGGAATGTCGATGGCGAGCGTGAAGAAGCCGCCAAATCCCGTAGTTGCGCCTTGCACCGTAGCGGTCTTGGTGCCTGATTCGATTATGCTGTCCGCCATCTGATCCATTCTGCTAAGCTCAAGCTGGCCGATCCGGTTCAGATCCGATGATCCAACATGGTCCTCATTCGGAAAAAACTTGCGGTACATCTGCTCCTTGCTGATCAAATAATGCCCGCCGCTCTGAACGTAATTCCCAAGCTCGTCAAGCGCCGTTCCTATTTTCTCCTGAATGAACTTGGGCGTAATCCGGTCCAATAGGGCAAAGGGCAGTCTGCCGAGCTTTTCCCAGAAGAAAAGGTCCTTCTGATCTTTCTCCCATTGTTCGATCTGTCTTAATTCCGCCCTTAATTCATCTGCAGCCTCTATATTCGTCATCTTGACACGGACACCTCGCATGAAATTTTCTTATGCCTTACATACTGACAATACCGCCTCGACGTTTCACAAAATGCTGATTAATCTTTTATACATGTGTAATTTACAGTAATGTTACTCAAAGAAAAAGAAAGGAAGCGCACCAGGCGCTTCCGCTCTTCCATCGCTTTATTCCTCGAAGGACAAATTCTCCGGCTCGTCCCGCAGTTCTCCGCTGATCTGCATATTCGTGCTTGGCGTACGCGCATCCACGATTTCGAATGCAAAGCTGTCCATCCATACTTTTCCTTGACCTGTAAGCAGTACGCCGAAAGAAATCGAGTCGCTGTCCGCCGACACATCAAGCACGATAGAGTATAGGTTCCATGGCAGGGTGCCTTGAATTGGGCGATCGCTCATGTTATCGAACTGAACCGTGTCCCCCGTCGCGTTGTCAACTCTCATCCAAAGCCCCGCAAAATCGCTCACCTTCTCCGCCTGGATAAACGCGGATAGCTTGATGCGCTCGCCTTTATATTTGTCGGACTTGAGTTGCTGCATAATCGTCGCGAACTGGGTTTCCGACGTTGCGGATACGGATTTCAAATAACCTGACACCTTTCCCATATGCACCGTCTCCCTGTCAACCCCCATCTCGTAGTGCGACGGATCACTGCCGCTTAAGATCCAGCCCTTTACTTTTCCATGCTCGCTCATATTCGTATTCTCCTCTCGTTTCCCCTTTGTCTGTTGCACGCTCCCCATCATCTTGCGGTAACGTCCGGGAGGCATGCCGTATTCTTTTTTGAAAGCGCGGGTGAACGCTTCCTGCGATTCGAACCGGCTGCGGAACGCGATTTGGATAATATCTTCCTTCGAGTACAAAAGTAACGAGGAAGCGCTGGCTAGTCTGCGCGAGCGGATATAATCCGTCACGCTTATGCCGACCTGCTCCTGAAAGATCCGGTGGAAGTGATACATCGAGAAGCCCGCGGCGGCCGCCGCGTCCTCAAGCTTCACCTCCTCCTCCAAATGCGCTTCGATATAACCTAAAGCTTGATAAATCATGGGATGGTATCTCACGTGATCACCTCTTGTCATCAAGAATAGCATAAGCTCGGACAGCGATTTTTGATTTGGATTGCGATATTTCAGCTTCGTCATTGGCAGCCAGCGGCTCCAAAAGCAAAAAGGCTGCCTGTTCGACTGGCAGCCCTAAAGTAATCCATATTCATTTATCCTTAGCTATTATTCACGCTTTACGAATACCCAAAGAAGGCATCCTTTTTGATATTGCCTTTTGGAATTTGTTTCTTCTGCAAGTAATCCGATATGGAGTCAACCAGCGGCTTCGGTCCGGCAACAAAATATTTGCCGCTGTCCTTATGCACACCGGCGAACTTGTCGATCTCCCCATTCAAATCATCCCTCGAATCCAGATACGTGATACGTATGGAGACACGTCCAGCTATAGCATCAAGCTCTTCCCTATATGGAAAAGACTTTTGGCTATCCAGATAAAGCAGTTGGATTTGCCGCCCGTTCCGATTGCCTTCCGCCTCGATTTGCTTGAGAATTGAACGAATCGGGGTAATGCCAATGCCGCCAGCAATCAGAAGCGAAGGGCTGTTATCCTGTATCGAAAATGCCCCTACAGGTCCACTCATCTTAACGGTCATCCCTTGCTTTAATTCTAACATCGCTTTTTTAAACTCGCTTGGGTTATCCCCTATACGCATAGTTAACCGAATCACGTTCTCTGCCGGAGCAGAAGCAATACTGAACGGTTTGGTTGGATTCTTCACTTTCTTATGCGTAATGCTGAACAACCCATATTGCCCTGCTTGCCAGTTCAGATCCTTGTCTTTCTCAAAAATAAATGTGTATACATCGTCGGCTTCCTTGCTGCTTGATAAAAATAACAACTCTCTCTTCTTGAACATAGCGACCATATCCTGAATGAAACCCACTTCCCCAACCCCCTCTACAATTAAGCGAGCATTACTGCAAGTACCGTCCCGTAATCGACTGCTCCGCATGAATGATCTGTGAAGGCAGACCTTCGAACACGACCTGGCCGCCTTTGCTGCCTCCATCCGGCCCCATATCGATAATCCAATCCGCTTGGCTGATGACATCGAGATTATGCTCTATTACAATGACCGTATTGCCTGTATCTACAAGGCGATTCATGATTCCCATCAACTGGCCGATATCTGACATGTGCAGGCCAGTCGTTGGCTCGTCCATCACATAGATGCTGCCCTTCTTATGAAGCTCGCTTGCAAGCTTAATGCGCTGGCATTCCCCGCCCGAGAGCGTGCTGAGCGGCTGGCCGAGCGTCACATAGTTCAGCCCCACATCGCTCATGGCCTGAAGCTTGCGCACAACTTCTTTCAGCTCGAAAAACTCCAGTGCCTGCTCAACCGTCATCTCCAGCACATCGGCGATGGACTTGCCGCTCAGCTTATATTCAAGCACTTCTTCCTTGAACCGTTTGCCGCCACAGACTTCGCATGGGAGCTTCACACTTTCCAGGAATGCAAGGTCTGTATATACGACGCCTAACCCTTGACAGTTCTCGCAAGCTCCCTTGGAGTTGAAGCTGAACAGTCCTTGGTTTACCTTATTAGCAGAAGCAAACGCCTTGCGTACATCATCCATAATTCCCGTGTAGGTCGCAGGATTGGAGCGTGTAGACACGCCTACCGCCGATTGGTCAATGACGATCGCATCCGGATGTTGACTGAGAAATACTTCGTTAATCAGCGTACTCTTTCCTGAACCGGCGACTCCGGTAACGACAGTAAGCACTCCGGTAGGAATATCTACACTTACATGACTCAGGTTATGCAAAGTGGCATTATTGATGGAGAGGTTGCCGGCTGGCTGCCTGCATTCTTGCTTCAGTTGCAGAGGACGCTTCATATAGTTGCCTGTCAGCGTACCTGATTCCAGCAAGCCGGAATAGCTGCCCTCATAGACGATCGTACCGCCGCGGCTGCCGGCGTGAGGCCCAACGTCGACGATATGATCCGCTACCTTGATCACATCAGGATCATGCTCGACGACAATGACGGTATTGCCCTTGTCACGCAGCTTTTGGAGCAATTCGTTCAATCGGTGTACGTCGCGGGGATGCAAGCCAACACTGGGCTCATCGAAGATATATGTGACATCGACCAGACTGCCGCTCAAATGCTTCACCATCTTGACGCGCTGCGACTCGCCGCCAGACAACGTATCCGTCTCACGGTCCAGCGTCAAATAGTCAAGTCCGACATCCACCAGATGCTGCAGTCTCTCTGTGAGCGACTTCACCATCGGCACTGCAACAGAATCGTCAACTTCGCGAATCACCCGAATGAGCTGCCCGACCTCCATGGAAGACATATCTGCGATGTTGCGGCCATTAATTTTGCAGCTAAGCGCAGCTTGGCTAAGCCTTGCGCCACGGCAGCTGGAGCATGGGCCCTCCGTCATGAACGGCGCAACCGCCTTCTGCGTGCGCTCGGACTTCGTCTTCACGTCTTGCTTGATATATTTGTTGGTGAATTTTTCAATGACGCCTTCCACCGTAATATTCGTTGCTTTGCCAGCGAAGTCCATCTGCACCTTCCTCGCCTTGCCATAGAGCAGCAGCTCCAGATCCTCATCTGTGTAATCGCTTAGTTTCTTGTCCGGGTCGAAGGAGCCTGATTGAACGAGAATATTCCAATCCCAGCTGTCCACTGTATAGTCGGGAAGCCTAATAGCGCCTTCACGCAGCGACTTGGTCACGTCCACCGCCATGCTCATATCCACGCCCAGCTTGCGGCCGATTCCATTGCACTCGGGGCACATGCCTTGCGGATCGTTAAAGGAAAACATATGCGCTTGTCCAACATGGGGCTGACCCACCCGGGAGAAGAGAAGACGGAGAATAGGCGAGATATCGGTAATGGTGCCCATTGTGGAATGAGAACCGCCTCCCAGACGCTTCTGATCTACAATAACCGCCATGCTTAGGTTCTCGATCGCATCCGTATCCGGCTGCGGGACGCGAGGCAGAAAATTACGCACGAACATACTAAAGTTCTCATTCAGCAAACGTGTCGATTCTGCAGCGATTGTATCGAAGACAATGGAGGACTTACCTGACCCGGATACACCGGTGAAAATCGTAATTTTTCGTTTAGGTATGCGTAAGGAGACGTTTTTGAGATTGTTTTCCCTTGCACCCGAGATGACGATGTGCTGCTGATTCGCTTCGCTCATGATTCCATCCTTCCATTAGCAAAAATTTCTTTATTATTAAATTTCATCCATTCCATACGCGCAGCAAGTGGGTCAATACGCGCATCGCGCGGGATTGACCCCCTATTGATATGGACCGGCTCAGCAATATGCAGCAGCCGGCTAAGTTGAATCCCCTAAACAGCCAACAGCTTCTCAAGCTCGCCGCACCATGCGCTCCAGCCATGCTTGGCGCCTGCCAGACCATGCGGATTGGAGAATCCGGTTTGCTCCAGGTGGAGATTAACCCCTCCATCCCCCAGCTCCTGCAGCGTCCACACGACGGTGTGCTTCTCTTCGCCAACAGCCCAAGTATAGGACAAGCGGCTCGGCGGCTCTACAACTAGCACTTCGCCGTTAATGACTCCATCCCAGTACTCATTCGGCTCAGCGCGGAATTGAAAACGATGACCTACAATCGGCCTAAAATCATTTTTCAATACCCACTTCTCCAGCTTCTCTGAATCAGTAACGGCGGCCCAAAGCTTCTCAATCGTAGTGTTGTACTGAAAATCCAGGTTTAATACCAAACTCATATTTCATCCTCCTCAAGTAGTTGGTTCAATCGAAGCATATTCGCACTCCAGAACTTGCTGTAGAACGCTACCCAATCTTGTACTTCACGAAGCGGAGCAGGATTTAGCGTATATCGCGTTTCTCTGCCGACCTTGCGATCATGGACCAGACCAGCTTCTTTCAGAATCGTCAAATGCTTGGACACCGCGGTTCGGCCCATATCAAACTGTGAAGTCAGCTCATGTAGCGGCTGCTCCTCACCCAAGGCCAGCAAATGAATCAGTTCACGTCTGGTCGGATCTGCTATCGCGTCAAATACATCCCGCAAATGGTTGTTCTCAATCACAACATCCACACCTAATTATTAGTGATATTTCATTCATTAGACACCATATGGTGACGAATAGATTATAGGACACCGTTTGGTGTCCTGTCAACCGATTTATGATTAATCGGTCTTTTTGCATAAAAAATAACAAAATCAGTCTTCGTTCTTACTAACTCAGTTCCTGAACAGAGCCGTCTAAGTAGCCAACAATAACCTTTTTCGCAAGACGAATGAATAGTCCGTTCTCAACAACTCCTGGTATCAGGTTGATCGAAGTCTGCAGCTCTTCAGCCTGTTCGATCACCTTGAAATCACAGTCCACAATATAATTGCCGTTATCCGTCACAAACGGTTTATTTTGCGATGTCCGCAAGCTGGTCACACATCCAAGCTCATGCAGCTTTTGCCGGGTTAGATTGGCTCCGAACGGTACAATCTCTACTGGCAAATGAAACTTTCCAAGCTTCGGAGCCAGCTTGCTCTCATCGACAACGATAACAAGCTCTTTGCTGGAGGCTGCAATTATTTTTTCGCGCAATAACGCGCCTCCTCCGCCTTTGATCAAGTTCCAATCACCATCAACCTCATCCGCCCCGTCAATCGTCACATCAATAATGTTCACCTCAGATAGGGATAAGACCGGGATACCCAGTTCAATCGCTAATTGCTCGGATTGAATAGAAGTCGCCACGGTCTTGATGCGAAGACCTTCTTTCACCCTCTTGCCGATCTTCTGAATCGCCCAATAAGCGGTAGATCCTGTGCCAAGACCTACGACCATACCGTCACGCACATACGCTACAGCTTTCTCCGCTGCAACCCTTTTCGACTCCATCATGATGCCTCCTTATTCGTCTTGTTTTATCCCTAATTCTAATCCATGAACTGCAAAGGTTTAATGCTTTTTGGGCCAAATGGCTCTCTCTCCGATAGGATAGGATTGCAAATCATTGGTTTTCTGCAACATTTTTGAGCGAAATGCCGTCAAAAGGTCGTAATCGAAGAGCTCCGATTACTAGAATTTCGATACAAGGAGAACGACCCCATGAAAAAAACAACGATGTCTCTTCTCGTCGTCACCGCCTTGCTTGGCGGCCTGCTGACCGCTTGCTCCGGTAATACGAACAACAACGGCGCTACTCCGCCAGCAACGAACACACCAATTGCAAGTGAAAGCCCGACGCCGAGCCCAAGCCCGTCTGATGAGCCCGAAAATAGCGAAAAACCGGATGATAACGCAACTAAATCATCTACTGATAAAATTATGAAAGCTATGCTGGACAAGGTAGAGCAACCGGGGCTTATGGACCTGACTAAGGAAACGCTCGACACCTATTATGTCATCAATACCGATCTAATTGAAGAATTTACGATCAAGACGCCCGCATTCAACCTCAGCTCCAATGAGATCGCAGTCATTAAAGTCAAGGATAGCAAACATATCGATGAAATCAAAAAGAGCATGGAGCAGCGCGGCGCCGACGTGCAGAAGATGTTCGAGAATTACTTGCCTGAACCTTACAAGCTGGCCCAGAACTATAAAATCGCTACTGTCGGTAATTATGTATTGTTCCTGATTTCCGAAAGCGCCGATGAGCTGGAGAAAGCCTTCAAAGAAGCGGCAGCCAGCGCATAACACACTTGTATGCACTACGAGAAAGACGCATCCTCCCACTTCAACAGTGGAATTGGATGCGTCTTTTTAAATGAACATGCCTAGTATTAGACATCAAGAGTCAGACAACAAGTATGCTAAACCTTGCGAACAATCTGGCAATCCTTTATTTCATAGATCGTGTCCGCTGCATGCTCCAACAGCCTCGCATCATGCGTGATGAACAGAATCGTGCCCTTATAGCACTTCATCATGGACTCCAGCGCCTCCACTGCCGGAATATCGAGGAAGTTGCTGGGTTCATCCATCAGCAATATGTTGTAGCGGCCAAGCAGCAGCCTGGTCAGCTGAAGCTTCATTATTTCACCGCCGCTTAGCATGGCCAGCTCCTTGCGCACATCCTGATGCGAGAATCCCATGGAGGCCAGCGCAGAGCGAATTTCGGAAGCCCCGTAGTCGCTATTCTCCAGCATATATTCCATCACACTTTGATTGCGGTCGAACTTATAGCCAGTCTGGACCAAATATCCGATTTCCGCTTTTGGAGATAATGTGATGCCCGCCTCACGTTCGATGATCATGCGGAACAGCGTTGTTTTCCCCGTTCCATTCACACCGGTAATGCCGATCTTCGCGCCCAGCGGGAACTGGAACGAAGCATGATCGAATATGACTTGGTCACCGTACCGCTTGTTCAATGCCTTACCCATGATTGGATAAGGGTTGTGAAGCGCAAGCGATCCGCTTTGCCGGAATTGGATGGTGCGTCCCGATTCGGGAAGCTTCATTTCACCAAGCGCTTCGATCCGGTGCTCCATATTTTTGGCGGCTTGATGAAGCTTTTTTTGCTTGCTGCCAACCGTTTTCTGATGGCCCAGGCGTCCCCCGCTCTCGGTCGCGTTTTTCTTGGAGGAGCCTTTTGCCTTCTGGTTCATCTTGCGGGCGAGACTTTTCTTCTCCGCAATCGCCTTCTCCAGCCGCTCTCGTTCAGCCGCATGCTTCTTGTACTCCACTTCCTGAACTTGCCGTTCTTCCTCCTTCTGAACCAAATAATCGGAATATCCGCCCCAGTATTCCGTAATCCTGCCATCCTTCAGCTCCCAGATCTTGTCGACGACCCGGTCCAGGAAATACCGGTCATGGCTAATGACCAGCAACGCGCCAGCATAATGCTTAAGCTGTCCAATCAAGAAGTCGATTCCAGCGCGATCAAGATGGCTTGTCGGTTCGTCCGCCATCAAGCCATGCACCTCACTCGACAGGGCCTGCGCAATCTTCAGCCGCGTCTCTTCGCCGCCGCTCATGCCCTCCAGACGGTTACGGTCCACCCCAAGCTTGCCCAATAAGGCGTAGTCCTTGACCTCCTGCAGAATCGCATCATCCAGCTGAGGAATGTAGGCAATCTCCCCATGCCGCGCAACCTGTCCGGAGGATAGCGCCACCTCACCGAGCAACGCTTTCAGCAGCGTACTCTTGCCTGCGCCGTTCGCACCTACCAGTCCGATGCGGTCATCATCATAAAGCTCCAGTTCTTCGATATCCAGAATGTCTCTTCCCATATATTCAACATAAAGGTCATTTGCCTTGATCAACATATTCATTTCTATTTCCTCCTTCATTCATCGCAGTGATTTGCTCGCAGGAACGTTCCTGCGATTAGCGAAGTGAGGATTATATGAAGAAGTACCAGTTTAGCCTTCGCATAACATCAACCTCTTTTCTTTCAAAAGTCTCGTCCCTCATGAGTAGTGGGCAACAAAAAACAGACCTAAGTCCATAACGCGGGCTCAGATCTGCCTATCACGAAGAGAGAACATCTCGATATAGGTATAGCGAATAAAGCTAACCTCATCGCTCACTATGTTCCTCATACGTATATATAAGCATCTCTAAAAAGCCCACTGATTGTGGAAAATTCGCTCTTTATCGCCTGCTTATCGAATACGCATGGAATGCAACATAGATGAACGACCCTCCTTGCTTAAAAGTACCCCTATCCTAACACCGGCAGCTGAAGGTGTCAATGGCGCGAATCCGCTCGCTCCAGGCAGGATTTTTCCAGAACGTGCAAATGAAATGAAACCTCGTTTATAGTTCAAGTGTATATATTTTTAGCTGGCAAAATAGATAAGAGGATGTGGGATACATGATACCAAGCGAGCTATTGTACTCCAGAACGTTCTGGGACCGTTACTTCTGGCAGCTTCAAGACGACTTCAGCTACGAAATGCTGGAGGACAATCCTATTCACTTTCAATTGACCGAAGAACATGTCTTGCTCCTTGATCCGGGAGACGACTTTTCTTACATTTCGCTCAGCTTTCAATATGAGGATGAAGAGGAAATCGAAATTGCGTGGGATGATGAAGCTCACTTTTACCCTAACGTTCTGAGATGGAGTGAATATAAGGCGATCGTAACTCGAATAGCTGAGGCGCATGAGATCGATTCTTGGATTCCTGCCCTGCTCCTTAGGAGATTTGTAGGCATTCAGAGCTTGGATGAACTTCAAGCGGTGTCGGCTTGGGAACTGGAGATGCGGAGAGCATCAGGACTCTACGTTGAAGCCGAATTAAAAGAATGGTTCGAACATAGCATTGTCCAAGCTGAAGAAGATTGGGTCAACATAGATCGAAGATGGGTCTACCGTGAGCCATTAGGATGGGTAGTTGAAGGAGAGGACGCTTATTCCTTGAGAAATTCCGACAACACTCCCTTTCCTTTTCCCCAATGGAATCAGATGTTGACTGATCTTGGCAGTGAATGATAACTGTAGCGGGCATTCGTTGCCATTCAACGAATGCCCGCTACTCTCTCCCTTACATAAATCCGCCAAAAAAATGCTTTGCCGACTCCCGGGAATATCCGTCGCTCCCTTGCCATATCGCCATCGATACAAAATCCGAGTCTCTGCCCTTCCGTGTACGAGGTGTATCTTTGGCGGCAAGCACTCCGGCAAAACCCAGTACTTCTAGAAGCATATCTCTTTCATTTTTGCTTGAAGGCAAGACTTCCTTCCAGCGCTTCTCCAGCATCCGCGGACCATCTTGTTCCCTGCATGCTTCAACTGCCTGAAGCATATCCTTCAGAATGATTAGATCCTGCTCGCTCACGGCTGTTTCTTCCTCCCGGCTGAGCAGTTCGAGATCAAGCCAGCAGTACAGCAGATGGTTCAATCGAACGCCACCCCATTTGACGCGTTCGAAATTCAGTACATTAAGGTCGGCATTCGTATAATCAGCATCAGACATTAGCCTGCTGCTGTCGCAATGACCACAGCTGCTATAGCTTGGAAGCGCAACGCTTTGCTCCCCATAGGCGTGCAGAGGCAAGTCTGCGGTAAGCGCCCAACTGGACAGCGCGCTGCGCAAGTGTACCTTTCGAGTGGACAGACTGTGCAGGAAAGCCGCTGCCACACGCTCCTTCGGAATAACAACTTGCAGCTCCTTTAGCTTATGGATCAGCTCATCATGCGTGATGGTCAGCGGATCGAACATAAGCCCCTGACCCTTCGCATATTCGAAGTCTTCCCCGGCGAATGGCGCATGGCTGCTTCTCCACCCCTGGGAGGTCCAAAAGGTTTGCATCAATATTTTTTTCGCCTTCTTATCCACTGCGTTACACCTCTATTAAATTCGACATCAATAATTCAAGAAAATGTTCAAGACTATCTGCTACTTTTTCTGCCTCTTCGAATTCAGGCTCATATCCGCGTACAATAGCCCCTTTATCCTTCGATAAATCAATCGCGTAGAAGGAATATCCGCCATCAACGGACATCACGATTGGCAAATGATTGTCCCACCATGAAGTGATCTCTGTTTGCCAATTACGATCATCCGCTGCTGCTTCTAAGCTGAGCAATTCAAATTCATTCCATCTGAATGCACCGTCTGAGTTATTATTAAATTCATTCTCGCACATAAACCATGTCTTCTCATTTGGCGAAATACACGTTTCAACCACACTTAAAAAATCTGAAAACTCAGTAGGGATTTCTTTATATCTTGTAGTAATATTGCTATTTACATTTAATTGAAACTCGGATTTTCGGGAAATATCCCAACCATTTTCATTCGCCCAGATGATAAATTCGCTAATCTTTTTATTCATAATCCACCTCCTGAAAATTTACTAACCTAACATGTCTCTATGATGCTTCTCTTCGTTTATATTACCATTATAGAACAACCGTTCGTTTCTTCAAATAACAACATCATCATTTAATAGATTCCATACAAAAAAGGAAGCCCAAGGCTTCCTTCTCTCTACCTATTGAGCTGAAGAACCCGCGCGATCCTCGGCAAAAGCTTTGCGGTTCCACCAGCCGACGCCAGCGGCCAGCACGCTGATCGCCGCAGCGATCAAATACATATTCACAATGCCCAGCACTTCTGCAACGAAGCTCATGCCGAACAAGGAGATGCCGAATAGCAAATTCAACAATGTCCCCTGAGCAGAAAATACTTTAGGCAGCTGATCCTTCGAACAGCTCCGCTGGATGAGCGTTCGGCGCGCAACAGCCGACAGCTCTGTGAACGGTCCCGTCACCAGTACAATGAGCAGTGCCAGCGGCGCTATCGTATTAATCGCGAACCAGGCTGTACACACCGCATATCCAAGAATACCCACCAGCATGAACAGGAAAAGCCGTTTCTCCAGCCGCTTGACGAGTGCAATGACGAGAAAGCCACCAATTACGGTGCCGGCAAAATAGCTGGCGTTGATATACCCCCACCAGTCCTCATTTTTCAGCAGCACTTCCTTCACAAATACGAGCATGAACGCGCCAACCCATACCGTGCTGCCAAGCGCGTCGGTCACATCCATAAAGGTCATTGAGCGCAACCGTCTGGATTGCCATAACACAACCCAGCCTTCCTTCAGCGTATCCCATCTGGAAGGCGCGTTCGCTTCGCCGCCGTCTGCTGAGGCGCGGCCCGTGCGTACATCCCATAGACTACGCCGCTTAGGTTCCGTCGGATCTTCGATCAGCAGCGTCACCGCCATCGCCACGCCATATCCGGCAGCTACAGCCAGCAGAACCGGGAACGGGCCAAATGCTGCGACCAGGATGCCGCTAACCGCCCATCCGGCGAACTGGATCACCTGATCCGATGTAGCGACCATCGCATTCGCCCTTAGCAGCGCGTCATCATGAACCAGACGCGGGATCAAGGCGTTCCGGGCAGGTGAAGTCCACCCATCGAGGAACGAGATGAACAGGATGAGCACATACACAGGCAGCAAGTCCTCTCCATCTACCATGGGGGATAAATACAAAGCCATGACGCCAAATAAGAGAAACTGCCCAAGCTGAGAGACGGTTAACAGGAAAGGCAATCTGTATTTCACCAGCATCAGCGGAGCTGCCAGCCCGCTAATAAATTGTGCGGCGACTCGAAAAAACGGCACCAATGTCGCAAAAATAATAGAGTTCGTCCTCTCCAGCACAAGCGTAGTAAGCGCAACCATATACAGAACGTCTACCGTGTTGGACAAGGACTGCGAGCCCCATAAATAATAAAATGAACGTTTTACCATCACTTTTAATCTCCATCTATTTTGTTCATGAATGTTTGTATATGACTGTTAAAAGTGATCCATCAAATGGGACCCATACAACTCATGCTCCTCTCCCAAACGGGTCGATCCAAAAAGCCGGTAGAATCTATTATAATGTATTATTCATATTTTTAAAGTAAAATATTTAAAAAGTAATTACCCCCTATCCTGTTTATCCTGGGATGAGCCGATTGAACATTTGGACATGATGACCGAACGCGAGCATTTGACGATATTTTGGATTACATTTATAAGAACCACGGCAAGTCCTGAGAAAAAACAAACAGCGACAGTCGATGACTTGAATCCAAGCCATGGACTGCCGCTGCTATGTTCCAGCTATCTAAAATCATTTATCTTGTATATTCTTCAATGCTCCTCTGATCCGTTACCGCTCTTGCCTTTCTTACATCTTTATAATGATTGACGTTATTTTTCAATTGAACCATAGTTGTCCACACCATCAAGACAAACAAAAGCACGCTCATTAATCCAAATGCAAAGAAGTAGTAATTGAAATAAAAGAACCATACAACCGCAGCAACTGCCAGAAGCATCAGAATCCAGAAGGTCCACTTTAAAGCCTTTCTCAATCCTATCCCCTCCAGTAATGGATTTCCATTATTTCTCTATTTACTAATATGATTATAACATATTTTCTTTTCCTAAATCGTTCCATAACCCCTTTTCCAAACATTTTATTGTTTTCTTTCGCTTCGCTTCTTTCGTATATGCGAATATCATGATATATTAGGTAGTGCCTAATATAGTTAGGTAACACCTAATAAAATAAGTCAACATTTAATATTTAATGGGGTGAAATAATGCTTACATGGATGCTGCGACAAGTTATGGCTGCCAGAGGCATATGGACGGGTGCGGACTTAGCCAGACAACTAGCCGACAAGACGAATTACCGTCTATCCCCTGCTTCCATCAGCGCTTTAATAACTCGACAGCCCAAGCAAATGAAGGCCGAGACGCTTGATGCGCTATGCACAGTTTTGGAATGTTCGCCTAATGATTTGTGGGTATATACCCCACCACATACAGAGAAAGGGGCATAAGCATGTCCGAAAAAAGCATTTTGCCATTTGGAGACCCGATTTTGCGGAAGAAAGCCAAACCTGTTGCCGAATTGAATTCGAAAACGTTAAAGCTTCTTGATGATATGGTGGAAACCTTATACGCCCGCGAAGGTCGCGCAGGTCTTGCCGCGCCCCAGGTCGGCATTCTCAGAAAGCTGATTGTTATGGATTGCGGGGAAGGGCTGATCGAGCTTATTAACCCTGAAGTGATGGCATTAAGCGGCGAACAAATGGGTACGGAAGCTTGTTTGTCTTTCCCTGGTTACTTTGGTTATGTGAAGAGAGCTCATTATATTAAGTTAAGCACATTAAATAGACAAGGCAACCGAATCATCCTAGAAGCGGAAGGCTACCTTGCCCGCTGCATGCAGCATGAGATCGATCATCTGAACGGAGTGCTGTTTGTCGATTATGTTCACGAGAAGTGGCTGTATCACGAGCAAACCCAACAGCGTATCGATGTCCTTCAAGTGATTCGATTAACGAATCAAGGCGTTTAATGGATAGAGTTTCTTTGCGCGCAAATTAATCAGCCATTCGCAAATCAAAAAACAGCCGACCTCAACAGTCGGCTGCTCTTCATGTTCTTATTTTGCAACAGGCATTTGAAATCAGTTCTCGCCTAATACAGCCCCCGTCAAAAATGCCTCCACTTGACTTAAATAAGGTGTCTCCAGCACGATTCCATCATGATCCATGACGACATACATAGGAAATTGCTTTACGCCAATCGCCTTGGCCCACTTCACATTCCGGTCCTGTACTTGATCCCAAAACTGGATAACGGTAATCGACTTCGTTATTTCGGGATTGCTATTGTGGAAAATGTTAAGTTCCGTTGTCTCGGAATCAGAAAGCACTCCCTTATAAAACAAATGTATGGCATAAGTTCCGGCCTCTGTCGGCTTCAATTCTTTTAGAACAACTTCTTTCGTATTTCCGCTGCAACCCGATAATACCGAACTGCTTATCATAACCACTGCTAAAACCATCACCTTATGCCTCATAATATCTCCTTCCTCGCCACGCTAATACTGCACCAACCATCAGCACTAGCCATTCAGCTGCTATTCGTTATCTATTTTCTTCTTATGCTTAATCAGGACTTCAACTTTCGCAGCATCGACGAAATTGCCTATTCCAATTGTTTCGTAAGTGTAGATTTGATGCTCGCCTGTACCGTCAGGAGATTTTCCTGTACCTGCTCCTTCTGCGTTAAAATCAGCGCTCCCTACTTTCTGGCCGTTTTTATCAAAAAAGGCAATCTCCGCTTCAAACTGATAATTTCCTTGTTGAAGAATGGCGTAGTTGAACCGGAGTTTTGTGAATCCATCGGCTGGCATTAGCTCTGCTTGGCTAATCGCTATTAAACCTGAAGGATCTCTGTTATCCACTATCGGTGGCAAAAAAGCTGATACAGCCTCTGGCTGAACATACTCTAGGGTCGCATATGCATACTTGGAGATATCGGCAGATGTGGAAGAGTTGACTTCAATGATCTGTTCCCCAGACGCGTTGATGGCAGCATGAACGGGTACACTGCCCAGAACATGTCCCTTTTCGTCATAAAATCCAAGTATCGCTTCAAGCTCTATGCGGCTCCCGGGCTCAACGATTAATTTGCTTTTATATAGCGTGTCAAAAAAAGCTTGTCCCGCATATAGCTGTGCGCTTACTTTGGTGATCTCTCCTTTGCGGGCAACACTCACATAACCTGCGCGTAAATCGCTTGAAATGCTGTGCATGGTGAACCCGCTATCCATTCTGACTGTTTTCTTGGCATCATCATAAATGACAACCGCATCCAGACTTTCAGCAATAAAACGAATAGGTACGTATACGCGTTTATTGTAGTTTAGAGTCGCCATATCATTAGGGAGATCTACAGATTTGCCGTTCACTTCATATTTAACCGGAAGCAGACTTGCCTTAATCGCATCTCCTGCATATACGGCAGTAGCGGTTGTGGCTAGCATACCGCAAATAAAACCAATGGCATATTTTCGCATGACTTTCCTCCTAAACAATCCTTAATATAAATGCGCATCTACCGGCGGATCACACAGTATCCCAAGCTCTTTTGAATGACTCGATCGTATCATATCGTCGCTCTCGATCTGTACTTACTGCTTGTATGGCTATGTCGTAAAGCGATCTGCTTCCTTCCCATTTGGACAGCGAATGATCCATTTCACCACCAATAAGACCAAATGCGATTGCGCCCATCGTATACACATTCGTTCTCGCATCGATGGTTGCTCCCAAGATATATTCCTCCGGAGACTTCGTCCGTACTGAACCCCAGAAGTGCTCTCCCATGTCATTGACAGCCGGAGCTAGCCTATAAAAGTCGATATCGCAGATTTTCGTTCTATCCTCAGAGAAGTCATACAGTATACTGCCATCATAGAAATCAACCGCTACATAACCCTTTGACTCCACAAAGCTATGGAATTCATATATCACATCAAGAGAATGTAATCTCTTCTCAATTGGCAACTGTTTGAATCGAAAGAAAGGCGACTGCGGATGAGTATATTTCAACTTGCCAGCATATAACCAATGCGAGTGCAAGCATTCGCCATCAAACCATTCAAAAATGGCGGCATACCCAGCCTTCGTCTCAAAATGATTAACCAGATTAATTAAATGAGGATGATTCAAGTCTTTATATAGCGGCATGGCAGCTCTTAATCTAGTTATTGCGTCTATAGGGTCTCCTGAAAAACCTATAGGCCTGCTTCCCGCATATTTTACAAATTGCTTGATGCCATTTCTCTCCACTCCGAAGCTGATATTGCCGGAATCCTGTTGATCAAACACGCAAAAAACAGTGCCTAGCTCTTGCAGCCACTGGAAATCATGAAGTTCCTGCAGTTCAAAAGAAACCTGGTCAATCTTTAGCTCAACTGATTTTTGGTTCATAAAATGCTCCCCTCCATACTGGGGATTCACGTACTTACAGGGCTATTTATACGCTATCCCCTTATAGTTATCTGCCCGATTGTGACGTTTCAGTCCCTTCATATGACATCACTCCTTCCTTTTTTTCAACTCCATAATTATCCACTTATTATGCTCAGTTGGCAACCTGAACAATAGTTCCGATAACATGCAACACTTTACTCTCTTGCAACGTCTTGATGTCAGCATAACTAAATTCAGGAAAAATGGATCGAATGTGAGAGGGTGTACATTGATGAAAAAAGGTTCATTTTCAGCTTATTGGAAGCCGATTGCCAAGCTGGTTCTTGCGTCATCGCTTGTAATCGGCACTGTGACCGCCGCCCCGACAGCTGTTCATGCCGTCACTGCTGCAACTATGAAGCTGGCTAACAGCGAACAAGCCATTAAGCGTGCCAAAGAATTGAATTTGCTCCCGGAAGGAGCGACTGTCACCAGCAGCATGGACCTAAACAAGCAGTTTTGGGAACTGGAGTATAAGTTGCATAACCAAATAGGCGAGATCTGGCTTATCATTGAGACTGGCGAAGTCCTTAAGTTTTATGAGAGCAATTTTGACCTCATCGGTGAAGGCAAGGACAAGGTAACCAAAGAAGAAGCAGTACAGGTGGCAGAAGCTTTCATCCAACAGCTCCCGTGGAAACTCGAAGACACTTGGATATACAATCCATATCCGATTTCTGAGTATAATAAAGAGAAGTTTGGCGAACCGATTCGATTCGACCGTGCACACAATGGCATTCGATTTGAAGGTAATTATATGAACCTATCGGTTAATCCTCTAACCGGAACAGTAACGACTTACACCGTATATTGGGGCAAAGAAACCTTTGATGATACACCTTCAATCCTGTCCTATCCAGAGGCAGCCAAGAAAATGTATAAAGAAGCAACGCCCTTTTTGCATTGGAATGAAAATACTTTGCCCAAGAAACTTACTTATTCCCTCCATGATTATTACTTATTGAATCAAGCCGGCCAATTTCCGGAAGCACTGAATAGAGAAACGCCCGCGTTTACTGACAAGTTAAAACCGAAATACCCGTTAGAGCTTGCGAAGCTGCGTTTGCTGTCCAATTATGAGTTAGAGCTGAATTACATCAGTAATGGAACTGGAGATACGATAAAGCCCTATTATAACCTGCGAATCAAGCCTGGAGTTCCACTCTTTTACTATGGTGATCGCCCGTCCATTCAAGCGAATACCGGCGAATGGCTCGACTATATTAACAATCCCGTAACCGAACCATTCCCGCCTGCCAGCGAATGGCTCATCGATGCCGCTGTTCCACCTCAAAGCATCAAATACAAGGCTGCCGTCGTATGGAACAATGAGCTGCTGAAGCTGGTGAATGAACCGCTGGTTCATCAAGGCACTACACTACTGCCATTCCGGGAGCTGCTGGAGCGGATGGGTGCCAAAGTAGGCTGGGATTCCAGAACTCGTGTTGTAACAGCTAGCAAGCAAGGCACGACGATCGAGATTCCGCTTTATCACGATATCATTTATATTAACGGCGTAGCCCATAAATCTGCTCCAGCGCAGATAAGCAAAGGCCGAACCTATATTCCAGCGCGGGTGGTGCTCGAAGCCTTTGGCGCGAAGGTAGGCTGGAACGCCGCATCACGACTCGTCCTTGTCTCAACGAAGGATGACGTCCCTGTTTTGACAGCGGTGGGGCTAAAGCAACTGCGTTTTCAAGCTCATATTAATTGGCTGGAACGCTCGATACAAAAGTAAAAAACAGAAGCCGGGACATCGCTCCCGGCATCTGCTCCATTAAGCTTCTCCTCGATCGTACATCCTCTCATCCTGCAAGCGAATCAGCACTTTGCCAAAACGTCCGCCCTGTCTTACCCTAACGTTTCCTGTGGGGTACGCTTGCTTCAGATAATCTGCGATAAGTCCCTGATTGCGCTCATCTACCGGCAGACCGAGCTTGGGCAGTCTCTTCAGCATTTCCTGCAGAGCCGCCTCATGTGACATGTCGCTCTCTTTCTCCTCTCTTGTAATAAGAGACTCGTAGGAGTAGCCTTTAAGATACAGCAAATGAAGCAAATATCCCATCTCCAGCGGCTTTGACTTGAAAGGCATGCCGGTCAGAACCGGCCACAATTCACGGGTTAAGCTGTTCTCTGGAATACTTACCGGCATACTGATATAACAATATTGCTTCGCACTATAGAGCAGCTTCTCCACGCTTTCCCAATCGACGATAACCGGGCACATCGAGGCAAAAACAAGATCAAACGTCTTGGACCAGCCTCTATCCTGTACATCAATTTCTTCAAAAGGCTCGGAGATGATCTCCACCCTATTGTCCGGGAATCCTGCTATGTTTTCCTTCAATAATTCAACCTGAGGGAGCGATGACTCAATTGCCGTTACCTGCGCTCCACGCTCCAGAAAAGGTACCGTGAACACGCCGGAGGCGGCGCCAACATCCAGCACAGAAGCATTCTTCAACTGAACGCCCTGTCCTTCAAGCCAGCTCAGGATTCGCGCGCTTCTCTTTCTCCCTTCTTCATTGAACGACTGCTCGTTGAACGTCTTGGCTTTCGGATCAAAGGCTTTGGCAGGATCGACTCCTGCTTTCCTCATCGTATTGACCATCGTATCGCCGCGAGTCTTCCATTCCTTCTCCCATAGAGCTTCATCAAAAAGATTGATCATTACGATTCCCTCCATTTATGCTGACAGATCATGTGCAACCTTCGTTTGATTAGTTTTTGGATGATCATAACCAAGCCTCGGTATTCAGTTCATTGTTCAAAGCTGCTGCTGCGACCGAGCCATTAGCGGCGGCGATGATCTTCTGATGCATGCGCGAAGTCATGTCCCCAGCGCTGAATATGCCTGGAACGCTTGTTTTCCCGAAGGCATTCACTGCGACATGTCCCTCTTCGGATAGCTGACAACCGATAGAGTGCGGCAAGTCCGAGCCCATCACCAGGTCTGGCTTGAAGAATATGCCTCTGCACGGAATAGACGTCCCGTCTTCAAGAACAACCTCTCGAACAATTCCTTCTTCGGAATGAATATGCCGGATTGGAGAATCGTATAGCGGCACTCTGCGCTGAAGCGTCTCGCGCTCAGAATCCGTTAACCCGTCATGACCGTTCGTACAGAATGTGATACGATCCGACCATCCCGCAATAACGGGAGCGAAATGGATGAGCTCCGGTCCGCTGTTGATGATGACGAGCGGCTCATCCCGCAGCTCCCAGCCATCGCAATACGGGCATACGAATGCGCTTCTGCCATAGACCTCCGCAAGGCCGGGAATGGGAAGCGGACGGTCCTTCATGCCGACGGCAAACAGCACCTTTTTGCCCTCAAGTTCAGTGCCTTGTGAAGTCGTGATCTGAAAATGTCCGTCTGATCCTGTGATCGACACTGCTGTATCGTCAACGAACGATACGGTTGGATAGGCGCTAATCTCCTCCTTGGCAATTCTTCGAAATTCACTTGGGCTTATGCCGTCGCGTGTGAGAAAGCCATGGCCCGCATGCGTCACCGCGTTGCGTGGACGTCCCTCATCAATGACCGCTACATGCTTACGTGCTCGGCCTAGTACAAGCGCTGCGCTCAGGCCCCCCGGTCCCCCGCCAATAATAACTGCATCGAATTGTTTTTTTCCTATTGTCATTATATAGACACCTCCATGGATCTTCAATATCCATAATTAATGTGCAAGAAGCGGATCACTTCTTGTTATGGTCTTGATTACATTGATTGGTATACCTGTCTAACACGGTTTGAATCGTATGCTCCCGCAAATATTGATGAAGTTGGGCCTCCGCGCCGATCATCACTTGTTCGATCAGACACCCATTCCCCTTCGGAGGACATGGCTCATCATCTACCGGGCTTTCCTCTTCCGTTAAGAGCTGATGCTGCTTGGACTTCGAGTTCGAGCATTCGAACATATGCTGCCTGCCTTCAATCACCTGTATGACATCAAGAAACGAGATCTGATCTGGCTGACGCGCAAGTTCGTAACCGCCATTCACTCCGGGTACTGCACGTACAATCCCGTCTTGTCTCAGCTTGGACATAATCTTGGACAGATAGCTTTCAGATACGCCAAGTGTTCCTGACAGTTCCTTAATGCCGACGTTTTGTTGGCGTTCCGAATGTGCCAGATGCATCAAAGCATGCAAGGCGTAATCCGTACTTTTTGAATACTGCATAGCTCCTCCTTCCTTCCTCTTGTTATTATCGACCTATAATGTCCACAATAACCGATATGTTTTTATTTTGCAATCCTTTTTATCTAAAAAAGAATCTGGAAAAAGAATTCATTCTGCTTGAATAGGCTGATCTTTGTCAACGATACATCCATTTGCGGCTGCCTTTAATCGAGCATTTTCATATAAGACATGACATGCTCCTCCACTATTTCCTTCTCTTCATCCGACATAGCTTTCATTCTGAATTGTTCATAACCTTCTTCAGGAATAAAGATCGTCGATGGTTCTTGAAGCTCCTTCTTATGGCTGAATCCGCCGTCTGTAATCGAAATATCAGACTTGTGGCTTCGCGAATGCGATACCTCACTCTTTACATAGTTGCCATCCAGATCGTAATAATCTTCGATCAATTTTACATCCGTTCTCAACAGATTCTTGCTTTCTTCCGACGTCGTTATCGCATTTGTTTTAATATAGCCCGTAACTTCATAATTTCCTTCTTCGTTTTCTTCCATCGACTCGCTAACAAAAACCTCGATATGTCTTACAACATTCATGTTCCCGCATGAGCTCGTCAGAGCGATGACCAACCCCAACACTATGAGCTTCATGCTCCATAATCCGAAATAGCGCATCCACCGTCCCCCTCAGCGTACTAAGCTTCTACTTATTACTTAGACGCTTGTAAGGGATAGCTGGTTGCATATCTTTTCCAGTTGAGGATCAGTGAATCAAGCCGCTTTCCCTTGCTTTCTCTACCATTTTGGCGGAATAACGGTTGATCCATTTTTTAAGTGCCAGTCCGAGCAGAAGCGCCACCCCGGCAAAAACAGCCAATGCCAGTAGATCACGCAAGACGATATCCCAAAGAATGCCGCCGACCGCCTCTCGCATCATGCTGATGGCATAGGTGAATGGCAAAAACGGATGAATGGCTTGGAAGAACAGCGGCGTCACTTGGATCGGGAACGTCCCTCCTGATCCTGCAAGCTGAAGCACTAGCAGGACGATCGCCATTGCCTTGCCCACATTGCCGAATATCGATACGAGCGTATACACAATGAGCATAAAGATGCTGCTTAACAATATGCCGAACAGCACAAACCAGACGGGATTGGCTACATAAGCCTTGAGCAGCCAGATATCTCCCAATGTCACAAGAAGCGATTGTACAATCGCAATCGTAAGAAAGGTCAGGTAGCGGCCCAAATAAACCTGATAGCTGCGATAAGCATGCTCCGTATCGTGTACGTCCACCGTCAGCAGCGAGACAAGCAGCAGCGCTCCGACCCAAAGGGACAGCGTGGTGAAGAAAGGCGACATGGCCGAACCATAATTCGGAATCGGAAACAAGCGGTTCTCCTTTAACACGACTGGCTCTGCAAAGAAAGCTCCTTCGCGCTCGGCATCGTTTTTCAGCAAGTCAATCAGCTCATCCAAATTTCCTTCCTTCTCCAAGCTCCGAATCCGGCTTGCAACCTCCCTCAGCTTTTGCTCAGCCCCCGGCAAATTGGCTTGTATTTTTTTCAGCTCCCGGCTGCCAGTCTCCAGCCCCTTTGCCGCATCGCCTACAATTTTCGCAACCGAAGGCAAAGCCTTGTTCGCCTCCGCCAATACCGCCCCGGCTCTTGCTGCGGTTTGTTTTGCTTTCTGTGTCGCTTGTTGAATGGCTGGCATTAACTCGCTGTCAAAACGGCCCAACACATCCGTAAGCGCCGCTGTCGTTTTCTTTGATAAGGCGCTTAAGCTGTCTACAAGCGATTCTGCAGGCTTCTCGCCTCGCTCGATGGCTGTGTGGATTTGCTGAACAAGGGACAGCTGCTGCTGAAACCGGTTTTTCACGCCTTGCAGGTCGGCAATAGCAGGTGCCAGCAGCTTGCCCTCCGCCAGCTTGTTCAACCGTTCAAGCAATTGAATTAAACCGTCTGCAACGGCAACAGCGCTTGTTAGGCGCCTTCCCGCAAGTTCAAGCGGAGCTAGAACAACTTCCGGATCGATAGATGAATCCTGCAGAATGGCCGTTAGCTCCTCCATAGCTTGAGCAGACTGAAGCAGCAGCTGCAAATCCTGCTTCATGATTGGTCCTGCTTGATCAAGGGATGAACTGCTCTGATCCAAAAATTCGCCGAGCTGCTTCGTGAAAGCTTCTCCGTCCTCTGCCAAACGAGCAGCCTTCGGCAGCTCCGATTGAACGGTGTTAGCGATTTTTTTCGATTTTTCAATATCTGTGGCCGCAGTGGCTACCGCCTCGTTAATCGCCGGTATAAGCGATTCCAATTGGAATACGGCACCACGCACTTTCTCGATCGCAGGTTGATTCTCCTCCAGCTCGATACCGATCTGGGCAAAGATGCGGAAGATTGTTTCATTCGCCGTCTTTACAAAGCTGGCCCGCACTTGCTCTACGATGCCGCTTGCGCCTTTCTCTGCAATTTTGGGCGAAACCGCATTAATCTTTTCGTTCACGGCAAAATCCAGCTCCGCTTGCTGAAGATTATTGCTGAGCACGGTTGCCATTTTGGCAGAGAAATCGGACGGAATCGTAATACTGGCGTAGTAATCGCCATGCATTACGCCCCTCATCGCTTCACTCTCCTCAACAAATACCCAGCCGATCTTTTTGTTCTCCTTCAAAGAAGCCACGATCTCATCCCCGGCATGAATAGGTGTGTCGCGGAGAACGGCACCTTCGTCGTTATTCACAACCGCAATCGCAAGAGAATGAGTCTGACCATACGGGTCCCAGGATGCTTTGATATTGAACCAGGCGTATAGGGAAGGCAGAAAAGCAAGACCGAGGATGATGACAGCAGCAGCAAGGTTACGGAAGATACCACGTAGATCCTTCGTGTAGATTGACCAGATATGCCCCATATTTACCCACTCCTAAAAATGGCTTGTCTTAGTATTTCTGGATGGGGGCAAATCTACACATCGGCGATTCTTTATTGGGCCAACTGAAAAAAGACAGCAGCTAAGCGCTTAGCATTAGCTACTGTCTTTTTATTTTCGCGGTGAATCAAGCTGTTGCTGCGAACGTTAATCCCAATCCATATAAAAAGTTGCCTTAAGCAAGCCCTCGCTGCAATCTGGACAGCTTAGCTGGACAGGAGCGTTGTGCTCAATCGTTATCTCTTTCATCATCGTAGCGCATCCCTTGCAACTGTACGTTTGTTTAAATTGCGAAGTTTCTGACTGCATCTCAATGTACAGCTCGTTTTGAATACCTCTGCACTGCGGACATACATACATCGCGTCATAAGCATTAAATGTTGTTGCATGATCCTTCATAAAGATTTCGATCTTCCGCTTGAGTGAAGGATCATGAACGAACGAGGCAATCGACTTAAGTGACATATACGAAAAACCAAAACCCACAAAAATTTGATTATGATATTGGCAGGTATCGCATTCCAGTTTGAACGCTTCTCCCATATTCAGCCCTCCCGTTACTCCTAATCATTTCAGCGGGATATGGTATAACCGGATTGCC
The DNA here is from genome assembly GCF_056269225.1 of Paenibacillus sp. J31R120. Lineage (NCBI taxonomy): Bacteria > Bacillati > Bacillota > Bacilli > Caryophanales > Paenibacillaceae > Paenibacillus > Paenibacillus sp. J31R120. Next base: position 1,261,407 of record NZ_JBWDNN010000001.1, on the reverse strand, counting down.
GTCTCCAGAGATTCGTTAAGTCTGCGAACCGTTGCAAAAGCAGGCTCCAGCGTCTCTTCTATTCCATCGACAAATAAGTCCATATGCCATTTCAACGTTGTTCCTAACTGCCTGCCGATGGGAGATTCCGGTGGAAGTGCGAATGGTCTAAGCTGCACCTTCGTCCCTGCCCGCGCGCAGTCTCTTACAAACCAAGCCAAAAACTCCACAGATACTAGGCTTTCCGGCGAATAATCAAACTCGATCTCCAACTGGAGCAGCACTTCCGACTCCATCCCGCCGCCGGTTCGCAGCAGGGCGGCATGAGGAAGATGTGCATTATCGCTGTACCCCAGCATGTCCGCATCAATCGGCTCCAAATTTTCAACTCCGCTTTCAACGCCCGTAATGCCTTTTAGCTTAAAGAGGGTATGGTGAAATTGTTCGATATCGATCGGGTAGCTCATATTTTTCTCCTTGTCGTGATAGAATCTGCCTTGCACAATGATATTCGATTAGTCCCTGTACCTATAGTACCATATCATAAATTTGACAATCAGGTATCTGCTTCATTACAGGCAATGAATGCGATTGTGGTGGAATATCTACATATCTACATGAGCCCGTTCAAAACTTTGCTTATAAAAATAACCAGCCGTCGATTGCTTCCTGACGACTGGTTACTTGAACTTGAAAAAGGTTTGGACTTGATTTATGATCGGGCTTATCGATTAATCTGTGTAAGTCAATGTACCTTTCACTGTTGCACCTGTATTCGTATATTCATCCACATAGCTGACAACGACATGATATTCTTTGCCTCCGGCAAGATAGACATCATTCGTTTTCGTTTTATTGGCTGTATCCACGACTTCTGTTACAACGGTTGTTGTCCCCTGCATAACCACGCACATTCCGGCTACTGCTGAGCCACTGCCAGTACAAGTAAGTTTGGCGTATTTATGCCCGCCTGTAATCTTCGAGCCGCTCTTGGTCATGGGCGAAGATCCGCCTGTCACGGTTGCAGTTGAGGTATGTGTGGCAGCAAAAACATAAGTAAATGATGCTAATAACATAACCGAGCTTAATAAAGTAACAACCAGCTTTTTCTTCATTCCTAATACCTCCCAAATTTAGTAACAACAGTTAGAATCCTATGATTCGTATTTCCCATTTAGACCATCGCCCGTGTGGTTGCTGATCCCTTCCTGTAACAGCAAAAAGCAGCCAATCGTCTAAGATGGCTGCTTTTTGCGTATTTCCATGCACTTTCGAAGTCCTTTTTATACCCCAGTGAACAAAATATTGATATCCTCGTTGCCGTTTTTCGTTTTCCATCCGTTGAAGCCTGCCGCGTCAGTAATGCCTGGTTTGAACCCGAGTTCGTACACCTTGCCCGCCGTCAAGTCTTTGGACAGCTTCAGCGTCACTTCGGTGACGATCGCATTCGTGTTGTTCAAATCATCGCCTGAGATGGCAACGGCATCACCATCGCGCTCCTTCAGCGTGAAGGATTGTGCGCTCACATTTTTCACCGGCTCGCTGAATATGACTTTGATAGTCGAGCGGTTCAGCACAATGACTTGTTTTGCGTAAGGAAGATCATTGGCAGTCACCGTTCCCGCGAACGTGGTTTCGTTCGCAGTCTCTTGTGTTTGAAGCGAGGTAACGCCTGTTACCCGTGCCGTATAGACATGGCCCGCTTGGAACAGGTTCGGATTCGGATCATTTCCGGTACGGAATTGGACGGTCACCACACGATTCGTCCCGGCTTTACGTACCGCATATTTGCTCCATCCGTTATTGTTGATGTTGCTGCCATTATCCTTCAGAATTGCAGCGCCTAGAGCATTCACATCCGCGTCGCTAATATCTCTGTCGAACGAGATCTCGATCGTATTTTCGCTAATAGCCGCTATGCTTTGAAGCTTTACCGGCAGTACAGGATTGGAGATGCCTCCAAAGAGAAGCCCCGTCTTCGTATCCATCACATTGCCTGCAAGATCAGGAATGCCCGATACAGTCAGGCTGTATACGGTTTTGTCCTTTTGGGCAGAGGTCCGAAGGGTAACGGTGCGTCCCTCGGTGTCCAGGCTTGCGGATACAATCGACAAGCCGCTAATACTGTAACGTCCCGTCTGTACAGCAACCTCTCTCTTCACCGGCTCGCTGAATTTAATGGTTAAGGATGCGTCAGTATTGACTCTGAATTCCGAATCAACTACAGTCGGCTTGATCGAATCATCATTGCCGACAATTGACAAGTCTGAGCGTGTATTCATCACATTGCCGGCGAGATCCTTGATATTCTTAACGGTCAGAGAATACTTGGTATTGTTCGTTTGGCTTGAGGTGGTCAGTGTCACCTGTCTCTTATCTGATGACAGCTGCAGCGATGTAACTCTCAATCCGCCGGAGAATGAATAGTTATTCGTATTCGTTGCTGTTCCCGAGTCAACTTGTTCGGAGAATGTCAGCACATAGACGCGAGCCCCTAACCGCTCAAAGCCAGTAATGGTCGGTTTCGTCGAATCTGACTTCGTTGAAGTAAACGTCCATGATCTGCCATCGATAGTGAGATAATGAGTGCGGTTTTCAGCCTGATAATTAGTCGTAAGCAGCACAGAGTAACCGTCACTTGCCACTGTCGCGTATGCGATCGTCACATTGTTGCCGCGATCATCACGCAGCGAGAATCTGCTGGTATCTACCGAATCGATCCTCGTCTTCAAGTTGACACGTACCAACTGGATGTCTACAGCCTCTACCGATCTCACATCAAGCGCGGTATCCCAGCCGGAATAGACGGCATAGACCGCATCTACAAGCACAGCGCGCGTCGCGTTGACGGTGTAGTCGTTCCGAGGTTCAATCCAGCCTTTGCTAAGTGCGGTTCCTACCGCACCCTTAGCCCAGGCGGATACCTTGCCCGTAAACGAAATATTCGAATTTGATGGGGTATTATTTACTTTCAGCAGGATGGCGGCCAGCTCCTCGACCTTCACCGGAGCCGTCGGCGCGAATTTGTTATCTCCTTTGCCGACCATCAGATTAGCGCCGCGTACCGCTTGAATTGCAGCGTAGGACCAGCGTGTCTTCAGCACATCCACAAAGCTTGGCGTTGAACTTGATTGGGGCAATTCAAGCAGCTTGTAGAGTACGGTAGCGAATTGTTCACGTGACATGGATTCGTAGAGACGGGATGATCCGTCCTCAAACCCCGTCATAATGCCTTTCTGCTTAAGCACTTGGAACTTCTCTTCCGTCGTGAGCGACGACGCTCCCGCGATCGGAATTGCCAGTCCAAGCAGTAAGGTTAGCGCAAGCATTGCAAGAGCGATTTTCCTCATAATTACAGTCCTCCTATAGGTTTTTGCTGGAACCGAAGCCAGCGAATATCTCTTTAACGATCTGACCGAGGAAAATGTTTCTGTCGAAGCCTGTCACATGCAAAACTAGTCAAAATTCGAGCAAACTTTCAGATTTCCGCCTTATATTTCCCTCTTCATTGCATCCATTAATGATGTGAATTAAAAACGATTTCCCTAAGGAAATCGCTTTTACCTTTATTCATTTTCACCTCTAGACACCCTTGTTCTCCCAGTTAAGCTGCGCTTGGAAGCGATAGCGCTTCAGCTCAGCCGAGGATAATGGCGGCAGCGACTCTTCGGTGGTGACCAGAATGAATCTGGAATCCCGATCCCAGCCGACCTTAGCCCCGAATGTCTCCAGTACGATACGAGCTGGAATATAGGTGCGTCCCTTTTTTAACCGGGCAGGCTCCTCCAGCTTAATGGCTTTGCCGTTGATGTAGGCCGTATCTGAATCTACAAGGAGTTCAATCGTGACACCGTCTTTGCTGGCAGTTACTTTCCTCGCTTCGGAATCCCACTTGATCTTGGCGCCCAGCTTCTCCAGCAGCTCGCGGAATGGGACAAGGGTATGACTGTTTTGGATAAATGGTTCGTTCTCCATCCATAGCAGCTCATTATTCCATACAATTGCGGCATCGTAACCGATTTTATTTACCGGCGCGGCATGAACCAGCCAATCTCCCGCGGGAGGAAACGTTGTCTTAATCGGTTCGTTCAAGAAATTGAGCCATTTCCCCGAGTGGGCGTCTATAGTCGGATGCCAGCCGTCCATGAAATACGTAATTTCCGGTTTAAGTCTAAGCCGGTAAGCAAGCTTGCCATCTATATATTCCAGGTTGAGGTCATACATGCTGAGCAGCCGTTTTTTTGCGGTCCAACTGGAATAACCGGACTTTATTTTCTCTTCAAAGGGAGGATTCTCCCATTGATATTCCTTTGGAAACGTGCCGTCCATATCCATGATGTATTGCTGGTGGAGCGCATACACTAGCTGCGGCTGTTCCGGGTCCTTAATGCCTTGCCATAAGAGAAAAGGCTCAATGGCTTCGTAGAAACGCTTGCCTGCTTCAATCAGACTGATTGGCATTGCCTCGCTTGCTTTATCCGGCGTGTAGACACGTTCTTCCCAATCTGCATAATAGGAATTAATTTGGCCGGTTCGGCGGTCTACCGCAACGCTTGCACCATCCCACGCATCACGAACACCATGATGAGAGCGGTCAAAGCGAACCTGATGGAATCGCTTGGACTGGAATTTCGTAGTGTTTTCAGCGAGCGGATAAGGATTGAATACCCAGCTGTCCTCCAGCTTCCAGTCCTGCTGTTTCATGAAATCCATGGCGATTTGTTTTACTTCATCGATCGAATAGTTCATTTTGCTTTCATCATCGGGATCATCGCCGGGTTCGCCTCTGAAGCTCGATCTTTGGCTTACTGCATATTTCGCAACACGCCCATCCTTTGCATACATAACAACTTGACCTGTATGGAATGGACTGCCGCCTTCGTCCTTTTCATCCTTTTGGAAAATGACGTCCCACTTATCGCCATCTTGCTTGGCTGTTGCTCGTGCTCCTTGGGGAATGAGATTTAATGAATGAGCACGCTCAATCGCTTCGGAAGCGTCGTTAATCTTCGTATCCGCAATTGATTCTGCATGTACAGATGACGAAGGCAAGGCAGTCAAGGCCCCGCCAAACGCAAGCGTCGCTGCCAGAAGAAGCTTTATTGTTGGTTGTTTGATCATGTTCACCTGCTCCATCCATAATGGTTAATCATCGCTACTGTTCTAAACGCAGCAGGTGAAATAATGTTGCGACTTTTGCGATCATGTTATGAAGTGTGCAACTTGCTACTTCTTAACATCCAAGTGCCCGTTATCAATCCGCCTAAGCTCTTCCTCTGAGTAATCGGCAATCTTATTTGCTCCGTTTTCACTCGTCAGCTCAATTTTGTATTTCTTCTTGATGTAAGCGTGCAGTTCGTTCATGTATTCTTCCGTAAGATCAACCAGCCCAGTTTTCCCATTAATCCGGCCCAGAATGATACCGATGACTTCACCCGCAAGCGAAGTATTCGGCTGAATACGCGCACTGCCATAAGCCGGTGCGGATGCCCCTACATTTTTGCCAGCGACAATGACATTCGAATAATCCTTTAGAATAAATGATCGCAGCGGCATTCCGTATTTATCCGGCTTTCCAAGCGCTCTTCCCCATCGCTCTTCTTTCACGCCTTGGATATCCAACGAGTATCCGCCAATACTCACATTGTCCCAGAACATGTTGCCCGAGAACATATCCGTTGCGGTAAGCACATAATCCGTTACATAGCGGTCATAATCGCGAATGTACAGATAGTCCGGATAACCGTTTACCTGCGCTTGCTCCCATCCGGGCAATTCCTTCTGCAAGTGGGCCAGTACGCGATCCGTCTCCGCTTTCCCAAGCGCGACAGCTTCTTCAACCCGCTGCGGGTCGGATGGATCGACATCATAGATCAATAATGCGTTAATTAACGCATCACCGTCTTTTTGATTCAATATGTTTAGTCCGCGCAAAAAAATATCTTCCCGGGTCGGAGTGTAGCTGCTGCCTACCTTGCCAAATCCCCATGTAAAGATATTCGTCACATGGGTCGTACCGCCATATCGTTCTTCCCTCGCAGCCTGATCCAATCCCATCACGGATTTTTGGAAGGTTTCCCAGTCGACCCCTTTGAACTTCATCATAATGGAAGAGGCCATATAAGCCTTTTCTTCCAGATCGAAGATCGATTCAACGCCTGGAATTCGATCCTGCGACAATTGGCTGGACAAGTAGGCAAAATCCGTGTTTTCCACCCAATACTTGGATTCAACCGTTTTCTCTTCGCCTGCTTGATTTTTGTAAATCAATTTCGTCAAATCTTGTTTGTCACTCTCGCCTTTATCAGATTCAATCGATAGGATTTCAATTCCGGATTCAATATGTATACCAGACAGCAATTGATTATAATAAGCCTCAAAATCCTCTAGTTTACGGATATTCCCATTCTTTAGCTCTACAAATAATTGCTCAACCTTTCCTTGCAGCAGCGTCTTGTTCGAAGCATCTGTTGGCTCGTCCAGATATAACATCTGACCTTGCAGCAGCTGACCGCCAGCCTTCTCTCTAGGGTCCAAGATAACGACGGATAACCCCTCATCCTTGGCAGCTCGAGCCAGATACGCCCCTTCAACTTCAGAACCGATAATAACAAGATCGGGATTGTCAATCATTACCGTTTGCTCCGGCTTCTCTTCACCAGGGCTTACACACCCGCCAAGCATCAAGATTGCGAACAACATTACTAACCCTCTCAATTTCTCACTCCTTAAGTATGTATTCAATTCCGTCTACTTCTCTATCCTATAACGCAACAACCATACCCTAAGTTACAAATTTTTGTCATTTCACTAGCATCATACCAAGAATACTGTCGCTTCCAGTCTATGAAACTGGATTACAAGATTTTGTTATAAGAGACTGTTTATGATGGACCATTTGATTTTTTTATTTGATAGTTGGAGTTGTCATTAAACACGATATTTAGGGGGTTGTATTCTATTTGATATCCATTGTTTTTGAGCATTTGTGCTGCCTGGTGACCAATCTTGAATGGATACTTTTCAGTCGCAACATACCTATTGGGAGCAACCTTTTCATAAAAAACAAGTTGATCCTTCCACATCGTGGGTCTTTGAAAGTGTATGATAGCAAGAAAGTGTCCATCAACGGTCGAGCTGGTGTTCAACTCATGAATATATACGGGGAATGTGTCTTTGTAAAAAATATAAGTGAGGCCTGTAACAAGGAGTGGAATACAAAGTAAAATAACGGTTAGTATTCGTTTCTTAACGAAAAGAAGGATAAGTAAAGTGAAAATAATGCTATATAAAGCCATAAAAACCGTACGAGTTAGGACAACTTCCATATGGCCCCACAGGATAAGCACTTCATGATCAGGCTTATTGTTTAGCCAAACACGAATGGTAGTTAGTAAAACTATCAATATGGAGATCACAATGATGAGTGGAAGTCGTGATTTTATCGTATTCATTTTCAACTCACCTCTAAAGTAATAATCTAGCATATATACTATTATATAGAATGCTTGTTCAGCCTACAATTACTCAGTGTTTCTCTTCTGAGAAACTCGCTGTCTGAGAAACATGTTAATGAATCAGACCAATATGGAATCTGAACAATTGTTATTCGTCTCATTGTAGAGACATTCGGGACTCGCATAAATTGGGACGACAAGTAAAAATGAGGTATACTATCGTCGAAATAAGCAAAAACAGCGACAGCCTCCTGATCAGGACTGTCGCTGCTGTTATGTTAGCTGGAGTACAGGGAGCAATAAGTACGTGTGAAATTCCCGGCAAGCAAATCTTCCTTACGGATGTAGAATTGAAGCTCCCCCGCATCCCACCAGCAAAATCCTACATCTCGATCTGAGTCCAGTGCAAGTAGAAGCAGGGTATCGCGGACTTCTTGCTCCGCTTTTGTCTGGTCCCCGTTCAAATGTACCGTTATTCGCTCCAACGCTTTTGACTCAGAATAGTTATATTCTTCGCCCGTAAGCAACGCCAGCGCCGCTTCATATTCGCAATCTCCATGCTGTGTCGCAGGATAGCCAAACATAACTGCCAGATCACCTGAGTTATTATCAGTCAGATCAAAGGTCAGCTCTTCATATTGATCGTAATCATGCTCGTCATCCTCCAGCTGTTCACTATCCGAATAGCCATAATTCGGAGGCTCGATCGACGCCCTCCCCATTACTTGATATCCGGTGAAATCGTCTTCCAGCGTCGTATCCTCCGGCGATAGCCTGTGTGTTGCACCGTGGAGCTGTTCCTCTGTCAAGAACAATACTCTATGTTCAATATGATAGGCCGGTTCATCTATTCCGACGAAAAACAACAACATCCCGTCCTTCGGCAGAAGCGACGACTCATCGTGAACCGCTATCTCGGACAGCCGCAATTGAGCCAAAAAAGTCATAGGCGTCCCGTCTTCATCTATCGGCCATTCCATATCTGCAGGCAGATCGGGATCGCCGCCAATGCGGGAGTTGCCAACCTGCTCGTAACTCTCCAGTTCTTGCTTAGACAAGCGGATACCTTGGCGTACCGTCTTCTTCAAATAGTCTAGTGCATGCTCGAACCCATGCTCCTGAACTATTTTATGCAGCTTCACTTGATTGTTGGCGCTTAGCAATGTGGTCACTTCCTTTTCATAAAATGCTGCTGTCTCTGCCTATTCGCTGCTTGGAACCTCCGGCCAATGAAAGCCTGTCACTTTCTCGCTCCAGTTCCAGAAGCGGCGCGCCTCTTCGGCATCACCTGCGCGTGCGGTGACCGGTGCCAGCTTTTGCTTATAGTAGTACCCGCCACTTACTCCTTGAACATCGGGTGAAGTCGCTAGGTATATGGCAGTGGCAGAGCCTTGCTCAGGTGTCAGAAAAAATGGCCGCAGCATACGATGCACCAACGTACCGAAGCCGGTGCTCCGGTTGACGCCAATATCCGTAGAAACTGCTCCAGGATGAAGAGCATTGACCGTAATCCTCGTTCCCTTCAAGCGTCGAGCAAGCTCCTTGGTAAACCAAATATTCGCCACCTTGGAGCGTCCGTAGGCGCCCCATACTGTATAGCGCTTTAGCAAATGAGGATCATCATAATTCATTTGTCCGATTTTGTGCGCGCCTGAAGAAACAACGACAATCCGTCCTGCCTCGCTTTTCGCAAGCAATGGAAGCAGTTGTCCTGTCAGAACGAAGTGGCCTAGATGGTTCACGCCTAGCTGACGCTCGAAGCCATCCACCGTTTCTTCTCTTCCAATGGTTACAACACCTGCATTGTTGACAAGCACATCAATCCTCTCGCAGGCAGCAGATAACTCCTCGGCCGCCGTCTTAATACTAGCCATTGAAGCCAGATCGCAAAGCACGAATTGGGCGTCATTTCGTCCACTATGGTCATTCATGTATCGGACAGCTTCCAATCCCTTCTCGCGGTTCCGACCCATGAGGAAGACCTTCATTCCATGCTTCGCGGCAAGCAGCGCAGCCGTCTCTCTGCCCATCCCCCCGCTGGCTCCAGTCACGACGGCGATTTGTCTGTTATCATCTTTCATAAATATCACTCCTCTCTATTTACAATAGCTATTCTCTTTATGGATCTTACTATTTAATCTGTATTTATATATCTATTACGATCAAGTTCCTGCCAAAATTCAACTCACAAACATTATTTCACACTATTAAACTATTCTCAAACCATAATCAAAAAGGCAGCCGATCTACTTGACCGCCTGCCATGGAATCATTGCAAAATCATAACCCTATCTTCCACTCTTCCTCTAAAATAGCGTAAAAATACTCATCCCACCATCCTGTGCCCTTCTTGTAATGGGCAGGGATGCACTTTCTAAAATGTGCTTCTCTTCTCATCCCGATCTTTTCCATAATGCGATATGATGGAACATTCTCCGGCTGGCACGTCGCAATGACGCGATGAGCGTTCAATTGCTCAAAAGCGAACTTGACCACTTCTTGGGCAGCCTCAGTCGCAAACCCTTGATTATGGTATCTCGGATGGAACACCCAGCCGATCTCGTACGTATTCTCGCCATACCATTTATGAAAAACCATATGACCGATTAACTTATCCCCATCAAGTAATCGAACGGCAAATTTCTCCGCTGTCTCCGCCATGTTTTGAAGCACAAAAGCTTTTGCTTCCTTTTCTTGAAATACTCCTTCCGGCATATATTCCATCACTTGACGGTCAGATGTATATTCAAGAACGGCAGACCAGTCCTCTGGTACGAAACTTGCCTATGCTTAATCGCTGTGTACTTAATTGCATGATTATACCCCCTGTCATCACTCCATATTAGCATTTGGGGGCGGTGAAGGACGGCTATAGGAAAACTATCCCAAGTTCCTGCTCTAACTACTTTAATGTAATTCTCTCACTCTCAAACCGGGATTAGTTAAATGCAGTTCCATCAATTTATTGGAAATAGCAAGTGCTTGCTCTCTATTACTCGCAGGACCTGCAAACATCAATCCATCGTCTCCATCCCAATAACCACTACTCAAGCCCTCTTCGGATTCGACTTTTTTAAGGAATAGAAATGAAACTGAACTAAAATCTGAATTGGCGAAAAAGGCACCGTCAGAGTAGAGTCTTGGTTTAACTTCCCATTTACTCATTACTTCAATAAAACTATATGTGATTGTCCCATAGCCATTACTGTCAAAACGAACCGTAACTTCCCTACTCTCCTCCGGTACCGGAATATCCCGGTTCGCGAAGTCAATCGTCCCTTTAAAGGTGCGAATTCCTTTTAAGCTTCTGGACCAATGGCCCTTTATGCGTACAGTCTCAGCTTGCACATTGCCGCTGTTTTCAGCTCCGAGCTGATAATTCACACCTTCAATCGTCTCAGCGACCGGATGTTTTCGGGTGTATTCATAAATTGATCCAATCAAAATGATAATGGCTCCAAGCAATAACACGATTAAGCCTATTTGAATCGGTCTTTTATACCTATGTACAAGCATTCATCTACACGCACCCTTCTCCCGCACTAAAGCTGCATCTGCCATACCTTTATTACGTGAACGCAGTATAACGCCCTTTAGTTGCAAATAAATACCATTAGCTGCAGACAGAAAGTTATTACTGCATTCGAAGCTGCTATGTTCCTTTGCATCCCGTCATGAACCGGTCTGTCCCAACAGCCAGGCCAATGGCTGGTTACAACCAAAGCTCCTCATGCTACGATATCCCTCAAATGGACTATCCCCAAGACACTTCCCGCGAGGAGGACGCCCCATGTTAACGACGCATAGCTTGCGTGGCTTATTCGTTCCTGTCGTCACACCTTTTGATGAGCAAGGCAAATTGGATTGGTTGTCCTATGAGAGGCTTCTGGATCGGCTAGTCGGAAGCGGCATTCAGGGGCTTGTCTTAAATGGCGTTACAGGAGAAGCTTCTTCGTTGGCTGATCATGAGCTGGAGGCCTTAATCAGAATCGCGCGTGACGCATCCCGAGACATTCCCGTCATTGCAGGTATTGGCTACAGCAAAGCATCGACCACGGATAATCGCATAGGGATTCTAAAAGAACTCGGTGCTGAAGGTGCATTAGTACCGTTATCCAGTCTTCACTCCAGTCTTCAGAAGACGTTCACACCACTTCTGGAAGAATTGACGACAGCCGGGCTACCGGTTATTTTGCATGATCTTCCTGTACCTGGAGAACGGCCAATGGCGATTGAACAGGTATTATCCTTGTTGGAGTATGATCAGATTATCGGAATTAAGACTAGTACCGGAGATATCCGGAGATTATTTAAGCTGGCCCGATCTTCGGAGAAATCGGTGCTTTGCGGCGAAGATGCATTGTTTTATGCATCGCTCAGCTGCGGCGCAAAGGGCGGTATCCTTGCAAGCTCCAATCTGGACAGTGATTCGTATTTGAGAATCGTAGAACAATTCCGTGCCGGTTATATTCCGGATGCCGGACTAATCTTTGATCAATTGACGCCGCTGATTCGATTCTTATGCACTGAGCCATCCCCTGCTCCGCTAAAGTGGCTGCTTGCCCAGCAGGGATACATTCGCTCGGGGAAGCTACGTCTGAAAGCATGAGGACCAAGCTCCCTAGACGATCATTCGAACAACAAATAAAGCGCATGCCATGGTTGGCATGCGCTCTATAGGCTGCAACTGGATCTTACTTTTGTTCAGCCGTTTCCACATATGTTTTGAAATTGTCTAAAATCGCCTGCCACCCGGCTTGCTGCATCTCTACGGAATTGGTCGCCTCCGCTTCGAAGGTTTCAATGATTTTGGTGTCGTTTCCTTCGCGAATAAACGCAATCTTCACTTGTCTGCCATCGCCAATCGTATAGGAGATACTTTCGTTGACGTTCACCTCATCATATACGCCGCCAAAATCAAATCCGAAGCTGCCGTCTTTTGCTTCCATTCTGGATACAAATGTACCGCCGGCTCTCAGGTCATTCTCAGCGTAGGGTGTATGCCAGTCGTCCGAAGCCTTATTCCACTGCTTAATATGCTCCGGCTCCGTCCAATAGCTCCATACGCGCTCGACTGGAGAAGGAACGATTGCTTCCACTGTTATCGTTGCTGGACTATCTGCTCCCATTTCATAACCTCCTAAGTGGCATTCGTAGAGTGCTCGTCTACGCCTCTTATTATAGCATGAAGTTCATGGCTAGATTTCTTTACAATTGCTTTCATTAATAATGAATTCAAATGACCAAACAGCCCCCGCCCTATAGGCTTAATGGGAGCTGTTTTCGATAAGTTTAGTGATGATAACGATACCAGCTCCGATGCTCATCCAGCGGGATTATAAACAATTTCAGATGCTCTAGTCTCTCCAAATGATCCTGACTGTTCATTTACCCGGTTACAGCTTGGCATAAGGACGCGTTCATTCGGCTCAGGATGGACGTCATCAGCAGAAATTCGCGCAGAGGCGCCGTCAGATGCGGGAACACCTCTAAAGGCTGACATCATCGATCGATGCCAGCCTTTGAGTGGATATGAAGTTATCCTTGTATCCGAAGTTGAGCCAGGGTTGTCTTACCCATCTCCCTTACCGCTGCAGCGCCTTAATATCTTTGATGATCTTCTCGTATGGCGTATTTTCCAGCCCGTCATATTTGGCCACGACCGTACCGGATTGATCGACCAGGTAGAAGGACGTGCCGTGAATCACTTGCCCGGATGCTTCGTCCTTTGCGATAGGCGCTTTGAAGGAACGCAATACAAAGGTTTTGATCGCATCAAATTCATAGCCGGTCAATGCGCTCCAATTGGAGAAATCCGCATTAAATTTCCCCAAGTAGCTCCTGAGTGCCGAAGGGTCATCATGCTCGGGGTCTACCGAGAAGGAGACGAGCTGTGCATCCACATTAGCCGACTTCAACCGTTGCTGCAGCTCGGCCATATTGACCGACATCACGGGGCACACGGTCTCGCAATAGGTGAAGATCAAATTAGCTACCCACACGCTCCCCTTCAGATCCGCTAAGGAAATCTCTTTCTCATCCTGATTGGTGAACGCAAACGGCTCTACCGAATAATTAAGCTGGTTAGGCTTGCCATTGCCGCATCCGGCGGCCGCCAGCATAGCTAGAATTAGAATGCCTGTCAAAGCTATCCTCTTCATCGTTATCCCGCCTTTCTATTTCATCTTCGCCAGCCATTGCGCCAAAGCTTCGATTTCGGCCTGATCGAGTCTATTGCCATAAGCCGGCATCCCTCTCCCGGAACCTTCTCCAATTATGGTTGCCAGCTGTTCAGCCGTATAGGCGGAGCCGACGATATGCAAGGCCGGACCGACCCGTCCGCTGAGATCATGGGCATGGCATGAGATGCATTGCTTCTTGTAGATCGCAACCGCGCCAACATCTGCTGGCGTGGAGATGGTCGATTGAAGCACGCTGTTATCCGCTTTCTGTCCGCATGCGGACAGAAGCAGCAACATCGCCAGTACCGCCGCGAAGAATCCATAACTTCTTCCTCTTCTCATCGTTGTCCCTCCTCTGCATTCCGCAAGCCTCCTATAATGCGACCATATTGTACATCATGATCCACATCGATCCCGCGACAATAACGAGCAGAATGACGAGCCCGAAGAGGAGCGATATCAGGTTGTAGCGCGGCTTCTTCTCCTCGCGCAGATGCATGAAGAACAGCAGCTGCACCGCCAGCTGCAGCACAGCGGCGATCATGAGCGCGATTGCGCTCGCCTTCCCCTCCAGCCAACCGTTTAGTACGACCCCGATTGGGATAAAGGTCAACACAAGGGAGAGTACAAATCCGATCGTATACGATTTGAACGAGCCATGCGCTTCTTCCGGCGAATGGGTCGAATGCGATTGTGCCAATTAGCTCACCCCCATTAAATAAACGACCGTAAAGACGAAGATCCAGACGACATCAAGGAAATGCCAGAACAAGCTGATCACATTCACCTTGCGCTTGGTCACCGGAGTAATTCCTTTTTTGGCTAATTGAAGCATGACCGCGATCATCCATACGAGCCCGATTACAACGTGCAAGCCATGTGTGCCGACCAGTGTATAGAACGCGGATAAAAAAGCGCTGCTGCCCATCGTGGCCCCTTCGTGAACCATATGCGTAAATTCGCTAATCTCAAGCCCGATAAATATGCTGCCTAACAGGACCGTGACGCCCAACCAGCCGATCAACGCCCGCTTGTTCCCTTTATTCATCGCCAGCAGTGCCAATCCGCAAGTATAGCTGCTCGTCAGCAATATAATCGTACTGGCGATAATACCGCCCAGCTCGAACAGCTCTGCCGGGCCCGGACCCCCGTTCGTATTGTCGCGAAGCACAATATACGTGGCAAAGAAAGTACCAAAAATGATCACATCCGTCATCAAATAAATCCAGAATCCTAAGGTCCGCATCCCCTCCTGATCAGGATGGTCATGATGCTCAGCAGACTGCTGAGATGGATGGACCGCTGCCTGTGCGTGAGATTGAGACATTATGCGTTCACCTCGCCTTTCCGCGCTTGCGCTTCCGTACGCTGAATTTCATCAACAGAAATGTAGTAGTCCGTATCATAGTTAAAGGAATGGGCGAGCATGCATACTGCTACGCCAGCCAGACCCGCGATGATGAACCATGTCCAGTGGAATACAAAGCCAAATCCGGCAACAAACCAGCAAGCTGACATTAGAATCGGAATACCCGAATTTTTGGGCATATGAATCGGCTCTAATTTCTTTGCAGCAGGCACAGTCCGCTCGCCCCGCTCCTTCCGCTCCCACCAATCATCTTGTACAGTGACCTCAGGCAGGGTGGCAAAATTATATAAAGGCGCTGGCGATGGAATCGACCATTCCAGCGTTCTTCCGTTCCATGGATCGCCCGTTGTGTCCAGATTCGCGTTCCGATGCTTCAGCCCATGCGCAATCTGCCACACCTGAATAAGGAAGGCAATGCCCATAATGACAGCGCCGATTGTGGAGACCAGATTGAGGTCGCCCCACCCCTTGTCCCAGCCGTAAGAGACAACACGGCGTGTCATGCCCATTAGGCCTAGCACATATTGCGGCATGAAGCAGAGATAGAAGCCGATATTCCAGCACCAGAACGCCCATTTGCCGATGCGCTCATTCAGCTTGAAGCCGAACAGCTTTGGCCACCAGTAGTAAAGACCAGCAAAGTAACCAAACACAACCCCGCCGATAATAACATGATGAAAGTGAGCCACTAAGAAATAACTGTTATGAAATTGAAAGTCCGCTGGCGCAACTGATAGCAGCACGCCTGTCAGTCCCCCGGTCACAAAACAAGGGATAAAGCCGATCGTCCATAACATCGGCGTCTCGAATGTGATTCTGCCGCGGAACATGGTGAATAGCCAGTTGAACACCTTCACCCCTGTCGGAATCGCGATCAGCATCGTCGTCAGGGCAAAGAAGG
Organism: Paenibacillus sp. J31R120; assembly: GCF_056269225.1. Lineage (NCBI taxonomy): Bacteria > Bacillati > Bacillota > Bacilli > Caryophanales > Paenibacillaceae > Paenibacillus > Paenibacillus sp. J31R120. The sequence continues at coordinate 1,245,519 of NZ_JBWDNN010000001.1, read as the reverse complement.
CATTGACATCCGCCCCGGAGCCCATCGTAAAGAAGTGATGCGCCCAGACGAGAAAGGACAAAATACTGATGATCATCATCGCGTATACCATAGATTTGTAGCCGAACAGCTTCTTCCGCGAGAAGGTCGCTACAATCTCGGAGAAGATGCCGAATGCCGGCAGGACAATGATATACACCTCGGGGTGTCCCCACATCCAGATCAGATTAATATACATCATCGGATTCCCGCCGCCATCCAGCGTGAAGAAGTGCGCACCTGCGTAGCGGTCCAGGAACAACAGAGCAAGCGTCGCGGTCAGAATCGGGAAGGAGAAAATAATCGCAATACAGCTAGACAGCACCGACCATGGGAACATCGGCATCTTCATCAGCTTCATGCCGGGCGCCCGCATTTTCAAGATCGTCACAATAAAGTTGATGCCTGTCATCAGACTGCCGATCCCTGAAATTTGAATCCCCCAAATATAGAAGTCTTGTCCAACGCCCGGGTTATACATCAGCTCCGAATAAGGCGGATAAGCAAGCCAGCCCGCATCCGGCGAACCGCCTATGATAAAGCTGAGATTGAACAGCATCGCTCCGGCGAAGAACAACCAGAAGCTTAGCGCGTTCAAGAACGGGAACGCAACGTCTCTGGCCCCGATTTGCAGCGGAACGATCACGTTGAACAAGCCGAACATAAATGGCATCGCCATAAACAATATCATGATGACGCCATGCGTCGTAAAAATCTGGTTATAATGATCCGGCAGCAAGAAATCAAGCTGCGGCACAGCGAGCTGCACGCGCATCAGGAGCGCATCGACGCCGCCCCGGAATAACATCAGAAAGGCGGACAGGATGTACATAATGCCGATCTTCTTATGATCGACCGTAGTCAGCCATTCACGCCACAGCCACTTCCATTTCTTGAAATAGGTTAATACCGATACGATGGCAATAAGCGTCAGCGCAATGCTGACATCTGCCCCGTAGATTAACGGATCTCCCGTTACAAAAAAATCGGAAGCAAAGTCTTTTACTTTGTCCCACATCTTAAACTCTCCCTTACCTATTAATCTCCGGCTGGCCTCTCAGCGAGCTCGAACTTTTGTGCTTCCTCCCATGACAATCCATGGTTGTGGGACGATGCGTATTTGGTTACCGTCATCTCGAACAACCCTTCCGGGAAGGACGAATACGTTTTGACCTGCGAGGTAGCCGGCTCCACCAATTGCTTATACCCCTCTAGCGTCAATACGGGCGAAGACTTCTTGACCCCGTTCACCCACTCGTCAAATTCCTCCTGCGAGGTAGCCTCCACATCAAAGTACATATCCGCGAAGTGCGTGCCCGTAAAGTTGGCGCCGGAGCCCCAGTACTTCCCTTGTTCATCCGCCTGCAAATATAGAGTCATCGCCATACCCGACATCGCGTACATCTGACCGCCAAGCTGTGGAATCCAGAAGGAATTCATCGGCGAATCAGCCGTTATCTCGAAGCGGATGGGTACTCCAGCCGGAACCTTAAGCTCGTTCACGCTCGCAATCCCCTGCTCCGGATATTGGAATAGCCATTTCCAGTTCAATGAAGTCACTTGCACCGTCAAAGCTTGTTGCTCCGACTCCAACGGCTTTGAAGGCTCCAAGGCATACGTGCCTTTCACTGTAAACACAGCCAAGATCAGAATGACGACAATAGGCACCCCCCACCAGATCGCCTCCAGCTTCGTGCTGTGCTCCCAATGAGGCGTATAAGCCGCTTTCCTGCCTTTCTTGTCGCGATATCGCCACACGATAACCGCTGTCAGTATGAGTACCGGTATAATGACGATACTGCACAGCACCAGCGAGATGATGATGAGATCAAGCTGCTGATCTGCAATCGGCCCTTTTGGATTCAGCACAACCATATGCTCCGTGCATCCGGTTGCGAGCAGGAGCAACAGGATCGGCATCAGTACGGAGGTCAATCGCTTGCTTGCTTTTGACCATTTCATAAGTTTCAGCTCCTTTCTTCATGCTTTCTGGTTTTGAAATCAACCTAACTTTAGTGGAGATCAAGAGAGGTGTCACCAGCCGGTGCAAGCGAATATACAACCAGCCATGTTCAACAAATTGCAACAATTAGCAGACCAGAATAATCCAGCGCCCACTAAGCTGCCGCCCCCTTTTCGCTGCAAGGCCTCAACAAAAAACCAGCCTATATCCGCATAAGACGGTCATAAGCTGGTTTTGGCAGGGATGATCGCAACGATTATAGATATTCTTTGATCTTCCGCTTCTTCAGCAGCTTCATGAAGACCATACCAGCCAATAAAGCCCAGACTGGCGTGGAGATCCCGAGCATGCCCAGATGAAGTGCGGCAATCGCAAAGGTGATGCATGCAGGAATCAACAAGAACTTATCTGAGAAAGCGGATTTCAGCGCTCGCAGAAACAATCCTAATAAGGAGAAACCTGTCAACATGGCGACAAATGGGGATGGCAAGGCATCCAACATATCAATGACTCTCCAAGAAAATGCACCAAAGACAATAACGATCACGCTGGATAGGAGCGCTGCACCGTATCTTTTCTCTTGAGGTCCCGCTTCTGCGCTGCTGCAGAGAGCGCTCATTAATCCGCCGACATTTGCTGCATTCCCTCCAAATAAGCCTGTAACCATACTGGCGAATCCGGATGCCATAATCGTTTTATTTACGGGTGGCTTAAAGTGATTGCTTCTGAGCGCCGCAAGCGCTACTGCAAGATCATTGCTTAATATTAAGACAGACATAGGAATCGCAATGGTCAGGAAGCCTTGAATGGTGAACTCCGGAATCACAATCATTGGCGGGATGTATTCAGCATGCGGCAATGCGGGGAATCGGTATTCGATGCATAGACCAATCAGCCCGAACAGTATGGACCATAGCAACGGAGGCAGCTTCTTGTAGAGCTTGGGCATGATGAAATAGCCCGCCGCAGCCAGCAATCCGGCATAAGGAAGTTGAACGGCTGCCGGAATCATCCCCATAATATAGGTCAGAAGGACACCAGCCAGCAAGGCGTCAATTAACAGCTTGGGGATCACGTCCATCGCTTTGGCGAAAAAGCCGGAGATTCCCGCCAACAGAAGCAAAACGCCGGACATGACGAATGCGCCCGCCAATTGAGGAAAGGTGAAACCGATAGCCGTTGTCCCTAAGAAAGCAGTCGCCGTTATGGAGTGAGCCCCGGCAAACGGGATCTTGTACTTCAACGTTAAGAAAAGATTCAACAAGCCTCCGATCACATAAGCCGAGGTGAACCAGGAGACTAGCTCTGCCTTGGTCAGTCCTGCCGTTTCTGCTGCTTGAACAATCATGATTGCACCGCCGGTGCATGCCAGCAGTGCAGACATTAACCCGGACATGATCGTTTTTGTACCCATAAGCTTCAACCAACCTTTATTTATTTATCCGCAAGAAATGGTACGAGCCTTGAAGCTTTCCGCCCATACGGAATATATCCGTCGTCCCCTCATCATAATCATTGTGCGCTGCCATGAAACCATCCGTTTCAAAAGAATATAGACCATCCATGTTCACAGAATGCTAAATGATAACGACAAAATCGCCGGTTCATCCTCATGAATACGTGTTACGATAATAGTCGCATTTGACTACACGGACATCATGGTTCAAGGGGATTACAACATGTGGATGCCTGATCGCAATAACAAAAAGACGCTGTACGAGCAAATTGCCGACCATCTGGAACAAAGAATATCTTACGGCGAGTTCCCTCCAGGGAGCTTGCTCCCCTCCGAGCGGAGGCTTGCTGAGCAACTGGGTGTGAACCGCAGCACCGTCATCTCGGCATTCGCGGAGCTACGCTCCATGGGCATTATCGAAAGCCGCTCCGGCAGCGGAACACGGGTGAGCACCTCCAAATGGGGAGCTACGCCCAAGCATACGCCCAATTGGAGCCGCTATGCCGAAGGAGGCAGCTTTCTGCCTAACTTGCCGTTTATGCGGAGAATCCGCGAGGCTCTTGCGCAATATCCATCCCTGATCGATTTTGCGAGCGGCGAGCTGTCGGCAGATCTGGCTCCTACGCAAGAAATCTCTTCATTAATGAGCAAGCATGAATATACCTCCTATCTGGGTTACGACAACCCGCAGGGTTCGATTCCGTTAAGAGAGGCTTTAGTCGACTATCTACAGCAGCACCGCGGAATTCGGACAACGGAGTCCTCGATTCTTATCACATCCGGTTCCCAGCAATCGTTATATTTAATTACGCAATGCCTGCTGTCACCTGGCGATGCCGTGGCCATCGAAGATCCTTCGTATTGCTATTCGCTGCCGATGTTTCAGTCAGCGGGGCTTCGTCTATTCCGCTTGCCGGTCGATCAGGATGGCATTATGCCCGAAGATGTTCGAACTTTGTATAAAAAGCATCGCATTAAGATGGTGTTCCTCAATCCCAACTTCCAGAACCCGACGGGAACGGTGCTAAGCAACGAGCGGCGCAAGCGTCTGCTAGATATCGCCAGCGAATTAGGGCTCCCTATCGTAGAAGACGATCCCTTCAGCTTGACGTCCTATGAAGCCGCTCCCCCGATGCCGCTCAAAGCAATGGATAACGTCGGCTCGGTGCTGTATATGGGGTCCTTCTCCAAAATCGCCGCTTCAGGCCTCAGAGTCGGATGGATGGTAGCGCCGCATTCTATTGTGGAGCGGCTGGCTGATGCCAGACAACAGATGGATTTTGGGCTAAGCATCATTCCGCAGCAAATCGCAGGACAATTCCTGCAGTCGCCGTTGTTCCTTCCCCATCTGGACAATCTTCGGATGCAGCTGCAATTCAAGCGGGATCTGTTCATGGAGTCCTTGGAGAAGGAGCTTTCAGGTCTAGTCGAATTTGTGGCGCCGGAAGGAGGCCTGCATCTATGGTGCAAGCTGATCCCGAATATCCCCGAGGGCAAGCTGTTAGAGGAATCGATCAAGCATGGAACGGTATTTGTACCGGGAAGCGTGTATGGCTCCGATCCGGGCTACGTTCGATTTACATTCGCCAGAGCCAAGCTAGAGCAAATCGAACCGGGCATAGCCGGTTTTGCGAAGGCGCTGCGTGCGCTGATGGTATGATGATCAGCGTACAAGCATACACAAAAAGGAGCTGCCCTGAATGTCTGAAGTGACATAGGGGCAGCTCTCTATTTGATTCGAAAATATCTATATTGTTATTGTGCGTATGAACTTTGGGGTATTACTCGCTCATTGGCTGGGATTAAGTCGATAGGATCGACTTAAATGCCCGTAGCAGCCTCGAGCGTCCCTTTTAAGTCGATAGAACCGACTTAAATGCCCGTAGCAGCCTCGACCGTTCCGTATAGGTCGATAGGATCGACTTAAATGCCTGTAGCAGCCTCGACCGCCCCGTATAAGTCGATAGGATCGACTTAAATGCCCGTAGCAGACTCGACCGCCCCGTATAAGTCGATAGAATCGACTTAACTGCCTGTAGCAGCCTCGAACGTCCCGTATAAGTCGATCGGATCGACTTAAATGCCCGTAGCAGACTCGACCGTCCCGTATAAGTCGATCGGATCGACTTATCGACATAAATACGCGAACCAGCCTCGTCTGATACGAAGAGCTATCTCAACAGTCATCAAATGACTGAGAGACGTCCCTTCTTCATTTTGTAAAGCCAAAAACCATAGAAGTATAGCCTACCATTTACGAATGGAACGGTTTCTTTGAACATTCAATGTACCTTGGACCAACTTCATCTGCCAATGGACGCAGAGGACGACATTCCTCTCCATCACCTCTCATCATTCTTGAACGAGATCAGTAAAATCACCAAAATACGGGTAGACATAGGGGTCCTTCGGAGCTTCCATCATCTCGATCTTCTGAGCATCCAAGCTAATAATTTCGATCCCGTCATATTCGGTCACGCCGATTACGCCTGTTAGCTTCATCCAGGAATCTTCAGCATAGCTTGCCGCCCTGCTTGATTCCACCAGTATCCCGTAAGGCATGGAATCGGCGGCACAGCATGTCATGGCCATACGCGAAATTACAAATTGATTAGGAGCCATATTATCCTCACGGTATACAAATCCGCTAATCTCCAGCTTCTTGCCTACAAAATTTTGCCGATAGAGATCGATCACCGTAATAATTTCCAGAAATCCCTCTTCAACGACCGGTATGACTTCTTTAGGATATAGTTGTTGCCCCAGCGCGCCATACTCTTCCGTATATGTATCCGTAGGGAACAAGTCTTCAAGCTTCTCCTTAGAGGAGACTTCTCCATCAGCCTTATCCGTTATCCCGGTATCCTTATCCCGCAGCTGTTCCTCAATCGCAGCTACCCGGTCCTCAGGAATGAGGGCGTTTTCCTTAATGATTGCAGCAAAGGAATCTTCTTGCCCATGCTCTTCATCTTCTATATCTTCCGTGAGCGGCGGCGCAGACGGCATGATTGGCGTCTGTATGCTGCTTACATTCAGATTCATCCCTTTCACAGCTGCCACTTCACTGCCCATAATTTTGTCAGGCAGCATGAAGCCCATAAGGAGAGGAACAATGAATACCCCGTACATCAAGATATTTTTGCTTATTGAGCTTGAATGAGCGTGGCCGCAGTCGCATGCCGTCTCTTCATTCCTCTGATGCGTGCTCTGCAATGCCAGATAGATATAATAGACCGCCAATAGAAACAGGACAATCGACGTAACCTTTACGTACGGTATCATCTTGGGCACGATGTAATATTGCAGCTTATCGATCTTGACCAGTTTCACCACATAGAAAGCGAAGCCTGCCAGAATAGCGGCTCGAATCAAATAATGAATACCCATACTCTTATGTTCATGCATGTCCGCTCATCCCCTCTTCCCCTCTTCCCTTTTAAAAATAAAACCTGCCCACGAGTAAAGCGCCTAACGGAACCAGAATGGCGACAAGCACAATCAACAGGATGACAAATCTGGCTTTGAAAGCAGAAAGCAGCATGAGCGTTCCCTTCAAATCAATCATCGGCCCGAACACCAGGAAGGTAAGAAGTGAAGTAGCGGAAAAGGTGCTCATAAATGAAGCCGCGACAAAAGCATCCGCTGTGGAACATAGAGAAAGGATGTAAGCAAAACCAATCATAAAGATGTGAGATGTATATTCACCCTGACCGATGTCTATTAGTTCGGAGCGCGGAATAAACGCTTGTATGAGAGCTGTTATAAAAGAACCCAGAATCAGATATTTGCCCATGTCAAAAAACTCGGAGCCTCCATGCTGGATGGCCTCCTGGAGCTTGTTCCTCTTCTTCGTGGAGTGAGTGTTCCCATGCGTATGATGAGCATGTGCCGCATCCCGTGTATCCTTAAGCGGATTATGTTTGACGAACAAATAAATAATCAGGCCAATACAGGCGGCAACGGCAATAGCTAGTCCCATACGCGCGTATACCATTTCCGGCTTCGTCCGGAACGCTACGAATGTAGCAGAGTAGACCACGGGATTCACAATCGGACCAGCAAGGAAAAAAGCGACACCCGCGTATAACGGCATCCCCTTTGCGATCAGTCTCCTTACGACCGGAATGAGCCCGCATTCGCATACAGGGAACAAGATGCCGAGGAAGCTCGCGACCAGCACGCCCAAGATCGGATTTTTCGGAATGAACCGCTTAATCCATTGTTCAGGAATATACACTTGCATGAGCGACGACACCACAACTCCAAGCAATAAGAAAGGCATCGCTTCAAGCACAATGCTGATCAGCATCGTCTTGAACGTGTTCATCCCTTGCACATTGGCAAGTACATCCGTGCTCAGCATCTCAGGATACACGGCAATTACAATGATCAGTCCTATGACTATAATAAAGGTTAAATTAATTTTCCATGTAGACGTTGACGCAGGAACCCACCTCCTTGTTCGTAATGATTACTTTTAAAAGAGTATATAACCCTTTTATTGGTACGTCAATGCTCTTTCATTTTATCCAAACCAACCAAATAAGGACATAGCTCCTAAGAGCCATGTCCTTGAATGGAAGAACGATGAGATCGTTCGTCTCCTATCCTTCTTCGCCTATCAATTGCCGTTCGATTTGTTTCATTTCATAAAAGTTTCCCTGCCGGTCCATTAATTCGGCATACGTGCCTTCTTCGACAATCCTTCCTTGATCCATCACTATAATGTGATCCATCCTCTCCAACCCATTCAGCCGATGACAGATTAGAAGCATCGTGTCGTTAGCCGACTGCTCGAACAGATACTGGAAGATGGCTTGCTCGGTAACGGCATCCAGTGATGAAGTCGGCTCATCGAGCAGCCATAACCGGCCGCCCTTCAGAATGGCTCTTGCCAAGGCAAGTCGCTGTTTCTCTCCATCGGACAAATTTTCGCCTTTTTCATATACGGCATCGTCCAATGATTTGTACGGCAGTTGTACGTTATTCATCACGGTCGTCAATGCTTCATCGGAGTGCGTGTCCCCGCTCAACAGCAGATTGTCCCGAATGGTGCCTCGAAAGAAATGATGATGCTGCAGCACGACGGCTGACCTCTGCCAGATGCTGGCTTCATCCAGCTCCTCTAGCGAAATGCCATTTATCCGAATTTGACCTTGAGTTGGCGTGTACAGCTTCAGCAGCAATTCGAGAATCGTCGTCTTGCCTGCTCCGCTAGGTCCGACAATCGCCGTTTTTGTTCCGGACGGGATACGTATCTGAACATCCCGCAGAGCGGCCCGCCATTCCCCCTCGTATTGAAACTGTAGTTCAGAAAACGCGATAGAAGGTGCCTCTTGATCAGATAAAGTCCTCAACGGCTCTAGCGGCTGCTTTACGTCAGGTTGGACAGTCTCCGCGAGTCTTTGGGCCGCATGCTCGCTATCTTGCTTATAAGCAGGGAGAGTCGCCATTGCCGCAGCTTCCTCGAATACAGTGAGCGCAGCCATAACAAGCATGGCCAGAAATACACCATCCAAGGAGTTATTGATGATCAAATACCCGCCTAGGACAAGCACACTCCAGGTAATAAAAAAGGTCATAAATGCATGAATCGATTGCCCGTACAACAGATGGGACCCTGAGGCTTGCTGCTCGTCGGCCAAAGCTGACGATGATTGACGCAGCTGTTGCTCGCGCTGCTCCAGCTGTCCGTACACCTTCAATTCAAGAAAGCCGTACAGCATCTCCGTCAATTCAGTCGAAAGCGCTGCGCGCCCAAGACGAACGCGACCGCGAATGCTCCGCAGGCCATGCATGACGATTGCTGGAATAACAAACGCCGTTACAATCATGCCCAGCACGAACAGACATGAGATCCAAATCGAATAGAAGGAAGTAAATAATACCGTTGCCAAAAATACCATCACCAGCACCAACGGCGGATAAGCGACCCGCAAAAAATAATGCTGCAAACTCTCCACATCCCCGACAATGCGTGCCAGAAGATCCCCGCTTCGCTTATTCCGTTGAATTCCGGGAGCCAATGGAACCAGTCTCGCAAAAAAATCAGTACGCAAGCGGCTTAGAATAGAGAACGTCGCTCGATGGGTATACAGCCGTTCCGCATAGCGACTGAACGCCCGAAGCAGTCCCAGTATCTTCACGATAGAGATTAAGACAATCAAGGTATAGAGCGGCGGGGCGAATACCGTCTTCGAGATGAGATATCCGCTAGCGGAGAAGAGGCTCACGCCCCCTATCCCAGCCACGAATCCGCCTACGATGGCTATGGCAATATCCTTCCGCTCCCGTATCATCGCTTTCGTCAGGATCGCTAGTTCGCTCATCCGAGTCTCCCCTTCCGCTGAATATCCACCATCTCCGCATACTGCGGCAAGCGTGTGATGAGCTCATCATGCCGGCCGCTATCCAGAAGTACGCCATTCTCCAGGAAGACGATGCGGTCAGCATCGCGTATCGTATACAGACGATGCGCGACGGTAATCATCGTCGCTTGTCTCGCCAGCTCTCCGATCGACCGTTGCAGAACTCTTTCGGTATACATATCCAGCCCGACAGTCGGTTCATCGAACAAAATAACAGCGGGCCTGTTCAAGAAAGCTCTAGCCAGCGCAAGCCTCTGTTTCTCGCCGCCGGACAGCCCCCTGCCGCCTTCGCCAACCAGCGTATCGCAGCCCTTCTCCAGTTCGCTGATCAAAGTCGATAGACCAGCAGAAGCTGCTGCTTGCTCGATCTCGGAGCGGGTCACGGCTCGTTTCGTACCAATCGCGATATTGTCAGCTAAAGTTCCGGCGAATATATAGGGATGCTGGGTAATATAGCTGACTCGTTCGAACCAAGATGCATCCCCATAAGAAGCGAGGGGTCGGCCATTCACCACTACCTCGCCCGATATCGGACGGAGCAAGCCGGCAATGAGATGCAGCATCGTTGTTTTGCCAGAGCCGCTCTTGCCCACAATCGCAATCTTCTGACCCGGCAATATGGCTAACGAATCTGCAGCTAGCTCGAAGGAGTCCTCACCGTATCGGAATCGGACATGCTTCAGCTCGATTGTTGGCGGCATAAGAGTCGTCATCGCCTCTACATCCAGCCTGTCCGTCGCGCTCATTGCATTCGCCTCTCGTGTTTCTTCCTTTGATGCCTCTAGCAAGTCTTCCACTTTTCGAGCCGCTCCCATGCTGGTTCGTCCGCTATGAAAAGCGGTTCCCGTATTTTTTAATAGACTGAAAAACTCAGGAACAAGCAGCAAAATAAAAAAGGCGGTTTCAAAGGTCATGGAGGATTTGAAAACAAGAAGCTGCAGCGCTAGCTCAAGCGACACCAGCCCAATGCTCAGCATCACGATCAATTCCAGCATGAAAGTATTCGTAAAGGCGATCCGCAGAATCGCCATAGTGGCATCCCTGAAGGCAAGGCTGCTTTGCTTAATCGCTTCCTCTTGATGGCGTACTCTGCCATAAAGCTTCAAGGTGATCAGCCCCTGAAGCGAATCTAAAAATGTACCGGAAAATTGGGCCAGCTGGTCGAATTTCTCCTCCGACTTTTTTTTCGTCTTTAATCCTACCAGCACCATAAATATCGGAATAAACGGAGCCGTAACCAGCATAATCAACCCGGACGGATAATGCAGAATAAAGACGGTGACTATTAGCATGAGCGGAATAATGGCCGCTTCCATCATGCGGGGCACATATTGGCTGAAATAACTGTCCGTCTCATCGACCGCATCCAGCATAACGCTCACTTTGCTTCCCGTCTGTCCGCCGTGTGCAGTTGGTACGGAATCGTTAACCAGCTTGCGCAGCAGCTCGCTTCGCATCACCTTCTTCACGTGTGCGGCCATCTTCAAGCCGATGTGCCCGTTCAGATGTACGAATAATGTGCGTGCCAGCATGACAGCAAGCAGTGCGCCCAACATAACTGCAATGGACGAAAGCGTTGCTTTCATGACAAATATCCGGTTCACCGCTGCGGACAACAGCGCGGCTTGGCTGATTATGGCTGCACCCAGGGCGAGTGAAGTGAATCCAAGTACGATCAAGCTCTTCCGCTGTGACGACAGTTGTACAGCGATCAAGCTGCGTTTTCTACTCACGCCAATTCCCCTCCTATTCCCGCCGATTGTCAGGAGCCGCGACTGCGCCTGCGGCTGTCGTATCGCCCGGCTTACTTTTTGCCTTTCACATAGTCCGCATCGAACAGGAACAGCTTGAACACAAGTGCCAGAGACGGGATGAGCAAGAGCAGCCCGCCAATAAAGGCAATGACAAGCGCAATCCCCATCGATTCCTGGGTCGCTCCTTCCTGAATGGTAATGAACGGGTCTAAAATATACGGATACTGACCAATCCCGTAAGCAAAGAAGGCGCAGAAGAACTGCAGCATGACGCATATGAAGGCTAGTCCGTAGCGGCGGCCAATATACAGCAGCCACAAAGCCGACATAAAAAATCCAACGGACAGCGCCAGCAGCCACCACAAATCCATCATGTTCTGGAAGTGGCGCTCATTATGCTGGCTTAAGTAGATAAAGGCTGTCAGCGCTGCAATAATGGTAGGCGTGCTCCAGAACAGCGCATAATTCCTCATAAGCTTAAGCGCCGATTGGTCGGCAGCTCGCGAGGCATAGAAGGTCAGAAAAGACCCACTGATGAACAAGACCGACACGATCGCCAGCGCAACAATGCTCCATGACAGCGGACTGGTGAAGAGCTTGAAGTATTCCAGTGACACAATGCCGCCTTGCTCCGTAATGAACCCGCCTTCGGACAGCGTCAGCGCGACCGACAGCGAAGCCGGAATTAACAATCCCGTCGCTCCATAAAGAAAAAGATAGACGATGCTTTCCTTGGAGCCGTAATTCTCGAAAGCATAGAAGGAGCCGCGAATCGCCAGCAGAATGACCGCGATGCTTCCCGGCACAAGCAGTGACGAGCCGTAATAGTAGGCGGTATCCGGGAAGAAGCCGACAATGCCGACCAGGAAAAATACAAAAAACACATTCGTAATTTCCCATACCGGCGACAAGTAGCGGGAGATCAGCCGATTAAGGAGATGATCCTGCTTGGTCAGACGGGCATAATAGGCAAAAAATCCGGCGCCGAAATCAATCGAGGCAACGATCAAATAGCCGTATAAAAATAGCCACAGCACCGTAATGCCGATTAACTCATAACTGATCATGTCCGCTCACTCTCCCCTGCTTGTTGACTATGCTTACTCTGCATATAGCGCTCGAACTCCGCATCAGCAGGGTTGTTGCGGAACAGCCGCCGCAGCACGATCGCGCACAATACGCCAAGCACAATGTAGAGCAGCAAGAATACAAAAAATAGCGGCATGACATTCGGCGATGATGTCGCCGCTTCTTCTACGCGCATATAGCCGCGGATAATCCATGGCTGGCGCCCTACCTCTGCGTAGAACCAGCCCATCTCGACCGCCAGAAAGGCCAGCGGCGCGCATAAGGCAATGACCCATAGCAGCAGCTTGTTATGCTCGTTGCGCTTCTTCCAGAGAACGAACAGGAAATAAAGCGCCGATACCGCCAACAAGAGGAATCCGATCGATACCATAAAATCAAACAAGTAATGAACAAGCAGCGGCGGATGCTCGTCCGGCGGAAATTCATTCAGTCCTGTCACTTCAGCATTGAAATCTCCGAATGCCAGGAAACTAAGCGCTTTGGGAAGGTGAAGCGCTCCGATGACTTCCCGCTCGGCATTCAGCCATCCCAGGAAGATCAAATCCGCTCCGCTCTCCGTCTCAAAATGCCATTCCGCCGCAGCCAGCTTCTCCGGCTGATGCTCCGCCAGAAACTTCGCCGATACATCACCGGCAACCGTCGTCAGCAAGCCAAATACGAGCAAAACGCCCATCATCAGATTCAGCGATTTCTTGTAATAGGCCGTTGCTCCCTTTCGGATCATCGTAAATGCGGCAATGCCGGCCAGCAGCGCGGCTCCCGTCATATAAGCCGAGGTGAGTACATGAAATACTTTCGACGGCGTAGCGGTATTCAGCATGGCTTCGATCGGATTAACAGCAGCGAAGTGACCTGCTTCCAGAATGAACCCTTCCGGCTGGTTCATAAATCCGTTGACCGTTGTTATAAAGAACGCGGACATGCCTGCTCCGGCGACAATCGGAATGGTGAGCAGCCAATGCATATACGGGTTGCGGAATCGGTCCCACGTGTATAAATAAATGCCTAGAAATATAGCTTCAAAGAAAAATGCAAAAACCTCCATAAAGAGCGGCAGCGCCACCACATTGCCCGCAAGCTTCATAAAGTTCGGCCACACCAGCGCCAGCTGCATCGCTATTGCCGTACCGGTAACGACGCCTACCGCAACTGAGATGACAAATCCGCGGGTCCACCTTTTTGCCATCAAAATATAATGCGGGTCCTTCTTGCGTATGCCGACAAACTCCGCAATTGCGATCATTAACGGAACACTAACGCCAACAGTGGCAAAGATGACGTGAAAGGACAAGGTAAGCCCTGTTAGCAATCTGCTCCATAACACCGTATCAATCTCCACGATATTCCGACTCCTCTCGTCTCGAATCATAGCTGGCAAAGATCGGATATCCTCAGCTTTCAAGTACTAGTATAAACAAACCCAACATCATTAATCGTCCAGACCGGACGACTTCAATAAAGGTTCAACTTTTTCTGACATCCTCGTGAAAATCAAGCAAACAGCCCGATCGAGTCATTGCTTCATTCTTATATCTGTGTTATTGACGAGGGTGCATCCTTTCATGACAGCGGATATAAAAAACTCTCGTCCCCTAATAGGACGAGAGCTTGAAAGCAGTATTCATGACTAATCTTCCATCGCCGTGAATTGGAACAAATAGGCTTGCTCATAAGCAAATTGCAGATGATCGGCCACGTTCCGATACCAGACGGGGACCGGAGACAGCTCCACGAATTGTTCCGGAATCATGCGACGGATGGATACTTTGAAGCCCTCCCGGAAAAAAGCCCCGGCAATATCATCAAGCGTATGCTCCTGCATGGGAACTGCGGAATGGGCATTGATTCGTTCCTTGATCAACGGGAAGCTTGGATTATTGGGATAATCCGCATAGGTGGCGTAATAGACGCCTCCCGGCTTTAATGCCTGCTTCATCTTGCGCGCATGATCTTGAAGATCAGGAAGCAAATACATGACCGCCAAGCTAAATGCAACATCAAATCGCTGCTCGAATTGCTCCGGGCTTGACGTTAGCACGTATTGAATCGGCAACTCCCCTCTCCGGCGATTCGCCAGCTCGATAGAGCGGCTTGCCAGATCAGTGCCGATCGCCTCCTTGAATGGCCGAAGCTCATAGAGCAGCCGCAGAAATCCGCCTTGGTTGCAGCCAAAATCAAGCACGCTGCAATCTCGCAAATCCTTTTCGGGAATAAAACGAAGCACTCGCTTCCAATGCGGCAAATGAGAATCCTCCATGCTCTGATCCCCTTCCTGCCACCACTCATCATAATAGGTTTCCTCTTTTATCATCTTTCTCCTCCTTAGCGGCTATTAGTGAGGGCTTGCTTGCCGCCGCTTCCGCGCTGTGCCCTGGCTTCCATAACGATAAGCCGATACAACCGGCAATAATCAACAATCCTCCTGTAATCGTCGCGGCATCCGGTGTTTCGCCCCACAACAGATAACCGAACATCGCATTCAGCATTAGACCGAAATAACTGACCACCTGGACCACGATGGCACTTTCATGCGTAAAAGCTTTGGTTAAGAACAATTGCCCGATTAACGAGACAATGCCGATCAGCAGCAGCAGCGCAACTTCTCTCCAATTGGGCGATACATAATGTTTCATCATGAATGGAATCGCCACGAGCATGGAGGTAACTGTAAAATAAAAAACAATCTCATAAGCCGAATGCTTTTTGCTTAAATACCGGATCGAGATGCTGGCCGCTGCTGAGAACAACGCGCTTAGCAGACCGACAATAGCGAAAACGGAATAACTGGAATAGGCATTCGGCTTCAGCAAGATGAAGGCGCCAAGAAAGACGACAAGCAGCAGCCAAATAGAGTTGCGGGATATTTTTTCTTTCAGAAATAAAGCTGAAAGCACGATCACAAAAATTGGCGCCAATTGAGCTAATATACTTGCATCGGTCAAAGGCAATTTGGCGAGCGTATAGAAGAAAGCCAGCATATACAGCCCGCCCATCATTCCGCGGAAAGCCAGCATTGGAACTCCCTTTCTGGAAAAGGCGATTCGTTGCTGACGCATCATCGCGACGATCAGTAACGTCCCTATTAATCCGCGGTAAAAAGCGATTTCGGCGGAGGGTATCGTTGCGCTAGCCTCCTTGACGAGCACATTCATTACACTGAACACAAAAGCAGACAGCAAAGCCATCAGAACACCATTTTTCATGGGAACCTCTTTCATCCTTGCAGAAGGATCTGCTTATTTTCTGCTGTTTTATCTGGCTTTGATATCCAGAACATCCCGCAATCCGTCGCTAATCAGATTACAGGCGAGTACAACCAACAGAATAGCTAGCCCGGGAAAAATCATCAACTCAGGCGCGGTCTGGAAGTAAGGTCGTCCGTCGCTAAGCATCGCTCCCCATTCCGGCGAAGGCGGTTGTGCGCCTAACCCCAGATAGGATAGCGCCGAGATCAGCAATATCGTCTTGCCTACATCCGCCGCTGCCATAATCGCAATCGGCGCATACATCTGTCGGAGCAGATGCCTCCTAACAATGGTCCACTTCCCGCTGCCGGATACGATAGATGCTAATATATATTCCTTCTCCCGTTCTGCAAGCGCAATTCCTCGCACCAATCGGGCATATCCAATCCACTTCACGATCGCAATTGCGAGGATCACATTCGTCAAGCCAGGACCAAGAAAACCGGCAACAGCAATGGCTAGCAAAAACTCCGGCAATGCTCCAGCACCATCTGCCAACCGCATTAGCAAGGAATCAAGGCGTCTATTAGCGAAGCCTGCGACAAGTCCGACCGGCACGCCGATGACAATAATTGTCGCACTGGCAACAAGCGACAATCCGAGCGTCGTAGAAGTCCCCGCCATTAGCCTGGAGAATACACAGCGGCCTAGATGATCTGTCCCGAGCGGATAGGTCAAGCTCGGCGGAAGCAGCCTGTCTGACATCTGTATTAAGAGCGGACCGTTAAGAATTAGCCACGGACTGAGCAAGGCAAGCAACAATACGATAACTCCGATAACCAGACCAGCGCACAGCATAGGACTCCGAAGCGTCGTGCGCCATAGCGCTCTTCGTTCCAATGCCAATGGCGGCCCTTCCTGCTGAACCACTTGTTTCAAGATCCTCTCCTCCCTCCAAGCCGTATACGGGGATCGAGTATTCCAAGGCCGATATCCGACAGCCAATTGGCAAGTCCAATACATACACCTGTAAGCAGAATATAGCCTTGAATAACCGGGTAGTTGCGCTGTGTAATCGCTTCCATCGCCATGCTGCCAAGACCCGGCCAGCCAAACAGCGATTCCGTAACAACAGAGCCTGCCATCAGCGCTCCCATGCTCATTCCCATTAGGGAAACCACAGGCAATAATGCGGCTCTTAGCGCATGTCTAGCCATTACACTCCACTCCCTGATCCCTCTGGCTCTGGCTGCACGAATATATTCCTGCGACAAGGTGTCCAGCATGCCTGCTCGAAGCAGGCGGATATATTCTGGCGCCATTACAAAACCAAGTGTGACCGAAGGAAGTATCAAATGGCTGATGCTGCCGCCGCCCATCATCGGCAGCCAGTTCAACTGATAAGAAAAGAGATAAATAAGCAGCAGCCCTAGCCAGAAGCTGGGGATGGATGAGCCTAACAAAGCGAACAAGCGGCTCATATAGTCGGGGAATCGATCCTGATATTTGGCTGCCAGCATGCCAAGCGGGAGCGCAAGAATCAGCAGAGCTGTAATGGAGCCCGCCATTAGTATGACTGTTGCGGGCAACCGTTCGACTAGTAGATTCCACACATCCCTGTTCGACGTGTAGGATTGGCCCAAATCCAGCTTAACAACGCCAGCCAGCCATTCTCCATACTGCTGATAGAGCGGCATATCAAGACCCAGTTGTTCCCGAACCAGACGAGTGTCCTCCTCCGTTACGGCACCTTCATGCGCTTTCAGGATGGTTAATACTGGATCTCCCGGTGCGAGCTTCATAAGAATAAAGGTAACCAGACTTAAGACGATTAACATCATCACGAGCTGAAGCAGCCTGAGCGCAGCATGCGTCAGCATTTCACTGTACGTCCAGCTTATTGGTTACAAGGTAGAACTCTTCGGCACCCGGACGCCAGTTCATAATTCTGTTATGAACGCCGACCAATATATTCGGATGAATAATAAAGGAGTGCACCCTTGCTTCGTTGATCACTTGAACCGCCTGTTGCGTTAATTGGCTGCGTTTCTGAACATCACCCGTTGAATTCAGCTCCATCAGAATGGGCTCCAGGTTGTCCACTTGAACATTGGCGGCGTTGTAGGAGCCTCCAGGCAGATAGGCGGAATTCAGAAACGAACCGCCGTCTCCGCGCGGCGACGTCAAGTAGCTTGACGTGGATAGGTCCCAATCGGAATGATCCTTGATATAGACATCCGGATACTCGACGGCTCTGATCTCAATGGTTACACCTGCCTTTGCGGCTTCAGATTGAACAAGTAATGGAATAAGGGGGAGCTCGGGATTAATACCCGAGAATGCGATAAGCTTCAGTACAAGCAGCTTGCCATCCTTCTCCAGCTTCCCATCTCCATTCTTCTTGTAGCCTGCGCTCTCCAAGAGTTTTTGCGCCTCTGCCTGATCGAGCTGCTGTACGCCCCCATCGTTGCCGAACGGAAGCGTTTTGTTGAAGGGCCCATTGGCGGGCAGTGCATGTCCTAGCATGATGTCCTTTACGATTGTGTCCCGGTCGATCAGCATATCGATTGCTCTCCTGACCCTTATATCCGAGACGCTGGCGCTTTTGGGGTTATAGGTGAAATAATGTGTGCGAAGGCTCGTCACAGACTGAACCGACAACTGTTGGTCTGATTCAATAGTTCCCAAGGCTTCCGGCGCCAAATGATAAACGATATCCGCTTGCTTCGACTGGAAGGCAAGCGTCCTGACATTGGCATCCCCGTTAAACAGAAATTTCACCGCGCTCAGCTTGGCTATACCGTCCCAATAGCCGTCATACCTGTCCAATGTTATTTCTTGACCGGGAATGAATTGAATGACTTGGAACGGCCCCGTACCGACTGGCGCTTTGTTGAATGCTTCCTTCCCTAGCTTATTCTCGGCGGCAACACTAATAATGCTTGCTGTCGGATGGACCAGCTCCGTCGGAAAGGCGGGATGAGGTTCTTTCGTCGTAAAAGTCAGCTCTTGTCCGTTCGCCTCCATCGATTGAAGCTTCAATCCGGCCGATAGCGCTTCGCTATCCTTCATTCCTCTCTCGAAGGAAGCCTTGACAGCAGCTGCGTCAAGCTTTGTTCCATCTTGAAAGGTAATACCCTCGCGAATCGTAAAGCTCCATGTCCGCTCATCCTTTGCCTCCCAGGCAGATGCAAGCCATGGCGATACTTCCATTTTCTCGTTAAGCCGAACTAGCGTCTCGGTCACTCCAGCTCTTAATGCAATCCACTCGTTATGGGGGTCCATTGATTCATTCGGCAAGCTGTGGATGATTGTCACTTTTTTATCGGTGTCCGTTTTGGCCGATTGATCTGTGTCTTTCGCACATCCAGCAAGCAGCGCTGATAAGCATATTGCGAGTATCCATAACCGCTTCATATCGCGATATAACGGTTGTCTGTGCATAGCTAGCCCTCCGACTTTGTCGATTATTTAATGCCATTAATTAATGTAGCTAATTATCTAAATGCTCCTATTTGACACCTTAAGCGTCAGCAGAATCGCCTCCGCTTGTTCTTCAGAGTGATCCTTCAGCAGATCGGGATGTACCTGATCCGCCCCCGCCTCTTGTATGAAGGAAGTCAGCTTGCTTTCAAACCGATTAATGAGTACATGCGCATGCGGCATATTCAAGCCAAGCCGTTGTCCCACCGCGTGAAGCATCTTCAATCGTTTGTAATCTTCATAAGGAATTCGGGGGATCGTCCAATACCCGTTCTTGATTGCGGCTTGCTGATAGGAAATAGCGGAAAAATCCGCATATTTGCCCTGACTGTCAGGCTCTGAGAAGGGATCGATTAAGATGGCGGAATAGCGGATGTATAGCAGATATTGTTGCTGGATCGGGTCCATATCCGGGAAGTTCTCTATATCTGAGCGCGATAACGTCGTTTCATGAACAGGATAGTTGTCGTCATTCAGAAATTGCAGCAGGTTCAGCGGCTGCACGCCGAGTCCACGAAGCAAACTCGATATCTCCTTCCATAACAGCACCATACTGCGAATCGTATGCTGCGTAATCGGACCTTCAGGATACAACTTATACAAGTACTTGCGGGAAGGATGGCGGCCAAAAACTTCGTTCAACGAAAAGTCGTTCATGAATAGAGGCGGATGAACGTAGGTTGTAATGCTTCTGCACTCCGCTTCCAGCGGATTGTAGGTGATCTCGCATTGGACATGACGGGATTCGAGCAATTCCTTAACTAGAAGAAGCGATGGGCTGGCTACGCGGTTGGATGATACGGTCACTTTTCGCTTAAGTCCATTCACTACTGACTTCAATACCGTTGCTTGATTGGAGGGAAACCTAGATGAAGCATAATAAGTGGAACAGCTTATAATTTCAATCTTAGCTGCCAGAGAGCCAAGCGAGCTTTGGACAAGAAGATTGGAACCAATTCCGGGAGAGAGAAGAATAATCGTCTTCAGTCGTGGTAGCGCTTCCAGGTTCAAGCTTCGAATGACTTCCATATAGCTGTCTCCTGGCGTACAGAGAACAAGTGTATGCCATAGGTCCTCGATGCTATCATAACCGTTGTAAAAACGATTCAGTTGCACTTCTCCTGACAGATGCCTTGCCCTTGGCACCTGAATATCGACAGAAATCATATCGTCCTGCTCGCTTAGCTCCTGGTGGATTCGATTGGCATGCGCGCCTTCTCGATTTAACAAACCTATCCATGCAGAGCGCTGGCTCCAGTCTATCGCCGCATGAATGCCGGCAGGTCCTGCGCCGATGACAAGCGTATTACCGAAGGGGGTGGTCAACAACGGATTCATAGCTGTGTCGCCTCCATCTCTCTAGCTCCTTTTCGTTGTAGCATAACGGTGTCGTAGATTCGTTTGCTCTGGATTATGGGAGTAATCTCCCATTCATCAGAGGGATCCAACTCCAATGGGAAATTAAAAATCGACTTCACACCATTCCCATATCTTAAAATGATTTTTGTGTCCATGCCGGCTGCTTCCTTCAATTCCCTGAGAAGCTCAAGCTTGTTGCCCACAAGTGAAGCGATTACAACATGCGTTGCTTTTTCGAGGAAGAATATGCCGTCTTGATAGCTGCCGGAGAACGTAAGCTTAGCCTGCAGTCCAGCCGCTTCAGCCACTCTTCGCCCCAGTGCCACGGCCTCTTCATCCGTATCCAGACAAAACACTTCCGCACCGGTTTCCTTTGCCATCGTCAATGCGGATACTGGAAAAGCGCCGGAGCCGATGAACAGAATCCGTGAAGCGGCTTCCATGCCGAACAGCTTCAGCTCTTGCTTGACCGTTGCCGCCAGCAGCGACAAGTATTCGCTTACATTCTTCTTCTGTTCAAGCACTTGACAGGATTGATACTTTTCCAGTCGGCACAACGCTTGATTGGAAGCAGAACGAAGCAATTCTCCATGCTGCCGAATCTCTTCACGGTCTCCCCATTCCCCCCACAGCGCTTCGCTCTCATCTGATGTCATAAAGCTGCATAACGCATCGAGCTTTAATTGCAGCAACTCATAACATTCCGAGCATTCTTCCGAATAAGCCTTCAATCGATGAATCTCATATTCGAAGGATTGCAAGGCAAGCAACAGGGCATATTTCTGCTTCAAACAACTTCCCTCCATTTCATATGAATTTTCGTCAAAATTGTAAAAAAAACCATATTACACTCGAAATTATACAGCATTTGTATGAAGCTGAAATGACTCGAAAGAGTCATTTCATACCACGCAAAAAAGTCCGATTTACCTTTTACAGGTAAATACGGACCTTCTACATCTATACGTAGGATGATGTCTATTTAAAAATGTGCAGCGGAAATGAGCAGCCGGGTATAGGGATGGCGCTCCTTGTCCCACATCTCGTCCTTGGCGAATACATCCAACAAGCGACCGTCCTTCATCACCATAATTCGATCGCTTATTTGTTCGATTACGGCAATATCATGGGAAACAAAGAGATAAGACATGCCCAGCTCTCTCTGCAATTGCTTCAGCAGATGCAGAATCTGGGATTGAATCGTAACATCCAGGCTGGTCGTCGATTCGTCGCATACGAGCAGCTTCGGCCGAAGACTGATGCCTCTGGCAATCGCGACCCGCTGTCGCTGTCCTCCGCTCAGTTCATGAGGATAACAATCCAGATGTTTGGGTTCCAGCTCGACCATCTCGAACAAGCGGGCAGCGGTATCCTGCCTCGAACCTCTCACATCTGACAGAAACGACGGAATGGCTTCCGGGAAGTTGTCCAGCGGCTCCATGACGGAGCGCCAGACTGGCAACCGGTCATTCAGCGAAGCCGTAGGGTCCTGGAAGACAGCCTGAATCCACCGTCGCTGCTCACGCAGCTCTTTCCCGCTCAGCCTGTGAAGGGATGTCCCATGCAGCAGAACATCTCCTTGATCGGGCTGCTCCAAGGCAAGCAGCAGTCTGGCTACGGTGCTTTTGCCGCAGCCGCTTTCCCCTGCTAGCCCCAGGCACTCTCCCTCATCAATATGAAAGGAAACGTCTTGCACAGCTTCCACTTTCCCCTTGCTTCCGGCATGATAGGACTTGCACAGCCGATCAACGGTTAGTACGGCATTCATGATTCGTTTCCTGCCTCCTTGCCTACTCTCGCATAATTACATACAAATTGGAATTTGCTAGATGCTTACCAGAAATGAGGAGGGACTTCGAGCTTCGGACAAGCTTCCAGCAACTGCTTCGTATACGGATGCCTGGGCTGCTCCCGAATTTGCATCGGCTCTCCCAGCTCCACGATCCGCCCCTCCTTCATAACCGCGACACGGCTCGCTCGCTTCATGACATGACGCAAATCATGAGAGATAAATAAGATTGCGCAGCCGGTCAGCCTCTGAAGGTCTGTCATAAGCTGCAGCACACGCTCGCCCGTAATGACGTCAAGCGCCGTAGTCGGCTCATCGGCAATGACCAGCGCGGGCTCCAGCATGAGGGCCGCAGCAATTGCTGCCCGCTGCCGTTGTCCTCCGCTGATCTGGAACGGATAGCTGGCGTACACGCGCTCCGCCGGCAATGCTGCTTGATCAAGCCAGGACAGCACCAGCTCTTTGGCAGCCCGTCTGGAGAGCCTCCGGTGAGTCCGTATCATCTCCGATAATTGGCTGCCGATTGTCAAAAACGGAGTAAAGCTGCCTTGGTAATTTTGAAAGATCCAGCCAATGCCTGTCCCTCTCAATCGCGTTCGCTGCTTCTCCGGCCATAACAGGATATCCTCGCCTTGAAACTGAATGCTTCCGCTTGTTACTCGCATGGATTGGGGCAGCAGTCCTGCAACTGCGCTTGCGGTAACGCTCTTCCCGCTGCCGCTCTCACCTACGAGCGCCAGTGTCTCACCCTTGGCAATGGAAAAGGATACCTCATGAATAAGCGGAACAATCAGCTTATGTTGATGAACAGAGATGTTCAGACGTTCTATCCTTAAGACTTGCTCTGCGGCATGACCCGCAAGGTTCGATGGATGCACTTGATCAGGTTGAGTCCAATCTGTAGGCACAAGCTTGGAAGTCAAACGTGCAGTCATGTCCATTCCCCTCCGTCTCATCAATAGGCATTCACCCTCTATCGCTCTGTTCCGATGTAAATATCGACATGATTCCCCTTGGTTCTTCCAGTTTATATGATTTCTCGGGTTTATAGTAGATGAAATTAAAAAAAGCCGCCTGAAAGGCAGCTTTTATTCCTCTACTCCTGTACAACCTCCACCGGCACAGGTTTGCCAGCTTCGATCAATCGTTTGTTGACGACGAAGAACGCCGTCAATACGAGCATGAGCAGCCCCGTACCAATAAGCAGCCATTCGATCTGAATCACATCGGCTAGCGGACCGAAGATCAGCATTCCTAGCGGCATCATGGAGGTCGAGATCATGCCGAACACGCCGAAGATACGGCCAAGATAATTGGGATCGACCTTCTCTTGCAGCATGACGGTTGTCGGTGTGTTGAAGATCGGCATCGCCACGCCGAACACTGCCATAAACGCCAAGTAGATCCAGAACAACGGAGCCATGCCGAGCGCTACGGTGCATACCGCCATAATGACACTGGCGATTGTCATCGTGTACACCTTATTTTTGAAGCCGCCCCACGAGGCGATGATTCCCCCGCCTGCCATCATGCCAATTGAAAACGCAATTTCAATTGCCGTCAGTCGCCACACTTCATCTCCGAAGGTGCGCGCTGTCTGCAACGGGGTCAGGAATGCGGCAGGCGCCATCAGGACAAAGAAAAACGCAAAAAAGATAAAGAAGGTTTTCAGAAAGGCATGCTGACCGATATAGCGAAGTCCTTCCTTGAAATCGTCCAGATAGCCTGTTTGCTGGGCTTCGGTTGCCTTCTTATGCAATGGAATTTTGAGAAAGAAAAACAAGGTAGAGATAGCGATAGCCGCTGTCACCACATCGATAAATAAAATGGCTTCGACCGATGCCGCTGACATAAGGCCCGCACTAACGATTGGAGCGACGAACATGATGATCGCTTGGATGCTTCCATTTATGCCATTCACTCTGATCAGCTTATCTTGCGGTACAATTTGCGGAAGGATCGCCCCTACTGCAGGTGTCTGTATCCCCGCTCCGAGTGCCCGTACAGCTGCAATGACGAAGAACAACCACATTGCTTCATAACCTAGCATAAACGTAATGGCAAGAATAAGCGTAACAGCTGCTATCATTCCGTCTGCAATCATAATGAGATTTTTCCGATTGAAGCGGTCCGCCCATACGCCTGCGAATGGAGAAAGCAAAAAGGTTGGTATAAATCCGCAAATGATGTACAGCGTCATCATAATGCCGGACTGCGTTGTCAGCGTAATGTACCACATGATCGCATATTGCACCAAAGCGGACCCGAATAGCGAGAGCGTCTGGCCGCTTAAAAATAAAATAATATTTCTCTTCCAATGGTTCTGTTTATATTCTTCCGTCTTCGACATCGTATATGTACCCTTTCCGTTTTATCTCATTCCGTTCATTGAGACCTATTCCACGATTATACCCAACAGTATCTTGCCTATACGACAGCTGCTTGGTTGTCCTCCCCTCTGAACTCCAACATGTTAACTTTATCACGAAATGAAGCCGAATATTTCTTCTTATTTGCTAATTATTTGCGAAGTTCTCTCCGCAGCATCAGATCGTTGAAAGGCAACCTCGATTCGCGATAGTTAATGACAATAATTATTGGCATTAACTAATAGGAGCAGGAGCATTGACTTGCCATCCTGAGCTGTCTTCCGTTCCGTTCCGTTTCGATTCCCAGAAGCTGCATTAGCCATGCCTGCTGCTGGGACACAATACTAGAATAAATCCCAATCTATATCAAGAAGATAAAGGGATAATTTCTTTGAGAAGCCCTTCCTTGCATTGGAATTTGAATGAGGATGAGACACGAGTGTTAACTTGTTTGAGTGGAGAAAAGCTAGTAGATTTGTGACTGGTGTAAGCAGGAGGGGTTGCGGTCATTATGACTCATACGAAGGTTTCTTTCCATAAAGGCCGAGGCCCGAGGGATATGCTTATCCCTCGGTCAGATCGGCATGGAGATCGCTTGCGACCTCAACCATCTTGGGTACTACCGCTTCGTTCGAGACGGCGACGTACAAATCGCCCATATAATGGCGGAACGGAATCTTGGCGTCGCCATAGCTCCACATGAAGAAATCTCCGTCTATCGTCATCGTGCTATCTGGTCCCTTTACTGTAAAAGACGCAGCATATTCAAAGTCCGGCTTGGATGCAAAATATTGTTTGCATTCCTCCAGCGTAATGACCTGTTCCTCTGCCTGTTCTTGAAAGGAGCGGGTGATGCGAAATCGTTGGCTCATGGTTATGCCTCCAGTTCATCTTGATTGATTGGCTACCTCATCATCACTATTAGAAATTATAAATATAATGCGACGAAATCCAATAGTCAAGCCCGCTCCTGCAAATACAAAAAAGCCACTGATTTGAGCTTGCAAACCGGTGGCATCGTTCATTATATAAGCTGCGATTACTCAAACCCGACAATCCGATGAGGAACATACGGTTCCTCAAGCGAGGCCACTTCCTCTGCCGTCAGCTTAAGGGAAAGCGCATCTACCGCATCTTCCAGATGCGAGATTGCGGTAGCGCCGATAATCGGCGCGGTAACTGGCGCCTTCTGCAGCAGCCATGCCAGCGCTACTTGAACGCGAGGCACGCCGCGCTGCTCTGCTATTGCAGCGACCCGCTCCACAATTAGCCGGTCTGTGTCCGCAGTTGCATCATATTTGGACCGCTGTACCTGATCCGTCTCAGAACGATGCGTGGCTTCCGACCAGTCTCGTGTCAATCTGCCAGAGGCGAGCGGACTATAGGGAATGACCCCGATCTTTTCTTCTCTGCACAGCGGGAGCATCTCTCTTTCCTCTTCGCGATAGAGCAGATTCAGATGATTTTGCATAGAGACGAATCGGGTCCAGCCATTGCGCTCTGCTACATACAGCGCCTTCTGGAATTGCCAGGCATACATCGCCGATGCGCCGATGTATCTGGCTTTCCCCGCTTTCACCACATCATGAAGAGCTTCCATTGTCTCTTCGATCGGAGTGAGATAATCCCAACGGTGAATCTGATAGAGGTCTATATAATCGGTTCCGAGGCGTTTGAGACTTTTATCGACTTCGCTCATGATCGCTTTGCGGGACAGGCCTGCGCCATTGGGGCCAGGATGCATGCGAAAGTGAACCTTGGTCGCAATGACAATCTCATCCCGATTGGCGTAATCTTTTAATGCCCGGCCAACGATTTCCTCGCTCGTTCCATCTGAATACACATTTGCCGTATCGAAGAAATTGATGCCCAGCTCCAGTGCCTTTTTCAATATAGGCCTGCTTCTATCCTCATCAAGCACCCAAGGATGAATCCATCGTTCTGCTACGCCAAACCCCATACAGCCAAGACAAAGGCGAGATACATCCAGTCCGGTATTCCCAAGCTTCACATAGTCCATGCGATTACTCACTCCCTCAGCTCATCTTTATCCATAGTTTAACGTATGGAGCCAGCTAACAGTCAAGCTTTGATTAAGAGTGCCGTCTTTTCAGCATCATGAACCTTATTTCTTCAACGGATCGAGGCCTTGCGTTAAGCTCCTGTTAAGGGAACAGCAAAAAACCGCGCGAGGCGCGGTTTGGATTGTTGGCATATTCATTCATTTTGCTTACACTTTATATCCGAATGCTTTGGCTAATCGGCCTAAGCCGCCCAATAGCACTTTTTGCACAAATCTTGGCGGACCAGCAATATAGCCGTCCATAGACGCCCATGCAGCGCCAAGCCAAAGCGGATTGCGCGGGATGCCCTTCCGGTTCATCAGTCCCTCCGTCTCCAGCTTATGAATCAGCTCGAACATATGCCAGTGATTGCCGGGCGGACGTATTTCATGACGCATCACGAGCAATTGGTTATCTTCCTTCCAGAATTGATGAACCTGGCGGGGCCATATGGATACGATAGAACCGGGACCCGCAGCCATCACTTCTCCGTCTACCTTAAAGTGAATCGTCCCTTTCTCAATCATGAATCGCTCTGACAAAACCGGATGCCAATGAGGTCCGTTAATGGCCCCCTTCTGGGTCATGCGATGCTCCACCATCAAATACTCTCCCTCTTGATCCTTCCCCAATGCCTTGCAAATAATTGTGCGGCCGTCCGGATAGCGCAGCTCATTCTTTAGAGATTTTGATCCGGTCATCTCGCTCATCTCACCCCCACTGATCGATTAATTGCACCAGGAAATCCGCGAATGTCGGAGCATACACATCTATTATTCCGTTCATCAAATCATATTGCATAACGTTGAACTCATTATGATCATTGACGGATGAAGTATCGAAAAAGTACAGTTCATCCGAATCCGGCACATATAGGTCCAGCCTGTCCGGAAACGCCTTGACCCAGTCCTCGTCCTCTATATTCAGCCGATGGATATAGAGCAAGTCGCTATCATTGATATCTCGATGCTCGGGAGGCCCAAGCGAAAGGATCTCTCCGCCGTCCAGCCGCCCGTTGCCGTAATTCCGCAGCCACCAGCAATAAGAAGGCGGCAGGGCAAATCCCAGCTCCGCTTCCGCTTCGGTGATCCAGCTCTCTTCAACGCCGTGTCCATGATGCCATTTGATCCATTTCGTGCGTTCCAGCTTCTCTGCCAATTGCTCATACATACGTACAAAGCAGCCCCCTTCGCAAACTATTATTCTCTTATTCTACCCAATCGTTTCCATAGGTTCAAATCCGCAACGGTTAGAAATGGAATAGAAGCGATATCTTCGGAGGCGCCGGCTTCAATCATTGTCATTCCTGTCTCTTTTCTTATGCTCCCGTTTTTTCTTCTCCTGGTCTTTCTTACGTTTCTTCTCTTCCTTCTCCCGCTCTTTCCTTTTCTTCTTTTCTTCCTTCTTTTTATCCTTATGGCCTTTGTTCCCGTCATCTGTTGCGGCAGAATCCTGCTTGACGGGAATCAACCCTTTCACGACAGGGAACGGAATGGACGACTGGTCTTGCAGCGCTTGGCTCATCAGTTCCTTGAACACAAGAGCGGCGGCCTTGGATGAAGTGGTCAAATAATGCTGGCTGTCCGGCTGATCATAGCCGAGCCAGACAGCCCCGACCAACTGTGGCGTATAGCCGACGAACCAATTGTCTCTTGCACCGCCTGCAACTCCTGGCATTTCGGTCGTACCGGTCTTGCCCGCGACCTCTCGTCCTGCGATCGCCGCTGCCTTGCCGCTGCCGTTCTCCACCACGCCTTGCAGCATAGCAGTCATCGTCTGGGCGACTTCGGGTGCTACGACTCTCGTTCCCTCGTCCTCCTTGCGTTCCGCAATGACCGTTCCGTCAGCTGACTCGATTCGCGAGATAGCATGGCTGCTTATGCGGTTCCCGTCATTGGCGAATGCACCATACGCTTCCGCCATATGCTGCGGAGACACGCCGTGCTTCATGCCGCCAAGTGCGAGACCAAGCGTCCGGTCCTCCGCTTCAAGCGGAATGCCGAATCGGGTCAAGGCATCGATGCCCTGATCGATGCCCAGCTCATTGAGCAGTTTCACAGCCGGAATATTGTACGACTGAATCAGCGCTTCATACAACGTGACCTTGCCGTGAAACCGGTTGTCTACGTTCCTCGGCTCATAGCTACCGAAGCGTACCGGCTCATCTGCGATACGGCTATCTGGCCGGAAGCCGTTCTCCAGCGCTAGTGTGTAGGATGCAAGCGGCTTAATCGTAGAACCCGGCTGCCTGCGCAGCTGCACGGCGCGATTGAAGCCGCGGAACGGCTGATTGCCTCTGCCGCCCACCGCTGCCTTGATCCCGCCAGTCTTCGGATCGATCAGAATGGCGCCCGCTTGAATAAGCTGATCTCCCATGCTTGCCGGGAACAGGCTGTCATTCTTGAATATATTCTCGGCAGCCTGCTGCATGCCGGGATCAAGCGTCGTGTAAATGCGAAGCCCCCCGTGCAGAACATCATTTTCCGTCAGGCCGTACTGGCTAATCGCCTCGCGAATGACCTGATCCGTATAATACGGATATTGAATGGAGTCCGCCCGGTTCGGCCTGGATTCGCGAAGCGTGAGCGCCTCTTTGATCGCTTGGTCATAGGCTTGCTCATCGAGGTAGCCTTGATTCTTGAGCAACGAAAGCACAACGTTACGGCGTTCGATCGCTTTCTCCGGCCGCTTGTACGGCGACAGCACCGAAGGCGCCTTCACCAGTCCCGCAAGCAATGCCGCTTCCGCTTCTGTCAGACTTCCGACGGATTTCCCGAAGTACACTTCCGCGGCACGTTTAACGCCCCACGCCCCTTCGCCAAAGTAGATTTGATTCAGATACATCGTTATGATCTGGTCCTTGTTGTATTGCTCCTCGATTTTTTGAGCGAGCAGCACCTCATTCCACTTGCGCTTCAGCGTTCTCTCATGGGACAGGAATACATTTTTCGCCAGCTGCTGCGTAATCGTACTGCCGCCCTGAACGGTCTGCCCTGCCGTTACGTTCTGCATGAGCGCCCTTCCGATGCCCCATATATCCATGCCTTCATGCTCATAGAAGCGCCTGTCCTCCACTGCCACAATCGCATTAATCATATGCTTCGGAATCTCCTCGAAGGCGACTGGCTCAATTTCATTCAACGAGATGATGACCGCTTCTTGTCCTTTATCATCGTATATAACGGTAGGCGCAGGCAGCGGCTCATCCAGCCGCGTCACATCCTGGGCTGAAACTAACATCCGAAGGCCAACCCAGCTAGAGGCGCCCAGCAGAAGCAGGACCACTCCAAGCAGCATTAGCCCTTTTTTCCATAACCCGATTCGTTTTTTCTTTTGTTTATCTTTTGATGCCTTACTCATTACTGCAGTCCCCCCCGCATTTCTTATCTTTATAGATAAACATTCGTAAGGGGGCGCCGATTTGAGTCGTTCGGCCTATCAAGCGGAGACATCCAATATTCCCATGTCTAGCCCTCAAAATTGGTATATAATAGAAATTAACCGCTAGCAGATCCTCCCTTGTTATGAGACGAAGTTGACTCTCGTTCTGGATCTGGAAAGCGGTTTTTTTGTGGAATCCGGTGGGCAATTCGGGGTATGGGGAGGGATGAAGGTTAATTGCAGGTCCAGTTAAGCTCAACCCGCAGTTCAAATTCGAAGGAGGTTATAAGATGAAGAAAATGATAGTTGTATTGTTGACTGTATTTTTTGCTTTTGCCGCGACAGCTTCAGCCGATGGCGGTTATCATGTCGTGAACCCAGCCGGTAACTATGACCTGAGAGCCGGTATACTATGTTTCTCCAGCACGCCATGCGATGTGACGATCAAGCTGCACTACGCCGATCCATACGGTCAGCCTGGCACGTTAGTCTATCAAACAACCAGGACGGTATCCGGTTCCTACACGGAGCTGAGAATTCCGGTCGGCTATTTGTCAGGCAACTATATTACCGACTTCACGTACAGCAGCTACAATTGCACGCTGGATAATGTCCATCTGATGCCTACTTCATACTCATAACTTGAATTGTTAAGGTTGAAGGGCCCTTCGACGACTTGTCGAAGGGCTTTCTGATTTTACTTTATCACCGGGAGCAGCTGTTCCTTAATCAAGGACCAGCGGTCGCGCGGATTCACCATAAAGGAGGATGAGATCGCAATAACCGTATGTTGCTCAGGCAAGCAGCAGATCACATTGCCCCCGTCGCCCATGGCCGAGAAGGATCGAAGGCCGTCTTCATGGCGCAGCCACCACAAATAACCGTATTGATTGGGATTCATCGCTATGGATTTCGCTACCCAGCTCTCTGGAATAATCTGCCGTTGAACCCGCTTGCCGCGATTCAGATACAATAGGCCGAACCTCGCCATATCGCGTGTCGTAAGGGTTAGCCCCCATCCGCCCGTCGAATAATGACCGGGATCATGAACCCAGCCTCTTACCTCTTGGCCGAACAGCTCGTCAAAGCCGTACGCCTTCATCGGGTAATTCGGAATCGACTGCATGCCGGCATGTCCAAGCAAATGCATGTTGGCAAATTCACGCGCGCTTTGACCCGTTGTCCGGGTAAGAATGGCTGATAGCAGATGAGCGCCAGCGGTACTATATTTGAAAGCTCCTATCTCTCCACCCTTGCCAAGCATATCCAATGTGTATCCAATCCAGTCGGGCTGCATGCACATTTGGTCCAGCGGCTCCTGCCAATCTGCAAAAGGATACGGTGCCGTCATCGTAAGCAGATGGCGGAGCGTAATGTTCTCCCGTTGTCCGTCGGCTTCCGATCCGGAAGGCGTATACTCGGGGAAGAAATCCAGAACTCTGGCATGTTCATTCGCAATATATCCTTTATCGATCGCAATGCCGATTAATGCAGACAGCACGCTCTTTGTAACCGAGGCAACATGATGCTTATCGCCGACGCCAAAGCCGTTATAATAGTTTTCATACGCAATAGAACCGTCTTTCACCGCCACAATGCCGGTAATATTGCTATATTCAGCTGCTATTAATTCATCCAATTGCAATAAACTAGCCGAGTTTCCCGCCTTTTGGAGGGATGTTTCCTTATAATCAGTCCACTCATTGTCAGGCATGTTACTCCCCCTATGCTGCGTACATTTACGTTGGAACGCCAAGTGCTGCTCCGTTACTTCTTCCTGACGGGAAAGTAAACCTCCGTCACATTATCCTCCGGGTCGGCTGTCTGCATGGGATCTGTCACATAGATGTCATAAGGCGAACTGATGACCTCGAACCCTTCGTGTTCGACCCATTCCCTTAACCTGGCAAGCACGGATGGCATCCCGGAATAGGAGCCCTTCAGTACGGACCTCGCGCATAAACCGCCTGGAAAGTCTCTCGTTCCGGTCACGATCTCCTTCACCGGTACTGCAAATTCGGTATCGTTGCCTGACGGGTTAAACTCCGGGCTGTGATAAATCGTCATTGGCGTACCTAACAGCGTCAGCTTGTCCTTCGCAATTTTCTCATAGAGCTTGCTGAAGAACAGCCCGTAACCAGCCGCATAATCTTCTCCTCTCATCCATTGGCGAGTACAAAGCAGATTCATCGGCCCCGTCTCCACCAGTTCAACTTCTATTCCGTCCAAATAAGCCATAATCGGAATTCCGCTATGGAGCCGGTCGGCATCCTTCCTCAACTGGTTCAAGGTGTAGGTGTAAGCCTTAATCTGTTGCTGCAGATCGCAGGCTTTACGCTGGAGAGCGGAGGCCAGCTTCTCGTCAGACTGGTCCGCTTCCCATTCCAGCATCGTTTTAATCTCGTCGAGCGAGAAGTGATACGATTTTAAGCGGTTGATGAACAGCATCGTTTTCAGCTGCAGAATAGAGTAATACCGGTAGCCGCTTTCCGGATTGATGACCTCGGGATGAATCAACCCCACCTCCGCATAATAGCGAAGCGTCTTTGTGGATACGCCGCATATTTTCGAGAACTCACCAATTGTGAGCATATGTCACCCCCCACTTTTCACTGATTTTAAGATCATGTTCCCGTTGAGCCAAGGCCTTGCTTAGCTCTTACTATGCGCCTTCCCCTAAGGGCAAAGTCAACGGCCATTTGAATACCGCCATACTATCCTGTGAAACGAAAAAAGCCGCGATTCACGCGGCTATTACGGTTAGTCCTCTTATATAATAAAATAATCCACTAGAAACATAACCGAGATGGCACTGGTTACAATCAGCAGGAGCCCGCCCAATTTATAACTTATCGTTGCTCCATAATTCCGTCGATGCTTTCGAGACAAGAGAACAGCCGGCAGCCAAAATAGAATCGCAGCGAAAAAAGGATAATGAAATCCGCTTTCTCCGTTAGAATAAACGTTTAGATTCAATAGCTGAAACAGGTAATGGCTGATGATAAAGCCATCTGCAAACTTGTAATTGAACAAGAAACCAAGCGCCAAAATGAACAACGCTACTGTACCAAGCCCGATTGTTTTTTGGTTTGCCATAGGATCATCCCCTCCACTCCCTGCATGTTATGTACAGTATAACAGATTGGAAATGGGATATTAAGGGTCACTGAGCAGGGAATTGTCTTCCATTATTTCAATACCGATGCGCTGAATATTTGCTGCAGCATCAGCGTTGCTGCGCCATAGAGCGAGCCCTTGTCTCCGAAGGATGCTGGGATGATGCGCTCCTGCCGGAACGGAAGCGGGAACGGAAAGGCTTCGATCGCCTCCTTCACCTGGCTCATGAAACGTGGCGATCCGTTCATCCATCCTTCAATGATCATCACCTCAGGGCTGACGAAGTTGCCTGCGCTCGCCAGCATAAAGGTCGTCACATATTGCACCTTGTCAAAGATCGGCTTCAGCCATTCTTCGCCTGAATTGTAGCGCTCCAGCACTTCATCGAATGTAGCCGGGATTGGGACCTCCCGCTTCAAGGCCAGTGCTTGGCTTTTCTTCAATATATAAGGGCTTGTCAGCACAGTCTCGATACAGCCTACCGCTCCGCAGGTGCACTGCTCGCCGCCGGGATCGACCGGAATATGTCCAATCTCGCCGGCAGTGCCTTGATATCCCGCATAAATAGTAGAATCGATAATGATGCCTGAGCCGATACCTTCATTAATAGTCAAATAAACAATGTTGCTGATCCCCTTCGCCGCACCGGAATAAAACTCCGCAAAGGCAGCCGCGTTGGAGTCGTTCACCAGCTTCACAGGGATATTCGGATAGGAAGCCGCAATATGCGCTTTGACGTTGAACTGCTTCAATTGCAAGTAACGTGACACCAGCACAGTCTCGCCGCTTGAATCAATGATGCCCGGAGTCGAAACGCCAATTCCTTTAATTAGCGACGAATCGACGCCAGCTGCTTGCTGCATGCAGGAGCTAAGCGCTTCGTCGATTTGACCGGCGATCCGCTCATTGCCCTTCCCGATCTCCGTCCTGTACTCCGCAATGCAATCTCCATGCAAATTCATGATTGCGCATCGCAAATACTGATTGCCAAAGGACAAGCCAATGACGTAACCGCCGTCCTTGTTGATCTGAAGCGAGATCGCCCTTCTGCCTACACCGGTCGTCTGTTTCTCGCCCAGCTCTTCCACCAGCTTCAACTGAATCAGCTCTTCGATTAATGCGGATACCGTCGTAGCGCTCAGCTTTGTCATCGTCGTTAATTCCGCCCGCGTTCGCATGCCTTCGCGATGGAGCAGATTCAATATGGTCGCCATATTTATTTCTTTCATGAGCTGAAGATTGCCTTTCACCTGCACCCAAACCTATCCTTTCACCGACTGCATGTTTCCTATATTTTAGCATAATAGAGGGGCCAGACATAGCATATCCTCAGGAAAGGAGAGCCGGATTCGACTCCCCTTTCTTGCATCGAACTAAATATTATCCGCTTGCCGGATGGACAGATTTCGGTAGTTTTGCACCACATCCTGGACTTGTGCCGGTGTCAGAACTGTGTTTTTCGCATGATAAACCCAATCCACATCCATCTCATACGTTCTAGGTGTCGATGTGCCCATCAGCTGCTCCGCCATGAACCAGAGATTGAAGTTAATCGACATATTTGCTCTCGGATAATACTTGCCGCCATGTGTAGATAGCAGGCTGCCGTCTAAATAATATTTCACTTCACCGCCAGAGACGACCATCACCAGCGTATGCCAGCCCGTATAATTGCCTACATGCGCGGTATACAAATTGTCTTTGCTCCATGGATTATTGCTGTACGTATACCAGGATGTATTCCACATCGCCGGCTGCGGGACGCCCCATCCGCCGTTGGCCAGCAACTCGAAGTCAAGCTCGCTGTACAGCGGATCGTTGTCGTAGCGCAGCGGGGAGATTGTAAAGAACGTCTCCACTATGCCGTCGCCATCCGGCCCCGAGATAGGAGCATCAGTGAATCGTACTCTTGCCGCATAGGTTCCTTCTCTAAATTTCATGGAGGAGGTATAAATCTCCGACTGGCTTGTGCCCGCTCCTGTTCCATTCGTGCTGGCCTTAAGGCGCATAATCTTGTTGCTTGCGAGCGAGGCGTCGTCATGGAAAGAGATGTTGCTGGCAGACCAGGAAGCGCCAGCCGGACCAGGAGCTCCGACCCCTGTACGGATAACCCAGTTATGCAATCCGATATTAGAGTCGTAAGGGCCCGAATAATTGAAGTCATTGAACAGAGCATGCGTGACAACCGGAGGCGTAACGCCGCCCGAACCTTCGCCCCACACTTCTACCTCTACGTAATGATTGTAGATGTTGGCGCTGCTGCCGTTGGTATATAGCCGGACATATCTGGCATTGACAGCAGAGAAGTCAATGGTCTTCCCAGTGCTGCTCTCGCTGTATTCCGCATGGCTGCCGACGCCGAGTCCAGCGCTATTGTTGGTATCGTTGTTGAATACTGTCGTGACTCCACTGCTGAAGCTGGCGTCATTGGACAAGCGAACAATGACATCCCGGTATGTTCTGCCGTCCGCGAAGTAATGCCATACCTTCACCTGGGTAAGCGAATAGCTTTGTCCCAGGTCGATCTGTATCCATTGCAGATTCTCGGTCACGCCTACATGA
Organism: Paenibacillus sp. J31R120; assembly: GCF_056269225.1. Lineage (NCBI taxonomy): Bacteria > Bacillati > Bacillota > Bacilli > Caryophanales > Paenibacillaceae > Paenibacillus > Paenibacillus sp. J31R120. The sequence continues at coordinate 1,209,563 of NZ_JBWDNN010000001.1, read as the reverse complement.
TTGTCGCTGCTTTTGTTGCCGTCCGTCACGAGAGAAGGACTTCCCGTGATCGGCTGGCTTGCCGTTACGGATTTGCCTGCTGCCAGATTGCTCGGCGCCGCATAGGATACCTCTTTGTAGATCGGTGTCCCAAGCAGCAGCAAGCTCATCACCAGCACCATCAGACTCCATTTCCTTACGCTTGATCGAGTGCTCCAACTTAACATTGCACAACCGCCTCTCAAAAGTGTAGGTAATACAACAGTTGAATCCACTTGCATCTGCGATTCGTGATGCCGTGCTCCTTAGCCCCTCTTACCTCTATCTCATGCAATCCCCCCTCTCGGAACAAGCAGCTCGGCCAGTGCCGTTAACGAATAATCTGAAGTGGAGCATAGCAGCGCCTTGCTTGCCTGCTCCGGCAGAGCCTCCGCGTCATAGGGATTGCGCAGTATGACCGCAAGCAGCGGCTTACGCTTCGCCAGCGCGCGAGCCAAATCCGCTTGCCCTTCGAATAGATGCCCATTAATCGTTCCCTGTATGACGGCATCAAAGTCTTCTGCTTGATCGGCGACCCGCTTCTGTTCGCCCGCATCCGGATTTTGCGACAGAGAGATCGCCGTCAACTGAATGCCTCGACTGGCCAACAGCCCGGCAAGCGGCAGCTGCTTATCATCGGAATTGTCGGCTTTGCTTTGTCTCTCCAGGTTCGGAACGACGAGCAAGTAACGCTTGTCCGTCTGTAAAGGAACCATCTGCTGCAGATCATCCGTCAGCTTCACGGTCTCCCTGGCGAGAACAAGGATGCGTTCCTTCCACTGTTCACGTGGCACCGGTGAAGCCGATGCGCGGTAAGAGGCCATTTTGGCATGCAGCTCATCGATTCTGGCCATGGATTCGTCGATCCGCTCCTCCGGGATAACCCCTTCCCTGACTGCCTTCACAATACCCGCCATGACCTCATCCTGGAATTGCGGCGTATGGCACATCAGAATCCTGTCATTGCCGGCCAAGACAGCCATAACCCCGATCTTGGCAGGCTCATAGTTGTTCTTGATCGCGCCCATCTCGATATCATCGGTACAGATGACACCTTGGAAGCCCAGCTTATTCCGCAGCAGCTCTGTAGCGAAATAATAGCTAAGCGAAGCCGGCAGTCCTTGCGATTCCGGAATAGCTGGGAACACGATATGAGCAAGCATCACGGAATCTACTCCAGCTTCAATCGCCTTCTGGAACGGAAGGAGCGGTCCCGCCAGCAGTTGATCCAGATCAAGCTCGCAGGTTTGCAGGTCGATATGGGAGTCTCCGCTAACTTGGCCGTGACCCGGGAAGTGCTTGGCTGTGCACGCCACTCCCGCTTCATGCATGCCTGCGATATAGGCAGCGCCCAACCTTGCAACCGTGCTCGGATCCTCGCCGAACGACCGGATGCCAACGACCGGATTATTAATGTTCGTATTCACATCGAGCACCGGTGCCCAGTTCATCGGAATGCCGACCGCATGCAATTGGCTGCCGATCAGCTTTCCTTGCTCATGGGCGATCCGTTCGTTGTCTGCCAGCCCGACAGCCCGATTGCTCGGCATATAGGGATAGAAGTCTTTCAGATTGGAGAGGCTTCCGCCTTCCTCGTCGATGGACAGATAGAATGGCTTCGGATTAGGCGTTGATGCTGACAATTGGATTGCAGACGCAATCCATTCCTTCAACTGTGCTTCGGATTCGATATTATGAGGAAAGATCCCCAGCCCGCCAAACGGATAAGCGCCGAATCTGTGCGATGTCTCTTCGTCTATATAAGGGCCGGGTACTCCGATTACGCACATCCTCGCAATCTTCTCTTCCAGGCTTAGTCTGGTATTGCTCTCCGATTGCGGACAGCTAGCGGCTGATTCCATACTCTCCATCCTTTCTCTATCTGTGTTGCTCTAAGATTCCCTTTACTTCACAGCGCCTGACGTTACACCCGCCACGATATGCCGCTGGAACATGATATACATGACAACGACCGGAATCATGGATAATAACAAGCCTGCGAACAGGGGTCCCCACTCTGTACGGAATTGCATTTCCGCCTGCATGACGGCTATACCGACCGGAACCGTGTACTTCGCAGGATCATTCACGAACACCGTGCCCATCAAATATTCATTCCACGTATTCAGCGCGTTCATAATGCCAATCGTAATGACGCCGGAACGCGCAAGGGGGAACATCACTTGAAAAAACGTCCGGTAATAACCGGCTCCGTCGATATAAGCAGCCTCCTCCAGCTCCCTCGGCAAAGACTTGAAGAAGCTGACCATGACGAATACGCTGAAAGGCAGCGCCCACGCCGTATACACAATAATGAGTCCGACAAGATTATTAATTAACCCCAGATCATTCAGCAGGAAAAATAACGGTACAAGCCCGAGTATCATAGGGATCATCATCGCTGATAAGTAGACATAGTACATGACCTGGCTGCCCTTGAATGCGAACCGAGCCAGTATATATGCCGTTGTCGCCGAAAGTACGATAGCCAGGAATGTGCTGGCTGCCGTAACGACGACCGAATTCATAAAGAAATCGTTGAAATGATACCGGTTCCATACATCCGTAAAGTTGCTCCACAGTAGTGGCAGTTTGGGCAGCGCCCAAGGTTTCTCCAGCATAAATTGCTTATTGTCCTTCAATGCGCCGAGTCCCGTCCATATGAGCGGGTACAATACCGCTGCTGTCCACAGCAGCAGAATCATTTGGGACAATATCGTTAAAGCTCGATGGCTTCGCTTGGTTGTGATCGGATTCATGGCCGCTTCCTCCTATGACAGTTGTGTCTCGTCACGGCGCAGCAACCGTTGAAGAACCAACGTAGTAATCAGTGATATCGCAAGAATAAACACGCCGATAGCTGAGGCATAACCCATATGGAATTGCTTAAAGCCCATCTGATACAGATAGGAGCCCATCACCTGCGTAGCATTATCAGGTCCGCCCTCCGTCATAATCCATACCATGACGAACGAACCGTTCAATGTCGTGATGGCAATATGAAGAATACTCACCTTGATTTGCTCCCATATCAGCGGTACCGTGATGGACCAGAACTGCCTGCCTTCCGATGCGCCATCGATCTCCGCAGCCTCATACAACGAAGTCGGAATGGTCAATATAGCTGCTACCAATAGCAGAAAATAAAAGCCGATCCCCGCCCAGATCGAAGGCCATAGGATAGACCAGAGCGCCGTATCGGCTTGACCGAGCCAAGGCGTCCTTACAGGCTCGTCGGTAAAGACCGAGAGCAGCGAATTCAAAATGCCGATGTTCGGATTATAGATAAATCTCCACAGCACCCCAATGACCACGACCGAGATAATATTGGGCATAAAAAAGACGATTCGATAAATCTTTGCTCCGCGAAGCTTGAAGCGTGTGACCGCTACTGCAAAAAAAGTTGCCAGCACCACAATGCCGATTACTTTGCCCGCGACAAGGAAATAGTCGTTCGTAATCGATTTCCACAAGATTGGATCCTTGAAAAGCTCCACGAAATTTTGAAGACCGATATACGTCATAAACTCCGAGCTTCCTGACCAGTCGAACAATGAGATGTACATGCCGCGCGCAATGGGATAGATGGTGAACATGGCGAAAAACAAAAAAGTAGGGATAAGGAACGACAGGATAAACCATTTTCTCTTGTTCGTATTGATCATTCTGACCCTTCCTTGTATCAGATTCGTGTGACGACCTGAGCCGGAGGGCCAGCGCACGTCAGCTATTGCTGTAGCACAGGCAATCCGGCAACAATCAGTTCGTCAGAAGATGCAATCTATTTGCGCGCTTTGGCCGCTGCAGCTACCACCCGCTCGCCCCATTGCTGCGGTGTAATATTGCCTAAGGTCAAGGCCACCGTCGCATTGTTCATCTCCGTCTTCACATCCGGATTAAACTCGACAACCGGAGCTACCAGCGTACTGCCGTCGCTATAGAAGCTCATAGCCCCCTTCACCACATCGCTCGCTGTTGAGGATTCCAGATCGGCTTTCACGTTCATAAGCGCTCCTGTCTTCTCTGCGAAGTTCAGCGAATGCTGCTTGGTGAATACGAATTCGATAAAGGCTTTGGCCGCCTCTACGTTTTTCGCCTTTTTCGCAATGGCCATGGTAGCTGTATATGGAATGGCCACATATTTCCCGCCATTCGATTGTGTCACGGATGGAACGTACGCGAACTTGAAGTCCTCCGGCGTATCGTTTTTCATCTCGCCCTCCAGCCACAACCCATTCGGAATGAAAGCCGACTTATGCTGCAGGAACAGCATTTGAGAGTCTGTATGATTCAGCGCCGACGAAGCTTTGTCAATATATCCAAGGCTGCTGATCTCGCTGAGCTTCTCCAGTGCCTTCAGAACCGGCTCACTTTGGTAGACGCCTTCCTTCATCTCACCCATTTCAACCAAAATAGTAGCGTTGTCGCCATTGGCGGAAATGATTGCGGGGAACAGGAACCCGCCATGAATGTATTCCGGGTAGACACCTGTATGGATATAAGGGCTAATGCCGGATGTCTTAATCTCTTCGCTTAGCTTAAGGAAGCTGTCGTAGTCGGTCGGTACCTGCCAGCCGTTCTTCTCGAATAGCGCTTGATCGTAGAAGTTGCCGTAAGCGCCGAATACAAGCGGGATATTGTAGACGTTGCCGCCGTACACCTCAGGCTGCGAGATCAGCACATCCAGAATCGGCTCGCCGTCTACATTGACAGCCGACTGAATCCATTCCGTAATGTCCAGAAGCTGATCGTCTTCGATCATTTGTCTCGGATTGGAGCCAGCTCCATCGATGTAGACCACATCCGGCGGATCGCCTTGAATCCAACGCGGCTTCATCTGCTCGTTGATGACTGCTCCGGCTGATTGCTTAATGTTCAGCTTCGGATTAGCCTTCTGGAATTGCTCGATCGTCTCCAGCCACCAAGCGTCTCCGTAACCGCCTACAAAGTATTGAATCTCGAAATCTCCCGTCAACCCTTCTTGGGCCGGCTCCTCGGATTGAGCAGGCGTTGCTGTCGGGGCATTCGTGGCGTTGCCGCCTCCTTCATTGCCAGACTTTGCGCCGCAGCCCATCACTGCTAGCAGTAGAAAACATGCGACAAGCGTTGCTACAAGCTTCGTTTTTTTCATAGCGACCTCTCCTCTTGTATCTTCTTCGTACAATCAACAAGCGTGGAACAACTGGAAGCAGCTACCCTCCTTATATGCGGTATGTACGGCCAATTAATTATTTTGTCCACTGGACTAATTAAATAATAAGAGCAACATCCGCCACTTGTCAATAAGGGATTTTATCGTTTTCAGGAGCACAAAAAAAGAAGCTGGATCAGGACAACTCCCCTGAACCAGCCTCTATCTTGAATGATTTCAACCTAAGCGTCGCTATTCTATTCTTTCTTAACCTATAGCTCGGTAATCTGATGAAGATCAAGCTTGATACGTTTGAGCTCCTGCTCCATCCATTTCTAGGTCCGACTGCTTAATGGCGCTCCGTATAACGATACACAATAAGAAAAGAAAATAGCTGTCATGACAATCAGAAAAACAGGACCGCTTAGTGCCCATATCCCTGCTGAAGAAGCTCTTGCCTTTTTGCCACCTAGCGCAACAGATCTTGCCAATAACCCCGGCAATGGATACATAATAACTAGTATAAAGATTGCTCTAAGCCGAGAAACTCGGCTTACACAGCGGAAATGAGCTGCGCGGCAGGCTCTAAGCTGAGAAATTCGGCTTGCAGCACGCGAAGTAACACCTTCGTATATGCCGAAGTTAACATTTATAAAAAATTCTCTCATAAATTCTATTATTTCGCAATCAGGTCATGATCGACGATCGTCTGCCGCAGCAAATTAATAAATTGCTGCGCTGCAAAGCCGATGTACTTCTCCTTATGGTAGATCAGTCCGATCGACCTGCGGACAGGCGGATTCTCGATCTTGACCATAGCGATGCGGTCGTTCTTCCACATATGCAGCAGCGTTTTGGACAGGATCGACACTCCCGCGTTCGCCTGCACCAAACTTAGAATCGATTCCGTCACATCCGTCTCGATTATCGGCCGCAGCGGCGCATCAATCAGCTTGAATGCGGCGTCAATCTGCACACGGCACTGATAATGCTTCGGAAATACGATAAAAGATTCGTCCTTTACGTGATCCAGCGTAACGGATATCTTCCCTGCTAGCGGATGCTGAACCGATACCGCCAGAAACAGCTCCTCTTCGTAGAGTGGAACGATCTCCAAACGTTCGTCCTGCACCGGCACAATCGTAATCGCCATATCCATTTCATTTTGTACAATGCCGCTTACGACATCATCGCGGCCGATCATCCGCACTTCAATGTCCGGGTACTTCTGATGAAAGGCGAACAGCAGCGTAGAGACCAGACGATTCAGCTCGCCCGGCAATACCCCGATCGACAGCTTCCCGGACCTGAGCGTCTGCAGCTCCTGCAGCTCTTCTTTGGCGCTTTGGAGACTTTGAAAGATTTGATTGCCATGCTTGAACAAAATATGGCCCGCCTCCGTCAGAGAAGTGCGCCTCCCAATTCGGTCGAAGAGCGGCATCCCAATCTCGCCCTCCAGCGCCTTGATCTGATGGCTTAATGTTGGCTGGGTTACGCCAAGCTGCTCAGACGCACGCGTAAAGTGAAGCTCCTTCGCTACCGCCATAAAATATTCCAGTTGTCTGATCTCCATCTCTCTGCTCCTCCTGTCACATGATGAAACCAGAAATAACACCCAGTAAGGTGGATGTTATTTCTGGTCTTATCATTATTCCTTCCAAGGCGAATGCAACACGCACTCGCAAAAATTCGTCCGCTCAAAGCCCGGCAGCAGCATCGCGCATACATCGGCTTTAATATTCCCGAAGGTTGTCTCCGGCTTATGCTTGAACCCTTCTAGGAACGCAGGCAGAATTTTGTTCTTGAAGTTGTTGCGCGGGTAAGCCGCCACCACCTGCGCCCGAATCTCTTCCGTCAAACTGTCGAAGTTCTCTCCCATGACATCATAACCGACGCCGGAATAGATAAGCGCCACCTCCGGCTCCTTATACTGCGCAATGCCGATCGTCGTATGCAGCGCAACGGCGTCCCATACAAGGCGGATCGATTGCTCCGGAACGCCATGCGACTGAAGATAGCCGCGGGCCGCGTTGGCGCCGTCAACCTCGAAGCGTTTGTCCGGGCTGCTGTAGGTTTTGGTCAGCCCCAAATCATGGAACAAAGCGCTAATGTACAGTAGCTCTGGATCAAAGGCTACACCTGCATTCCTCCCCTGAAGCGCCCCGAACAGAAATACGCGATGCGAATGGTTCCACAATAGTTCATTGCCGTGCTCACGAAGCAGCTCCGCCGCGCCAGACGCAAGCTTACTGTCCGGAATACGAATATCAGCGACAAGTTGACTCATCTTTTTCCAGCCTCCTTAGCGTTTTCAATCAGTTGCATCTTGATTGTATAAAGGTCGGAATGATAGATCAATATTATCGTTTCTATGACTATTATAGATAGGACACATGATTTGCTCGCGCATAACACATGATTGCCGATTACAGCCGGAGCTTTGCACAAGCCCGAACCGGGAATGTCCCCATTCCTTTTATTTTGGGCGGAACAGCATGAAACATAAAGCCAGCGTCTGGCAGCAGCTGCAAATTACATAGATGCTCGACGATCGGAATGCCGGCTTTCAGCAAGATGGAATGGACGGGTCGTGCTTTACCCAAAGTATCGTCGATGTTGAAAGAATCAATTCCGACCAATACCGCTCCCTGGTCCAGCAAATATTGTGCCGCGCCTTCCGTCAAATGGGGAGCGTTCACGAAATACGATTCCGTATTCCAGTGGCGATCCCACCCTGTATGGATTAATACGGCCCGCCCCCGAATATCATGCCCATAGAATGCCTGTTCTCCAATAGTTGGCCCATCCACCGACGCTCGAACAACAATCGCATCCAATCCGGCAAATCGCTCCAGCTCCATCTCCGACAAGTCCTTTCCGTCTGCATAACGGTGGAATGGCGTATCGATGTACGTCCCGGTGTTCGATACCATCTCGATCTTCCCGATCTGGAATTCGGTCCCCTCTTCATACATGCCCTTTGAAGCTTCCCGGCTTAAATAATCGCAAATCACCGGGGCTGGAAGTCCTTTGTACGTCACTAATCCCTCTTCGATCACATGGCTCAAATCAATCCACTTCTCCATCCCATTGCCTCCCGATTATGGTATAGCTTGTCTAAACTTAAGTATTGCGATTGTAAACCGCGAAATCAATGTTGCGCTTTCTATCATTCCATAGAATTCATCTATTGAAGGAAGACACCAAACCCCCTATTTTCTCAATCACTTTCTCTTCCAGGCTGACAACTTGTTCGGTTGCGATCCGCTTTAATTCAGGGTGGTCGCCGACGCATATGGAATGGTCTGCCTGCTGGAACATCGGTATATCATTGGCATCATTACCGAAGGCGATAAATTCCTGCGGACGCACACCCAATGCTTGAAGTCCCTTCCACTTGCTCGTACCTCTTGGACTAATATCAATGATGGCTTCCGAACCATGCATATAAGTGACTACAGGGAGCTTTTGCAGTTCACCGAGCAGCTGGCGTGAATCAAGACTGCGCAGCACGACCATTTTCACAATTGCATTCAACTGTTCATACGGCAAATTGCGGGCTTTGCGATCCGGGTCCAGATTACGGCGTATCGGATGAGTGTCATCACCTGTATATGCGTAATCCCATTCACCGTCCATCAAATATTCGGCTTCATATTTCACAATCAACTGGATAAGACGTCCTAATGTTACTTGATCGAAAGGAGAGGTTGCCAATATTCTCCCCTCTGACGCTACGAAAGCCCCGTTGCCCCCTATCATGGGATAGTGATGCATATGTACGGGCAGAATGGGCAGCAGGTCGCGAATCGGCCTAGCAGAGGCAAAAATAAGCTCAAACCCTTGGCCTTCAAGGGAAGCTAATGCTTGAACCATAGCGGGACTTAAAGGTTTCCCGGAAAAACAAATGGTTCCATCCAAATCAAATACAATCTTCTTCATCCATGTCTTGCTCCTTCATTTTTTCTCTCATCTTAGCAATTCCGAGTATAATAAAAAGGACAAATGTCCAAAACGGAGGAATATGATGAAAACGAGCATTGATCCGATGCGTATTCAACCCTATTTGGAGGAACACCAGCTTGTCCGTCTTCTCCCGCTGTCCGCTACACTTCCGATTCAACTGCGCGATTATGACCGGGGCGAAGTCGTCTTGCATGAAGGCGATGAAATTGATGGTCTTTATTTCCAAGTGACTGGACGAACGAAGGTCTCCTCCAGCATCACAACCGGAAAGGCACTGCTTTTGAGATTCTGCAGTCCCTTGTCCGTCTTCGGAGATATTGAATTAATCCAGAAAGTAGCGGTACAATCCCAGGTCGAGGCGAATGAGCCATCAGCCTTTATTTTCATCAACAAACAAACGGTTGAAGCAGAGATGATGCATAATAACCTGTTAATGCAGGAACTGCTTAAGCATCTATCCTATAAGCTGCTCACATGTACGACGGCTTCAAGAATTAATCTGCTGGCTTCTGTCGAGGAGCGATTCGCAAGCTATCTGATCGCAACCAAGCTCCAGCATGAGTTCGGCAAAGAAATGGAAACTCCGCACATTGCCGAAATCGCATCTCTAATTGGAACAACGCCCCGCCACCTCAATCGCGTAGTAACCAAGCTCATTGGGACAGGCGCCATTAGAAAAGAGAAAAAAAGAATGGTCGTACAGGATTGGGATCAGCTTAATCAGCTATCCAACGGTCTTCGTTACGAATAAAAGATTGAAAAATGCATATTCATGTAACTTTATGGCTATTTTTCTGTAAATATTTACATAACTTTTCATAAAGTATAAAGTAAAGATAGATTTCTAATCTATTTATGAAAAGGGGAATGTTTTATGAGGAAAACGTATACATTCATACTTGCTGTCGCACTATTATCTTTAAGCCTTTTAACGCCAACAAGTAAGGTTTCTGCTTATGATACTTCTCATACGATGAGTGACGTGCTAGTCGGTGGAGCTGTATTCCATACGGGTCTAATCACACCTTTTGGCCCAGGCACGAAGCTTCATAGATTTACGACTCACAGAAGCGGTACAGCGCTCATTACTGTGGTAAATACGAATTACGGCGGGCCGCTGCAAGTTCAATTGCTGGATGCCAACTATAATGTCATCCCTAGTCATAATAACGGGATCAGCGTTCAAGCCAACCAAACCTACTACTTGAAAGTTACGTTGACTGCGCCGACTCATCCTAACGGAGCATCCTACGTGTATATGGGTCATTACGTGGTATAGTTAAGCTTACTATAAATGATGAAGAGGCTGCCCTGCTGGGGGCAGCCTCTTTCTTGCGCATTGGAACGTATGGAAGAGCGGGAATCGCCGTGTAACGGTCCATCCTCTGCCCTATCCCGTCAGCAGCTCGGCTATTGCAAAACCGGTTTGCTTACTCGATGCTGTACAAATTTGCTGAACAAAAAGCGTACGAGCGGCCCCATGACGATCAGCTGCAGCGGGAAAGCAAATATGAAATTGCGGAAGCAGAGCGAGAAGTAGCTGGCAATCAGTGATCCGCCTTCCAAATGACCGAAATAATAAGACATGCCGAGCCCGAAGAGCGACATACTGAGCACCATGCCCATCACCATAAAAAACGCCAGAGACAATATAACATAGAGCTTCTTTGACTTGTTATAAGGCAGCGCAAAAGCCAGCTTTTTCGCAATTGGTCCCACCACAAACATCTCCACGACAAAGGCGACTGCAAAACCAGCCAGCAATTGAATCGCTGCCGCATGCCATGTCAGCGTACCTATCGCATCGCTGCGAATCAAATTGTACGACGTCATAAAGACGACCATACCAGTTACCATCATTAACCCAAAATAAAACTCTTCTTTCTTCGTCCTTGGCACTAACCCTCATCCTTTCTGTTCACCTTTGTCATTATAGAAGGTATGACCCCCTCTTCATAAGTGACAAATTCTTGAACAATGTAGCTGGATGTATCGGTCAAGTACTTGTTGCTTACCGAAATCAAAACAGCGGACAGAAGGGACAATGTCTTGTCCTATCCGCCCGCTGCACTTCATCTTGTACCACCTATTTATTGCTCAAAAATAACTACATTACTTGCGCCGAAGCTGCCTGGAAATGGGGTTAGCTCGACGTATGAAGCACCAGCTTCATTCCTTCGACCTTGAGCGCGTTCATTTGTTCCACCCAGCTTCTGAACTTGCCGAACGTCTCGTCATCGCAACCGAACAGACGCTGGATCTCATCCGCAATCCGCTTCTCCTCGTCATTGAAGTTGCCGTCTGCAAAGATCAACAGCAGCAGCTCAGCCAGGAAGATATGCTTGATTCGATCGTCCTGCAGGTTGCCAATCAACTCAGCCGTCGACAAATGCGCTCTTGCCTCTGGCGTCCAGTCTTCAAGTCCAAGCTCAACGAGCCAGCCTTGAATATAATTTCGTTCATTTCGATTAATAAATCCGTCTGATGAAGCAATTCGATGCGCTAGATCAAGAAAGGCTTCCTTATGCTCGCGTTCCACGATAAAATGCAAAAACAATTGTGCACACTCCTCTTCTGACACCCCAAACATGTCCACATAGTGGAAACAGGGAGTTATGTTCAGTTTAGTAGAGTCGCGGACGGAATTCAACTGGATACCCTCAATTATTTGGGCTTCCAATCATCCATCAATCAGTTGAGTCAAAGCCTCGCGGATTGGCGTCACGGGACGGCCCAGCAGCTTCGCGAAATCACTGCTTTCCACCTCAAGCGCCCCTATGCGAATGCCTTCCTGAATGCCGGTCAGAATCGGCAGCACAAAGTCTGGAATACCCGCCTCTTTCATCATGTCGGCATAAGTCGCATCATCCACCTGCTGAATCGAAACCTCCCGGTTCAGTACATCGCCGAGCGCAGAAGTGAATTGTTCTTGGCTCAGCAGCGGCCCGGACAGCTCATAGATGGTATGCTCATGTCCTTCGCCGGTCAATACGGCTGCTGCTGCCTCCGCATAATCCTGCTGCAAGGCCCAGCCTACTTTGCCCCCGTCAGCGGAAGTCACCCATGGCGCCCCGGCTAGAACGGCTTGAATACTGCCGGCTTCATTCTCCAGATACCAATTGTTGCGCAGGAACGAATACGGAATGCCCGTCTTCACAATGACTTCTTCCGTCACACGATGCACAGGGGCGAGGAAGATCGGGCTTTCGGCTGCATTCGCCAAGCTGGTGTACGCAATAAAAGCTACGCCTGCGCGCTCAGCAGCAGCGACGGCATTCGTATGCTGACGAATTCTCGCATCATTGTCTCCGTCAGCTGAGATGATCAGCAATCGGTCAATGCCTGCAAAAGCGGCATCCAAGGTATCAGGCTGGTCAAAGTCGCCATGACGCACATCCACACCCCGCGTCCGCAGATGCTCCGCCTTCTCCGGATTTCTGACGCTTACAGCCAGATCGGCTGCCGGTACTGTCTTCAATAACGTCTCCACAATTTTAGATCCCAATTTACCCGTTGCACCAGTCACTAACATTTTCATTGCTCATTCCTCCATTAATCGTTTTTGTTGTAATCCTTATCGTTATAACTATAATAGTTACAACTGTATGAAAAATAAAAGCCCTCTTGCGGGAGCTTTCATTTATTCGAATTTATCCGTAAGCTGGCCTAGCGTCGTCTTCGAGAGCCGCTCTTCCATCGCGGACTGAGCATCGCTCAATTCCACTTGCAGGACCGACTCGATATTGCGGCCGACCGGACAATGCTTGTTCGGATCTTCATGGAACCGGAACATTTGATTCTCCTCAATCACATTGACTGCCTTGTAGATATCCAATAATGATATCTCTTCCGGCTTCTTCAGCAGTGAAGCGCCCCCTACACCTGGACGCACCTCAACGAGCCCCGCTTTCTTCAGCATCCCCATAATTCTGCGGATGACGACAGGGTTCGTATTGACGCTGGCTGCAATATAATCCCCTGTACACTCATTCGGTGTATAAGCAATCAGCGACAGGGTATGAACCGCAATGGAGAACCGTGTGCTAATTTGCTTCAATTGGATCACCCCGTTGTATACATTATAGTTACAACAAGCCGCTTAGTCAATGAAGAGTCGCATTCAGAGCCGCTCCGCTAGTTGCTGTGCTTGGTCTGCCACACTAACGAGTAGCTGCCCATTCTGTCTGGGCGAGCAACAGGTCCGTAAGCAAGTCTAACTGGCTTTCAATCGAGATTGGATCAAAATACGAATAACTCTCGCAGCCCAATTCGAAGACACGACCATTCCGGACCGCGTGCAGCTCTTGCCATATCGGGCGGCCCTCCACGTGCTCGATCCCTTCCGTTTCATTTATGACAAAAATATAATCGGACTCCCCCGCATACTCCGACAGGCGATCAATCGGAATGTTCTGCTCGAAGTGAATACCGCGCGCCATCATGTGCTTGACAGGTTGGGGAGGCAGTAGACGAAGCCCGTTATAAATCGACCAGCCGCTTCTGCCGTAGTGGCTGCCGAATACGGCGAACTGCTCGCCTGTCTCTTCGAAACGAATAATCGTCGCCACGGTCCTCTCATCGGCCACCTTCGCCCGATGGAGCAAAGCCCGTGCAGTTGCCGCCTTATTCTCGTAACGGACAATATAGCGGTCCACATCCGGCGTGCTCCCGATCAATTCGCCCACGATCCGCATATCATCATAGACGGTTCGATTCCCGTCATACGGAATAAGCACGGATGGCGCAATCTTCGACAGCGGTTCATAATCGGCCACATTGTTGCTATTCATCAGAATCAGATCCGGCTCCAGCCTCGCAATCATGTCTAAGGAAGGGGTCACGCCGACATCTGTAATGCCTGATTCCATCTCCTTCAAAAAAGCGCTGCCGCCCCACCAGGTCAAATTGGCGCCAACAGGCTTCATCCCCATCGACATCAATATCCCGCCATAATAGAACGCGACGACCCGCAGCTCGCTTCGGCGCTGGCGAATATATTGCTTCGGCGACAAGCCGACCATCTGCTTGAAGCGGCGGCTGAAATAATAGACATCCTGAAAGCCGGCGCTGCGCGCGATGCTGCTTAGCGGCTCGCTGGAAATAAGCATTTGTTTTTTGGCCTGATTTATGTGAAGCTCCGTCATATATTCTAACGGACTGCGGCCTGTCATTTCCTTGAACAGATGGTTGTATTGGCGTACGCCCGAGTTCGCCAGTCTCGCCAATTCCTGAATACTGTACTTCTTGCCATTGTCCGTATGGAGCACGGCAATCGTCTGATCGACAAGCCTTCGCGGGTCTACGGCCGAATCAGAGCCGCTCCGCTCGCATAGGTAATAGAGCAGCTCCTGCAGCCGAATGTGCTGACGGAATGCTTGCAGTTCGGCCCCCTTCCCGCTGACGGATGCCTGATTAACATAGAGCTGCCCAAGCATGGCGATCCATGTAGCAGGGTGAACCGGCAGTCGGCCGCACAGAGCGTGCAGAATCCTCGAATCCTGCGTATCCGGCTGCTCATCCGCACGGCCCGCAGCTACCTCTATCGAGCATTCCAACTGGTAGTAGCTTAATGGCGAAGCGCCGCTATCTTCAAGCTCATACACCGATCCGGGTGCGATCAGATAACCGCCTCCCTTCATGAGCCGAACAGGTCTGCCGTCTATTCGCCAAATTCCGTCGCCTTTGCCGACGCCTAGAACGATATAATGCTGGGCAAAGGAATTGACGTGACGCTTGCCAGCCATCATTTGATTCATCTGTATATCGATTAAATGAAACAAACAGGAACGAAACGGGATAGGGAAAGCATTCATGCTTGCAGCTCAACTCCCTCTCAATCTATGAGAATGATTATCAACGATAAATTTCATTTTATCGAAAGGAGCCGGATCTTTCAATGCCTAATTAACGCGGAAGAATGAAAAAACCGCCGATCTCGGCGGTTTATGGTAGAAGCAATGAGTTCTCCCTATTTGCTGGCAATCAAGTCGGTAATGAGATCCAGCTGGCCTTCGATTGAGATGGGGTCGAAAAAGAAATAGGTTTTGTCAAGCTCAATCACCTTGTTGTTTTTTACAGCCGGAAGCGACTTCCATACCTCGCTGTTTTGCAGCTGATCCAAGCCTTCACCTTCATTGGATACGAAGATGTAATCGGCATCTGCTACGTATTCAGGCAGTCTCTCCAGCGCCAGCTGCTGGACGATTTGCGCGTTGCTGTCCACAAGCTCCGTCTTAATGATGTCCGGCATTTTGAGGTTCAGACCATGGTAGATCGACCAGCCGCCGCGGCCGTAATTGTCGCCGAATACGCTGAACTGGCTTCCTTTGCCTTCGATTCGAATGATGGCTGCCGTCGTATCTTCCGTAACCTTGCCTTCTACCCGCTTGCGAGCTGCTTCCGCTTTCTCATTGAATTTCTTCTCCAGCGACTCGGCTGCATCCGGCTTGCCCAGCACCTCAGCGACCAGCTTCGCATCCTCGTAAGGGTTGCGGCTGCCATCGTATGGAATCAGGATGGACGGCGCGATTTTGGCAAGCTCGTCGTAGTTCTCTTCATTATTGCTGTTCATAATGATGAGGTCCGGATTCAGCGCAGCCACCGCTTCCAGCGAAGGAGGTCCGCCAACGTCAACCAGATCCTTCTCCTGCTCCGCCAAGAACGGGCTGCCGCCCCACCAGGTCAGATTCGCGCCGACCGGCTTCACATCCATAGCGAACAAAATATGATGGTAGTACAAGGCGACGATCCGTTTCGGCTCCGCCGGTATCTCGACATCCCCCTTAACCGTGCTGACAACGCGAGTCTCTGGCTTATCCCCGGACTCCTTTTTCTCCCCATTGCCGCATGCGCCCAGTACCAGGGAGAATGACAGAATCAATCCAAGCATTATTTTTTGTGTATTTCTTGCTAGCATAATGTACCCTCCATCTTTTGATAATGTTTCTCATTTGAGTTCATTATAAGAGTGCTAGATGGCGAGAACAATGGAGAATTACGCATATTTTTATGCCAACGCCCTTAATGCTCGCCGATTCTTACAAAAAACATCCCTTACGCCGTATTCATGAGGCCTGTTCTCTATCCCAAAGAAGAAGGCTGCCCGCGGGCAGCCTTCCATAATAGGTAAAGGATACAATTATGTGATGAGTTCAAGACTGGCTGGCACATGACCGCCTGCCCATACATCTTTGGCATAGCGGCCATCTTGCTCCAGACGCTGGAGCCAGTCGGCCGCTGTCTGATCGTCTTTCTTGTATACCTGGCTGTAGGCTTTGCGAAGCGCAGCCTCGACCTCAGGTGCCATTCGGCTGCCGTCGCCGCAGATGTACAGTCTGGCCCCGCTGTCCATTAGTCGCATCAAATCTTCCGAGTGCCGCTCCATCAGATGCTGAACGTAGCATAAAGGCTGGCCTTCCATTCGGGAGTATGCGGTATGAAGCGTCACGATTCCCTCTTGGGCATACGTCTCCAGCTCTTCGCGATAGAGAAAGTCAGCGGCATTGCGACAGCCGAAGTACAGATGCGCTTCACCAAGTGTTGCGCCCTGCTCCTTAAGCGCAGCCCGCGCTTGCAGGAAACCCCGGAACGGAGCTACCCCAGTACCTGGGCCGACCATCACGATCGGCACCGACGGATCTTCCGGCAACTGGAAGCCGGATTCTGGCGTGCGGGTGAAGAGCAGCACCTCATCTCCTGTACTTAGTCCGGCGAGATAGCTGGTGGCTACCCCGCGGTAGCGTCCCTTGCCGCTCCAAGCGGGCGCATCCACAACGGCTACCGTCACACTGGCTAGACTAGGATGCTGTGCCGGAGAGCTGGAGATCGAGTAATATCTTGGCTTCAGCGGCGGCAGCAGCTCCAGGAATGCTCCGAAGGGCAGCTCGCATGCTTCATATTGCTCCAGCAAATCCAGCATCGAAATTCGCTTGCCAAGAATGTCCCTTAGATACTTCTCTTCTTCGAGCATCCCCTCGAGCTCCCGCTTATGGGGCGGACAGACGGTCCATGCGGCAAGCACCCGCAGTTGGGCGCGAGTAGCCGCTTCCTGCAGCTCCACACTGTGCTTCAGCAATTCCCGCAGCTGGACAGGACGTTCCAACGGAAGATGTGCGAGGCTTCGGCCATTGGCCGTCAGTACCAATGGTTCACTGCCTTGGAAGCGGAACCTGCGAAGGACCCGGTCCACGTTCTCCGCGATGTTGCTGGGCAAGATGCCGATATGGTCCCCTTCCCGGTAGGATACGTTCTCCGGCAGCCGAAGCTCGATATGCCGCGTACTGCGGCCGCTGTCTTGCGCTTGCAGCTCCCGATTCACCTCTGTCCGGGCATAAACCGCATTGTACATACGCGCAATCGGTTCAATAGCTCCATCCGTTACGAAAGTGACTTCCAAGCCACCCGTCACCTGCACGGAGCTCGCTGCTTGCTCCGGATTCAGTCCGAATGCGTGGGCCAGATGCTGCCACATGCTCTCCTGCCACTCGTCCACCAACTTCTCAAAGTCTCCACCAGCATCCGCCTCGCCGCGGGGTGAGAGCCGTTCAGCACCCTTAAGCTCCAACTGCTCGTCGATCCACAATGGCACATTCTGGTACGTATTCGACCAATTGCGATCCCCGCATCCCAATACAGCATACCGAACGCCGCTCAGCTCGTCAGCCTGCGTCTCTTCCAGCCACTTCACGAACTCTGCCGCATTATGCGGTGGCTTTCCGTTATACGATGCAGTGACGATTAACACTACGCCTTCCTTCGGAAGCTTGCCGGCCCAATCATTCAGCGCCCCCGCTTCGCTTCGGAAGCCGTAGCTGTGGGCCGTATCGGCAATCCCCCTCGCAATCCCTTCTGCCGTACCTAGATTAGAGCCGTATAGTACCAACAGCGGCAAGCGCTCGACACCTGCGATGACTCCCGATTGCGACGATCTCCGTTCCTCAGCCGCACGCTCCGTTCTTGCGGCTGAAGCCGGGGCTTCCCGTGCTGCATAAGCGGGTACGACAGACTGCTTGCCGGGACGTTGCTTCACGCGAATGTGGAAATCTCCCGGCTTCAGCGTCAATGTCTGCTTCACATCCAGCTGATAATCGAGATAATCATCCAGCTCAAAATGCTGCAAAATCATGCCCAGTACAAGCGTTGCCTCGTATAATGCGAACTGCATGCCGATGCAAGCCCGCTCCCCGTTGCCGAACGGCTTATACGCATGGTGGGGCACCTTCGACGAATCGGCGAACCGTTCGGGACGGAACAGCTCCGCGTCCTCGCCCCAAGCATCCTTGTCGCGATGAAGCTGGGGCAGCAGAACGCTGACGCTCTCCCCTTTCTTCAGCGGATATTGTCCGCCGATCACAGTGTCTTCCTTCGCATAGAGGTCGAAGCCCGGCGCTGTCGGCCAGAGCCGCAGCGATTCATTCAGGATCATCCGGACATATTTCAACTGAAGCACCTGTTCATAAGTCGGAACCGGGTCCGTCAGGACACGATCCGCTTCCTCGTATGCCTTACGCAGCGCCTCCGGATTTTTCAGTAAAAAGTAGATGGCGAATGACAACAGCCCGCTTGTCGTCTCATGTCCCGCGATCAGAAAGGTAATAATCTGATAGCGGATATTCTCGTCGTCCAGCTTCTCCCCTGTCTCCGGGTCCTTGCCGCTCAGCATGCGGGCGAGCAAATCGGTTTCCTCTCCAGTGCCGCTTGCCTTCCGCTCCTCGATAATCTTGTCGACCAGAGAAAACATCGTCTGAATATCCGCTTCAAATTGCCTTCTGGTCTTCACCATGAGCAGATTCTGTATGCCAAGGCGAGAGCTCTTCAGCATAGCCTCATTCAGCGCACGCACCATGCTGACGATGAACGGACTGTGATCCTCCCGGTAAAAGCTGTTGAACCGGTAGTTGAATCCGCACAGTCCAATAGTATCGAGCGTCAGCCGTGTCATATCATCGGGAACGTCTATGTTTTCGTTCGGATTCAAGCGAGCCCACTTCTGAACGAGCTGCTGCGCAATATCGAGCATCATGCCGTGATAGCCTTTCATCGCCTGCTGGCCGAAGGTCGGGAGCAGAATGTTATGCGCCTTGCGCCAGTTCGGCTCCGATGTCCGGCTGGTGAACAGCCCGTCGCCGCCGAAGGCGCGCACATTCTCAAGCTCGCTGTAGATATGCTTGTCGAACCGCTTAATATCGCACACCTCTGCAACCAGCTCATGCCCGGAGATGACAAGGCTTGTGAAGCCCGGAGCTGTCAGCCGGTAGATCGGCCCGTACTCCTCCGCCAGCTCTCCAAGGGAAAGGGATGGCTTATCCTTGTCAATCAAAGGCAAATTGCCGAGCGGTCCGAATGTTTTGGGCTGGGGAATCTCCCCTATTGGGTTATCCTTCATCATGTATTTCCCTCCGATGTTCGTACATTAGGTTCGTACGCCGTAATACAGGGTGTCCAGCACCAGCTTGGCTGCGGCATTTTTCGCAATATTGCCTTGCTGGACCTGCTGCCAGGTCAGTATGAGCAGAGAATACAGCACGTTTAGAATCCATTCCGAATCCATATCCCGGCGCATGATCCCTTTCTCCTGCATGGCTCGGATGGAGGTGCGGATCGGCTCCAAAATTTCACGTTCGGCAGCCGCCATCTCTTCGCTGTAATACAGCGACGCCTCGTGGGTCAGATAATGGATTTTATCGCCCATCGGGACCAGCGCTTCCACCAGCGCCGGTATATAGGCTTCTTCATCTTTCGTTTCCTCGGCAATGCGCTTAATGGTCTCTCCCACAACCTTGGTAACTCTGAGGCATAACTGCAGCATCAGTTGGTCTCTGCTCTCCACATAGCGATGAAGGGTTGCAATGCCAATGCCTGCATGATCTGCAATCTCGCTTAATGAAGCTGTCGGTTTATCTACCAGCAGCTCTGTCGCTGCATCCAATATGGCATGAAGCTTGGCTTCCTTCGCGGCTGATCTGGATTGACTCATATCCATTCCTTCTTTCGGCGTTTGATCTAATTTTGATAGATTAATCTATCATATGAGAGTATTTTAACGCATATTCCAACCGGAATCAAATCGGACTGCAAACGGCTTATGCGACACGCACGAGCGAACCAATAGGGGATGGCATCTATGTATTTTTAGGGAAATAGTGGTAAGATATTGTTGTAAAATGACGATTGGGAGGATAACGAGATGGGTTCACGATTAATGCACGCGATTATAGCGAATCGAATGGCAGATGCTTTGCAAATTCAGGACAAGCCATCCTTTTTGCTGGGGAGCCTGGCACCGGATGCGGCGTCGCCCAAGGACGCCTCTCATTTTTTCACCGGGGATATTCGCGATTATTCCAGAAGCATAGATTACAAGGGGTTCCTGTATAAGTATCAGTCGATGGAGAATGACCCTTATCTGTGGGGATACTTCACGCATCTAATTGCGGATCATGTCTGGCTGAAAGGCTTTTATTTGCCTTGGCTGAGAAACCGGATGGAGAACAATCCTGAAGTCTTGCAGCTCTACCACAATGACTTCCGCTTATTGAACGGAAAATTGCTAGATTATTACGGTTGCCAGGAGGAATTGAGAGACAGCCTCTCCTATCGTCCCACTGTTGCAAATGTACAGAAAGTCTCGTCACAGGAGATCGAAGCGTTTATCCCTCTCGTAATGGAGGATATGGCTTACGAGCCAACGGTTATCGACGAGAAGCTGCATGTCTTCACTTTGGATCAGATCGTTGGTTATATGGAGACCTCCGTAGAACTGGGGATCTGGCATCTGCGAACCATGCCGGGAATCAAACCTGCGATTGCGATCTAGTTGAACTTCATCCATTCCTTCAAAAAAAGACAAAAAGAAGCCTGTTGTCCAGGCTTCTTCATCGTTGGTTGCGCTCCATTATAGAGCGCTCTTATTTACGAATCATTATTCGTCCCTCTCCAGGCTCTAACGTTCCACCGCTTCATCCTTTGCAGCAAGCGCCGGTACGTGCGGTTTTCTCGCCATCCACAATAGACTGACGGCCGCTGCGAGCGCTAATACAGCTACAAGAACGAAGGGCAAATGCTTGTCGACCTGATAAAGCGATGCCGTTGTAATCGGCGCGATGATCGCAGATACGCCTTGCACGGCTCCCACCAATCCCGCGGCTGCTCCCTGTTGCTCCTGGCCTACGGCAAGAGATGCTCCTGCCATAAAGCCCGGCATCATCCAGCCTGCGCCGATCCCAAAAAGGAAGAATGCCAGCATATACAGCGCCATATGTGCCGATAGCAGAAATACGACCATGCCGATCACGAGAAACACAGAACCGGCAGCCAGCATTCTCCGAGGCTGCCACTTCAGCCATTTCACTTGGACGAGCTGCACGGCGAGCATGGCCACACCTGAGCACATCAGCCCGAATGACACGGCCTGCGCCGTCCCTTCCGGCGACAGCGCCAGCTGGTCTTGCAAATAGAAGCCGCCAATTACTTGGATCGTCACAATGGCCATCATCGTAATTAGCCCGAACAAGAGATAGAATCGAAGCCCCGGCTGAAGCGGCGACACTTTGGCTGCCTTCACGCGCATGCCAGGCTTTACCGCTGGAATCAGCACCAGCGCAACGAAGAACGCTGCGGCGGCGATTACAATGCCGAAGTATAACGGCCACAGCAAGCCAATGAGTGTAAAGGCACCCGCTATGGCCGGGCCGAACACAAGTCCCATGCCGTTCGCCGCACTTAAGATCGCCATCGCCCCTCCGCGTTCGCTCTCATTGGTCATGTCGCCCATATAAGCCTGGGAGGCGGATAAGACAGCGGGAATAAACGCCCCGATCAGACTGCGCGTCAAGATCAGCAGGGTAAGCAGAACGCCGCCCTTCATCCAGCCGTTCAGACCTCCAAACAGTGCAGCCGTGAATAACAGGCAGCTAAGCGACATTCCGGCGAATCCCAACAGAATGACGGGCTTCCGTCCCTTCGTATCGCTGATTCTTCCCCATATTGGCGCCATGACGGCCATTGCTATGGAACCTAACGAAATCATCAGACCGGAATGGCTTTCTCTAAGCCCCAGCTCGCGAATGAGCGGCGGCATAATTGGCGCGATGAGCATCATGCCCAGCATCGCGACAAATACACTGAAAAATAAGCTTCCCTTTATTTTGTTCATTACTCCCATTCTCCTTTGCCATAATTGCTCTCAGGAAGAATTATAGGAAAGCCCGCCCTGCGCTGCCGCCTTTGTACGGAAAAAATAACGGTGGGACGGATTTTATCGCATTTTTTTGACAGTGGAGGGCTTCATGCCGAATCGCTTGCAGAACTGCTCTGCGAAAGCGCTGGTATTACTGTACCCGACAGATGCGGCTGCTTCCGTGACATTGGCCTCTTGATTGCGCAGCATAGCCATGGCGCGATTCAATCGGACTTCCCGCAAATAATCGAATACCGTGGCGCCGAAGCACGCCTTGAATCCTTTTTTGAGCTTAAAGTCGTTCAGTCCGATCATTCTGGAGAGCGCCAGCAGCGAAGGCGGTTCAGTCAGACGGGACTCCAGCACCTCCCGCGCATGATGCAGCTTCCGTACATCCTCACGTGACAAGCCTTCCGGCAGCGGGGACAGCTCGAATACTTGAAGCAGCAGCCTGTTCAGCATCTCCAGCGCGGATGCCTCCAGCAGCAATGGAGAGGTGTCCGTCCCTTTCAGGTTGCCGATCATGGATTGGATCATCGCCAGCATATAACTGTCGATCTGGAATGCATACGCTTTGAGCGTCTGCCCTTCGATCATTCGTCTGAATTCCAGACTGTTGCTGCGATGAGCCGCCAGCTGTTGAACCGCATAGTGGAATAGCGATACCGGAATGCCAAGCGCAAAGGTGACGTACGGCCCTTTGGCAGGCGTATGGAAGTGAACCTCAAAGTCCTGCAGGAACACAAAAGCTCCTTGCCCGTCTGGAAGGGAATATTCCGTACCCGACACTTCTGCGTGACGCTCCCCGGCCAGCGTGAATTGAAGCTCGATCATCTGCCCGCTTGCCGAGAAGGCAATCGGACCTGGTCTGCCGCAGTGCAAGTCAGAATATACAATTTCGATGCCGCTATACGTGGTGACCCGGTATATCGCGCCAAGCTTCGTATTTTTCTGGAACAGATAGGTTCGTCCATCCTCCTGCCGGAACAGCGCCTCTTCGAAATATTGTTGATAGATGCGGGATACCACGCTAGAATCCATATAAGCTCACCTCCAGTTGGTTATGCGTCTGATCTATAAGTGATCTGATCTTAATGATCTAATTGAGAATATTTATCAATCATTGTAACGAAAAAAACGGCTGTTGAACAGTCATCCCTGGAAATTGCTTCTGCAAGGAGCTCAGCAGCACCGATTCGTCATCTCACCTAATGAAGGAGGAGTACACCCATGAGCGAGCCGATTAACCGCATTAAGCACGAGATTGGAGATGATCTTCTGCAGAAGCTGAACAGGCTCTCTCCATCCGACTTTAATTCTATCATGCTTGAAGTATATCGAATGAGGACCGATTCGCTGCGTCCCTCCGATATGCTTCGCAGTTACGCCCGCAGCCGCTTCTCGAAGCCAAGCGAGCTCGATCCGGTCGCTTATCATCAGCTTGAGGCAGAGCTGCTTGGCCTCGCCAGTCAGCATGACATTCAGCCTGTTCTATTATCTCCGGTAGCTCCCCTCGGGAACTGCTCCAGCTATGGCACGGTCGACCAGAATAAGATCGTGTCCGCATCCAGAGGCACGGAGGTGCTTGCCGATTCAACGAATATGATGGCAACGATTGCGGCTGACCGTATCAAGCAAGGAATTGGGAACCATGACGAGGGCGCCCACCTCTGTTCCACGCATCGCGTCGTGCGCGCCCAGCAATTCAATGGACCAGGCTCCTTCGCCCATTTCGGCATATACGGCATGGTGTCAGTGGGCAAAGCGAAAGGCTCCTATCAATGTGAGGCGAACCTGCTTGGCAAGCAGTTGGGCTATTATCAAACGCTGTTCCGCTCCCGCTTTCACGCCGAGCTGTCGGTCGTCCTGGAGCAGCGCAGCGGCTATGCGGACGGTGCCGGATTTCTAACGAGAATGGCCGCTATCATCCAAGAACAATTGCCGGAAGCCTCCATAACGGTACAAGAACCGAATGAGACGAACAGCTATTACCAGGGAATCAACTTCAAGCTGTTCATGACGAATCAGCACGGGAGAACTGAGATTGGCGATGGCGGATTTGTCGACTGGACCCAAATCATGCTTGGCAACCAAAAGGAACGCTGCTTGATTAGCGGTATCGGGCTGGATCGGCTTATTCTAATGGAGCTTAACGAATGACACCCGAAGAGCGTTTGCTAAGCGCACCAAAAAAACTGCCCACGGTTTCGCCGTGAGCAGCTTATCTTAAACCTTCCCCTGTTTTCCTTGCCCTACCCGTTCGGCAAGCTGCTGAAGATCCATGCCCCTCAGCGCGCCCTCAATCAGCTCCGGCAGCTTATCCGGCGAGCAGCCGAAGCAAGGGATGCCGTACTGAGCCAGTCTCTTCGCCACATCCTCGTCATAGGACGGCACTCCGTCATCCGACAGTGCGAGCAGGCAGATCGTTTTGACGCCGGATTCATGCATCTCTCTCAGCCTGCGAAGCATCTCCGTCCGATTCCCGCCCTCATACAAGTCCGAGACGAGAATGAACATCGTTTTTTTGGGCTCCGTGATGAAAGGCTCGCAGTAGGTAATCGATTTGTTAATATCCGTCCCCCCGCCAAGCTGAATGCCGAAGAGCATCTCCACGGGATCATTCGCACATTGCTCGCTCAGGTCGACGACCTCCGTATCGAAGGCAACCACCCGCGTATCCAATGAAGGCATGCTCGCAAAAATGGAGCCGATAATCGATGCGTAGATGACCGAATTGGCCATGGAACCGCTCTGGTCGATGTCCAGAATGACGGTCCATTCTTTGCTCTTGCGCGCACGATCGAAGAAGTAGACCTTCTCGGGAATAAGCAGCTTGCGCTCTGTATCATAGTGCTTTAAGTTTTTGCGGATAGTTGTCGCCCAGTCGAGCCCCGTCATGGATGGAAGCGGCGAATGCGCCCGGCGGTTGAGCGCGCCGGTCACCGCTCTCGTCAAGTCTTGGGCAAGCCGCTTCACAATCTCATCCACGACCTCGCGTACGAGCGTCCTCGCCGTCTCTTTGGTACGCTCGGGAATTTGTCCCCGCAGCGACATCAAGGTGGCGACCATGCCGATGTCCGGCTTCACCTGAGACAGCAGCTCCGGCTCGAACAAAAGCTGCGTCAGCCCTTTGCGATGCACCGCATCCGACTGGATCACCGACACAATATCGGGCGGGAAGAAGGTGCGCACATCGCCCAGCCACTTGGCCAGCTTCGGAGAAGAAGAACCCAGACCCGCCGATCTCGCGCGGGAGGCGCTGCTTCCCGATTGACCGGCGCCGCTTGCATCCGTTGCGCCTGATGTGCCGTCATAGATCGCCGCCAGCGCTTCATCCATCAGCAGATCCTCGTTGCTCAGCCAAGGCGTGTCCGCTCCGGCACCCCGTGACGCCTGCAGCTTCTCTTCAGCCGCCGCCCCCAAGATCAAGCGCCATCGTTTGACTTGTTCCGGATCAGGCTGTGTCATCGTCTACAAGTCTCCAAAGTCAAAGTCGTTAAGTTCATCGAGACTCTCCTTCTCTTGTTCATTAAGCGGCTGCTGCAGCCGGGCGCCGGCCGATTCTGCGCTGACTCCCCACAAATCGCCCATCATCTCGGCAATTGCAGCCTTCTCTCTCGGCTCGAACGAACCGAACGCTCTGCGCAGGAATACGAGCGACCGCTTGAACGGCTCCGCCTCCAGCGACCCGACATATGCATCCAGCTGACGCCACAAGTAAGTTCTTGACAGCAGCGCATAGCGATTGCGCATGGATATCCCCTCGAACCAACCCGCCCCCAGATCGGCAGGGATGCCGGGGGACAGCCTTCTGGATACTTCCTTCGCGCACTCCTCCTCGCCAGCCGCATTGCGTTCCAGCAGGATCGAGAATGCATAGCCGGACAGCTTCGCGTTGCGGTCGTCACGCTCTGCGAGCCTGCGCAGCTGGTCTATCCACAGCTGATCATCCAAATCTTCATAATGCTCCTGCGCAGCTGTATTCAGCAGATGAATGGCTTCGATTATGCCAGCCGCCGCGTCATCATTGCAGCCTGCCGCTTCTTGAAACATCAGCGCTCCGCGCAAGAAGAGCTGCTGCATGATCGGAATCAGCGCAGCCGTATCGACTCTGCGGATGGAATCGTATTGAAGCATGACAGACAGTTCGTGAACCGTCTGAGCAATCTGCTCGAAGCTGCCTGCATCCACCGCAAGCCGCTGCAGCGTGCTTGTCGCCTGTCCCATCACCTGCGGCAGCCCGCATTCGCATGAGCGGCGAATCAGCTTCGCGGCTGCCGCAATATCCGCGCATGCCAGCAGCTCCTCGTGAATGACGTATGCGGTAGCCAGCTCGATCGTCTCGCCCTTAAGCGTCGACTCCACCGTCTCAATCTCGGCTTCCGGCGACCATTGCAGCACCCAGTGCTCCGCCCAAGTCGCGTCGCTTTGCCTCACGTTTTGCTTGCGGGCGAAGCGAATGCCAAGCGCAGCCAGTCTGTGCAGGAAGACGGATCGATTCAAGTCGAGATAAGCAGACTCCTCCGACTTCACTCTTCGATTCTCGCGCAGGTCCAGCTCCAAGTCGGCTGCCACCAGCGATTTGTACTTTTCCAGCTTCAGCCGCTTCAGCTCGCGGTTCAGGTCATCCTGCACCGGGGTTTGGCTGACGCCTTCCGGCAAGCTGCCGATCGCGGTTCCGATATCCGTCCGCGCCAGCGCTTCTGCCACGACCGAATATTCGCCGTAACCGAACAGCACCGTTGCCGCATCCCGCAGGTCCCGCCAGGTGGGCCGAATGCCGTCATGCATCGCCGCCAAGGCATCTGCTAGTCGCACAGCTTCAATGACGGAAGCCGTGGATCGCCAGGTTCCCTCCTCGCGCATCCGGGAAGCGACGGAGGACAGATACAGCGCAGGTAGCGCGGCAAGATCGCCCTGTTGCATGCAGCACCAAAGCAATTCGAAATAGGCTGGCGCCTGATTGCCGGCGCCATAACCGGAATGTGAGGACAATTTGTAATAGGAATAAGGCATCAGCGTCATCTTCGCTGGCACACGCGGAAGCTTGGCTAGCTCCTCGTCGGTCATTGCTGGCAGCGACAGCGCAAGCGCCGGTGTGTGATGCGCTCCGCTCAGCACCACAATCTTCTCAGGCAGATGTCCGCTCGCAACCGCTTCATGAATTTTGCGCCTCATATACGATTCGCGTATCTCATTGTAAGCTGATTCCTGCGGTGCCAGCCTAAGCTCTTCGTCCTCTGTAAGGACTCTCATCTCGGTCGAGTAATGCAAGATGGCGCGCCGGTAGGCATCCGGCTGAAGATTATGCTCGAAGTGCCTCTCCCAATACGATTCATAATCCGGCTCTCCCGAGAGCTCCGCTATCCGGCTGTATAAGCTACCAGTTGATAATTGCGGCTCATCACTTCCAGAGGCTTCCGCCTGCGGAGCGCGTCTCCGATCGGCGAGCGCCAGCGAGACCTCCGTAGGCAGATCGATGAATTCCGCATGGCAGTTATTCCGCTTGGCCCACTTGAGCGCCTGATATTCCGGCGAATAGTCGGCAAAGGGATAGAGCAGCGTACGGACGGGAAGCTGATCCGTGTAAGCCAGTAAAGCCACCGGAGGCACAACACCCCGAGACGTCAGTTGAGCAGCCAGTTCCCCCGCGTCGCTGGGCCCCTCGATCAGGATCGCAGTCGGCTTCACGGCCTGCAGCAAGGCGAGCAGATGATACGACCCTGCCGGCGAGAGATGCCGGATGCCGAAGTAATGAGGCCCCGAAGCTTCGCTCACCCGTTCATCTCCGTACAAGCGCTGTACAGGCTTCGCCATGAGGACCCCCGTTTTTTCATAATATTGTCGAGATATTCCTTCCACACCTGCTGATCCTTCGTATCGTCCTTCACGATCGCTCCCTGCAAGCCTGCTGCCACATCTTCGTCGGTCAGCTGGCCGTTGCCGAAGCTGCCGGCAAGCGCCATGCTTCCGGTCAAGAGAGAGATGGCCTCAGCTGTCGAGATGACGCCGCTTGGCGACTTCAGCTTCTCCTTGCCGTCCAGCGTCACGCCGCTGCGAAGCTCGCGGAAGATGGTCACCACTTTGCGGATCGCATCCTCGTCCGGCTGCGAAGCGCGCAGCTCATAGCTTGCGGATATCTCGCTCACACGTCTGCGCACAATATCGATTTCCGTCTCAATGCTGGACGGAGCCGGCAGTACGATAATATTGAAGCGACGCTTCAAAGCCGCCGACATTTCATTGACGCCACGGTCACGGGTATTCGCCGTCGCAATGATGGAGAAGCCTCGCTCCGCAGAAACCTCACGCCCCAACTCCGGAATCGAGATAGTCTTCTCCGACAGGATCGAGATAAGCGCGTCCTGCACCTCGGATGCGCAGCGGGAAATCTCCTCAAAGCGGGCGATGCCTCCCCCTTCCATAGCGCGAAGAATAGGACTGCGAATGATTGCCTGGTCGGAAGGTCCTTGCGCCAGCAGCAGCGCATAGTTCCATGAATAGCGGACATGCTCCTCGCTTGTTCCCGCCGTCCCCTGCACGACCTTGGATGAATCGCCATGGATGGCAGCAGTCAAGTTCTCCGACAGCCAAGACTTCGCCGTGCCCGGCTCCCCGATCAAGAGCAGCGCTCTGTCCGTCAACAAGGTGGCGATCGCCATCTCGACCAACCGCTTGTTGCCGATATACTTCGGTGTAATGACGGTGTCTCCCGCCTGGCCGCCTGTGATAAAGGTCAGCACAGCACGAGGAGACAGCTGCCAGCCCGCCGGCTTCTCTGCCGCTTTGTCCGCTTCCCGAAGCGCTTCCAGCTCATGCGCATACAACTTCTCCGCCGGCAATCTTAAGACATTTTGTTTTTGATCCATTCCCATACTCCGCTCCCTCTCTCGCTTGTCGCATCATCGGGCGCAGCTTCCAGCGCCTCGATGAGCTCTATCATTAATTGTTTTACGGAATCATAGGCCAAGCCCTCGGCAATGATGCGAAGCTCTGGCGCATAAGACTTCGGCAATGACGCAATCATTCGCTGCAACCGGATGTCCATATAATAGAACATACGCTGACCCTGGCTGCGAAGCAGCTCCATCAGCAGCTCCGGCGCTTTCTTATAGCCGACGCGGAACAAGGTCGTCAACACGTTAAGCGTCTGATAATCGTTAATTCTGGCGCGTTCCTCCAGCTTGGAGGTCAAATACGAGGTAATGGCGCGATCTTCACCCTGGGCGAAGTAGCAAACCAGCTCCGTCATATCCTGCTCGGCAAAGAGATGGACCCACCGCGCATCCCAAGCACTGCTTGATACCGCATAGATTCTCTCTCCATCCTCGTATAGCTGCTCATGAACGATGGATTGCAGGGCGTTCTGCAAACTCTTAGCCGAAGCAGAGCGCCCCTTCAAATCCGGGGCAAAACGATCATACAGCTCGGAAGGCGACAAGCGTCTGTATGCAGCACGGAAGCTGTAAGCGATAAATTTGCGCTTGTATCGGGTATGCAGCTCGATGCCGAATGCATCGGCTGCTTCGCTGTTCAGTTCAAGCAGCAAATCCGCGGCCGTTTCTTGCACTGCCTCGGTATCGGCTTGGATGAACGCTTCCGTATGAAGCAGCCGCTTCACTAGCGGTAGAGCTTCTGCCGCAAGCTGCTGTCCGTGGCCTTCCAGACAGCGGATATAGGTATACAGCTGCCCGATTGCCGTGACGCGCTCTTTCCCCTCCAGTTCCAGGCAACGGCTTAGCTCTTCATCTGCCTCTATGAGAATACGCTTATGAAGCATGAGTTCGTCACATGCCTTGATGGGATCGATGACAAGCTCTCCGCCCTTCGACTTGGCCGCTTCGAGCAAGCGATCGATTGCCCATGGGGAGCCCAAGCGGGCAAGGGCGAAGAAAGCCGCTTGGCGGACTTCTCTACGCTTTTCGGCGCTCTGCTCCAGCAGAAACTCCTCCTGATCAGGGTAGCCGCCGAGCAATTCAATCGCGGCAACCTTAAGCTCAAACGTCCCGGAGTTCCCCGCTTCCTTCACAAGCTCAAGCACCGACTCGCCTTGCAATCGATACAGCAGCTTCAGCCTTCTTGCATCCCCTTTGCCCCCTTGAAAATTAAGCCCCGTGCGCAAAGCGGGGACAGCTGGCAGGCCGAACTCCGGGATCATCTTCTCTTGTACGAATTCGGGAATCTCGGCATACACATCGTCAAGCGCACCGCAGATCGCCGGTATTACGCGCAAATCGAGGAAGCTGCGGTCCTCGTAGGATTGGCGAAGCTGCTCCAGACGTCCTTGGCCCTTCGTGGTAAGTGCCATAAGCAAAGGATGCAGCCTTCGATACGTCAAGTCGGTAGGTAATAGGAGCCCTTCGCTTTCCACAGGCTGCGGGGTTCCTTGCACATCCGTCTTGCCTTGCGTATGAAGAATTGCGCTGAGCAGCGTCGACAGCTCCAGAAGCTTCGCCGGACTATCGGCGCGCGGCGCGGATATCAGACCTTCCGCCGCATCTGCAAGCCGATTGAACACAGGTGCGGATTCACCGATCCTTCTTAAAGAAGGTACTAATTTGGATATTCGCAAGTCGCCTTCCGCCAGTGCGCTGCCGGCAACAAACAGACGGCGTACCTCTTGCTGCAAGTTAAGCAACAGATCTACACTCATATCTTCTCTCTCCTCTAGTACAGCAGCCGAATGATTCGGCGCTCCGTGATGATGCTCATGGGCTGGACTTCCAGACGTCCGGTATCGACATCATGCCGGAACATGACTAGCGCAGCCTGTTTCTTCAGATCGTCCGCCGGCAGCAGCGGCAGAATCTCTTCCAGGCGCTGGGGAGCGGTAATCACGGTCGATGCCACAGGAAGATACTTGCCCTGCGCATCGCGAAGGACGTACCCCTCCTCCGTCTTCTCGATCGCCTCGAAGGCGACCAGCTTGACGGGATTGCGGTCCGACAGCGGATTTTTGATCCCGTTCTTGACGGCCTTCACCACATCGGGGTACGAAGCTGCCGCAAGAGACTTCACCGTGCTATAGTCCGCATTCGAGGCATCGCGTTGCTTCGTTTTCTCCCAGCGCACTCTGGCATTGCCGTCCCCCGGATAGATGAACAGCTCTTCGGTTTGTATGACTGCATGGAAGGTGTCTTCTTCCTTGATCGCTTTGGCTGCGCGGAAAGGGCGAAGTTGCCTGGTAATATGTACGTTGCCGTCTTGCAGATCCACCCACCATCCGGCATCTACATATTCGCCGCGCGCCGTATCCGTGTAAGACAGGAAGGACAATTGCAGCAGCTCCGCATCCCGCTTCACCCGGCCCAGCTCCCTAAGTTCGGCCAGCTGCCAGGCATGACCCAGCAATTCTTCCAGCGCCGTCTCCGTATCCTGCGGCGAATCGGGATCAGCGAGACGCTGCTCCAAGTAGCTTCTGCCCTTCCGGGCAAGCGCATAGAGACGGATAAGCTGCTCCATAGCCCGGGTATATGCACCTTCCCGGTTATCTTCCTCCGTCAGCAGCAGCGCAAGCTCCTTCAGTTCCGCTTGCGCACCGGGGATATAATAATTGCCTAATTGCTTCGCTTGATCTTCAAGCAGACGCAGCGTTTGCTTGTCAATGCCGCCCAGCCCGTTCTGCACCGTCTGCAGCACCAGCTTCTCCAATAGGCTTAATCCTTCCATTTGAGCATTCATTTTTTTGATCAATGCGGATTTGTTCACCTTCCGTTTGGCTGGGGGAGCATCTCCCCTCGCCTCTGCCGATTCGGCTTCCTTCTTCTTCTCCTCGCGTTTCTCCGCCTTCTCCCGCTTCTCCGCGATATCTTCAGGAATTTCGGCTTGCTCGAAAGGCTTCCCGAGGGCAAAAGCGTACATTAAGCCCAGCGCATGCTTGCATGGAAATTGTCTGCTTGGACAGGAGCAGCGGGATACAGGACTTTCCTGCTGGATGAAGTCGACCGAACAGCGGTACGGTTGTTTGCCGCTGCCCTTGCACTCGCCGAATAGAAGCGAGCGGTCTTCCGTTATACGCAACACTTGGAAACTGTTCTTCTTGACCAGATCCCGGCCATTCTTCATCGCCCCTGCATTAGGGGCCAGATGATCGATAAATGCTTCTGTTAGAAAATTCATGATCTACCTCGCTAATGATGATGGAATCGTAATACCTTCTACACGGGGACGCCGATTTCCTTTTTACGGAATAGGCCGCCATAATCCAAAGCCTCCTAGTAAAGTATGCCGGGCCCGCACCCGTCCATTCCTATCTTTTCACCCTTTTCCCGCTGTATTGGCGGTCCTATCGGGCAAAAAAAGGACTATGCACATGCTGACAAACTGCAGCACATGTATAGTCCGTCTTCTATTACAATTTAGTGAACTTTCACACTTTACTTCATCATACGCAGCAGTTTTTTGTAAAGCTTGTCTAGCAGATGGTTGATCCATTGCGTCAGTCCATATAACAACAATACGGAAGCGACAGCAAAGAGCGTCAATAACAAGCCGCTGCTGATGGTTAAAGTTTCCCGCACGATTCCGCGAATGATCAGAACGGCATACGTTAATCCGATCATCCCGCTGCCGATCCCGAACAGTCGTTTCATTCGGATCACCACATCCTCTCCCCCTGAAGCCGCTGCGAACAGCTCTACACCTTCAATAGCGGCGTCATTCCGCAAAGCTAGACTTCAAGGTACCCTACTAAAGTATACCAAAAGCATGCCATACAGCACTATTCCGACGATGAAGGTGACGGCTCGAGGCCATACAGCTGCCCGCAGCCTGCCTGAATATCCGAGCCGAATTGCGTTCGGACCGTAACCTGAATGCCCCTGGCCTTCAACACTTGCACAAAGGATCGGACCCGCTCGCGGTCGGATTGCTCATAGTCAGGCGTCTCTTCCGTTGCATTATATGGAATCAGATTAACATGATACAGGTGCTCCCATGTTCCTCTTCCTCTCAATAACTCTGCCACAGCTTCGGCATGCTCGGCCCCGTCGTTCATCCCTCTTAACATGATGTAGGCAATGTACACTTTGCGTCCCGTCTCCTGGATATGCTTATCCAATACCTCCATGACATCGCGGATTGGAAACCGCTCATTGATCGGCATAAGAGCACTTCGCTGCTCATCGAACGGCGAATGGAGCGAGAACGTCAGGTTCACTTGCGGAAACTCCTCTCTAAGCCGCTGTATCCCCGGCAGAATGCCAATGGTGGATACCGTAATTCTGCGCTGGCCCAATCCAAACAACCGGGGATCGGTCATCACCTTCAGCGCTTCGAACAGATTAGGATTGGCGAGCGCCTCTCCCATTCCCATAAAGGATACACTGTCCAGAGCATACCCGTTCAAATGAAAGTACAGGAGCTGGTCGGTCATTTCGTCAACGGTCAGATGACGTTTTAGCCCCATCGTTCCGGTGGAGCAGAACCGGCAGCCGAATCCGCAGCCGCATTGAGAAGAGATGCAATAGGAATCCCATCCACTCTTGTAGCTTAATCTGACGGCTTCGACTCTTTCATTGCCCGCAATCGCTAACAAGAACTTGCTGGCCTGCTCCGATCGCTGCTCCAAAACCGGGGTTACAGAGGACACTCGGTTGCCCAGTTGTTCCACTAAGGCATGCCGCAAGAATTGAGGCAGCATATGCATCTGTTCATATTCGCCGATCCTCTGCTTAAAAATTGCTTCAGTAATTTGCTTATATCGATACCCTGGCTGTTTCAAGCTTTGCAGGATGTGTTGAATCTTTTCATATTTAGATGTTGGCTTCATCTTAATCTCCCTCTAGCTCGGAGAAAGCACAAAAAAGCACCAGCGAACCGGTGCTTTTCTGCATCTTGCATTAACCAACTATACGTCACATCGAAGAACACTTTGCCTATGACAAAGAGCGCTAATGGCGACGATCTATAGGAGGATAAAGTTCCGGTAGCTGTTTATTGTAATGGTGAACCATGCCGACAATCGCTTTCCTTGACAGGTTCACAACCACATCTACAACTTCACACATCACTTCATCCTCCTTCCAAAACATAAGAATACGTACAATCAACACCATAACAGCTTACGTAGTTGCCGTCAAA
Organism: Paenibacillus sp. J31R120; assembly: GCF_056269225.1. NCBI lineage: Bacteria > Bacillati > Bacillota > Bacilli > Caryophanales > Paenibacillaceae > Paenibacillus > Paenibacillus sp. J31R120. Next base: position 1,175,190 of record NZ_JBWDNN010000001.1, on the reverse strand, counting down.
TCGAATCATATGTCATTAGACCAACGCAATTATCGATAGGAGAGTTTTATTATTGATTGACCAATCATTTTTAGGCTAAAAAATAAGTTCTTACCGAATACGTTCCACGCTTAAGAGGTTTGCAGCTCCTTTATCGTTGCCGCGATGCCTTGTTCGAACGCGGTCTTGCGGATCGGGCCAATATGCCGCTCATACTTCTCCCCGCTTAATACCACAGGCTCTTCGGTCAAATATAACATCTCGACGACTTCTTTCATAACCGGAACGCCCATGCCAATGAGGGAGAGACCTATCCGTCCCAGCGGAATGACGGCTTTGGAAGCTCCGCTAGCCTGCTGCGCAATACGCACAATGTCGCGGCCCGAGATCAGACCCGCGCCCGGGATATTCCAGTTCTGGCCGTAAGCGTGGTCATGCCTGGCAAGCTCTACGACCATTGCAGCGGCATCCGGCAGATAGACATATTCGCGAGGAGTACGCATGTTGCCGATAAAAAAGGCCATTTTCCCCGCCGCAATGGCTTCTAGCGTAGAGCCCAAATAGGAAGCGGCATTAGCGGTTGGGCCGTAATAGTCTGGCAATCGCGCAATGATAACGCTCGACCGGGCCCATCGGCTCTTGTCGAACAGCATATGCTCGAATTGCAATCTAGTCTTCCCTTTTCTCGTATGCGGCGCCTTCGGATGATTCTCGTCCACCCGCTCCGACTGTCTCCTGCCATACGGATAAATGCCGTCAATCGCTACAACTTTAATGCCAAGCCGATTCGCCGCTTCCATAATCGCTTCCCCGAGCGGGAGCAGCTTGCTCTGCATCTCGTTGTATGGAACGTTCGCGCAATGAAACAACACATCCGCATCCTGGGCTGCGGCAATTATATCTTCTGGCTTCAGAGCATCCCCCTCTGCAAAGGATAAGTTCGCATACTCGCCTATGCTTGCCGACAATTCATTCAGCTTCGTACGCGAACGCCCGAATGCGATCGTCGGAATGCCCTGCTTCGCCAGCTCTTCCGTAATTGCGGCGCCTGTGCCCCCTGTTGCTCCAATCACAATTGCTTTCTTCATCCCCATCAACTCCCTTATTGGATTCATTTGAATGTCCTTATCATATGATGAATTTAGTAATTGGTCAATCACTAATTAATTGATCAATTAATTATTTGGTCTGAACAGGAATTATGCTGCGATACGATATAAACGAAAAACAGCGACAATCCAGGACCTTCTTCCGTCCAGGGCTGTCGCTGTGCCATTTCCAGCATAATTGTCCTTGATTTAAAATGGGCTCATGCCTGCAGTGTTTACTTTTTCCCCCTCTATGGATATCCCCATTTGTGATGTAATTTTATGATAAAACCCAACTCGTCGAGCGATGCGTCGGTCGCTTTCGTCGAGGTTCCCTTCCAGATTGCCGTTAATAATCATAATGGTAATTCCAAATCCCGCCTCTGTTCTTCCTTTCGAACGATCAGATTCAGTTGGCGTCCAGCTGCCCACCATCACATCATGAGCGGAGGGCTTGGGAGGCTGAGGTGTCATCCAGAACAGGAGAGCCGTCATAAAGCCTAGCTTGCCGTCATTAACAATAAGCTCAGGCTGCTGAAGCAGCGTATCTTTGGTGCCATAGATAATTCCACTAATCAATCCGTAATTGTAATTCCAGCTTAGCTGAATCGGTCCACGCCCATGATAGGATTTGCCTGCTGCTGGCGGAAAGTTGTCATTTTCTTCAACATAATTGACCGTGTTGGTGTTCATATAAGCAATTTCTTCATTCCAAAACAGTCCCCATGCAAGCGGACCTCCAGGGGATGTTGGCGCACCTCCGCCCGTTTCATGTGCAATGTTGGCAAGAAATGCCGCAAGCTCTCGCTTTCGGTTCAAGTCAGACCCTTCTTTAATAAAGGAACCAAAATCAACCGTTTGCGACAAAATCGGAACGTTCTTATTGGGGAGTGTATGAAAGTTAACGTTTTGGTAGATCAGCGTTTCTGTCTTTGTTTCTTTATCCAGGCGAAATACGCGGCTGTTGGCAGTATCATCCTCTCTGTATTCCACCTTATATTTGATATTAGCGACATCCGTAATGGCCGCAATCAAGTTGTCATAAGAGTAATAGTCGATTTGATCTGCATCGTAATAAGCTTGGTCAGCGGCAAATGTATGCCATTCCTTCGTACCAATCCGGTAGGGAAACAATTGTTCATAATTCTCTCGCGACAGTGCGCTTTGTACGGCGGCTACGGCATTGGCTGGTGAAAATTGCGGATCTATTCCGTCCCACAAGGATAAGACCTCGGAATCAGAAAGTATGCGGCTTTGGCCAACCCGCAATTCATCTAAAGCTTCAGATTCCATTTCACTTCCCCCTTCAGTCCTCTCTTCAGATGAGAGCGTTATTGGTGCTTGTCGTTTTATTTTCGCAGAATGTGAAAAGGGATTTGATGCTAAATAGGTGAACAACAACCCAACAGTCAGTGCAACAGCGATCATAAAAAGAATTCTCTTCCATGTCATCCCGATTTTCATAATCAACCTCCAATTCTGGAAACAAAGCACGATTCCAATTATAGTCAAATCAATAAGCGTTTTCTATAGGAGTAATCAACGATAATTGATAGACAGCCCCCTAATTTACTAACCGTACACCTGCAAAAAACACAAAAAAGGTTGGCTTCATGCGATGCCAACCTTTTAAACCATGCCTATAAAAAAGAGCCCCAACAGGAGGCTCAAAGGTGTTAACGATCGTTACTTGTATAACACTTTATCTATATTGTATTTCGCTTTCATTTCATTGATAATATACGTTTCATAAATTTCTCTATGGACAGGGTCCTCCACGATACAAACCTCGATCTTCGTGACTTCGTTCCTGTGATTTTTCATGACGGATACCGTGTCTTCAAAATGTTTTTTGATTCGCGGTCTAAGCTTACGTGCTTTGCCCACGAACAGGAGCTCATCCTGATCATTATAGAACATGAAGATTCCTCCCGTTTCTCTCGAAATCAGGTGGAAATCCGTAAACCCGTAAATATGGCTTAGCTCAGGCTCTTTCTGCTTGTGTATGGTGACATCTGGCGTTGGAATTGTGATTTGTATCATCTGCATTAGCTCCCCTTTTACCGTCCATGCTCATTTGAATAACTTATCCATTATAACTGCTTTCATTCAAGTTGTCCTGCTTTACTTACATGTGCTTTTCGAATGCCACTCTATATTGGTTGAAGATGGCCTCGTATTTCTTTTCAAAGATGGTCCAACGGTTTTCCGCTCCGTGTTTTTCCTGCAATGCATTCAAATACTGCTTAGCTGCCGCAACATCATTGGATTGCAAGAGCACATGAAAGCTCTCTTCCCCCAGATGCAAATATGGACCTGCAGTGTAATAATCAACAATCGCTCTGGCACTTGTCATTGAATCGTAGAAGGGGATAACTTCTTCTAAAGCGCTTAACAACGTTTCTCTTACATCATCCATATTCGTCTCAGCCGTAATCGCAAAACGGTCCGGAGCAGACTCCGCAATTTCCCCGATTCTTGCCCTGAAGTGACACTCCGCTTCCTGGGGTGATGTCAATATCGGCTTCCCTTGCAGCTGTGCCAAATCCGCTGAATAGATCCCGCAATTGACATAAAACATCACATTGTCCGCTGAATTTCCAGAGTATTTTTGGAAGTTGAATAGGTAGATAATGCCTTCTGTCCCCTTTTGGAAATTCAAGCTTTTCTTAGTGAATCCATGCTTGGAAAGAAACGGCTTAACGTCCTGCTTGATCAATTCGTTAAAGAGCTGCTGCAACATAATCCCTCCCAGATAAAATGGCACTGCTACTCACAAACCTTTACCCGTCGCCTTTAGCAGGCGAAGCAGCAGCTCTTTGCGCGGTTCTTGCGCCTTGCGTGCCCATGCAGCCAGCTTGTCCGCCTTGCCCCAGATCGGGTACAGCACCCGTTCAGCTTCGTAATCCGTCAGTGCCTCAATATGCTGCACCAATATGAACAGCTTGTCATCGCTTTCCAGTTCCGGCTGGATCTTCAGCTTCAACGAATCGTGGGAACGCCGCAAACAGGCAACCAGAGCAGGAGCCGAGCGTTCGGTTACCCCATGAGTTTCGGCAAATACGGCCGTGAACTTGTCGTGTGCCAGCTGATGCTCATCATCCACAAGCGCCATGTAATCCTCGACTAGCGGAAAATACCGTTCATCCGAAAGTCCAAGACCGAATATCGCATAGCTGCCTGGCATTACGCTTTTTTCGCTTTCCGTATCCATGTACCATTCATACTCTTGCATCGCAGCACGAGCATATTCCTCCAGTAACGGATGCAGCTCGGAATAAGCCAGCGCATTCGCAAAGAAACGATGCGTATCCGATTTGGCAAGCCCCTTCACAGGCAATACCTCTCTTACGCTGGATTTCAGCTTAATTTTGTAGCTTTTCGGGAAACCCTTACGCAGCAAGGAGAGAATAAACGATATTGCCAGCTCGTACGCACGGGCTTCCTCCTTGCGGATCACGACCGTAATGAGCGAAAATACATCATTAGCCTTGCATTCCGCCAACTCATGGCGCATATGCACATCCTCTGGCGAGAAGCTGTCGCTGCCTTCCTTCAGCATGCGACCGGCTTTGCTGCTGCCAAGTTGCGTTGCAAGCTCCAGGTACGTCTGGCCCCTTGATTTGCTATAGTTCGGCTCATAACGAAGAATCATTGCCGAACCGTACAACAAAAGGTCGATAGACTGATTATGCTCATCCTTGTTCTCAAAAGCAGCACCCGGCTTGATAACATATACATTAGTCCTGTATTCGGAACGAGTAATCTCGATGTAACGCGGCAAGAATACATCCTCGGCCCAATCGGTCAAAGCCTGGATCATATTGCTCCGATGCTCTGCGAGCGCTTCTGTCCGTTCTTTGTTAAGCTCCTGAATTCGGTCAAATATAGCAATTACCTTTCCAACTTCCAATTCTCGAAATAATTGCGGATCGAGCAGATGTCGCGTCAAAAAAAAGGTTTCAAGCGGCTTGGTCGGGTAGGAACTCTGCTCCAGTTTTTTCTCGATGTAGGTATGAATACGCTCCAGAAGCTGCCTCTTCTTCTCTGCATTTACTGTTTCCAGCACCACTAATTCCACAGTCCCGTCTGTCGAAGCGAAGCTTCCCTGCATGGTGAACCGGTAGTCGATGAGTGGCGACGTCACAAGCTTGTCCAGCTTCATCTTTACGAACTCCGCAAGCAGCGGCTGAACTTCATGCACCACCTGCTCCCTCGTAAAAGGTGAAGTCTGCGCAGGCTTCTTGTCCGCAGCATCCCAGCCAAAATTCAAACTGTCCACGTTAGACCTGCCGGGCCGGTAATCCAGCGTAACATCGTTAAAGATGCCTATTTGCAGTGTAGTGCGCTTGACCGCGCTCTCCACGTCCGTTCGATTTTCCTGTTCGTCAAACCAAGCATTAATCGCGGTTTTCATCTCTTCCAATGCTTCTTCCTGCAATATGTTCATCATCCCACGCCTTTCCACGAGCTTCATCCGTAATCTCGTCATGTCCTTACACTTAACTACACAAAATATGTATTAGCGTTCGCATCCCCTATTATTTTACATGCCTGAGCGCTGCCGGAACAATGAGTCAAACGTCCGGTTACCAGAAAGGAAAACCGGATTCAAAGACGTATACACGGCATAATAAATAAAAGAACCAGCTAAGATGCTGGTTCTACATGTCTTCACTCATAATGGCTTTTTGCTATAGCACACAAATTTACTGAAAAAAAGGACACCCCTATAGAATGTCCTTTGTTCCAGATGTTGTTAGATGAGAACGAACGGCAATGCTGATTCGTTAGAACCCATTTCTAATCGCCTAAATCCGTCCCTCAAAGCTCTACAATCTTAGTTGCAATGCGGCTTACAAACTCTCTATCATGTTCGACGAACAAGATGGTCGGCTCGTATTCCAACAGCAGCTCTTCGATCTGCATGCGGGAGATGACGTCGATAAAGTTCAGCGGCTCATCCCATATATGCAGATGCGCCTCTTCGCACAGGCTTTTGGCGATAAGCACCTTCTTCTTCTGACCGCCGCTGTATGCGGAAATATCCTTCTCGAATTGCAATCTGGAAAAGTCCAGCTTTCTGAGAATTGCCTTGAACAGGCTCTCATCAATGCCATGCTCCCTGGCGTAATCGGTCAGATTGCCCTCAAGATGCGACGTGTCCTGCGAGACGTATGAAATCTTCAGTCCGCTCCCCACTCGGAATGTGCCGGTATGGGTGATCGGTTCGCCAAGCAGCAGCTTGAGCAGGCTGGACTTGCCGGAGCCGTTTTTGCCGGATAACGCGATTCGCTCGCCTTTCCCAATACCAAAGCTGATATCCTCACAGACCGTCCGGTCACCGTACTGAATCGACACATGATCGAATTCGGCCAGCTGGTCCCTGTGATAGTTAAGCTGTGCGATCTTTAGGCTTTCAGAGCTTTCGAGGTTTTTCAGAAGCTTGGATTTATCGTCAATCGCCGATTGCTGGCGCTGCTCCATCGACTTGGAGCGCTTCATCATTTTGGCCGCTTTATGCCCGATATAGCCTTTGTCCACCTTGGAGCCGGAGTTTAGGGTGCCGTTTTTCGTCTTCTCCACTTCATCCGACCAGTTGCCCGTACGCTTGGACGCTTCGGACAACCGCTTAATATCCTTCTTCAGCTTATCATTCTCTGCCAGCTCGTAGTTGTCTTGCTTCTGCTTGTTCTCCCACCAGTCGGAGAAATTGCCCTTCTGAATGTCAATATTGGTCCGGTTGATGGACAAAATATGGTCAACGCAGTTATCCAGAAACGCCCGGTCATGCGATATCAGTATATATCCGCGCTTAGACTTCAAATAATCGCTGACCAGTTGTCTGGCGCCCATGTCCAAATGGTTCGTCGGCTCGTCGATGAGCAGGAAGCTGTTCTCCTTCAGGAACAAAGCCGCAAGCAGCACCTTCGTCTGCTCGCCGTTCGACAAGGACGAGAACGGCCGGTACAGGATCTCTTCTGAGACATCAAGCAGCGTAAGCTCCTTCGCCAGCTTCCAATACTCGTAATCCGGGTAGATCTCATCGACGATGTCGATCGCCATATGGTCCCGATTCTCAACGTGAAACGGGAAGTAGTCAAAGCTTACCTTGGCCGATATCGTGCCGCTGTACTCGTATTTCCCCAGCAGCAGATTCAGGAACGTCGTCTTCCCCCGCCCGTTTCGGCCTGTGAATCCCAGCTTCCAATCGGTGTCGAGCTGAAAGCTGACCCCTTCGAATATATTGTCGTAGCTGCCATCATAGGCAAACGTCAGGTTCGATACTTGAATTAATGACATATAGGATGCCTCCCTGTATAAAAAAATAAGAGCTGCAAGAAAGACGCCCTCTCGCAGCTCAAATCAAGCTATACAGCCCTATCCAGCCAGCCAATGCCAGAAATGAATAGAGGTATCCCGTTTGAGTGAAGAAGATGCAGTCTTTCTTGCATACAAAAAATAAAACAAGCGATGTTGTCCGTTCGGTCCATCTTGTTTTATTGTCTCGCATCGTGCGCAAGAAATCCTACATCGATCCTCTTCACTCCAATCCTTAAATTACTGCCATATTACCATATCCTCAACCGGGATTCAACCATTGGCAGTCTGAGCATTCGCTTGCTCCGCCTTGTTGACTGGTTCTCTTCGCTGCCACTTGACCTTATACATCACCAATCCGGCAATGAGCAATACAGCGCCGATCGCTTTCTGCGGGGTCAAAGGGACCTCCTGCAAGCCAAACCAGCCCAGCGAATCCCACCACAACGCGCAGAGCAGCTGGGATGCCATCACAATCGCAATCGCGTAGCTGGCGCCAAGCTGCTTGACCCCGTTCACCACACATGTGACAACGCCGATTCCAAGCAAGCCGCTGAACCAGTACCACACGGGCATGGTGCCAATGTCGAAGAACGCCCGTCCTTCCATCAGTACACCCATTCCGAACGATGCAAGCAAGCCCATGCCCAGCACAAGCGCCGATGTTGTATGCGAGCTTACGGCTAGGCTGACTTTGTTATTGAACATTGTCTGCACGCTGATCAAGCAGCCTGCCGCCATTGCCATTACAATTCCCCAAATCATGGCCTCTCTCTCCTGTCCTCAGTTTCATAAATATTTCGTCCCGCTACCCGGTTTAAGCCTTGTCGGTCCCTCACGATAAGCATTCCATTGTCCCGCTTCACTAATCCATCGGTAATGAAGCCAAGCAACACCCGATTCATATGCCGGTAGCTCGTTCCGAGCAGGCTTGCCGTATCCTTAATAGTCGATATCGCCACCCCATCCTCCCCACCTTCGCCGCTAGATGAGGTAACGGATAACAAATAACTGGCGAGCCTGACTTCTACTGGATGAAGCAGATTGAAGCTGAGCGACAAGGATTTCGAATAAAACTTTTCGGTAACCTTATCAAGTAGAAACCGCAAAAATCGGGCTTCCCCGTCTAATTCACTCAGCCAGCGCTTATGGAAGGCAATCGTCTCCACTTCCGTAACTGCCGTCACGGTATTGAGATTGTCCCACCCCCGGACACCCTCAATCTCGCCTAAAATGCCTAGAGGCTTCATAAAAGCGACCAGTAAGGTGTTACCTTCGAACGAGGTTGTATAGACCTTCACCTTACCTTGTACAAGGAAATGAATGTACTGAGGCTCTTCCCCTTGCTTGCACAGCTCCTCCTCCGGCCCAAAACGGAACAGCATCAAATGTTTTTGCAGTAATTCGGGCAATACATCGGCAAGCTGAAACTGCCGGATATAGTCTTCCGTTCTCTCTTCGTTATGGCTCGCTTTCATCCGCTCATCATTCCTTCATCTCCATATACAGCGGCAGCTTACAAGGTTAGACATAGGATGCCAATAACCATCAATCCTAAGCCAGCCCATTGTGTTCCCCGCAATTGAACGACAGCCGCTGCTCCGAACCAGCCGGCCTTCTCCATCATCAAGGTCGCGATCATCTGCGCGATTAACAGCGATGCTACAGTCAATGCCGCGCCATTCATGTGATAGGCTGTAATGTTGCTGAACAAGATAAAAGCAGCAAACGCCCCGCCGAAGCGATAGACCGGCTTGACCTCCTTCAGATTGCGCCACGACTGGTCGCCGAGCAGCAGCACAATCAATAACGCGGCTATAAATCCCGTTCCTTGCGTAAGAGTCGCCGCTTGCCATGTGCCGATCCGTTCGCCAATCGACGCGTTAGCTGTCCCTTGCAGGGTCAAGAATGCTCCACCGAGCACCGCATAGATTACGCCTTTCATTTTCCGCTCTCCCTTCTTACATCCTACCTCTTATTTAACGATAAGGAGACAATTGCAGGAAAGGACATATGTCCTCAGCACAATAGAAGAATGGCCTCATCCCTTCTCCCAGCTCAAACTTTGCAGCAAAAATAAAAAGCCCGCGGCTCATCGCCGGGGGCTGGCAGCATCCTGCTGCGATCTTGCTCTCTTCTGTGGTTCTACGCGTCTTTGTTTCTCGCTGTCTGCAATGCGCTCTCGTTGTGATGCAATTTCTTCAGCATGGATTGATAGACATTGCTTTCGTTCACGCTGAGCCCTTGCCGGTTGTCCTTCAAAATCATTCGGTAGATATTGCGCTTCAACAGTTCACTTCTCCGGCCCAACACTTCTTTGTAAGTCATGTCCAATCACCATCCTCTATATTTCCTATCTATTATATCGGAGATGAAAAAACATGAAAAACCGCATATGACGACAATAAAATTGAAAATTCTCGCCATTTCCTGAAAATGCCGCACAGAGAAGTGATGATCGAAAAGTTGCTCCCGTATGCTCGCTTAGACGCCCCAACATCCGATTTACGAACCTTACATCCCCCGAAATTTCTCAGGAGTCATGCCTGTGAACTTCATAAACACCCGATAAAATGGGCTGGTGCTGGAAAATCCAACCATATAACTGATGTCCGTTACGGTATGCGTACTCCCCCGAAGCTGCCGTTTCGCTTCCTCTACCCGCAGGCGCAGCACATACTGATACGGCGTAACTCCCGTAGCCAGCTTGAATGAGCGGATAAAATGATATCGGCTCTGAAGCGCGATGGCCGCAAGCTGGTCAATCTCCAACTGCTCCGTATAGTGAGTACGGATATAATCGAGCACTTGCATCATGCTCCAATCCGACGCCCGCTCCGCCTTTAACGCCGGTTCAGCCTTCAGTCTTCCCTCTGCCGCAAGCATAGCCCCAAGCTCGGCAAGTGCCAAAGACTCTGTCTCCTCCACGGCCAATGCATTCATATGGTCCATCGCGATGAACCGGGACGCGCATCTCTGAAAGTAAGTCAGCATCGCAGCAGGCGCGAACGCCCTCTGAATCGGCTGCTCCTCCCGGCACGCTTGCCTAATTAGCTTATCCTTTGCAATCACGATAATAATGCCTGAATCATTGCTCATCTGGAAGCAATGGCGATCCGCTGGATGGACGACCAGCCCTTCGCCCGCGCGCAGCTCCATTGGCCGGCTCTCGTAATAGAACTCGCAGCTTCCTTTGATCGGCACGGTAATTTGATATTCATGATGATGGGCATGAGGGATATTAACAAATTCATTTTCTATTTTGTACAGCTCGATATTCGGCAATCTAATCTGCATTTGTGTCTGCATGGCACTCACCCTGGAGTAATTATAGCAATTATTGCGCGAATAGAAAGCATTTTTTGCGAGGCGCATGGCAACCTCTATCCGCTATGATGAAATCTAAATCTACAGAGATAGGATGTTGAGAATCATGTCGCAAACCGCAACGGCCCTGCGGGCCAACCAAACGGCGATGACCGTGCTGCTCGGCGTCAGCATGGCTCATCTGCTGAACGACGCGATGCAGTCAGTCGTGCCTGCCGTCTTCCCCATCTTCCAGGAACAGCTCCAGCTAAGCTTCGTCCAGATCGGCTGGGTGGCATTCACACTGAATATTACAGCTTCTGTGTTGCAGCCGCTGATTGGAATTTATACGGACCGGAGACCGATCCCCATTCTGCTGCCGCTCGGCATGGTATTCACGCTGCTAGGCATGATCGGGCTCGCTGTCGCTCCAAGCTATGGCTTCCTTCTGCTCGCAGCTGCGCTTATCGGAGTAGGCTCCTCTGTCCTTCACCCGGAGTCATCCCGCGTCGCCCATCTGGCAGCCGGCAGAGGAAAAGGCTTCGCTCAATCGGTGTTCCAAGTAGGCGGCAATGCCGGTCAGGCTCTCGCTCCGCTCATGGTCGCCTTCGTCATTAGCCCGCGGGGACAATACGGCTTTCTTTGGTTCACGCTGCTTGCCGCCATCGGCATTGTGATTCAATACCGGATTAGCAGATGGTACCGCGAGCAAACCTCCGCAGCCGCTGTCGCCAAGCGTAAAGCGAGCACATCAGCCGCTGCACCCAAGCGATTCAGCAAGTCTTTTATCGCATTTGTACTCGGAATCTTGATCATGATGCTGTTCTCCAAATTCGTTTATCTGGCCAGCATGACAGGCTACTACGCCTTTTACTTCATGGACACGTACAAGCTCCCGCTTGAACGGGCCCAGCTGGCGCTCTTCGCCCTTCAATTCGCCGGCATGGTCGGAACATTCCTTGGCGGGCCGCTAGCAGACCGGTTCGGCAGACAGCGGATCATCTGGTTCTCCATACTGGGCACAGCGCCGTTCTCCCTGCTGCTCCCTTATGCGGGACCAACAGGCTCGATCCTGCTGTGTATGGCTATTGGCCTGATCCTGATGTCCGGATTCTCGGTCATTATCGTCTATGCGCAAGAGCTGCTGCCGGGTCATGTCGGCACAATTGCCGGCTTGTTCTTCGGACTTTCCTTCGGCCTTGCTGGTCTTGGCTCCGTTGTCATGGGCTGGCTCATGGATACGCACAGCGTAGAGCTGATGGTCAAGGTATGCGCCTTCCTGCCGCTGCTCGGCCTGTTCGCCCTGTTCCTTCCCAAAGATTCGAAGATTATGGGAAAGCAGTCTTAGCGGTATAAACTTCATATCGATAACAGAAAAGGCAGGAGACGAACGTCTCCTGCCTTTCAACGTGTGAAAGGTGTTTTTCACATTGTTGGAACAAAGTATTTGGGGCATTACCTGGCATGGTTTCGCTATCTCGACAGCAAGGACTAAGAGAACACAACGTCGAATAAGAAGAATATGCTGATCTCTTATTGCCTGTTTTCTGTTGAAAGAGACGAACGCCAGACTTTCACGGATGGCTTACAGATGAGCTATCGGGTAGAAATGGTATTGTAGAAATAATCCAACTGTGAAAAGATGAGGTGTATACTATTGTTTCTAAGGTTTCATGGCAACTATTCAAGTCCTTATACAAAGCAACCCTATGGCATTTTTGTAGTGATTTATCACTTACAGCGTGACGGTAAATTATCTGATGAAGATAGTAAATTATATAATGAAACAATAGACTGGTTTGAAGAAAATCTCCCTAACCCACCTTATTATGCTGAAAATAATTCGATTAGAGCCGTTACATGGTTTAAGAAGAATAATCATGCTCATGAAATGATTGAGAAATTAACTCCATTTCTTGATATTGCACGAAAGTATAATGTTGAGATAATAAAATCCGATGCAACGGATGCCCCTGGTGAAGTCGTTTATGAGGACGACTACCAGATAGGTGTAGTAATGGAAAGTATCGGGGAACACTAGATGAATAACCGCCCTACGGGGCTGTTATTCTATAAGCCGAAAATCAACCTTAAGATTTAACAAAGCCTATGATATAAGAAGGATTTGTATCCGCATTCTGGTCGTACTTCCTCACAAACTCAGACCCGGAACAGCTCGCCATTGATCATTGTCCACTCCACCTCGAACCGATCGTTCAGCAAGACCAGATCAGCATCGTATCCGGTGGCGAGGCTCCCTAGCTTATCAAGTCCTAAGATTCTTGCCGGCGTTGCCGAAGCCATTCGAACGCCGTCGCTTAACGGAATTCCGGCTTCAACCGCAAGCCTGAGCGCTTCATTCATCGTGACGGTGCTGGAAGCCAGCGTCCCATCCTTTAGCCTCGCTACGCCATCGACGACTTGAACTTGGTGCCCGCCGAAGATATACTCACCATCGCCAAGACCCATCGCTTGGAGCGCATCCGTAATGAGCACCATGCCGTCAGCCCCTTTCAAGCGATGCATCATACGAACAATTGCAGGATGCAGATGAATGCCGTCCACGATGGCTTGCAGGCTGACATGCGCTTCCTCAAAAGCGGCTACCACGACCCCAGGGTCGCGATGATGAATGGGACGCATTCCGTTAAAACAATGCGTGACATGACTGGCACCGGCTTCAAACGCCTGCTTCGCTTCCTCATAAGTAGCATCCGAATGGGCAATGGCGATAACGACATCCTTCTCCCTCAGGTAAGCGATCAGCTCCATCCCTCCGGGCAATTCCGGCGCGATCGTCACCATCTTGATCAGTCCCTCAGCTTCGCGGAATACTAGCTCCATCTCCTCCAGATCGGGGTGACGCAAAAACTTCTCATTCTGCATCCCTTTACGCTTGGGATTCAAGTATGGCCCTTCCAGATGCAGTCCGGCGATTCGTGCACCAGTCTCATTCCCAACGACACGCTTGACACTGTGGATCATCGCTAACAAGTCTTCCATGGATGAACTTACAGAGGTTGCCAAAAAGGACGTACACCCTGTTGCAGCGCATGCGCGCGACACTTCCTGGATGCTCTCCTCGCTGCCGTCCATCATATCAAAGCCATTCGCTCCGTGGATATGAACATCAATCATGCCGGGGATAAGCAGGCAGCCGTTGCCGTCAATCCGTTCGTATTCAACACTAGGCCGTGTTGATTCGCCGAGCTCGACCCTCTCGATTTTCCCGGACCTGATCCATACTGCAGCCGGCTGAGCCTCATCACCGGAATGTGGTATACGGACATTCTCAATTATCTTAAGATCCATGCTGGTTCTCCTCCTCATTCAAGTTGCCATTGCATTCAATCACGGTAATGTTTTTCTGATCCAATACTTCATGGATTTCGACAGGGATGGCTTGGTCCGTTACCAAAATATCTATACCGTCAAAATCCAACCGATAGACCGACTTGCGATTGAATTTGGTGAAATCCGCCACTACAATGACCTGATCGGATCGCCGCGCCATCTCCTTTTTAACAGAAACATCATCTTCATGAGGGTAGTACAAGCCATCATTGTGGATCGCAGATGCCCCAATGAACGCTTTGTCGGCTCTTATCTCCTTCAGCTTGTCTATCACGGAAGGACCATATAGCCGCCGATCCCTGGCATGCAAATAACCACCGAGCACATAGACTTGCATATCCTCTCTTCCGGAGAGAATGCTAACGATATCTATTGAATGCGTAATGCCTATTAACTCAGCCGCCTTCAATTGTTCAGCCAGGCATTGCACGGTCGTCGACACATCCAGGATAACAGTCTCCCCGTCATGAATCAGTTCCGCTGCTGCCTTGCCAATGAGACGTTTGCGATCGGATTCTTCGATTAATCGATCCTGGTAAGTCGCTATTTCTCTCTTCAATTGAGGCAAAGCGACTCCGCCATGCGTTCGGATGACAACCCCCTCTTTCACCAGCTTTACAATATCCCTTCGCGCGGTATCTCGGGAGATGTCCAGCAGAGCGCAAATATCCATCACGCTTATGGCGTGATGCTCCTTCAAGTATCCAAGAATCTTAAGCAGCCTTTCCTCTTGATACATCCAACCACCTCATTTTACACACATTCTACCATGATTTTTAAGTAATTCACACATATATTTAAGTATTTATAAGTATTTAATGATGTTGAATTAATTATGAACTTCCTCTATTTTATCTTATCGCAACAAAAAAACCGCATCGGAATGCGGTCCAAAGAATTTCATATCTCAGCTATGCTGCACCATTATTTCGAGAGCTCATCATTCAGTACAATGCCAAAATAAGTTTTGAGCGCCTCCGTGTACTCCGACTCATTGCCCGGCTTAAAGGCTTGTACGCCATCCTTCCTGAACAGTCGGAATTCTCCTTCCGCAATCGTGTTGCGGCCCTCCTCTGTCTGGATGGCAAGCATCTTGACAGTTCTGAATATGGATTCCGGCGCATGCTCGCACCAGAACGATGCCATGAGGAAATCCTTCGCGAGCTGCGGTTCCTCTGTAAAAGAGAACAGACGAGACCACTGCCCATCCTTCCGCTCCATTAAGAACCATCCGAATTCAGCATCCCGATCCAGGCGATAGCATTCGCTGCCTTGCGGCTGCTCCAGCCCTTCTTGCAGCAATAGCGGCCTCCTCGGCACCACTCCGCCTACTCCCACATCGCTTAGATAGCGGGAGTCTCCTACCTTTACCAACAGAACATGATGCCGGCGCTTAGGCGGCAGATCCGTCTCGTCCCTCCAGAATCGGGCGAAGCAGCTTGTCACGTCATAGCCAAGCTCGCGCAGCAGCCATCCAAAAAGCGCATTCAGCTCGAAGCAATAGCCGCCGCGTCCCTGCACCACGATTTTATGATAGAGATTCTCCGGCTCCAGTGAAAGCGGCTTGCCTCGCAATATGTCCAAATTCTCATACGGTACAGCCTGCAGATGACGTTCCTGAAGTCCCGCCAGCGCCTCTGCGCTCCCGTCCAACCTTCCAGTATATCCGATTCTCTGCAAATAGAATTGAGCGTCCATCTTCCGTTCCCCCATTGAAATCAGTATGTAGACTCTTCCCTATCTTACAATAGGTCAGGCCATTCCGGGAACCTTCATGCAAGCCATGCTTGGACTGTCGTCCATGCAGCTTACGAGTAACCGATTCGCTTCATGTAACCGACCAAGGTCATGCGGTTGTTAATGGAATGTTTGTATTCCGTGCGCTTATAGCCCATCTTCTCGTACAATCGGCAGTTCCCCCGCTCCTGCAGAATCGTCTGCAGCTCCCACACCTTATGATCGGGGAACAATCCCTCCGCCAATCGGATCGCCTGCTGAGCGATACCCTGTCCTTGGAATTCCGGAAGCACGAAGATCGGACTGATCCATGCGCTGTTTTGACGGTGGACGATGCGAATCGCCCCCACGATGACACGGTTAACCAAGATGTTGTAAAAACGCCCATTTCGAATTTTATCGATCAGGCGCTCCAGCGGCTCATTTGCCGGATTTGTATCATCGTCCAAATATTTGTTCAGCAAAGGCAGAAAGGTACGTTTCTGCATCGCATGCAGCTCTTCGGCTTGTTCAACCTTCACTTCTACTAATTCTATCACGAGCACTCCCCCTAGTATGGTTTTCACATTGAAAATTACGAGCATTTATATGATTAACTGTTATGTTTAATATAGTTAAGTGAATATAATCAATAATTTACAATTGATAACATAAAAACAATGAATTATTATTGAAGTGCAAGCGCTTTAACTTCATAGATTCTTCCTGCGAAAGGAGTGATTCAGAACGAACCGTTATGAGCGAGGTAAGCTTCACTCAGCTTAGATAGGATCGTCCGACAACAACATCACTTTTAGGAGGGATTTGCAATGAAAAGCAGTATGGTCAAGTTTCTGTTAATCATCGTTATCGTGATAGGAACCATCCCCTTATATTCGCTTACAGCTTTCGGCGCCTTAGCTACCCCCACATTGAATGTCAGTGCTTCAAGCGGAACGTGCAATCTAAGCTGGAATGGCATATCCGGTGCAACAGGCTATGATATTTACCGGAACGGCAATTGGTACAGATGGGTAAGCACGACATCGACTGCCGACACAGGATTATCCAACGGCACGACCTACACGTACACTGTAGCCGCGCAGAACGCCAACGTATCTCCGATCGACACTTCACCGCAGAGTGCCAGCAAGACGTGTACGCCAAGCTCCGGCGGAGGCGGAGGCTCCTTATCCGCTCCGACACTGAACGTCAGCGCGTCTAGCGCCACTTGCAGCCTAAGCTGGAATTCGGTATCCGGCGCGACCGGATACGATGTATTCCGGAACGGCACCTGGTACAGATGGGTGAACGGCTTATCGAGCATCGACTCCGGATTGTCGAATGGAACCACTTACACGTACACGGTATCCGCTCAGAACGCCAACTCGACACCGATTGTTACTTCTCCGCAAAGCGCCAGCAAGAACTGTACGCCTAACGGCACAACCAATCCAAGCGGATTCATCGTCTCCCAAGCTCAATTCAATCAAATGTTCCCTAACCGCAATTCCTTCTATACGTACTCCGGCTTAGTAGCCGCTTTATCCTCTTTCCCTGCATTCACCAATACCGGCAGCGACACCATCAAGAAACGGGAAGCTGCAGCCTTCCTGGGCAACGTCGCTCAAGAAACCGGCCATCTTCAACACATTGTCGAAATAAACACCGCCAACTATCCTTTCTACTGTGCCTCGCATGCGCAATATCCTTGTGCTCCTGGCAAGCAATATTATGGACGCGGCCCGATTCAGCTAAGCTGGAACTATAACTACGGCGCTGCGGGCGCAGCACTCGGCTTGCCGCTGCTGAGCAACCCGGATCTGGTTGCGCAAGACGCATCTGTCGCGTGGAAAACCGCACTTTGGTTCTGGGTAACGCAAACAGGCGCCGGCACGATGACTTCGCATAACGCGATCGTCAATGGCGTGGGCTTCGGCGAGACGATCCGCACAATCAATGGATCGATTGAATGCAACGGCGGCAGTCCGCAATCCGTCAACAACCGTGTCAGCTACTTTACGAACTTCGCCAACATACTGGGTGTTTCCACAGGCGGCAACCTCACTTGCTAATGGAACAATAAATGTGGTGCATTAAGCTTAAACGGATTAGGTTAGAATGTTCCACGTATTGAGATTGAATCCTATTCATGAAGTTTGAATCAGACAGGCGCGCGATCACTCGCTCAGCCGCACGCCTGTCTTTTTTATTTACGATGCGAGGAAATTTACAGGTGTATTTGGGGGATTCTTCCTTTCCCTTCTATAGAATATACAATAAAATAAGTGATTCTGTAAAACCGTCTGGATCAAAGAATTAACCAGCAGGCAGCTCCATGATCAAAAAATCGCAAACAAGCACAAAAACTGCTCAGCATTGGCATATCCTATCACTTCCTCAATCCTCCGCCTCACGTGAAGCTTCATCCTCAATTAAGGTAAGAGCCATGATCCTTGTCTGACGCAAGCGCTATGAACCTCAAGTAAGGTAAGAGTCATGATCTTCGACTGAGGCAAGAACTATGATCCTCAAATAAGGTAAAAGTCATGATCTTCGACTGAGGCCAGAGCTATGATTCTCAAAGAAGGCAAAAGCCATGATTTCCTCGATTGTAGTCTTGAGCTCAGATGTTCCTTCATAACTCAGCACTCCAGCAAATCTATACTCAACTTTATGTCTCACTCCTCACTCCAAATGGAAATCCTATGGCTAGTGAGGCTTATTCTCGTCTGTTGCTGACTAAAAACACATTTGTTCAGAACAAATTGAAGGAAATGATGCAAAGAGCGGCTTATAACTCTCAGGGTGCCGCTTGCGCTTGCTCTAAGCCGAATTTCTAGGCTTGCAGATATCGGGGCGCCGCTTGCGCCTGCTCCAAGCCGAGTTTCTAGGCTTGCAACCCTCGGAGCGCCTATTGGCAACGCACATTCATTCTTGACAGAGAAGTAAACAGCTCCTCAATCACACACGGCAACATAAAGTAATTGTCCCAACCGTCGATTTCAGGATTTCCTCTCCTTCACACGTGATTTCGCGCAACAAAGAACCTTCATCCCCCACATTCATAGTGGTTTTGAAGGTTCATTTGCAGCATATATGGGATTCGATCAATGAAGCGCCTCCTTTTGGGACAGCTCGCTCCTGCGATCAGGACACCTGAGATTCCTCATAGATCACTTCATGCTCCAGCCGATTGGCATGCAGGTCCCAATAGACTTCGGCAATACGGTCCGGGTCGAAGTACGTATCCTTCGCTACATATCCGGCAATGGTGACGATGCCTACGTGAATACCCTTCGGCGCCAGCTCCTCTCCCAAAGAGAAGGACAAGCTGCGCAAAGCGGCTTTTCCTAGCGACAGGGACGCATATTTCGTAGACGGATGCAGGGCAAAGCCCCCTCCCGTGAACAGGATCGTGCCGTTGCCCCGCTCTTCCTGGCCAGGAATCACTTGCAGAGCACTCGCCAAAGCTCCTGACACATTGACTGTTAGCTCCCGGCTTAGCTGATCCGGCGTCAGAGAGGTCGGCAGCCCGGATTGAAGCGCCGCTGCATTATAGACCAGAACTTCAGGCGTGCCGTAGCTCGCTTTGATATCCTGGAAAGCAGCCGCAATGGATTCCGTATCTCCGGCATTTCCTTGCACGCCGTATGCTTCAATATTCGACGCAATCAGATCACCTACAAGCTGCTGCAGTGATTCTGCATTGCGCGATACCAGGATCACACGAAAGCCTTTGTTGCCGAACGCTTTTGCCACGCTTAGCCCGATGCCTGGTCCCGCGCCTACAATAACTGCCGATTGTTTGCTCATGTCGAGCACCCCTTTCACGATCATTGGCATGCGCCCGCCAATTCATTTTGAACTCGCATTTAGCTGCACATGCATTCATTATCGCAGCCCATTGTCTTAATATCCAATCGTAATTATCGTCATTATTGAAGACAATTTTCAAATCGTCTATAGGACGTTATCATGAAGCACGCTTCGTATCCATTCCCGGAACTTTCGTTTCGCCGTAGTCTCGCTTATGTGTGGACCGCTAAGACTCCATCGTCTCATGTTCGAACAAGCTGGCTTCCCGGTAGTTGATGAACATGCGAAGCTTCCCGGTCATGGAGCGGTCGATCTCCCCTTGCTCATAAAGCGATTGGATGACATTGCGCTCGCTCTGAATGGCCTTCGCTTGCAGCTCCTTCTTCTGCTCCTGCAGCTCGTCATTCATGGAAGGCCTTATTTGCTCCGAGCGAAGCATCTCTTCGATCTGCCGATAGTGGGCGATAACGGACATGGCCGCTGCGCGGTTGGTGTCGTCGGTGCAGGCTTTAATTTCTTCTACCGCATCATGGATGGATTGAAGCTTAAGCTCCTTATACTGCTCCAGCTCTTCCCTGCTCCACTTGGGTTTGCGCCCGGGATACAGGCTTTTCTTGATGAAATGACGCACAGTAAGCATCACGGCGGAGAACATGAACTTAAGCCGGTTCGTCAGCGCCACCTCCGTCTGTTTAAGCGCATATTTGCATACATCGGCGACTTCTTCATCTATTTCTCCCTGCTCCAGCTCGCGGCGTACGGTTCTGGCCTCTGCACGAAGGGCGAGCAGTCTCATCTCCACTGTCTTCTTCTGAATATCTGCGAAATTCCCCTGCTCCTTGCCCTTTAACCATTGCAGCTCCTGCTGATATTGAGACATAATAGACAACGCTGCAGCCCGGTTGTCATCATTCATCTGATCGCGCACGGTCTTCAAGCCCGCTTTCAACACCTTGATTTGCACCTGGTTCTCCGAGAAGCCTTCTTCTTCCGCAGCTTCTGCCTGCGGATTGCGGGTAAGAACCGGAAGCATGGCGCTGGCCAAGACTAGCGTCAGCAGAATGACGCCCGCGGACAGGCAAATGATCAAATCACGCTGAGGAAAAGCGGCTCCGCCCGCTACGACTAGCGGAATTGAGAATGCGCCTGCCAGCGTTACTGCGCCTCGCACGCCTGACAGCGATGTGAGCAGCGCGTCCTGCAGCTTCCGTCCGGAGGCGAACAGGTACACCCATATGAATCGCAACAGAAGCAGAACCGCCGTTATAAGCAGAATATACCCTATAACAATGCCATTTCGGTAGGCCTCATCTTCAATAATAACAGACACGACGCTCGGCACCTCTAGCCCCAAGAGGACGAACACCAAGCCGTTCAAAATAAACAAAATAACGGTCCATGTGCTTTCCGACACGATCCTCAGCTCGGCAGAAGCCGCCTGGAGGCGATCCCGCTCGATCGCATGGACGATGCCTGCCGCCACGACGGCCAAGATGCCAGATACGCCGATCTCTTCCGATACCAAATAAATCAGGAACGGCGTCATGATCATAATGAGCATGTGCACGGTGACGTCCTCCATGCCCAGCCTCCGCAGATAGACGCGCAGCCATATGATCAGGAACGCCATCAAAGCGCCTGCCGCCAAGCCGCCGACCGCAATAAGAAAGAAGCTTACTGTCGCGCCAATTGCTGAGAACTCCCCTGTAACGGCAGCCGCTATCGCAAATTTAAAAGCAACCAGACCTGAAGCGTCATTCATCAGCGCTTCGCCCTCCAACAGTCGCATAATGGAGGACGGAAGCCGGATGCGTCCTGCCAGCGAGCCTACGGCAACCGCATCGGTCGGCGACAGAATGGCGGCAAGCGCAAACGCTGCGGCAAGCGGAATATCCGGTATAAGCCAGTGGATGAATGGCCCTGCGACAAGCACCGTTGCCAGGACGAGGCCAAGGGCCATCAGCAGGATCGGCGCCCGTAGCTGCCACAGCTCATTCCTCGGCGTCCGTCTACCGTCATTGAAGAGCAAAGGAGCGATAAACAACACAAAAAACAGCTCCGGATTCAGCTCCAGATGCTCCACGACGGGTGTTAGCGCGATCGCCATGCCAAGCGCGATCTGTATGAGCGGAATGGGAATAAAGGGAACAAATCGGTTCAGCACATTCGACAATCCGATAAAACCAAGCATGATGAATACAAGCAAAAACAGTTCCATACCCCTGCTCCTTTGCATAGCAATGCTGCCAAACCAAGCCTAGATGGTTATTATTTGATTCCTTGTCGCAATTATGCCTGTCTAGGCTTCTGCATAAGCGAAAAGCCCCCGCTCCTCCAGAGGGAGGAATGAGGGCCCTTCTTATTTATGAAGACGTTCTAAGGCTGCAGCTGCCAGAGAGCTGGTACATTGCTTGGCTCCCAGCCTGTAAGCGAAGTATGCCCCTGGATGCATTTGTAGACTTTGCCGTTATAGGAAACCAGTGCATTCACCGCATACGACGTGTTCGGCGCCCATGGCGTCGCGCTTGGGCCCTGAGCCGTCGTAGCCGTAATGGAATTGCTGTTGCCGGACTCATTATTCGACGGGTCATAGGCTCTGACGGTGAACGTATACGATGTGTTCGGCGACAAGCCCGTCACGAGCTTTTCCGTATCCGTTCCCACCACTGTAGCGACCACCGTGTTGCCAGAGTAGATCCGGTAGCCGGCAATGCCGTTCGCATCTGTGGATGCACTCCACATGAGCGTTACCGAGTTGGAGCCCGGCGTTCCCATGACATGCAGTCCTGTCGGGTTGGTCGGCGGCGTATTGTCGATCGGCTGCGCAACCGTCGTCACCGTAACGCTATTGCTCGCTGGTGAGCGGTTGCCTGATCCGTCGAAGGCCTTCACCGTGAAGTTATACGTCGTGCCGGCGAGCAGATTCGTCACATTCACGCTGGTCTGATTGCCCGGAACAGTAGCAATTGGCGACGGGTTAGAGCCGGAGTAGATCTCGTAACCGGCTACGCTGTTGTTATCCGTGGAAGCTCCCCACGAAAGTGCAGCAGTCGTAATGCCCACTGTACCCGCTGTCAGGTTCGAAGGCGTTGTTGGAGCGATGGTGTCCGATGGGCCGAATTGCGCATCGATGGCGATATACCATGCGTTTGGCGTATCGGCAATATCCCATACCGCAAGAATAATATGATAGCCTGTTCTCGCTGGAACGCTACAAGTATGCGACAGCGTCGCCGGAGGCTGCTGTCCATTGCCGTTAACCGTACAGAACGGCGTCAGATCCAGCTGCGCGCGAGTCAGAGGCGCATTTGGATTCCAATCCGGCTTTGTGATGAAGTAACGGTAGCTCGTCGTGGCATGACGCGCCGTGAACTTCCATGTGAACGTATTCGTGCCGCTTGTCATATTGACTTTGTTCCAGCGAGTCGCCGATTGCTGGTCGAGGGCGGAGAAGGCCGCGAGCCCCGCACTGGCAATCTTGCCGTCAGCCGGACCTGCATTCGGGAAGCCTTTTAGTCCTTCAAGGCTTTGCGGCTCATAAATAATCGGACCGCAATTCGTATTCAGACCGTTTTTGCATTGAATGGCCCGGCTTGCCGGATTATCGACATAACCATGGGCAGATGCAGACTTGGCAAAAGCAAGCATACAGGCAAATAACAGCAAGAGACCACCGCTAACCATCAGAACGCGCTTTATGAGAGTCGAATTCATACGGACTTGAACCATCATCACATTACCTCCTTGGGTTTAGGTTGGTATGGGTGTCCACCTATCTCCTACACATCATGGAGTGCTTGTAGCGGGCTGCCTCCTCTCTATGTCGCGGCCAAACCTAGCGGGAAAACATAACGAAACAGACCAACCCCCTTTTACAACCGATTTATATAAACTCATAAAGAGCCTATATACGCATAGTAACCTCTGCACAATCGAGTTGAGACGGGTTCATCGCACGTACGCTTGGTCGCAAGCGCGGGTAGCAGTATGTAGCACGGGATGAACAATGCATTAAACGAGTTGAAATACACAGTTGATATGACAAGCATCACAAGCATATATTGTAAGCGCTGTCATTATGGTGAGGGATCAAATATTGCGAAGCTGGGCACGGCAAAAAACGGAGTCGGTTGAACGGCTTCCTTCTAAATTAAGCTGTAGAGCCAATGTCTTGATGAGGGCATATCGGAAGTAAGGACGGATGCTGGAGCGTTAATCGGTTCAAATGAAGTGGGACTGATGGATAGTCGCGGAAAATGTGGGGTCGAAACAAGCTGAATCTTACCGGATTGGGATAGGTTCCCGTTCGGAATTCTGCTGAGGTATTAGAATAATTCTATTATAATGCAAATTCTACTATTTGTGTACTATTATTTTTGAAAAAATTTGGATATGCCCGAAAAGCTGACAAACTACCCTACAGCCCGACCAAATCAATCAGGAGCGCAATCACCTTGCTCGACTTGAATTTATGATTCATCAAGATGCTGATCCAATCGGCGAAGCCGAGCAGCAGCAGACCTGTCACCAGCACGATTTCTTTTGTTGCGACGCGCTGTCTGATCATAATCGTCAGAGATCCGCCAAGTATGACCAGAAACATGAAGATAAACCACATCATGAAGCAGACCCCTCCCTCCCTTTGCCCCTGCCCTTCCGTATCCATGAGACTACAAGCAGCAGACACGGAATGAACACGCTGTAAAGCAACGTGTATTCAAAATCATATCTTTGGCTGAATTCGATATTTTCGACCACATTATCATAGCCGAGCGCAAGTCCAGATATAAGCAGGATTAAGGGGAGCGTCACCCAAAACCGGCTTGAAATGCGGAACAGCTGACATAAGCCCAGCACCGAGCAATAATAAGCGATAGAGAGCTTGATGAAGATCGCGGCAAGCAAGATTAGCGCAACCGTCGATTCCAGATGCTCAAAGAATGTCCCGATATGCACCTCTTGCGCAATAACGAACAGCGGATAGGTATCATGGGAAGCGCGCGGCACACCGAGTACCCCAATTGTAAAAAGCGTCGTCACGCTAAGCATCGCCGTCGCTACCACAATCGCCAGAATAAAGCTTCGCTTCACTTTAGACTGCACGAATGGGAATAACATCAAAAACACCAGCGACTCCAGAAATGGGAATCCGAATATGTAGCGCGTCTCCTTCACCGTCTCCCATACGTTCATGCGAAAGCTGCCCTGGAACCGATTCCAGTCCCACTCAATCAGCGCCATGCAGAAGATTAGAATAAAGGTAATCGCCATAATGATGAACAGCAATTCGGACGATCTGGCTATCGTATCGATTCCCTTCATCACGGCATAAGCGGTAATAATCAAAAACATGACATGGAATACAGTAAGCGGCGTGATCGGCATCAAGGTTTGTTTCATAAAGTCCCCCACATTGCGGGTGATGAATACCGACAGCTGAATGAAATAAGAGATATACATGATAGCCAGCAAACCGCCGATCGGCTTACCTGCAACTTGAGTGCAAATCTGAATAATGGACAAGCCCGGATGCTGGCGGGCAAGCCTCAGCCAGAGCAAGGCCGCCAGGATGCCTATGGCGCCGGCCCATATCGGCACCATCCAGGCATCCTGCTTGGCTACTGCAATCAGGCCGCCCGGCAAGAAGAAGAAGGAGGTCCCGGCCAGAAAGGAAAGCGTCAGGACGAAAAACTGCCATACCGTCATGCTATTGTTTTCCATTAGCCAGTCCTCCCTCATACGGATTAATAATCTCTCCGACATCGTTCACCGAGCTGGTGACAGTCAGATTAAGCTTGGTCTCCTTCCAAGCATCTGCTTTCCCCTGGATCGTCTTCCATGCCTTCCCTCGCTTGTTCTTGATTTTGTCTTCCAGGCCAAACAGATCCCAATCTTTCTTCAGCGCTTTCTCATACAGCTGCCCTGCTGTCTCGCTGACCTCGCGGTTGAACTGATCCGTTAGCTGGGACAGATTCTCCCATGAGAGCTTCTCGTTCTGCTCGTTATTATGAATCGCTAGATTAGCAGTAACCGATACGTTCCATACAGGCACTCCGCCCGTCAACGCCATGCTTTGTTTCACTTTGATTTTGTTGGCGGACAAATCAATGTCCATCTTGTTTAAGGTGATCGACTGAAAAAAGCTGTTGGTCTCGCCTTTTAATAAATTGTAGAAGCCGTTCTCCCGCAGCCCGATCTTCCCGATCATCCGATCCTGCTTGAATACGGCGGCGCCGCTTAAGACCAAATTGCTGCGATTCGCTTCAATGGACTCAAAGCGCTTGGTCGTCAAAAACGGCTTGTCATCACGCAAGCTGATAATCGGCAGCACGGTACAGGTGCTGGATTCCATGTTCTCCACCAGGTCCTTTACCCTCGACTTTAAGCTGATTCGCCCGGTGGATTTATTCGTGTTGTACACAAGCGATCTCAGCGTGCGGCCCGGCAGCTGTTCCAGCGGCGTATAGGTCATCATGACATCGGATAACTTCGAATCCGTGACGAACAGCAGCAGGCTGGAACGCCGGTTATACTGCCGTTCATAGAAATTAACGAACTGCCGCAGCCCTTTGCGGGCAAGCGACTCCGTAATGATATGGGTCTGATAGTGGTCTGTGAATAGCTTGCGTGGAACGCTTTCGGCAGACTTATGTCCCATCTCGCCTCTTGATTTGCCTTCGATCTTGTACGTGTAGACCGGAGATGTGCCGCCTCTCCCCGATTCTTGGGAGAACGCTAGCGGATTGACAATCTGATAATAAACGATGGTGCTGCCGGTATCCTTATTTTCCTCCGAGCCAACTAGACCGACGATCGCCAGTTCATTAATTTCAGTCCGGTCCCAGCATCCCGTCAGACAGCATATCGCAAGTCCTGCCAGCGCCAGCCTCCGGAGCGCCGCTCTCATGGCCCCCTCCTTCTTTCCTTCGTCTGATTCGTTTGCGGATAGCTCTTCATCCATGGACGGGGCACACGGACGAGCACATCTTTCCAATCAGACAAAACCGCAGGAGCCACAGGAGACAGATACGGGACATTAAAAGATTTAATCGAAGCCAAGTGAACGACGGTGAATAACACACCGCATAACACGCCGAACAATCCCATAGCGCCGGCCATCATCAGATAAAAAAACTGCAGCAGTCTCTGCGTAATGCCAAAGCTGTACGATGGAGCGACAAAGTTGGCAATCGCCGTTATCGCCACGACGATCACCATAGCCGTAGACACCAGTCCTGCCGTGACAGCCGCTTGTCCGAGCACCAGCGCGCCGACGATCGAGATCGCCTGCCCGGCGATGCGCGGCATCCGAAGCCCGGCCTCCCGAAGCACTTCGAAGGTGACCATCATAATGGTCGCCTCTACAAAAGCCGGGAAAGGAACGCCCTCCCTCTGTCCGGCAATGCTGATGAGCAGCGAGGTCGGCAGCAGCTCCTGATGATAGGACACGACAGCCACATAAAGGGCGGGAACAAAAATCGAAAGCATAAACGACAGAATGCGCACCCAGCGCAGCAGCGTCGCAATATCTGCCCGCTGATAGTAGTCTTCAGGGGCAATAAAAAATTGAAACAGCGTAATCGGGCCTACAAGAGCGATAGGACTGCCGTCCACTAATACCGCAACGCCGCCCTCCAATAGATGGGCCGTCACTACATCCGGTCTTTCCGTGCTTAGAAGCGTGGAGAACGGTGAAAATGTACGGTCCTGAATCCATTCCTCCACATAGGCGCTATCCAGCACGCTGTCGCTTTTTATGGCATGCAGGCGTCTGCGGAATTCCTCTACAACCTCGTCCGATGCCAGGTTGTCCAGGAATAATAACGACACATGATTTTCCGTTTCCGTGCCGAGAACAACTTGTTCAATGTGCAGATGCACATTTTTGATCCGTTTGCGCAGCAGCGACAGATTACTGCCCAGCTCTTCCGTAAAACCAAGCTGGGGACCGCGCACCGTAGACTCCGTGAGCGGCTCGGACACGTCCCGTTTGCTGCTCTGCGCGATCTGAACCATCATCATTTCCGGAGCACCAGACAACACAATCAGACAGAAGCCTTTAAGCAGACTTTCCACGCATAGCTTGGGGTCTTTGGTACAGGCAATTGAACTGAACGGGAGACGGTTTCGGATCACACCAATTCTGTCTTCCGGCGAATGGTCCTCTTCCAATGAATCCGTATCCGTCAAGAAGGACAGCAATTCCTGTTCAATCTTGTTCTTATCGGTCAACGTATCCAGAAACACACAGTAGCAAGAAATATCCGGACTTACGACTAGCGAATGAATCGTGAGATCTGGCGGATTATGCAGCGTATCCCGAAGCCAATCGACAAATGCGGACGGGTCATGGCGGTCATAGCAAGGTTCCTGTACCTGGCGCGGTTCTTGATTGGACATACGCGAAGCTCCCATTCATCAACAGTAATCTTCTTCCAGTATGTCCAACCAGGTTGTGGATATGCACGAATGTGGAGCTCTTGCCCATACAGTAATGTACCTGTTCTTTTGAGCAAAGGACTGATTGTATCCGTCGAAATTGGGTAAATTAGGTTTGACTTATGCTGTGGAATCACATAATATATGAGTAAGTATTCATACATTGTTTTGAGAGAAGGTTGCCTTATGAATGAATATCGTATTAAAGGACTTTCATGCGCTGGCTGCGCCCAGCGGATTGAAGATGAGATTAAAGGGCTGGAGCATGGGCAAGACACTAAGCTAAGCTACAACTCCGGGAAGCTGACTCTTCACCCCGACGTGTCCATGACCGATGTCAATCGCATTCTGAAATCGGACGGCGCTTATATCGCCAAGCCGCATGACCACGATCATTCGGGGGAGCATGGCGATCATGACGGCCATGACCACAGCCATTCGCATGGAGAAGGCAATTCCAGAATGCTCAAGCTGCTTATCGGCTCTGGCATCATCTATGCTGCCGCTTTGCTGCTGGAAGGCTTGCTGGATCAACAAGCCATCATTCTTCTCTTCTTGCTGGCCACGGTCATCAGCGGTTATACCACCTTCATTCGCGGCTTGAAGAATTTGTTCAAGCTTACCTTCAATATCGATACCTTAATGACCATCGCATTAATAGGCGCTGTCGCAATCGGCGAATGGAAGGAAGCCACATTAGTGGCCATACTGTTCGGCCTGAACGAATTGCTTGAAGGCTATGGCATGGAGAAAGCAAGAAGGTCCATGGAAACCTTGCTCCAAGTAGCGCCCAAGGAGGCCATCAAGCTGGAGCATGGACAAGAGCGGATCGTCCCCATCGCTTCGCTGCAGGTTGGTGATCTGGTTAAGATCAAGCCCGGTGAGAAGATCCCCTCCGACGGCATCGTATCGGATGGCAGAAGCTCGGTGAATGAAGCCGCAATTACAGGGGAATCCTTGCCGGTGGAGAAAGAGACAGGCGAGCTTGTCTATGGGGGCAGTATCAACAATGAAGGGCTGCTGATTGTTCGTATTGTGAAGGCCTATAAGGATTCCTCCCTGGCTAAAATATTGCATCTTGTGCAGGAAGCGCAAGAGACCAAGACACCTACTGAGCTATTCATCAATAAATTCGCCAAGTATTATACGCCGCTGATTATGCTCATCGCTGCGATTGTCATGGTCGTACCGCCCCTCTTCTTCCAGGGTGAATGGATGGGCTCGCTCTATCAAGGACTGTCCGTTCTCATTGTCGGTTGCCCTTGCGCGCTTATCCTTTCTTCGCCAATCGCCATCGTGTCTGGCATTACGCGTACCGCCCGCAATGGCATACTCGTGAAAGGCGGCGTCTTTCTGGAGCAGCTTGGCAAGATTGACACGCTAGCCTTCGACAAGACGGGAACGTTGACCAAAGGCGAACCGCATGTCGCGCAGGTTGAGGTGTATGATGAGGAACGATTCTTCCCTATTGCCGGGGCTATCGAAAGCACCTCTTCCCACCCGTTAGCAAAAGCTATCATGAAGGAAGTCAAGAGCAAAGGAGCTGACCTCCCGGAGACGGACGAGATTAAAACCTTATCCGGCAGCGGCATACAGGCTCGTATCAACGGTGAGAGCTATTGGCTGGGCAATGAAAAAAGCATTGGCCATCTGTCCATACCGGATTTTGTTCAAGCCCGGATTAACGGCATGAAGGAAGACGGACTGACACTCGTCCTGGTCGCTGACGATCAGCAGGTGCTTGGCTTGTTCGGCATCTCTGACGAGATCCGCGAAGAAAGCCGCAATGTCATTGCCTCGCTGCATCAGCTTGGCATTAAGCATACCGTCATGCTGACAGGCGATCATCCGAAGACAGCGGAGAAGGTAGCTGCAGCTGTCGGCGTCTCCGACTATTACGGCGGGCTGCTTCCCGAAGATAAAGTCAATCGGGTGAAGGAGCTGTCTGCACAAGGCACAGTCGCTATGATCGGCGACGGGATCAATGACGCCCCTGCGCTTGCATCCGCGCAGCTAGGCATTGCAATGGGCAAAGGCACAGACAGCGCGATTGAGACAGCAGACATCGTCTTGATGCAGGATCACTTGGGCAAGCTGCCGGAAGCAGTATCGATCGCCAAGCGTGTGAATCGGATCATCAAATTCAACATAATCGTCGCGCTAGGCTTAAAAGTCATTGCCTTGCTGTTAACAATTCCGGGCTGGCTAACGCTGTGGATCGCCATTCTATCCGATATGGGCGCAACGATCTTCGTCACCTTGGTCAGCTTGACCGTCATGATTGACAGCAAAACGTTTCGCAAGAACTAGCGATTCCCTCGTTATCATCTCATAAAGCTACAACATAAAAGAACCTTCAACACCTGATGAGGTCTGTTGAAGGTTCTTTGGTATCGTTACGAACCGGTACCTAGTGATCGCGGCTCACCATGTAGTGCAGAAGCTGCTTCAGAAAACCGCTCGGCCGCCCCATCTCGCTAAGCGCATCCGTAGCTTGGCAATAATGACCCCACATCTCTCTTCTGGCGGCATCCAGGCCAAGGATGGCGACGAAGGAGGAGATATTGTTGTCCGTATCCTTGCCGACAGGCTTGCCAAGGGTATGCGAATCTCCCTCTGCATCCAGCAAATCGTCCTTGATCTGGAAAGCAATACCTGCATGATAGGCGAAAACCTTCAGCCTCTCCATCTCGGCATCATCTGCTTGGGCCAGAATGGCAGGCATAACCAAGCAAGCTTCGAAGGCGATACCCGTCTTGTAATAGGACACGGCCCGGAGCTGTTCCAGCGTCAGCGACATGCCTTTGAACTGCAGGTCCATCGCTTGGCCCATGCTCATCTCTCCAGCCTTCTGGGAGGAATATCTCATTAGTGACAATACCGCCTTTGGATCAAAACCTGTGAGAGAAGCCTGCTCCTGCGTTGCTTTCTGAATCAGATACAGTCCCGTCAGTTCCGCTGTTGCACTGTCATGCACCTGATGAAGGGTAGGCTTCCCTCTTCGAACAGAAGCATTATCCTGAGATGGAAGATCGTCGAAGATCAAGGATGCCGTATGCATATATTCGAGTGAACGGATAAGCGGCGTAAGTGAAGATGGCAGCAGCCCATACACTTGTACACCCATCACCCACGCCAATACAGGACGCAGACGCTTGCCGTCTCCCTCAAGGCTGTAATTCGCAGCGTGTATAAGCGAAGTCTTCATTGGCGGTATATCCGTGTCGGCGGAGATTAGCAGCTGGTCGTTGATCTCCTCCCGCACCGATTCAACTGTTTCGTGAAATGCCTCCTTCTCCTCTCGATTACGCTTCAACACATCAATCAGCCGGTCCCGCAGCAGCTTATCGTAGAAGTCTACGTCTTCCGCTTTATGTACCATGTGCTGGATTAGGCGGTTGAATTCCGGATTGCCGGATGCCAAGATGCCCATCATTTCGTTATATTTGTCAGTGCCGATCCTCTCTTTGCAGCGCTTCAGCCCGTTAATCGCCCGGTCGAGCATGATATCCCTCGTCTTGCTGTCGCCATGGTAGACATGATGGATCAGATGAGCAATGACGGTCCAATACAATTCGAACGGATTAATCAAATCCGGTCGCTGGTCACGATATGTGAGGTAATACGTATACGGCGTAACTGCACCGTCTCGCATGTCGTCGAATACATCGGCAAAATCATCCGCCAGTTGATTATAGATGCCGTAGTAGAAGGTATGCTGGTCGAAGCCATCATCCTCGGAGGCGCTTAGAACGGTTCTGACGATTAAGCGCGAAGAGGCAGATTTCAGAATAATGGGGTAATACAGCTCTTCATTCGTGTATGCCGGGTTCACCAGTTCTTTGCGTCTATCCTTATCTTGAGATTGGAAAAACACATAGGATTGCTCATAGAACGTCTGTAATCGGTCCGGCTTTTGATAATATTTAATGTAATTAAATGCTTCGCGAAGCTCCGCATGAACGTATTGCACAAGTTCCCGATTCGAGCCTGACCAATCGCAGTGCTCAGGGACCGTTCCTTCTAGAATCGAGCGGCGAATCATCTCGGAATATTGCTGCTTCTCCTTCACATCAAGGAGCCCGCAATCCAGCAAATCATCGATAAACGGGTAGGTCAGGCCATAGGAATAGCCGAGCCTTATCGCTTCATTAAGCCTTTTGGAACGTTCGGCGGGATCGGTCTCCTCATCCAGATCATCTGTAACATGCAGGACGACTCCGACGATGATCTTGATCAGCTTGCGCAAGGCATGATCCGCGTTCATCTCCTCCGGCAATCTTGAAGATACCGTCTTCAGCTTACCCATAACCCAAATCACAGCATCCTCGACGCCTTCCTTCTGAGCCCAGCGATACAAGACTGCCATGCTGAACTCGTCTGCTTGTCCTCCCTCGCCCTGCTTCGAGGAGCTGATTAACCTTTTCTTAACGTCATTAACTACTCTGCGTATTTTCTGTTGGGTCTTCGGAGAATCAAGCGCCTGGCCCAAATCTCTCATATAGATATAGGAGACGCTTCGATCCAAATAATCATCCAGCTTGCCCGTATACTTCAACCACTGAATATAGCGGTTATCGTGACGGGAGTCCGGCTTGCGTGCGCTTCTTGCCATTAGCGACATCACCGTTTGGTGGATCGGGTTTCTTTTCCAATGTCGAATATCTTCTGTAAGTGCAGGTACATACGACTTGTCGGTCACCTGCCTGTGTAAGGCGGCAAAATAGTGGGCGGCTTTCTGCTCCGCCCGCCGATACCATGCATCGGCATCATCCATTAACGTCTCATTCATACAGTGGGTTCCCTCAACTTCTATTATGATAATTTGATTTACTTGTTCCATTCGGACAGATGAGGTCGCTCCATAGAGGGCCGGTCTTGGCTATTCTGCCCTGGCCGACCGCCGGATCATGCTTACCACTATATACGCGAAGGAATCACTTGGGTTACGAAGATATCAAGAGGGAATGAAAGGCATTTCCGCAAACCTTCAGGAATAAGGTTAATGCCATTAATTGAAACAAGCTGGAGCCTTGAACGATAGAACTTCTCTTATATAGTTGTTCACCTGCACATATGCCATACCGTATATCTCCTTTATCGTGCTAAGGAATTATCGCAGATCATAAATGAAATCTATAATCAACATACAATTCTATTCGAGAGATGTAAATATAGACATTAAGCCTTAATGGAATCACATCTCTTCTGCTTCATAACGCAGCAAATGCAATTGTCATAACTTACAAACGGAGATAGAAGAACGTTGACCGCTCATTAGTATACATAGCTTCATCTTTTATATATAATATAGATGATGTAGGTTCACGTGGATAAGGTCTAAGGACTCTATTTCAATCTCCCTACTCTTATTTATGTTGGGGCCTATTCTGAAGCGGGAGGTGAAGGGGCAATGAAAGAGGAACTTGAATTATCCACACGAGAAATCATTATGAAAATGCTCAAAACCCAAAGCGAGTTGAGTGCCAAAGATATTACAGAGCAGCTCGGCATTACCGGAATGGCCGTCCGCAGGCATCTCGCCGTACTGGAGAAGGAAGAGCTGATTGAATATACGACAGTCCGGCAGCCGATGGGACGCCCGGTATCGGTCTATCGCTTGACGGAGAAAGCCGAGGATTTTTTCCCGAAGCGATATCACGCCGTTGCGCTTGATCTGCTGTCCGAGCTCAAGGAAGAAGCCGGAGAAGAGATGGTCAATCATCTGTTCGATCTGCGGCAAGTATCCTTGCAGAAGCGATATCTGCACAATCTGGACGGCAAGGACCTGGAGAGCAAGATTGCGGCCTTGACCCAGATTCAGAGCAACAACGGTTACATGGCCACCTGGGAGAAAACCTCGGATGATGTATATGAGTTAACAGAATATAATTGTCCAATCTATCAAGTAGCCAATAACTACAATCATGCCTGCACCTGCGAGCTTCGGCTATTCGAATCGCTGCTAGGCGCCGAGGTGAAACGAACGGAATGCCTGGCCAAGCAAGGCAAGAAATGCGTCTACCGCATTCGGAAGAAGAACTCCTCCGATCCTGCGCAATAGATGATAACACCGGCTCTGCGCTTCTACTTTATATACAATAGTATTCACTATGTTGATTATATAGATTCGCAGCTTTACTCAGGGCAACCTGGTCTTACAACGAATGAAACGCAGCAATCCATCTGTCTGGATCAAGCAAGCGTCAACTTATGAGGAGTGTACTGAACATGGAAACAAACCAGCCTTACCGCATCTTGTTGTACTACAAATATGTCACCATTACGGACTATGAAGCATTCGCCGCAGAGCATCTGGCTTATTGCAAGGAGCTTGGCGTCAAAGGAAGAATTCTTATCGCTGAGGAAGGCATTAACGGCACATTGTCCGGCACTGTGGAGCAGACGGATGCCTATGTCGCTTATATGCGCAGCCATCCCCACTTCTCGGATATGGTCTTCAAGGTCGACGAAACCGACCAGCATGCCTTCAAGAAATTGTTCGTGCGTCCCAAGAAGGAGCTTGTTACGCTTCGCTACCCTACGCCGCTCGATCCCAATGTCACTAGCGGCAAACGCTTGTCGCCTGAACAATTCCACGAGCAGCTCCAGCGTGACGATGTCGTTATTATCGACGGACGAAACGACTATGAATACGATCTTGGCCACTTCCGCGGAGCGATCCGTCCTACGGTAGAGTCCTTCCGCGAATTCCCGGAATGGATTCGCAATAACCTGCAGGATGCGAAGGACAAAACCATCCTGACTTACTGCACAGGCGGCATCCGCTGCGAGAAGCTTACTGGCGTCTTAATGAATGAAGGCTTCAGCGATGTTGCCCAGCTTGATGGCGGCATCGCCACTTACGGCAAGGACCCGGTCGTGCAAGGACGTCTCTTCGATGGCAAAATGTATGTATTCGATGAGCGCATCTCTGTCCGTATTAACCAGACGGAAGAAGACATCACTGTCGGCAAGTGCCATCATTGCGACAGTCCGACCGATCATTACATTAATTGCGCTGATGATCTGTGTCATCACCAGCATCTGGTCTGCGAGGATTGTCTGGAGACGCATGAGGGCTACTGCTCCGACGACTGCAAGACGAATGACAGCCTCCGACAACAAGCTCTTTAATCGATAGAAACGGCGAGTTCCCGATTGGGAACTCGCCGTTTTCTTGTGCTATATAAAGGTCACTTAAACTTCATATGACTGCTATGACCGGGCGACAATCGCGCCTGTGGATCGATATACACCTTGGCATTGTTGACCGCCGTCGGCGCTTCGCCGAATCCCACCGCAATCAGCTTCAGCTTGCCGGGATACGTCGTAATGTCTCCTGCCGCGAAGATCCCCGGAATGCTGGTCTCCATTCTGGAATCCACTCGAATCGAGCCCTGCTGAACCTCGATCCCCCACTGTGCAATCGGTCCAAGCGAAGACACAAATCCGTAATTCACAATGAGCGAATCGCAGGGTAGCGTCATTGCCTCGCCTGACTTGCTGCTCACAACGGTCATCCCTTCCAACCGCTCATCACCGGATAATCCCTTAACTTCCATTGAAGTCATAACCTTCACGCTAGACCTCATGAGCTGCTCTACACTATGCTCGTGGGCTCTGAATTTATCTCTGCGATGAATGAGCGTAACGCTCTTCGCGATCGGCTCCAGCATAAGCGACCAGTCGACTGCGGAATCCCCTCCGCCACAGATCACTACATCCTGTCCGGCGAATGCTTGCAGGTCGCTTATAAAATAATACAGCCCCTTGCCCGCATAGTCTCTTGCCTCGGCAAGCTCCAACGGTCTTGGCTCGAACGCGCCTACACCGCCCGCAATAATAACCGTACGGCCATAATGGACGCCTTTATCTGTCACAACTCTGAATCGCCGTTCCTCTTCTTTCACAACCTGCTGCACCTTCTCTTCCAGATGCACCTGGACTGGGAACATGCTGAGCTGCTGCTCCAAGCGCGACACCAGCTCCCCGGCTGTAACCGCGGGGAAGCCCGCCACATCATATATATTTTTCTCCGGATAGAGAGCGGCCAATTGCCCCCCGAGCTGCGGCATACTGTCAATGATTTTCATACTGGATTGGCGCATGCCGGCATAGAAGGCGGCGAACATCCCCGCCGGTCCTCCACCGATAATAAGCATATCTACTATTTCTTGTTGCTTTTCCATGATCATGACTTGCATTCCTCTCTAAAACAATGATGTTAGCACTTCTTGGCGGTTCCTTTATACATGGCAGTCCGGAAGCTTGCTCCGCAGCCGCAGCTGGCTTTCACATTCGGATTGTCCATGGTGAACCCTCCGGTCATTCCTTGTCTTTGGTAATCGATTTTCAGACCTTCCAGAAACGGCATGCTTCTGGACTCTACAAGCACTTGAAAGCCGTTCATGGACAAGAAGATGTCCTCCTCCGTCCGTTGATCATCGAAGCGCAGGTCGTAGGACAGGCCGCTGCAGCCTCCATCGACGACACCAACACGAAGATACATGTGCTCAAGATTCAAATTGTCCAGCATCTCAAGAATCTGCTCAGATGCGTTTTCACTGATTTCTATCATCTATCTCAACCTCATTTCAGATGGAATCCACACTTTTTATATGTTTGGGTATAAAAACTTATAAGTAAATCATAATCGTAATTTCGGAAGGAGTCAATAAGTAAACTTTTTAAACGATAATGTTGACTAAGTTGGCGTTCGTGTCTAAGATTAATGGTGTCACTTCCCATACCCACTAAGGAGGATTCAAGCATGGCATTTGTCATTACTTCTCCCTGTATTCCGGAAAAAGCGGCTGAATGTGTAGACGTATGCCCGGTAGACTGCATTGTCGAAGGCGACGATCAATATTTCATTGATCCCGATCTCTGTATTTCATGCGGCGCATGCGAAGCGGCTTGCCCTGTAGGAGCCGTATTCGAGGAAGACGATGTCCCCTCGAGTGAGTCGCATTACATAGAGAAAGCTATTCATTTTTTCCAAAACGCGTAATGTGATAAACGGGGCTCCAGCAGCAATAGGACTGGCCCGGGGGATCTTCTAATTATCCCTGGATCAGTCCTAGTCCTGCTCAGGACATGCTGGATCTTCCGCTTCATGCGCCCATCTTCAAGTCTCCCTCGCTTTCGATGGATACTTCAAAGGTAATGTCCGTCTTCAGATGCGGCAAATAATCGGTGCGCCAAGCCTGCAGCTGATCCCGTGTCAGCTTGTTGCGGTATAGCTGGCCAATTCCCAATATGTCCGCTTGCTCGGTCTTCATTTTCTTCAACACACCAGTGAGCCGTTGCTCCAGAATCGTCTGCAGCTGTTCTTTGACCTGCTCTTTTGTCGGGTTTCCTTTCATCTCCAGAAGCGTTACTTTCAAATGAATTTTGCTTTTCAACACCGGTATCCCGTCTTCCATAGAGCTCTTATTGCGAATTCGGCTGCCTACAATTTGAACAGTCGCACTGTTCATCACCTCAATCTTGCCCTTTACATCCAGCCCATTGAAGATATTGGCCAGCAATGTCTCATTCGCGGATAGCCGCCCTACCATCTTCCCGTTTCGGATAATGCCGCTGCCCATCGTCTCGATGACTGTCCCGCTGCCGGATTTGATAATCGGAATCGCTTCGTCATGTGTATACGAGTGTATGCTTCGGAACAGCTCCCATATACGGGACTGCGCCACCTGCGGGCTCCATCCGGCATTGAATTGGAAGAAATCCTCCAATATGGTGCCGTTATTTTTGCTATACCGTTTGATCTTCGAGAAAAAATGCTCGATCCGCTCATCACAGATGACGGCCATCGTTCGCGGAGAAATGACGTTCGTTCGCATAAACGCAGACACGGCATCGTTAATCCCTTTCTCTGCATATCCCTGTTCAATTAAAATCACTTTCAGATGAAGCAGATCCATCTGCGTCTCCATATTGGCGCCGATTCGATCCACGATCTCGTTGATCGTACTCCCTGTTGCCTGTACAAACCGGAAATCTGTCCCCGTATTCGAGTTTTGGCTGGGCTCCGGAATTTGCAGCACAACGGTATACAGGTCTTCGGACTTGGAGATGCCCATCACAACGGGAAGTGAACGGTGATTGATATCTTTGTTGTCCCAGCAGCCCGTTAATGTCCCAACACCTGCAACTAGCAGCAACAGCGCCGCAATGCGCCTGCGTGTATAAGGACTCATCCGCTCTCCCTCGCTTTCTGGTTCTTCGCGTGCCGATATCCTATCACGAACAGTACAATTGGCAAAATGACAATCGCATAGATACGAGGAATCGCATTCCACCAAAGCAAGCGATCCAGCACGAGCCAATCCGGAATGAGCAGACAGATCATATAGATCATCGCCGCAAGGAGGAGCAGCGGTACCCAATCCGGTGTACGGACTGTCAGTTGCAGCACACGTACGGTCATCCATATAATAAGCGCAAGCAGCAGCATAATAAACGAGATCAGACACACCATGAAAAACATCGATACACGATCGAACATCAGCCATGTAATCTCGACCGTCTCCGCAGTCTCCAGAAAGGGCAAATTGAACAGCACTGCAGTCGATCTGCCATAGGTCAAAATCGGGATATAGACCGATACGAGCAGGACCGGAAGCATGCAGATGCATGCGATCAGAACTCTCGAAGGTTTGAAGGCTACTGCCGGCTGGATGAATCCAAGAAACAGAAAGCCTCCGCTGAAGGCAAGCAAGCTCTTGTAGAATGCGGGATGGGTCATGAACGAAAACGACAAGGCCTCCTTGTCCAGCAGCGGAAACAGATAGTTCCAATCGGCATTCTGGAATGAGCTGAGCAAAACGAACAAGACAATGGGCGCTGCCAGCAAAACAACAAGTACAGCCGTGCGGAATATCGCTTCCAGCCCTAGATAGGCAATATACACCGCAATTCCGAGAAGCAGCGCCATAATCGCCCATATCGGCGTGCTGGTGAGGAAGAGTGACATGATGACTTCGGAATACGCGCGGAGCGTAATGATCGACACGACGGTAAAATAGACGGCGACCGGAAGAAGCATCACAATCGCAACAACTCTGCCCTTTTCCTGCAAAATCGAGATGATGCTTTTCTGCCCGCCGAAGTAGTCTACCCCCTTCAGATAGATTCCGACCATAATGAGGTAGAAAAAGAAGCTCATCGCAACAGGCAGCCAGTGGCTGCTTTCGGCGCTTTCGATAATTTGGCTCGGGTAGAAGAAAAAGATGATCCCAAATTGGCTTAGCAAAAATACGGCTATGACCTGTCCTGTCTTAGCCATTGGAATCACCGCTCGGTTTCATCATATGTACATAAGGAATGCCAAACGAGGTAACGCTCGCCATATAAGCGCATATGAGAATAAGGCCCGCTACCAGCCCGTATAAGCCGAATCCGGCAGAGAGAAACAGGATCAAGTATTTGAATGCCCGGATGGTAAGCGAATTATGGTATCCGACCACCGTGGAGCTGGATATGGTTGTCGCCGCCAGTACAATAATGAGAATATTGCTGACCAGCTTGGCGCTGACGACAGCCTGCCCTAATATGATGCCGCCTACCATCGTCAGCGTAGGTCCGATGCTCTTCGGCAGCCGGATGCTGGCTTCAATAATGAGCTCTAATATGATGAGCAGAAGCAGCGTCTCGACCAGCGACGGATAAGGCACATCCATCCGGCTTCTCGCGATCGTCAAGGCAATCTCGATTCGCAGCAAGTCCGGGTTCACAGAAACAAGAGATACATACAGCCCAGGAATAATGACATTGGTAAGCACACCGATTATCCGGAGGAAACGGGTCAAATACATGAATAGGAGCGGGAAGTTCCGGTCATTCTCGACTGCGAACATATCCGTTAGCAGGCTCGGCACAACAAGCGCGAACGGGAAGCGGTCCAGCATAAGCACCACCTTCCCTTTTTGCAGCGCCATCTCCACCTCTTGCGGCAGCTCGGTCGAGTTGAATTTGGTGATGCTGGTCCATGGATTAAAGCCAAGCATGCTGCTCAGATTTTGCAGGTTTTGCACATTCATGCTGATATTCTCTTCCAGCTTCTGAATCACGCCCTCCAGCAGGCCAGGGATGACGCATCTCTCCCGGTAGATTAAGACGATCTGCTTCTGCTTGTCCGCTCCTGTCCAGTACGATTGAGTTCTCAAATCTTCGGCAGCTGCATGCTTGCGGATAAGCCCAATATTCGTATCCATGTCTTCGACAAAGGCGCTGATCGAGCCTCGCACAACGCTTTCGGTAATGGGCGCTTCGATGTTTCTGGACAAGAGACGGGCTGTTGGCGTGAAGCTGATAATCCGGTCTCTGCCCTCGAACCAGATCAGCAATTGCCCGCGCATTAAGAGAGAAACCAGCCGGTCCGCATCCGGTTCGTCAAGAAATTGGCCTAATCCCTGAATGAGGGGCGGCGAATCTCTCCCATCGGTATCCGCGATTCGCGCGGATTGAGCTTGAAGATGGCGCAGTGTCTCAGCAAAATCGAAAAAGGTTTGATAGCCGAGCAATACGACTGATTCACCTGCCATCGTCGTGGGAAACCGCATGAAGTCCGAATCTTGGCCTATGCGCAGGATGACCTGATCGATTAATTTCAAGGCAGATTCTCCTCATCATTTTTCATACTATATTTTCCCGTTTTCTGGATAATATGCGCGCAGAGCTTCAACCTTTTTCCTAGAAAGACCAATCCTTAGCTAATTGCACAAACTCCGCAAGAACTATTCTTCCGATCGCTGTTGCACCCTGATTCCTTTGCTACGGCTCTGAAGGAATTTAATCTGCAACAAAAAACCGTTCCTTCGTTTAAATGGAGGTTCGACCCACCCATTACAAAAGGAACGGTTTCTTCACTTTATTCAATCACTTGTGCTGGAACCAACTATATGATTGGATCATCGTCTTGACGTACAGGCATATGGACCGTTATCGCCGTACCTTTGTCCGCTTTGCTCGCTGCAGCGATTCTGCCATGGTGGAGCGTCACAATCTTTTTGGCGATCGCAAGTCCAAGCCCGCTTCCGCCGATACTGCGATTACGCGATTGATCCGATTTGTAGAAGCGCTCGAATACTTTATCGAGCTGCTCCGGCGCAATGCCAATTCCGGAATCGGCAATCGTGATTATGATTTCATCATCAGAGTACGACAAGCTTATTACGATATGACCGCCTTCAGGTGTAAATTTAATGCTATTGCCGAGCACATTCATCCAAACCTGATTGAGCTGATCCCGATCTGCCATGATGGGGAATGTACCCTCCCAATCCAGATCGATCAATATCTTTTTGGCTGACCATTGGGGCTCGCAGGTCACAACAACCTCGCGTATTTGTTCATCCAAATGATAGCGGGTCGCTTCGAACGGGTGATGCTCGGAATCCAGCGATGCCAGCTTCAACAGATTGTCACTAAGCTTGGACAGCCGCCCGCTCTCAGCAATAATAATATCAAGATAATGGTTGCGATCCCCCTCAGCTACAAGACTGCTCTGCTTCAAAGCCGTGGCAAAGCCGCTGATGGAAGTTAACGGTGTCTGAATCTCATGCGACACATTCGAGACAAAGTCCTGCCTCATTTGCTCCAATTGCTTAAGCTCCTTCGCCATCACATTAAAATGATGAGTCAATGCCCCCATCTCATCCCCGCCTGCCGCTTTGACTGTAACATCAAAATCGCCCTTTGCCAGCCGCTTGGTCGCATGAGTCAACGCTTGCAGCTGCTTCACCAAATACCGGGCAGCCAGCACCATACAGACACTTCCTATGAATAAGCCAACTAGCAAGATGAGCAGCATCATCCGATTCATGACATCTTCATTCTGTGAGGAAAATTGCATAAACATGGCATGCGGCTTGCCCTCTATCAAGAAAGGAAGTCCAATATAGGTCGGCTCCCCATTGCCTGGCGAGCGGTACACATTCCCTTGCAGCACATCGTTTATCGCGTCCGGCTCAACCCTGACATGTTCGGTATCGGCAATGCTATAGTACTTCACAGCGCCCGACTGACTATGAAGTTGAATAGGATGAGCTGACAGGTTCACCATACGCTGGATGAATGAATCCAGATCACCCGGCTTCGTTTGTTCATAGAGAAGCATCAATTCCTCTCCAACCGCAATCATATCATTTTGTCCCGTCGAATGAATTTCTTGCTTAAAGAAGTAATAGCCGATTAGGAAGGAAGACAGCAAGCTGAACAAAATAATGGCAAGAAACGTAGCCATAATGCGCACATACAGCGTTTT
Source organism: Paenibacillus sp. J31R120 (assembly GCF_056269225.1). Classification (NCBI taxonomy): domain Bacteria; kingdom Bacillati; phylum Bacillota; class Bacilli; order Caryophanales; family Paenibacillaceae; genus Paenibacillus; species Paenibacillus sp. J31R120. Next base: position 1,132,896 of record NZ_JBWDNN010000001.1, on the reverse strand, counting down.
GATCATGAGAGAACTAACCGGTATCCGAGGCTGCGGGCGGTCTCAATCTGAAAGGACTGTTTTCCATCGGAAAACTTCTCTCTCAGCCTCTTAATATGCACGTCTACGGTTCGATCATCGCCTTCATAGTCTTTCCCCCAGATCTGAGCGATCAGCTGCTCGCGGGTGAAGATTTGTCCTGGGTGATTAGCCAGCTTGAACAATAGTTCAAATTCCTTCAGCGGAAGACTGATTCTCTCCTCTCCCCGCATCACTTGATAGCTTCGGCGATCGAGCAGCAAGTCCCCTAGCTGAACGCTCTGTGAGGATTCGATTCTGTACCGTTTCAACAAGGCTTTCACTCTCATCACAAGCTCCAGCGGATCAAACGGCTTCGTCACATAATCATCCGTCCCGAGCTGGAAGCCCTTCACCTTCTGACCGGACTCTCCCTTAGCTGTAACCATCAATAACGGAATATTCGCATTATAGCGGCGGATCTCCTTGCATAAATCCCATCCATTAATATGCGGCATCATAATATCTAGAATGACCATGTCCAGATGAGTATTCTCTACGATCTCCAGCGCTTCCGCACCGTCTCTTGCTTCTACAATCTCGTACCCTTCCGCTTTCAAAAATAAGGCGAGCAATTCGCGAATATGCGCATCGTCATCCGCAATCAGAATGTTGGTCATCTGCTTTCAAGCCTCCAATATAGCTTCTGGCTCCCCTCAAGCGAAAGGGAATCCTTTGTGTTAACCAAACTGCCAGCCGAGCAGGTTCCAATGATAGAAGAACAAGCTGAGCAGAATAGCCGCTAGTGCCGCAAGCGTGTAATGGACTCGCTTTAGTAACGTCCAATATTTCTTTTTCCATGCCCATACCGCAGCCAGTACCATTGCTACTGCCAGCACGACAAGCAAGATCGGCATGAACAAGTACACCTGCAAGGCTGTCGTGATTCGGCTGAGCCGATCCACCAAATCCATATTCAATACGATAACAAAAGTTGCCGCACAAGTCATTAGCGCCCAAGCTGAGGTGAATGCCGCTAGCCGCTCTGTCCATCTCTCTGGCTTCGGCATCGCTTGATTGGCGCGAATCCGGTAGATGAATCCCAGCAGGATCGTGACGAACACAAGGAAAGACAAGACTAACAAGGGCAGCCAGAACATCGTACGATTAATAAGCGATGTACGTTCAAGCGGTTCGGATGACAGAAAATCCATGAGGAAATGAGTAACGTTTCCTGAATCATCCGTACGGAACCCGATTTGATTCGTCCCCCCAACCGCCTGGAATAGATTCGGTCCTATAGGAGCAAAGAGCTGTTGCTCCGCTCCGCTGCCAATTACTAAGCGGTTATCGGCAACATCAATACTAATCTGTGCCAAAAAACTGTAAAACTTATCGATATCGGAGTGATTTCGGCGCAAAAACTGATACGAGCCCGCGTACTTCTCCAAGTCCTGTTCAAGCTCCACAGCCACTGGCGGCAGCTCGCTCTCCTGGATCGGGAAGTACCGATTGAAGAAAGCTATCGATAATGCGCTAGCAGCCGCTCCTCCCTCTCCGCCGCTATAGGACACAAAGATGCCGATCCCTTTATCGGGTACAAGGTACAGCTCCGTGTTGAACAACGGGTCGGCGCCACCATGTGAGATAATGCGTTGACCGTTCAATCTCAGCTCGTAAAAGCCAAGGTTCATGCCGGGCAGCCGTTCATCGAACTGAAAGGCAGGCGAATGCATGAGGCTGGTCGTTTCCGGTTCAAGAAGCTTCGCATCCTCATATCGTCCTCTCTGGAGATGGGCAATCATGAATCGCGACATATCCATCGCCGAGACCGAGCCTGAACCCGCAGGACGGAAGCCTCCTTCGAAGGTAAGCGGCTTAGTCACATACCGGCCATTCTCGCGCGCATACCCGAGGGCTGCATAAGGCGCCAATTCGGCAGGGACTGGCTCTTGAACCGTTGCATATTTCATACCTAGCCGATCGAAAATATTTTTCTGTATATAATCGTTGTAGGCAAGCCCGCTAACATCTTCCACGATTAAACCTGCGAGCGCCGTGCCGTAATTGGAATAGGCAATCATCTCTCCTGGCGGCATGACGCGTGCTGGCCTATGCTTGACCAGCGTCTCCGTTATGGATACCGGCAGCTTCTCAGGGTCAGTCGTAATTTGATAACCGACGCCTCCATCCTCAAACCCTGCATTATGGGTCATCAGATGCCGCATCGTAATCGGCTCTTTATAGGTTGCCGGTATCTTCACCTCTTTTAAGTAAGTATTGACGTCCGTATCAAGATCGATCTTTCCCTGTTCGACTAATTGCATGACGGCTGTCCAGGTGAATAGCTTCGTCGTAGACGCGATCCGAAACAAACTCTTCTCGGGATCGACCGGCTTGCCTTCATCCATATTGGAATAGCCATACCCTTTCGCAAGCAAGCTTCTTCCATCCTTAACGATTGAGATTACCGCGCCTGGAATATTCATGTCGGCCATCTGAATCTCCATGATGCCATCGATGAAGGCTTCCAGCTCAGCTGTGTCATTCAGATCAGGCAAGCTGTCAATTGACTCCACGACTGGCTGTATCGAGGTTGATGCCTTAGCTGACGCAGTCGTATATAGGCCTCCTATATTCGCTCCTGCCAAAACGAACAACAACACGAATACAATCCCTTTTATTGATAACTTAAACTTGGATGCAGACATGAGTAACCCTCCAGCTTTCTATAAATGGTGATACGGAGCTCCGACTCTCAGTAGGGAGCTTATCACAGAAATATGAATGGAGAGTGAACAGTCAAGAACGGCTTGCTCCTTAGGCAGCTGTTCTCAGCCTGATCCGAAGAACAACAAAAAGAACATATCCCTGTTCGTCAAATGACTTCGGGGACATGTCCTTATGGGCTTGCTGATATGAATCCCGTTCAACCAGTCTACGATGCGGAATAGCTATTCCGCATACTGCTTCAGCAGCTTCTCTGTCGTGACCGTTTCCTCCAGGTCTTCTTTTGTGATGATGCCTTTCTCTTCCCAACACGCGATGCATTTCTCTTCCGTATCGCACTTATGCGCTTCGGGGCAAGTGTAGCAGTATTTGATCATATTCTCCGTCACAACGTTAAGCTTAATGTTCGTTGCCATATCGCATGACCTCCCGCTAGTATGACGCTCTTAATGAAGACACACACTTTAGTCGAACTTGCTGAAAAATCTTTCGATTTCCACTTTGGCATTATCCACCGAGTCGGAGCCGTGAATGACGTTGGCTGCAACATCGAGACCGAAGTCGCCGCGGATCGTGCCTGGAGGAGCTTCCGCCGGGTTCGTCGGACCGATTAGGGAGCGAGAGTTTTGAACGGCGCCCACTCCTTCAATAATCATCGCGAATACAGGTCCGGAAGTAATATACTCCACCAGTTCTTCAAAAAACGGCTTATGCCGCAGATGACCGTAATGCGCCTCTGCTACTGCTCTATCGACAGACTTCAGCTCGGCTCTTATGAGCTTCAGTCCTTTTTTCTCAAATCGATTGACGATTTCACCGATTAGTCCTCGTTCTACGCCGTCTGGTTTGATCATCACAAATGCTTTTTCGCTCATCGTCGTATCCTCCTTGGTGCCCTACATGCGGCAAACTTGCTTCGGGCAGTTCTCGCAATGGCATACTTCCCGCAAATAGGCGATATCCTTAATGACCATATGGCCGCTTTGATTGTAAATTACGCCATCTCTCTTCAGCTCGCTGAGCATCCGGTTGACACTCTCACGCGTCGCGCCGATCATATCGGCCAGCTCCGTATTGTTGATTTTCAGATCGATAAAGATGCCGTCTTCGATCTCCTTGCCATACGAATTGCTAAGTCTTATAAGCAACGAGCATAACGCTCCGGTTTTGCCGAACATAATGAGATCGCGGAATTTCGTCTGGGTCAGCCTGTGCATAAGACCCATCCACTTCATAAACTCAATGGCCAAATCGCTGTTCTGCCACAGCAGCACCTCAAGGTCCTTTCGCTGAATGACGCCAACCTTGACATCCTCCGTAACCTCTGCGCTGAAGTTATGCACCGAATCTAGAAACGGGTCCATCTGTCCAATCAAATCGCCCTCTTGATGAAGATATAGAGTTAATGTCCGGCCATTGTCTGCCGACTTCGTGGTGCGGACACGTCCCTCCATAATGTAATAGAGATGATTGGCCGCGTCGCCCTCCCAGAATAAGCAGCTGCCCTTCTCGAAGTGCCTGACATACATGATGCCTTGCAGCTTCTCGAAGCTCTCTTGCGACAGCAGGGGCGCAAGTCCTTCCGGTTGCCTCACCTTCATACCCATTTCGTTCCTCTCCCTCCGAGCGGTTCTTATATTCTTATCATACCTTCAGAGGGGTCAGGGGTACATCGGGGGTTTCACTGATCTTTCGGGGGAATTACCCCCTATATCTTGGAAGGGATACCGCTGTGATGATCAGGTAAAGGAAGAAGCGGCATCCGTAATTTCCCTGGTTGCCTTATGCGAGCAAAGAGCTTCGCTCCCTGGCGTCCTCGATGATCCCTTTGGCGCGGGTGACCTCCCACTCCGTCGGAGTCTGTACATCATCCAGCGTATATTCACGGCCAAGCTGCTGCCACTTGTATACGCCCATCCGGTGATAAGGCAGCAGCTCCAGCTTCTCGACCGTTGACAGCTTGCCGACAAATTCGCCTAGCGCCTGCAAAACTGCTGCATGATCCGTCACGCCGGGGATCAGCACATGCCTGATCCACATCGGCTGCCTCCGAACCGACAGCCACTGCGCAAAAGCAATGATCCGGTCATTGGGCTGCGTTGTCAGCCACTCGTGTTTCGTTCTGTTCATCTGCTTCAGATCGAGCAAGACCAGATCTGTATAACGCATCAGCTCTGCCGCATGGCTCGGCTCGCAAAAGCCGGAGCTGTCTAGCGCGGTGTGCAGACCGTACTTCTCCTTGCATGCCTTGAACAACTGCGTGACGAAGGGGGCCTGCAGCGTAGGCTCCCCTCCTGTCACCGTAATGCCCCCGCCTGATGCCCGGTAATAAGGCAAGTAAGGCTCAAGCTCCTCCAAGATGTCGTCTACCGTTACTTGCCGTCCGATGGAAGTATCCCAGGTGTCGGGATTATGACAGAACCGGCACTGCAACGCGCAGCCCTGCATGAACAAGACAAAGCGAATGCCTGGTCCGTCCACGGTACCGAACGTTTCGATGGAATGAATCCGGCCTTTCATGCGGGTCACGCTCCTCTCATGATGACGTTCACACCTCTTTATACCTCGCCGTGGAATGTACGGTTGATGACATCCAGCTGCTGTTCTCTGGTCAGCCTGATGAAGTTGACGGCATACCCCGATACACGGATGGTCAGCTGCGGATATTGCTCCGGATGCTCCATGGCATCCAGCAATTGCTCACGGTTGAAGACGTTCACGTTCAGATGATGACCGCCGCTTAAGGAGTAGCCATCGAGCAAGGCTGCCAGATTGGAGACGCGCTCTTCATCGGCCTTGCCCAGCGCCTTCGGAATAATCGAGAATGTGTTGGATATTCCGTCCAGGCTGTGCGCATACGGAATCTTCGCGACAGATGCGAGGGATGCGAGAGCTCCTTTACGATCACGGCCATGCATCGGATTCGCCCCCGGTGCAAACGGCTCGCCGGCTTTGCGGCCGTCAGGCGTGCTGCCAGTCTTCTTCCCATATACCACGTTCGAAGTGATCGTAAGCACCGACATCGTCGGAATCGCACCGCGATAAGTCTTATGCTTGCGTAGTCTGTTCATGAAGCCTTCTGCAAGTCCGACTGCAATATCGTCTACGCGGTCGTCGTTGTTGCCGTATTGCGGGAAGTCGCCTTCAATCTCGAAGTCTACCGCAATGCCCTGCTCGTTGCGAATCGGACGCACCTTCGCGTATTTAATGGCGCTTAAGCTATCCGCCACAACCGATAGACCGGCAATGCCGCAAGCCATCGTACGTACGATATCCCGATCATGCAGCGCCATCTCGATCCGCTCGTAGCAGTACTTGTCATGCATATAGTGTATGACGTTCAGCGTGTTCATGTACAGCCTTGCCAGCCAGTCCTGCACAATATCGAACTTCGCTTTCACCTCTTCATAATCCAGCACATCCGACGTAATCGGCGCAATGGCAGGTCCGATCTGCCCGCCCAGCTTCTCGTCTACTCCGCCGTTAACGGCGTAGAGCAGAGCTTTCGCCAGATTGGCGCGTGCGCCGAAGAACTGCATCTGCTTCCCGATCCGCATGGCCGATACACAGCAAGCAATGCCATAGTCATCTCCAAAGTGCGGACGCATCAGATCATCGTTCTCGTATTGGATGGAGCTAGTCTCTGCCGACACGCGGGCGCAATAGCGCTTGAACGCCTTCGGCAGCTGCGTCGACCAAAGCACGGTCAAGTTCGGCTCCGGGGCAGGTCCGAGATTATAGAGCGTATGCAGGAAGCGGTATGAGTTTCGCGTGACGCGCGTCTTGCCGTTTAGTCCCATGCCACCCAGAGCTTCGGTAACCCAGGTCGGATCGCCGCTGAATAGTTCATTGTAATCCGGTGTGCGCAGGAACTTCACAATCCGCAGCTTCATGACGAAGTGATCGACCAGCTCTTGGGCTTCGCTTTCTGTCAACGCGCCTTCTCTCAGATCACGGTCGATATAGATATCGAGGAAGCTGGACACCCGGCCGAGGCTCATCGCCGCGCCGTTCTGCTCCTTGATCGCAGCCAGATAAGCGAAATACAACCACTGCACCGCTTCCTTCGCGTTCTCTGCCGGTACGGAAATATCATAGCCGTATGTGGCAGCCATCTTCTTCAGCTCCGCCAAGCTGCGGATTTGCTCGGAGAGCTCTTCCCGAAGCAGAATAACTTCTTCCGTCATGGCGTCCACTTCCAGCTGGAGCAGCTCCTCCTTCTTCGAGGCAATCAGCCGGTCCACGCCGTACAGGGCAACCCGGCGATAATCGCCGATAATCCGTCCGCGCCCATATGCGTCAGGCAAGCCTGTAATGATGCCCGCTCTCCGTGCGGCGCGCATCTCTGTTGTATAAGCGTCGAATACGCCTTGGTTATGCGTTTTGCGAATGGTCGTGAACAGATCCTCCAGCTCAGGCGCCAGCTTGTAGCCGTACGCGTCGCAAGCATCTGCCGCCATTCGGATGCCGCCGAACGGCTGCACCGCTCTCTTCAAAGGAGCATCCGTCTGCAAGCCGACAATTTTCTCCTTGGACTGATCAATATAGCCCGGCGCATGCGACGTAATAGACGATACCGTATTGACGTCGATATCATGGACGCCGCCTCGCTCGCGCTCTTCCTTGAGCAGCTGGCTCACCTGTCTCCATAACAATTCCGTGTTCTCCGTCGGACCTGCAAGGAAGCTCTCGTCACCTTCATAGGACGTAAGGTTGCGTTCGATGAAGGACGGAACGTCAACTCCCTTCTGCCAGCTTCCTGCCATGAATCCGCGCCAGGCTTCAGGTGTGCCGGACCGGTCCGTAATTTGCTTCTCTGTCATTGCCATATGAAACACCTCCGTTATAAGGTAATCTTACGATGTTCTCACACGCTTCTCTATGACATTGCTCACAGCAGGCTAACACGATTTCATCGTGGTGCGCACGATTCGTTCATAATCTTCCTCCGTCTGAATGGATTGAACGAATCCGCTCTGAATGCCGTTCTCTTGGAAGAACCACTCACTGCCCCTCTGCCACTTGATTTGATTGAGTAATGCGGACTTGCTGGAATAACCGCCCTTCAGCAGCTTCTCAATCGGCTCGGCGCTGGACCGGTCATAGACGCCATGCAGCGGATAGGCTTTGCCCTTCACCCATGGAATAACAGCGTCCAGCCCTTCCTGCAATTGCGTCAAGAGCAGCTTGGCGGCGTCAGCGGATGGAAAAGGCATATGACAGCCGAGCAGCCACACATGACGGTGTCTTGCAAGCGCAAGACCGGCATGCATGCCGCTCAGCAGTCCGTGACCGATGAAGTAATCGGTTATGATGCGGATATCCCGGTCAACAATGCGAAGAAGCGGCTGCGGATCGTTGGTCACAATCGTGATCTCGCTGCAGCAGGTTTGCATCTCGCGGATTTGCCGATGAAGCATAATTTCCCCGTCCACCTCCAGGAAAGCCCGGTTGCGACCGTTCATGCGGGGGTGATTGCCGCCCGCCAAAATTACGCCTGACATCATCATAATTGCTCCTCCCATCTGAAGTTGATGAAAAAGGAGCTGCCGATCCTAAAGCGATCGGCAGCTCTCCCTGTTCTCTTAGAAGTTGCCGTAGAATGCGTTGCGGTACACGTCCGCAAGTTCCTTCACCAGCGGCATTCTCGGGTTCGCAGTTGTACACTGGTCCTCGAACGCCCGGTCTGCCAAATAATCGACCTTCGCCTCGAAGTCTGCCGGGTCTACGCCAAGCTCCTGGAATTTCTCCGGAATGCCAAGCGCTTGGTTCAGCTTGCGAATCGCTTCGATCAGGCTGTTCACGCCTTCCGCTGTCGTGCGGGCAGGCAAGCCCAGCATGCGGGCGATCTCTGCATAACGCTCGTCAGCGACGAAGTGGCTATATTTCGGGAACGAAGCGAACTTCGTCGGCTTCTGCGCATTGTAGCGGATGACATGCGGCATCAGGATCGCATTCGTCCGTCCATGCGCCGTATGGTATTCGCCGCCCCACTTATGCGCAAGGCTGTGGTTAATGCCCAGGAAGGCATTCGCGAAGGCCATGCCGGCAATCGTCGAAGCATTGTGCATCTTCTCGCGGGCCAGCGGATCGGCTGTATGATACGATTTCTCCAGGTTCTGGAATACAAGCTTGATGGCATGAAGCGCAAGCCCGTCTGTATAATCACTCGCCATCACCGATACATACGATTCAATCGCGTGGGTCAGGACGTCCATGCCGGTATCCGCAACAGCCGTCTTCGGCAAGCTGTAGACAAATTCAGGATCAATAATGGCGACATCCGGCGTCAGCTCATAATCCGCGAGCGGGTACTTGGTGTGGCCTTCCTGCTTATCGGTAATGACTGCGAACGAAGTGACCTCCGAACCGGTACCCGATGTGGTAGGAATCGCAACAAACTGAGCCTTCTCTCCAAGTCTCGGATACTTATAGACGCGTTTGCGAATATCCAGAAACTTCTGCTTGAGCGAGTGGAAGTCGGTCTCCGGGTATTCATAGAAGAGCCACATTGCTTTCGCCGCATCCATCGGCGAACCGCCGCCAAGCGCGATAATGCAGTCCGGCTTGAAGCCGTCCATCAGCCGCGTCCCGCGCTCAACCGTCTCAACCGACGGATCGGGCTCGACATCCGCGAACACTTCAATTGATACCGGGGTTGCCCGCTTTCTCAAGTAATACTCCAGCTTCTCGACATAACCCAGCTTCACCATCATCTCATCGGTGACGACGAGCACGCGCGAGATGCCCGGCATCTTCTCCAGGTATTGGGTAGCGCCCTTCTCGAAATAGATTTTCGGCGGAATCTTGAACCATTGCATATTGACTGTACGATAGGCCACGCGCTTAATATTGAGCAGGTTCACGGCCGTTACGTTCGATGTGGTGGAGTTATGTCCGTACGAGCCGCAGCCAAGTGTCAGCGACGGCAGATTCGTATTGTACAGATCGCCGATCGCGCCATGCGTCGAAGGCGAGTTCACAATGACCCGGCCCGTCTTCAGGCGGTCTGCAAAGGCTTGAATCACCTCGTCATTCTGCGAATGAATGACCGAGGAATGGCCCAGGCCGCCGAAAGCGACCACTTCCGCCGCACGCTCAATGCCTTGCGCCGCCGTCTTCACTTTGTAGCAGGCCAGCACCGGACTTAGCTTCTCGGCAGACAGCGGGAACGCCGTTCCTACGCCTCCAAGCTCGGCAACCAATATCTTCGTCCCTTGCGGCACTTCGATACCCGCCATATCGGCAATCTTGACTGCCGGCTGGCCCACGATGACGCCGTTGACGGCGCACTTCTCACTGTTAATGACGAGCTTCGAGACCGCTTCCGTCTCGGCCTTGTTCAGGAAGTAACAGCCATTGTCCTTCATCAGCTTGCGGACTTGATCGTAGACAGGCTCTTCAATGATGACAGCTTGCTCGGATGCGCAGATCATGCCGTTGTCGAACGTCTTGGACAGAATCAGGTCGGTAACAGCTTGCCTCAGATCCGCCGATTGTTCAATAAAGCACGGTACGTTGCCCGGTCCTACGCCAAGCGCCGGCTTGCCTGTGCTGTACGCGGACTTCACCATCGCCGATCCCCCGGTTGCAAGCACAAGGGCAACATCAGGGTGATTCATCAGCTGCTGTGTCGCTTCCACGGAAGGAGTCGCGATCCACTGGATACAGTGAGCAGGCGCGCCGCTTGCCACGGCTGCTTTCAATAGCGTCTGGGCTGCGGCTGCACTGCTATTCTGTGCGGAAGGATGGAAGGCAAAGATAATCGGATTACGCGTCTTCGTAGCAATCAGTGCCTTGAACATCGTCGTCGATGTCGGATTCGTCACCGGAGTTACGCCAGCGATAATGCCTACTGGCTCCGCAACCATCCGGTAATTCTCATAAGCGTTCTCTTCGATGACGCCAACGGTCTTGGCGGACTTGATGTTATGGTAGATGTATTCCGTCGCAAAGATGTTTTTGGTCATTTTGTCTTCATAGACGCCGCGGCCCGTCTCCTCCACCGCCATCTTGGCCAGCGGCATGTGCTGATCGAGACCAGCCAGCGCCATCGCTTGAACGATACGGTCAATTTGCTCCTGTGACATGGACAGATAGGCTTCCTGTGCAGCTCTTGCGCGTTCGACCAGTTGGCCCACTTCCTCAAGAACTGAACTCTGAACTTCTAATTGGCTTGCTTTTACCGCCATAGGTTCCTCCTCCTTGGAGATCTCCGTTTAGTTTCTCTATCTCCTTGTTGACCTCATCTTAACGGAATGCCGCTTAGAAGACGGTGACATAAATCACAATTAAATGGAAATTTTAATATTTTTTATGAAAATAAATAGTCCAGGTCCGTCAATATTTCCTCTGCCAGCGGGAAGATTAGCTCTTCCTCCATTTCGAAGTGTCCGGTCAGGATCAAGCAGCCTTGCGTCAACTGGTCACAGCCGTCCTTCAACATCTTCATCAGCGTCAAGTCCGGGCGGCCCTTATCCAACATCAGCATACCGATCAACGTGCGGCTCGTTTGCAGGAATGAATCAAAAAATTGCAGCGCCAGCTCATGATCCTTCTCCAGTACCCACAAGGACGGCAAGATGGTTGGTTCGTCCTTCTGCTTGTAGTAACGGGAGAATACAGGGAACAGCTCCTCGTCTTCCCACTTCGCATGGCGCTCCAATACTTGCAGCAGCTCTTCCGCGTGCGCCCGAAGCTCCTTCAACATCTGCAGCGTGCCGTAATCGCCGTTGCTGGCTGCCGTCCTTGCGCTGAGCTCGCCCAGCGAGACACAGCTTGCCTTTAATTGCTCATGCTCCGTCTGAAGTCGAATGGCCAGCTGCATGAATGCGCTTGGCCTTGCAGAATCGTTGGGGTCCAATTTCACTGTTTTAGACGGGGTATGGAACATCATCTCCACCTCCAGTTATAGTTCAATCAGCTCATTGTCCCTTGTAGTATAGAGGCTTCGCGGCGGCGGTGCTGTGAGATATATCACCATTGCGGGACAAAAAAAGAAAGCTTTCGCTTAAGCGGAAGCTTTCTTGGCTAACACAATGTTAAGCATGCGAGGTGACCGGGAATAAGAATGGATTCGAAGGCCAAGGCAACCCAGGCTTGACGAATAACGCGTCGTCCTCTCCATCCAGAGGTTCAACCCGAAGCTCCTTCCATTCCACATCAGGCGTGAAATGAAAATGGACGATTTTCGTCTCCTCATTAATCAAGCTTGCTACTATAGACTCGATATCGATGCTGGTTCTGCTAACTATATCGAATAGATGGAGCTCACTTTCCTCATGCTTGAAAAGAACGATCGCCTCTAGCTTTTCAAAGTAATAGAAGTCGTCAGGGAAAGCTAACGTGCTGTAAAACGTAAGCAAGTGCTCATCCCTTATGACGCCAAGCTTATTCGAGACAGGCACTCTGCTCGCTGCCATGGATTGAAGCAGCTCTTGATCCTCCGCATGTTGGAGATCCAGCCGGCGAATCGGACCTGAAGGTGCCTGCAACTGCCCAAGCGACGTTACCTGTAGCGAGAAGCTGCTCTCCGCCACACGTTGAAAGCCGAATTTGGGATAAAAATCATGTACGGTATCATTGGCGAATAGATAGATGAAGTCGCATTTGTTCTCATAGATGTCTAAGATCCGTTGCATCAGCTTGCCAGATAAGCCCTGATTGCGATAATCAGGATGCGTCATCACGGTGCCGATTTGAATGGCTTGATATATCCTGCCATCCGATACCAGGGTCATCTTGTTAATAGAAGCGTTGGCGATGACTTTGCCTTGGTCTGCATAAGAATAGCACACATACTGGTCATTCCAGCCTCCGTTATCATACCAAGCACGGAAGTCCAATTCGAACACAAGCTTGGCCAGCTCAAAAAAGCTCTCTCGGTAGGTTTCGTTCTCTTTCACATTTTCGATCCATAGATATTGGCTCATCTCAATCCTTCAACTCTTTCATCTGCAATTGTCATGCTTACTCAGGTTATGATCTATCTTCTAGTCCTGTAGATTGTGCACTCTTCCAGTCTTTGTTCCGTAATATCTCCGCTTCATCCCCGGCAAAAGCGGCCATCGCTTCACGGTCATCCATAAGCTGATACCTCATCCATGCTGTCAAATAACCTCTGTGTTTGCCGCCGTCTCCCTCGATGGCGGTATGTGCCGCCCCTTTCGCCATAGCCATCATGACCGGTATGTCTGGATTAGCGTTCTCCAGCGCCAGCTTATTGGATGAGGTCGGCGATACGATAAAGTCCCGGGTTCCCCCCATAATGAAAAATGGAACCTTCAGTGCCGATGTATCATAGATGTCCTCCGGGTCGCACCACTTTAAATCAGGCAATGCAATCGAGACCACGGTACGTATAGCAACCCCGACATCATGATTGGTATGAGCGTTAATAACGCCGGTGGAGCCTTGAGAATGGCCTGCCACCGCAATTTGATCCGGATCGATACGCTTATACAGAGGACTTGCTGAATCGCCATTATGGGCTAGCATATATCTGATTGAATTGGCAATTTCATGACCCGTACCGGTCGTTGTACTATACGTATCTATCACTACAAATCCCCAGGATGCTAAATGGCGGAACAGCTCATCGTAATTGGCAGGCAGCGCCCCTGTCCCGTTGCCCCATGCAATAAGGGGATGTGCCTGTTGCGAGTTTGGCTGGTAATAAATTTTGTACAGCAACGCTCCTTGAGCATCCTTAACCTCCAGCGTATCTACCAGATATTCGCCTGGTGCCGCATACTTGGCCTCAACGGTTCCCTCTGCATAGGATACCGGGGCCGAGTTCGCCAGAAAGTATAGCAACACGGCAAAAGCGATGATTAACACCAAGAGAAAACCTAACGTCCCTCGCACCCATTTGTTTCCTGCGATTTTTTTCAATTGCAGCATCTGCACATCCAGCTCCCTATCTTATGACTCTCTCAAATCCGGTTACAATTGGTTAGATAAATATGGATATAAACAGCTTATCACAGAATACTCGGCTAAAAAAACAACTTTTATATGAACATATATTGATTTAAGAGTCGATATGATAAGATTAGTTCTGGCATTTATTCTTCCGTCGGAGCTGATGACGTGTATATCTACTTTTTTGAGACGCTGCTCTACTTATCCTTCGCCGTTACTGGCGGCTATATCTTGCTCCTGTTCATACCGGATCGCTCCAAGCCGCAATTAATCGTACCGTTCGACCTGTTTCAGTATGGATTATTGGCGATTCCCGTCTTCTCGTTTATGTCCATCTTGCGTACCAGCTTCATTTTGCGTGAATTTGCAGAGACCATGCCTTATTACGAGCTGCTGCTTATTGTGCTGAAAGATTACAAGTACGGAAACGCATGGATTTGGATCTTGATCGGCGGGACGGGCATGTATGTCATCACACAGCTGTTCCAGAAAAAGATTTATCACTTCAAATGGCCGCTTGCCGTGTTGTGGGTGCTGACTGTGCTGGCTCACGGCTGGGCCAGCCACCCTGCCGGCTTCTCCAGTTGGGGCTTTGTCTACCAATCTGTACACGTTGGAGCCGTATCGGTCTGGTTGGGCGTCTTGATTTTGGTCGCCTGGTATACGAAAGGAGCTTTGAACTGGAAGCCTTTCGTCCGTTGGTACACGCCGATGGCTATCGGAAGCATGATTCTGATCCTCATTGCCGGATTCGCCATGATGTACATTTTGGTGGACGGCTATATTCGTTCGTGGGGAATCAATTATGGCGAAGCGCTTCTGCTCAAGCACCTTGTCTTTCTGCCGCTCCTGCTGCTCGCCTTTATGAACGGCTTTCTATCGAAAGTGACGGATCAGGGCACGAATGAGCGTAAGCTGATCTGGTGGCTGCGGGCAGAGACTGTTATCGCCGTCGCTATTCTGGCTATAACCGCGTACATGGGCATGCAAGAGCCTCCGCATGAAGGTGAATTCGAAGATCCCGCACCTTCCCTCCTGTTCACCTGGCTGCACGGCGATGTGTCGCTGATGTCTATGCGCTGGCACTGGAGCCTTCCTTCTCTCGCCCTTCTCGCCGTGGGAGTCGCGGCATTAAGCTTGCTTATCCTGAGCTATAAAAACAACCGCCGCGGTTCGTTCATCTGGCTCGCTGCCGTTGCGGTTCTCTGTCCGTTCATAGGTCTGCTGCTAGCTGTCTATTAAGGGGACAAATCGTATTGATGGTGGTCGCTTCACCCTATCCAAGTGGTCATAACGGCAAAAAACTTCCGCGCAGCTATGCGCGGAAGTTTTCTTGTGTCAGCCATTCGGCCAGCTCATGCTCGGATAGAACGGTGTAGCCTTCCCGTCTTAACAGCGCTGTCGTCACGCCGTCTCCCGGCTGCTTAACGTTGCGGAACATCCCGTCATAGATAAAGGAGCTGCCGCAGGAGGGGCTGCTTTCCTTCAGGACAACATGTGTCGCGCCATGCCGCTTGGCAAGCTCCAGCGTCGCCAGCGCTCCCTTCACATATAGCTCGGTCACGTCTCGGCCCGACTTCTCGATGACCTTGGCGTTTCCTTGCCACACATCCTCGCCAAGACCGCCTTCAATCTCTGCCGGCTCCCTCGGAGTCGCAAAGCCGCCAAGCAGTTCAGGACAGACGGTCACCGCCGTCCCCTCAGTTACCAAGGTCTGGATCGTAGCGTCCAGCGCATCCGTTCCGTTGTATCGTACCTTCATGCCTGCCAAGCAGGAGCTAACTAATAGTTTCATTACTTATGTCCTTTCGACAGCCTCGGATTCCTCTTACAAAAACAGCTTCATGCCTTCGTGGCTGGCCACAAAGCCTAACCGGTCATAGAACCGGTGAGCGTCGCTTCGCGTCTTGTCCGTTGTCAGCTGTACCAATTGGCAGTTCTCTTGCCTTGCCCGTTCAATCGCTTCCTTCATCATCGCTTGTCCGATGCCTTGTCCCCGATAAGCCCGGTCAACCCGAACAGCCTCTATAATAGCTCGTCTCATGCCTTGTCTGCCTAAACCAGGGATAATCACAAGCTGGAGACAGCCCAATACTGCGTCCCCTTCTACTGCGAGCAAAATATGGTTGCCGCCTTGCGCTTCCATATCTGCGAATGCCTCGTAATAAACCTCTGGCAGCGGGTCTTCGTACCGCTCCCGCTTTGATCCCAGCTCATCATCGGCTAAGAGGCGAACAATCTCCCGCACATCTTCCTTCCCTGCTTTTCGAAATTTCAACGACATCCTCTCCTTCTTCTCGCTGCACATGCTGTTCCGTTCATTTCACTTCGAACTCTATCGTACCACAACGATTCACTTAATGCCTCTAACGCCAGGCAGGAGATTTCATTTCTTCTAATGGGCTGATATCAAATAAAACGTATAATGAGTCATGATGTCATCCTCAAAAAATACTCTCAAAAACGGAAAACCGCCTTCAACAACTAGCGTTATTTCATTACCAGCTTCATATTCCGTCACATATCCCGTTAATGCATATTCTAATTGCTCATATTCATTGTCAACATCTCCATAAAAAAAGCCAAGGGGATCGGATTTCCAATCCTTATCCTGAGGGAATAATGTCATCACTTCCTCAAATGAATCACCTACCCGCAAACCTCGCGGACCAGATATATCCCCAAAAACATCTACGACAGCTGGCGTTAGCGTTTTAAACCAATCCAAGTAAGTATACGATATGTTTTCATCGGAATAGACCGTCGTACTGGCTATTTCATTCACTTCCTTCTCCAACACTTCTGCCTCCATCTGTTCCTTGGTCCAATCCGCTCTCAGCAGTTCGAATTGAAGCATCTCTGCTTCTGTAAAAACAGGCAGATCCGGCTGACTGCTCGGCATTGGCAGTGCCGATTCCAAAGATATTGTTGTATTGGATGGAGTAGGTGAATGTGGAATATTGATTTCAGTTTCAGGGTCAGCGCATCCTGCGAGCAGTATAATTAGAAAACCGTAGAGCAACTTTTTCATTATCATCATTAACCTCTTTTCCTTCATTTCTGCATCAGCCTGCATTTATAATGCTTTTCATGGACTCCAAATCACCTTCTTGCAGTTCAAACCAGGTTTCCTGCTCCCCATCGAGAAGCTGTGCGTGGTTCCGGTAAAGATGAAGCTTAATTTCCTCGCCGTAATAGTAAAACGTGAATGCCATCTCGAGCATTGCCGGATCAACAGGCTTTTCAACAGGCTTTTCAACAGGCTTTTCAACAGGCTTTTCAACAGGCTTTTCAACAGGCTTTTCAACAGCCTTATTTTCCAAGTAAAAGAATGCCTTTGCCATAGCCAATATCCTGCCGGGATTGGTGAGATAGACATCTGCGTCCACTCTCATAAGCCCACTGTCGATCATCTTCAAGGTCGTTGATTGCTCGGCTGGGACATACTGCGGCCGGTGCATAAAAGCTTTTGCTAATGGATAGACGTCTGAGCTTGCTACAAAATACTCGTTGGGATACATCTCCTCGAATTGAATGATGTTGCGCTGGATGATTCGTGCGCGTACAACTCCCTGATCGGTGGTCAGCACTAACTCTACCGGCTCGACATCAGGCATTGGCGGGCTGCCTGGTTGTATCGTTGACTGCACAGCAAATAAATGCGACACAGAAGATAGAACATCGGAATCCGTTATGAAAACGGAGCCTAGTTCATCTCTTATCTCGATTTTCTCCATTTCGGGAAGGTTCGCCAAAAATGCCAGCTTCGGATATTGCTCCGTTACGGAGGGCGATGCTTGATTCGCTTCGAGCTTTGCCTTCCATGCCGCGGCATTCTTCTCGGACGCACGGAGCTCCGCTTGCAACTGTTCAAGCTGTGCGCGTAATCGTGTTGATTCCGTCTCCAGCAGCGATTCTTTTGTAACCGATACTTCACGCCCATAAGTACAACCGGATATCAACAATCCGATTAACATGACAGCCATGATCCATTGACGCCTCAACTACTACGCCTCCCATCGTCCCGTTCCACTTACATCTTATACCAATAAACTCAAAGAGAGGATAAAAGGTTGCATCTCGCAGCCTTCACATTTAAATAAAAAAGGCTGTCGAACTGATGTCCGGCAACCTGCGAATATAGAGAATATATACGTAAAGGCTGATGATCCAATAGATCACCAGCCTTCACAGATCAGATTATAGATGAGAAAACTTGGAGAACATCTTGCCGTACCGCTTCTCAAGACCTTGGGATACCAGATGGAACCCAAGGATCAATACAACATAAGCAGCCAGAGGCACATAGAAGATCCACTGATTAGCGTAGAAGTTCATTCGGTTCTGGCCAATTAGCCCACTCCATTCGTTCGTGCGGCTGTAGTATTCCAACGGATCGGGATACATTGTTGTACCGCCAACGAATATATGGAAGATTGCCAGCTGTCCGAACAACGTCAAAATAAGTATGATCTCTTGCACAATCAATATAAGGAAGCTTTCCTTCAGATGCGGGAGCAGGTGGGAGCGAATAATTTTCCAGCCTCCCGCGCCAAGCGATTCGGAAGCCTGAACGAACTGCTTCTCGCGAA
This sequence comes from Paenibacillus sp. J31R120, assembly GCF_056269225.1. NCBI lineage: Bacteria > Bacillati > Bacillota > Bacilli > Caryophanales > Paenibacillaceae > Paenibacillus > Paenibacillus sp. J31R120. The sequence continues at coordinate 1,114,654 of NZ_JBWDNN010000001.1, read as the reverse complement.
TAACCATTGTCTTTTCCTTTATAGTCGAAGCCACAGACGGCACGCCGATGACAAGCAGTACAACCGCTAGCAGCATCGACATCATAAATGAAGATGCATTCGGATTAATGGAGATGCCAATCATAATCAGCCATACAATTAGAAAGATCGGAATCCCATTCAGCATACTCCAGAACGAATTGCCTTTTTTCTCCGTGCCCTGCTTGCCGTAATAGCCCAGCATCAACCCCATTAATCCGCCAATGACGACCCGTGCGACTGCAATGCCAATCGCCAGGAAGATGGTATACTTGGCGCCATGCAAGAGCTTCGTCAAGAGATCATAACCGTTCTTATCTGTTCCCAGCGGGTATTCTGCGCTTGGAGCAACGGGAGGCGCAATGACCATGCCTTCCCCATCCTCGCCCACTATGTATTCAATTTTTAGCTGATCCTCCAGCCCGTGCGGAGCAAGAAGCGGACCGAAGAGACCGATGAAGATCATTATTCCAGTAATGATCAAGCCTGCAAGCAACGTCTTGTTCATCGCTCGAACACCTTCCCCAATGCAAATAAACAGACTCTCAATAAGCTGTAGCCTAGCCCATAGAGGAGAAGGAATGACAACAATCCGTTTACGACGATGTCATATTGATACTCTCCTCCAACGAAGGCATGAGCGAAGATAAGCATCGACACGCCTTTATTGTTGAACAGGTATTCCACGATAAACAGATTGCCCATCACAATGCCCATTAGCTTATGCAGATCCCCCTTCACATAAGGCAGCACATTCGGCAGGCCGTGATAAAAAATGATATACAGCTTGCCCAAGCCCTTCGCTTTCGCATTGCTAATGTAATCTTCCGTTAGCGTCAGCTTCATCTGCATGGCCACATTGCGCAGCATATAATTTGCCGGAATAATAATCATCGCCAGAAGCGGAAGCACGACTGCCGGATCATCTGCACTTAATGTCGCTACATCGAACAAGACAACGCCGGTTTCTTTGGCAATAAGCACAATGATAAATTGCAAGAGCAGCACGATTACAAAATCAGGCAGCGCTCCGACAAAATCGGCAAGGCTCTTCGCCCACCCCGCCTTCGAGACGGCAAAATAGATTCCGACGAATATGCCGATCAATGAACCCAGAATGCTTGCAGCCGTCACATAATAAAATGAAGTAAGAAAATAGCTGCCGATGCGATCCCAGAAGTGATGTTCGTTTTTGCCCGAATAATAGGTGAATGATTCCCCTGTTCCTAGACCCGCAACGTATGCCTTGAAGCTCTGGAAGCCTTGTCCCCATGAAAATTGCAGCCCGCCGTCGCCGGAACCGAAGTGAAGCACGACTGGCATCATGGCGAATAGACATACGAACAGGATTATGCCCGGAATAATAATCGTCATCTGTGCCGTTTTCGGCATAGCAAATGTCCCTTCTCTCTCTACTATCATTTGGATGCATTTATTATAGCTGTAACCTTGACTCTTTCATAAGTCCAAAATTTTGCAGAAAATAACAACCGCCTAAGCTTCTCAACTGTAGACGGTTTTCTAGCGGATAGTCCACTCAAAAAAAAGGAACATATTAGACCTAATCCTTGTCTTGTGCGTGTATTTATCTATAAAGGAGTTGATCAAATGTACGTATTTATTGGTTTGATCTTTATTGCATTTGGCATCCTTTATCTCGTCAAACCGGATTTTGCATGGTATATCAATGAAAGCTGGAAGGTGAAAGACGACTCGGAGCCTAGTCAAGGCTATCTGATGATGACCCGATCTGGCGGTATTGTTCTTATCATCGTCGGCACGATTTTTCTGATAGGCGGCATAGTCTAACAAGCTGTCGAGATTCTAGCTATTGCTGTCCTCGCGGGTGCGCAGCTTCAGATGAAGCAGCGGATAAGGCTTTCCCGAACCGTCCAGCGGCGAGCGGCCGATCTGCTCGAAGCCGAATCTGATATAAAACGCGTGGGCGCCTTCATTCTGTTCATTCACATCAACTTCCAAATCAGTGCCCTTTAATTCAATGGCATGGGTAAGCAGAGCCTTGCCAATTCCCTGTCCATGGCTTTGAGGATCGACAAACAGCATCTCGACCTTCTTGTCGTCAAGACCGATAAAGCCTAGCGGACTCCCGGCTTGATCAACCACCGTCCAGATCTCCACAGCGGCTAGGACTCCTCCGCTTACCATGGTGTAAAAGAACGCAATATCTTCCTCCGTCAGGAAATGATGCGTCGCGCGGACGGACCGGTGCCAGATGTCGACCAACTGGTCGTGCATGTTGCTTCGATAAGCTACAATTTTATAAGTCATATGGTGTGTCCCCTTTTTACCAATTACATTTATATTGTCGTTAATGTCGTTAACGTTTATCTATGAATCGAGCCGGGAGTTGGTTGCTATAATCACAATCCGGAACGTTATGACCGACACGCACAAACTAAAACGAAGTGGGACTGCCGTATCGAACCAGCACATGCCAGAGCAATTTCAGCTCTTGCAGCATGTCCTTGGCGCTACCCCGATCGCTCCATGCATCGGGATGCCTAACAACCTCCGCTGCCGCCGCTCCGATGGCATGCGCATCGACCCTTCCGTTCACCGCAATTCTTTGGGCCAAGGACGGCATCGCCGGTCCTCGGAAATTAGAGGGTACATCCGCAGCCTTCAGTGAAAATCCCATGTGCCAATACAGCCTGATGTCATATAGGCGGCATATGCGCTCCAGCAGCTCACCCGTCTTCGTACCCTTAAAGGATGGGTCGGCGACAAGCGCCTCCGCATCTTCTTTCAATAAAACGGACCCATGTACTTGCGCTTCAATATAGTGATTCAAATTGCGCATGGCGGGTCTCTTCGACGGTTCGATAAATGGAAGGCCAAGCTTGTGAATCAGATGCTCCACCAGCTTGCCAGGTGTCAATTCTCTCTCCCCCAAGGCACACTCGTTATGAAAGGCATCCTTCAACAAAGCGGCCAATACCATATTGAATTGTTCGCAAGTCCCCTTCTCCTCCGGCTCCTGATGCGAATCCATATACGTGAACGTGCAGCGGCAGGTAACATTCGGCCGCAATAGAAAATAACATGAGCCGAATCGGGGAGCTGGACCGTCGGGATGAAGCATCAGGTTTAGCGCTCCATACTTAGGTCGATCAGCATTCGTCGTCCCCACCGTCTGGTAAGCCCCTCCGAACAGACGCTCCTCCCATATGTCCCTTTGGCCGCCAGGATAGGCGGATACACTCCCATTCGATAGAAGCGTCTCGAACTGACTCTTATAGACGCCTTCCTCCAGCAGCGCTTCCGCAATACTCTTCATGGCCGGATTCAGCCGGTCGGGATGAAAATGCAAGGCGACACGCGCATGTTGATTTATACTCGCCACTGCTTGCTCCAGCGTCTCGCCGGGTATATTGGACATCGCAAGAACTTCTTTTATGAGCAACTCCGCTTCGCCCTTGCGGGATTGCGCGTATGCGGCAATATGATCGATTGCCAGCTGCTGCGCTGGCGTTAAGCAATGGGACATGTTGGTCTCTCCTATTCTTGCTGAGCTAACCCATGAAATGGATTAAATCATATTACCACAATAGCCGTTTTCGTGTGAAGGATGAGATAAAGCTATCATTATTTACGGTTAAAAGGAAATAAAAAAAGGAACAGAACGCCCAAGCGTCTGCTCCTCTATATGAACCCTATCCAATCGTTCTCTTTATCTGATGAATAGAACTTGTATTATGCCTGTACGGCATGCTTCTCGCGAGCAATCTGGGTAGCTTCTACCATGTTGCGCAAGGATGCTACTGTCTCTTCCTGGCCGCGTGTCTTCAGACCGCAGTCCGGGTTGATCCAGAACAGCTTCGGATCAAGTACGCGCAGCGCGCGGTCGATCATATTGGTCATCTCGCCAACACCAGGAACGCGCGGGCTGTGAATGTCGTATACGCCAAGACCGATGCCCAGCTCATACGTGTTCTCCTCGAAGCTGTGAATCAGCTCGCCATGGCTGCGGGAAGTCTCGATGGAGATAACGTCCGCATCCATCGCTTCGATAGAACCGATCATGTCATGGAATTCGCAATAGCACATATGCGTATGAATTTGTGTCTCAGGCTGTACTGTAGCCGTCGTCAAGCGGAATGCCTTGACCGACCATGCCAAGTAAGCGGCCTGATCCTCTTCTTTCAGCGGCAAGCCTTCACGGACAGCCGGCTCATCCACCTGGATCATGCCGATGCCTGCTTGCTCAAGCGCTTCTACTTCTTGTCTAAGCGCATAAGCCAGCTGATAAGCAATCTGCTCGCGTGTAATATCGTCTCGTACGAACGACCAGTTCATGATCGTAATCGGACCTGTAAGCATGCCTTTGACAGGGCGCGCTGTCTTCGATTGCGCATACTTCGTCTCTTCAACGGTCATCGCTTGCTCGAATGCCACATCACCGAAGATGATTGGCGGCTTCACGCAGCGGGAGCCATAGGATTGAACCCAGCCATATTGCGTGAACGCAAAGCCGGCCAGCTTCTCACCGAAGAATTCTACCATATCTGTACGCTCAAACTCGCCGTGCACCAGAACGTCAAGTCCGATTTCCTCTTGAAGCTTAATCCAAAGGTCGATTTGCTCTTGGATAAATGCTTCGTATTGAGCCTCGCTCCATTCTCCCTTACGCCACAGCTGACGAGCTTTGCGAACCTCTGCGGATTGCGGGAAGCTGCCGATCGTTGTCGTAGGCAGAATAGGAAGCTGCCACTTGTTCTGCTGCGCAACATGACGCTCCGCGAACGGCACACGGCTTGGCTCGCCTGCGCTAATGGCCGCAACTGCTTGCTTCACATCATTGCGGTTGCGCTGGCTGGACTCACTAAGGGCAAGTAAATCTTTGTCGCATTGTGCGATTTCCCCGGCAATTGAAGCTTCTCCGGAAGTCAAAGCTTTCGTCAGCAATACAAGCTCGACTAGCTTCTCGTCTGCAAAAGCAAGGGCGCCTTTCAGCTCAGGCAGAAGCTTCGCTTCCTTGCTTACCGTTACCGGCACATGCAGCAAGCTGCAAGAGGATTGTACGATCAATCGGTCTGGGGACACGAGTCCAGCCAGCTCCTGTGCCAGTGCCAGCTTCTCGCGAAGCGACGCTTTCCAAATGCCGCGGCCGTCGATAATGCCGGCACCCAGCACCTTGTCCGACGGGAAGCCGAACTGCTTGATCGCTGCAAGATTGCCCTTCAAGCCGTGCACGAAGTCAAGGCCAATGCCTTGAACCGGAAGCTGAACGATCGCTTCATAGTTGTCGACCGATTCGAAGTAGGTTTGCAGCAAAATGTTCAAACCAGGAACAGCCCTGTTGATCGTCTCATAAATGCTGCTAAGACGCTGAATATCCGCCTCATCCACATTTGTAACCAGAATCGGCTCATCGATCTGAACCCACTGTACGCCTTCCTGCGCCAGCTCTGTCAGAACTTGCAGATACAGCGGAACCAAGCGATCCAACCATGCGTCTGTCTCGGAAGCTTCATAACCTTTCGACAGCTTCAGGAAGGTAAGCGGGCCTACAATGACCGGCTTGCCTTCAATGCCCAGCTTCTCCTTCGCTTCACGGTAAGCGTTCAGCGGCTTGTTCTCCGTCAGGGCAGGCGTAGCGCCATCCAGCTCAGGCACAATATAATGATAGTTCGTATTGAACCATTTCGTCATTTCACTTGCAGTCGCTTCCTTCGTACCACGAGCCATGCCGTAGTATACCGAAAGCGGTACAGCGCCGCCCTCGTAAGGGAATCTCTTCGGCACAATGCCGAACATTGCCGCTGTATCCAGGATATGATCATAATAGCTGAAGTCATTTACTGGAATAAGGTCGATGCCTTGTTCCTTCTGCTTGCGCAGGTGATTCAACCGGATATCTTGAAGCTGGCTCTCGAATGCCGATTCCTCCAGCTTGCCTCCCCAGAATGCCTCAAGCGCCTTCTTCCACTCACGATCCGCTCCGATGCGCGGATATCCCAATACACTGCTCTTCACCATTCTCGCAACACCCCTAAATGAATTGTTACAAGAAAGATAACATGGATTTATGGATATAGCATAACTGGATTATACTATGACTAGTTATAGCCAATAGCTATAACAAAGCGCATAGGGGTTGACAGCCCCGTTAGCGAATGGCTATTGCCCTATTGCTTGCTTCAGCGCCTCGACATATGACGTGCCTAGCTTGGACAAAGCTACGTTCTTATGGGATATCCAACCTACATTAATGCTTTCATTGACATCCAGCGGGACCGGGATAATCTCGTTGCCATTCAGATCGGAGCTGAGCACGCCTGTAGAGATCGTATATCCGTTCAAGCCAATGAGAAGGTTGAACAGCGTCGCCCTGTCGTTCACCCGAATGCTCTTCTTATGAATCAGTGTACTTAGAATTTCCTCGGAAAAGTGGAACGAGTTATATTCGCCTTGATCGAATGACAGATTCGGGTAAGGCTGCAGATCTTCTATTTTAACGCTGGATTGTTTTGCTAACGGATTTTTAATGCTGACAAAAATATGCGGCTTCGCCGTGAACAGGCTGGTGAACTGAAGATTGGCCGACTTCAGCAGCTTGTTGATTACTTTCCCGTTAAACTCATTCAAATACAGAATGCCGATCTCGCTGCGCATGCTCTTGACGTCCTCGATAATCTCATAGGTTTTGGTCTCGCGCAGAGCCAGCTCGTATTCGTCCTGGCCGTACTCCTGCACCAAGCTTACGAATGCATTAACAGCAAAGGCATAGTGCTGGGTGGATACCGAGAAGTGCTGCGGAGAAGGCTTCGCATTCAGATAGCGGCTCTCTAGCAATTCGGCTTGCTCCACCACCTGCCGGGCATAGCTGAGAAATTCCGCGCCTTCCTTGGAGAGCGAGATGCCTTTATTGGTACGCTCGAAGATCGAAATGTTCATTTCCTCTTCCAGATCCTTAATCGCATTGGACAAGCTGGGCTGGGAGATGAACAGCCGCTTGGCCGCTTCATTAATGGAGCCTCGATTGGCCACTTCTATCACATATTTCAACTGCTGCAGAGTCAAAGAATAGGCCTCCTCTTTTCGTGCGTATGCCATGAACTTATATGTCTCCTATTATACCTAATAACAGACGCAACAGACGATCCCCTTTCATTCGCAATCAAAAAAACCGCGATCACTCGCGGTTCATTGCAGGATGGGACGACGAATAGGGCGGAATTTGCGACTTGCTTCCATTCCAGAAGTCAGGGCTTATGACCTAGAAGAGAGAACTGCCCTTCTCAATACCCGTTGCCAAGGGACACTACATTTCGGGCATGCTCCAATGCTTCCTCAATCCCAAGTTAATTCACATTACTTTACATGAAGCGAATGGAACCGTCAAGCCGCACGACAGAATGATCGAGGGGCTTCGTATGATTGCCCTCTGTTAGCCTTTTGCGGTCTCAATAATGATCTTATAGACGGTCGTCAACGCATCTTGTGCATCATAGCGATTCATGCTGCGTAGATAGGTTTGTTTGTTGCGGGAGATGTCTTGCACGGATGCCAGCAGCGATTCCGAATTTAGTTTCTCTTCAAGCAGCACTTTGCAATACCCGCTTCGCTCGAACGATGCCGCATTCAGAAGCTGATCGCCTCTGCTCTGTTGCTTGGTAAGCGGAATAAGAAGCATCGGCTTCCTTAAAGATAGAAACTCAAAGATCGAATTGGAGCCTGCCCGCGAAATAACAAAATCGCTCATGGCCAATATATCGGGCAGTTGCTCATTCACATATTCATATTGGCGATACTCCGAACTCACAACCTTCTGATCCAGTTGGCCCTTCCCGCATATATGAATGATCTGATACGCCTTCGTTAGCTCTGGCAAGGCTTGGCGCACAGCTTCATTGATTCGCCGGGCCCCCAGACTCCCGCCCATAATTAGAAGCGACGGCTTACCGTTATCCGGCAGTCCGGTGAACGACCGTCCGCGCTCCGCGCAGCCTTTCTTTAAACTCTCGCGGATTACAGCTCCTACATAACGGCTCTTCTTCTCTCCGATCGCCTGCGCAGTCTCCGGAAAGGTCGTGCATATGACCGTAGCGAACGGGCTGGCCAGCCTGTTCGCAAGTCCCGGGGTAATATCAGATTCATGAATAATCACAGGTACTTTATTCATCCATGCCGCCATGACAACCGGCACGGAGACGAACCCGCCTTTGGAGAACACAACATCGGGCTTTTCCTGTTTTATAATCCGGTAGGCTTGGAAGATACCTTTGACTACTCGGAACGGGTCCTTCACGTTTTGCCAGGATAGATACCTTCTAAGCTTGCCTGTGGATATAGGATAATAGCTGACCTGCGGAAGCTCGGAGACAAGCCGTCTTTCAATGCCGTCACTCGACCCGATATAGGTTGTAGACCAGCCCTTCTCCGCAAGCTTCGGTATTAAAGCGATGTTCACAGTGACGTGGCCCGCAGACCCGCCCCCTGTAAAAATAATATTTTTCATACCGTCACCCGACTAAGATTTTTAACCCATTATACTCGATTGGCGATCATTGTTGCACAGAAGTTCAGCGATATCCTGCTGCATGGCATACCAAAAAACCGCAATACTTGCGGTTGGCATGCAAGATTAGAGGTTTCATCCCCATCCGGCAGACCGTCATGAGCGGACGATGCTCCGCTCCTTCAGCTTGGCAATGACCTGTTCGAGTCCTTTGTTCTCCTGCTTGAAAAAATCGCTCATCGGACAGGCTACGCGAGTAAGTCGATCCAGAACATACGGAATATTAAAGGTTCGTACCGATAACTGCTCATTAACCTCCTCCCAATAAAGCGGTGTGGCGACAGTCGCATCTTCGTTCCCGCGCGTCGAGTAAGGACTGATGATCGTTTTGCCCGCAGCATGCTGAATGTAGTCGATGTACAATCTTCCGCCCCGGTTCTTCTTCAATCGCTCAATGGTAAAATCGTCCGGAAACTGCTCGACCAAATAATTCGCTAAAAAGGACGTAAACACTCTGGCATCGTCATACGTCAACTGGCTGTTCGATGATACCGGGATATGAATTTGCAGACCTTTTCCGCCTGAAATCTTGGGAAAGCTGATAATTCCGAACGAATCGAAAATGCGTTTCATCTCCGTAGCCGCTTTCACCGCCAACTGGAACTTCTCACGGCTTGGCGGGTCCAGATCAAGCACAATTTCTAGCGGGCGATCGTTTCCAATCGCTTGAAACGGAATATGATATTCGATCGCCAGTTGATTGCCAAGCCAGCATAACGTGGACAAATCATTGCAGACGATATACGATTTGTCGCCTTCTCGCTCGGTAGCAATGAAGGAAGGCGCATAATCAGGGCAATCCTTCTGGAAAAACGATTCCCCCGGTATCCCTTGCGGATAGCGGATTAGCGTTAATGTCCGGTTCTGCAGAAACGGCAGCATATAAGGCGAGATTTGAATGAGATAGGCAAGATAGCCCTCTTTGTCGATATGAAGCTCCTTCCATACCAGCTTCTCGGGATGCGTAATCCGAACCTCGGAGTGGACGATCGTATTATCCCTGATGAGCTTATCCCAAGTGCATTCCGCAGAAGGTACGGCCAGCTGAAACGAGATAAAAGCCGGATCGATCAGCTCGCGCTGCTCGACGGTCTGGAAGGATAACTCGACACAGATGGCCGGTGCGACAGCTATGAACGCTCCTTCAGACTGAATTTGATTTTGCTGAATGGTCTGCCTCAATGTTTCTTTGTCCCTTGCATTCAAGCCACGAAGGAAGGCTCCCATCGGTACGATTGTGCGACCTTCGTACAGCCCCACCGCAAAGGAATCCGTTGCTGCATTCAGCCCCAATATGAAAAATATGCCTTTATACCGTTCCCTTTGCCTTCGCTTGGGGAATGGTTGGAGAAGACCGCTGCCCATTTGCTGATGCCCGCCTTTCATCTGGCTTCATTTGGCAATAGCTTGTCCATTCCCGCTGTGAATATCCAGATGACATGGCAGTAACAAAGGTAGCCGAGGCTCTGCTTCTACGGATACTGACTTTTCTCCACTTTCTATCGTTTACAGCTTAAATGGTACGATGTATTGATGGCATACGGTCTCATATCCCAAGGATTGGTATAGGCGAATCGCGGTTTTATTATCCTCGACAACGTTCAAATAAATGTGCTCGCTAATCGCGTAGCCCGTACGTGTCAGCTGTGCGCATATCTTCCTGCCATATCCACGATTTCGCCAGCTCGCATCCGTGCCGATATTGCCCAGTTCCACATAGTCCTCTGAGTAAATATGATAGCCCCCCAGAGCGATAAGCTCCTGACCCGCCCATATACCGTAAAAAGGATACTGCAGCTCTTCCCTGGTAAATGCCATCGTGTTCCATTCAGCCAGCCTCGATTCGATCCGGTTGTAGCTCTCCGGCTCAAGACGAACAACTTGCTCATCAACCGGCGGAAGCGCCTCCGGGTGACGATGCTTCATCAGTATAATCGGAGTAGCGGGGCTTATGATTTCCAGCTGCTCTTCCAACAAGTGCTTGTCTTCCGCATTCACCATACAACTCCCGACCGCCTCTTGCGGCAACTTCAACCTCTCTAACATGTCGATCATAAGCGGCTTCAATCGGAAGGATTCATGCACCGGATAGACGGAAAAGGCATGAAAGGGCATGCCTCTCAAATAAGCCAGCACGCCTAGCAGTTCTCCATTCGCGGAGTAATGACCAACTTGAACCGTACGTGCTCTGCGCGCAGTAAGATAAGAGTAGTATAAAAAGTGCCTCTCTCTGTCCATGACAGCCAAGATGGCATCCATCTCCTCGGGTGATAATAATCGAATCATAAGTCTTCTCCTTAACGTATTGCTTGATGAATGCTATCGTCTCTTCATCTGCCGCGAGAAACAGAATGACGACAATAGCGGTTACTTTCATTTAACCATAGTCCGGTAAGAGAATATAGCTTCCCATACAATCGAAAGAGGAAGGGCTCTGATGAGCCCTTCCTCTTTCCGTTCCCGCTTGATTACTGAATGGTCAGATTGAATCCGTTTTGAATCAAGTACACGTTCGGATGCGCAATGTCATTCGTCGTCAAGTTATTGAATGTTGCGGAGCCATTGCCTGTATACGTGTAGATGGCAGCACCAGGATGCGGTGACGTGAAGCGCGAGGTCAAGATGCCGTCCTTGCCAGTGCCGTTAATATTAATATTGTTGAATACGATATTCTCGAAGCCGCCGCCGTAGCCAAACTGAATAGCGCTGCGCTGCGTGTTGAGGATATCGATGTTCGTGAACGTCACGTTTTTGATCGGATCATTGGACGCTTCCAGATCGATCGCCCCGCGTTCGCCATTGTATAGATCTTTGCTGGTGCCGCTGTTAATAATGGTCGTATCCGAGAACAGAATACCGGTATTGTTCTGGAAGTGATACCCCGGGAATACCGTATTCATTCGGATCGCTGAGCCGCCGACCGTGTCGACGATCAGATTATGGGTCGCTTTGTGACCGCTGCCGCCGAAGAAAGCGATAGCCGCTGCACGCCAGTTGTTCTCGATTGTATTGTAGGAGAACGTGTTGTTCACGCCTGCAGGCGCAGCATTTACGTTACTCGTCCATACAGCCAGACCGTCATCGCCGTTATTGCGAATGCTGCTGTTGCGTACAGTGGAATTGCTGGTGCCTTGCGCGAAGTTAACCCCGTCCGCTAGGTTGTTGCGGATACGACTGTTCTCGATAATCAGACCGCTTGCTATAATTGCCGGTGTATGAGCATAATCGCCTACCCAGAAGCCGCATTCAAAATGCTCTACCCATACGTTGTGCACCTTGGAGTTGGTGCCGAAGTTATCCATGAAGCCCTTGTAGATCGCTTGCTCCCCATAACGTGAGCGCAGATTGGAGTTCATATAAATGTGGCTGAAATCCAGCTGGCCAGTCACGCGGAATGAAATGCCGCCTGATGCCTGATTCGGGTTCGTAAACTGGATATTCGTATGCCAGATGCCCGCACCCATAATGGTGATGTTATTGATTTTGTTGGCTACGCTACCTACCTTCCACATATTGCCCAGATGGAACGTACCGGCAGGAATGTACAGGATTTTGCCGGATGAGACAGCCGCCTCCACTGCAGCTTCGAATGCTGCAAGATCGTCTTGGCCGTCATTCGCGACCGCACCGAAGTCGGTAACGGATACCGAATTTGCCGGTCGGGCAATAGCCGTCGGTACGGATTCGATCTCCAGGAAGTCTACGCCGTACTCCAGACTGTCAGCATTGGATTTCTGAATGCGAATGGTGTCTCCCGGCTGCAAAGGCGTATCCATCTTCCAGTGAACCTCGTCGAACCGGAAGAGCGGACGGCCGCCAGCCGGCGTATCGGCCGGATGATCGCTGGAGAAGTATTGCCAGCTGTAATAAGATGTGAGCGGCACCGTCTTGGCTTTGACACCATTGACATACACATCCAGCGATCCGTTCAAGCCCATGCCATTAGCCGAATCCGGCATCGTGAATCTCATCGTTACGCCGTCCCCGCCCTCTCCCGGCCGAATCGTCCACTGAGCATAGGAGCCGTTCGATGGAAGGGAGATATAACGTTGCCCCGAAGCTTCCGATGCGGTCAACGCTTGATCGAATGTAGGCGCGGATTGCAAAGCAGCTCCGCCGCCTCTCGTGGCGTCATCCGTGTCGTAACGGGTATATGGCATGCTGGCTCCGCGCTGGGAGTAGACAACCAGGTTCGTGTTGCTGACATTATTGGATTGTTTAATTGGCAATTCATTACCATCGGCTGCAATCGTAGTGGTCAATGTATAGTTGCCTGGTGTTGCTGTCCAAGTCCCGGGCAATGTCACGTTTGCGGATGCACCTGCAGCAAGTACGCCGTTATAAGATCCGCTAAACGTTTGAAGTGTGGAACCCGCCGGATTTTTCAGGGCTACTGTAATGCCATGGGCGCCGCCAGTTGAAGCCATATTGCCTTGGTTCTTCAAATTGACAGTCAATGACACAGTATTGCCCGCTACCGGATTGCTTGGCGTCCAGGATACCGTACCGACCAGATCGGAGCTCGCGACTGGCGCAACTACAAGCGGTGTAGAATGAGTGTAGCTGTTATTGGATTCATTCAGTTCGATGACTGAATTGTTCTCATCCACCTTCGCATGAACGGAATAAGATGCCGCAGTCCGATTGCCTGCATTCAGCGACACCGTGGTCGATGCCCCTGCTGCAAGCCCGCTAACTGGCGCAGAGCCCGCTAGTGTGTTGTTCAGGTAGAAATTCACAGTCGTGGCTCCCGAAGGAGCTGTGCCGTTGTTTTTGACTGTAGCATTTAGCGTAATGGCATTGGTCTCAATCGGAGATGCCGGCGACCAGGACATGCCCGTAATAACCAGGTCCGGGTTCGCTGATGCTGTACCGAAAACCTGGAATTCAGCCACTTGTCCGGCTGGCGCGCCGGAATTCGCCGTGAAGTTCAATTGCAGACGCTTCACGGTTGCTGTAACCGGAATCGTCACTGTATTGCCGGTCGCAGGGTTAAATGAATAAGACTGAGCCGATACCAGATTGCTGAACGTCGTAGCAGCCTGGTTATGTCCCAGTACTTGAATCGTCTGGTTGCGCGAGCTCCATGCCGTCGATGGATTCAACTTAAGCACAATGGACGTAATGTCATGGTTCGCTCCCAAGTCAAGCGTCAGCGTACTTGGATTGCTGCCTCCCTCCCAATACGTGTCGGTGCTGTTGTCATTGGCATTAGCAGCCACAAATGTGAATGTGCTGGAGGATGCAGTAATGGACTTGCCGATCGCAATATTGCTGCCCGGAGGCGGCGTTGGCGTCGCGGTTGGCGTTATAGTCGGTGTTATTGTTGGTGTTGGTGTTGGTGTCGGTGTTGGTGTCGGTGTTGGTGTCGGTGTTGGCGTTGGCGTGGATGTCGGAGTTGGCGTTGAGCTGGCCGCCTCTACAGTAATTTGATCAAGATTAACGTTGCCGGAATCGCCTGAATCATATTTGTATGCGATGGTGTTCGTTCCTGCATTCAGATTGACGCTCTCCACCTTGTTGCCCCATGTATCCCAGTTGGCGAGATTAGGCAGGCTGGTTTGCCGCAGCTTCGTGCCGTTCACATAGAGACTAAGCGTCTTGTCGCTGCCGCTCGCATTGGCGTATTTCAGCGTCACATTATGATTGCCGCCCGCTTGCGCTTGAACGGTAAAGGTTGTAGACGCCCCTTGAGTCCAATAGCCGTCGACGAAACCCGTTCCGGAGTAACCGGTATGATCCGTATTCACTTTGGCTCCGCCGGATAAGGCAGCCGCTTCCGCTTGATACGAGCCTGTCGGCTGCGGAGTCGCAGTAGGCGTTGGTGTCGGTCCGCTTGCGCCATAGATTTCGAATTCGGATAGCTGTGCCGCAGGCCAGCCTGAATTGTTCGTCACTTGCAGGCGGACATACCGTGTGCTTGTGGCATCAAAGTTGATCGTAACGGAGTTGCCCGCTACAGACGGATTAAACACATAGTTCGAAGAACCGACGAGCGTCGAATAGGTCGATCCATTCGTGCTGCCTTGAATGGCGAGCGTCTGCGTCCGTGTCTCCCAGTTCGCCGGAAGCTTCAGCACAATCTGATCGATGCTTGTGCTTGCTCCGAGGTCCACTTGAATCCATTGCGGGAATGCGTTATTCGTACTTTCCCAATACGTCCCTTGATTGCTGTCTTTTACATGATTCGGGCTATAGGTTTGAGATTGGCCGCTTGCCGTTATGTTTTTGCCTAGCGTCAGATTAGGCCCTCCTGCTGCTTCCGCCGGTTCGCCCGGTCCAATCGATTGGAACAATGTTGTTAATAGCAAGGCTGCAACAAGCGACCATGCAACATACTTGGTCCGCATTTTATTCCTCCTCCATTTTTTTAGATGCGAGAAAGGGTGAAGCCTATGTCTAGGTTTGAAAGCGATTACAACTTATTGGGTTCACGGTATCGCTATATCCATCCTTCTCCTCCTCCCTTCAGACAAGTAGCAGGCACCGCCTTGCTTGCCATACATTTTCATTATAGAAATGGATTCGTCGAAGCTATAGAAGCATTTCTACGGAAAATGTATGCGTTTCCAAGATGATCAACATTTATTTCCTATGTTTAGAAGTAATTCCTGTGCATTTCAATAAACATGGAAAGCGCGGACATTAAGCTTATCTACTTGTACCTCGAAGGATAATATGAGCGTTCCTGATGCACCCTATTGCCATTGGGGGATCATGGATGTCTCAATAGTTGAATCGAAACAAAGGAGCTATGTTCATGAAAGCTGTACGGGATTTAATGTCTACCGAATGTAAAACGGTAACCCTGCAAGACAATGTCCATGAAATTGCAGTCATAATGGCTGAGAATGATACCGGATTCGTACCGGTCGTCGAGACAGAAGACCACAAGAAAATTATCGGAGTCGTAACTGACCGTGACTTGGTGCTTCGGGGGTATGCGCAGAAACGTCCGGGCTCCTGTCCGGTGCAGGACGTCATGAGCGGTTCTTTGATTACCATCTCGCCGGATCAAGATGCAGAAGCTGCAGCAGATTTGATGGCTCAGCATCAAATTCGCAGGCTCCCTGTGGTGGAAGACGGCAATCTGGTTGGTATTATTACGCTTGGCGATCTGTCGCTCGGCAGCACAACCGGACGCGATGCCGGTATCGCGTTAAGTGAAATTTCCGAGGAACATCATTATTTGCAATAGCATCTGTCGTGACAACGAAAACAAGGAGCTCCTTGCGCGCTTGCGCTTGGAGCTCCTTGTTTTTAAGAACCGCAACGTCATACATGCGGCTCTCTCTGAAAATAAATGCAGGCTGCCCTGCTTGTTACATGCCATTACGCCTTGCTCTTCTTTTAATAATTGTACTAAGAATCGCCATGAATACGAATCCGCCAACGAATCCCCCCACATGGGCATACAAATCCACATTCGGTACAATTATGGAGTATACAATACCGACAATAAGAATAATCGTGACCGTCTTGGAGCTATCCGCATCCAGTACATCTTTTCTGAAGAGCGACAGGAACAAGTACGCGCCGTAGATGCCATAGATTCCTCCCGATGCCCCCGCCCCGATATACAAATCATGATGCAGGAAATAACTGAAGATATTGCCTACAATACCGGAGGCCAAGTAGAGCACGGCGAATTTCCACACACCCAGCATCCTCTCCAGCGGTGCCGCAAAAACGTATAGCGAGAAGCTGTTCATAAGCAAATGCATAAAGCCAATGTGCAGAAACATCGAGGTGATGTAGCGCCATAGCTCCGGCTCTATCGCCCCTCCGCCGAACATTGCGCCGAATCGGTACAGCGTCTCGACTTGCGTAGAGCCTCCCGACAATTCCAATAGGCCAAACATAACCAGATTAATTACAATAATGATGCTGATCACCGGATACAGCCTCATATACTCCCGTAAACTTTCTCTTCTTAGAAACATAAGCCAACCGTCCTCTTCTCGCTCACATACGCGTATGATGTTGTCATTCCCATGCAGCATGGTCATTCGATCAGGTGTGTACTGTCCATTATAGTTCAAACTGAATAAACTGTTCAAATGAATGCAGACAAGAATACCCATCCCAAGGACATTGAAACCCGCTATTCAAGCGGGGCTTCTTATGTTGACGTGATCATATAGTTGTGCAGGCTAACTTAATAGCTAATTTTTTGAGCGGCGGTATCAAACCTTAGAATGAGCATGTGCCCATCACTTTACACGATGAACTTGGAGATAGCCATTCATATTGCCCCCGATTTGGACGTCAATCTCCTCTCTCTTCACCGTTCCATTGTTGTAATGTGCCATAAAAACGAAAGTTAGCGTGCCGTCCGGCAGGTTCTCGAAGGTTGAATCCCATAGTTCGCCTTTCCATCTGGCATGGATATTCCCGGATGCCCTCAGCTCTGTCCGGAACGTACCCATCGTTACCTCAACGCGTTCCGCTCTTGTGGCTGTTCCCGTAGCTGTCGTGCCCGCTTCGAGAATAAACTTCTCTCCTGCCCAGAATACATGGTAACCGCGCGGCGACTCCTTATTGCCGGATTGCTTCATATTAAAGGCTTGGCGATGCTCATTCCACAGTTCCGTATGCTTCACCGCCCCGGTAACGCCTAGCGGCAATACTTGTAATGTTTTCGTAACGATGACAGGAGCTGCTTTCCCGTCGCTAACTGTTAACTTCATCGACCAAGTCCCGAGCTGGTTTAATCGTACAACAGGCCCGTTAGCAGGATAAGGATGATTGAAGGTATAGCTGTAAGGAAGCTTAGTGCCTGAGGGACTGGTGAGCTCGTACTGAATGGACAATACATCCTTGTCTTCATCGCTGACATTAGTTTTGAAAGTCACCGTATCTCCTTCATAGATAGGCTGAGGTGACCAATCGAAATCGCCTGTCGGCGGTCGGTTCAATACGATATAGAAGTATTTTGGCGCTGAATATGGGCTCCAATCATATCCGTCATACACTTGCACCTCTGC
Source organism: Paenibacillus sp. J31R120 (assembly GCF_056269225.1). NCBI lineage: Bacteria > Bacillati > Bacillota > Bacilli > Caryophanales > Paenibacillaceae > Paenibacillus > Paenibacillus sp. J31R120. Next base: position 1,097,107 of record NZ_JBWDNN010000001.1, on the reverse strand, counting down.
CCGGTATCTTGTATGTTCTGCAAGCCCTGCACTTGATGGTACGTCATGGTAATTCCTCGACGCCGTAACCGATTGAGTATCATAGATGAGCGCTCCATTCTCGCGCTTGATCTGCAATCGATACCGTTGTCCGGTATGGCCGTCCGGATCGCTCATCTGCCAAATGATACGTGGCGTTAAAGTATTGAACTCGGTGGCTGTCGCGTTTGTTGCGCCGCTTGGCGTTGTGATCACAACGCTTGGCGGTCGATTATGAACCATTAAGTTTAGTGTAATCTCTGCAGTCGCTCCATCATTGTCTGTAACAATTTGACGAATATGCCATTGTCCGATTGAGGCAAAGACGCGATCAAAGTCGGCCAGCTGCGTATAGGGCCCCTGTGCACCATTTGGCGGCGTTACAAAGTATTGATGCTTGTCAATATAACCATCCATATCCGTTGCTGTGCTGGTAATCCTTACAATCGTATCGATAAAGGCAGGCGTTGGCATCATTGTAAATCCAGGGATCGGCTTTTGATTGACGATATGGATTTCTCTCGATTCAATTTCACTCACCGCGCCCAGTTGATCGATTGCCCAATTCTCAAGCAGGTACTTACCTTTTTGCTCAAAAGTGATCGATATATTTTGCTTATCAAACGATCGAATCTGGCCGTCTGGTGCCGTAAGCTTCCAGTAAGACTTCAGGCTGGCAACGTCTTCCGTGTCCTTATCTGTTCGTGTAGCCGTGTACGTATAAGGCTCATAGATATAGCCTGTCCAGGTGCCGCTCGTTATGGCCGATACCGGTGCATGGTTGAGCACATCGAAGGAATGGGTTTCGTAGGTCGAAGCTCCATGCGGGTCGGAAGCTTTGAGCTGAAGCATCCATGTGCCGACCGCCGCTTTGCCAAGTCCTCGATCGCGGATCCGGAATGACAAGTCCTTGGTTGTTCCCATTGCAAATTCCTTAGAGCCATAAATGAGCGTCCATTGATAGCTGACAGGATCGCCGTCCCGGTCCGGGTTAACCGTTCGGTTAAAGGCCCTGTTCAGATCGTCCCGATAAACCGGCTCTAGCGGATCGAACTGTGCAATTGGCGGATCGTTCACAATATCCATAAAGTCCGTATGTGTATTAGACCACAAAGGCTCTGCCACGCGCGGGTGATCCTTTACGCGGAGCGTGATGGTGTATTTGCCAAGAGCCGGTAAACCTTGCTGCGCTGCATACTGTTTAATGAGCGTGCTTGACGGTTTGTTGGAACCCTGATAAAGCTGTACGCTGCCTTTCTTCACCGTCCATACCCTTTGCCCGATCGGATCGTTGTCCGGGTCATAAGATTGGTCCAAGAACGTCGCCGTACCGTTTAAGGATATTGTTTTGTTGTCGATCGTAAAGAGCGCAACCGGCGGCCTGTTAAATGGATTCGTGGATACGAAACGAATCGTCTCCGGCGACCACGCGCCGTCCAAGTCCTTGACTCTTAAGGAAATAAGATAGTCTGTGTTCGGATTTAGCACGCTTGGCGCTTGGCCGTCTGTCCAACCGGCATCGTCTACGCGCTTCCACTTCCATACCTTTTGAATAACGCCTCGATCGGGATAAGAATAACGATCAAGGTCATAGGATAGGTCTGTAACCGTTAGCTTGCGAGTTGGATCGACTATGGCCTTGAAGTCGGCTACAGGCGCACGATGCACGTACACAACCATTCGCGAAAGTGAATCCTTGCTCCACTGACGATATTCATCAAATAGCGGATTCGTAGAGGGATTGTCTTGTACTTGGGCTACGATTTCATACATGCCGACCTTCGTAAAATACTTGATCGGCTCCAGCGTATATTGGCCTGTCCCTTCGAGCATCCCCATGTTGTTCTCGTAAATATTCGGGTCATGCGTGGTTCGCCAGCGTTCCGTTCGCTTCGGATCGGATTCGGCATCCTCGTAATACGTCTGAACGGTAATTTCTGATGAATACTCCCCTGTGACTGGATCTGCATTCAGTACGATATAGTTAGTTAGCTTTTTCACATTCGTAATCGCCGTACTCTTGATGTAGTTCATCGTGCTCGTGACAGCAGAAACTAAATTAATGTTGTCATAGAAGGCTCCCAATTTGTTGTTAGAAGCGACGATGTTATTGAGAGTCGTTCGATTCGTCATGCTGCCAATGCCTAAGAAGTGAGCGTTATACTCTTTCAATGTTGTAATTGTATCGTCATAGACCAGTTCATCGTCCAGAGCTGGCATCAACGGACTATGGACATAGGCAATATAGTTGTTCTTGTTGTAATCCCAATGAGCCAGGTATAGCAGCTCCTGCAGGTTCTTCCGATCTGCCTTGATGACCTGCATGTTCACGCGAATGTTCGCAAGCCGCAGGTCAATTAGGCGTTGGTTGAATCGATTGCGGATCTCCTGCTCGGTATAAGGCGTGTCACCGATAATCACATGCAAGTTGACTTCTCTCCGGTCGGTGATGAAGCTGCTGAGATCGGAGAAAGCCGTTTTCAAGTTCCCGTTATTCAAAAAGGTTCCGTTGTGGCCGATGTTCTCCAGCAGCCTATAGATTTGATCCTGATTGGATGTTGTACCAAGTCCGATGAAGGACATATTGTGTTGCGTGAGCAATGCCGCAATTTCGCCCATGCCACTTGCTCGGGCAATGGTGTTCAGCGAAATATCGTCTACACGCACATAAATTTTTTCAGCATCAGGCCGCAATGGAGCTTCAGCGATAATATCTTGGATCGTACGAGTGTTCGAATTGTACCAATGAGGATATCTCAGAATACTATTGAGTCTAAAGTTAGCAATTTTCTTTTCCTCACCTGTATCCACATTTAGTATTCTAAGGCCGTAACCGGTTCTATCATCCCCATGGCTGTAAATAACATTTGAGCCTTGGATACTGTTTATACTTACTATGTTGGATGAACCAGGATACTGAAACGAAATTGGACGAAGAGAGTTGGGATCGTAAACATCCTCCATAATCCAATATGTTCTGGTGAAGTCAACAAACACCTCTTTTGGCCACATCAATAATAACCGACCATCATCCAGAGCCCGAAAATCATAGATATAAGGCAATTTCTCTAGAATCTTGGTCTTAGAATCATCTTCTTGGTTGTAAACCCATATATCGTACGTGGATGATGAATTTCCCGGTGTTTTTACCGACCAAAAAAATAAACCATCGCGCGATAGCTGCATCGATTTATCTACATTCGAACTTCCTAAAGATATCTGTTGCTGTTGTGGTGTCCGGTAGTTTTTTAGAACATATAAGCTTTTACTCGTTTCGTTCCAGAAGTGATACTGATAATAATAATTGTTTTTGCCCATAATTAGGTTCTTTGAATTTTCAGATGGTGACTGAGAGACTATCCTCTCAGAGTCCGGAAAAGTGACTTTATTGTAACTAGCATTCGGATCAACTTTATAATTTTGCCAATTTATACGATAGGTTCCTGACCAAATCGGATGACCGCCGGTTAAAACATAGATATTACCATCCGGTGCAACTACCCAATCGCCATAAGATTCTGTCGTATTGGGTACGGAATTAAAAAATTTACTTTGAGGATCTAGTACCCCCATATAACCCTGATGATAGTTTATTAGGATCAAACCATTAGGTAAAACCATGCCTCCAGCTTCTACGGCTCCTGCTACGACTAAAGAAGTTTCATCCGTAATCAAATCGTATTTATATAAATCCGAAGTGCGACTACCAGGCTGTCCATTACTACCTGTAAAATAGATAGCATTATTCCCTTCGTTAGACTCGTCGACTATGACGTTATAATCGACGCCAGATGCTTGCAGGGCTGGGATGAGCAACTCGTTCACCCGACTCTGCACCTCATTCTTTTTATACTTGGTGTTGCCTACATCCACAATTACGTCTACTTTCTTCTTTTCCTTCACTTCGAAGTCGACGAATGGAGCTAAGTTCTTGACCTCTGTATCTATAGGGCTCGCGCTTACGGAAGGCAAAAAAAGCGTAATTATTAATAACCATATCAGTATGAGTGTAAAAGAAAAGGGCCTGCGTTTATTCAGGCCCTCTTGGGCAAGTGGTTTGTACATATGATCTCCTTCATTCCCATGTTTGGCTTCGACGACGGTCATCAGCCGTAACAAAAACCGGAATAGTCTCCTGACCAAATTCTTCTATCGTTTCTTTATGAAATTGATATTTTCCGACATGATCGGCATAATAGATAACTTCCTTTACATCGCCTTCATAAATCAGCTTTCGCTGTTCTCTGAATATTCCGTCATTATTAGCGTCAAAGATCACATACCATTTTCCCCAGGCAACAATGTCTCCATCTGGTGAATAAGAGTTGTCTTTTAATACAAACTTCGCTCTATTCATATGTTTGGGATCCCGGTATTCAATCATGGACTCAGCCGATATGACCGTAACAGGCGGCAGGTCGGGTTTAATGGTCACAATGCGCGAAGTGGTGTCCTTGTAACCAGCCGTATTTTCGACACTGATACTAACGATATAATCCCCAGGTTGCTTAAATAGCACATCAAAGCTGCTCCTGCCATTTAAACTGCCGCTATACTTGATCATGCTCTGAGGAATATCGTCATACAACGATTTAATTGTCCATTTGGTTTTACTTTCGACAACCGGATAACGTGATGAGGTAAAAGAAAATTCGGAAAAAGTGACTTTTCGATTTTCTTTAAGCGTTCCCGACTGAAAGATATTGGCCTTAACGAATGGTTCTGTAACGACTAGACTATGCTGCGCACAGTCTCGTTCACCGTCATTATCCCAAACACAAAGCTGTACTTTCTGTGGGCCAAGTTTGTTGTAGTAGACTTCTCCAGCGGGAACATCGACAAGAATGCCGATCGCATTCGGCGTATTCCATACATACTTTTCGATTGTGCCGTCCGGATCGTAGGAGCTTGTACCATCAAGCGTGATATCGTCACCAAGCATGACCTCGGTTGGCGCATTGATAATGGCGACAGGCCCCATGCCCTTAACAGGCGGGTCAGGCGCTTTCTCCTTGTACACATTGGTGGAAGCATGAATTTTGCCCGTGTCCATACATTTACCGTTTACAGGATCAACATAGTAGGAACTAGGTTTATAACAAGCTCTTACACGCCCAACATACACTTCATCATGTGAGTTCTTGTTTGTCATCCTAGAGGCCGGTATGACAAAATCAAACGTCCTACTGATTTTCATATTTCTGTTTGCAGGAATCGCTTTGGCTTCAAACTTTTGATCACCAAGCTCGTTGTTTAAATACACATCGTAGTAATCAATTGCTCCAGTATCTTTAATGTCTGATATTTCAGCATTAATGGTAACCTTAACCTTTACATCCTTGTTCTCGAAGCGAACGCTATTAGGATCAGATTGTACTTCTCCTGTAATATACGCTGTTGCAGTTTTGGCGTAATTAAATGTGATTGTACCGCCGTAGCTGTATGCATCGTATTCAGCTTCCCCTTGAAGATAGTATTGTAGGCTGAATGGATAACCGTAACATTGCGCGTGGCCCGTGTAAAAGGCTGGATTTGATGCTGGGATTTGATTTATGTCTGAAAACTCATAAAATTCCGCTTTATATTGAAGTGCAAGTCTTGGCTTTTTAGGATCATAGTCTTTCAATCCTAAAGCAGTATACGACTTCATTAAAGATGTATGAGTCTTAGGCGGAATTATAATAGAGTTCTTCTTTACATTTTTTGCATCGACTGTTTCTCCTTTGCTATTTAACCAAACTGCCGGATGATTGTTCAGGTCTATATTCATATAACCTACTATTTCGGACATTTGTGCATAGGGTGGAGAATACGTTGGCAATGAAGCCGATTCTTCGCGGAAATAATCTTTTCTGTATTGGAAATGCGTGTCTGTACTAAAACTATTGATCTGCCACTTTCTACCGTCACTGTATCTGCAGAATGCATTACCAGGAGATTTATGAAAATTGACTCCACTTCCACCTGATGCATTTTGATAACCCTTCACTATCTCTTTAACTGATCTTTTTTCTCCAGATAAAACGACTTTTATAGTCCTAGTGTTCGGATCAGACGTAAATGAAATAATTTTCCCCTTTCCTTTAAATGAATATCCAGAAGGGATTATTGTTCCAGCTTCAGAAGGCCAATCCATAACTATCTCAATTTGCGGCTCGTTATCTGAGGAATGTTCTTTAATAAGGTATGTGCTTTGTAGGTTTGTATTGGCAGTAGCAGTTGGTGATAAAAATAATAATGACGGCAGACTACTTAGTAAGATAGTTATGCTAACTATTTTCTTCATTTTGCTAAATCACTTCCAAGCGCTATCGTCTCTATTGATGAAACATTGTTATAGTTCAAGTTAACAGCTAAAGTTCTAAATGGTTTCTCACTAAATAAATCAATTTGAACAATGGTACTCGTTATAGATTCTCCTGGTTTAAGTTTCCATCCGTATAGCACCTCTGTGTTGTTCATAGAACCGTATTTAATTGATCCAGTACTAAGAAACAATCCGGACGTTTCATTAGTGGCAGAGAAAAACTCGACTTTCGGGTGAATATCTACCCCATCCTGCTTAATATCTTTCTTTGAAGTGTTTTCTAATGTGACTTTGCTCTGTACAATATACTTTGCACGGTCAAAATACTGCAACTTATACTTATTGTGCAAGTCTTTTACTTCCTTTGAGTCCGCTTTGTATAAATAGGCATCATGTACAGTTAACTTCAAACCACCAGCCTCCAGTACAATAGGGAAATTCGTGACAACCTTCAATTCCTTAAATGCACTCAAATTATGCTTCCCCACCGAAGGATCATCCGACGTAATCAAAACCGTCCTCGTCTTATCATCAAAATCAATCTTAGCTCCAAGAGACTCTGCGATAAAACGCAACGGTATAAACACACGTCCGTTCTTCAACTCCGCAACTGTGTCCATGGTAACCGTCTTACCATTCACACTGAGTTCCTGCTGCCCTACTGTAATGACGATGACCGTCTTGTTTTTCTCCATGGTCACCGTACGGGCTTGGTCATCCCACTCGATATGGTCATCAAGCACGCCAAGTGCGTTACCGACCAGACGTACCGAACCCATTGTGCGATAATCTTTATTAATATAAGGCTGAGGCTCTCCAGCGGGTGTCACGAATACGGTTCCGTTAATCTTGATTTGCGGCACCTTGCCTGCGGCACCTGCAGCGGGAACCATCAGTACGCTCATTAATAGGAAAAAAGCTACTACATACGTCATCTTTTTCATGTCATACACTCCAATCGTTAAAATGATATATGCTCTCAACCTCGCATGTTACGCCTAAGAGAAAACCACTGACCCTTATATATCGACATATTGTTCCATCATTGTCAATCATCAGCGCAAATTCTCTCATATTTAATCTCTACCAAATCTACAAAGCGCTCATCATAGACGCAAAAAAGCACCAAACACATAGGAAAATTAATCCCTATCCGCTCGGTGCTTCCGAAATCGACTTAGTAGATATTCATTGACGATATCGTAACACTTTTGGAGAAATTTGTCGATAGTGTATCGAACAATTTATTTGAATGTGGTGGAGCTCTTCACGAGTACAGAATCATATTGATGATAATCCATTCTTCTTTCAAACATTTTCTCATTATTTAATGTAAAGCTATCCATGCGCAGCTCCTTGCCTTCCTCCAACAATACTATGGCTTTATGGGAGCCGCGGTTCTCTATCCAAAACTTAAGCTTGCCGCTCAAATAATTGTTGTATAAAAAATAGGTATCGTCGCCGCGCTTAACGATCAGCTGCCAATGATGGCGTTCATTCCACAAGTATTGGCCCGGCTTACTCTGGTCCTCGACAGGAGCCGGATCAATGTACATACGAATCTGCTCCAGTTCCCCGTCGCCATCCAAGTCCTGATGCATGCTGTCCGCCAGGAAAGCGTCCTCATTAATAGGTGCTAATTCCGCTTTAATTTTCACACTATCACTGGAAGAGTTAGAGGCGACACATCCCACACTTGTGATAAGAACTAGGAGCAGCATCGCCAGCCTGGACACGATCTTCATCATCTTCCCCCTATCTCCTATTAAAGTTGAAATAATTAAACAGATCCAACAATTAACTCTATTGTATATGATCGGACAGCTCATTAGAAGAAACGCGTTTGAAAAAACACCATGAATCAGTACATCAGCATTTGCAACCGATCCCGCCATTTCGCTAATACGATGAACCCATCCTGCTCCGCTTCCTTGGCTTGTTGGAGCAAGGAGATGGCTTTCTGGACTGCCTGCTCGTTCTTCGGATCACCGCCCATCGGGAATGGGAATAAGTTAGATAGCTCATTCAGCGCATGGGCCGTTAACCTGTAGCAAGTCCACGCACTCTCTAACAACTCACGGTCCTGTTCAAAATCCGGCTCATCCAACAGACCCTGAAGAAAATCCCTGGCGAAGCCGCGAAGCTCTGCGTATACCACTGCGTTGTAGGCATTGAAGAACGGGACAATCCGGTCTCCACGAAAAGCCTTCATCCATGCATCATAGGCGGCAAACCCGCGCACAAGCGCGCCATCGCCCGAATTACGTGATTCCTCCGAATACCCATGCTCAAGAACGGCATCCAGCAGACGCAACAGCGCGGATTTACGATCGACAGGACGCTCCTCTTGAATGGCGATAAGTCCGATCTCCGATGTTTTACCTTTGCCGATTTGCTCATATGGCACTTCGCCTTCCTGAAGCTTATCGAGCGCAGTCAGCTTCTGCTCATGATCATCGTAGCCATAAACCATGCCATATTCCGCATGAAACAGATCCCAAACCATAACCGGAAGTCCGCGATCAATCGATCTTTGTGCCGTTTGAATGACATCCGTAACGGTATTCGGCTGCGCCGGAAGATAAGTCAGCACTTTAAACTCAAAACCTAAGTTCGTAAGCAGTTGAAGAAATGATGGTTCACCAACAAGTGTGAACGGACCTCCGATATGTACGGTTTCTTTAATAATATGGAGGCTGAACGCTTGACCCGTCAACGCATTCACTTCCGCAAGCGACAGGTTCTTTTGATTTGTATACTGCAGCATTCCCCATAAGCAATACGTAACCGACGGTCTCGCACCAAGAAAATGACTGTCCCCTATCCGCTGAGTGTAAATATTCGGTCGTCCAAGTATTTTAGAGGAAGTGGCTTTCTCGGCTCTTCGCCTGATCAAATGCTCCTGTATGTACACGCGAATACGCTCTTGCTGAAGCTTCTGCCGTGTTCTTGCAATCGATTTGTAGACACTGCTCATGGTCATATCGAACAAAGCCGCAATCTCCTGCGGGGAGAGCTGTCGGAAGAAATACGCTTCGAATATACCGCGTTCCCGCGGCTTAAGACAGGTAAAAAGATTCAGAATCGTCTCCATGGTCTCCTGGCGGACGATTTGCTCCTCCGGGTTAGAGGCAGACTCCGTCTCCTGTATTCTGACGCTCATCATGTAAGTCATGATGCTCTCCACATCTTCCCAGTCCACTTGGTTGGAAGAGGAGCGCTTTGCCAGGCTCGTGAAGGGCTGCTCATGACGATACGGTCCGCCTCGCCGCAGCTTCATCATCGCCTGGTTGCGCACAATGCGGTGAAGCCAGGGAAGAAAACGAGTGACATCTACTAACGTCCCGAGATGTACAAAAGCTTTCATTAGCGCTTCCTGTACAATATCCTCCGCAAGATACGGATCCTGAGCAAGACTCTTCGCCTAATTATGGGCTTTCGCTCGATGGCGGCGAACCAGTTCGCTGAAGGCATCCTGGTCGCCGTTCTGCGCCCGCTCGATTAGCTCGCTTTCGTCGTCTTCTGAATGGAAGGACGCTCCGATTATAATTTCCTTCATGGTCAGGCCACTCCTCATCAAGATTTGGTGATCTATCTGATTGATGCCATGAAAGCAAACAATTGGACATAACCAAGCGATTAAATAACCTTATTCGTCTTTTTCTTCCAAAAATCCTCTATTTTCGAGTCATTTCGAATGGAAATCAGTCCCCCCAATCCTCCATCATGCTCCGGTTATGGCCGCGCGATCGGGAAGTTTTCGACGCCGATTGCTTCCTGTCCCGCTGCCGCAGCGTGGAATTCTCCTTCCGGGCTAGTCTTGCCAGCTCGCGTTCCGTTTTCTTGTAATTGCTGTATCTGTCGCCATCCAATTCGCCGCTGCGAATGGCTGCCTGAACTGCACAGCCCGCTTCCCCCTCATGCTTACAGTCCCGGAATCGGCATTGGCCAGCCAAGTCTTCAATATCTGAAAAAGCTTGCTGCCAGCCTTCCTCGGAATCCCAAAGCTGAAGCTCCCGCATACCCGGCGTATCCATCATCAACGCGCCGCTTGGAAGCAGGAACAGCTCGCGGTGTGTCGTCGTATGTCTGCCTCTTGCATCGCTTTCCCGAATGCCTGAAGTCGATTGCCATTCATCCTCCGCCAGCCAGTTCAGAAGCGTCGACTTGCCGACTCCCGAGGAACCCGTTACAGCAACCGTCTTGCCGGGCTTCAAATAGCTCAGTAGCGCGTCCTTCCCTTGATCCTCCAAAGCACTAACCATATGCACAGCTACGCCCGGAGCAACATCCTCCACCTCTGTTATATACCGCTCGGGATTATCGCACAGATCCGACTTCGTAAGCAGGACAACAGGCGTTGCTCCGCTCTCCCAAGCGGCAATCAGATACCGTTCCAGCTTGCGTACATTAAAGTCGCCATTCATAGCTAATGTAATGAACAAATAGTCCATGTTGGCACCAATAATTTGCTCATCCGGGATCGATCCGGCAACCTTGCGCGCCATCGACGACTGTCTGGGCAAGACAGCTTGAATCACAGCCCGAGGCGGAGATTCATCCAGCATATCGGCCATAACCCAGTCGCCTACAGCAGGGAAATCTCCTTTGCCCGTTGCTTGAAATTCGAATCGGCCGGATACATTCGCCAGTCGTTCACCAGTTGATGTGATTACCTTGTAGGCATGTGAATATTGGGCGATAACCCTTGCTGGAGCTGTATTTTCGAGCTTTTCGGAGCAGGCGGCGCTTTTATTGCTCCATTGTTCATTCCATCCGAATACTTGCAAATAATCTGTAAGTTGAGTAGTCATTTCATTTCTCCTTTTAGTTAAAAATAAACACGAAAAAACCGCAGGAATACTCCTGCGGCAGCATCAAAAAAACCGCAGTAGCCTAATTTCGGCTCTCCTGCGGCTGTTAGCTTAAAGATAAGTTAAATCCATTGCTCATGATGGATACGAGCAACAAACGACGGTCTTTTTTAGCTAATAGAATGCATAGATCTGTAGGGGCCGAAGCATATTGAGTTTCTGGAGCGAACGATTGTCATGTTCATGTTTCTCATATCTAACAGCCTCCTCGTGTTTCGTTGATTTTTATTATAGGTCTGCAGCCCGCAGATGTCTAACAACAACATAGCTATAGTTATTCTTTACCAAAGGACAACAAAAAAACCGCGATAATCGCGGTTTTTTGATCTTGAGTGTATGAGTGCATAAAGAAGTCCGTACGTTCAGGCAAAATTAGAACGATGCCGCAACCTTAGCTGTTTCAGCCAATCCGTCTGCGATAATTTCAGCCGTTTTGTCCTGGAATTGATTATGGCCTTCAATTACGACCACTTCAGGTTTAATGCCGAACAATCCGAAAGCACCTAGAAGCGGTCTAACAGCGGACTCCACCTCAGCCATTGGACCGGAAGAGTATACGCCGCCGCGAGCATTCAGCAATGCTACTTTTTTGTCGCCGACAAGTCCAACCGGACCTTCTGCCGTATACTTGAATGTTTTGCCTGCTTGCGCAATGTACGACATGTAGCTGGTCAATGGTGCAGGAGCAACATAGTTCCAAAGCGGGAATGCAATTACGACTTTGTCCACTGCCAGGAACTGCTCCAGAAGACGGTTCGCTGTCTCTGCTGCCGCTTGCTCGCTAGGCGTCAAGTCGAAGCCTTGGTTTTGCTTGAACGTTCCTGTAATCGCCTCGTTGCCGTAGTATGGTAGATGCTCCTGGAATAGATCCAGCTCGGAAACCGTATCGGAAGGATTAGCCTCCTTGTAAGCTTTCAGGAATGTATCGTACATCTTCACGCTTACCGCTTGCTCGCTCGGGCGGTTGTTAGCTTTAATAAAAAGAACGTTTGCCATGGTTATTTGCTCCTTCATCCTAAGTTCATCTTTATAATGTGCCTATCCAAAGCACATTATAAAACATCATTTTTCTAATTGCAACTAGATAAAGCACACTAATTTAAGGAAAGTAGCTATTCTATAGTTATTAATAGGGTTTTCGTCACATTTTCATCACAATTTCCCCTGGAATGAAAAAAAACGCATCTGCCGCGGGGCAAATGCGCTTCTCAAAGCGTGCAATGATCAATTCGTTTGGCTACATCTTCAATAGTATATTTTCGCAAGTAATTGATGGTATGTTGTTCGGTTTCGAACAGGATTTTTTCCAGCTCCATATCCAGCTGCTCCCCCGCATCGCCGCATTGCATCTCCAATTCGGTCTCCGAGGCTTCCCGATTAACGGCGTAATATATATCACCGAGCGTAATCTCGTTCGGGCATTTGAGCAGAGCATAACCGCCCTCTCGTCCACCTTTGGACTCTACAATACCAGCAGTGGCAAGCGACTGCAGCACTCGGCGCATGAAGGTCGCATGCGACTTGACCTGGCATGCAATTCTAGCGCTGGATAACACCCCACCGCTCTTGGCAAGCCAAATGACCGCATGAACGGCTATCTTGAATCGTGGCGGTCCGATATGGATCCCGCGGTTCGTAATACTCATTCTCCTACGCTCCTTTGTCACGCTAATGCACCTGATAGCATGCCATTAGTTCTTAATGCCTATTATATAATGAAATGATTGATATTACTAATAATCACTTCTTCATGATATTTTTGAATGATGTGATGATATTAGCAATTAACTCCCTATTTCTTTCGCTCCAGTTTGTATAGTAAAGGTATTACCTACTGCAACAAGGTGAGATATACATTGATATGCCTCATTCTCTAGAGTAGGCATTTCTAAATTCACCATATACAATCCCCCTCTTATATACTCACCAGTATTAACAATTGGAGTGATTGTACCAGAAAAAATCATACCATTGCCAAAGTTTATTCCAGGTCTATTAATAACTTTAGTACTAACATTGTGAGAGAGCGCAGACTCATCAAATAGAATCTCTGCTCTGAGCAATAACATCGCAGCCCTCCTATAATCGATGAATAATATCTCTTATAAATTCATTGAAATCATATAATTTTGGAAAGTCAATTGTAACTGTACCACTTTTGAAGATAAAAGGATCCACATGTTGATAGTCAGCAAGATTATCTAGGATCTTTTATGAACTTTTCACCTCCACTATTGCTGCAAGATCACTATATCAATTACTACAATCATAAGTAGATAAAGAAAAACTAAAGGATATGACTCAGGTACAGTACCGGAGCCATGCCCTAGAAGTCGCCTAAGTATAGCATTATAGCGTCTAACTTTTGGGGAACCACATCCAAGTACCACTCAAATGTGACACTTCGCAAGGTATAATCGCAACTGCCTACCCGAAAGGAACGGGAAGCCTTTGCTCCAAAAATCGTCTCGAAAGCGTTTGAAATCCAAAAGAATTCGATGCGGAAGATGGAGGATCAGGCCAAGCTGTTTGGTCAGCGGCATAACGTACATTCCCGTCCTTGTCTACCGTTTGTACCCTAGTTTGGCGGTTTGAACTCCGAATGGCATTCATCATTCGAATACGGTTGATGGCAGCACTGCCTACTTCAGCAGCATTCAATGAAAGAGTAATCCGAATGTCGATCCCGGCATATACGAGGACTCGCGCAATTTGTTGACATGTTCCGTTCAACCGTCTGCGGTCAAGCCGTTTTCGTTGAAGTGAAGTAGCCTGATCTAGCATTACATATTAAAAACAGCCGCATCGAATCTATAACGATAGATCCAGCCTGGCCGCTTCCATCACCATGCCATGATACATCCCGGTGTCCCAAAGAGCCACTCAGCGTCCTCCATCGACGTTGTCTCCGATACCCAAATGAAGACGCGTGGACAATCTATTTGGAAGCCAGTAATACGGAGTACTACGTGTTTATGGCAAAACAACGGTCTCCCCGGCGCGAAGTCCCATCAACACCTCTGTCTTGTCGTCAATTTCCAGCCCGGTCTTAATAATACGCCGCTCAGGTTGGCCGGTGCTGTCGTTTATCATCACATACGGCTGCTCCTGATCTCGCATGACGGCCAGAGTCGGTACAACGACCGCATTCTCCTTGCGCTGCGTCTCAATCTGTCCCTCCAGTGTCAGACCGCCAATGAGCCAATCTCTGGATTCCAGTTCAATCACAACCTCAAATTGCGAGGCTTGAGAGCCATCTGTGGTTGAGGCTTGCTTGGGGAACAGGGAGAGCTGAGTGATCGCGCCTGTAGATGTTTTGTCTTTTTGTCCGCTCATGTTGACTTGAACCTGCATGCCCTCCTTGATCTTAAAAATGTCCTGCTCCGATACGTTTGTGACGAACTGCAGCTTCTCGGTGTTGACGATCTTGCCGAACAGTTGCCCCTCGGTCAGCGCACGCGTCTTCGGATTCGTATCGGTGAACAGGAATACGCCAGTGGTCGGGGCGTAGACAGTAGCCTTCGCCAGCATAGCCCTCTTGTCCTTCAATTCTTCTTCACGCAGCGCCAGCACTTCCTCATTCAGTTTTTCAGTCAGCTTCTTGCTCTCTCTTTCGACAAATGCTTTTTTCCGTTCCTCGCCTGTTGTCATGTTGCCGACGGCTTCGGTTTCCACGGACTGCTGCAGGTTGATCTGCTGCAAATTCGCTTCTATGCGGGATTTCTTAATATCAGCCTCCAGATTTTTTATTTCTTTCATCAACGCCTTCGTGTCTAGCGACATCAGCACCTCCCCTTTCTTGACCCGCTGCCCATGCTTGACATTCCAACTCTGCACATTTACTGACAGCGGCGCGAACACATCGATCTCCTCAGTATAAGCGGCCTTGCCCTTCACTGTCAGATTCTCGGCCAACGTCTCCTGGGTAGTCTCAAAGATTATGGAAGGTTCTGGTTCGGATTCTATAATTTCTATTGACGTATTATTTTTTTCATAAATAAGATAGCCTGCGCCCAACATAACAACTGCAACTGCAATCCATGTAATCCATTTCTTCATAACTTTGATCCTCTCAATGTGATTTGTCCATTGTCCTTTATGTCTAGCCGTTCTTGATGACCTCAAGCGCATTGGTTCGAGAGGCGCTGATGGCTGGATAGATGCCGGTGAAAATACCTGTCAGAAGCGCAAATCCAATACCGACCGGCAACACGGACAGCGATATGCTGACTTCCATCACATTCAGCGTCAGTAATCCCGTTGCGACCGCCCGGTTCAGTCCCGCTACGGCGAGATAGGCAATCGCAATTCCGGCAATGCCGCCCATCAGCCCCAGTACTGCCGCCTCCCCCACGAATAGCTGGCGAATCTGCCACAGATTGGCTCCCAATATTTTCATGACGCCAATTTGCCTACGACGTTGATGCGTGGACATCGTCATCGCGACGAAAATTGAAAGCGAAGCGAGCATCAGGATGAAAATGCCGATGCCGAGCGTTGTCTTCTTGAAAGTGGCAAACTTCTCTTGAATGACTTTCTCTTGAAACAGGTTGCTCTGTGTATTCAAATACAACTTGCCGATCAAACTCTCTACCTGTGCAACATAACGCTTGTCTTCCACCTTGACTGTCAACGAGTCAAGCTTGAGCTTTGCGACGGTACCGCTGTTTTCGCCGAACCGCTCCTTGAGCAGTATTGCCGTGTCCAGTGAGACATAGAGCTGTTTGTCATAGATGGAGTATTCCTCGCTGCTGCCGTCCTTGACCTGTAGAACGCCTCGAATGCGCAGCGGCAAGCTGGATTTGACGACATTGGCGTTGTTGATATTCATGGTCTGACGAAAATGAATTTGCTGTTGAAACAGTTCGGTATGTTTACGCCCTAACTCATCATACTTCATGTAAATCTCGTCATTGTAGGGATCGGAAGAAAGCTTTTCAATCAAGTCCTTTTTCGTCTTCGGATCCATTAAACCGAAGGAAGCGCCATAGTTCGCAACGACTGTATCCGGCATCGTGGACACGCCACCTTCGGCAAACGCGTAGCCGAACCGGGAGAGCATCGTCAGATCGGTGCCGATGACTTGTACATCGACGCTTTTGTCCTCCATAGTGTACATCTCCAACAGTGGCACATTCACTTGCGGCAGGACGGCTGTCACATGCGGCAGCCGTTTAATGACATCCAGCTTCTGCATCGTCATTGCGCCGCGGTCGAATGCAGAGCCGGAGTTACTGCCTCCTACTGTTTTGGCCGATACAGTAATCTCATCCATTTTGTAAGTCCGGTTCATCTCGGCGATGCTCTGTGCCTGCGCTGAACTGCTGATGCTGATCGCCAGGATGATCGCAGCGCAACCGACGGACAGACCGATCATGCATAACAGCGTAACAACCTTTCTTCGGCTAATTTGTCCCCAAGCCATCCGCAGCAAGTCATTCGGTCTCAAGCTGCTTCCTCCTCACATTGCAATCGGGGATTGGCGATTGTCCACCAGATGCCCCTGCTGCAGCGTAATCGTGCGACCCATTTGCGCCGCAACCTCTGCTTCGTGCGTTACGATGATAAAAGTGGTTCTCAGATCAGTGTTCAGCCGATGCAGTATAGCCAATACTTCTTCCTCAGTGCTTGTATCCAGATTGCCCGTCGGCTCATCGGCGAAGATGACGGACGGCTCTGTTATGAGAGCGCGCGCGATGCTGACCCGCTGCTGCTGTCCGCCGGACAACTGGGATGGAAACAGGCCGGATTTGTCGGTCAACCCTACCTGCGCCAACAGTTCCATTGCCTTCTGCTTGCGTTTAGACGGGGAGACGCGATGGAACAACAAAGGCAGTTCTACATTTTCACGTATCGTCAGGTTTGGAATTAGCTCATAGGATTGGAAAATGTATCCGATATGGAGGCGTCGGTACTCGGCGAGCCGATTCTCGCTCAGCTTGACAATATCTTGTCCGGCGATTCGAATGCTGCCGGTGTCCGGCTTCATGAATCCAGCCATCAAATGAAGCAGCGTTGACTTGCCGGAGCCGGAACTGCCGAGAAGTGCCACCATCTCGCCTGCGCTTACCGTTAAATTGATATCCTTTAGTACAGGAATTACACCGTCTGCATTGCGAAACGAATGCGACACCTGTTCAACTTGCAGCATTAACATCATTCCTTTCTGAATAAAATAAAGCGATATCGTACAGATAGAGATTTCTGGACAATCCAAGGGAATGTACATATGGCGAGAATACCGACGATAGCGAAACATTAGGGTCCGGCGCACCGGCCCAAGAGTTAAATTCTGTCTTAATTATACGAGCCAGATGTATCGGTTGCTGACAAGGTTGTATCCAATTTGTAACATATGAAAGGGAGGCTGCTTTTTTTATTGACAGGCTATGTTATTGATTGAATGACGTAGCAGACAAAAAAACGCTTGTCGGAAGTATCAACTCCCTGACAAGCGTGAATGGTGAAGGTGAAGACGTACCCTGGATTTTTGGTACTTGCAACATGTGGTTACCAGCCGCTCAAGGTGAAACGGTACAATTCGGTCTGGTTAATGGCGTAGCTGGTAGCGAACAGATATTTGTCATACCAGGAAAGCATGAACAGATTGTCGATATTGCGATAAATAACCGTGTCGGAGACGAGCACTCCGTCCTCAAGGTAAGCGACATGAAGCTCATTATTCCGGTTATCCTTCCCTGTCAAGTAAGCGATGCGAGAGTAGCCATCGTCGATGGCGTAATTCCAGATGTCTCCTTCCTTCAGTAGCTTATAGGAGCGGTCTTCCAGGTTAAAGCTATACAGGCCGGTTGTGTCGTCGATGGTACCTTGCAACAGCATACTTGTGTCACCGTAAAGGTTAAACTGCTGCAGATAGGTGCTGACGATGATCTCTTCCACCTGCTTCTCGTCGCCGCTGACATGAAAACGATAGATGCCAGAGCGCTCGCCAACCTGAGCCAATACATAGAATCCGCTCTGCGACGATCCTTCCGGGTCGACTGCTGTCATATCAATCATAATGAAGATTTCATCCGGCGAGATTTGCTCGCTGATGTCTGCGATCATACTTACCATCTCATCATAACCATACGTCTGCTGCAAGGCGGCAGACGAGCTGCCGTTTGTCTCAAATAATGTAAAGTTGTTGCCGTCGAAGCCTATAAGTTGATTTTTCCCGGCATATACAAGAGGCTCGTTGGGAAAATGGTGCGTTTCAATGATATGTTTATCCTTCAACTGGTACATGTAATTATGCTGGTTATCCGAATCCTTGTCATACTGGGTATAGAGTAATTGATTGCGATCCGGCGACAGCACAACACCAAATTCCACATTGTCCGCAATATCCGCCAGTTCGTTGTCCTCCACCTGCAGCCTGGACAACTTGATTCCGCTGAACGCGCTGGAAGGGCGATTCAAAATGACGGTGCGCTCATCCGCTACATCGAAGGCGTACACCGGGTAATCGAGATACAGCCGAACGACCGAATCAATCCGAAACGTATTGTTCGGCATTGCCTGCAGCCGATTTTCCACTTCCTCTTTGGAGATGGTAGTTAATTGCGAGCCATCCTTGCCTTGTTGGTACAGGTCGCCGATGCCGTAAATGCCGCCGACAAATATGAGCAGAATAAAGCCAAGCAGCAACAGATCACGCTGGCTGCGGCACAACCGTGAACGTACGGGACTATTCATGACGCACCTCCGGGAAGCGAACGGTAACTGTAGATCCTTCCTTCAAGCGGCTGTTCATGCTGATCGTCCCGCCGTGCTGCTTGACAATGCTCTGCACAATCGACAAGCCCAACCCTGAGCTGCCCTTCTCATTACGTACCCCGTCATCGCTTCGGTAGAATGGTTCGAACACATGCTCCAGTGCCTCCGGCGCAATGCCCTCGCCCCGATCGACGACTGACAGGATGTATTCTCCGGCAATGCGGCAAGCGGTGACGGTGATGACCGAGTCGACATGGCCGTATTTGATCGAATTGTCGAGCAGATTTAGCAGTACCTCCTTCAGTTTGTCTCTGTCCCCTTGCATAATGAGCATATCCTGCAACTCGTAATTGATGGAGATGTTGTATTTAGCCCCTTTTACCAGCATATCCTCACATGCCTCTCGAACCACGTCGGCTAGATCGACGATATCCATGCGGTATGTATATTCGGGAGGCGCTGCAGTCGACAACTCCAAAATATCAACGACAAGCCGGTTAAGCCGATTGCTCTCCTTTATAATATGCTCCAGACCTTTATTGAAAAAAGCCGGATCGTTAAATCCGTTGTCTTTCACAATCTGCGCATATCCCAAAATCGTTGTGAGTGGCGTCTTCAACTCGTGTGTCACATTGTCGAAGAATGCCTTGCTGCGAATCTGAACGTACCTCACCTCATCACGTTCCCGCTCGATTACATCAATCTGCGCTCGAATTCGATCCATCATCACCTTGAAGCTGACAGCCAGTTCGCCAATCTCATCTCTGGTGGAAGGATCGATTACGACATTCAGATTGCCTTGTGCAACCTCGGCAGAACGCCTGGTGAGCTGTCGGATCGGTTGTGTAAGCGCGCGCGCCATAATTGCCGATGCGATGGTAATGAAGACGAATATTGCTGCGGCGAATCCTTTGATCGTCTCCTGAAACCGTAAATTGCGCAGATAGAGGTGTGTATATTCCTTCTGGTATCTGACGATGCCGAGGATACTACCACCTGTTTCCAATGGAAAGGAGAGCGTCACCACCACGCGTTTGTTCTTTATTGAGGTCTTGTACGCGATCTGGCTGTTCATTGCAGCGTTCAAGTCGAGTGCATCAGCAGGCATTGCTCTTGCGGTGCTGCTAAGCGGTTTGCCGTCCGGGCTGTAGAAAACGAGACTGCCGTCGACCACCGAACCGACCTCCCGAGCCAGCCGATTCTTCTCGGCATCAAGCGAAGCTTCGCTTATCCGTTTGTTGCGCACTAAAAAATACTGATTGATGGCGATGTCCAGGTTCTTCTTGACATCTAGCATGTTATCGTGAATCATGCGATGCATATTTTGCTCCGCTACATTATAAGAGATAATAAGCAGAGTGGAGAGGCCGACAAACACGATTGCCGAGAAGATCGACACCAGCTTGAACTGGATCGTCCATTTCACAGTCGTACCTCGGCATCAAGTCGGTAACCGACTCCGAATACCGTCTCGATCACAGAGCCTGCAGCGCCCGAGCCGGCATCCAGCTTTTTGCGGATACGCTGCACATGAAGATCGACCGTACGTGTATCGCCTGGAAATTCGAACCCCCACACCTTGTCCAGCAGTTCGCTGCGGGTGAACACTTTACGGCTGTGTTCAGACAGGTACAGCAGCAGTTCGAATTCTTTGTTGGTCAGTTCGACTTTCACGCCACGGCTCCACACCTCCCGTTCGTCCTTGCGAATCTCAACATGTGCACCCAGATGCAGCACCTTCCCGGAATGGCTCACCATGCTCTGGCTAATCTGCTCAATACGTCGGAAAATCGCACGAATCCGGGCGATTACCTCCCGAATATCAAACGGCTTTGTAATATAATCGTCAGCTCCCAATTCCATACCCAGCACCTTGTCGACCATTTCCGACTTGGCTGTAATCATAATGATCGGAATCTTCCGTTCGGCGGACAGCCTGCGGCACAGATCAAAGCCACTGACGTCAGGCAGCATCAAGTCGAGCAGCACCAGATCGGGGCGCTCCACTTCCGCAGCCTTCAGCCCTTCAGCGCCAGTGGCGGCGCATCTTATGATGAACCCCTCCTTAGCCAATGAATAATTCAATAGATCTCGGATGGCGTCCTCGTCTTCAATAATAAGCAATTGTTTCGGTCTCAATTCCCGTCACTCTCCCAAATAGCCAAGTCAGTAAACATGTTACATCTATGATACAAGTGACACTACGATCGATACAAATTTCGGATACAATTAATTGGAGTTGCACATAAATGCTGTCGAATAGAACTGATATCTCAAAGAGGTGTAAGCCAGCAATGTTGGACGAGAATGTATTTCGAGACGCATATGCCAACTATAAAACAGATATTACCCGATATCTAGTCAAAATCACTGAAAATCTCCATGATGCCGAAGATCTGGCTCAAGAGTGTTACATTCGACTGCTTAAAACGGCTAACAGCGTGCCGGAGGAAAAATTGTTTCTTTACTTACGCGTAATCGCCCGCAATCTGGCGATTGATTCGCTGCGCGAGGGAATGCGCTGCAAGGTGAAACTACAGCAGGCTGAGCTCAAAGTTCAGCACAACGATGTGTACGAGTTGGAAGTGCTCGAGGGGATTGAGGAAATCGTTTCGCTGGTGGCTAACCGCGCACATCGCCAAATATTGGAGCTGCGGTTGCTTCATGGCTACTCGATCAAAGAGACCGCCACCTTGGTAAACAAGAGCGAGAGTTTGGTGCGCATGTCGCTATTTCACGCGGTTAAGCGTATTCGTTGTCATAGCGGCTGGTACAGGAGCCGCATGGGGTTGGCGAATCGACAGGCTGCATCAGCCGATCAAGCATCCCATCGTTGAGCAGCGCTGAGATGTGTATGAATAGAAAGAATTGACTCCCTCACATTGCTTAATGGATACGGATAACTAAACCAGATTATGAAAGGCCACCTTCATTATTTAATTCTGTTATGCTCCCCTTTAGGTAGACAGGTGAAATAATAAAAACCTGTTTATCAAGGGGGGGTTTTTCATGTCTCAAATAAATGAGTACTGCGGGGAAGAGAAATTAGCCATTCTGAAGGAGTATGAAGCAGGACGGGGATCACGAAATGAGATCGCTTGTAAATATAACATTAACGTCAGTACGTTGAAGGAATGGCGACGTCGTTATGAACTGTACGGATTCGAAGGATTAGCATGGCGTGCAGAGAATAAGAGCTACTCAGTGGAACTTAAACTTCAGGCTGTTCAAGATTATCTATCTGGAAGTACTCACAGAATGAAATCATAAGGAAGTACCGTATGGCAAGCCGTACTCAGCTCCGAAACTGGATTAAGAAGTATAATAGTCATAGCGGTCTAAGGCCGTATAAGAACGGGGGCGGAGCCGCTATGACAAAGGGACGGACAACGACTTGGGAAGAACGAATGGACATTGTCATGTATTGCATATCGCAAAATCGAAACTATCAAAAAGCAGTAGAGAAATATCACGTTTCTTATCAGCAAGTTTACGGATGGGTAAAGAAGTACGAAGCAGATGGCGAGAACGCATTGCGAGACGGCAGAGGGCGCACGAAGGCACCTGAAGAGTTATCCGAGGTCGATCAGCATGAATTGTCAACATTTTCATATTAAGCAAATAAATGATTCGATCGCCGCTAGCCGACTTTTCAGGCATTCCGCTCATGCAACAGCCGTAGCTTTACCTATATTCAAAAGTTTAAGGATGAAATGGACGTGCAGCTCCCTCTCGTTCATGGTAATATTTAGATATCGCAATATTACCTTATTCGGAGGTGCGCATATGAACCTGGCCAATAAAATTACGATGATAAGGATCGGAATGATTCCGCTCTTTATACTGGCATTGCAACAGTATCCGGCATGGATGACAGAGCAATTTGGCTTTCTGAACCATATGAATCAATATGGCTTATACTGGGCAGTTGCTCTATTCCTGATAGCGTCTGCAACAGACAAGCTAGATGGCTATATTGCACGCAAATATAATCAGATCACGAATTTCGGCAAGCTGCTGGACCCGCTCGCTGACAAGCTGCTCGTATCCGCAGCATTGGTCATGATGGTCGAGCTGAGCATGATTCCATCGTGGATTGCAATCGTCATTATTGGCCGGGAAGTTATGGTGTCGGGTATTCGAATTCTTGCCGCCGCAAAGGGAATAGCCCTTGCCGCTGACAAACATGGTAAAGTGAAATTAACGCTTCAGGTGGCTGCCATTACCGCTGTCTTGTTAGGTAATTACCCGTTTTCCTATCTCACCCATGTTTCGATTGATTACATGCTAATGGTAGCTGCTGTAGCTATGACCGCATATTCCGGATACAACTACTTCAAAAACAACTTCAATAAACTGCAGTTAAATGGTTAGGCTTGCGAAATAATGCTTTCACACATCACCCGCACCGCCTCCCAATCTGTATCGCAGTAAACAAGAGAAAAAAAGGGAGGCAGCTCGCGCTACATCCCCATAATATGATAACCAGCGTCGACATGCAGCACTTCTCCGGTAATGCCGCGCGCCAGATCGCTAAGCAGGAACAGCGTCGCGTCCCCTACTTCGTCCTGGTCGACATTGCGTCTAAGCGGCGCTTTCTCCTCGATCGTTGTCATAATGTCGTTGAAGCCGGATACGCCCTTCGCAGACAAGGTGCGAATCGGCCCAGCCGATATCGTATTGACCCGAATTCCGAGTTTCCCCAGATCCTCCGCCAAATATCTGACGCTGGCTTCCAGCGCCGCTTTGGCGACACCCATAACGTTATAGTTTTTGACGACGCGCTCAGCGCCGATATAGGATTGGGTGACGATGCTTCCGCCTTCTGTCATGATTGGGCTTGCCGCTCTTGCTATTGCCACCAGCGAATAAGAACTGGAATGCTGAGCCAGCGTATAGCCCTCACGCGTCGTATCAATATAGCCGCCCTTCAAGTCCTCCTTGTCCGCAAAGGCGATGGAATGAACAAGCCCGTGAATAACTCCGGTCTTCTCTTTTATTTCCCTGAACGCGCCCTCGATGCTCAGATCATCATTCGCATCGCAAGATACGCACATAAGCGGCTCTATTCCGTTCTCCTGCAGCAGCTCCTGCAGCTTCAAGAAGGAGCGTTCCTTCCTATACGTGAAGATGAGCTTGGCGCCTTGCGTATGCAACGCCTTTGCCACACCCCAAGCCAAGCTGCGATTATTCGCCACACCCATCACAACAATGGTCTTTCCATTCATTAGTCCTTGCATTTTCCTGTACCTCCTCTGATCCACACTGATCAGAACTTTTTAGTACCTAGTACTAATTTTATCGTAATGGTTTTTGGTTCATGTGTCAATTTTGATTGATCATGACAAAAACCCGCTGCCACTGGGCAACGGGTCTCCGCTTCAAACAATTATCGGTGCATATCAACTAATCCCGGACTATGTTCATTAGGCATGTCAGGCATTTGTGGTACAGGGAATCCTGCTGGAGGTGGAGTCACTGCCAGTTGTCCGCCATTGCGGCTAGGTGTTTGACCCTGGAATACTTCTGCTATGCGAGTTTGGTCTAATCTGAAATTGAATTGGACATTGTGATAGCCCAAATCAACGTACTTCCGACATTCCGGATATTTATTAATATCGTAATTCGGAACCGGGAACAATTTCCCCCACTCCACTCCTAGCGTTTCCAGCGCTTTGGCGAATGCATTCTGATGCGCATTATCTCTTACAATCAGAAAACCAAGCGTTTCACGGAATGTTTTGTTGGAGCTCATCTCATAAATCCTTGTCTTCTGAAGAACACCGGTTGATTCAAGCACAACATTGTTCAGCATATCGCTAATCAAATTCCCGTGACTGTACACCCATGACCCGTTCCATGGATTCCCGCCTGCGTCGACAGGCAGCGAGCTTTGCGCACCCATAATAAAGTGATGCGGGTTGGCGTGCTTGATTGCCTCATCGATGGGAGCGCCATCTACGCCAGCATTTCCGGGAGCAGAATCGCCTGCGCCGTTTAACAGCTGATTAATCGTGTTTTGCACCAGCTCCACATGAGCGATTTCTTCCAGAAATACACCTCTTAATAAATCACGGAACTGCTTTTCTTTGCCTCGAAAATTGGAGCTTTGGAAAAAATACTGCATCATGGTGCGCATCTCGCCGAACTGTCCGCCTAATGTCTCCTGCAATACTTTGGCTGCTGCCGGATCAGGCTGATCCGGTTCAATAATATTGATCAATTCCTCTTTGTAATAATACACGTACAACGCTCCTTTTTTTGCGGATAATTAGGCAGGAACCTCAAGCTCTTCATTAAACACGTAACGATGAAAGAACCATTCAGCGATTCCTAGAATCAACGAGATGGTCACAATTTCACCCATGCTTAACGTCCAATTGAACATGTCGGATATCACATAAAGATAGACAGCAGCTAACAGAAAATCTGCAATCGTAGCGAATAAGTTATTGGTTAAGCGAAGCAGCAGCTGGTCGCCTATGACATAAGCCATTACCGTTAGTCCTGTTGCAGCCAATACCGCTCCCCAAAACGACGCTTCGGAATAATAAAGCAGCAACGCTACCACAATGGCTCCATTTACAAGCCATTTCAATAAAAATTTCAGCAAAGTTTTCATACTCCTTTCGCTCTATTTCTCCCCAAAATGTACGTGTATAGCGTTCCTCCAATCCTTGACTTTAATCCAAATTTCTGATCAGCAAAAAAAGAAGCCCTGTGGAAGCAGCTTCTTGCGATTGAACTTATTGATAACTCATCTATCCAATGACCCAACCCGCACTTACGCCAGCTGTGCCGCTTGATGCAGGGATTCCGCCGAATTGACTACCTTATCGGTAGCCTGTCCAATCTCTTCAATCGACTGAACTAGCGCCTGCATCCCCTTCTCAACCATCTCAACATTGTCGAGACTGCTCGACATGGACTGTACAATATGCTGAAAAGAAACCTCAGTCGCTTCGGATTCCGATTTACTCTCCTGCACGATGCGGTGAACGTCAGCGATTGAAGCCGCCACTTTCTCCGAATAATCACGGGTTTGCATGATGTATGTATGGATCTGGCTGACGGAATGCTTCGTCTGATCCGACAGCTTTCTCACTTCTTGGGCGACAACCGCAAATCCTCGGCCGTGCTCGCCCGCCCTTGCCGCCTCAATGGCAGAGTTGAGCGCCAGCAGATTCGTCTGTACCGCAATATCCTGTACCAGATTTACGACATGACCGATATCCTGCACAGAATGGTTCAATTGCTTCACCACATCTTCTATCGAGCTTGTCCGCTGCAGTATGGATGCGATGCGATTCTCCAATCCCGTAAGCTTGGATTGGCCTTCCGCTGCAAGCGCCTGCGTATGTCTGGACGCTTCCGCTCCGCGTTGAACGGAGCCATTCACCTCGCTGCTGCTGGCAATCAAATGCTGCACTGATGTCCTCGTCTGCTCCGCAATAACTGTCATATCCTCGCTTACAATCGTAATTTTATGCTTTAATTCCGCTTTAACCCGCTCATACTGGAGCCCTCTTTGACGCAAATTCTCCTTCTCATAAGCTTCCAGCACAATTTGCTGCTCGAAATTAAGAATTTTCGTAATGACCGTGCTTATGCGCATAAGCTCGTCCCGATTCTCGATATGACGATACACCAAATTCAGGAGCGTATCCTGCAAGTTTTGAAAAGCGCCCATATACCACTTCGGCTCCAGTCCAATCCGGTAGTGAACACTGGCAACGCGCTGCCTTTTCATCAGGAAATCCTCGTCAATATGACCGCTGAACATCTCAATCAAATGAGCTTTCAGCGTCAATTGGAGACGCTCGATCGTGCTATTCTCCACAATGATTTTTTTCAACTGATCCACATTCGTAATCGTACGATAGAACGCAGCTACAATCGTATCGATATGCTTGGCAATCAAGGTTTGTAACGACTGGGCAAGCCGAATGTCATCCAATGTTAATTCAATCATTTCTAGCTGCTTCAGAATAACCGGATCGTCAATATCAATTGTCGCCGTCCTCAGCACTTCCGTCTCTTGCCATTCCGGCAGCTCGAACGACTTCTTATTCCCCATCAGTTGGCTTGATATAGCCGAGAACGGGCATTTTTTCATTGTTTCCTGCTCCTATGCTCAAAAGTGTTGTATGTAACAGAAACGGGCGTGGCGCAGCTTTAATCACACTATGATAGCACCACTCTCATTGTAGTGGATTTTTTTGGACATTGTTCAGCATCCAATCAAAAAACTATGAAGATTTAAAGAACTTCTCATGCCGCGTGCAGCCTGAAAAGAAGGCATCCCATCAGATGTCCCCAATTCTGTTTGGCACTTCCTTTTACTGGATGTATTGTACATTAGAAAAATAAGAATGTGAGCGGTAATCCCACCGGGGCCGTAATCATGGAATGAAGGAGGACACAGATATGGAAAGGGGCATTTATATCGTCACAGGAGCCATGGCAAGCGGAAAGTCGACCGTAGCCGAGCTGCTTGCCCGCCGTCTGGAACGAGCCGTTCATTTGCGCGGAGATACCTTTAGAAGAATGATTGTGAAGGGCCGGGAGGAGATGCTTCCCGAGCCGTCGGATGAGGCGCTCAGGCAGCTGGACCTGAGGTATCGTCTGACAGCGTCAGCCGCTGACGGCTACTACGAGGCGGGATTTGCGGTTGTCGTCCAGGACGTCATCGTTGGACCTGCGCTCATGCCATTTATCTCCCGCATCAAGAGCCGTCCGGTCTACCTAATCGTGCTGGCGCCGGATGAAGAAGAGCTTGCCCGAAGAGAAGCGCAGCGAGGCAAAAAAGGTTACGGCATCTGGACCGTAGCAGGATTGAATCGTCTCCTTCAACAGGACACGCCCAAGCTGGGGCTTTGGCTGGATACGTCTAAGCTGACACCTGAGCAGACCGTAGATGAGATATGGAATCGCGTCAATCCAGAAGGTTTGGTGCATCACACAGCTC
Organism: Paenibacillus sp. J31R120; assembly: GCF_056269225.1. Classification (NCBI taxonomy): domain Bacteria; kingdom Bacillati; phylum Bacillota; class Bacilli; order Caryophanales; family Paenibacillaceae; genus Paenibacillus; species Paenibacillus sp. J31R120. Next base: position 1,069,221 of record NZ_JBWDNN010000001.1, on the reverse strand, counting down.
ACTAATTGCCGGACTTCCCCATGTTGATCAAAGCATCAGACATACCCATACTTCATTGCAGGCGCAGACAGGCTCATAATCTGCCTGACAGCGAGCATCGCAGCATGCTGCTGCCTGCTTTTTCCCGCCTTCTCTCTCATCGTTTGCAGCAAAGCAGGATTGTTCATCAATTGCTGAAGCTGCTCCGGAAGACGATCATCCTGACACCATACCGCAACGCCCTTGCGAGTCAAATAATTGGCATTATCCTGCTCCTGGCCAAGCGTCGATTCGAATAGCATCATTGGCAGCTGGAGCGCCTGCGCTTCGGAAGTTGTAAGGCCGCCCGGCTTTGTAATAAGCACGTCCGCACAAGCCATCCAATCCTGGATGCCGTCGATATAGCCTTTCAGCAAGACGTTATCGCGCCCATGCAGCGCTTCGCTCATCCGATGCAGCAGCTTCACATTCCGGCCGCATACGAACACAAACTGCACATGAGATGGGAATTGATTGGATTTTAGCTGCTCGATAAAGCTCCCCTTAATCATCCCGAAGCCTCCGCCCATGACCATGACGACAAAAGCATCAGGCTTCAGACCCAGCTTCTCGCGCAGCTGCTTCTTGCAGCTGGACTTATGATAGGACGGACGAACCGGAATGCCCGTTACTACGATTTTGTGCAGCGGAACATCCTTTTTCAGCAGCGCTTCGCCAACCTCTTGCGAACCGACCAAATATAAGTCCGTATAAGGATGAATCCAGTAGCTGTGATCCGAGTGATCCGTAATGATCGTCACAGCGGTCAAGGATGTCATTCTTTTTTCCTTCATCAAAGAAAGCGCGGCGGACGCAGGCGGGAACGTGCTGACAAGCACGGTCGGCTGCTCCTGCTGGATCAGCTCCAGAAGCCGGTGCAGGCTGGATTGGCGGAATTTCTTAAGCCATCCGGTGAGCGGATTGGCCTCACGTGTTTTTTGATACAGGAATCCGTAGAGCGAAGGAAGATGCTTCACGCCTTGCAGAAAGCAATAACGTTCAATGACATGCATCCGGGGATGAATCCATTCCATCAGATCGATGACCTTAACCGACATGCCGGGTTTGCAGATTTCCGATGCCTCTACAATCGCTTTTGCCGCTTGCATATGCCCGTCGCCCAACGTCCCGGACAAAATCAATATTTTCTCTTGTTTCATGATTATTCGTCCTCCTAATGTGAGATGAGACGCTGCCAACGCGGACGCATCTTGGAGCCGGGCGCCGTCTTCATTCCGATACTGAATTACTCTTATTCTATCAATATGGTCATTATAGCCCATCCATGATGATCCCTTAACAGGCTAAGGTATTGTTTTGCCCTCCGACCTCAGACGGAGGAGAACTGTTCTTCAGGCTTAGGAACCGATCTCCTGCCCAAGCTGCTCTTGTTGTCCTTCTTGCGCAAGTTCCGCTTGCTTCGCTTTTCTTTTTTTACGCTTCCGAATGTAGATAATAATGAGCACGATAGGAACAATTCCTATCAACAAATACAACGATACATCCTTGACCATTCCTTCGGCGGACCGGCCGTAGAGATAGAACAATGTGCCTACAATGTAGAACTTGGCCGCACGACCTATAGCTGCATAAGCCATCAATCGCCATAACGGGAAATTCAGACAGCCGGACAAGATTGTAAACACTTTAAAAGGAATCGGCGTAAAGGAGCCGAGCAGAATCGCAGCTTCTCCGTTTCTCTGAATCAAGTTGCTGGCGGAATCGACCCATGATTTTTTCAGCATCCTGTTCATGACCGAATGCCCTAGCCCCTTTCCAATCCAATAGCCCAGCGGTGTGCCCAGCAAACATCCGATGAATCCGATCGTTGCCAGCCACAGCGCATTGGACGGATCAAGCAAGCTTAATGATACTTGTGTAAACAAAGCGGGAATCGGGAAGATCACCGCGTCTGCGAATGAGTGAATAAATAATCCCCAAGCGCCGTAATTCAGTAAATAGTTGATGATATCCTCTAGCAATTGCCCGTGCTCCTATCCCGCAGTCTGTCGGTGACCCCTTTTTTTGACCTGCGCACAACGCCGTAAATACGTCTACTGTAATCCTATAGGTATAACCGCAATCCAACAATTGGTGGAGGTCTAGTTTCCGTCCCAGACCTAAGACCAGTCTCCGTCCCTTCGCGGGTCGGTTATCAGGCAGGCAGCCTGTAAGGTATGCTAACAATGGCAGACATGGGCACGCTGTTTTAGTAGAAGCGGCTCCAGTGGTGCCGCACGACAATAAGCCACTCGGATTCATGCAAAAGGAGTTATCGCAGTTGAAGCTACTTGAAATCGTAGAACAATTATTTGCTCAATACGGCTATCTTGTGTTGTTGATCGGTCTGCCGCTGGATGCCATCGCTCTCCCGATTCCGCCGGGCAATACAACGCTGACGTATACCGGTTATCTGGCGTATAAAGGCGTGATGCACTGGCTGCCGGCTGTAGCATCGGCGTATGCTGGCGCGATTATCGGCATGACCGTTACCTATTGGATTGGATACAAGTTCGGGCAGCCGCTGTTTGACCGATACGGCGAACGATTATTGCTGAAGCCGGTACATATGGAGAGAACCAAGCAAGCGTACGAAAAACACGGCAACAAGCTGCTGCTTTTTTCATTTTTGATGCCAGGTGTACGGCAATTTATCGGCTATGCGACTGGCATCATTCGTGTGCCTTTCCGCACATTCGCACTCTACGCCTACACAGGAGCGGCCATATGGGTTATCCTGTTCACCGGCATTGGCTTCCTCTTCGGCGAGCAGTGGAAGCATGTGCTGGTATGGGTAGAGCAATCCTTGCTGTACATTACCATCGGCGTAGGCGCAGCGCTCACCATCTTCCTATTCATGAAGTGGCGCAAGCATTTGCAGCAAAAGAGAACAGCCGCCAAAGCAATCGATCGCTAACGTTTAGACGGACAGCAAAAAACCAGCCCATTTCAGCAAACGCTGAGATAGGCTGGTTTTTTCATACAGAAGCGGATAGCAGTCAGCTGTTTGAAGGAATAAGTTCAATTTCCGCCTAGTGCCTCCCCATTGAGCTTGACACCGGCAATGATGGTATTGCCCCATTCGGGAAGCCTGATGGCTTCGCCCGAGAACCGGCTTCCAGCGAACGAGCCATGATGTAGCTTGGCCCCTTCAAAGCTGCAATCCTCAAAGCGACAGTGCATGAACATCGCACCTCGAAATTGCACATCGTCGAACCGGCATCGGATGAACGTCGCATCACTCGCTATTGCCTTGCTTAAATTACAGCCTGTAAAATAACAATCCTCAAAGCGCTCGCCAAGTCTGGCATTGTTCAGCTTCGCCCCCCGGAACGAGCACTCGTTGAATTGCCTGGTCATATATCTGCCATCCAGCTTTACCCCATCAAAACAGCAATTCGTAAATTCGGAAGTATTCAGGCTCGACTCTGCAAATAAAGCATACGACAGATCGATTCGCTCCGTCTTCAAATATTGAATCGTTGTATTCAACGTGAATCCTCGATAATCTTCCAGTCCATCATCAGTCAAGCCGAAGGGAGACGATGGAAAAGCGCGTCCTTTCTTATGCAAGTTTTGCTTGCCCGTAACTGCATCCAGCGCCTGGTTCAAATCTATGATCTGATCCTCGCTCCATCTTGCAATCCATTGCTTTTTGCTCAATGCAAGAAACCTCCCCACTCGTACCCTGGCGCTTATGCCAGAATAGTTATCTCCTTATTTTAACAGAGAACGCTTGGCATGGCATTCGTGTACATTGAATACCGACTTGCTAGGCATAAAGCAAAACCGATCCCACTCAGCAATGGCTGAATTGGACCGGCTCTTATCCTGTTAAAGTATTACTATGACGACGAACTTGATGATCTCGCGGATCTCCTCTTCCACTTCAACTTCGGACTAACTGCATTGATCACCATCACAAGAATCAGTACGATTCCCCAAATGAAATCCTTAAAGAAGTTGCCCACATGAAGCGCGTTGAGACCGCTGGACAGGAATTGAAGCGTCAGAACGGCCATCACAACGCCGGCGATCTTGCCGAATCCTCCGTTCGGATTGACGCCGCCAAGCACTACGACAAGAATTGCTTGCAGAATATACGATGTTCCATAGTCGGCTTTGGCCGAATTGGTCAGTGCGATCATGACCAGACCGGCAATAGAAGCCAGCAGACCACTAAGCGCATACGTCTTCAGCAACACCGTCGTATTGTTGATGCCACCGTAACGGGAAGCCGTCGGGTTACTGCCGAGCAGCTGCAGCTTCATGCCGTACGGACGGCGATTCAACAAGAGATAAGCGGCTACTACACAGAGAGTGAATATCAGGAGGGGAACGGGAATGCCGATAAGACTGCCATTCCCGATTGTGGAGAATTGCTCCGGTAATCCGACAACAGCCTGCCCCTTCGTAATGACGATAGCAAGACCCATGAACAGCTGCATGCTGCCCAGCGTCACAAGAATCGGCGGAATGCCGATCTTCGCAACGGCAAATCCGTTGAGCAAGCCGCACAGCACCCCTACGATAAGGGCGCATACGATTCCAAGCAGCATATACAACAGGCTTGTTCCAGCCGATGCCCCTTCCGGCACAAGCCGGACCATGACCATGGCAGCGAGAATCGATGTCAAATTCGCAATGCCGACAATCGATAGATCGATGCCGCCTGAGACCATCGTCAGCATCATCGCGAGCGACAGGATGCCGAGGACAGGAAATTGAAATGCCATAGAGCTGAAGCTGTCGAGCGTCAAGAACGTGCCCGGACTAAGAATCGTCATCGTAACGAATACCAGGACCATAATGACGAACAGCCGGGTCAGGTTTCCGTCCGAGGATAGCCAACGCTTCAAGGAGAACGACAGATCGTCGTATGACGCATCCGGTCCCGTACGTTTTGTAGCTTGATTGGTCATAAGTACCTCCTACTGACTGTCGTCAGGTCAAGATAGATGATTGGTTTGATGACGAACGTTTGATTTGATAAGCGGCGATACCGGTTCCGATCAGGATAAGCGCGCCGATCACGAAGCGCTGCCAGTAAGACGGAATGCCGACCAGAATGAGGCTGTTCTGAATCGTTACGATCAGCAGCAAGCCGAGCAATGCGCCCGTTACCGTGCCGTGGCCGCCCGTAATCCTTACACCGCCGAGCACCACCGCCGCAATGATCAGGAGCTCCGTTCCAAGCAGATCGACCGGATTGGAGCTTCTCATCATTGTTGTCTGGATCATGCCGGCGATGCCGGCCAGGAAGCCGACGAAGCCGTATACGAAGCATTGCAGGAACTTTGTATTGAAGCCAATGCGCTCTGCCGATACCGGATCACCGCCAAGCGCGTAGATGCCGCGGCCAATCATCGTATACTTCATCATAATGGCCACCAGGATGATGACAGCTGCTGTAATAAGGACAGACATCGGCAAGCCGACCGTAATGCCCGCATCCGTCGTAAATTTGATCACTGATGTCTTACCGAATTGTTCCAGCGGTGCTGGCAGATTGCTAATTTGGCGGCTGCCAACGAAGGTAAGCAGGAATCCGCTGAACATCGATGAGGTGCCTAAGGTGACGATCAGTGTAGGCAGCTTGAAGAAAGCAATCAGCAAGCCATTAATCAAGCCCAAGCCTAGCCCGATGATGCCCGCCAGCAGGAATGCCGCGTAGACAGGAACATCAAAGCCCAGCAGCAAGATGATCTTCGTAGCCGAGAACATGCTGAACGTTGCAATGGCCGGGAATGACACATCAATGCCGCCCGATATAATGACCATCATCGTACAGATCACGAAGATGCCCGGAACAATGCTGCTCCGAATCAGATCGAACATATTCGCAGAGCTGAAGAAAGCGCCGTTTTGGCTGCCGATAGCGGCGAACAGCACCAGTATAATTACCGCCACATAAAACTCGCTTGTTTTTGTCCATTTTCTCATGCGGTGTTCCCCCTGTGCTCTGCAGCCCCTGCCTCTTCTTCATGAGCGTCGTGCAGCCGCGACCATACATCCTGCGTGAACGTCTTGCCTTCCGCTTCCCCGATGATTCGTCCGCGCTTCATAACCAGCACCCGATTGCAGCTCTGCCGCAGCTCCGGCAAATCATCAGAGATCATGAGAACGCCCAGCCCTTGTCCCGCCAACTCCCGAATGACCTGATGAATATCTTCCTTCGAGCCAATGTCTACGCCGACGGACGGACCATTCAGAATCAGCAGTTTGGGTCCCGCTGCAAGCCATCGGGCAAGCACGACGCGCTGCTGGTTGCCGCCGGAGAGTGTCTTCACCGGAGAGAGCGGCGAATGAGCGACAATGCCCAGCTTTTCAATCCAGCTCCGAACAGTCGACTTCACTTTGCGCCTGTCGATCATGCCCCATTTGTCCTTCTGCTCGTCGATGACGCTGACAACCATGTTGCGCTCAATCGATTGCTCCAGGAATAGTCCCTCTGTCAGCCGGTCCTCCGGCACATAGGCGATTCCGTGCGCCTCCGCGTCCTGAACGGACCGGATGCTGACGGGCTCGCCGTCACGGTAGATCCCTCCCGATGTTGCGGGAGTCAGACCGAATAGCGCTTCCGCCAGTTCCGTTCTGCCAGAGCCGAGCAAGCCCGTTAACCCCACAATTTCACCGGGATGAATGCTAAGCGATATATGTTCAAAGCAGCCCTTTAACGACAAGTTGTCTGTTCTGAGCAGCGGCATGCCTGATTGCTTTCCGATCTCATAATAGCTTTCGTCAATTTGACGCCCGGTCATATAATAGACCAGCTTCTCGCGGTTCAATTGATCCGCGCGTTCGGAGATGACGTTTTTTCCATTACGCATAATCGTAATCCGCTCCGAGAGCTCGAACACTTCTTCCAGCTTGTGGCTTACGAATAAAATCGAGATGCCATCCCGCTTCAATCCCTCAATGACACGAAATAAAGCGCGTACTTCCTTCTGAGTAAGCGCGGTGGTCGGTTCATCCATAACGATCAGCTTGGCTTCGTGCATAAGCGCCCGCGAAATCGCGATCAACTGCTTGTCGGCAACCGACAAATGCTCCACTTTCGCACTCAGATCCAGGTCAACGCCAACCTTATCCAGCGCCTGCCGCGCCGCTACGCGCATCTTGCTCCAATTGATCCATTTTTTCCTCGCGGCAAGCTCGCCGTTCAAGGCGATATTTTCGGCTACCGTCAAGTTAGGGAAGATTGAGAAATCCTGATAAATCACTTGAATTCCGGAATTGATCGCTTCAATCGGGTTCAGCTGACTGCGCAGTTCTCCATCGATTCTTATCTCGCCATGATCCGGCGCGTGAACGCCGGACATGACCTTGATCAGAGTGGATTTCCCGCAGCCGTTCTCCCCGGCCAAACAATGGACTTCGCCATAATCGATCCGCAGCGACACATCCTTCAAGGCATGGACGCCGGCGAACGATTTATTGATATGGTTCAGTTCAATCAGGGCTTTAGGCATGTTCGGGTCACCCTCTCCTAGAAATCGTAATCGGTTACATTTTCTTTCGTAACGCCCACCCATGCAGCGCCGTACAAATATTTGCCGTCCTTCACAATCAGCTTCTCGTAGCCAGGTACGCCCAGGTCGTAGCCTTCTTTAATCTCGCCTGTTTTGCCTTCCAGCACCTTCACAGCTAGGGAGTTCATTGCTTTCGCCGCTTCAGCCGGGTCCCAGAAACCGATCATCGACATCGCGCCGCTATCCAGATACTTCTGCGATACGGACGGAACGCTAGTGCCGACCACGTTCACCTTGCCGATCAGGCCGGACTCTTCAATCGCCAGCGCCGCGCCTGCCGCATCGTTGCCGGATGCGCCTTGGAAGCCTTTTAGATTAGGGAATGCCTTGAACGTCTCGCGCAGCTTCTCGCTGGCAATCTTCTGGTCGTCATTCGTCTCCAGCTGGCGGGCAACCGCTTTCATATTCGGGTATTTTTCCTGCTGACGGTTATAAGCGCCTTCTTCCCACTGCATGTGAGATTTGGTTGTCAAGCTGCCTACTGTCGTCATATATTCGCCTTCCTCGCCCATAGCCTTCGCCAGGTTATCCATCAGGAATGCGCCGTATTCCAGGTTGTCGAATGCTTCAATGTTGAAGTCCGTATTCACCATGCCGTCCGCTTCATGCGTGATGACGACGATGCCTTTGTCGCGGGCTTTCTTCAGCACAGGCTCAAGCGCCTCCGCGGAAAACGGAACAACCGTAATCGCATCCACCTTCTGGGCAATCAAATCTTCGATAATTTGCACTTGGAGAGCCGCATCCGCTTTCTGAGGACCTTGCATGAACGTATCGTGTCCGGTCGTCTTGCCGAATTCCTTTACGCCTTCCTCCATCCGATCGAACCAGGCTACACCGGTCAGTTTAACAACGGTAGCGATTTTGTATTTCTTGCCGCCTTCATTGCCGCCGTTGTTCGTCCCACCGCTTCCATTGTTGCTTCCCGAATTGCTTTCGCCGCAAGCGGTGAGGATCACCATGCAAAAGATAAGTAACATAGCAACTGCTGACATCGAACGTTTCTTGACCATTGATTGCTTCCCCCTAAAGATGATTTAAATTTTATGTCAAAACGTCCAGCAGCGGAATTACCGCTGCCTAAACGCCTTCACATCATCCATAAAAGCTTTCACTCTTGCCTGGTCCACATGATTTTCGAATTTTCCGTCTATTTTGAAGGCCGTTCCCACTACGGCTCCGTCGGCAATCGATAATTGCTCAACCAGATTCTCACGGCGAACGCCTGTATTGGCAAGCACGACCGTCTCCGGGACTGAATCTTTCACTTTCTTCAAAATTTGCGAATCGGTCTGCGCTCCTGCCGTCAGGCCGGACACGCACAGGGCGTCAGGGCGGTTGTTGAATACGGTCGACTTGGCGACGCTTTCGATATCGCGGTCCGCAACGTATTTTGCCGCTTCCGGTACGATGTTGAACAGCAGCTTAACATTGCCGGCCCCGATTCGCTGCTGATGGCGCACTGTCTCGCCAACGTTCGTATTCCAGAGGCCAAAGTCGCTGGCATATACGCCGGTGAAGATTTCGCGGATGAAGAGCGCTCCGGTTGCCGCTGCCAGATCAAGCGACTTCTTTGCATCCCAGAGTACGTTCACGCCGAATGGGATTCGAATGTCCGGCTTCAACTCGCCGACAATACGGGCCATGGCTGCCACCGTCTCCGTCTTCACTTCCGTCAGGTACGGCAAGCTGAATTCGTTGGAGAACATAACGGCGTCTACCCCGCCGTCCTGCAGCGCCTTCAAGTCTTTTCTGGCCATCTCTACGACGTAGTCCATCCCTTTTTCGCTATTGAAGTAGGGATCTCCGGGCAATGCCATCAAGTGGCACATCGCAATAACCGCTTTCTCCGTACCGAGTACATCCTTCAACCATGTCATATCGTTCATCCTCCCCAGAATGTGTCTATCTCATCTTGTTGATTAAGTTCCTTCTATTAGAGCTTGCCGACGCGTCATTATCCCCTGCTGAAGTCCACATTGCCGTCAAGCGTGTGCACCAATTGCTCCAGCAGTTCAATCAGCTTGCTCACATCGTCCAGATCGACGGATTCCACCGGCGCATGCGTATATCTCGCAGGGTAGCCCAGATCGACCATCGGCAAGCCGTCGTTTTCCAGCTGGCTGAACGAGGCGTCCGTCAAGATGCCCATAAATACGGCGGGCTGAAGCGGAATTTGGCGGCTGGCAGCCACTTGCTTAATATGTTTGACCAGCTTCGGATTCGGAATCAAGCCGCCCAGCGTGCCTCTGCCATGGAACGTATACATCCCGATGCTTGGGCCGCCGCCTAGCACAATATCACCTTTCGATTTCAGATCCGGCGTGTCCGTAGCAATCGTAATGTCAAGCGTAATCGCCAGATGCGGATTAATGCGGCGCACTGCCGGCAGCACGCCCCGCAGATTGAACTCCTCTTGGACCGAGAAGACGAGGTAGAGCTCGCAAGGAAGCTCGCTACCCTTCACCCGGTCTGCCAATTCAAGCAGAGTCAGGCACCCCACGCGATTGTCGAGCGCATTGGAGAATACGCGTGAGCCGTTATCGAAGTATTGGCGTGCGTACATGACAGGCATGCCGACCTCGAAGCCTGCATCTTCCGCTTCTTTCCTCGACCGGAACCCGAAGTCTGCGAATACTTCACTTACGGGCAGGACGCGGTACTTCTCCTCTGAAGGTGTCACATGATGTGCCTTTGTCCCGATAATGCCTTGCCATGTCCGGCCGTTCGCCTCCGCGATTACGGTCTGGCCCGCCAGGCTTTTCTCAGGAATGCCGCCCAGCCGCTCCACCCGAAGGAAGCCGCCCTCCTCAATCTTGTTTACGACAAGGCCCAGCTCATCCATATGGGCGAAGATCATGACACGGAACGGCTCTTTGCCTTCAATCTTGTTCATGCGTACCGTCACATTGCCGAGCGCGTCGACCTGAACATCTTCCCCTGTCGACTTCAACTGATCTGTCACATACCGGATCACCGGATCTTCATAACCGGAAACTGCCGCAAGCGAGGTTAATTCCTGCAATCTCTTTTTCATGTAGGTCATTTGCTCTTCCATTCGCTAGCCTCCCAAGCTTATCTGACTGTCTTCTCTGTAATCTTGATACATATAAGTCCTACAAGTCCTTCATCAGATCCTTCGTCCGCTCATACAAGCGATGATAGATGGCGTAATGCCGTTCATACACATCCCGATGATCAGACCCCGGTTCAATATAACGAATGATGTTCACCCATTCGTCGATTTCCTCCAGCCGATCATGCCAGCCCAATGCCAGTCCACAAATGTAAGCGTTTCCATATGCGGCGCCAACTGTAACCTCAGGAATCGCTTGACGCACCTGACAGATATCGCTAACGCTTTGCAGCCATAGCTTATTTTTGACGCCGCCTCCCACAGAGACGATTCGCTCAACCGATGCGCCAAGCTCCCTCATGACATCCAGGTTATGGCGTATAGAGAATGAGATGCCTTCCAGCAGCGAGCGGTACATATCAGCTGTTGTATGATTTAAGGATAAGCCGAACATCATGCCTTTGGCTGAAGCATCATGAAGCGGCGTGCGCTCTCCGCTGAAGAACGGCAGCGTGATTAATCCGTTAGAACCAGGCGGACTTAGTTCCGCTTGTGCGGCCATATGGATGTATGCCTGCTCCACCGACCAGCCTGACGTTTCCCCGCTTCCCTTGTCACGTCCCAGACATTGGTCGACAAACCATCGGGTAAGCGAACCTGCTGTCGCCGTGCCGCCGGTCAGCGTATTGGCCCCCGGCACGATATGGACATTGGGCCATAGCTCTCTGGTTTTCATTATCCGGTCCGTCGTCAGGATAAAGAAGGTGGAGCTGCCATACATCATCATCAGATCGCCTTGATGGATAGCGCCGATACTAATGGCCTCCGCCATGGCATCCGCTGTGCCGGCAATCACTCGTGTACCCGGTGCCAATCCCGTCTCTTCTGCAGCTCGCGGAGCAACAACTCCAACAATATCCGTGCTCCATGTCAAATCCGGAAGCTTATCGACCTCCGTCGTACAGGAGACGGTCTCGTCATTCCACTCCAGCGTATGGATGTCAAACAATGGTGCGTAGTTGACAGCGGTATAACGATCGATTACGCATCGTCCCGTCAATTTGTAGACCAGATAGCCGGAGCCGCATAAAAACTTGAATGTCTTCTCGTAAACCTCCGGCTCATGATCCTTGATCCATTTGATCTTCGGTCCCGCTGCCTGCGATGAGAGTGACTGGCCGCCAATCTGGAACACGCGCTCTTCTCCGATCGCATCATTCAACGCTGCAATCTCGCGTTCTGCCCTTGTATCGACGCCGTACAGAATCGCTTTACGTAGCGGATTCCCTTCTCTGTCGATCGGCAGAACAGCAGGAGCAATGGAGCTGACGCCTACAGCCGCGATCTCATCCGCCGATATGCCATATTTCATTCGCGCCATATGGGTAAGCGTTTGCGACAATTGCTTAAAGTCATGCCACCACGTCGCTTCTGCGTCATGCTCGGCCCAGCCTCGATGCGGGATTTCCAGCTTATGTGGGACGGCGCATTGCGCGATGATCTTGCCCTCTCGGTCAACCAGCACCCCTTTGGATTCGTATGTTCCAATGTCAATGCCGAGTACGTATGACATCTGATGTCCCCCCTCAGTCGGCTTCACGAATCCTTCCTGTTTCTAAAGGCTATACAAGTGTAATCTTCCCTTGAAAGCCGAGGTCAAATACCGGATGCTCACTTTCCTCATCGCTTCGGTTCGTAATAATTTCGCTTAATTGATCAAATTCACATACTTTGAGCAGGGAGGACTCGCCAACTTTCGTGCGGTCCACCAGTGCAATCACTTCCTTGGACTGGGCGATGAAGGTTTGCTTCACTTCCGCTTCCTCCACGCTGTAATCCGTTAAGCCGCGTTCCTTATTCACTGCAGCCAGGCCTAAGTAATAACGGTCGAAGTTGAATTTTTTGATCGATTCGATCGCGACACTGCCTACCATCGACATTTCATTAAAACGAATAAGTCCGCCTATCATATACACATGGAGATTGCTCTTGGACAAGATGGATGCCACCTGGAAGGAAGAAGTAAATACGGTGATGCCTCTCCTCTTGACGAGCGCTTTCGCAAGCTCGGCCGTCGTCGTTCCTACATCCAGAGCGATAACCTCCCCTTCGCGAATTTGGTCAGCCGCGTACTGGCCGATCCTCCGCTTCAGGTCGTGGTTCTTCTTCTCCCGCTGGACGAACAACGGCTCTGCCCCCTGATCAGGTAGCGCAGCCCCGCCTCTCCGTCTGGAAATGATGCCTTTCTTCTCCATCGCGACCAGGTCGCGCCGTACCGTCACTTCCGATACGTCGAGAAATCCGGCAAGCTCTTCAACGGTAAGCGGCGAATTCTCATGCAATAAGCTGATGATTTGCTTCTCTCTTTCAGTTGACATTGCAATCAATCTCCTTGTTTGTATAATATCACAGCAATCAAATTCAAATCAATAATTATCATAAATTGATCAATATAAATCTTAAAATGATCATAAACAACTTTTCATGAATTGTAAACCCTTTCATTGCCGTTTCAACGATTAATTTCTCTTTAATCGACAAAAAGAGGTCCTTTTCCCTTTTTAAATACCCCCAGTCCATTGATTCTCCTTACATTTAAAAGAAATAAACAGGAGCTTGTCGATCATAAGAGGTCTATTTCCCCTTTTCGCAATAAAAAGAATGATCATATTGATTATCAATTTGATCATTCTTTATAAGTTTTGATCATCTAATTCGATCAATAGCGCATATGCATTAACCTGATACTTTTTCCAGCCAAATGTCCTTGAAGTCGATCCAACCCAGCGAGTTCACGCCGATGCCTTTAATATGCGGATTGTAGAACATCTGATATTTCTTATGAAGCAGGAAGAGAACTTGCGTCTCGTCGCGCAGCTTATGCTCGATATCCATCAGCTCTCTCCATCGCTCATCCGTCTCCCTGCATGCCAGCGCATTATCAATCTTCGCTTCGATCCATTCCAGCAGCTCAGGGTCCAGATGCTCGCGCAGGAAGTTGCCCGTCTGCTCGAACAGCTCGATCATGCATACCTCATCCTCGGCAAATACGACGCAGTACAATAGACAATCCGCGTCAGACAACACCTTTCGCTCACGAATGCTCATCCAGTTCTCCAGAATGACCTCCACTGTAATGCCATGCGCGGTCAGCTCCCGCTGCAGCCAGCGCGCATCCTTCTCATGGATACCGTAGGTCGCAATCTTGATAGGCTCTCCCCGGTAACCGGATTGCTTGAGCAGTTCTATTGCTCTCTCTACATTTTGGCAGGTGGCTCCTTTGTAGGACTCCTCGCCCGGATAGAAACCGCTGGCGGGATGCATCCGGTCTTCTCCAAGCTCGGTAACCATCCGATAGCGGTCAATCAAGAGATCGACTGCCTTGCGGAAGTGCGGCGATTGTTGAGGCCCGCTCTTGCAGCGGTTCCAAGTGAGCAAGCTGCAGCCGTTCGAGACGTTTTCGACCTTCTTCCAACCCTGCGCAGGCTTAAAATCCTTGGAGTCATGATCGATCAGCAGTTGATCCCAGTTTTTCGCGAAAGCCGCCGTATCCTCCGGCATCGTGACGATAATGACCCCGTCCAGATGCGCCCTGCCCTGGAAATAATGCGGGTTGGCCTCCATAATGAAGCGATCTGCTGTCCATTCCACGAAGCGGAACGGTCCCGTCCCGACCGGACGCTGCCAAAACTGTTCATTCTGCTCGACCAGATCATGCGGCACAATTGACATGCCCGGCGAGCACAAGTAGCGGAGCAGCAGCCAATTGGGCTTCTCCAGCTTGATCGTTACGGTGCGCGGCCCTCTCTTCACGATCTCCGTAATCGAGCGCACGAACCAGCCCGAAGCATAACTGCCTCTAAGTCGCTCCAGGGAATAGATGACATCATCTGCCTCCAGGTCGCGCCCATGGTGGAATGCAATGCCTTTCCGCAAATGGAAGGTCCACTCCCTTCCCTCCTCGTCATGCTCCCACGCATGTGCAAGTGAAGGGATAATCTTCTTGGTCTCGCGGTCATACTTGACCAGACAATCGAACAGTTGCTTAACCATATGCGCGCTAAAAGCAAAATACAAATCCTTCGGATCCAGGGTCAGAATCGGACGATAGACCGGCAGCCTAAGCAAATCCGCCTCCAGATCATCGATCAGCTCCGTTCTGTATCCGAAGTGGCTGTTCATCCATTCCACGAATTGATGCCGCACTCCCGTACCTTCCCCATAGCCCTCAATCAGCTCGAACGCATGCTTGTATTCGCCCTTTGACGCATAGAACTGAGCCAGCTCCAGCAGCTTCTTCTCCTTCGGATAGAGAAAGGTCACCTTGGAGCGGTTCCCGCGGCCGCGGCCCGCTTGCCAATGAATGAACCCTTCCTCCTCCAGCTTGCGAACGATAAACTTTACGTTGCGCTGCGTACAATACAGCGCTTCAGCGAGGCTCTCAAGCGATACTTCGATCGGCTTGCCCGAGCCGACTGACTCTGCCACTTTGCTATACATCATCAAATACCGTTCTTCACTAATCATGACGATGCCCTCCTCCGCCAGAGGCCTTAGTATGTAAAAGGGGAAATAATCATCTTCGATTATACACTTTTTCTACCCCTTTTGCGAGTGCATAATGGGATTCATATACAGGAGAACAGGAGTGGTGACGATGCTGTGGCATGATTATGTTCCAGGTCAACTATGGAAGGACCGGGTAGAGGAGCAGGAGAGGAAAGCGGAATTGGAGGCGTTTGTGGCTGAACGGAAGACACCGGAGGAAAGCTCAAGCAAGAAAGAAAAATCAAAGGCAGCCGGCACTTTTCTGAAACGATTCGGGCTCATATAATAGAAGTAGATGAATAGTGACATTATCATGGGTAAAGGAGCCATACGCATGCTTACATCACCATTGATTCAATTGCTGCCGCAGCTCACTCCCGAACATATCGCCGGGCTGTCGGGCATGCTGCAAGACGTCGTAGAAGACGGCGCCTCCATTGGATTCCTCTCTCCTCTATCGCGTGAAGAAGCTGAGCAATACTGGCGGAGCGTCACTGAACCCGGCATATTCTTATGGGCAGCTGTCTTGAACGGCAGAATAGTCGGAACGATTCAGCTGCAGCTTGCTATGAAGAAGAATGCTGCGCATCGGGCGGAGATCGCCAAGCTGATGGTCCATCCAACAGCGCGCAGGCATGGAATCGCCAGAACACTGATGCATAAGGCCCACGAGCAAGCCAAGAAGGAAAACAGAAGTCTGCTCATTCTGGATACGAGAGCTGGCGATCCCTCCAACGAGCTCTACAAGTCGCTTGGCTATACAGAAGCCGGGCGCATCCCCGGATTTGCCCGCTCCTCCGAAGGCGGATTCGACGCAACTGTCATCTACTACATGAATCTGTAATGGTGTGATGCATCCGTTTCCCGAAGCATGCATAAGCCTTCACTTCCAGTTCATCCTATACGGATGGAGGTGAAGAGCATGTCCGGAAGAAACAACAAGCCCGACAATGACGGTCCTGCCGCAAGCCCGTCCAGGCTGGATCAATTCGGCGATAAACTGGCTGACGACACGAAAGCGTCTCCCAAGCAAGTCCGCCATAACGAGAAGCCTGCTAATTAATCTGTAACGCAGAAAAGGAGTGCCGCTCAGGCTTAAGCCGGCAGCACTCCTTTTCTATGTTCACGGCATCAGCCGAAGAAATAACTGATGTAGATCATTACAAGCAAGCCGGCAATAAAGGAATAGGTTGCCGGTCTTTCAAACCCGTGACTATGCGATTCCGGAATAAGCTCCTTATAGACAATGAACAGCATCGCCCCGGAAGCAAAGGCTAGACCGTAACCGATCAGCATCTCAACATAGCTGGCGGCAAAGTATCCGACAATTGCGGATACAACCTCCACAAGGCCCGTCAGCGTCACGATCAGCATCAGCTTCAGCTTGCTCACTCTCGATTGCATGAGGAAGATGGCCAGCACCAGTCCCTCTGGCATATTCTGCGCGCCAATGGCTATCGCAACCATCGGTCCCAAACCTTCATTGGAGCTGGCATAGCTGAATCCGGTACTAAGGCCCTCAGGGATGTTATGTATAAATAGCGCAATAACAACAAGCAGCGACTTGGAGTCGAAGGAGCTGATTCCCCTTTTCTGCTCGATATCGATATGCGGAATGTTTTTCTCCAGCAGATCAAGCACGAACACCCCGATAATCAATCCGATGGTGAGCGGGATTAAGCCGGACTCGTTCAGCGCCTGCGGCAGCAAGCCGAATGTGGAAGCCGATACCATGATCCCGGCTGTAAAGGCGATCAGAATGTCCTTCCACTTCTCCGACAATGATCGAACGAACAAGAGTGGCACGGCGCCAAGCACCGTTGCCATTGCAGAGATAAAGCTGCCTAGAAGCGCTGCTGTCATGATGTATGGCTCCTTATCGATGTAGTTGCTTCAGAAAGCATAAATCGCGCTCATGGATAAAGCGTCCTTCATAGGTGGCCGGCTCATGCTTCTCCATGAGCTGGATGGCGTCTTTCAAGGAGCGCCAGCTGAGCGATGCCCCAGCCTCATCCACGGAAGGTTCGCCCCCTTCCTTGTCATGGGTCCGGATTTGTCCGACATAGCCGTATGAGAACTGCAGCAGCTCCCGTTCATCCCGATATTCAATCACAAGGCCAATGTCATCCGTCAGCTCGACTTCCGCGCCTAATCCCTCTTTGGCCTCACGCTGCATCGCCATCTTCATCGTCTCCGATGCTTCGATGCCGCCGCCAGGCAGCTTATAATAGTTCCCGTCCTTCTTATGCAACAACGCGACTTCATATCGAGCATTAAAGATAATGCCTCTGACGGCTCGTCGCATCCAAAAATTGCCGCCATGTCTGCGCGAGGTGGCGTCGCGTCCGCTAAGTCCCAGATCACGTTCATAGATTTCCCGCAGTAGCTCCATCACATACAGTTCCTTCCTGTTGATCTTTATCCTATGTAAGGACTAACGCTTCATACCTTCCGCCACCATGCTCATAAAGGTTGTTATATGCTCTGGATGGCACGCAATCAGACAAGGCTGGTCGGCCGATCCTGAGAACGGATTACCTTCGAAATCTACTACAACGGCCCCTGCCTCCATCGCAAGCAGAATGCCGGAGTACAAGTCCTCACCCTCCGAATGATAGACCATAATGGCATCGAGATCGCCTCTTGCGAGCATGCTCCATTGCAGCGTCGGCGCCCACAGGCGCATCATTCGCTTCGTATGTACATCGATATAATGCCGAAGCTGTACAGCCTCTTCACGCTGCTGAACAGCATGACCTTGAATCCAGCCGACTCTCGCCTTGACGAAAGCCCGTGCAGGATTCATAGACACCGGACGTTGATTGCAATTTGCCCCTTCTCCAAGAATTGCTGTGTACAATCGATCGGTTATCGGCTCATAGATGACGGACAGCACCGGCTCGCGCCGCCGCATAAGCGTGATCGAGATGCCGAATAAAGGCAGCCCCACCGCAAAATTATTGGTGCCGTCAAGCGGATCGACGAGCCATTGCCACTCGCTCTGCTTGCCGTCATCGCCCGCTTCTTCGGACCGGATCGCATGGTCCGGGAATACGCTGCGAAGCTTTGCCAGAATAATAGCCTCCGCCCCATGATCCACTTCCGTCACCAGATCGCCATGCTCGTCTTTCTCATCTATTCGGATGATCGAACCGAATCGTTCCTTTATATATCTTCCTGCCTCGTAAGCGGCTGCAACCGCCACTTCTTTGGCTATGTTCATCATCATTCGTCCTGCTCCTTCTTCTCTGAATAAAAATGCAGCCGATTGCCGAACGGATCCGTGATTTGAACCGCATTCCACTCCTCAGAGAAGCCCGGACGCGCGTAACCGTATTGCTTGGCTAATAAGTGCTTTTGCCAAGCCTTTGCATTGTCTACTTCTATTCGAATGGCCGATCCAGGCGTACAATCGCCGTGATGCTCTGACAGATGCAGCACGCAGCCGCCCTTGGACACTTGAGCATACAAGGGGAAATCGGCTTCATAACGATGCTCCCAATCCAAGCTGAATTCCAGAAAAGAGAGATAAAATTCCTTCGCTTTGTCTTCGTCAAAAATGCGAAGAATCGGTACGGCTCCTTTAAATTCCATTAGCGGCTCCTTTCTTACGGCGATGCCGATTGGGCTGTATCCTATGCGCTTCCACGATTATACATCTTCTTGAGCAATCAAGAAAGAACCAATCATAACGCAACAAACCCCTCCGCAGCACCAAGGCTCCGAAGGGGTTTCATTTGCTGGAAAAAGATCATTACGCCTTGCGCCGCTCAACCAGGTTAATCCCGATACCCATACAAATCACGCCGATTAACGCAAGCTTTGCCACCGGCATCAGAATCTCTGCCCAGCCCGCATCATACAAGGCTACCTGCTTCAATGCATGTACCGCATGCGTGATGGGCAGTAATTCACCGGCAAACAGCAGCAGCTTGTTCGTCATCAAGCCCGGCGGGAAGTAGATTCCCGCCAGCAGCGGCATAATTGGCAGTATAACAGGCAGGAGCATCTGGAATTGTTCCGGAGTTCGCACGATTCCCGCTAGCAGCATGCTAAGCGATACGATAGCTGCGGAATAAATCATAATGATGACCAGCATGAGTCCATATTGATTGCCCAGATCATAGCCGAGGACGAGATCGAAGAACAACAGGACGGTCGCCGTATGAATCAAGCCGATAATAAGACTGTAGCATAAGTGACCCATATACATGCCGGTTTTGGTGACGGGCGATAGGATAACCCGATTCCAGATTCCGAACGCTTTCTCCTCCATGACCGAATTGATTTTGAAGCCGATCGTGAACATGGCCAGAAATAACGTAAATCCAAATAATAGCTGAATGCTCATATCGTTGCCGACAAGCGTCCTGCCGTCCGGACGGACTACATTCGCATGCAGTGGAGGGCTCGCCATAAAGCTCTCGAATGATTGGTATGCAGCCTCTTCATCGCCTGTCAGGCCCGCTGCATAAGCAAGCCTTCCATCCTCGGAAGCGATTCGGTTCAAGTGCTCGGATACCATCGATTGATTAAGCCCTTCACCCGTAGTGACGATCCGATATTCACCCTCTGCCAGCAGCCTCACAGCCAGATGAGTCCGGCCTTCGCGCACGTCGCGAATCGCCTTCTCCTCACTCTTCAGCTTAAACGAGAAGCTGTCAGAATCATTCATTCGCTCCACTCGCTGCACCGCTTCCTCATGACCGATCCCTTTATCCGGAAAAACCGCGTATTCAGGAGTGCCATTCATATTCGAGCTGAATAACAGCGTAGCCGCAATGCTGATCGCGATAAAGACTAGAATAAGGGCAGGCGAGCGGCGATCATGTTTCCATTGCGCCAAAAATACAGCTATCATATCGCCCGCCCCCTTCTTGGATAGATCAATGCGCTAACAGCGACCAGTACGATTGCATAGATCAACAGAAACAGCAATTGTGAAGATAACCTGCCAGCATCCTCATACTGAATCCAACTGAGCGCCATCATGAGCGCATGGCCGTTGGGCGTCCATTCCCCGATAGAGCGCAGCCATTCAGGCAGCACATACAGCGGGACAAATCCGCCGCCAATTACACCCATCATAATTAATAGAAGATTGAACAACGCATTCGCCGCATCCACATTGTTCATACGGAACATGACAGAGGTAAAGATGGACGCCATGGATGCGACCATAAATGAAAACATCATAATGATTAAGGCAATGCCAATCCAGAATCCAGCCGATCTGCCGTGGAACAGACCCAAGACAAAGTGGCATATCGTAAGCACACTGGTTAGTTGCATGCATGCAATCATAAACGATGCGACGAGCTTGCCCCCAAGATAATGGAAGGGATTGTTGCCGCTCAGCCGTATCCGTTCAATTACACGCTCCCGCTTCTCTCCCGAAGCATGAAGGGCAATTGTAGCCGCGATGAACACCGTAAAGATCATGCCGATGGAGACGCTGAAATATTGGAAGCTGGTCAACGGCTTCACGCTATTCAGCAGTTCAACACCGCCCTTCGGCAATGAGAAGTCACCCTCATTCACCTGATGTTGCCCCGGTGCCTCTTGCAGCACATAGCGTAGCCCCATCCCGACATTCGCTTCTCGCACATAGCGATCCACTACCCCCATCACCATTTCCAGCTTAATGGAATGGTCATGCGCGGTTACGATGACAATGCCGCCTTCTCCTTCTTCAAGCCATGCGCGCTTAAGCGCCTGCTGGGAGAAACCGGATGGTATCGTGAGGACAGCTGTCACTTCCTTCTTCTCCAGCAGCTCCGATGCTTGGTCAGCACTAGTCTCTACAGTACGAATCCATTCCTTTATCTCGTCGCTGGCGAACGTCATCCGCAGTCCTTCAATCAATGGATAGCTCTCCGACGCATGAAGCACACTTGCCTTCCACTCTTCATCTCGATTAAGCGTCTGGACCGTATCTCTGAATGCCGCAATTGCCGACTCCTCGTTATCCTCGACCACCAGTGCGATGCTTACCGACCGCTCGCTTGGTTCTCCTTCAATCCAACTGGACAGTGCAAATCCCAATATGACGCTAAGCACGACAGGAACCAGCAGCACGACCAGCATTTCGCTGCGGTCACGCCAGAAGATCAGAAGATCCTTCTTCAAATAAGGAAACATGCTGCACCTCCTCCTAATCCCGCAGCTTGCGGCCGGTCAGATGCAAGAACACATCTTCGAGGCTTGGCGTATGGACCTGGAAGTGAACGATCTGCACGCGGTTTCGCTCCGCAGCCTGAACGACCTCTGTCAGAATGCCGCTCTGCTTAGTGACGATCAGCTTGACGCCATCCTCCGTCTCCTCCGCCGATCTGACGAACGGCAGACGGCGCAGCTCCTCCACCAGCTCCGGGCATGGCTTGGAGAGCTGAGCAACCATCGTTTCCTCGCCGGACAGAATGCGCAGCAGCTCTTCCTTCGTCCCCGATGCGATCAGCCGGCCGTGATCCATAATGTATACGCGGCTGCACAGCTGCTCCACTTCCTCCATATAGTGGCTAGTGTAGAGGACAGACATGCCCTTCTCCCGGTTCAGCTTGCGGACTGTATCGAGAATATGATTGCGGGATTGTGGATCAATCCCGACTGTCGGCTCATCCATGATGACGATCTTCGGCTCGTGCAGCAGCGCAGCCGCAATATTAATGCGCCTCTTCATCCCGCCCGAAAACGTCTTGATCAGCTCATGCTGACGCTCGGTCAATCCAACAAGCTCCAGGGTATCGGCAATTCTCTCCGCAAGATGCTTCCCCTTCAGCTTATAGATGCTTCCGAAAAAACGCAGGTTCTCATAGGCGGACAGCTTCTCGTACAATGCGATTTCTTGTGGCACAACGCCTATCATGCGGCGAATTTCGCCCGGCGTCTTCAGGACGCTCCGTCCTTCCAGCCGTACATCTCCGCTTGACGGGTACAGCAGCGAGGATATCATGGATATCGTCGTGGATTTGCCGGCACCGTTAGGTCCCAACAATCCAATAGCCTCACCCTTCTCCATATACAGGTTGATGTTGTCCACAACGGTCTTGCCCTTGAACGTTTTGCGCAGCTCTACTGCTTCCAGCATGCTCCAATTCTCCCATCCGGTATAGAGTAAGCTATTATGCTGCAGCTTCTGTCATTCAGTGTAAAGCAAGAAAGACAGTGTCCCCACTGTCTTCCGTCACGAAGCTGCGTCTTAACCATGACTTCCGTCATGTTTCTGTAGACAGTCAGGCCATCCACTTGCGTGGATCCATGCAACTCATACCACATGATGGCGGATCGCGTATATGGCGAGCTGGGTTCGATCGCGAAGTTCCAGCTTGTCGAGCACGACGCTAATATGGTTTTTGACCGTGCCGACCGATAAGGACAGCTCGCTTGCAATCTCCGCATTGCTGCGACCCTCGCCGACCAGCCTGATTATATCCTTTTCCCTTGGCGTAATTGCGGGGTCTACCTCCGCTTGCTGGCGATCGTTCATCAACAGCCGGGGAATGACCTTGGCTGCTACATCCTCCTGCAGCGACAATCCGCCGGCCAGACAGCTCTTAATCGAGCGCAGCAGCGCTTCCGGCTCAGCCTCCTTCAGCATATAGCCATTCGCTCCGCTCTTCAGCGCCTCCATCGCATAATCGTCGTCGTTGAAGGTAGTCAGCATCAGAATTTTCATAGACGGCCATCGCGAACGGATGATTCTTGCCGCCTCGAGACCATCCATAACGGGCATACGGATGTCCAGCACGGCAATATCGAAGATGCCGCTCTCGCAAAGCTGGACCGCTTCCTTGCCATTAGCGGCTTCACCCGTTACCTTTAGCCCAGCATCGGTCTCAATCATCATCTTCAATCCTTGCAGCACCATTGCCTGGTCTTCGGCCAATAAGATTCGAATCATGCCATGCCCCTTTCCTTCGCAACAAGCGGCAGTGTACCGCTTACGATAAATGTTTTTTCGTTCTGGATAATGTCCAGCTTGCCGCCGGCTTGCCCGATTCTCTCTCTCATGGAGCGGAGGCCGAAGCCCTCCCGATAGGGCTTGGCCTGCTGGATCGGATGCAGCACCTCGAACCGGAATACGCCTCCGCCCGGCGCCTCAAAAATAATGTCCGCTTCTTTCGTTCCGCTATGCCTCATCATATTCGTCAGCGATTCTTGTACTGCCCGGTAGAGCGCTACCGACTGGGCCGGGGTCAAGGGAGCTGTAAGCGCGCCGTGCCGCAGATTAAAGTTGACACGCAGGAAGCTCTCCACTTCCAGCCTTCGGATCAGGTTGATTACCGCGGACAGACCGCCGACTTCGTCATCCTTGAGCGCTCTAACAGCGCTACGCGTATCGTCCAGGCTCTCCTTTGCCAGCTCCTTCAAGTGACCAAGCTTCTCAGCCGTATCCGGGTCCCGTGTCCCCATCCGAAACACCTCCAGCTGCATGAGCAGCGCTGTCAGCTTATGGCCTACCGAATCATGAATGTCGCGGCCCACCTGCGCGCGCTCTTCTTGTCTTGCGGCTTTTTCGTTTGTTGCCAGCAGCCGCCTGAGCTTCCGATATTCCGCAAGGAGTGCCTCTCCCCGTGCGATCTCATGGCGCTCGCTTGCATATGTAAGGCGGAATGCCGCAAAAGCGGCACCGGCCAATAAACCAAAAAAAGTTATAAAATAAACGGAAAAACCCGGGAGCCGGGCAAACGTCGGCAGCAGCGCACCAAGCCAGCTTATTACGCCAATGGAGCAAGCACTGGCAAGCGGCAGCCGGTACGCCCCTTTCCCCGCAATAAGAGCGAGGAGCAGCAGCGTATACGGATTCGGCTCTCCTACCGGCTCTGGCCATAGACTGGCGGTGGCTGCAATTGCCAGCAAGGCAAGCAGCAGCAGCTGGACGACAGGCACTCGGCCGGCAAGGGGAACGAGGAAATAAGCGCCCATACCCATAGCACATATTAACAAGCGCCAAGGCATGTCCGGCAAAGGCCCCCCATGCCCGAACATAGCAAGTCCCCATGCCGCAATCAGCATGGCCAGCCAAATCCAATAGGATCTCATCAGCGCTTCCCTCCTAAGTGCATAAGAATAAGAAACGACCGACATACTTGCTGCCGGTCGTATTGTTTCATTATAGGAATCAGGCTTGCTGCAATCCTTTGCTAAATGCAACAACTTCCTCATAAGGCAGCTTGCCGCCGAATATATCAAGCGCACTGCCGATCGTCAAATCCAGCTTGCCGCCGGATAGCTCCAAGAATCGCTCCATATCAGCAATCGACCGGGCACCGCCCGCATAGGTCGTCGGAATCGCAACCCATTGCGCCAGATCACGGACAAGCGACTCCTGAATGCCGCTCTGCTTGCCCTCGACATCTACCGCATGGATCAAATATTCGTCGCAGTAGCCTTCCAGCTCCCGAATATTCGCCTCATTCACTTCGAAGTCGCTGAATTGCTTCCATTGATTCGTCACAACGTACCACTTGCCATCCTTCTCCTTGCAGCTTAAGTCGATGACCAAGCGCTCCTTGCCGACTTCAGATACGATTCGGCGAAGATGCTCTTCATTTAATTGTCCGTCGCGGAATATATAGGAGGTCACAATAACATGCGAGCCGCCTTTCTCCAGATAAGCAGCCGCGTTGTCGGCCGTGATGCCGCCGCCGATCTGCAGGCCGCCTGGATAACGAGCGAGTGCCTGCTCTGCGGCAGATTCATTGCCTGGGCCCAGCATAATGACATGCCCGCCCGTCAATGCGTCCTTCTTGAACAAATCGGCATAATAACCGGAATCATGGGCGGATACAAAATTTTCGATAATGGCGTCGTTAAGCGTCTCGCCTACGATCTGCTTCACTTTCCCTGCGTGAAGGTCGATACATGGTCTGAATTTCAACGTCGTTCCTCTATTCTTCTAGTATGATATAAGCAACAGCTTATCGTGTCTCTCTCTATTCTGACATAGAGTACCGCATCATCGCAATAACTAGTTCCGTCATCTGGCTAAGCGTTCTGTATCCTATTAAGCTGCTCGCCTAAATCCAATTCCGATCGGTCAAATAACCCTTTATTGCGTTCGTAATCTCTAGCAGCAATTGCCGCTGACGCTTTAATAGCGCTATCTCCTGATGAGCGCCAAGCAGAAAATCCAGCTCATGGATGAGCGGCTCCGGGCAGAAGGCTAGTTCGGATAACTGCTTCCCGATCTTCTTATCGCCTTTAAAATAGGTTTCATTGGCCGACAGCAACACCTGGAGCAAAGAATGAAAGGTTTGTTGGGCGATGCCTGACGCATAGACAAAGTCTCCGCGCTCAATCGCGCTCAGATAATGAAAATTGTCCAGCCAAAACGTTGATTTCCACCAGAATTGTTGGATGATCGCTTCCCTAAGCTTGTTAGGATAAACTCTCACTTGCCGCTTCCACTCTGCCAATATGCCCTTTTCATCTACCAGCGGCTGTACAAAGCTCACTTCCGACAAACAAATATAATTATAATACCCGCTCAGCGTCCAGAACGTCGGCTCCACAAAAATTTTGCCTGCAAGGCAATCCTGTATCGCCTGTTCATAGACCGAGATGGATTTTACGCTTGTCTCGATTTTCATTCCTTTGCAGTAGAAATCCGCGCAGCCGCCCCATAACGTTCCATCGATACGCTCATCGATATAGCAGGACTGATCCGCATCGGCGATGGCGGAGATAAGCGACCGGCGTTCCTCCAGCGGCTTGACCCCTTCCGTGTAGACATAGAAATCAAGGTCGGAATACTCATCCATATACCCTTTGGCATACGACCCGCCGAGCGCTATTGCATAACGTCCGGTAAGCGTTTCCCTTAATACGGGTACAATCTCTTCAATTCGTTGTATCACATGTATATGTTCTCGCATTTCGCTTAACCCCGCTAATCATGAATAGAATACAACATCAATCGCTTAATAATTATACATTTTCACGTCTTGAAAGGAATAGTAGATAATCTATCTATTTTTTTCATATTTAGATGTTTATGCGATGCGTTCCCACGTTGTCGCATTCTTCATTTGATAATCCGAATAGACCGCTTCGTTCGACAAATCGTAGACACGCACCACATTCGCTCCATCATCCAGTCGCTTCAGTTCCTCCAGATAGCCTTGATCGGCAGACAGGCTTTCCAGAAACGATTGGCTGATTTCCATTCTCTCGTTCTGCCAGCGCGGGAAAAACAGATCTGGGGAATGATTGCCCAGCCCTTCGAAAACCAGCACCATCTCCTCGATGCCGTCACGGTCCATATCGACCTCTTGCAGCCTGCCCCAAGCATCGAAAGAATATATTTGACTCTCGTCATTCCCGTCGACAAGAAGATATTTGTACAAGCCAGGACCTGCCGCCATCAGCGGAAGCCTGCCCAGAATCCTAGCTCCCTCTGTACCCGCAACAAACTGCTGCATGACAAATAGATCGATGCACCGACTCGGCGCATCCAGTTCCATGCCGGGAAGAAGATCAAGCAGCGGATAAGTCTTGTCCTTCCATTGCAAAATGCCATGTACAGCAGCGGCAGTCCCGTCCCCGTCCGCCTCAGCGTTATAGATATGAAGCTCCACAGCTTCATGATTCGCCATGCCAAAAGCCAACGATTGAAGCTTCTCCCAATCCGGTCCAGGCTCTCCTTCCGCCAGCTCCACAACATCAAGCGTCCGGTAAGCAAGCTTAATCTCCTCCGGGAAAGTGAACGTCTGCTGCGGATGGACGGAAGATTCATCAGGCGTAGGGACTATTGGGGAAGATGACGGAGCCTGCCCCATTTTC
The DNA here is from genome assembly GCF_056269225.1 of Paenibacillus sp. J31R120. Classification (NCBI taxonomy): domain Bacteria; kingdom Bacillati; phylum Bacillota; class Bacilli; order Caryophanales; family Paenibacillaceae; genus Paenibacillus; species Paenibacillus sp. J31R120. Next base: position 1,042,263 of record NZ_JBWDNN010000001.1, on the reverse strand, counting down.
TTTACCTTTCGTGCTCCCCCCTGGCTCGGATAGGAATCATTAACCCCTCCGTTCATCCAGTACTGAATACGGTCACCGACTTTGAAGCGAGAGGAATAGGCATTCAGCCAGATCGCAGAACCTTCATAGTCCGTGAAAATATCATTCCAAGACATGCCGAGATACGGTTCAGCAGAATAATCGAGTACGAGAATTTGCTTGCCGTCTGTGTCGAATACGACGCCTTCTCCATCGGGAGAGGAAGAGGCACAGCCCGCTAGGACGATCAAAATAATCAAGCAAAACCAGAATCGTTTTTTCATCTGTCATCATCCGCCTTTCTATCGGCAACAGGCGTCAGTCTGCACGAGTCCCGTATTAGGATTACGGGCAGATCGAATCAAGAATTTCTTTATCATAGATTTTGGGTAGAATATACAGGCAAATGTAGATGCTGTCCGCAACGACTCGGGACAGCATCCGTATGACATGAGATGCAGAAATACGCGGTTGTAGAAGGGTTAGGGTGGGGTTAAAAGAATGTCCTTTATAATCCGGCGCCGCAATTGGATATGTATGAACTTACTTCAGCGCCATGGGAACAAGATGCCGGATGATCAGCTCTCTCGCCCATTTGGCATCATTGCGTTTCGTAATTTTCTTCCGGATAACAATGGTCAGACCCATTGAAGGGATATTCATCAGGTGCTGGCCGCCATGGCCGAATGCAAAGTAGCAATCGGCGCATCCATTAAAGGACTCCGGAGAGATCCACCAATGATAACCGTATCCGCCGTAGATTGGCGGCTCATAATGCAGCAATCCGCGGTGATGCAGGGCAACGGATTGTTCAATCCATGCGGGAGATACAATCTCCGACCCGTTCCAGCTTCCGCCCTGCATATACAGCATGCCAATCTTGGCCAAGTCATGCCCATATAGAGATAGCCCCGTACCGCCTTCGCTGATCCCGTTTTTCTCAGACCAGCGGGCTGCCTCGAAGCCTAGCGGCTGGAATAGCCGCTCCTTCGCATAGTGCACTGCCGATTTACCTGTTGCCGCCGTCAGAATGGCGGACAGAAGATGCGATCCGCCAGAATTATAGGTGTACGCATGACCAGGTTCATGGATGACCGGCTTAGCCAGTGTAAAAGCTACAGGATCGGCAGATGCCCGCATTTCCTTATAGGGCTTGTCGAAGTCCGGCCATTCGAAGCCCGGCGTCATCGTAAGCAAGTGCTTGATCGTAATCTTCCGACGCGACTGCTCATCGAGCAGCGATACGTCCAAATAATCGCCGAGCGGCTGATCAATGCTGCCGATCTCTCCCCGAGCCTGAGCGATTCCGATTAGCGCGGAGAGCACACTTTTGGTAATCGAATAGAGCGGACCAAGCGTATCAGCGCCTCCGTCATGCCAGTCTTCCAGCAGCTCCCCGTTACGATAGACGATTACGGACTTGATCCGCCATTCCTTTGCAAGCTGTTCGATTTCATCGTTCATTAACAATGCCATGCCTTCTTTACCCCTCTGCGCTTTGCGTCATGATGCGTGATTGCCGGCCTGGAGCGATTCTTCCTGCGCCTGCTTCGGTGTAATAAAGGATAGCAGCAAAACACCGACCGAAAGCCAAGCGACCCAGATGAAGATATGATGCAGGCTCGTTTCCAGTACAGCCGGATCAATATCATTCGCGGTCCCGGTATGCAGCATCAGTCCGAACACCGTGATACCGATTGTCTGACCCAGCGTACGGATAAAGTTATTGCTTGCAACCGCCGCGCCGCGCAGCTCCCTGCCGACTGCCGAGGAGACCGCAACCGTGAGTGCCGTCAGCGTCAACCCGAAGCTGATGCCGGAGAGGAAGGTATAGAAGACCAGCAGCCAAATGGATGATGAGCTGTTAACCAGCGCAAAACCCGCATTGCTGACAAGCAGGAAGCAGGCTGAAATGATGCATATCATGCGCAATCCCGTCTTGGCAATCAGGTTGCCCGCCAGAATCGAGCCAAGCGGCCAAGCAATGGATAACGGAATCATCAAAATGCCGGAATAGGTAGCCGTCTTGCCGTATACTCCTTGGAACCATAGCGGCAAATAGAAGATGACAGCTACATTAATGACACATAACAGGAAGCTGATCAGATTCGCCATAGAGATTAGCCGGCTTCGGAATAGCTGAAGCGGAATGATTGGCTCAGGCGAACGTTTTTCGATCCAGATGAAAAATGCAAGGAGCGCGGCGGACAAACCAAATAACGCCGCCGTTCCCCAGCCGCCTTGCGTATCCCCGCCCTCTCCCCGCAAAAGAGACATCGCATAGAGGAAAAAGAACATGCCAACGCTGAATACAACGATACCCGGATAATCAATATGGCGTTTTTTCTTCTCCAGCTTCTCTTTCATGGCAAGAGAAAGCATGATAAGGGCCACAATGCCAAATGGCAAATTCATGTAGAAGATCGCTCTCCAGGATACATAATCGACAAGAAGACCGCCAAGCAGCGGACCCGAGATACCGGCAATCCCCCAAATACTGGACATCCAGCCTTGAACCTTGGCCCGCTTCTCGAACGGGTACAAATCACCTATAATGGTATATGGAATTGTCGTGAGCGCACCAGCGCCAAGCCCTTGCAGCGCGCGAAACCAGATCAGCCCGGTCATGGACTGTGCAATGCCCGACAGCATCGATCCGGCCAGAAAGATAAGCGCGCCGATTATAAACATTCTCTTTCGGCCATATAAATCCGACAGCTTTCCGTAGATCGGCGTCGTAATAACCGTTGCCAACAAATAAATGGAGATGATCCAGCTGTACTGCTGGACGCCTTGCAGCTCGCCTGTAATGCTGGGCATAGCTGTGCCCACGATCGTGCCTTCAATCGCAGCAAGAAAAGTCGCTACGAATAGAGCGACTGTAATTTTTGTACGTGATGATTCTGTTATTTCTTCCTTCATAGGGTATAAGTCCTTTCGTTACGACACGCAGGTCGATGCGGCTTCCGAGCACAGGCCTCCTTTCGGAATCATGCAGAAGCCGAAGCACTGGCGCATAATGTAGCTCTGGCGCTGCGGCTCCTCCCGTTTCCAAAATTCAGGGTCCTGGTACAATTCGGCGAGAACCCGCTTGGCAGCTTCGCAAGCGGCAGTCTCATCGCCAAGCATCGATAAGCATATCGTATATGTAATGGATTCACAGCTTCGCAAAGCTGCTACTTTCTGTCCAAATTTCAACATTTTCCCCTTCGCTCCTTCATCTTGCACGTAAGCTAACCCTAATTATAGCGTTGCTTCGACAGGAAAAAGTTACGAAAAGGTTAAATTCGAAACGTTCAAATCATCGGCGCGTATGAAAGATATGAAATCCGTCCGATTTGTGTTACTCTTGTACATTAGATTCCCATACTCACGAAACTATAGGAGAATAGGAAGCGTGTTTCTAAAATGGCTTATGACTTATTGCTGTCCATTATCGAGCAGGTCGGCTATGTAGCCCTGTTCCTCGTGCTCTGTCTCGGTCTAATCGGCTTGCCCATTCCGAACGAAGCCGTCGTCATGACAGGCGGCGCATTATCCGCTGCCGGCGCACTGTCACCGGCTCCCGCTTACTTGATGACCTTCCTGGGCATATGCTCTGCCATGACGTTCGGGTACAGCATCGGCCGATTCTCGGGCGCCAAGCTGTCCAACTGGTTTCGCCGAAAGAAAAACATCTCCAAGTTTCTCGACAAATCGGAAGAGCTCAGCGAGAAATACGGCGGCTATGCGCTTAGCATCAGTTTATGCTTTCCGTTCTTGCGCCATGTAACCCCTTACGTGATGGGACTTAACCGAATGAGATTTATGCGCTTTATGCTGTTTGCGTATCCTTCGGCATTTGTATGGTCAATGATTTACTTCATCCTCGGCGCTTTTGTCGGGGACAAAGTACAAGATCTCTCCAACGAAATCTCATCCTATGGCACATGGATTCTGATCCTCTTGTGTGTCGTCGCAGCTGGTTATATCACATATCGCTACATCAAGAGCAAGAATAAAAAGAAATTTATCGATCATTCCGCATAACGGCATTATGCCGAACGAAGAAGCCCACGTCACGAGGACGATCCTCTCGGACATGGGCTTTCATCATTATTGCGCCAGCTTGTCCTTCGCTGCCTGAACCAGCTGATCGAATAATTCGTCATTCTCCTCCAGCTCGTCCTCCACCTGTTCCAGTTGCTCTTCTTTCCCCGATTTGTTCAAAAAGAAAAGTCCGTAGCCCCACTCCGTGCCGCGCTTGCTATGCAATGTAATCTCATAATCATGCGTATGCCCTTCAACACTAAAGTGTACTTTTCCGACGTAGCCGTCTCCCTTTGAATAGGTCATCGCCGCATCCATGATGTTTACCGTGATCATTCTTTGGTCATCCTTTCCGTTCTTGCTGTACAAGACGCATCTCGTCCATATCGTTAGTAGGATAGCATAGCCTACCACTAGGCGCAACCGGATTCATGATCAGGTACAATCCAGGTGAACGCCTATGTCCATCCCTGCATACATTACAGTACGATAGCCGGTACTCCGGTTACGTTGCATCTGGGAGGATGATCGCGTATGGCTATTCAGTTAGCTGCGGTTCACTGGGTTTATCTCGTCTTTGTAGTGGCGATCATAGGCTTTATGATCATGCGCAGAGACACCACGCTTGTCTGTATCGCAGGCATTCTGGGTATTGGCATTCTGGCCACCGCTTCGATTGAAGGTTCCGTCAGTGGAATATTCAACAGCTTTATCTATGCCATTAAGGAATTAATCAGTACGATTCTCATTATATCCATTATTGTTGCCATGAGCCGGATTCTGATTCGAACGGGCATTAATGAAGTCATGATTGCGCCATTCGCCAAATTCATGAGAACGCCTTCATTGGCCTTCTGGGGAATCGGCCTCATCATGATGGTGACCTCGCTTTTCTTCTGGCCGTCACCTGCTGTCGCGCTGATCGGAGCCGTCCTGCTTCCCGTTGCGCTCCGCGTAGGCCTGCCCGCGCTTGGAGCAGCCGTAGCCATGAACCTGTTCGGACACGGAATTGCGCTATCCGGCGATTATATTATTCAAGGAGCGCCTAATCTTACTGCCGCTGCTGCAGGCATACCCGTTAACGAGGTCATGCAAGCCAGCATCCCTCTAGTCATTGTGATGGGAGCGGTCACAACGGTCACAGCCTTCTGGCTGATGAAGCGCGATATGCGGACAGGACGATGGAATGACGGGTTGATTGAGCCGGTGAATGACACGGGGAGCCATACGGCAGAGCGGGACGAAGCGGAAAACGATGTGCTGTCTCTTGCTGCCAAGCGGATATTGGCCATCATCATTCCGATTCTCTATGCGCTGAACGTAGCGGCTATGTTCGCCTTCAACCTGCAAGGAGGGGACGCTACCGCGCTGATCGGCGGCACCTCAATCCTGATCATGCTAGTCATCACGATGATGGCGCATCGGGGAAAAGGATTGGAGAAAGCGACAGGGTATCTGATTGACGGCTTTCTGTTCGGCTTCCGTGTGTTCGGGCCTGTCATTCCGATCGCCGCTTTCTTCTACCTGGGCGATGCCGGCTTCTTCGCGATGTTCGGCGAGAAGCTGCCTGAGGCTTCGAATGGTATCGTGAACGACCTGGGCGTTGCACTGGCGCATGAAGTGCCGGTCAACGGCGTTGTCGGCTCCGTCACATTAGCAGTTGTAGGCGCAGTCACAGGGCTTGATGGTTCGGGCTTCTCCGGCATCTCGCTTGCCGGCTCCATCGCACAGCTGTTCGGCCATGCGATCGGCTCTGGCATCGCTACGCTAACGGCGCTTGGTCAAGTTGCTGCAATCTGGGTTGGCGGCGGCACGATTGTGCCGTGGGCGCTCATTCCCGCTGCTGCGATCTGTGGAGTAAGCCCCTTTGAGCTGGCCAGACGCAACCTGAAGCCAGTCGTCATCGGCCTGGTCGTCACGACCATTGTAGCTATGTTTCTGATTTAATGATCTATCGAACCTGCGCACATGCTGACGGCAGCACTGGCCTTACATGCTCGTCGGCCTTCTCTTCTTGCGTTGACGCATGATGATGATGACCACAAGAAGAATAGCGGCAACACCTACCCACACCGCCCACCATAAAGAGCTCGCCGTTCCAACATGTTGTCCCGCCCCAGGCTGCGGCGGCACACTGCCTATGCCGAGCTCAGCCAAGTCCGTCCCAGCCGCGCTGTGGAGAGCGGTTCGGCTGCATAAGCTGACTTCCAATGAATCTCCCGAATTTCGAGCATAGACGATATACCTGGACCCTTCCTGAAATTCATAGCCGCAGCTTGCCCCGGACTGGGCAGAGGTGACAGCAATCGTCGGCGACACTTTTCCTTTCCATATCTCATGCACCTCGAACGTCCATGTTACAAGATCAGCTGATGACTTGGAGAACAAGCGCACGGGTTCTTTTTTGCCCTTCACCGTACCGTCGAACACCACATCGTTGTTCTGCTTCGCTTCGCTGACGCTGCCCGGAAACGCACAGCTGCATGCGCTTGCCCCCTCGGGGCCGATAGCGAAGCTCCCGAGCAGTACCGCAACCACGATACTTATCCATACCAACTTTCCAGTTTTCATCCGTGTACCCTCCTCTTTCTCTATCCATCACGGTTTATTAGAGAGACGTTCGAACGACGGAAAAAGTTACAAAAAAATGTATATCAGCCTCATCGCACCAAGACAAAAAACGGCCCGATGCGACAAATTTGCCGCGTCGGGCCGTTTATTTTCAACGGCGCATGCCGGAGTGAAGCGATTTTAGCACTGCCTTCGCAACACCGGATTGCGCTTAAAAAGGGTTTAGACTGAACCTTGCTTCGTTTCTTCTACAGTCACAGCTTTGCCAGGCCAGAAAGCGTGTTTGCCCAAGATTGCCGTGATGGCCGGAACAAGAAACGGTCTTACGATAAACGTATCCATTAATACGCCAATCGCTGTTATAAGGCCGAATTGGACGAGTACCTGAATCGGCAAGGTAGCAAGTACAGCGAAAGTTGCTGCTAGAATCAAGCCTGCAGATGTAATGACACTGCCTGTCTCGCTTACGCCCTCCCGGATCGCTTGCAGCAGCGGCATCGTTTTTCGCTTCTGCCAGATGCTGGAGATCATAAAGATGTTGTAGTCCTCGCCAAGCGCAATGAGGAATACGAAGGCATAAAGCGGGATCGCGCCCTGTATCGCGTCGAAGCCCATGAAATGATGAAGAATGAGCCAGCCGAGTCCGAGTGCTGCTACATACGACAGCAATACGGTTCCAATCAGATAGATCGTCGCGGTAACAGATCTTAGATACAGCAGCAGCAGAACAGCGATAAGCCCGATTACAACCGGCATAATGACACGATTGTCCCGATCCGTCAGCACCTTGGTGTCATATTGCTCAGCCGTCTGGCCGCCGATCCATAGCTTTTCTTGCGCATCAGCAGCCCCCGCATCGGTCAATGCCTGCTCCGCAGCATCTCTAATATGCGGAATCGCGTCCATCGCGGCTTGTGAATACGGATTGACATTCAATACCACACTGTATGACGAGTATGCGGCATCAACCTCGCTCACCGTTGGTTCAGAGACATGATCGACCTCTTTCACAGCGCTCAGCTTGCCTGCAAGATCGGCTGCTTCGCCATTCTGCACTACGACGGTCACCGGCGCAAGCTCGCCAGGCGCATAGTTATTCTGAATGACTGTGAAGCCTTCACGCGACGGCATATCTTCCGGGAAGGAAGAAAGCAGATCGTACGTATATTTGATGCCGGTCGAGCTGGTAGCTAATACGCCAAGCACCGCAATACAGGCAATCGTTACGGTCCATGGCCTGCTTACAACTAGCTTGCCGACCCTGTCGCTAATCGTTTTGCGCTTTGCTTTGGCCTCATAAGGCTTCCCTTTCTTCGCCGCCCGCTCCTTCTCCATCTCCTCCGTACGCGGGATGAACGGATAGAAGGACTTCCTGCCAATGACCGACATCAGCGCAGGGATTAGCGTCAGGCTGGCAATCATCATAATCAGGATGGCAAGGCTGAACGGCACCGCAAAGCGGTCATAGGCACCATACTTGGCGAGCAGCAGTGCGAACAAGGAAAGCACGACAGTGAAGCCGCTCATCGCAATCGCGCCGGAGGCTCCCTTGAACGCACGCACCAGTGCAATGGAGCGGCTGCTCTCCTTCGTCAGCTCCTGCCTGAAGCGTGTAATGAAGAATAAGCAATAGTCGGTACCTGCACCGAACAGCAGTACGGTCATAATCGCAATCGCTTGCGAATCTACCGTAATCCACCCCTCGCCTGCCATCCAGCCAAGCAGCGGGCTTGTGACCGCGTAAGCGAATCCGACTCCAACAAGCGGAATAAAGGCCAACACTGGCGAACGGTAGATCAAGAGCAGCAGCACCAGAACTAGAAGCACTGTCGCCGCCATTAAGACAAAGTCAGCATTTTGGAACAGCTCCGTAGCGTCGATCGAGATGCCGACCGGGCCGCTAATGCGAGCGCTAAGGTCAGATGCTCCCTCGATCGGAACTGCGAACGGATCGGAGCCGACAGCTTCCGTCGCCATCACTTTGATCTTCTCCATATTTTCCTTCAGTAGCTCCGTCTCGGTCGCCTCAGCGAAAGCGACTGGCTGCACAAGCGTCGACCCATCCTCCGAAGCGAATTGCTGCAGAGCCGGCATCGGCATTAAGTGCAACGGAACAAGCTCTCCTTGCGCTTCAAGCGGATTCTCAGCCAGCTCTTTGGTCAATGCTTGAATCGCCGCATAATCCGCATCGGCAAGCCCGCCTTCGCGATGCCATACAATAAGTGCGGGAACGCCCGCCCCGCTCGGGAAATATTGCTTAATCATCTCGTCCGCAAGGACAGACGGGCTATCCGCCTGCAGATTGGGCGCATTGTTCTTCTCCTGATCCCCGACGGGAGGCAAGGCGATGGTTAAGATAGCCGCTAGAGCGACCCAGATCGAGATCGTCACCCACCTGGCGTACTTTCCCGCAAAAAATGATGCCAACTTGTTGAACATTCTCTACTCCTCCGTTTCGTTCCTTCCAACTTAACGTTATAATAAAAGTGTTGCGATGAATTAATTATATATACCCGAAGGTTAATTAATCAACCTATAGATTTGAATTTTTTTTGAATGGAGGATACGCATTTGCAACCCACACCGCCCAAGCGCAGACCAGGCCGTCCAAAAGCGACCGGCATCCCGCCAACGATGGGACAAATTTTGCGTACAGCTTCGCAGCTGTTCATGGAACAGGGATTTGAGAAAGTATCGCTTGAGAGCGTAGCGCAAGCCTGCGGCGTTACGAAAGCCAGCGTCTATTATTATTTCAGCAACAAAGCTGTGCTCTTCACGGAATGCCTTCTCTTCGTGCTGAAGATCGCCCATGACCAAACTGCTAAGATCGTGAATGGTCCCGGTACCCTTAAGGAGAGGCTGCTGGAGGTCGCTAGCCGTCATATGCGCAATGCCCATATCGATTTCGAGTCGATGATGAGAGAAGCATCCCTTGGACTTGCCGATGAGCAAGTCATCCGCATTCGCGATGGTGAACAAGCGCTTCACAAGCTGCTCTCAAGCGTTTTTCAGCGCGCGATGGACGAAGGTGAAATCGTCAGGAACGATCCCATGCTGCTCTCTCATGTTTTCACCGCAATGATGACTGTACGCAACCGCAAGGAGATTGTGAACGATTTGCAAACTGTGGAACAAACCTCCTCCGAAATCGTAGAATTGCTATGGGAGGGTCTTGCCCCGCGGCGAGAACCAAGCCCCTGAGATGACGAACCGGAGGTACAACATGTTGAAAACCGCAATTGGCAGACTACGGGTGATCGGAATATTGGAGGGGTTATCCTTCCTGATCCTGCTCTTCATAGCTATGCCGCTCAAGTATTGGGCCGATTCGCCTGGGATGGTTGCAATTGTCGGCAGTTTGCACGGTCTTTTGTTTGTTCTTTATATTTTGGCTGTTATTCACGTTACGCTTAAGCATCGCTGGTCATTCTGGAAGTTTGCGGCCGCTTGTGCCGCTTCTGTATTGCCGTTTGGCCCATTCGTTGTAGACCGCAAGCTGCTGCGTGATTAGAACCGCAAAATAATGAAGGCATCCGCATACGTCCCTAAGGGGCAGCTGCGGATGTCTTTCGTTTCATTGCCCTTCCGGGACCATAAGAGCAAGAATGAGGACGAAGCGCACCCCTTTGCCCTGATAAGATGATATCGTAATAAGACAAGACAGGAGACACAGGAGGCCAAGCAATGACCCCGTTATCCTTTGAAGAAATGTGGTCGCGCATTATTGCATGCGACAGCAGCTATGACGGATTGTTTTATACCGCTGTGAAAACAACCAAGATCTATTGCCGTCCGTCATGCCGTTCCCGTAAACCGAAGAAAGTCAATGTAGCGTTCTACCGTCATATGGACGACGCGGAGAAGGCCGGTTACCGTGCTTGCAAGAGATGCCGACCGGAGAGCCAGCATTCGCCGAATGTCGGCGTTGTCCGCCAGGTGAAAGAATTTCTGATCGGGCATCATAAGCAAAAGCTGGAGCTGCGGGATATCGCCAGTCATGTCGGTCTGAGCGCCTTTCATTTGGAGCGGTTGTTCAAGCAGGAGACTGCCGTTACACCACGTGTTTTTCTGGAAAAAATCCGGATAGACCGGGCCGCTCATCTGCTTTTGCACACCGAAATGTCGAATCTGGATATTTGCTATGAGACCGGATTTCATAGTCCCTCCAGCTTCTATAAGGCGTTCCGGCAGGTCAAGGGAAGCTCGCCTGCCGAATACCGGAAGACGAGACAGTCGCCACAGGAGGAACGGACACAATGACAATGTATAAGCTGGATATGGATACCCCTATTGGGGTGCTGGAGATTGTCGGGACTGACACGGAGGTGGTCTCGATTCTTTTTCCCGATCGGGATGCGCTGGTCTATCTATGCCATTCCGATACGCCGGTTGCGCTGCAGCAATGCGCCAAGCAAATGGAGGAGTATTTTAACGGCCAACGGTGGGCCTTCTCCTTTCCCTATCGCCATGAAGGCACGGCCTTTCAATCGCAAGTATGGAACGCGTTGAAGGGTGTTCCATTTGCCAAGACCGGCACCTATCAAAGCCTGGCCGATGCGATCGGGAATGTGAAGGCTGTCCGCGCCGTCGGCAGCGCGAACGGCAGGAACAAGCTGAGCATTGTCATTCCTTGCCATCGCATCATTGGCTCGAACGGCACGCTTACGGGCTATGCCGGCGGCTTGTGGCGCAAGGAATGGCTGCTGCGTCACGAGCAGAATGTCGCGCAAAGGCGGGCCTGTCAAGACAGAGACGAGCACAGCTGACGCCGTTAGGCTATAAACAGCAGAAAGCCCGGATACACGCTGCATGAGTGTGAATCCGGGCTTTCTGTCGTTTACAGACGAATTAGAGAATGATGAAGAAAAATAATGCCGCAAGCGCGAAACGGTAATACGCAAAATAGCTCAGGCGAAGCTTCTTCATCATATTGATGAAGGTAACGACTGCAATCATCCCCACTACGAAAGCGGAGATTAACCCGATAAGGAACAGAGGCATGTCCCCCATTGTCAGAAACTCACGGCTGCCGATCAGGTCGACTGCACTCGCGCCAGCCATAATCGGCACAGATACGATGAACGTAAACTCTGCCGCCGCTTTCTGGCTTGTACCGACCAGCATACCCCCGGAGATCGTCGATCCGGATCTGGAGAAGCCCGGCCAAAGCGATAATATCTGGAAGCAGCCGATGAGGAACGCTTGCTTGTACGTAATATCGTCAAGCTCCTCCGCGACAATCTTCCGCTTCGACCTGTCAGCGACAATCATCAATATCCCGCCTAATACGAGACCAACCAACACGGTTTTCGGACTGAACAAATGATCTTTGATGACGCTATGCAGCAAGACTGCCAGCACGGATGCCGGCAGCATGGCTAATGCAACGTGCATCGCATTTAGTCCGCTGCCCTTCTTCAAATTGAAATTGAGCAGCTTGACGAACCTTTGTCTGTACAGAACAAGCACTGCCAGCACGGCGCCGAGCTGAATGACAACCTCGAACGTCTTGGCCCGGTCACCCTTGAAGTTCAGCAGCTCCCCTGCCAGAATCAAGTGTCCCGTTGACGATACGGGCAGGAATTCCGTCAAGCCTTCCACAATGCCCATAATAATCGCTTTAATAATGTCTTCCATCTTGCTCACTCTCCCCAATCATTAACCACGGCAGTCGGCCTCTCCATAAGCTTATGCATGTCCATACTGGCTCATTTCACTTTCGGCCGAATCGGTATAAATTTCAATCTTCCGGATGCGATGCTCGTCGCGTTCCTTAATGACGAAGATCGCGTTGTCGTAGCTCCATCTCTGACCTTCCGGCAGATCGGGCTTCTGCATATAGAGCCAGCCTCCGATCGTGTCCGCTTCGTCGCTGTGAAGCTGAAGCCCCACCGCTTCATTCACTTCGCCGAGGAGCGCTTTTCCGTCTACCAGATAATGCTCTTGCTCCAGTCTCTCAATCTCCAGCTCTTCATCCTCGTCAAATTCGTCACGGATGTCACCTACGATCTCCTCGATCATGTCTTCAATCGTAATGAGTCCGGACGTTCCGCCATATTCGTCGAGAAGGATGGCCAGGTGAGTCCGCTCTAGCTGCATCATGCGCAGCAGCTGATTGACCGGCATCGCGTCCGGCACGGTGAGCGGCGGTTGAATGATTTTTTTCAACTCTGTTGCGTCGCTGTTGTTAAAGTCGTGTAGAAATAGATTTTTGGTGTTGAGAATGCCGATGATATTGTCCTTGTCCCCTTTGGCGACGGGGAATCTCGTATACTGCTCCTTCTTGATGATGTCAATGTTCTCTTCTTTGCTGTTCTCGATATACAGACATACCATGTCGGTCCTTGGCACCATGATTTCACGCGCGAGCCGTTCGTCAAAATCGAATATACGTTTCACATAGCCGTATTCGTGTTTGTTGATCTTCCCGCTCTCATAGCTGTCCGACAGAATCATGCGTATCTCTTCTTCGGAATGGGCATCGTGCTCGCTCGCCGGATGAAAGCCCAGCAGCCGCACTAGCTTGTTCGCGGAGCCGTTCAGCAGCCAGATGAACGGGTACATCGCTTTATAGAACAGAATGATATAGGGAGTCGTGAATTGGCTCACCTTCTCTGATCTTATAATAGCGACCGTCTTCGGCGCAAGCTCCCCCAGCACCACATGAAAGTAGGTCACCAGCATAAAGGCTATGATAAAGGAGAGAGCGGTCGCAAGCTGGCCTTGAATGCCCGCCCAATCGAACAAAGGATGAATCAACTTCTCGATCGTCGGTTCGCCCAGCCAGCCGAGTCCCAGCGCCGTAATGGTGATGCCAAGCTGGCAGGCGGACAGGTAGCCGTCCAAATGTGTCGTTACTTGCTGGATCGCTTTGGCGTTTTTGATGCCCTCGTCTACCATTTGCTGCACACGGCTCGCTCTCATCCGTATAATCGCAAATTCCGTCGCAACAAAAAATGCCGTAAACAGGAGCAGCAGCGCAAAAAGAATAAGATTAAGAGCCATGGAGTGTCTCCCTTCAGGTGGCATAGATAGGCGAAGAAGCCTGCACGGCTTCTCCACTTATACAGCCTTGCCCGTATTGGAAACCCTCATACTCCATGGCAGTGTCTAGCGTTATCGTCTTGCGTTACCAAGGCGGAGAATCATCTTCTCCATCGCTCGTCCGGTAGCCGCCGCTATCGATGTCAGCGGCGTCCTCGTCCGCCGGCCGGCTCGTCCCGATAATCGGCAGCACCTCCGACAGTTCGCGCGGCAGCAGCAGCTCGACAGGAGACATGCCCTTCTCGAACTGGAAGCCGTCGCCTTCAATGACGACTACATACTTTCCGTTATGCTTGGCGAAGTGAATGCTGTCACCGAAGTCCGACAGCAGCCCTTTCACCGTCACTCCGCCCAGCTTGAAGGAAAACGGCAAATCCGGCTTTTGCTCCACGAGCGCCGCTGAAGCATGCTCTACCTGCTCCTGCGACCACCATTCCTGCAGGTCGCGCTTCTCGCTCGCAGCCCATACCTCTACCGCGTTCACTTCCTCGCTTCGCTCCGTGCTCGTCTCATCCTGCCACTTGTCGGCAATATATTGATGCACCATCTCCACGACCTGTTCGCCAATCACTTCAGGCAGCGGCTTCTCGTAGGAAACGTATTTCAAGAAATCCTCGAAGTACCTGGCATGGGATGCCTGATGAATCTTCAGCTCCCAATGATCAAGCGAACCTTCTTCATGCATATGAGGATATTGAATCGACTTGATGCTGCGTGCGCTGATCGCCATATCCACCTGCGCGATGAGACTACGCTCATCCGAGATACGGGCAATCTTCGGCTCAAAATCGCATTTCAGCAAAAAGAGAAACGGCTCATTGAAATACGTATTTAGCGTGGACAGCGCAATGATGAATGCGCCGCCGCGCACTGCGCTTGTATCCATATAGATGCGGACCAGTTCGTCAGTTATGCCGAGGAATCGATCCTTCGAATCCGCGTCTCTCAGTCGCTGGAACAGATTATAGTTCTGGTTGCTGCCAAGCTCATAGCCCGGCTCGACCATAAAGCGGCCGATCTTCGTCGGGGCGTTCGCCGTATTGGGATTGCGCTCTACTTTCCGTTTTACAATCCGGATAAATTCGTCATCCAGGAAACTTTTAAGCTCACTCTGCTCATAATCGTCGCCATCCAGCGTCTGATAATGCTTAAAGCGCCTGCCCGACGAGGCCGTCGATTGCTCGCCATCGGTATGAATAACAAAAAAAGATAAATAATGCATGCGAAAATCCACGTCTATCATTCCTCCACGATTGCTGGTGTCATTGTTATAGATTAGCACATTCGAACGCGTGGAGGATACTCGATTATTAGAAACGAGGTCCGTCTTGAATGCGGCTACCGATTGGGTCAGCTAGCTTGCCATATCCGCATTCGCCTTCCTCTGGAACCGCCAGTCCGCGATCCGTAATCGTATCCGCCAATATGCGGATAAAGTAAGGATCGCAGCCGTATCTGACCGCTTCACAGTAACATTGAATCAGATCATCATTCGGGAGCTTCGATTGGTGAATGGTGTATCGCGAGTCCATAACCATGTCTCTCTTCCTAATTATTTGGAAACCACCGCCATAATTCGACATTTCTGTATTCATTATAGAGGTTGAGACTGAAAGAACGCTGAAATCCACCGCAAGCAACCGAGATCGGACGTGCACGCGCATATGCAAGAAAGACCCGGCCAGCGGCCAGGTCCTCACGTTATGTATGCATATACTTTTCCGGGTTAACGGCTACTTGCCGAAGGGTAAAGGAAGGCGGATCGCCTAAATCTTCTTGGAATAAGCGGGATATTTTATCATAATGCGCTTCAGCAGCCAGAGGATCATGCTCCAGCAGATGCGCGGCAATAATTCGGGCCTGATATTCTTCGTGATACGGATTAGAGGCAACCATCTGATACAGATACGGCAGCGCATCAGCATAATGTCCGCCGCTCAGCTCATATCGGATAACAGCTTCCAGCATGACATGAAAATCAGATTCAGCCTTCAGCTTCGCTGCGGCTGCCCATTCCCAATCATGCTCCTTCAGAAATCCCTCGTGATACAGCTGCACGGCTTCCCGCGCGTGACGTATATGTTGATCCGTTCGATAAGTTCCGCATAAATCGGCAAATTGGGTCCATTCATCACGAAGAGGCGGAGCTTTAAGTCGGTAGCTGCCGCCTTCACCTTTATCTTGCTCTACGATGTCGAATAATCCATGCTGTTCCAAATCCTTGCGAAGCTGATAGACGGTGGAGTGAAGATTGACCTGCGCTCGTTCGACATCTTTGCCGGACCATAATGCTTCTATGATTTTGCTTTTGCTGACCGGGGAACCCCGGTTAATAAAGAGAAGCGCCAACAATTCTCTCGATTTTGAGTTGCGAAATTTGACAAGAACGCCATGTTCCGTCTCGACCCTGAACCAGCCGAAACATTTAATAACCGCTTTCATCGTTCTGCTTGGCATGGTAAGCGCCTGACGGGCTACGAACCGGTTCAGGGCTCTCCCCATGCTTTCTTTGGTGACCGGCTTCATAATATAATCCAGCGCTTCAACATCGAAGGCTTGATGGGCGTATTGCTGAAAGGCGGTGATGTATACGATCTGCACCTTTGGCTGAATGGCGTAGATCCGCCGGCCAAGCTCCAATCCATGCATGACGGCCATCTCCATATCCAGCAGCACCAGATCGAACTTCCCGCCTTCTGCTTCCATAAGCAGCATCGCCGGATCCGTATGTATGCCTTCAATGGAGACGTTGTCATAACCGGAGAGCACTTTGCAAATGCGCTTTAAAGCCGGAGCCTCGTCATCTACAATTCCTACCCTGATCTTCATTTCTTCACCTCAACAACCCCCTGCCGCATCCAATCCGAATATTCGATCTAATAGGCGTGCCGAGCATCCCGGAATGCTCCCACGATGCGATTTTGCGCTTTGCACACCTCCTCGGCCCTTCATACGGGCAGTCGCAATTATCGCGTCAGATCCGTCCCGAGACTGCTTGCATCGCAGGAGTGGACATACGTTTTCACAAAGATGGAATACATGAGCGGCTTAGCGGTTGTGAAGTCGCTGATGTCTACCCAATAATACCCCGGCTCATAGGCGTCTCTGACGGATATCGGCTGTCTCTTGCCGGACTTCAGCATGGTAACGACCAGCGGCAGCTCCACGTCTTGCACGCTGGCCTCACGAATCAAGTGAAGAATACACTCGCCAAGCTCATCCGTTAACGTCTTGCCGAACGGAGGCATTACGACCTGGCCGCCGCTTCCGATTGAGCGATTGAATCTAAGTTGGTCTACAACAAGGCCGGCCAGCAAAAGCATGAATCTTGCAATTTTATAGCTTTCCTCATCTTCTGTGCCAACCGCTATTTTCGGGACGTGATCCGATAATCTTGCTCCATAATGCTGCATCTGATTACCCCTTTAAACGTAATGCATGCGCTCTACTGCCCATTTTGACGGCATTCGCCATAGTTCGACAGCACTATTTTCATTATAAGGCGTTTGGCTGAAAGCAAACTGAAAAGGAAGCCGGCATCTTCTTTTCACGACCAGTCCGTTCCCTGCTCCGGGATGCGAATCTCGACCCTGGTCCCTTTCCCAAGCTCGCTCCATATGTTCAAGCCTTGCCCATAGATGAGCAGCAGCCTTTGGTGAATATTCATTAAGGCCATTCCGCTTAACCTCGCATCCGATCGCAGCAAAGTCTGTGCCCGTTCGAGCGCCATACCTGCTCCGTTATCTTCGACGATAATTATCAGGTATCCATTATCGGCTCTGGCCGTCAGCTTAACTTTTCCCCCTTCCTGTTTTTGAGTCACACCATGCTTAACCGCATTCTCTATGATGGGCTGAATAATTAATGGTGGTACGGTAATATCCAATGAATCGTCGATATCATATTCAATTTGCAGACGATGACCGAATCGGGCCTTTTCGATGTACAAATAAGATTTCACCAGCTCGATTTCTTCACTGAGGCCAATGAACTTGCTCGTATCCTTCATCTGGAAGCTGTTTCGCAAGTAGGAACTGAGCTTCAGCAGCAGGTCATGCGCCTTCTGCGGCTCCTCCAGCGTGAGCGACAGCGCGGTGTTCAGCGTATTGTACAAAAAATGAGGCTTGATCTCAGCCTGCAGCATAGCGATATTGGAGGTTGCGGCTGACTCTGCGAGCTGCTTCATCTCTAGAAACATATCGATCCGTGCGTGAAGCTCATGGGCATGGAACGGCTTCAGCAGAAAATCATTGACACCTGCCCGAAAGCTCTCCTGCATATCCGTCACACCTTCTTTGAAGCTCATCATGATCGGCAGCTCCGCATGGCTGTATCTGGATCGAATTCGGCGAACCAGCTCGATGCCGGACATCCCCGGAACCGATCCGTTCAGCAGCATCACATCCAGCTTGCGGAATTGATCGATATACACGAGCGCCTCCGAACCGTTCATCACCGATGCGACATGATAGCGCTCGTCCGTCAGTGTATCATGAATCATTCGCAGCGAGCAGCAGTCTTCGGCCACGACGAGAATATGCAGCGTAGTCCCGCTTCCCTGATCCGTCCTCACTGCCGCAAGCTCCGGCGCTGCGCTGTTGGAGCTCCCTTCTGCTGCTTCGGGAACTTCCTTCTCCTGATTGGAATGATCCGGGGAGCGGATGCGCGCGGGCAAGCGCGGTTCCAGAAACCGCCTGGAGAAGTCGGTTGTCTCCATAAAAATTAATAAAAAAATGACATAATACAGGATCGGCTTATTGAACAACATAGTCACATTGCGGCTCAGCAAATAATCATGGAAGAGCGCCAGCACACATAGCACCAATCCCATAAGCCGGGCAATGGACCCTTCCCTGCCGCGCCTGATGGCATGCATGAGCATATACAGCACATAACCGCCTATCACGAACACATAGAAATAAAACGCTAACCGAATCGCCGGGTACAAGTGAAGCGGCACTACGATCAAAGTCAGGTTGAACAGAATACCCGTCCATGCCAGCATTTTCATAACAGACTTATTGAATTCATTCGGGAATAACTGATGGACAAACAGGATCGTAATCGCAATGCCTCCATACAGCGAGAGAGAATCCAAAAAGGTCAGCCAGTTCACCGACAAGCCGGGAACAAGCTGCAAGATAAACATATGTTCAATAACTAGCATACGGATCCCAGCCAGAATACACAGGATACTATAGTATAACGCAGCAGGTACGAAGCCGTACATGATCCAGGAATAGAAATAATACAGTGAGATAATGATGGCTGAACCGAGAAAAAACATCGTTCCTGCCAGCTCTTGGTCTCTGAGCATCCGCATATGCTCCGCGCTGCCGAGTTCGAGCGCCTCCACCATGCCTCCGTCCCGTTCCGTATAGTTGGAGATGTGGACAATCAGATCAAGTGCAGTGGATTGCGGCTTGAAGAAGACCGTTTGGGGCAGATAGGCTGCGATGGCGTTCTCTTCCCCATCGGAAACCTTGCCGCCTTCTGCTATCGTCCTTCCGTTTGCCATCACTTTGTATGCGGTTGGCAGAACCGGTATTTTCAAAGCCAGCACATCAGCTGAGGACTGCAGCTCTACTTTTAGCCGAAAAGTCGCATATCCTTTATGATGGGGCCTAAGCCCATTCAGATTGTAATGACTCCAAGGTTGCGGCACGCGTACGATCGTACCCGCATGGAGTTCAGGTTCGCGTGATTGAAGCTCTCCGCTGGTCAATAGCTCGTCCCAATAGAACGACCACTCTCCCGCGAGCGATACTCTTCCATCCTTCTGCAGGCTCCAATTCTCCAACTGCAATACGCCTTCAGCCGGAACTGGCGAAGACTCCTTCAAGCTGCCCTTCATCGCAGAGGCCGCGATCAATAACACAACGGCGAGCAGGATCACCAAAAAATAAGTGCTGCTAGCAATCGATCGTTTCTGTTGAACTACCATTCTCTAGGAATCTCTCACTCTCGGCTGACAATCTCAACATATTTCCTATATTATACTGAAACGGAAAGGGACGCGCGAATGAGCAAGCAACAGTCGGCTTATGGCAAGGTTCATCGCAAAAACGCCGAGAATGGACCATTTCGGCTAAGGCAATTCATCTATTGTAGGATGGCATGAATTTCTATTGGCTCTATGCAGGTCAGTATGCCCGTTCACGAAATGAATCGCAACGGGCAACACGCCTGAACCTGGCATCATGGATGCTGGATTGTATCTATCATCTACCTTCTAAGAACGATGCTTGTCGCCCGGCAATAAGCGAAGACTTGTTCCCGCGATACAGCAGCTTCAGCT
The DNA here is from genome assembly GCF_056269225.1 of Paenibacillus sp. J31R120. Lineage (NCBI taxonomy): Bacteria > Bacillati > Bacillota > Bacilli > Caryophanales > Paenibacillaceae > Paenibacillus > Paenibacillus sp. J31R120. Next base: position 1,022,303 of record NZ_JBWDNN010000001.1, on the reverse strand, counting down.
TATGCAGAGCTCTCGTGCAGCCGACATAAAGCAGCTTCGCGTCCATCTCGTCGTAACTGTCACTGCCTGCATCCGCAATTAGCACAGCGTCGAACTCCAGACCTTTGGACAGATAGACAGGCACGACTGTCAGACCGCCGCCGTAAGTAGGCTGCTTGCTCTGCACAAGTGAAGCCTTCAGACCTTGATCCGCCAAATAATTATAAATTTCCTCGCATTCGCGCTCTGTTCTGCCAATGACGGATATGGTGTCATATTCCCCTTTGTTACGCCATTCCGATACGGTCGCATATAGCTCAGACAGCCATTCCTTATCTGGTACGGCTTGTGTCTCCACGGGATCGCCGCTCCGGAATACAGGCACAGCTGGCTTCACGCCTCCGGTCATGCCGCTCAGAATTATGTTGGCGAAATCAATAATTTCCATTGTAGAACGATAACTTCGATTGAGCTCGAAGAATCCGGTATCCTCCCCGGAGAACAAATCCATCAGCTCGCTCCAGCTCTGAATGCCGGCATAGCCGTGAATCCCCTGTTGCAGATCGCCTAGAATCGTCATGGAGGTCGTGCGTTGACAAAGCCGCAGCGTCTCCAGCTGGAACGGCGAATAATCCTGCGCTTCGTCAATGACGATATGATCGAATAACGACACCTTCAGCCCATACAATCTAAGCTGGATATAAGCAAGCGGCGCCAGGTCCTCCGCTGCTGCCACACCTGCTCCAATACGCTCCGCTGTCGCTTTTGCGATGGGCTTCGGCACTTGAGGCAGCGCGTTTTTGCCTTTGAACAACGAGGCGTATAGCTTGACAGCGGTGAAGGACGGGATACGCTTCACATAGGCGTTCAGCTTGGCTAGTGCAGCCGACCGTTTCTTCTTGTCAGCCACACCGCGATGCTTCAGCTCCGACTCCAGCCAGCGCTTGATTCGGCTCGCAAGACGGTCTCGCTTCACCATGATCGTCTCTTCCCCATAATCCGTGTCATACCACTCCCGCATCGTCTCCGGCGTCAGCAGAAAGCCGTCCAGCGGGCTGAACTCGCTCGTCGGCACGATACTGGCCTGCAGTTCGGCGAGCCGCTCGTCGATCGCCTGCTTGAACGTCAGGCTCCCTTTCCAGCGGCCGGATGCCTGCTCCAGCTCCTCGTTTGTCCGATGCTCCTCGAACCAGTAAGCCATCGTCTCTGAAGGATCAGCCAGCTTAATGTCATGCTCAAGCAATTCCACAGCCCAATCGCTGAACGTCGTCTGACCGATATCGCCGACACCCAGCTCTGGCAAGACACCGGAAATATAATCAAGAAACATTCGGTTTGGCGCGAAGATCATCATTCGCTCCGCCCGAATTCTGCCTTCGTATTGGTAGAGCAAGAATGCGAGCCGATGCAGCGCCACAGTCGTTTTGCCGCTGCCCGCAACCCCCTGGATAAACTGCGCCTTGCCGCGCTCTGCCCGGATAATACGGTCCTGCTCGCCTTGAATCGTGGAGACGATATCCCGCAGCTTATTGTCCTTGTTCTCGCCCAGCCGGTACAACAGGAATTCATCCGATACTGCGCCCTCCTCCTGCCCCCGGACGTAGCTGTCCACCAAGCGGACGATTTCTCCGCTGCGAATCATGAAGTTTCGCTTCAGATGGACATAACCCGTCACTTCGCCGTCAGGCGATTCGTAAGCGGCAGGATCGTCGCCTCCTGTGAAGGAATAGAACATGCTTGCGGCAGGCGCGCGCCAGTCAATGACCAGCAGCTCGTTACCGCCGTTTTTGGCTACGCCTGCTTTGCCAATATAGAGCGCCTGGACATGCTCCGGCACCGCCGGCTTCCGACCGTCCTGAGAAAGCTCCTGAAAGTCCATCCGGCCAAAATACGGCTCTTTCCTTGCAATCTCCAGACGCCGTTTCCGTTCCTCACGCTGCAGGTCGAGCATTTGCTCGGTAAAGTCATCCCCGGTATACCGGGGGCCAATGCCCCCAATTTGTTCCTCTATGTCTCTAAGAGCGCCGTCGAGCCTCTCTTGTTCCAATTGCTGTGCTGATTTCTCCGACATTTCCCTTTCCCTCCTAACCGTAAATAGCCGAGCCCGTAAGGAGACCCAGCTTAAATGAATGATACGCAAACATTATATTAGGCAGCGACTCCCCTTATCCAGAAGCCGGTAACCAACAGCAGCACAAGAATATGTACCGCAACCAGATAAGGAATTCCTACAGTAAAAGAATGATGCTTCGTCTTGTGGCGCCACAGCTTCATGCCGTACCAGGTGCCCACCGCACCGCCAATAGCTGCCACAAAAAACAACCGGCGTTCCGGAATGCGCCTTGCTCTTCTTTGTGCCCGGCGCTTATCCATTCCCATCTGCACAAATCCGTACAGACTAAGCAGAATCCAATATCCGAATACGATTGGTAGCCAATTCATTGCGGCTGCACTCCTTCCTGGCTCTATGTTGTGGACGGTCTTGGTTTTGCCCGTTTTGTCGCGACCGCCTCATAGGGATCTTCCGGCCAATAATGCTTGGGATATCGTCCCTTTAAATCCTTTTTCACCTCGAAATACGCGTGCTCCCAGAAGCTGGCCAAATCTTTGGTCACTTGCACAGGACGCTGAGACGGGGACAGCAAATGCAGCGTTACAGGCAGTCTGCCGTTCACCAGTCTCGGTGTTTCCCTCCAGCCGAACAGCTCCTGCAGCCTTACGGCAAGCACGGGGGAACCCGGATCACTGTAATCAACCGGAATCCGTGAGCCGCTAGGCACCGCAATATGAGTGGGAACCTGCTCATCCAGCTGACGCGCCTGATTCCAGGTCATCCGGTCGCCGATCAGTTGCGCCATCGGCAGCTTGCTAAGGTCGGCAAGGCTTTTCATGCCATAAATATGCGGCTTAAGCCAAAGCTCCATCGTATCGAGCAATGCCTCCTCAGACACGTCGGGCCACTGCGGATCGCCGCTCAGGCTCATCAGCCGCATGCGGCCAAGCAGACTAATGGCATTCTTGCTCATAGGCAGCGCTGAGATGCCCTTCAACCTAATGCCTCGCAAGAGCGTATCCGCTACTGCCTCCGGGTCCGGTCCTTCAAGCGGAACCTCGCTAAGTACGATCGCCCCCAGCCTGATACGCCTCCTTGCGCGAACGGACTGCGTCCCGGCATCCCAATCCACCGCTTCCTCTTTCGCCAGAAGCGCAGACAAGCCCGCTTCAAGCTCGGTTTGGCTGATGTCTGCAGCGAGGCGAATCCGCCCTTCCGCACCGGCATCGTCCAGCTCGCAGATGACGAGGTAAGGCGATCGCGACAGCGGCTGCAGCTCCGGCAGAACCGCCCCTCGGCCGTTAGCCATCACATATCGGCCATCCGGTCTTCGCTGAGCTACCCGGTCCGGGTAGGCGCTGGCAAGCAGCGAGCCGTCCGACCATGTCTCGGACCGCTTCTGCGGATGGAGCGAAGCGGCAGCATCTGCTCGCCGCTCCTCCATTCTTCGCTTCCACTGCTGGGCCTGTGTCTTGATCCGATGAGCCGCTGGCAGGGTGCCGCCTGCTCTGTGCAGCGCATCCACGCGAAGAGCCATATCCACATTGCGCTCAGTCCCTAGCAAATCCCGCTCGCTCAGCAGCGCCGCCAGATCGCAAGCCCGCTCCAGCGCAGCAGGCCGATCTTCCGCCGCAAGCAGCATCGCGCCGAGTCGGGGATGCATGCCCAGCTTGGCGATTCGCTGTCCTGCCGGTGTCGGCTTGCCGTGATCGTCCATCGCATTCAAGCTCTGGAGCAGCGATACTGCGCCTTCATACGCAGCTTGGGGCGGCGGAGTCAGCCATTGTAGCTCTACTGGATCAGGCGTACCCCATACAGCCAGCTCCAGCGCCAGCGCTGACAAATCCGCGTCCAGCATCTCTGGCTTGGTCTGAGGCAGCAAGTGATTCTGCTCTTGCTCGGTCCACATTCGGTAGCAATGCCCCGGCGCCAGGCGGCCGGCGCGTCCTCGCCGCTGATCAGCGGAAGCTTGCGATACCTGCACCGTCTCCAGACGGCTTAAGCCCGTGCGCGGAGAGAACCTCGGCACTCTCGACAAGCCGCTGTCGATCACAATTCTGACACCTTCCACAGTAAGGCTGGACTCTGCGATCGATGTTGCGAGCACGATCTTGCGTTCATTCGGCGCGCAGGGCGTAATCGCAGAAGCTTGCTCCTCTAGTGAGAGGCTGCCATGCAGCTCTGCGAGACGAACGCCGGGAGGCAGCCCTTGCCCCCGCAGCCAGTTCCCCGTTTTGCGAATTTCGGCCGCTCCAGGAAGGAACACCAGCACGTCTCCCTCTGCTTCCCGCATGGCTTGTCCGATTGCTTGTCCAATTGCCTGCTCCAGGGGGGCGGTTGACCTCGCTGGCGCATAATGTGTTTCCACAGGGTAGCTTCGTCCCTTGCTGCGGATGACCGCAGCGTCTCCCAGCAAAGCGGCTACCGGCTCGGATTCCAGCGTCGCTGACATCACGAGCAGCCGAAGCTCCTCGCGCAGCAGCGATTGTGCCTGCAGGCACAAGGCAAGCCCCAAGTCGCCATGAAGATGGCGCTCATGGAATTCATCGAATATGACCGCGCCGACTTCATCAAGTGACGGGTCTTCCTGCAGCATCCGCGTCAGAACGCCTTCCGTTACGACCTCAATTATGGTACGCAGCCCGATCTTGGAATCCAGTCGAACGCGGTAGCCGACTGTCTCCCCGACCTTCTCCCCCAGCATTTGAGCCATAAATTGAGCTGCCGAACGTGCGGCTAACCGCCGCGGCTCCAGCATCACTATTTTCTTCCCGCCCAGCCATGATTGTCCCAGCAATGCGAGCGGCACTCTTGTTGTCTTGCCGGCGCCGGGTTCGGCTACAAGAACCGCGCCGTTCCCGTTCTGCAGCGCAAGCAGCAATTGGGGCAGCACCTCATCGATGGGCAAATGTGTCATCGTCCCGATTCCTCCAACCTTCCAGCTAGTTCCTTGATGAACCTATTTTATGATCCGCAGCATTTGCAGAACGGGACGAGTATCCCCGGCAAGCTTCATCTCCTTGCTCAGCAATTGAGATGAACCATCACCGTCCAAGAAGATGCCGTCCACAAGCCGTCCAGCGCCGATCGTGCCGAGAATCGCCGTTCTGAATTCATGCAACGTGCCGCCTGTCTCGCTCACAATGAGGTACAGCATGCCTGCGTCATCGTATACGGCAGCGGAGCGCAGACGCTGCTCATCCGGGAACGGCGCGTTCTCTGCCACCGTCTGACTCACCCAGCCGGCGTCATCCCCCAGGCTCATGCTGATGCCGCCCTGCGCCCAGAATCGGGTATGATCCTTGACCTTTACTTCAGAAGCCGTTGATACCACTTGTACGGAGAGCGAATCGGCGGCGCCGTCCCAGACCAGCGTCCCTCTCGCATACTTCATATTTTCTCCGCCGCTTCCGTACGCATTGACCGCTCCATTGACAGAACGGCCGTTGACGATCCCCATGCTGATCAAAGTGTCGCCGTAGAAGAAACCGCCATTGATGCCAACCTTGTTTGTCAGCGTCACATTCTCGCGTACCACATCAAGCGTGACAAATGCAGGCTTCGTCACGAGCGCATGGAGCTTCATACCGTTCGCAGCTTCGGCGTATTCATAACGGTATTGGGTAATGGCTTCCAGCGGCGCATCGGCTCCCGGCGATCTGTTACTTAGAGAGCTGTACAAGATCATGAATAGAATACCGGCAAATAGCAAAATGCCTCCGATAATGCCGATTACCAATGTCATTTGCTTTTTGGTCAGCCGTTCTGCTTGCCCTTGGCCTGCGCCGGAATTCGTACTCATGTCCTGACATCCTCTCCCCATCGTCCGAATCTATTAAGCATTATATTTTACCGCTTTCACAGGCGGTTTGTCTACTTTATAGCGTCTATTCCCCCTGTTTCCCCTCACAAAAACAAACATCGCTGCTCCTAAGGGAAGCAACGATGCTTGCGAACGCTTATTGAGCCCGATCGTCAAGCGGATAGAAGATCAGGTTGATCGGGAACGCCGATCCGGCCGGAGGACTGAACTCAATGTCCAGACTCGCTTCCTTGCCCGTTGTTTTATGCAAAATAATCATGCCGTCGAATGCGGTCAGTACGCCCGATGCGGGCACCTTGACCAACTCTCCGTTTATTTTGAACGGCCCTTTGAACGGACCGCCTTTGGCCAGAATCATAATCGCCATCTTCCGCGGCTTGTCGGAGTGAATCTTGTACACGGTGCCGTAGTTGCCGTTTAGTAAAGCTTCTGTTCCGCGCTGAGGATCATAGCCCTTCTGGAAGGCATCCGTCTTGCCGTCGCCGATCACCAGCTTCATCGGCTTCTTGAACGTATTCGCCGTCAGGTCGAGTCCCCAATCGAAGCCCGCAATCTGGAATGTGCCGCGAATATGCCCGGTGAACGGCAGCTTCGGCATATCCAGAATCGCATTCGATACTTTGTCCGCAGCGGCGAAAGTAAACTGCACTTCGCCGTCAGTCTCCACATCGTACATTAGATTGACGCCCGATCCGGGGTAGAAGTCCGGGAATTGCTTGTAGACGAAGGTGCTGCCCGCCGGAATGGTCATCGTCTCTTCCACCGTATCATCCATCAGATAATCGACCATAGCTTCGCTGCCAATCAGATGCGCATAGATGGACGGATACACCTCGCCTTTATTCGTGGTGCGTATCGTGACCGGCTTATCGGACTTGTTGGTAGCCATAATTGCGAAGCTCACTGTCTTGTCCGTGCCGTTCAGATGGTCGGCATACAATCTGCCCTTGCCGTTAATGCTGTCCTGATACAGGATGCCAAGCTCGCGGAACGTTTCCGGGCTGTCGCTCATGAGCAGCGTACGCGATTTGTCCTCCGTCACCTTTTTCGGAACATCCGGCAAGTTGAAGTAATTGTTGTACAGCGTACTCCAGTTGGTAGTGATATAACTGCCAGCCGGCTTGGTATAGATCGGATATTCCGCTTCGCTCAGATACACCTCGTTCGTTACCTCAACATTGCGCGTGAACGGCTTGCTCTTATGCCCCATCTTGTCCGTTGCAACAAGCGTGACGGGATAAGTTCCGGCTTTGAAGAACACGTCTTCCTTGCCTGTCCACTCCAGCTTCACCCCTTCTGCATCGGGATCATAGCTGAGATTCACATATTTGATCGGCTCGCCGATGCGGTAAGTCTGCTTGCCCAGCGCGAACTTTGCGATAGGCGCAGAATTGTTCAATTCAGGGTTATAATTGCCCTCCGGCTTATTCACGTGGATGACATCAATGCGGCGAAGCTCTTCATTGTACGTATATGTAGCGCCCATATAATCCGACAGCCAGGTGAGCTTGATCATCAGCCTGCCATTCAGCAGCATCGCCACATCGTCGAAGGGATAGGCGAGTCCGTTCACCCAAGCTTGCTTGTTCACGGTATCCAGCAAGATCTCATGCGTTGGCGTAACCATGAGCACGGTGCGGGTCTTCTCTTGCCACTCCACCTTCATGCCGAAGGCGTCGCCGAGAAACTTGGCTGGCACATAGCTTCTGCCCTTGCGCGCGACCGCCGGCGAATCCAGCGTCACTTGTTGTCCGTTGAGGAAGGCTTCCTTGTTGTCCAGATAGAACACAACGTAAGTCGTTCCTGAAGTAATCGGCGTCTCTCCGGCAGACGCATGGCTGATCGGTGCGGTCATTAACATGGCGGAGAGAATTAATGCAGCCGCTTTAACTTTTTTGCTCCTTCTAGGTTGCAGCATTCAGTCACAACTCCTCAATCTAGTAAAATAGGATAGCTTGCCGGTCTGCGCCAGGCTCAAGCCCACACCTATAGACGCTCAACAATTGGAAAAGTTGCAACATAATTTCACACTATTCATGTAATCCTTGGCATTTCCCAAGTTAACCTGTTCTTTCAATCTTCCAATTGTCGATCCTCTATCCTATCAGCCTTGCCCCATTCAGGCCGGTTTAGACCTCATGCTGGGTAGCTCCGGCCTCCAGCACCGTCTCATAGACCGCTTCGCCGATCGCACAGCCGATTGTCGTAGCCGCTCCGGCATAGGCATGAACGGCATCCCCCCACTCCGCAGACTGGCTTGCACCGATTGCAATGGCATCCGTAGTCGTCCCGGTCGCAGACTGCCCGTTAGCCGCTTCCCGAATATCCAGCCGCTGCAGCGCCGCTGTCTTCGCTTCCGTGGCTGTAATGACCGCGTTCACCATGGCGGATTCCGTCATTCTGGCATCAAGCAACAGGATCGTGTTAATCGTCCCCGGCGCATAGGCGGAATACGTCTCCCGCTTCAGCCCTGCCCGAGCCGCATTGCGAGTCCCTACGGTCGTTATGCACAGCAATCGGAACCGGTCTCCTGTCATCTCCGTCACGGAAGCATGAGTCAGCTTGGCCGCTGTCAGGAAGCCTACCGTCGAATCCGGGTGCAACCCCCAATCCCCGCATCTGTGCTTAAAATCGGAGACGGGATCGTCGCAGCGGTAGTCCAGCGGTACCTTCCAATTGACAAAACCGTCTGCCATAGAGAATCCGCCAGGCCAGATTGCACTGCTTAACGTATAGCAGGCATGAGGAAGCCTCACTTCAATCCTGTCTTCCTTAAGTTCTGCCGCCAAGCCGTTCCAGCAGCGGGAGGCATACCGGGTATCATTACGAAAGGGCTGCGTCATCCGGCTTCTCCTCCCTTAACCCCGCAATAGCGTAAATGCGGGGAAGATCCAAGTAAGCCCTAGCCGTATCCGCCAGCCGGTCGAAAGCCGCTTCGCGCCTCTCGCGGAACCGAACGACTTCTGGCATAGCGGCCCAGCCCTTATCTGCTCTCGCTTCGTTCAGCCATGCTCTCCGGAAGCTGTCATTATGAAGAATGCCGTGCATGAATGTGCCCCAGACTTTGCCGTCCTGCGTGGATATGCCCTCCGGCCGGAAGGCTTCGCCGACAGTAGAGGCTTGTCCATCGTGTTTTTCATGGATGAGGAATGGCCTCAGCAGATCCGGGCTGCCTGGAATCATTTGACCCATATGAATCTCATAACCGTCGATCGGACAGCTCTCGCCGCTTCCTCCCAGCCGCGCAGTCCCCTCCACTCGCACGGTTGTTTTGATGGGCTGAAATTCAATATTGAACGGAAACAGCCCGAGTCCCGGGCATTCCGACTGCTTTGACTCTACGCCATGCGGGTCTAGCAGTCGCTCTCCCAGCATTTCGTAGCCGCCGCATATGGCGGCGACCCTTCCACCGTTTCGAATATGATCCAAGACAAGCTCAGCAAGCCCTTGCTCCCGCAGCCAAGCCAGATCGGCAATCGTATTTTTGCTGCCGGGCAACAGGACCAGATCAGGCGCCCCCCAATCATGAGCGTGCTCGACGAAACGCACGTCTGTGTCCGGTTCCGCAAAAAGCGGATCGACATCGGTAAAGTTGGATATACGGGGAAGCTTTATTACGATGATATCCAGCCTCTCCGCCCCGCCTTGCAGGTCGGTGTTTGATGTCAAAGTAGCCGGACGACGTTGAGCCGCAGCCCTAGTACCGCTGAGCGACAGCGAATCCTCGTCCTCCAGCTCCAGTCCCGGCAAATACGGGAGGACGCCAAGCACAGGCTTGCCCGTCCTCTCCTCCAGCCAATCCAGACCCGGCTGCAGCAACGCGACATCCCCGCGGAATTTGTTAATGACAAATCCGCATACACGATCCCGCTCGTGAGGCTCCAGCAGCTCCAGAGTCCCGACAATCGATGCAAATACGCCGCCGCGATCAATATCCGCTGCGAGCACGACAGGCGCATCAGCCCATGCCGCCATGTTCATATTGACGATATCCCGGTCCTTCAGATTAATTTCCGCCGGGCTGCCCGCGCCCTCCAGCACCACAATATCGTATGACTCTCGCAGTATGCGCAGCGATTCCCGGGCAATCCCTCCCGCTATAGGAAGATAGCGTTCGCGATATTCCCGGGCCTCATAATCTCTGAGAGGCTTGCCATGAACGACCACCTGTGACGACATCTCGCCTGTAGGTTTGAGCAGAATAGGGTTCATATCTGTCGTCGCGGCAATGCCGCAAGCATCGGCTTGCATGCCTTGAGCGCGTCCAATCTCTTTGCCGTCCCAAGTGACATAGGAGTTAAGGGACATATTTTGCGATTTGAACGGAGCCGTCCGATAGCCGTCTTGGGTGAAGATCCTGCATAAGGCGGCCGTAATCAGGCTCTTGCCGACATCGGAGGCCGTTCCTTGGATCATCAGTGTTTTGCCCATCACCGTTTTACGATCCGTAATCATACTGTGCTCTGGCCCAGCTTCATTCCCCTTCATAAGCTATTTGCCCTCCTGTTCCGACATCGACATGCTAGTACTCAGTTCGTCAACCAACCGCGCGTTCTGCTCGCGCAGCTTCACCGCAATGCGAATATATCTCCCATCCAATCCCGGAAAGTGCGAGCCGTCACGGATGAGCACGCCTTTTGCCCCCATTGCGCGTTGAAGCTCTGCCGAACTCAGGCCGCAGCCATCCGGCAATCGCAGCAGCAGATAGTTCGTCTCGCCCGGATACACGCGGAATCCAAGCGCTTCAAGCTCACGGGACAGCCAAGGTCTCTCCTCCTGCAGCCAGCGCAAGGAAGCTTGGGCGAACGCCTCATCGCCGAGTACAGCCTCACCGATCGATTGGGCAAGCGAATTGACACTCCAAGGCACTTGCAATCTGCTCAGCTCAGCAAGCGAGTCCGGATGTCCGATGATATAGCCGAGCCGGATGCCCGGAATCGAATAAAACTTCGTCATGGAACGGACGACGTACAGATTGCGGTTTTGCGCCGCCTCCCGGACCAGGCTATAGCGCTCTTCCTCCGGCACAAAATCCATAAAAGCTTCATCCACCACAACCGTGGCGCCGCTATCCAACAGCTCGTATACCCGAGCAGGCTCGATGAGCGCGCCCGTCGGATTATTCGGAGAACCCACCATATACAGCTTCGCATTGGAGCGCTTCAGCGACTCCTCTACCCATCGCTTATTCAATCGAAATTGCTCTGTCTCATAGAGCGGCCCTTCGTACAGCGCTGCTCCCGTCTTGCGGATCGCATCTCCATATTCCGAAAAACACGGAACGGCGACCGCAGCCGCTTCAGGGCGGGTCGCTCTCACAACAAGATCGATCAGTTCGGCGGCTCCGTTGCCGATCAAGATGGCACCCTCTTCAATTGCGTGTCTTTGCGACAGCATGGTACAGAGCCTTCTTGCGACAGGGTCCGGGTATCTGTCGATTAAAGCTGCATACTGCGCCAATACTTCGCGGACCGCATCAGGAGGGCCTAGCGGGTTCATGTTGGAGCTGTAATCCAGGAACGAGGAGGAAGGCAGCCCGAAGCATTCCTCCGCCGTTCTCAGATCCCCGCCATGTCCATAACGTTCAAGCATAGCTTCTCTCTCCTTCTGCCTGTTTGGTAGCAACCATCCATTTCTGCTTGATTCGATATGTAATAAACCTCACTGTTGTTCACAAAAGGCCGGATGACCTGCCTGGCTTCAGCTCGGCTAATAAGCCCAAATAACGACTGCCGCCAGCATGGCAAGCTCTACTGCCTCATTCAACGCACCGTATGTATCCCCCGTCAAACCGCCAAGCTTCCGATTAAGCCAGACGGACATCACTCCGCCTGTAATGAGAGTTATGATGCAGCCGGCTCCAGCAATGAGCATGGCTTCAATTAAATTAATGTTATTAATCATTAATAAAGTAAATGAAATGACAAAAGCCAATACGACTGCAATCAGCGCATAGCCCAGCTTAACGCCGTGGAATAACCGTCCGATCCCTTCGTTCGGCCGTGCAGGCTTCCATCCAGCAATGGCGACGCCCATCCAAGCGCGGCTCCATACCGCACTCATGACAAGAATCGTCGGAATCGCTACATGACCGCTATACTCGCCTCCCATTAACCAGGCGATTAACGAAGCCTTTAAGAGCAGCAAAAGAACAGCCGCAATGACGCCCATGGCGCCAACCCGGCTGTCCTTCATAATCTCAAGCATCCTCTCTCTCGACCGATGGCTGAGCACTCCGTCAGCCGTATCCATCCAGCCGTCCAGATGCAGCCCTCCGCTTAAGCCAATCCAGATCGCAAGCAGTACAATAGCGGACGTCCAAGGAGGAAGCACATGCGGCAGCGCCCAAGACGCAGCAGCCAGACATAAGCCGATAGCGGCCCCGGCTAATGGGAAATAAGCGATGCTTCTCGTCAAAACCGGACGTTCGAACGGCACTTCGACCGGAACCGGAATTCTGGTCAAAAATTGAAAGGCGGCCACAACCGCTTGCCTATGCAGTTTTACAAGAGACATAGCCATGCCACTCCCATTCCCGCCAGCGCCAATACGCTGACTGCATATAAGATATGTATCGAAGCCCGTATATCCCGCGGCTCCAGCTCACGCGTTTTCCAGCCCATGCGCGCTCTCTCGCTCGCTACGCCAAAGTACCGGTTGACCCCGCCGAGCTGAATGCCGATCGCTCCCGCTACCGCGGATTCCGGTATCCCGCTATTGGGGCTGGGATGTAGGGAGGCGAACGCTCGAATCGACCGCCAGCTGTGGCCTGGCTTCATCCCCGGCAGCAAGGCAGCTGCCACAACCATGAGGATGCCGGTCAGCCGAGCCGGGATATAATTCAGCACATCATCAAGCCGGGCAGAGCATCGGCCAAAGTAGATATACGTTTCGTTACGGTACCCGACCATAGAATCGAGCGTATTGACAGACCGGTACAGCATTGCAAGCGGAGCGCCTCCGATCAGCGCGAACAGCAGCGGAGACAGGAAGGCGTCTACCGTATTCTCAGCTACTGTCTCGATCGTCGCTCTGGCTGCCTCCGGTTCGCTTAAGCCATCGGTATCCCTGCCCACAATATAGCCGACGTAACGGCGCGCCTCTTCCAGATTGCCCCCTGTCAACGGCATATACACCAGCATCGCCGCATCCTTCAGTCCTTTGACTGCCAGCGTTGTCGAAATGAACCACGCGGACACCGCATACCCCAACCATGTATGGACGGCATCCGCAGTCCATACGATCAGCGTCATGACTCCCCAGCTGACTATGATCGTAATTAGCGTAAGAAGGCATCCGCGAAGCTTGGCCGCAAATGGCGATGCAGACATATCCTTCGGATACAACAGGCGTTCCAACCCTTTGATGAGCCGTCCAATCCAAATGACGGGATGAGTAGGCCACTTGGGGTCGCCTATTATCCAATCGATGACAACGGCTGCCATTGCAAGCAGCAGCAGCTCTTGCACACTATAGAAGATCACAGCTCGTCCCACCGGAATGCGATTGCCTTCAGCTCGACGGGAATACCCGCCGTAACCAGAAAGACGCGGTCGCATATCTCAGCCAGCCGCTGGTTCAGCCTGCCCGCCTCATCGCGGAATCGGCGGCCTAGCGAATATTCCGGCACGATCCCGTCTCCCACCTCATTCGTTACAAGCAGAAGCGGATACGGATAGCTTCGAACAGCTTCGATAAATGCGTCCGTCTGACGGGCGAGCCGGTCAGCTCCATCCTGTTCTTCCTCCGAATGCAGCAGCCAGTTGGTGAGCCAAAGGGTCATACAGTCAAGAAGCACGGGAGGTGCCGTCCACGGCTTGCCTTCAGCTGCGGCCTCACGGCTTTCATCCGCAAAGTCCAAGGCAAGCTTGCGAAGCAAGGCTGCGGCCTCCAGCGGCTCCTCCTTCGTCTCCCAACGGAAGCCAGAAGCTTCGCGATCCCGCATATGCAGGCGAATACGTTCCTTCATCTCCTCATCGTAAGGCTGGCAAGTGGCAATATAGACGCCATGGGTTCCAAGCCTGGCTGCGTATTGTTCCGCGAAGCGGCTTTTGCCGCTGCGCGCGCCGCCTGTAATCAGTATAGCCATGAGCCTTCCTCCCGGTTATGACTTCGATATTCCCGCACTGTCAAAGGTCGCCATCTCCTGCATTAGAAGAAGCGAAGCATCCAGCAGATGGAAGCCGAGTACCGCTCCCGTGCCTTCGCCCAGCCTCATCTCCAGATGAATGAGCGGAGACAAGCCGATCGCCTCCATAAGCCTGGAATGGCCCAGCTCATGCGACAAGTGGGAAGCCAGCATATACGGAACCGTGCGCGGCGACAGCCTGGAAGCGACAAGCGCCGCCGTCGTGGAGATATAGCCGTCTATCACGACCGGACAACGATTCGCTGCCGATCCGATTATAACGCCGACAAGACCGGCAATTTCCGCGCCGCCTACCTTGGCGAGAACATCTAGCGGATCGCCGGGATTCGGCTGATTCAGCTCGATTGCGCGCTTAACCACTTCAACCTTATGGGCGAGCACACCGTCATTAATGCCAGTGCCGCGGCCAACGGTCAGCTCGGGTGAAAGGTCCGCAAGGACAGATGTGATAGCAGCGCTCGCTGTCGTATTGCCGATGCCCATCTCCCCTGTTGCAAACAATCGCGTTCCCTTCGCGATTTGCGCCTGGGTGACAGCAATGCCGGTCATAATGGCTTCAACGGCTTCCGACCGGTTCATCGCGGCTTCCTTCGCCATATTCCGGGTACCCCATACGACTTTGCGGCTTTCGAGATTATCATGCTTGAGCTCGGCTGCGACACCGATATCCACGCATACCACCTCTGCCCCTGCCTGGCGCGCCAGAACATTGACAGCAGCGCCGCCACTCAAGAAATTATGAACCATCTGCGGCGTAACCGCTTGCGGGAAAGCGCTGACGCCCTCCACGCATACGCCATGATCAGCGGCCATCACTATGACCGCCCGCTTGGACAAATCCGGCCATAGCTCGCCTGTCGCTCCTGCGAGCTGAGCCGCAATCGCCTCCAGCTTGCCAAGGCTGCCCGGCGGCTTCGTCAATTGATCGGAATGAAGCTCCGCCCGGCGGGCCGCTTCTTCATCGAAAGCCGGAATCGCGCTCAGGACTGCAAAGAGACGCTCCTCAAGTTCGGTATTGTTCATGCTTATGACTTCCCCCTCAACTGGCTGATCTATTTCCGTTTGCCGTTTTCGCTAGACTAAGCTAACTCCCGCATCGACGACAATGCTCGCTTACTTATGTGTGTTGCCTCCAAATCTGAACAGCTTCGATTGATTTACATGGATTCGTATCAGCTAAGCCTGACTAACGTATCTGGCACAGCTTTACTCTGATCCCGGCTGCAATATTAATTGCGGCACTCCCGTTGCGGGATGCTTGATGAGGGTCGTTTTCGCTCCATACAGCCGTTCAATCACGACTGGCTGCAGCACCTCTTCAGGCGTTCCCTCCGCCGTAATCCGTCCCTTGTGCAAGGCGATGAGCTTATCGCAATATAAGGAGGCCAGATTCAAGTCATGCAATACGGCGATAACAAGAAGGCCTTTACGCTTCTGCCATGCCTTCACTGTGTCCAGCAGCTCGATCTGATAGCCGATATCGAGATAGGTAGTCGGCTCATCCAGGAGCAGGATCTCCGGCTGCTGGGCCATCAGCTTCGCCAACGCCACACGCTGGCGTTCTCCGCCGCTTAGCTGATGCAGCTTGCGGCTTTGAAGGTCGACTAACCCCATTGCATGGAGCGCCCCGTCTATAATAGACTCGGGATCCTCCGGCTCTCCGCCAAGCCAGTTCTGGTGGGGGAATCTCCCCATAGCCACCACTTCGCGTACCGTAAATCCAACTGGCGGCAACCCGCCTTGCTGCAAGACAGCAAGCCTTCGGGCCAGTGTCTTCCCCGGCATATCGGATAGCGGAATGCCGTCAAGCGTGACCGTCCCCGAGCATGGCGCATCTGAGCCGGACAAGATATGGAGCAGTGTCGATTTGCCAACGCCATTGGGACCAATAATGCCATAGATGCGATTTCGTTCGAACGTAGCCGATATCGCCTCCAGCACAGACGCTCCTTGTATAAGAGCACCGACTTGCTTGGCAACCAGACTCAAGATTTAGCCCCTCCTTCCACCTTCATCCTGCGGTGCAGCAAATAGGCGAAGAACGGAGCGCCGATTAGCGCCGTTACGACTCCAAGCGGCAATTCTTTGGGGCTGAGCACATTGCGTGCCAGCGTATCCGCCCATAACATAAAGATCCCGCCCCCGATGCCTGCAAGCGGAATAATAAGCCGATAATCCGGCCCTACAATCAGGCGAATGAGATGCGGCACCACGAGACCTACGAATCCGATGACACCGGACACCGACACAGCCGCAGCTGTAAGCAGCGTAGATATGATCATGACAATCAGCTTGGTCCGCTCCACCTTAACCCCCAGATGGGAGGCATGCCTCTCGCCAAGCGTGAACAGATTCAAGGATGGGCTGAAGTACAGCAGAATAGGCAGCGCGATGACCAGGAATGGAATCATCATATATACATGCTCCCAGCTTCTATGAGCCAGCGAGCCCATAATCCAGAACAGGATCTGGTTGACGACTCCTTGCGACATCGATACCATAAGCGATACGAACGCCCCGAGGAACGATTGAATAATGACGCCTGACAAAATAATCGTCTCGATCTGCATGACGCCCCTGCTGCGTGATAGCCAGATCACCGCAAGCAAGGTTAGAATCCCCGTAGCGAACGCGACCACCGGTATCGTCCAGAGGCCAAGCGCAAGCTGCATGCCTGTCAAAATAATAAACGCAGCCCCGACAGAGCTGCCCGATGCAACGCCAAGCGTATAGGGATCGGCTAGCGGATTGCGGAGCACTCCTTGAAATCCTGCTCCCGCCAGCGCAAGACAAGCGCCAACCAACACATCCAGCCAAATCCGCGAAAGCCGCACCTGCGTCACGATCGCAATTTCCCCGCTTGTCCATTTGTCGGCGGGATCAGGCATTCCCGGAAGCTGGTGAATCAATATGCCCCATACATCCACAAAGGACAATCCTGCGGAGCCGATAGACAGGCTAGCTATCATAGAAACAGCAAGAAGGAGCAAAGCTGCTCCTCCATACGTTATTCCTTTTATTCGCAACATTTATTTGACAAGCTCAGGATGGATCGCTTTCGCAAGCTCAAGCAGTCCGTCCGCCAGTCGAGGACCAACGCGCACAAGCGGATCGTTGGTTACGGCGAACATTTGATTGTTCTTCACCGCATCGATAGCATCCCAGCCGGGACGCGACTCGATTCCTGCGACGATGGAGCTCTTCTCCTCTCCGAAATCAGGGTAAATAATCAGCTGCGGATTTTGCGTTATGACTTCTTCGCCATTAACTTCGAACCAGCCAGGCTGAGCCGCAGAGATGTTAATGCCGCCAGCCAGCGTCAGAAGCTCGTCCAAAAACTCTCCCGAGCCAACTGTCCAGCCAGGCGAAAACTCCAGGTAAACCTTTTTCTTCTCTGCGTCTTTAACCGCCGTCGTCACTTGCTCTTTCACTTCGCGCATATGATCCGCAACTTCTGCGGCTCCAGCTTGCATATTCATAATTTTACCGATTTCCTCTACTTTGGCAACTACTTCATCGTAGGTTTTCGGATTTGTTGCGTAGACATTCAGTCCAAGCTCGCGCAGCTTCGCAATGGCATCGACATTCATGGAAGACGAAGCCAGGATCAGATCGGGATTAAGCGCAGTAACAGCCTCGATATTCGTTGTCATATCGCCGACCTTGGCGATGGTAGATGCTTCCTCCGGATAGTTGCTCCACTGGTCGACACCTACCACCTGAGCGCCTGCACCGATAGCGAATATCGTTTCGGTTTCGCTAGGCACCAGTGTTACGATAGCGCTTGGCGCTTTTTCGAACGTAAGGGCTGTGCCTGTTGCGTCGGTTACCTCATATGGATAGGTCGTCTGACTGGCTTCCTCCGATGGCTCCGGCGTTGCTTCCGGGCTTGGGGATGCCGATGCGCCCTGTTCGGTCTGGTTATTGCTGTTGGCTGCGCCCTTGTCTGTATCTGTGGTCGCACCGCATGCCGCCAGAACTACCATCATCATAATGAGCAGCAGGCTTACGGCTGTTTTCATTTTTGTCCAAGATATTACCTTCATTTTCTCATTCACTCCTGTATCAGATCGTCAATTTTATTGCAGAATTGCTTCTGCATCTTGCATTTGGACACAAAAAAAAGCATCCCCGGCCCCTGTGCCGGAAACGCCCGTGTCAATCGCCGCGATACGCGCAGCGAAACATGCCTCTCCAACACCTCCCTAAGTCCACGTAGGTAACAGCGTTCATACAAAAAGGCAGGTCTCCTGGCTCGGATTGTCGCACACCGCGTCTTCCCGAGCTGATCGCTCAGTGACGTACTACGGCTGCGTTGGCACACATGAATCGCAGATTCGTGTTCATGCCCTCCTTACAGTGGCGGGTCCGCGCCGGAATTGCACCGGCTTCCCTATTAAGCTTTTGCGACACGCAGGCGAACATCAAGCTTGTCCGCTGTGGTTGACATGCTGCGCCTCGCAAAGCACCTCATTGCTTTCAACTATTAAAATATCAGTAGTTACTATACACTTCCCGCCCGCAATTGTCCATCCATTTGCGCGATCACACTGACGTTCGGCCAAGCTCAGCAAGGCATAAACCGCTCATCTTCCGACATAGGTAATGTATAACGGGCAGCCAACGATCTAGTGTTCGAACCTCCTTATGCGACCATATGTTCATTGGGCAACTTCGGATTACTTGTTCTACAGATGTATGATTGCTCATCGTATAAGGAGGCATTAAGATGACCAAAGCTGTAAACTCGTCGGATCACACATCCCCTTCCAGCCGCAGAAGCTGGATTTCTTGGACATTATTTTTCGCGACAGGGATAGCCGTCGCTGCAATGATCGTGCTCATGCTTAGGCCTCAGTCTATCTCTGCGGATGCCGCCATTACTGTACACAGCTATAACGGCGGACAGCTGGAATGGAATATTGTCGATTATCCCGCCACCGTCCTCGCCAACAACACCTTTCAGTTAAAACTAAGCGATGCTTCGGGTAACCCGCTACAGGGAGCGCAGCTCGATATCAAGCTGGAGATGATTAGCATGGTCTGCGGTGATTTCGATTTCTCCTTAACCGAGACGGCGCCAGGCGTATACTCTGGCGAAGGGGTGCCGTTAATGCCTGGTCTATGGAAAGCTTCGCTGACCATCGACGGCGACCGAGACGCCATCGTAACCCGAACGCTAAAAGCGGTCTATTGAAGCTTGCCATTTTAGGAGTTTTCGGCGAATTGGTGTGCCACGCAACCTTATTTCACCATTTTCACTTGTTATGAGCAATTAAAAATGTCACACAACACTATTTTACCAGTGTCGCCGTTTCCGCACGATTAAGCGTGTCACACAACACTATCTCACCAGCCGAGCCTATCATGAACTACCATAGCCACGGCGATACGGACGGGATGATTCCATTCGCGGCAAGTCCTCTTAGAATCGAGATCAGGCCGACGGCGACGGCTGTCACGACGCCGGCTCGACGCATGAAACGCCGCCAACGTTTGTTGGCGAACGCAGCGATTGAAGCGGCGAACACAAGGGCAGGCATAGTCGCAAGGCCAAACAAAGCCATCACGACCGCCCCCTCCGCCAATGAGCCGGTAGCCGCAGCATTCATGCTCATCGCATAGGTCAAGCCGCATGGCAGGAAGCCGAATGCAAAGCCCGTTGCCAGCAAGTGAGCCGTCTCTTTGCGCTCGGAGACACGTACGCCGGAAGCTAGCTCCTGATGAAGCCTCCCTGACAAGCGGTTCAGGAACGGGATCTGCACTTTCCGCCATAGCCATAGCAGGACGAAGCAGCCGCCAATAATGGAAGCAAGCCCTCTGATCCCCGCGAATTTGCCGGCGACATCGACAAACGAGCCAACCGCCCCCATAGCAGCCCCTAGCAACGAATAGGAAACGATCCGACCCACGTTATAGAGCAGCATCGATCGTCTGGCAGATGCAGCCGATTGCAGCGACACGGCCGATACGATGCCGCCGCACATACCGATACAATGAGGAGCGCTGAACAATCCCGTCAACATAATGAGGCCAATTCCGTTCAGGCTGAGCGACATTAGCGGTTCCTCTCCGCAGACCGTTCCATGCGAGGGCCTAGCCGCAGCGCATTGGCAACGACCGATACAGAGCTGAGCGCCATCGCTGTACCCGCCATCCACGGCTCCAAATAGCCGATAGCCGCAAAGGGAATAATGACGGCATTATAGCAGAGCGCAAATACGAGATTTTGCCGGATATTCCTTATCGTCAGTCGGCTAAGGCGGATCGCCTCCGTAATCGCCTGCAGCCTGGAGAAGATAAGCGTGATATGCCCCGCATTAAGGGCGCCGTAAGTGCCGTTTCCCATCGCAATGCCCACATCGGCTGCAGCCAGCGCAGGCGCATCGTTCCAGCCGTCGCCTGCCATCGCGACCCGCTTGCCTCCCCGCTTCAACCGCTCGACAAGCGCCAGCTTGCTCTCTGGCAGCATGGAAGCATGGACCTCTTTAACGCCCAGCGCTTTGGCGACGGCATTCGCGGGAGCTGCATGGTCGCCTGTTGCGACGATCGGCTGGACGCCCAAGCGCTTAAGCTCTCTTGCCATCTGAGCGGCGTCGCTCTTGAGCCGATCTCTGAATCCCATTACGCCTGAACAAGCCCCTCCTTCCATAACGTAAACGACTGTCTCTCCATGCGCCTCCCGCTCCGATGCCTGCCGCCTTGCTTCTGGCGATATTTCAAGTCCAAGACTCCCGACATATCTAGCATTGCCGATCACCGTATGTACACCGCGTATCCATCCCTGTGCGCCTCCTCCCGCCGCATAAGCGATTCGCTCCGCATCAGGCGTAACAAGCCCAATTCTTCCCGCTTCATCCCGGATGGCGTCCGCTAACGGATGCGAAGATTCTGACTCCAGCGCAACCGCCAATCGAAGAAGAGATGAACGGCCAAGCCCGATCGGACCGACAAAGCTGACCTTTGGCTTACCTTCGGTCAGCGTGCCTGTTTTGTCCAGCACAAGCGTACGAATCGAAGCCAACCGCTCCACCGCGCCCGCTTCCTTGGCAACAATGCCCCGCTTGGCGAGCCGCCCTGATGCAATAACTAGCGAGATCGGCGCGGCAAGACCAAGCGCGCACGGACAGGCCGCCAATAGGACAGCTATGGCGCATAACGCCGCTTTGCTCCAGTTGCCCGGCTCGATCGCAAGCCCCCATATGGCCAAGGTCAAGACCGCGGCGATCAGCATGGCGGGGACAAACCAGCTGGCGACGGCGTCTACTTGCGATTGCAGCGAAGACTTCGCCCGCTGGCCTTGATGAACAAGCTCCTGGATACGGCTAAGCAAGGTTTCGTGACCGGCCGCTCCCGTAACAACCGTCAGCTTGCCGGAACCATTGCGGGTCCCTGCCCACACGCCGTCTCCCGCTCGTTTGGCGACGGCAGCGCTCTCGCCCGACAGCAGCGATTCGTCCAGCGTCGACTCGCCATGCTGGATCATTCCATCTACAGGCACGAATTCCCCTTCACCCACATGGACGATATCCCCTTTGCGCACATATTCGGTTCGCAGAGAAGTGACCGTCCCGCCTCGCTCGACAAGCGCCGACTGCACCCGCAGCTCATCAAAGCCGATCGACTCCCGTTGAGCCTTTAATGAGGCGGACGTTTCAATATATTTACCCAGCAATATCGCCGTCATCACGACAGCGGACGTCTCGAAGTACAGAGGCGACCCATGCGTCCCGCCATCGAACAACCCGTCTCGAAAAACGACATAATGGCTATACAAATAGGCTGCCGTCGTCCCGATCACCACTAACACATCCATATTGGCGCTCCGCTGCCTGACCGCATAATAGGCGCCAAAGTAAAACGGCATCCCGATCACAAACTGAACAATCGTCGCAAGCAGGAGCTGCAGCCAAGGCAAAAACAGAATATCCGGCAGCAGCTCGGCAACCGGCTGCAACCCCGGCAGATGCGTCGCCATGTCGGCCATTAGCGGCAACGTTAGCAGGATCGCCGCAATAAGCCGAAGGCGAAGCCAGGTCCGCTCCCGGTGCAGCCCCTCGCTTGCGCTTTCGTTCAGCTTGGCGCTGAATCCGAGCTGACCCACCTTCTCCGCTAGCCGCTCCTTCGTGACTTGACCGCCGCTTACCTGCACCCACGCAGTACGCAGCGGAAAGCTCACCGCCACCTCCGTTACGCCTTCCATCCGGCTGAGTGTCTTCTCGATTCTGGCTGCACATGCCGCGCAGCTCATCCCCTGTATCGTAAAATCCAGCTCCTGGCTATATCCATTCCGATTACCCGTATCCATCATGGCCACTTAACCTCCAATCAGCGAAAAACCCCGAACGTCTGCGACGCCGGGGCCTGTACCGCCGCCTTACACTATATGAGCGCAAGACGGATTGCATGATTGGAATCTATAGATAGCGCTTCTTAATCCCGCTCGTAGATCGAACCGGAACGGCTTGCGAATAATTCGGTGTACACTTTCTCAGCATAAGCGTCCGTCATGCCGGCAATATAGTCAGCGACAACCCGCTCCCATGGCCATTCGCCCTTCTGGTTGTCATAGCTTTCCACCCAATCCGGCGGCAAGAGCAATCTGCCCGTATCGTATTGCTCCAGACTGTCCCATAGCCGGATAAGCATGTTTTCGCTGCGCTTCTGCAGCCGCTGCACCCGAAAATCTTTGATCAGCGTCACCCAAGCAAGCTTCTTCAAAATTTCCATCGTACGCAGCAGTTCCAAATCCTCGGCGCCTTCCTTGACGAACGTCACGCGTTTCCAGCCGGTCTTCGGGTCGTCGATAATACCGACGCCGCTCGCGAACTTGCTTACCCATCTGGCCTTCATCTCCCGGCGTGTGCGGGAAGTCTCTCGTCCGTACTGGACGAAGATTGATTTCCACTCGAGATAATAGCTCTCCAGCACCCGGCGCACCATCGCCTTCAGATTCGTGCTCTCCCACTGTACCGCCGCTATACTGGCAGGGTCATCCAGGATTTCCCGCACGACTCCTTCTACCAAATGATCATCCTCGACAAACTCCTCCGTCAGGAGGATCTTGCCAGCACGGATGCCGTCTTCGATATCATGGGTGGAATAGGCAATGTCATCACAAAGATCCATAAGCTGCGCCTCCAGCGTACTGCAGCCTGCCGGCATCCCCCATAGATCCCGCAAATATTCGATGCCCTTCCATTCCATCGGGTAGACGCCCTTCATCCGACCGGGCTCATCCATGTTATACGGATATTTGTTGATTGCCAGCAGGACGGCCGCCGTCAGATCCAATCCTCGTTCACTGCCAGCCCGCTTCTCCAGAAACATAAGGATGCGGAAGTTTTGCGCATTGCCCTCATATGGCACGCCATACCGGTCCCTCAAAATCCGATCCAGCACCTCCTCGCCCTTATGCCCGAACGGCGGATGCCCCAGATCATGCGCAAGCGCCGCACATTCCACAACCTCCGGTACGAGCTTCAATCCGGGATGCTCGTTATTCGCTAGAAACGGATACGTCTTGCCGAGTCTGCGGGCAACCTCTCTTGCTATCTGAGACACTTCGAGAGAATGGGTCAGCCTCGTCCGGTAATAATCCCCGGAGCCCGCGCCGAATACTTGCGACTTACCCTGCAGCCGCCGGAAAGCCGGCGATTGGATGAGCCTCGCGTAATCCTTTTCGTATTCGTCCCGATCCTCGCTCGATGGCGTATGATCTGGTTCGTGGAATCTAATTTTTCGTATATTCATAACAATCACCTATCCTGAAGTCGATTTGCGTGCGTACGAGCCTTGATGTCCTGTCTTGATCCCGCAGGATTTTAAGTCCCCCGCATTTGAAAAGAAAGCGGCGCGTACCGGAAGAAGTTCCGGCAACGCGACGCTTTTGGCACACCTTATAATGTTCCGAATGTCACGCCGAATTCCAGCAGCATTCTGCGATTGGCTGTACTGTGCCAGTCGCACTTGCAATGAAATTCTGCCTGCAGATCAAGCGGCAGCAGCTCTGGCTTCTGGCACCGGCTGCTTGCTCATCGGATCGCTGACGCTTACCCATATCATACCATAAACCTTAAGGCATGCATAAGCAGCAACTCGTGTATTCGCATTCTCCACCGGGATAGGCGGGACTTCAATAAGCGAAAGGGCCTATGCCGCTTGCGCCCAGGAATCGTCGAGTAAGGCAGTGATTGCATTGCCGACGTAACGATCTATGTCCTCACATAGGACAGACTGATCCGGCTGGATAATGCCGAGCCGGTTCAGTCCGAGAACCTGCCCTGTGGTGGATTACTTCCGCTTTATCATCTTCCATAGCTGTGCAGAGATCAGATTCGCGGTAGCTTCCTTCCGGTAAGCCGAACCTGCGAACAGATTCTCCGCCGCCATGTATTGTCCTTTAATCGCTTCATGGATTAACCCAAGCATATGGTCGCTAAGGGTCGTTCCGTTTATCGTCCGCTCCGCCTCCATCTGCCGGTCTGGCAGGGCCGTGCCGCCTTCCGCCAATATGTGCGGCTCAGTAATGCGCACGTCCTCAGCTATCTTGCCTTGCGCGGCAACCGTCTCAAGCGATGGGATGAACACTTCCCGCCGGCCTACTATTTCATAAAAGGCGAACATCTCTTCCTGCGCACGGTCCGTATCGCGTTCACTAACGACCGGAATCTCCACTCTCACGAGCAAATCACCCGGCTCGCGCGCGCCTCCCTTTCCTTGAATCCAGTCCAGAATGGGACAGCGGCTCCAGCCCCTCCCGCGAAAGATGACCAATTGGGCATTCATTGCCATGAGCGCCGGCACCGCATCCCCGACAAGGCTGGATACATGGCCGCCGATCGTAGCCAGATGACGGAAGGCTGGCGCCGCAATCTGGTCAATTGCGGTGACCAGCAGCTCGCCGTGCCGCTTCAGCAGCGGATGCCGGCGGCATTCGTTCAGCGCTGCACCCGCGCCAATGCTGACAGCCCCGTCCGACAACCGGAGGTTATGCAGCTCCGGAATGCCGAGCAGGCTGATCAGATGTTTCCGCTCCGGTCTGATGCCGTTATGCCTCTGCATGCGAAGCAGCGTGCCGCCAGCTGCGTAGCTGGACTTCTCCCCGAAGCTCCGCTTCAGCCGCCAAGCCTCTTCCACGCTTCCGGGCTGCCATACACTCGCAAACCCGGCATCCTTGCATTCTGCCAATTCCATCGCCATAGCGCATCCTTCTCCCCTGTCTTAAGTGGTCTAGAACCACTGCTTTCTCATAAGGCACACCCCGTACCTTGAACTCCGAAGCAGACATGTTGCGCTCGCCAACCGGCAGCCAACCATACCAGAATGATTAAGATAAGATCCCAGGTCAGCATTTTCATATAAAAGCCCGACCACGACATTGACGACGGGTAGAACGCTAGCCGTATGAAGCACATGCGTCGTCAGTCTACCGCCCATCATTCCCCCCCCCCGCCCGCTAGCCAATAACGGAGTCCTCCTCCACATGCGCAAGTCGGAATGCTGCGATTTTGCATACTTCCAGCAAAGCGTGCCTCTTCTCTTGTTCTGCTGTATTCATCATCCGCTTCTGCAAGGAATCAGCTACCATATCGGCCGTCAGCCCTTTCACAGCCATAATAAACGGAAACCCGAACCTCTCCCGATATACGGTATTCATGCGCTGGAAAATATACGCCTCATCACGCTCCAAACGATCCAGCCCGCCACGCTGCTCATCCGTTGGAGCTGCTGTCATTCGCAGCTTCGCACCCATCTCAGGATGTGCCCTAAGCAATTGAAGCTGCAATGATTCCTCGGCTTCCATCACAATTACCGCCATCGACGCCAGCAGCTCTTGCCGCGTTCGGAATGGCCTGCAATGCCATGCCTTCTCCGCTACCCATGGCGAGCAATCAAATAAACGCCCGTATCGCTCTACAAATGCCGCCTGTTCGCCGTTACTCCAATTCGCATGCCGCTTCACCATGTATCATTCCTCCTATATCCATCATGCGCCGTCTCGGCTCTCTTCCATATCGTTCAGTCGCCGCCTGCACCGCGCTCCCGCGCGTGAAGCGGAATCCCGCCCCCAGCAGCTCCGTCTCCAGCGCGGCGAGCAGCTCCAGAACGCGGCATCTATCCGACTGCTTCCCTATTGCCGCAACCGACCAGTAAGCGTTGGAGTGACGCCGTTCAATCTGATCCAGCCTGAATCCCCGCACTTCTTGCAGCCTGCGTGAAATCTCTTTACCATCCACGCCTCCCGGTACCCAGGCACAAGCCGCATACGGAAGCTTGCTCTCCGTATCCATTGCCGGAAGAAGCCCCATCGCGTGCATGCCTTGCTCCAGAGCTTCGGCATGAAGCCTCTCCTCTGCAATCTGACCGTTACGTCTGCCATCATCCATCCATTGCTGAAGAGCCGACTCCGCAGAGGCATGTTGTTCTCCAAATAATGCGGGGTATCGCTTGGCGTTCCTCCAGTCTTCGCATAGCTGAAGAAACGGACAATCTCCCCATCGGCGATGCAGCAGCTTTGCCAGTATACGATCGTTGTATGATACGATCGTCGTTCCTTGCGTGCCGTCGGTATCGACTCCGATCGATCCGAACGCCGCATCCAGATGCCATTCCTCCGATCGGATCGGCATTCGACCAGCTGTTGCCGTACAATCGGCGACAATACGTATGTCGAGCTCCCCGCACACCTTGCCGATTCCATCAAGCGGCTGGCATCGCCCCGTCACCCATTCACCGTGGGCAACTGCCAAAAGGGATGGCCTGTGCTTCCTCAGCTCCCGCTCTATATCGTCGGAATCGAACGGCTCTCCCCAGCTCTGCTCTATTAGAATGACATCAGCTCCCAGCCGCTCGCATAGATCCGCCATTCGCCTCCCAAGCGGGCCGTTCACCAGTACGAGCACCGACTCGCTAGGGCGAATCAAGCTGATCAGCAATGCCTCCATCGCGTCGCCTACCGTTCCTGCAATGGGATGAGACCAGCCGAACCGCCTCTGGAACAATTCCGAGGCCAGGCGCTCCTCCGGGTATACCGGACTAATCGTCGCGCAGCCTTCAGCATAGGACCCTATCGCTCGCAGTCTTCCAAAGCCGGTTATCGAATAAGCGGCTTGCTTCCTTAGCGGCTCGGACTGTTTTGCACGATCCAACCCTACTCCCCCTCGCCTGATCGCTCTACGATATCCCGATCAGAAATTATATAAATGTTATGTTATATCACATACATCTGCTTGAAACTATCATATGATGCTTGATTTCGATTGTCATTGTTTAAGATCAATAAAAAATCAGAGACTATTCGTGCAAAATAACTAACAGAAAGAAAAAAAGCTATTCACATTCGCATCCGAATCCCGTATATTATGTTATATAACCTTACATAAAGAGGCGATGAATCATGCTGTTAAAGGATCTTATTCAAATTCCGGCACTGCAAAACGCACGGCTCACTGCAGGCGCCGAGGGACTGAACCGGAGCGTAAACTCGGTTAATATAATGGATGTGCCGGATACCAATCGTTTGCTGAAGCCGAACGAATTGCTGCTGACCACTGATTATGCGTTGAAAGGCCATCCCGAATCATTGGATACGCTAGTTTCTCATATGGCCCAGACCGGATGCGCAGGGCTCGCCATTAAGACAAACCGGTTTCTCGAAGAGATTCCCTCCTCCGTCCTCGCAGAAGCGAACCGGCTCCGATTCCCGCTGCTGGAGCTGCCGCTCGATTATTCGCTTGGAGAAGTGCTGAACGGTGCGCTAAGCAGCATCCTTCAGAACAAGACGGAAGAGCTCAGCTATGCGCTTGATACCCACCATACCTTCTTCAATCTCATCCTGAATGGAGAAGGGCTGTCGGAAATCGTCGACAAGCTGGCTCAATTAATCGCAAACCCCGTCGTCATCCTCGGCTCCAAGCTGGAGCTGATCAGTCTGTCCTCTACAGTCAAGCCCAATATTCATCTTCTGAACAAATGGATTTCGCAGGCCGCCAAGCAGCAGCTTGCACCGGGCGTCTATCCCATCATGAACGCACTGCCATCGGATGGCGCATGTTATGTCTTCCTTCAGCCCATACCGACGCCGCAACGTCCGGGCTATATTATCGCTTTTTCCAATGAGGGGGTCATGCGCAAGCTGCATGCGTTGGCGCTGGAGCAGGCTGCGCATGTGCTAGGCTTTGAATTACTAAAGACGCAGGCGGTCAAGGACAGGGCCCGGAGGTTCAAGATCGAGTTTTTTACGGAGCTGGTTCAAGGAGAAATGGCTTCCGAGCAGGAAATAATCCATCGGGGCAAGCAATATGGCCTCTTCCCGGCGGAATCGATGTTATGCGTCGTATGCGGAAGGGATACCGACGAAGGAACTGTCGCTGGCCAAGATCATGCAGCGGCTGAACGGAGAGCGAGAGAAAACGATTCTCTCTATCATTCGCTAACGAAAGAATTCGGGAGGCTGGGCATGCCATTTGTCTTGTTCACCTTGAAGGACAAATGCATAGCCCTGTTGTCCGCCAAGGAGCTCCTTGGCTCTTCGGCGGACGGGAAGCTGAGATTATCGCAGCTGTTGGCGGGGATATCCGAGAGGTTGTCCGGTGAGGAGGACATAAGCTTGTCGTACGGAATAAGCGCTCCGATCAATAAGCTTGCTGATATCCCAAACGCCTACAAGCAGGCTCTGGACGCTTACCGGTTGGGCAGAAGCCATAACAAGCAGCGGTTTGTCCAGTATTATCATACGAAGGAATTTACCGACTTGTTAAGACAGATTCCAGTGGATGATTTACAAAAATTTTTACAGGAAACGTTCGAGACATGGCGCGGTATTGATGAGAGCGAGCAGCGCGAGTGGCGCAAGACGCTTCGCGTCTTTTACGATAATCAATGCCATATCGGCGAGACGGCAAAAGGGCTCTATATTCATCGCAATACCGTGCTGTACCGCTTGAACCGGATTGAACAGCAGACCGGCTTGCAGGTTCGAAATCCGTCAGATAGCTTGCGCATCCGCATCGCGCTTTTGATTAAAGACGACTTGGCTATCTAACTTCCGACTGCCAGAGCGCAAGCTGCTGATCGAACCGAGCGAGAAAATCCCTTTTCTCCTCGCCTTGAAGGAATGCGGCCTCTGCTCCGTTCTGCGCAATTCGGGCAATCTCTGCTTCAGAGAAGCTCAGCTCAGCATGAAGCAGCTCGTATTCTTTCGTAATTGTTGTATGGGATACCGTCAAATTGTCGGTATTGACGGTGACCGGGATGCCGAGATCGAAATATTCCCTGATGGGGTATGACGCCAATCCTTCTACCGCTTTGGTCTGCAAGTTGCTGATGGGGCATAGCTCCAGCGGAATGCGCTCGCGCCTGATCAGCTCCACTACGCCGGCATCCTCTCTCATCCGTACGCCATGGCCGATCCGATCTGCGCCAAGCAGCTCGACAGCTGTACGAACACTGACCGCCCCGGCTGCCTCGCCCGCATGAATGGTGATCGGAAGACTGCGCTCACGGGCCATGGCGAATATATCCCGGTAAAGCTCAGCCGGATATGCCGCCTCCGCACCTGCCAAATCAACGGCAACAACACCTCTGCCCAAAAATAACGAAGCCGCCCGAATCACCTCGCGATTCAGCTCTTCCGAATGCCCCCGGAGGCAAATGGCGATACAGCGCGCCGTCACGCCGAAATCTCGTTCGCCTTGCTGCAATCCCCTCACCACGCACTGAATGGCATCCTCTACCGTCATTCCCAGCTTCCGATGGAGCTGGGGCGCAAATCGCACCTCGATATACATGCAGTGATGAGCAGAGGCTTGCTCTACCACCTCGTAGGCTGTACGCTCCAGCGAAAATGGCGTATGAAGAAACTGTCCGACAAAGTGGAATTTGTTCAAGTATTCAATCAGGCTTTTGCATTCACCCTCTACCCGCATATACGGGAGCAGCAGCTCCGGTTCCTCGACAGGCAGCCTCTCGCCAATCTCGCGAGCAAAATCCATAATCGCAGCCGGCTTCACGCTTCCGTCCAGATGCAAGTGCAGATCCACTTTCGGCAAGGTTAGCATCCGATTCGTCATGATAGAGACCTCCTCCATATTTGCAAATGCCGCCAGGCTTTATATAGACCGGATGCATAAACGAGCATTTTGACATTTGAATTGAACCTTACTATATAACGCGAGCCAGGATGATGTAAACAAAATTAACATAAAGTCCATACATCCTTATTTTGGGCTTGCGAAGCCTTTCATAAACGTAAAAAAAACGGGATCTGGCTTCATTCGCCTTCTCCCGTTCCTTGAACCTTATTTATTGGCCAGTCACGACATCGCCGCTCCATGCCAGCATGCCGCCTGCTACGTTCACGACATCAAAGCCTTGGAGACTCAAATGCTCGCATACACGTCCGCTTCTGCCGCCGCTGCGGCAAATAAATACGACTTCGCCTTCAACGTCATGCACTTCATGGGCACGGGCTTGAAATTCGGATAGCGGAATCAATCTCGCTTCCGCAATATGGCCTTCCTCCCATTCTTCCGGCTCACGCACATCGATCAAATTTAGTTTAACCCCGGATTGCAGCTGCTCCTGCAGCTCGGAAGTTGTCATTTCGCGATACATCTATTCATCACCCTTCATCTCGTAATCATCCATTCGAAAGCATTGTATCGTGTACAGGAACGAATGTCCATGACAACCTTTGGCTAACGCTTATTTTTATGCTTGGCTGCCAGCAGCCTGTTGATAGTTGCCTGAGACGCCGCTTCATTCCGTCCGGCATCCGCTTCTGTGCTTGCCGCTTTCTCCGCCCGAAGCGGTTCGCCGGCTTCATCCCGTTCTGTTGGCGCTTGGCTTCCAGTCTGAGAAGGTTTTTTCTTTTCGCTGCGATTATCCGATAGACGTTCTGATTGGTCCCGCTCTGCGGGTTCCGCTCTCTCCTGGATTCGAGCGGCCGCGGCTGATTCAGCAGTATTCAGTGAAGATCCGTTCCGATTACTCTGGTTGTAAAAACGGCTGCGCTCGCTCGCTCGTTGCTTCAAGCGGCTGATCGGCCGGCTCGGTACGCCAGCCGCTTCTGCATGTTTGCCCGAAGGCATCATTTTACGAATCGGAGCATACAAAGCTTGTCCCATTCGCGCCCACGGAACGGAGAGCCTTCTAATCGCAATATCAGCCAGCCACATCAGCAAAACCAGCAGCAGAAGCTCACGCGACCAATCATACGGCTGCTTATATGAAGCCGGCTGGAACCGGTAGCTTTCCTTTGCCTCTGCCAGACTAAGTGTCCTGCCGCCGGTGAGATTCGCGATTTTCGCCAGGAGCTCCTCCCCTTCGTGATTGCCGATCCGGTATTCCGCCGCATACGGCACAACCAGTCCTGTCGTGATCCCGCCTGTTACTGAAGGTTCTGCACCTTCGGCTCCGTACCCTCCGATATAGGACAAATAAGCGCCCGGAGCAAGCTCAGGGATCGTTGTCTCATAACGGCCCGGCGCTACTGGCATGAGCCGCTTGACCTCCTGATTGCCATCCTCGCCTTCCAGGCTGACTGCAAGACCGCCTTCCGGCACGGTATCCGCTCCGCCAGTCGACTCCACAATCAGCTTGATGGCCCCGCCGTTCATCTCCGTCCTCGCACGGTAAGGCGAACTGTCGAATTGGGGGAACGTCCACTTCACCCACTCGGCAAGCACCTGCGGCAATCGGCTCCATGTCACCCAATCCGGCGCCCACTTGCCCGTCATATCGCTTGTCCAGGCTACTGTACGTCCGGCGCCATATGTCCATCGGGACAAAATCGGGTCGCCTTCATGCGACCAAAGCGCCACTTCAGCCAGCTCCTTGGCCGTTGTCGCAATATATGCGCGAAGCTGCGGCACGCCATCCTGCCACAATCGCCCCCAGTCCCCTGCTTGGCCGACGGTTGGGCTCAATTCACCCTCCACAATGTAAGTCCGGGACATTAATATCGTCTCACGGCTGAAAATAGCGGGAATCGTGCTTTGATCATTGGTGAAGTAATAACGGCCCTTCCCTTTGCTCGCGAGCCATTCCAGAAGCGCTTGGTCTGCTCCATCGCCGATGGCGACCGTAGACAGGGTCATCCCATGTTCGTTCATGCCGGCGGTCACCGATTCGTAAGCTTCGTTGCCTGCGGATTGGCCGTCTGTGAGCAAAATCATGTGCTTGCGCTGAGCATCCGTATTCAGCAAGCCCTCATATCCGGCGGCTAGTGCCGTATAAATTTCCGTACCGCCTTCGGCTTGTATGCCCTGAATCTTCGCAATAACATCATCCCGTTCCGACAACGCCGTCGGCTCAACAATCCAGGCTGGTCCCGAATCGAAAGCAATGACACCAACCTTGTCATCATCTCGCAGCAGCTCCACTGTCCGGATTGCCGCTTCCTTCGCAAGCTCCAGCTTGCCGTCCGACATGCTGCCCGAACGATCGATAACCAGCACAAGTCCAAGCGATGGAATTTGCTTCCTGCCTTGCAAATCCATATAGACAGGCAGCGCTCGTTCGATTGGCGTATGAAAGTAACCGCCAAGCCCAAAGCTCTCCTCCCCGCCAAGCATCAGGAGCCCTATGCCGTAGTCGCCGACAGCGCGGCCAATCCACTCCATTGGTTTCTCGGCAATGCGGGTCGCAGGCACATTATGGAGAATAATGCTGTCATACATCGCATATTGCGCCAGCTCCAGAGACAGCTGTTCCGGCGCAATCGTGTCGTAACCGATCATCGATGCGGCAAGCGCCTCTTCGATGTTGCCAGAAGAGCCTTGCTGCCCTTCCACAATGAGGACCGCAGGAGGACCGCTGACCCGGCTGAAGGCGTAAGCCGTATTGTTAGCAGGCTGCTCGTCGCCAGACGCGTGAATTTCCGCCCGGTACCGGTGGAATCCTGGCTCCAGCCCTACACCTTGCAAGGAGAACCGGTTCTCCCCTCGTTCCAGTTGAATCGTAGAGACGGACATCTCCCGGTCATCCTCGTATAGCCGAATTTCCGCATTTCCGTCAAAGGTGCTCTGCACGGCAAGCTGCAAGCTGAAGGTCTCTCCTTGCTTGATCGAAAGCGGTACGAGAAGCTCATCGATTGCCGCATCCCGTTCCTGTCCGGATGCGATATAGACCGTATCCACACGGATGCCTGCTTCTCTCAGCAGCCTCGACTGGCGAAGCGCGTCTCCCGCATTTTGCTCGCCGTCGGACAGGAGAATGATTCGTCCGCCGTCCTTGCCAAGCAACGACGCTCCCATCTGCAAGCCTCTCGACAAGTCGGTATGCCGAGCATTCAACGATGTGCGGAAGTCGTATGCCGTCTCGCTCGGAAGCTGCTGGGATGAGCGCGCTCGGTCTGTAACGGCTTGCAAGCCGGCAGAGATAATGGCGCCTGTATCCCGCTCTGACTTGCCGCTCCATCCTTCCGCAATCCAGGAACCGATAAGCGCATCATGGTTCATGCTGGCGGAGCGATCCGCCACAAATACAACATGCCGTTGATCAAGGGATCGATAGGGATGAATCCCTGCCAGCAGGGCAATAAGCAGCAGTATGATGAGGGAGCGAACCGCAATAGCCGTGTGTCTGCGGGCTCCTCTCAGGCGCGGCGTATGCCGGTACATCCAGTAGATATAGGCGAGCCATGGCACTAACAGGGTATACATCCACGGGTAATCAGCTTGTATGCCCACGACGATACACCTCCCATTCCGACAACAGGACAATTAGAATCAATAGGATAGCCCAAGGCAATAGCGGATTGGCAGCAGCCGGCAGATCGCCAGTCGACTCGGAGCTGCTCCCCGGCAGCCCCCCTTGGGATATACCCTTCAGCTGAAGCTCAGCCGCAGGCAGCAGCTCTTCCGGATGAGCCGTAACCGACAGATATCGGCTTGCGAGCAATTCGCCATTCTTCCCCCGCTCCAGCAAGCGGTACAATCCCGGTATCTCTGGCGCTTCAAGCATGCCGCCCGTATCCGACAGGGATAGCCGCTCCTTCAACTGACGATGCTCCTGCATGGTGCCGGCGCCTGCTTGTTCCACCGTCTCCCATTCCCCATACTCGATCTCCGCATGCAGCGATGCCGCAAGCCTCTCTCCGGCGGCAGCTGTTCCAAGCTCGCCCTGCGACCCGCCACCCATCCATTGAGAGGATTGGAGGACGAGAACAGGGAACTCAGGACGAAGCGGCAGATCCGTATCCTGAAGCTTGAACGTATACCGGAGCCGGGGTTTGCCTTCTACGATTCCCGCAAGAATCGCCGGATCGCCCCCATACATAAGTACGGCTTCTCCCCAGTCCCCATCCCTTTGATCCAGCTGATACATTCGTCCGATATGCGTATCCGCTAACGTGATATAAGACGTTACGGCATGCTCCTGAGCCTGTACCACTGTGTTCTTGGGCACTGCCGATCTCTCGCCAGCCAACGGGTGATCAATCAGCCAAAGCGGCTTGCTCGCCAGCAGCGCCGCCCACGCCTGATCATCCCGCAATTGCTCGTAAGCGCCATCTACCACAATCCAGTCAATCCCTGCCGCTTGCTCTCCGCTTGGCGGGGCCGAACTGGCACTCGCTTTGACAGGGATAACGCCCGAAAGCAGCAACGCTTTCTCCAAAAACATATTCCCTTCGTTCGAAACAACAAGTGCTTGGTTGCTGCGCTGGATGACCGGAAACCCATAAGCCGCATTATCCGTTCGAACACTATCATTCATAGGAAGCAGCTGAGCCTTGTAATATGCAGCCGGGGCCAGGCCGGATAGCTCGACGCTCCCCCATTCTCCAGGAGCAATGCTGACCTTGCGCGCGGCTATGCGCTCGAGAGGGCGATCCTCATGCCCGGAATAGATTTCTACTGTATATTCCCTCTCCCGCTCAGCGTCATTGCGCACCGTTACCGCAGCATGGTGATACCCCGGCTTGCCGGCATCAGGACGAATACCGAAGTGCAGGATGGAGCCATTCTGATCCGCAGACTCCGAGCCGACTGTCACAACCTGAAGAGGGTGAAACAGCTGCAAGCCGTTCGCTTCCTCCGCATCCCTCCACTTGCCGTCTGTAAAAACCACCGTAATGCCGCCGCTGTGTCCATAATGCAAGGAATCGGCAAGCGAAAGAGCTGCGGTATGATCCGTTCGCCCGTAGTAAGGAGTCAATTCATCAAGCGCGCGGTACAAGTCCTGACGGCTGTTCGCTGAGGAAGCAATCTCCGCCGGGACAGCGCCGGTTGCAATGACCCTGACGGGCCGATTCTCGGGCTGCTGGTCAACCCAATCCTTCGCCGCATCAATGGCAAGCTCGAATTTGGTCTTCCGATTGGCCGCAGACTCAGCCTCGGCTAACGCCGTCATGCTGACCGAACGGTCTATCACAAGCACTGCCAATTCATCCGAGCTGTAGGGCTTCATGCTGACGGGCTCCATCAAAGCAAGGACAAGCAGCGCTGCCGCAAGCAGCTGGAGAAGGAGGAGCCAGCGGCTGCGCAGCCGCTGCCAAGGACGATTCGCCTCCTGCTCCTGCAGCAGCCGCCGCCATAACAGATGGCTTGCCACTTCCGTATTCCGGTAAGTCTTCTTCAATAGATACATAGCCGCAATGACAAGCAGTGACACGAAGAACCATGCCGATGCTGCGGACAGAAATTGCATCATGCTCCTCCTTTCTATCGTTTCTTGCGACTCCTGCTATCCACGAACGATTGCCAGATTGCAGATTTCTGAATCGTATGTCTGCCAAGCCATCTCCCTAAAGAACAAAGAGCCAACCCCATAATCATCATGAGAAGTAACCCTGCAAATTTGCTATCGAGTCAAAATGCCATATATAGCGGCAAACTCGCGAATAACATTCTCTATGGGCATGCTCGTATCGACGAATGCATAATCCGCCCCGCGTTCAGTGCAAGCCTTGCGCAGCGTCTCCCGGTAGCCGGCCACTTCTTCCCGGTATTGCTTAAGCAGCCTCTCCGATACCGCCACCTCCTTGCCCGTCGCAAGCTCGCTGTCGATCAGATTCAGCTCGCCAGTCCAATCAGGGCGAAGCTCCTCTGGCGACAGCAAATGGATCAGAACTACCCGCTGGCCTGCAGCCGCAAGCGTAAGCAAGGTCTCCTCGATTCCCTTCTCGAACATCGCGTCCGTGAACAGCCAGGAGATGCCTGAGCGTCTTGGAAGCGCCCCGGACGTCTGGAATGGAACGGATAAATCTGATAACGGTGTCTGTACGCCCGGAGCCGAGGGGGTGTCCCTCTTCGCTATTCCTTGTTCTCTCTCTTGAGGCATTCGGCTGCCGCGATAACGCTCCGCCATGAATCGGTACAGCTTCATGAAGGAAGGTCTGCCATGTATCGCAGGCAGATGCTCGATCATGCCGCTCTGATTGAAAAGACGA
This sequence comes from Paenibacillus sp. J31R120, assembly GCF_056269225.1. Taxonomy (NCBI): domain Bacteria; kingdom Bacillati; phylum Bacillota; class Bacilli; order Caryophanales; family Paenibacillaceae; genus Paenibacillus; species Paenibacillus sp. J31R120. The sequence goes on along the minus strand of NZ_JBWDNN010000001.1, from coordinate 985,903 downwards.
ATTTCTACCCGATCTTCGCCGACCAGCGCCGCGTACGAAATGAGCGTAGCCAGCCTCAAGGCATATTGCAGCTTCGTGCAAGCAGCGCCTCCCGAGAACGCCATTGAAGGCGAGACGTCCACATACATGTTTGCATGAAGCTCTTGCTCATCCCAATATTGGCGAATGTAAGCGCGTCCTGTACGACCGTAGACATTCCAATCCAGCCGCCTGATATCGTCTCCCGGCACGTAAGGGCGATAGTCGGCAAATTCTTGCGAACCGCCCAGCATCGCTGACCGCCGCTTGCCTGCCATCGTTCCTCTTAGCCGGTTGCCGCCAGCAAGACGAAGCCGCTCTACCTCAGCCAGCAGGCCAGGATCAGGAAATAAGAGCCTGAATGACTCCTCGGCAGTCATGGAGCCCATTGCAGGTCCAGATTCAGACACCGGACCAGTTGATTGCTCCCGGCTCAACGATTGGCCTCAATCGACTGCAGAATGGATTCCGCCAGTCGGTCCGATGTCACGCCAAGCGCCTGCGCCTCATACGTCAACACGACGCGATGCCGCAGCACCGGCAAAGCAGCTGCGCGCAAATCCTGCCACGATACATGCATTCTGCCGCTGCATAACGCGCGAACCTTGCCGATGGAGATTAATGCCTGGAGAGCCCTGGGTCCCGCACCAAACCGGGCATAACGCTTCACATCATCTGGCGCGTCGTGCTCGGATGAATGCGTCATCATGACAATTCGGACTGCCAGATCCAGTACATCCTCAGCGACCAGCAGCCCTTTGGCCGCTTGCTGAAGACCGGTCAATTCCTCTCCCGTCATAACGGATCGTGCCGCAGGAGAAGTCATGGAGGTGGTGCGCAGCACAATCTGCTTCAGCTCTTCCCTGGTGGGGTATTCGACACCGATCTTCAGCAGGAAGCGATCAAGCTGAGCCTCGGGGAGCGGATAAGTTCCCTCCTGCTCGATCGGATTTTGCGTGGCTAGTACAAAAAACGGCTTTGGCAGCACATGGCTGATCCCGCCGGCAGTAACCGTCCCCTCCTGCATAGCCTCCAGCAAAGCGCTCTGCGTCTTCGGCGTAGCCCGGTTAATCTCGTCGGCAAGCACCAGATTGCCGAATATCGGTCCCGGCTGGAAACGCTGGGATGCCGAGCCGTGCGCGCCAAAATCAATTAGCGTCGTCCCCGTAATGTCGGATGGCATCAAATCCGGCGTGAACTGAATTCGTGAAAACGACAGTGACACCGTGTCCGCTACCGTCCGTACCAGCATCGTCTTGCCTAGTCCCGGTATCCCTTCCAGCAAAGCATGTCCGCCTGCCAGCAGGCTCCACAGCAATTGCTCAACGACCGTCTCCTGGCCGACAATCACTTTGGCTATCTCTTGCTTAAGCGCCCCAATCTTCTCTACGGCAGCCTGAAGCTGCTCCTTCGATTCAATCATGCGCAGTTCCTCCGATCTCAATCTATCATTCAATCAGTCAATCTAGCGATTGGGCTGGATCTCGTCAAAATATTGTTTTACTTTATCCTGCATGCTTGCCGGCAGCGAGGATCGGCCCAGCGATTGCTTGGCTTCCGCCGCGTATTCGCTGTATACCTCTTCATATGGCCGAGTCAACCCGTCAATCATCGGAGACTGTCCGCCTTGTTCGATCTGCCCGCCTGTAGACGGCCCGCCATCCACGTAGACGTCGCCTGGGCCAGCCATTGTGCGGGGTGTCGTTACCAGCGTCCGGCTGCCGGCTCCCAATCCGGCTCCATTACCGGACCCTGCGCCGCCGCCAGTACCTTGGCCGGTTCCCGATCCCGAACCGCTCCCAGCACCTTGACCGCTTCCCGATGCCGATCCGCTGCCAGCACCTTGACCGCTCCCTGATCCCGGTCCGCTGCCAGTTCCTTGACCGCTTCCCGATGCCGATCCGCTGCCGGTTCCTTGACCGCTACCGGAGGAGCCTGTGCCCTCTTCGCTGCCCGAACTGCTTCCATTCCCTTGACCGCCGCTGCCACCGGAGCCGGGCTGGCCGCCTGCCGAACCTTGGCTTCCTGATCCGGCACTTGAAGCGGCGCCGCCCCATGACGACGGAATGGATGGGCCAGCCCCTTGACTGCGCATACTGTCGGCAATAGCTTCTCCGCTGCGGCCAAGCTGCTCGACCATCTCCCGTGCCAACTGCTCCAGCTCCCCTTGCGTCAGCTCTCGGCCGAGTTCTTCTTCAAGCCCGCTAAGCGCATCGCCACTTTCTGAGTCTGCTTCGCCATTGTCCCGAACCTGCTTCGCCGCCTCTTCAAAAGCCGACGCTAGCGCATCTGCACGATTGCCTTGCTCCTGAGACCATTGCTCTGCCAGCTTCTCCAGCGCTTGAGCCAGCTGTTCACGCTCCGCATCGGTAAGCTGCTTCAGGCTGGAGCGAACATCATCAATCGCCTGAGACACCGCCGCCGAGTCATGATCCTGCAGCGCCGCGCCCAGCGGCCTCAGCTGCGGCTGACCGCTCATCGCTTCTGCAACGGCATCCAGTCGCTGAACAGCTTCCTTGGCCGTGTCAGCAGCCCGCTCCAGCCCCCGCATCGCTTCCGCAAGCTTCTCCAGTGCCTCTGCAGGCTTCATGCCGCCGGACGCCAGCTCCTTGCGAAGCTCATCAAGCGGCTTCAATATCTCTTCCTTTGCACCTTGCGGCAGCTCCAGATTCTCCAGCTCATCTTCCAATCCTTGCACGTCCTGTTCCAGCTCGGCAACCGAGGATTGAATCTCCGCTTGCGCTTCTGCCAATTCCTGCAGCGGATTCGGAATCAACAGCAATAAGACGATTCCCGCCCACACCACCGCCAGACCGAATATAACGGGCCGAACCGTGCGCCATGAAGGCCATGGCAACCGCTCTTTAAGCTCGGAGACATACCGACCGGCAGCCAGTGTCGCTTCCTCGCGCTGGAGCCGGACAATGACTGGCTCCTCTTCCACCTCATAAGCGTCCAGCCCGTCAAGCGCTGTCACAATAGCGTCTTCCGTATCGGATTTGTCCATTTCCCTTGCCGCTTCCTTCTCCGATACGCTTCTCCATAATCCAAACCACACGCCTGCCAGAAGACCCGCTAGCACAAAAGAGAGGCAAAGGATAACTGCATGAAGGAGAGGCCACAATCTCGCAGCGCCTAGCACAAGCAAGCCCGCCATGCTTCCCGCAAGCAAGCCACTCAAAACCATGCGCCGCAGCCTGAACCATGTCAAGCGTCTGCGGACGGGCTTCAACTGTTCCATTAAGGATTTCCCTGCCATCCTCATTCCTCTCCTCCCTGTACTGGGTTATCTCCTTCTTGACGTTGGCCGCAGGTTCCGGATCGCGATCCATAATGCGGCAGCCGAAAGCACCGAATAGATGAGCATAAATTCCAGCCACAGCGGCATCGGCGCGCCCCTGCCGACTTGACCGCCGTACCGGCCCGACCTAAACACTTCATCCGAAATCGAAGGATCAAGAATGCTGTAGAGCGCCGCTGCCGGATTCCACGCAAGAATATGGCCAACCCAGCTGTAATTGGACGCCGCTCCAGAAGGCTGGGCGTAATAGTAATTCGATGTCACATTCATCATGATAAAATAGAGAATCGCCGTTCCAACAAACAGGAACAACGTGACTCCATAAGTGGAAATAACCGAAAGCATGGTCTTCTTCAGCAAGGTAGAGAAAAAGATGCCAAAGGAGCCTAGCACCAGCATAATGAACAAATAAAATAGAAAGACCAGCACCATCTGCTTCGGAGATATGCCGCCGTACAAAAACACCATGCTGTAAATCGGAATCGTACTGAACACGATCAGCACCATAAAGCCAAGAGAGGACAACAGCTTGCTAATAATAATGGTAGCTGAGCTTTGCTGCGTCGTCAGCAGCAAATTCAGCGTCTGCTTCTCGCGTTCTCCGCTTATAACCCCAGCGGTAAGCCCCGGCGCCATGAATGCCACCAGGCCAAGCTGAGCCATAGCGAGGAAATAGAAGAGCACCTTGCTTTGCTCAGGATTAAAGGCTACACCGCCGCGCCCGGACATCTCCTGGGTCAAATAAATTGCCGCGAATGCCAATAAACCGATCGCGATCAAATAGAAAAACAACGTCCACATCGCCCTAGGCGTTCTCATGCGCAGACGAAATTCTTTGTCCAATACCGGATTAATGGGATTGAACCTGCCTAACCAGCCTCTTGTCTCGCCGTTTCTCATTCGATTCCGCCTCCTCCCCGGGTAATCTCCAGGAACACATCCTCCAGATTCGTCTGTGCCTCGCTGAAGGAGACGACACGGAAGCCGGCTGCCATAAGCGATGCCAGCAAAGCCGCCTGCTCTTCGTCATGCCCGCCAAAGTGAATTTGCCAGCCGCTCTCGTCCCGGAGCAGCTGATTGACATACGGCTGTTCGCGCAGGAACTGCTCGGCCTCCTCCTCCCGGCCTATCAGGCGGACATGCAGGAAGCGCTTGACGCGCAGCCTGTTCTGGATATCTGCCACATTACCTACCGCAACCATGGAGCCGTGCTCGATAACGCCAATTTCGTCGACCATCTCCGCAAGCTCCGGCAGAATATGCGACGAAATAATAATTGTCTTCCCCATCGCTTTCAATTCTTTCAATATTTCGCGCATCTCGATTCTGGCACGCGGATCTAGACCGGATGCCGGCTCATCCAGAATCAATAGCTCGGGATCATGCACCAGGCAGCGGGCGAGGCAAAGCCTCTGCTTCATGCCGCGCGACAGCGTATCGACATAAGCGTCCTTCTTATCGCTCAGATTCACCAGCTCAAGCAGCTGAGGGATAAGCGCTTCACGCTCCGCCTTCGGAATGCCATAGCTGGCTCCGTAGAAATGCAAATATTCAACCGTCTTGAACTGATCATATACACCGAAGAAATCCGGCATGTAGCCAATCCTCTTCCTCACTTCGTGAGGATGCTGCATGACATCGAAGCCGTCAACCTTGGCATAGCCGGAGCTAGGCGCCATCAATGTAGCGAGTATCGACATCGTGGTCGATTTGCCTGCTCCATTAGGCCCGACAAACCCGAATACCGTTCCTTTGGCAATCGTCAGATCAATCCCTTTGAGCGCTTGGAAGCTGCCGAAGTGCTTCGCCAAACCGCGTATCTCAATCATGGGCTGCCCTTTCTGGAAGAGTTCTTCCTCGCCCGTATTAACGTTTAATTCCGCCCTCTGTTCATTCATGAGCTCAGCTCCTCTCCTTCCAGGACAACGTGAGGAAATACGGTTTCCGTCTGATTCTGCACATCAAGCTTGATTCGAATCGTTCCTTGCTCCGTTATATATTCGTTTGGTGCGCCAAGATCGCCCTGAATCAGTCTCCACTCGCCAGCGGCTTCATGCCAGATGCTCCAATCCACACCCGCGTTGCCAAACCCTTGCGCAAATTGAATATCCAGCTTGTCATAGGCGATTCGCTCGCCACTGGGAATCATATACTCCAACTCAGCCGTGCCCGCGCCTACCTGCATCACACCGTTGCCGTAGCCTTGCAGCACTTGCAAACTGCTTGAAGTAATTAGCGGCTTGATAACGCCGGCAGGAACAAATACACGGTCTCCAATCCGATTGATCGGCAGCAGCTCCTGCACCCACATTTTCAGATTATCCGATTTCACTTTGCTCCCGCTTACCTTATAGCCGCTCTCATGATCCTTGCTGAAGCCGACAATGACCGGCGCAGACATTGACGGAAGGCTATTCAAATGATCGAAATAGCCGCGTATTACTTCGCGCTCCCGCTGCCATTCATCCTTGACGCCGCCGACGGTGCCATAAGGGAAAATCATCCCCGAATAATCGTAGTAGCTTCCAATAACCGGCGGCATGTTATAGCTTATATTGCTTATCGTAGAGCTTTCCCCTGCTTTCAAATCCCCGATCGACTTCACTTGCCCGTTCAAGAGCATTGATACGCGGGTCAGATCGGTTCCGGTCTCATTGGTCACAACAACCTGGATAGAACCATTCTCCTCCAAGTACTCCGACTTGATTCCTCCGTTCCCTCCGGGACTTGCGACCACACGCTCCATCCACAGCTTGCGGGTCGACCAATAAGGAACGGAACGCCATACCGCCTGGACGCTGTCTGTCCGGTCGATGATTTGAAAATTGCCGTTCAGTTGCAGCATGCTGACCCAGTTGTTGTCGGAATACATGCCGAGCGGCCGGTTCTCGCCGAATTCTGCGGTTACTGTCCCGCCTGTCGGATTGAATATGGCCGTCGCTCCCGAAATAACCGAACGGCCGTCCACTGACATTTCAATAACTTCTATGGTATGCGACTGCGTGCTGCGCTTGTCTCCCGCTCCAATGAAAAAGACGAGAACTCCCGTAATAATAGAGACGGAAGGGATGAGCCACCATGCCCATTCCCTGCGATCCGTCTTGACCAGCACTCCGTACAGCAGCGGCGCGACAATCAGCACGTATAATCCAAACATCAGTAGCAGCAGCGGAAAGGACGGCGGCTTAATCGAAGGGAATTGGTCAATCGCCGAATTCAGGGTGCCTTGCAAATCGCTGTAGAAAGACACGCTGACCCGGCTGCCGCCTGTGCCTAACGGATTGGATAAAGAGTCCTTCAAAAACTTGGACCACAGCGTAGCACTTCCCGGCCAAGCCGCAAGCGGCGACAGGGAAGGATCAAAAGCCACATAGAGGACGGAGCCAAAGCCTACCTCCCGGTTGACGGCTAGAGGTAAGCTTCCATCCGCCATCTCAATCGTGCCCGCCACAATTCGGCCGCTTGAAACGGTAATCGGCTGTTCCAGCTTCAGCTCCGCGCCGCCGCCAGAAGCGGCAAGTACATCCGCATGTTCCAATTTGGCCAGACCGGTCGCCTCGACTGCAGCAATATCACGGAACGCTTCCGACGATTTAGCATAACCGGCTCCGCCCGACAGCACAAGCGTTCCGCCTTTCACGACCCAATCCTTGATGGCTTGCACAGATGACTTATTCCATTCGGCAGTCGGCATGTCGTTAATAACCAACACGTCGAGCATATCAAGCATAACCGAGTCTGACGGCAGCTCTTCAGGAGTTAAGGGAATTACCTTAATCTCATAGCCCTTAAGGTTCAAGGTCGGCATAAAGTTAAGCGTATCGGGATCGCGCGAGACGACGCCGATTACAGATCCTCCAATCGCTCGCCCCTCCAGCGTGTCCACTCCGATGATCGGCACAGCCTTGCCGCTCTTGTATGATCCTTCGAAAAACCGGATCAGACTTGAATCCTTGTTCAGTACGTTACCCGGCAGCGCAAATGAAACCTCTACGGGCGAGCCGACAGGAAGATCAACAGGCACCACAAGATCAGTCGTAATGCCCTGAGAGTTAATCACGGACAATACGGCTTCGCCTGATTTGTCTTCGCCTGTATGATTGGTCATAGTCACACTGACCGGATACCATTTGTTCTGCTTATACGAGCCTTGAAAGCCAACCTTCTTCTGAATGGCGATTCCTCCGTCTTCGCCTGCTGCTGCAGCCTTCGGTATGTATACAGCCGTAATCAGTACGCACGCCATCATCATTGCCGTATGCCATGCAATGAGCCGCTTCCATCTACTTTTCACGCGGACACCCTCATTTCTATTCTATGTTCTGTTATTAATTGTAACGAATATGGGAGAGGAATGGTTGCTTTATTTGCCAAAGTTTAGATGGATGCCATGCAGACTACGGAAAAGATCAGAGCTATATTTGCACGGTGGTATAGATTGACGAAAATAGTATACTGGGTTATTTTAGAAATATACAATTATTTGAATAAAAGGAGATGATGCTTATTTTTATATAAATAAATGAAACTTTATACTTTTCCATGTATTTGCTGCTATTTTTATTTCTAATCTATTAGCGCAGCCGCTACAGGACATAGGCTTGTGAAAAAATACATACACAGGGGGAACGAATATAAATGAAATCGGCAAAATTTAACTGGTTTTCCGCTTTGCTTCTGCTGGCCCTTCTCCTGCAAGGCTGCTCAGCAATTGGCATTGGCAAGGAAGAAAAAAAAGAGATTACAATGAAGGTATTGGCGTCGTCCCAAGACTTCCCGCTCTATATGCCGCTTTTAAATGAAAAGTTTCCACACATTAGCTTTCAGGTTATCGATGTGTATAGACAGATGGTAAAAGAAGAAATTGAGTTGGATAAATGGGATGAGCGTCTGGTTGAAATTATCGAAGAGGAGAAGCCGGATTTTCATATGAATATGCCCCCGGATTATTATATCGAAGATTACCCGCTGCTTGACATGGCGCCTCTATTGACACGCGACCGCGTCGAGTTAAACGACATCCAGAAGCAATTTACGGAAAGCCAGCTCAATGCAAAAGGCAAGCTGACCGCATTAAGCCCGACATTCGACCGTGAACTGCTATTTGTCAATCGCAAGCTATACCGTGAGCTGGGCATAACGGAACCGATCTCCCCGATGACTTGGGATCAATTCCGCCAATCGGCTTTGGCTATTCAGGCCAAGGACTCCTCCGCCACCGGATATAAGATCAATCGCGATTGGTATTATTCCTACTCCTGGGTAGGAGAGAACATACTAGGCTTGCAGCGAATTGAAAATAATCAGCTCATGATTAATAATATCGAATGGCGTCAATTGTTCGAGCAGCTGTTCGAGGATACGTTCAAGAACACGATCAAATCTCAGCAGATGATTACTAACAACCCTAATCTGACTCGTACAGGACTATATATTGGCAGGGCTTCCTATCTCAAAAACATCTTAAAAAATAACGAAACATCCGACGATTGGGCACTCATCGAATTGCCAAAAGATCCCTCCAGCCAATGGAGCAGCTCCGTCTATACTTCTACAAGGCTCTCGATTCATGCTGAAAGCCCTTACAGCGAAGAAGCGTGGGATATTGTGAAGTATCTGATGAGCAAGGAGGCAGCGGAACGCATCGCCTCCGATAACCTAGCCGAAGGGTTCGTCACCTATTCGGAGCATCTCGATATTGGAGACTTTCCGCTGGATCCTCTTCTTGCAACCGGCTCATCCGGAACAATGTCAATGTCTGCTGTTCAATTAACCCAACCGGCAGAGCAAGCACTAGTTGATGTGTTCCGAGGACAATTCGAGGCCGTCTCCATGGGCATATTCACCTTCGATCAGGCTTGGGAGGCCGTGGACAAGATCGTTCAGGAAATCAACTCGAAACCAGAAAACTTCGTTAATAGCTAAAAACGGCAAAAGGCATGCTCCTTTGAATAGAAGAGGAGCATGCCAATTGTACGTTTGCACATTATTTCATTGGTTACAGTATGGTCCTTTAATTCATGTCATACGCAAGAGTGTTATCCCATCCATCTGTCTTATCTATTTCAATGCGAGCCTTATTTAGTTCATCTCCATAAGCTTAACAGTCAGCAGATTCTCCGACTCCGTCTGTATCGTTAACGTTATACGGACTCCGAATTCACGGCCTTCCTGTCGCAGCCACAGCAGAAATCGTTCCTCCGCTACTCCCTCAGCTCCACTGAACCTTCCTTCATACTTATAATCTACAATGGAAGCTCCGCGATAAGCTTTGGTTGTCTCTTCCATCGCAAGCTTGCCCCACTTCGCATATGCCGGGGCGGCAGCTTGAACGACAGCAGCAGGATCGGCGAACACTTGTGCATCCGGGTTCGCAATGCTCAGAAGCAGGAATATCGCTTTCACAACCACCTGGCCTATAATCGAAAACCATCTCCCTATCTTACGCCAAATTGGCAGAGTTGTGGTTAGTTTAACCAGGCAAGCCGTTGTTTAGTCATAGCGGTATATCACTATTAGTCACAAATGAACGGATTCGGCCGCTAGTCCCAAGCTTTGTAGAGCGCATGAGTTCCTTTATCTCCCAGTCCCGTGTCAGCAATTCGCTGGTATAGCTCTCTGGCAAGCGCCAAGCCAGGCAGCTCTATGTCCATCTCCGCTGCAGCATCAAGCGCAATGCCCATATCCTTAATAAAATGCTTCACATAAAAGCCCGGTTCAAAGTTCCCGGCAACGATGCGCGGCGCCAGATTGCTGAGTGACCAGCTGCCTGCGCTTCCGGCGCTTATGCTCTGGAGGACATTGTCCAGATCAAGCCCGGCATTCTTTGCATAGATAAGCGCTTCGCATACGCCAATCATCGTAGAGGCAATCGCAATCTGATTGGCCATCTTCGTATGCTGGCCAGCTCCGGCTGCGCCTTGCAGCAGCATCTGCTTACCCATTCGTGACAAGATCGGCAGCACCGCTTCATAGTCCTCGCGATCGCCGCCAGCCATAATGGTCAGCGCCGCATTGCGCGCCCCGATATCTCCGCCCGATACGGGAGCATCCAGCGCATGCATGCCGCGCGCCTTAGCCGCATCATAGATGCGTCTTGCCAAAGCCGGACTGGAGGTTGTCATATCAATAAAGTACGTCCCGCTGCGAGCGGAGTTAATCAGGCCGGACGGCCCCAGATACAGCTCTTCCACGTCGGACGGATAACCGACCATCGTCACAATAACGTCGCAGACCCGTGCCAGATCGGATGGCGTTTCCTGCCAGATCAAGCCCTGCTCGATAAGCGGAAGCGCCTTTTCCTTCGTACGCGTATAAATATGAACCTCGTAACCTCCTTGCTGTACGTGGCTCGCCATGCTGCCGCCCATGACACCTGTTCCAATAAAGCCTATTTTAGTCGATTGCGGATTCATTCTGTTGCCACTCTCCCTATCTATCCGTGATAAAAATGATCTCATTCATTCCCGTTTATTCCACAGTCATTATATCAAAAAAGCAGCCCCGTGGACGATTATCCACAGGGCTGCAATCTCAATACTTCCTATTAGGATTTTGTTAGCGCTGCAGCGCCTTTTTTCGCTTTTTTCCGATTCAGGAATTCATAGACGATCGGTACGATAATGAGCGTAAGCAGCGTCGAGCTCGTCAAGCCGCCGATAACGGTAACGGCCATGCCTTTGGAGATCAAGCCCCCGGATTCGAAGCCGAATGCGAGCGGAAGCAAAGCTCCGACAGTTGCGATCGCTGTCATCAGAATCGGACGCAGACGCGTTACGCCGGCTTCCAGAAGCGCTTCACGAACCGTGAGCCCTTCATTCTCTTTGTGAATGACGCGGTCGATCAATACAATTGCGTTCGTGACGACGATACCGATGAGCATTAGAGCCCCGATAAGTGCAGTTGCACTAATGGTCTCGCCCGTAACAAGCAAGCCCAGCATAGCGCCGATAACGGTGAACGGAAGCGAGAACAGAATCGTCAGCGGCGTCAGTCCTCCGCCGAACGTCAGCACCAGCACGAGATATACGACCGCTATTGCCGCCAGAATCGCCATGCCAAGCTGCGAGAATGTCTCGTTCATTTGCTCCGTAACGCCGCCCATGTCGATATTGACGTTGCCCGGAAGCTTCATGCTGTCGATTGTTTTCTGAATGTTTGCAGATACTGCGCCTACATTGGATGCCGCTACATCAGCGGATACCGATGCATAGATTCGATCGTTCAGACGCGTAATCGTGTTCGGAGATTCACTTTCTTCAATCTTCACCAGATCCTTCAGAGCAACTTCCATGCCAAGCGGCGACATGATCATCACATTTTCCAGATCGGACAGATTGCGGTACGTTTTCTCCTCAACTTGCAGGTAGACATTAATGTCTTCCCCGTCCTTCTCAATTGTTGTCAGAAGCGGACGCTCACGCACAGGACTCAGCGCCATGGCGACCTGACCTGCTGTCAGCCCATATTGGCTTAGCTTGTCGCGATCAGCGACGATACGATATTGATCATAGGTCTCGGACAAGCTGGAGCTGATTTTTTTCAGATCCGAATTTTCACCAAGCTTGGCCATCAGATCATCAACGACAGGCTGCAACGCCTTCATATCTGGACCATATACGTTCATCGTAATGGTTGAACCGCCAAGGCCGCCGGAGAAGTCCTGCTCCTTCCATTCGCCTTGTCCGCCAAGCTCGCGCAGCAGCGGAACGATTTTTTCTTTTTCTTCTGTGAAACCTTTGAAATCTTTGTTATAGGAAAGGTTGAACAATCCCGATTTGGAAGCGCCTGGGCTCATCGGATTTTGTCCGCCTACCGCGTATTGCACGACGGAGATCCCTTCGCGTTCCATCAAAACCCTCTCAGCCGCCAGCGCGACTTTCTCTACTTGGTCGCGAGTCTCACCAGGAGCAGGGCTATACGTAATAATCATCGACTTCTGCTCATCGGCCGGCAAGAAGCTGAAGCCGACTATAGGAGCCAGGAACAAGCTGCCTACAAGAAGCAGCACGGCTGCTGCAAAGGTGACGAACTTATGATCCAGTGTCCAGCGCAGCACTTTCTTGTACCAAAGCGCCAGGCGTCCAGGTTTATCTTCATGAATTTGATTGGCCTTAAGTCCGTTGCGGAACATCATATGCGCCATCATCGGCACGACCGTAACCGCGACGACGAGCGATGCTGCCAAGGCGAATACGACAGTCAGCGCAAATGGCATGAACACTTCCCCGACCATGCCGGATACGAATCCGAGCGGCAGGAATACGGCTACTGTTACGACCGTAGAAGCCATAATCGGCACGAACATTTCCCGCGTTGCTTCCAGAATGAGGTCCTTGCCCTTCAGTTTCTCGCTGGAGAGAGACATTCTTCGGTATATATTCTCGATGACGACAATGGAATCATCGATGACGCGGCCGATCGCAACGGTAATCGCGCCAAGTGTCATAATGTTCAGCGTAATATCCATCTGCTTAAGCGCAAGCATCGCCATCAGAATCGACAATGGGATGGATACGACGGATATAATAGTTGAGCGAATATTGCGCAGGAACAACAGGATGATAATGACAGCCGCCAGCGCACCAATCAGTGCTTTGCTCAGCATCGTATGAACGGATGCTTCGATCGGCTCGCCTTGGTCGAACGCAACCGTAATCGTCAGCCCTTCGTTCGCTTCTTCCAGCTCTTTGATGTTATCCTTCACCCGATTGACGACATCGACTGTATTGGCGTCGGCTGACTTGACAATGCTGATGCCGATTGCGTTTTTGCCGTTCGTGCGGGATACGGACTCCGCTTTGCCGGTAATCTTCAGATCCGCAACATCGCTTAGCTTCACGCCTGGAAGCAGCACAAGGTTGTTCAGATCCGTTTCGGTTACGATGTTGCCGTCTACCAGAATCGACTTCTCGGTATCGCCGAATTCGAAGATGCCAAGCGGCACAGAAAGCGCGGAAGCTTGAATGATGCCCTTCACAGCATCCTCGGTCAAGCCCGTTGCAGCCAAAGCTTCAGCGTTGAAAGCCAATTCGCCTTCCATGATGTTTTGTCCGGAAATCTGTACATCCGCTACGCCGTCAAGGCCTTCCAGACGAGGCAAAATATTTTCCGTTACTTGCTTGGTCAGCTGATCCAGCTCCAGCCCGTCATTCGACAAGCTGAGCGACAGCACCGGGAACGCATTCATGCTGATGCGGGAGACACCAGGCGCCTGAACGCCTTCCGGAAACTTCAGCTCCGACAGAAGGCTCTTCACCTCTTCGGCTGCCTTGTCCATATCGGTCTCGTACGTATATTCGATGACGACGGAGGAAGCATTCTCGAAGGAGGTCGAGGATACATTATTAACGCCGCTCAAATTACGCGTTCTTTGCTCGATTGGCTTCGTAACCTTCTCCATCACTTCTTCCGGGGCCGCGCCCGGATATACCGTCGTTACGCTGACGATCGGAATCGTAATATCCGGAATCGTCTCCATCTTCATGCTCGTGCCGGCGTATAGACCGGAGAACAGGATGATGAGAGTCATGATCCACAGTGCGAACTTGTTGTTCAATGAAAACTTAATAACACTTTTCAATGCTCTCCACTCCTCGTCTTCTATCTCTCTTTCTGCTATACCTTAAACCGATAACCAACGCCCCAGATCGTCTCGATATATTGGGGATTGGACGGGTCGTGCTCGATTTTCTCGCGAAGCCGCCGGATATGGACGGTTACCGTGGCCGCATCGCCATTGGAATCAAGCCCCCAAATCCGCTCGAACAGCTTCTCCTTCTCAAATACGCGATTGGGATGGGACGCAAGAAGCAGCAATAGCTCGTACTCTTTGGTGGTCAACATAGCCTCTTCGTCATGTATGGTGACGCGCCGCGCCTCCTTATCAATCGTAAGGCCGCGAATTTGGATATGCTGCCCAAGGCTTGACTTATCAGCCGTCAACCTCTCATAGCGCGAAAGATGGGCTTTGACACGTGCTACAAGCTCACTGGGACTGAATGGCTTCGTCATATAATCATCGGCTCCAAGCCCCAGTCCTCTTATCTTGTCTATATCTTCCTTCTTGGATGTCACCATAATAATCGGGGTGTTCTGACGCACCCGAATCTCACGGCAAATCTCAAAGCCATCAAGCTTCGGCAGCATCACATCCACGATAATCAGATCATAGTTGCCATCAAGCGCCAGCTGCAGGCCGATATCGCCCCTGCCTTCAATCTGCACTTGATATCCATGACTTTCCAAATAATCGCGTTCGAGCTCGGCGATCGATTTCTCATCTTCAATGATCAATATGTTCTTCATGCTCGTTCACCGCCTTGATTGCCGTTCTGAGGGGAAGCTTGATGCAGAAGCGCGCTCCTCCCTCCGGCAAGTTCTCCGCCCAGACAAAGCCGCCATGCCCCTCCGTCATCTGCTTGACGATGGCAAGTCCCAGCCCGCTGCCGCCGGTCTCTGAGTTTCGGGACTGCTCCGCCCGATAGAAGCCGTCAAAGATATGAGGCAAATCTGCCAAGTCGATCCCGGGACCGGTATCATCGATCTCGATGATGGCGTGTTCATCTTCTCTTCTTATCCTTACCGTAATCACGTCTTCCCGATCATCGACATCCTGCTGCATATACTTCACGCAATTGTTCAAGATGTTCGTGAATACACGATTCAGCTTATCAGGGTCAGCCGCAACCTGCAGTCCTCCCTCGGAGAAGTCCTCGAACTTCAAGACAACGCCCGCCTTCTCCAGATCGAAGCGCTGCTCGCCCATGAAATCTTCCACATATCGGCCAATATCGACGACCTTGAAGTCGTAAGCAACCTTCTGTAGATCCAGCTTTGAGAAGAGGAACAGCTCGTCGATCAGTTGGTCCATGTCGGTAGCCTTGCGATAGATGGTATGCATATATCGCACACGCTTCTCATCGGTATTGGCAATGCCGTCCATAATGCCTTCCACATATCCTTTGATTGCAGAGATCGGCGTCTTCAGATCATGGGAGATATGCGATAACAGCTGCTTTCGGTTATCCTCATATTGCAAGCTCTGCTCAATGGAATGTTTCAGCCGGATACGCATCTCTTCGAAGGCGGAGCCAAGCTGGTCGACTTCATTCTGCTTGCCTAGCTTTGCCTTCCTCGTGCGAAGCTCATGCGTTAGATCCCCCTCCTTGATTCGGAGCGCTGCCGTACGCAGCGATTGAATCGGCCGGATGATGCTGCGGGAAACAAAGTAAGTCAATAGCAGACTCGTCAGACAGACAAAAAGCAGTCCTGCCAGCAGTGTGAGCGGATGCCAGAATATGGGGACAGGTTCCGCACGATGGAACAAGACCATCGTTCCCGGACTTCCATCCGGGTAAGCAAATTCAATCTCATGAGAAGTGAACCGATAAAGTCTGAAGGACATCTGCTCCGGAGGCTGGTCGGCAAGCACCTTCCAATCCTCATCTGGTGAGAGTTCCTGCAGAAAAGGCGAAACCTCCGTTACCTCTCCGCTTCGGGTAAGCACAAAACCGGCCCACTGTTCCATAAGCCGCTCCTGCAACCCTTTCAGAAACGCCTCATTCTCCAGCTTCGCCGTATCTTCCCGAATGACATAAGACAACTCCCCGTAGATAATTGCCTGATTAAAGCTCTCGTTCTGTTTGGCGTCGGTAAACTCCCGCAAATCCTGCCTCTCACCGGCAAAGAAGATAAAAAGCATAAACAGCATGAGCAGGATCACCGGAACAAAAGCCATGGCCAGGTAAGACATATAAAGCTTTACCTTTATAGACACTGCTTCACACTCCGTGTATTCGATGAAATCAATGTTTTCACCTATCGTCTATCATAAAGACCATTTCTAAACGAAACTGAACGCTTTTATTACAAAATTATTACGTTTCAGCGGGAATGCCTATTGAAGACCTCCGAACTTGCCAAGCGGCCAAATCCGATAGACCGCCTTGCCCTCCAAACTATCGAGCGCTACTGCTCCGAATGCTCGGCTGTCCTTACTCCACTCGCGGTTGTCGCCCATGACGAAGACATGGCCTTCAGGCACGGTGAAAGGAATCTCGACTATTTCAGGATAAGTAAACCCCTTCGCATACGGCTCTTCCAGCTTCACGCCGTCGACATATACGTAGCCGTCCTTCATGTCAACCGTTTGACCGGGCAGGGCAATAATTCGTTTCACAAGACGGCCTTCTTTATGTTCCGGTCCGTTAATGATGACGATATCGCCTGGCTTCGGATCGTTGAACCGGTACGACCATTTGTCCTCAATGAGCCGCTGGCCTTCTACCAGCGTGTTCTGCATCGATATGTTATGTACCTCGGTTTGGGCGTACACATAGTTTTGGAACAGCAGCGCAACTACAATTGCAATACCCAGCGACAGCGTCCAGTCCTTGATTTCCTTCAACCATCTGTTGCCCTTCGATTGTGTTTGTTCTTGCTCCATTTGGAGGCCTCCTCTTTCTGCGATAGGATATAAAGATAATTGCTATGTTACCTATAGTCTACAACCTATCCCATATACGAAACAACATAGGTTGAAGTTCCAGCCTGGCTGAGGCTTCGTCATAATGAAGTTAAGCATAAAGCAGCTAAGTGCAGCGCATAAAGTCAGGCATCCGCGTGACAATCTACGAATGAATAAGATAAAGTGAAGATGGGAAGGGGTTGAATACAGAAATGTCTGATTTAATAAATGAGGGTAATCTAACAGCAAGCCACGTGCGTCCCCACTTGATGCTGGATATCGGAGGCGTGCTTGCGACCAATCTGTCGCCCCGCTTCTGGAATGAGGTCGCCAAACAAGCGGAGTCTCCGGTGGAGCTGTTATATGCCAAATATAAAGAAGAAATCAGCCGGGGATTATGGATTGGACATTGGTCCGAGGTTCAATTCTGGGATTGGATCGGCACCCAGGTTCCGTCCATAAGCGCATTGCAGGGCCAGACTATCCTGATGGAAAGCCTGACCCCACTGCCTGGTTTGCTTAAGCTGCCAAAGTGGAGCAAGCACGCCGACATTCATATATTAAGCAATCATCTGTCTGCCTGGGTCGATCCTATTCTAGAACCGGTCCGGCCTTTTCTGACCACCGTCACTATCTCCAGCCAAGTCGGCATGAGCAAGCCCCAGCGAGAGCTCTACGATTACGCCAGCAGCTTGCTTCCAGCCTCGGCCCCCGTCCTGTTCATCGATGATCAGGACAAGAATTTGCGCCAAGGCGCCGCTGTAGGCTGGCATACGCTGCAGGCCGATTCAGAAGGTCATTGGATTGGCGAAGCAGATCGATGGTTGGCCCGAATGCATACGCTACAACCAGAATCGGGCAGCTAACAATATTGCGCTAGCTGCAATGGCAGCAAGCAGCAGCCCCCCGTCCGCGCTTGTAAAAGAGAGCTTGAAGCCTTGAGTCGTACGGATTGCATGCTGACCGAAACCCCTTGCCTCCAAGGCGTCCGCCATGCTCTCTGCCATCCGAAGGATGGCACGGATATAAGGAATGAACAGATAGGGGAGCAGCCGAAGCGGAATGGCACTTCCCCTTGCCGTGGACTTTCCGCGCGCCTTCACAATCTTGGCGAACCGGCCCCATTCTTTCATAAGCAGCGGAATAAAACGAAAGATCAGCATAACCAGCAAGCTAAGCGAATGAATCGGCACTCGAAGCTTGGTCATCCATCCGAATGTTTGCTCCAGTCCCCGCTGCAATCGAATCGGTGACATGAGCGTGAGCAGCGGCATCCCGAGCATCATAATGAACCATAGCTGAATCATTCTAATAGCGAGGGGCTCGGACTTGCTCCATTGCAGCTCGAACGGCTGCAACGATACTGCTCCGATCAGAATAAATGCAAGGGAAAAATAAAGAAACCCTCGTATGATTGGCAATAACGGAATAAGCAGCTTGCGAAATGGCAGGATGCATGCACCGGCAACTAGCGCACCAACAGCAAGTTTTGGCAAGCTATTGAGCGTTAAAAAGCCTGTCGTCAGGATCAAATAAGCGGAGACAAGCGCTCTGGGATCGAATTTTTCTTCAAGTTTTATGCGATTCGTATCCCTTTCACTTGCCCTTCTAGCAGTATCGCTCCCCGTATCATAATTATATAATTGCTCAATTGGTTTGCCAGTGCGTGCAATTGGATGAGTAAATTTCGCTTCCGGTTGCGGTTGGACCTGTTCAGCAGCTGCCGCTGTCTCCTTACTCAGCAGCTCCCTAGCCAAGCGCCGGGCCAGCTCTTCCGGCCGTTGCCAGAATGAATCACCCATTCCCTTCGTTGCGGGGATCGGGCTTCTCTCTCTCAGTAAGCCCTTGTCTTGAAGCGTCGCTTCCGCAAGTAGCGCTTGAGGCGAGGCTGCGCCAAGCGCCAGCGCCGCCTCAGCGGGAGCTGCTTCGTATGCTCTGCCATCGCGTATAACGATCAAGCTATCTGCCATCGGCAGCAGCGCCTCAAGATCATTCGTCACTACGATCGCTCCGCGACCAGACGCCCGATAATCCGACAGCATGCTGACCAAGCGCTGGATGCCCTCTGTATCCAGACCTGCCGTTGGCTCATCCAGCAGCAGCCAATCCGGTTCGCATGCCAGGAGACAAGCGATGGCCAGCCTGCGCTGCTGGCCGCCGCTGAGCGTCCAGGGGTCTCGTTCAAGGAGAGAACCATCCAGCCCCATGCTGCTCATGGCCGCTTGCATGCGAGCATCCGCTTCCGGGCCTTCCATACGGTAAGGCCGCAACGTAAAAGCAAGCTCCTCCCTAACGGACGAAGCGAACCATTGCGCTTCCGATTGCTGCATTGCAATGCCTATGCGGCGGATGACGGCGCTGTTAAGCCGTTTCTTCCCCTTTTCCGTCCACAAGGAATCTTCTCCTAGCTTTATCGATCCGCTTCCCAGCTCACGAAGGCCCGCCAGACTCTCCAGCAGCGTTGATTTCCCCGCTCCGTTATGGCCCAGCAGCAGTATAATCTTCCCCGCTTCTATACGCATACTCACATCTTGCAGCAGCGCTTGCTCCGTGACCCCGGAAGCATACACACTAATCTTGTCCAACTGCCAATCAGCGGCCATAGCCAGTCACCGCCTCTGCCAGCTGGACCGCCGTTAATGGAATGAACGGAAGCTCAATCCCCTGTGCCGCAAGCTCCCACGCTACCTTAACCGTATAAGGAGCCACGAAACCTTCCTGCTCTCCCGGACTATCCGGGGCTTCCAAGGCTGTGCGCCGGAACAGAGCTCCGGCTGAGCCCTCGAATACGATACGGCCGTCCTTCAAGACGAGCGTACGATCCCCCGGAAGCAGCTCCTCCAGGCGCTGGGTAATCCAAAGCACGGTCGTTCCTTGCTGATGCAAGCGCCTGACATGACCGCACACGATCGCGGTCATCCCCGGATCGAGCATCGCCGTGATCTCGTCGAGCAGCAGAATAGGAGCATCTGCCGCGAGACAGCCTGCAATGGCTACGAGCTGCTTCTGGCCACCGGATAACGTATCGAGGGGCTGATGCATGCGGCCTTCAAGACCAACCTCCCTAAGCGCTTGCTCCGCGCGCAGAACCAGGCCATCGGCTGGAGCCCCCTGCCGCTCCAGCAAGGTGACCACGTCCTCCCATGGCGTGGAGCCAACCAGACCCGCGTCTGGCTGCTGCATGACAATCGGTATCGGCTTCCCGCCCTGGCTGCCCGCTCTATGAAGGCTGCCCCGAACGCCTTGACGGATGAGACCTCCTGCTAGTTTCAGAAGCGTGCTCTTCCCGCTCCCGTTCATACCTAGTATCGTAATCCATTCGCCGCGATTCACTGTCAAATGAATATCCTCGAGTACATCTGCGCTCGGCTCACTTGCCAATGAGATCGGCGCATAAGAGACATCGATTAGTTCAAGCTGTATATGTTGAGTCAAAAAAATTTCCCCTTACCTCTTCCCATGATCGAAAGGCTGTGCTAGAATTCGATTTGTTAACCTAAATACATAATAATTGGTTAACAATAATTCCGCAAGTATGAAAAGGAGATTCTATCGATCATGAAATCCATTTCTATTCGATCACTCGTGTACGTCGCATTATTCGCCGCATTGTTCATCGTGCTGAGCATGCAGCAGATGAAGCTCAACTTCTCCGTTATTCCCATTACACTGCAGACCTTCGCCGTTATATTGTCCGGCTTGTTCCTCAGGCCCCGGCTTGCGTTCGCCAGCATATTTGTCGTCATTGTACTCTCTGCTTTCGGATTGCCGTTGTTCGGCGGCAAGGGCGGAATCCCGCATCTGATCGGGCCGACCGGCGGATTCATCTTCGCCTTCCCGTTCTGCGCTATGTTCGCCAGTATTGCGGTACATAAGCTGCTGACGTCGAGACGCATCATCTCGAATAAGGCTTACGCGCTCATCGGATTTTTTCTTATCTTCTTTATCCTGAGCTCCATGCTGTCTTATGTTCCGGGATTGCTATGGATGAAATATACAGCTGAATATACCTGGACCAAAACCTTTATCGTCGGCAGCTCCTTCCTGCCAGGCGACGCCATCAAAGCGTTTATTGGCGCGCTGGCAGCCGTATCGCTTGCTTCCTTTGTCTACCGGTTCCGCAGCGCAGACGCAGCCGGAACGACTGCAGCCGCTCCTCGCGAAGCCCAAGGCTAAATGAAAAACCAAGAAAATAAGCCGCTCGCCCCTACGGCAATCAGCCGTAGCCGGCAAGCGGCTTTTGTTCATTTATTCATTAATCGCTGCAATTCTCGGGATCAGGCTCGCTCGCGTCTTCCACATTAATGCGGTCTGACACGGTGTCGCGGATAACCGTTACAACCAACTGAAGCAGATAGTTGATATCGGATTGGCTTTGCTGGAACTGCGATACGATCGGAATGCCGTCCAGCTCGTCCTGAAGCGACTCCATCTCCGTCTCGATTTTTTTCACCATATCCGGATTTTTGAACGTTTTCTCGAACGCGACTACTTCCTTCTGCTTCTTCTTGATTTGGTTGATCAGCACCTGTACGCGTTCATTGGTGTTAATCTGCTGCTCTGCGCGGCGGTATAGCTGAACTTCGTCGGAATGGAATATCACTTCCGCAAGCTCCTTGGCTTTCGCCATAATGTCTTCTTTCACGATCAGATCGCGCGTATGAAACGACGGGATATCCGTCGTGCCGCCATGATGGCTGCAAGCTACGCCATGCTCATGTTGATGTTCTGCCATTCGTCATCTCTCCTGTAATGGCCGTTAGCTAACGGCTTCGTCTAAAGCCGACAGTATCGGCTCTGCTTTGATATACCAGGTCTGCGTCTCGGTAACCCTCGCATGCACGAACGATCCGATCCACTCCTTGGGGCCTTCCATATGGACAAGCTTATTCGTCCGGGTGCGTCCCGAAAGAACATTGGCATTGTTTTTGCTTTCGCCTTCAATCAACACTTCAATCACTTCGCCCAGCATATCATCATTCTTCTCACGGCTAAGTGCAGCCAGAAGCCCGTTCAACCGCTGCAGACGGCGCTTCTTCGTCTCCATCGGCACGTTGTCCTCCATACCGGCTGCAGGCGTGCCCTCGCGCGGAGAATAGATGAACGAATAGGCAAAGTGGAATCCGACTTCCTGCACAAGGGACATCGTCTCCTCGAATTGCTCGTCCGTCTCACCCGGGAAGCCTACGATAATATCCGTGGTTAACACGACATCCGGTATAGCCGTCTTAATGCGTGACACCAGGTCCAGGAACATCTCGCGCGAATATTTGCGGCTCATCCGCTTCAACACTTCCGTGCTGCCCGACTGAACGGGAAGATGAATATGCTCCACCAAATTGCCGCGGCTTGCCAGCACCCCGATCAAATGATCGTCAAAGTCTCGCGGATGGCTGGTCGTAAAGCGGATTCGCGGAATGTCGATCTTCGACATATCGTGCATCAAATCGCCGAACCGGTATGCGATATCCTCGAAGTCCTTGCCGTACGCATTGACGTTCTGCCCCAGCAGCGTCACTTCCTTATACCCTTGGCGCGCCAGCTCGCGCACCTCGGCAATGACGTCCTCCGGACGGCGGCTGCGTTCCTTGCCGCGCGTGTATGGCACAATGCAATAAGTACAGAACTTGTCGCAGCCATACATGATGTTCACCCATGCTCGCATGCCCTCGCGTTTCTTCGGCATGTTCTCGATAATGTCGCCTTCCTTTGACCACACCTCGACGACTAATTCCTTGCTGTAATAAGCATTCTGAAGCAAATGCGGCAAGCGGTGAATATTGTGAGTCCCAAATATCATATCGACAAAGGAGTGCTTCTGCAAGATACGCCCTACAACGGATTCCTCCTGGGACATGCAGCCGCAAACGCCTAGCAGCAAATCAGGCTTCTCGGTCTTCAGCACCTTCAGATGGCCCAGCTCGCCGAACACCTTGTCCTCCGCATTTTCCCGAATCGCGCATGTGTTAAGCAGGATGACATCCGCCACGCTCCGGTCCTCCGTGGCGGTATAGCCCATCTCCTCGAACATGCCCTTCATTACTTCGGTATCATGCTCATTCATCTGGCAGCCATAGGTTTGAATCAAATAATGCTTGCCCCTTCCCATCGTCCGCAATTCCTCCGGAATGGAGAAGTCATAGTGTACCTGAATCTCTTCTTTGCCCCGTTTTTTCTCGTCTTTATAGGAAGGAGCGGAAGATAGCTGGATGTTGCGCCCTTTAATACGTAGAGTCGTGACGCCATCTTCCTCACTCAGGATTTTGGCATCGCTGAAGTCGAAATATTTGGAATAGTCCTTTTCGCCCTTGCCGCCTGCAGCGGCTGGCGCTTTCGGAGCCTCTTTCGTCATGTCTCTTGTCACTTCCTTTATGCTAGATCCGTCATGCTACTGCGAATTCATTCCAACACAACAATACAAAATTATACCACATCGACCTTGCCTAATCCATTGGTACGTCAGCTTTTGGAAGCGATTGCGATCCAAAGCCTGCCAGAAGCCTCAGGACTTGAACAAAGGATCGATATACAAGCTGCAAAACTGCTCGTAAAGCCGCTCGTGGCTATACCCTTTCACGCATACAAGATGCCTGTAAGTATGAGGGGACAATACCGCGATATACGAATGTGCGATAAAAGGCGCGTCGATCTGCTTCAGCCTGTCTTCGTCAGGCAGCTCGGATAATAGATCTGTCAGGATGCCATGCATGAATAGGTAGGGCGGAGACTGATAGAAGTCATCCTTATTTCTTTCGGTCATAAGCTGCGCTTGTATCACGCCCAGCATCTTCGATTTCTCGCCCAGAAAATCGAGCAGAATCCCTATAACTCCACGGAGCCTCTCGTGAACAGGCTGATCAGCCGTCTCACGGATATAACCGTTGATTGTGCTCTGCATCTGATCGAAGGTATCCTGCATAAGGCCAATACATAAATCGGCTTTATTCGCATATCTTCGGTACAGCGTGCCCTGCCCTACTCCAGCCGACTTGGCAATCTGATGCATACTGACCGATTCTACGCCATGTTCGCTGAACAATTGCGTAGCGATATCCTTAATGCATTTGCTCAGCTCTTCCTTGGATCGGTTGTTTTCAGTCGCCGACATCTCCATTCTCCTTGCTTCAATTTATCTATTCCATGCTCTATAAATATCATTCGTTTTCTCTTCCAAGAGAACCGTTATAACCAAAAAATTCGTTTGACTTTTAATGGATTCCTCTATATGATTCAAAAATGCGGACAATTGTCCGCAGTCTGTCGTCCACCTTTATTTTAGCGTTGGTGCTGCGGCAGGTCAATGAAAGAAAGAGAACACCCTTTATGGGATAGGAGGAATACGCAATGGCTTCACCTTCAATACCAGCACCGCATAACGGCGAACCATCCATACGCAGCATCATGCTTCCGCTCTTAGCGATCATCGTCGGCATGTTTATGGTCATTTTGGATGGAACGGCTATGAATGTCGCCTTGAACCAGTTCATGGTGGAGTTCGAAAGCACGTTCACTCTTGTTCAGTGGACGGTAACCGGCTATGCGCTTGCACAAGCGGCCGTCATTCCGCTGGCTGGATGGCTGTCCGACAAGTTCGGAGCCAAAAAGATCTTTTTGCTATCTGTCGTCATGTTCACGATCGGCTCGATCCTTTGCGGCCTTGCCGGAACCGTCGAGCAATTAATTGTTTTCCGTGTCATCCAAGGTCTGGGCGGCGGCATGGTTGCCCCTATCGCGATGGCTTTCACTTACCGGCTTAGCCCTCCAGGCAAGCAAGGCGCTGTCATGGGCATGATCGGCATTCCCATGCTGCTGGCTCCCGCTTCCGGCCCTGTCGTTGCCGGCTGGCTGGTTGAATACGCAACCTGGCATTGGATCTTCCTGATCAATGTGCCAATCGGTATTATTGCCGTAATTATCGGCCTTCGCACACTGCCGAATCTGGAGCGTCAGACGGTGCCTGCGCTTGACTTGCTGGGTATGATCTTCGCTCCGCTAGCCTTTGCGGCGCTTGCATACGGCATTAGCTCCGCAGGCAGCGAGCACGGCGGCGGCAGCGGCTGGACAGCTCCGGAGACACTGATTGGTCTGATTGTCGGCGGCGTCGCACTTGTCATCTTCATTGTTGCAGAGCTCCGCCGCAAGAATCCACTGCTGGAGCTTCGCGTGTTCAAATCCGCCGACTTCACGCGCGGTGTCGTGCTGCAATGGATTGTACAAATCGCCTTGTTCGGAACGCTCTTCCTTATTCCGCTATTCCTGATTCAGGCGAAAGGCTACTCCGCGTTCGAGACTGGCTTGATCCTGCTTCCTCAGGCGCTTTCGGCTGGGGTGTTCATGCCGATCGGCGGCAAGCTGTTCGATAAGGTGGGCGCACGTCCTGTCGTTATCTTCGGTCTGCTCCTTGTATCGACGGGCGCATATTTACTGTCCAACATTACGGTGGATACGACGATTCCGCAAATTATGGTGCCACTTGTGCTGCTGGGCTCCGGCATGGGCTTCTCCATGATGCCGCTTAATACGCACATCATTCAATCCGCGCCAAGACATCTTGTCGGCCGGGTAACGTCCCTTACAGGCGCGGCTCAGCAGGTTATGAGCTCCTTCGCCATTGCGGGTCTGTCTACGCTTCTGGCGGACCGGATCAAACATTATTCCGCTCAGAACCCGGGACCGGAAATTCCATACCTGTCATTCGGTGACGCCTTCTTCGTCTTGTCCTGCATCGGCGTGTTCGGCATTCTGGTTGCCCTGCTGCTTCGCAAGCCGAAGCAACAGGATGACGGTGTTGCCGCATCCGACAAGCCGGATGTATCTATGATGATGGGTCACTAACTGCAATATCAGAAAAGCAGCTTGCATCGATGCAAGCTGCTTTTTTGTATCTGAATGGTTATCCCTGTATATCTTTGCGTCTGAAAATATGAAGCGACCATCGATAAGAACTATACAAAATCAACAATCCGGCCAAGGGTATTCCTGCAGCAAGCGGCACATTGAACCCGAAAGCATCAGAGAACTTCTCCACTGTATCGCCTGCCACACCAAGGAAAAAGTTCATTAAAAGTAAGGCGGCGAACACCATAATATTACTGCTTCTAATCCCCAGCCAAAACTGAACGAGCAAGTAAATCGCTGCATACAGCATCGATACTCCAAATGCAAGCAACATGATAAATCCCGATACAGCAGTGGAATGGCCTGTTGTGTATGCATTCACTGTATGAACCAAAACCATCAGAACAAGCCCCAACAAATAATAAAAAAAGACCGATATATATTTGGCTAAGACGATCTGTTTGCGGTTTATCGGTAATGTGGATACAAACATCATGCTCTTGCTTCGAAATTCAATACTGGCTGTCAGCATGACCATCATTACAGTCGGCAACACTAGGATCAAAAGCGGCGAGACTGAAGTTCGAAAATTCCAGCCAAATATAAGAGCAAAGATCGCCACAAAGGGAAAATACCACCTTAGCACAATAAAATCTTTTCGTATCAGATAAAACAAGGCGATGATGTCAAACTCCCCTTTCACGGTCTAGCCCGCCATATCCTGCCGCGTAAATATGATTAGCGATAGCCGGTACGAACCATAAAAGAGCAATAGGCTAAGCGCAGGAATGCCGATAACAACAAATTCATTCGCTATTAGATAATCAGAGAACTTCTCAATAATGTTCGCAACCGTACTGAGCACAATGACCATAAAAAAGATAGATACGAATGAAATGATATTCGAGTATTTGACCCCCAGCCAATATTGAATCGGATAATAAAACGCTGCATATAGCATCGTAAAGCTGAAGGACAGCAATATCATTAGGATTGTAATCTCGGCACTCATAGCCATCGTATTTTCAACCGAATATGCAAATTCATTAGCGGCATGGATCACAGCCATTAAGATGAGTCCGATAAGATAATAGAAAAAGACCGTAACATATTTAGCAGATACGATTTGCTTGCGGCTGATCGGCAGTGTCCCGATAAACATCATAGCCTTGTTGCGAAGCTCCATATTGGCAGCGAACATCATCATCATAATAGGCGGAAGCATGCTGATCATTAGCGGACTAAAGGATGACTGCAAAAATACGCCAAACACTAACGCATAGCCTGCATTAAAAAGGAAATACCACCTCAGCACAATAACTTCTTTTCGAATGAGGTTATACATGCGCCGCCGCTCCTTTCGCGGTGAAGAACATGATGTCCTCCAGAGTCGGCCTATCTACCTGCGCATGGCCATCGAGCAACGACTCCACCGATTGACGGTTATCCGTCAGCGCCTCGAATCCGGTGCCCGTCTCACGAATACCGACAAACAGCTTGCGAACATCCGCATCCAGCAGCTCATTGCTCCCTTTCACAAGGCCGTACCGATCAAAGAGCCCTTCCTTCGACTCGTTGAAGACCAGGCTTCCTTTATGAAGAAAAGCAATATAATCGGCAACACGATCAAGGTCGGTCGTAATATGGGTCGAGAACAGAATGGACTTGCGCTCATCCAGCATAAGCTCGGCAAGCAGTTCCAGCAGCTCTCTGCGAAATACGGGGTCAAGGCCTGCTGTCGGCTCATCCATGATGAGCAAATCGGCTTGATGGGACAAAGCAAGCGCCAGCGACAGCTTCATCTTCATCCCTTTGGACAAGCTTTGTACCTTGGCCTTGGGAGACAGCTCGAAACGGTCCAGATACCGCTTGAATAATCTATCGTCCCACTTCTTGTAGAACGGTGCGTAAATGGTTTTCAGCATCCCTATTGTCAATTGCTCATAGAAGTGGCTATCATCCGCTACAAAGCCGATCCGTTCCTTAATCTCCGCCTCCTGCTTCTGAACGCTTCGTCCGAAGACGCGAATCTCTCCTGCCGCGGGAACCGCCATTCCCATGATCAGCCGGATAAGCGTACTCTTGCCCGCTCCATTAGCTCCGATCAATCCGGTAATAAACCCCTGCCGTATATCGAGCTGAATATCCTCCAGCGCAAACCTCTTGAAGCGTTTGGTTAAGTTGCGTACTTCAATGACATGCTGTTCCATTCTCTACTCCTCCATCCCTTGATCAATAAGTCGAATATGGTCGAAGAGCTCCTCCAAGGTCAACTGAAGGGAACGGCTCTCCTCGACAATGTCAGCCAGCTTGCTCTCCAGTTGCTTAAGCCGCTGCTCTCTAATAAACTCAGGGTTGGCTCCGGAGACGAAAGAGCCTTTGCCCACAACGGAATCAATCAGCCCTTCCTTCTCCAACTCCTCATAAGCGCGCTTCGTCGTAATGACGCTAATCCCCAAATCCTTCGCAAGCTGGCGTATGGATGGCAAGCTCTGTCCAGGAGACAGCTCACTATTCAAGATCAGACTGCGAATCTGCCGGACGATCTGACCGTAGATGGGCTCATCGGACGCATTCGATAAAATGATATTCATAGATCTACCACCGTCTATCATGTATTTAATGTATATATATAATATATACACTATGAACGGTTAAGTCAATTCAGAATTTGACATGCAGCAAAAAAAGGCTCTTCGGGATTCACACCCAAAGAGCCTTCCTCGCTGATCCAATCTAACTAATCGATAATTTCCGCCATGTCTCCGTTTTTCACGCCTGCCGCATTCGCTTCGTCCGTATCGATATGCATATCAAGCGCAAAGTCAGCCGAGACGCGTGCGACCACATGCTCGAACACCACGCCGCGATCACCGCCTACACGAACGCGCAGCTTTTGCTTATCGGCAATGCCGAGGCGCTCTGCGTCACTTGTATGGAAGTGAATATGGCGCGCTGCCACGATTACGCCTTCCTCAATGACAACTTCACCTGCCGGACCTTGAATTGTAATGCCTGCAGATCCTGCAATATCGCCGGATTCGCGTACTGGAGGATTAACGCCCAGCGCGAATGCATCGGTACGAGACACTTCAAGCTGCGTGCGCTTGCGCACCGGACCCAGAATGCGCACTTTGCCGAAGGAGCCCTTCGGGCCAGTAACAGCCACGGTCTCATTCGCCGCATATTGTCCCGGCTGTGACAATGGCTTCATCTCCGTCAATTGATAACCCTCGCCGAACAATATATGTACATGTTCCTCCGATAGATGGATATGTCGTGCCGATACGCCTACTGGTACTTGTCTGCTCATGTTGTTGCACTCCTGTTCTCTTGATTTATTCCTTAATAGCTATAAAAAAGCATACGGCTTAGGGGCCGTATGCTTATCATAGCATTTATTTAAATTCGGCGACAAGCTGATCGAATTGCTCTTCAGAAATGGCAAGCTCTTGCTTCGCCAATCCCTCAGGCTTAAAGCCCGAGATCATATCTTCATAAGACTTGCGAGTCGTATTCTGATAAATCAAGCCCGTCAGCATGCCGTTCGTCTCCATAATTTTATTCATGGCCGCTACACGATCGCTCGGATTGTAATCCGGGAATTGCTCCAGGTTGACGATATTTTCTTTGAACCAATCGTAGGTATTGATTTTGTTGAACGTGACGCATGGACTGAATACGTTGATCAAGGAGAAGCCTTCATGCTTGATGCCTTGCTCGATCAGACTCGTCAATCCTTTCAGATCACTGGAGAACGACTGGGCCACAAAGGTTGCGCCTGCCGACATGGCAATCTCCAGCGGAGAAAGCGTCGTCTCAATCGAGCCTTCCGGCGTCGACTTCGTCTTGAAGCCCTCCGCGCTGCGCGGAGACGTCTGGCCTTTCGTCAAGCCATAGATCTGGTTATCCATCACGATATACGTAATATTCAGGTTACGGCGAATCGCATGAACCGTATGCCCCATGCCGATTGCAAAGCCGTCGCCGTCGCCGCCCGAAGCAATGACCGTCAATTCGCGGTTGGCGAGCTTGACGCCTTGTGCGATCGGAAGCGCACGGCCATGAATGCCGTGGAGACCGTATGCGTTAATGTAACCGGATATCCGCCCGGAACAGCCGATGCCGGAAATAACCGCCAACTGCTCCGGCTCCAATCCTACATTCGCTGCGGCGCGCTGAATCGCGGCCTGAATCGAGAAGTCTCCGCAGCCTGGACACCAGTTCGGCTTCACATTGTTACGAAACTCTTTGAACGTTGCCATTTTAGCTCAGCTCCTTACTTGCTTTATAGACTTCAAGCGGAAGGAATGGATTGCCGTCGTACTTCAGCAGGCTTTCGATCTTCTCGGAGAAGCCCGCGTACATTTTAATTTGGCCAGCCAGCTGAGCCGTAGCATTGTTCTCAATAACAACGACTTTTTTGGCTTTTTCCAAATAAGGCTTGAGCGCATCCGTAGGGAACGGATGGATTTGGCGAACCGTAATATGACTCGTCTTCACTCCATCTTGTTCTAGCATAGCTCTAGCCGCATCGATCGTTCCGCCCGTCGATCCCATGCCGATAATCAATAAATCAGGTGTATCATTTGGCGCATCGACGCGAATCGCATCGCGGATCAATAGACTATTCAGCTTATTGAGACGCTTATCCATCATGCGCTGGCGGTTCACTGCGTTCTCAGACGGACGGCCCACTTCGTCATGTTCTACGCCTGTCACGTGATGCAATCCGCCCTTCTCGCCCGGCAGCACACGCGGAGAGATGCCGTCTTCGGTAAACTCATAGCGCTTGAACAGCTCCGGTCCTTCCAGTGCAGGAGCGTCTGTCACCAGTTTTCCGCGCGAGATTTGCACCTTGCTATAATCAAGCGGCTCGCAGGACTGCTTGCCCAGCGATAGCTGCAGGTCTGTCATCACAATGACAGGAACCTGATATTGCTCTGACACATTGAACGCTTCTATCATATCGTAGAAGCAATCCTCAATGGAAGCCGGCGCAATGACGACCTTCGGAATCTCGCCATGCGTGCCGTATACCATCGCATTTAAGTCGGACTGCTCCTGCTTGGTAGGCAAGCCGGTCGATGGGCCGCCGCGCTGCGTGTTAATAATAACTAGCGGCGTCTCGGTCATACCTGCCAGACCAATGGCCTCCATCATCAGCGACAGACCTGGCCCAGCGGATGCCGTCATAGTACGGACACCGGCATAGTTCGCGCCGATCGCCATCGTTACAGCCGCAATCTCGTCCTCTGTCTGAACGACGGTACCGCCGAACTTCGGCAGCTTCTTAATAAGATATTCCATAATTTCAGATGCAGGTGTAATCGGATACGCGGACATCAACCGGCAGCCAGCCGCGATGCTGCCAAGTCCGATCGCTTCATTGCCGATCATGAACAGCTTCTGCTTGCCGTCTGCTTCGTCCAGCTTGAATTCGTCCAGCGGTCCGCCCGCTTGCTCCAGCACGAACTCGGCGCCGCGCTTCACCGCTTCAATATTTTTCTCCACAATCGCCGGTCCTTTGCGGCCGAACTCTTCTTCCACCGCTTGGTTGAACACCTCAAGCGGCAGGCCGAGCAATGCCCATGATGCGCCGGAAGCTACCATGTTCTTCATAAGAGATGTGCCAAGCTCTTCGGCCATCTTCGTAATCGGCACAGCAAATAAGCGGGCGTCGATTCCATCCGGTACGGCCGGATCGAATTTGGCGTCCGCTACGATGACTCCGCCTTTGCGCAATTCGCGAGCATTCAGATCGATACTCTCCTGATCGAATGCGACCAAAATATCCAGATCATCCGAGATCGCCCGAATCGGCTTCGTGCTGATACGGATTTTATTATTTGTATGACCGCCTTTTATACGTGATGAAAAATGACGGTACCCATATAAGTAGTAACCTAGCCGGTTAAGCGCTGTGGAAAAAATACGGTCGGTACTCTCTACGCCTTCACCCTGCTGTCCGCCAATCTTCCAAGATAATTGACTTATCAAAATGCCCATCTCCTCTGCTTCATGAAGGTGCATGAAAATTCGACAACATTAAGCATTATATAATAGAAACGATTATAGTCACAACAATTTTATGTTTGAGGTCACGGTTTTGCAAGATGTAAACGCTTAGATAAAAGATAGTTTGTTTCGATCATTCCCATATCGCCGCGAGATCAAATTCCGTTTAGTCCACGGGGAGTTGTCCCCTCAGGAATGAGAGAGCATTTCCGGACAAGATGCCTTGGGCTTGCTCTGGGCTATATCTCTTCAGCAGCGCCTCTTGCAGAGCCACAACTTGTCCAGGATGCGACAAGCCTTGCACATGGCGATCAATCCCGTCAAAGTCCGATCCAAGCGCGAGATGCTTCTCCCCGCCAAGAGCGCATATATGCTCTACATGGCGCAGCACATCATCGATCGTCACGTCGCCTGCAGCACGGACAAATTGCGGCACATACGTGATGCCGATCAATCCGCCGCTATCCATAATCGCCCTGATCTGCAAGTCCGTCAGGTTGCGGGGATGATCGCACAGCTCGCGCGCATTGGAATGCGATGCGACAATGGGCCTCGACGACAGTGAGGCGACATCCCAAAAAGCCCGTTCCGACAGATGTGATACATCGACGATAATGCCCAATCTATTGCACTCCTGTACAAATGCAGCTCCCTGGTCCGTCAATCCCCCGGCCCTGGCTTCCATAACACCGTCCGCCGCCCAGTTGGCATCATTCCATGTAAGCCCCGCTGCCCGCATGCCAAGCCGCTTCAGGAGCCGCAGCATCGATAGCCTGCCTCTCAGTCCCCCCACTCCCTCAAGGGACAATAGAGCGCCAATCTTGCCCTCCTGTGTGCATGCATCGAGGTCTGACACAGTCCGTATGATCCGCAGCTCCGGAAAGCTCAATATTTTCTCATAAAATAGATCTATACTTTCCAGGATCGGGTCCATGTCATGATAATCGGGACGGCTTGGCGATATAAACACAGCAAATGTCTGTAAGATGACATGACCTGCCTTGAGCCGGTCCAGTGTCACATCCAGAACACTCGGCTTATTTCCTTGAAAGGTTAATTCCCGGTCCCTTAGCAGCTTGGACAATACGTCACAATGAAAATCCACAATAGCCATAACCATTCATCCTCTCGGCTTATCTCAAAGCAAAAAACCTGTCTACGGGGTAAACAGGCTGATGTCGAGGCGTATACATGCGGAACCGTTAGCGCGGCTCCACTATAAGTTTAATCGCAGTCCGGTCTTCTCCGTCAATGACAATATCCGTAAACGCAGGGATGCAAATGAGATCCACACCGCTAGGGGCGACAAACCCGCGCGCAATGGCTACCGCCTTAATCGCTTGATTCAATGCACCAGCGCCAATGGCCTGAAGCTCGGCGCCGCCGCGTTCGCGCAATACGCCAGCCAGCGCACCTGCGACGGAATTCGGATTGGACTTCGCTGATACTTTTAATACGTCCATAAAAAGTACCTCCCCTGGAATGTTGGATGGATTCCACTTCTAAAATACTATTCGAGAGAAGGCGAAAAATTCCTGCTTTTATCGCGCGAACTTTACTAACAGTTCTGAATTGTCTGATTTTTATGCGCAAAAAAAGACTGCTCACCCCGAGCAGCCTCCTCGCTACATAAGCAGCCATTCATCTTCCGTCAGCCGGATCTTGTTCATCTTGGTCGCTTTGCCGGTCGCATCATCGATCTGTACCGACAACCCGTGCAGATGCCACTTGCCTTCGTCCACGACGAATCGGGATGGAAGCTGGGTCAGGAAACGATGAAGCACCGCGCCCTTCTCCATGCCAAGCACGCCTTCCTTGGAGCCGACCATGCCAACATCCGTAATATAAGCCGTTCCTTCCGGCAATATCGTATCATCGTTCGTCTGAACATGCGTGTGTGTACCAAGCACGATCGATGCTCTTCCATCCAGGTACCAGCCCATGGCAATCTTCTCGGATGTCGCCTCCGCATGGAAATCGACGAGAATTGCTTTAGTCGTGTTCTGAGCTTCCTCGATCAGAGCGTCAGCCGTCTGAAACGGACAATCGATCGGCGGCAGGAACGCACGGCCTTGCAGATTGATAATGGCCAATTGCTTGCCGTTCGCCTTAATGATCGCCATACCCTGTCCTGGCGCCTGCGACGAAAAGTTGGCGGGACGTACGATTCTCGGCTCATCATCGATCCATTCGAAGATATCCTTGTTGTCCCAAGTATGATTGCCCATCGTAATCCCGTGAACGCCCCACTCAAAAAACTCGCGTGCGATGTTTTTGGTAATGCCCCGGCCAGCGGCGGCATTTTCGCCGTTCACAATAATGATGTGCGGATTGTATTTGTCGCGCAGTGCCGGCAATACTTGCTTCAGCGCGCTTCGACCCACATTCCCTACAATGTCACCAATAAATAATACATTCATCCTGCTATCCATCCTTTATAAGCCTGCAATGCAGAAAAGTGGCTGACAAGCAGCCACTTCTCCGAATGCATATGCATGTTACTTCGCGTATTCCACTGCTCTTGTCTCACGAATAACCGTAACTTTAATATGTCCCGGATAATCGAGTTCACTCTCGATCTTCTTCGTAATGTCGCGAGCAAGACGGAACGCTTCCGTATCGTCGATCTTCTCAGGCTGTACCATTACGCGCACCTCGCGGCCCGCTTGAATCGCGTACGACTTCTCGACGCCGTCGAACGATTCTGTAATAGCTTCCAGCTTCTCCAGACGCTTGATATACGTCTCCAGCGTCTCCCGGCGCGCTCCCGGACGTGCTGCGGACAAGGCGTCCGCCGCTCCGACCAGCATCGCGATGACGGAAGTAGCTTCCGTATCGCCATGGTGAGAAGCGATACTGTTGATCACGACTGGATGCTCCTTGTATTTCTTGGCCAGTTCAACGCCAATCTCGACATGGGAGCCTTCCACTTCATGGTCAAGCGCTTTGCCGATATCATGCAGCAATCCTGCGCGCTTCGCCAGCGTAATATCCTCGCCAAGCTCCGCTGCCATCAATCCTGTCAGATATGCAACCTCCATGGAATGCTTGAGTACGTTCTGACCATAGCTAGTCCGATATTTAAGCCGTCCTAGTATTTTGATCAAATCCGGATGCAATCCATGAACGCCAACCTCGAATGTCGCCTGTTCACCATATTCACGGACACGTTCGTCAATCTCCTTGCGGGATTTCTCGACCATCTCTTCAATCCTCGCAGGGTGAATACGACCGTCCGCCACCAGTTTCTCAAGGGAAGTTCGAGCAATTTCGCGGCGAATCGGGTCAAAGCCTGACAAAATGACCGCTTCCGGTGTATCGTCGATAATGAGATCGATACCGGTCAATGTTTCCAAAGCGCGGATATTACGGCCTTCACGACCAATGATACGGCCCTTCATCTCTTCATTAGGCAAGGTAACAACGGATACCGTCGTCTCCGCCACATGATCGGCCGCACAACGCTGAATCGCCAGCGATATAATGTCACGTGCTTTTTTGTCTGCTTCTTCCTTCGCTTGCTGTTCAATTTCCTTGATCATTTGTGCGGTCTCGTGACGTACTTCCTGCTCGACATTGGTCAAAATAATTGACTTAGCGTCCTCCATTGTTAAGCTGGAAATACGTTCAAGTTCGCTAAGCTGCTGCTTATAAATGGAGTCAATCTGCTCTTGTGTTTCTTCGATTCTTTTCTCCTTGTTGGCTACAGTTTCTTCTTTGCGTTCTAGCGCTTCTAATTTTTTATCCAGCGACTCTTCTTTCTGGAGCAGGCGTCGTTCCTGACGTTGCGCCTCATTGCGCCGCTCGCGGATGTCTTTCTCAGCTTCTGCACGTAGTTTGTGGACTTCGTCTTTCGCCTCGAGTACCGTTTCTTTCTTCTGTGCCTCTGCGTCTTTCTTCGCAGTTTCTACGATTTGGACCGCAGCTTGCTCAGCGCTTGAAATTTTCGCCTCGGCAATCGACTTTCGAGTAAAATAACCAATCCCAAAGAAAATTGCGCCAACAAGGATAAAGATCGGAATCAAGATCCAGATGCTTACATCTCCCATCTTGTTCACCTCCTTGCTGCATACACCAAGGCATTGCTTGGGATGTTATTAGGTTTTCAACCGGTTTCATACCGTTTCATCATGTTCCATTTTGACGAAATAAATCGTTTCGAATCAACTTTTGGAAGAAAAATCGATTCAAAATTGTGAAGGAATACAACCTCATTTTATCTTTACATAAAATCAGTTGTCAAGCAAAACGCCATCATCTTCCTGCTCTCCACTATCCTTGTCCTTCCACTCTATGCCGCGAATGGCTTCGCGCACGATATCTCCAGGAAATCCCCTGCGCAGCAGAAATGCCATCAGCTTGGCCTTACGCTGCTTCGGGTCGCCTTTTACTGACCTGCTTTTCTTCTCCGCCAATGTTTTGGCCGCATCCAGCTCGCTCTCGCGATCCAGCTCTGTTACCGCTTCCGCTGCGACTTGCTTCGGGACACCACGCTGCTGCAGTTCCTGCCTGATCATCAGCCTGCCCTTTAGTCCGCTGCGCATCCGGCTTGTTACGAATTGACGCGCATATTGTTCATCATCCACAAGTTGTTCGGATTCTAAACGGTTCAGCGCATATTCAATATTGTCCTCTTGAAGCTCCTTGCGTCCCAAATATTGAGCAATCGCTTTTCTCGTCCGCGGCTTGGTGCCCAAATAAGAAATGGCGAGCGCATAAGCCTTATACCGCTCGTCTTCATTCCGAATATCCTCCAGCTCAGCTTTCGGAAGAAACTGCCCTTTGAACAGTCTGAAGCGAATCATAATATCTTCATGTACAGAAAGCAACGGCTCCTCTGTCTCGGGATCAGGGAAGATCACGTATCGCTTCTTCTCCGCGCGGTCCCGCTTGACTGTCCCTATGATCCACCCGTCTTCATGGTCTATCCGGTCCATGCCCATGGTTACTTACCTCCCAATACAAAAACGTCGCCGCTCCCCATGGAGAGCGGCGAACGCGATACAATTATTCTTCGTCGAAATCCAGATCGTCCTCATCTTCATCAGCGGAGAAATTAGCTGGCGTAGCGGTTGCGGACAGGTTGCTGGCCTCCCGGATTTGCTTCTCGATTGCAGCCGCAAGCTCTTTGTTATCTTTCAAAAATTGCTTGGCATTCTCACGTCCTTGGCCTAGACGTTCACCGCTATACGAGAACCAGGCGCCGCTCTTCTGAACAATATCCTGCTCTACGCCGATATCAATCAAGCTGCCTTCCCTGGAGATGCCTTCACCGTACATGATGTCGATCTCGGCTTGCTTGAACGGAGGCGCAACCTTGTTCTTCACGACCTTGATACGGGTACGGTTGCCGACCATATCATTGCCTTGTTTCAGCGTCTCGATGCGACGTACGTCCAGACGCACGCTGGAATAGAACTTAAGTGCGCGTCCGCCCGGTGTCGTCTCCGGATTGCCGAACATGACGCCGACCTTCTCACGCAACTGGTTGATAAAGATAGCGATCGTCTTCGACTTCGAGATAGCGCCGGACAGCTTCCGAAGCGCTTGCGACATCAAACGGGCCTGCAGGCCGACGTGAGAGTCACCCATGTCGCCTTCGATCTCCGCCTTCGGCACGAGCGCCGCAACGGAGTCAATTACGATAATATCGACTGCGCCGCTTCGCACAAGCGCTTCCGCGATCTCAAGGGCTTGCTCGCCCGTATCCGGCTGCGAAAGCAGCAATTCGTCAATGTTGACGCCCAGCTTGCTGGCATAAAGGGGATCCAGCGCGTGCTCCGCGTCGATGAAAGCGGCTTGTCCGCCGATGCGTTGTACTTCTGCAATGGCATGAAGGGCAACGGTCGTCTTACCTGACGATTCCGGTCCGTATACTTCAATTACCCTGCCTCTCGGCAATCCGCCGATGCCGAGCGCGATATCTAGAGCAAGCGAGCCGCTAGGCACGGTCTCAACCTGCATGTGTGTCGATTCACCCAATTTCATAATGGAGCCTTTGCCAAATTGCTTCTCAATTTGACGTAGTGCGTTATCTAATGCTGCGCGACGATCCGCCAACCCACTCACATCCTTCACTATTTATACTAGTATGATACCTTATTTCGGACTGGTTGCCAATAGTTTTTTCGAACACACATTCGTAATTTTTGTTCTCACGCCCTCCCCTCCACTCCCATCCAGCGGCGAAGAAGACATAAAAAAACCGCAGCAAAGTAATCTTCGCCACGGTTCTTCCGGTAATTAGGACTAATTATATCGTCTGTCTCGACATTTGACAACAAAAATTTCACTTTTTATGCTTGCAGGGCAAGCCAGAGCCGGTACAGCGCCGCCTTCACAGCGCGCAGTCGGATCATAGAGCGACCGCCGCTCAGCTTCGCCGTATAGACCACCGGATCCTTGCCCCGCTCCGCTACCGCGAAATAGACGAGTCCGACAGGCTTGCCTTCCGATTCCGCAGGTCCCGCTACGCCGGTCAGCGAAACGCCGAAGTCGGCATCGGACATCAGCCGGACGTTCTCGGCCATCATAGCTGCCGTAGACTCGCTGATTGCCCCAGGTGCCTCCGGGCCTTCAAGCTGGGTCATCGGGATTCCGAGCAGCTTGTTCTTCATGACGTTCGTATAGGTGACAACGCCTCCTACGAACTCTCCGCTGCTGCCAGGCACGTTCGTGACGAGCTCGGCGAACAATCCGCCGCTGCAGCTCTCAGCGCTTGCCAGACGGCGTCTGGAGCTTCTGAGAAGCCTTATAATCGCCTCTTCGATTGGAATGTCCGTTTGGGCATAGAGATGCTCCCCGATGCGTTCCTTAATCGCATCGACGGTGGCATCAATCTTCTTATCCGCCTCTGCGGAAGTCCGTGCCTTCGTCGAGACGCGTACCGACACCTCGCCTTCCTTCGCATATGGAGCGATGGTGGGGTCTTCCTGACCTTCAATCAGGTCCAGCAGCTTCGCCTCCAGATTGGACTCGCCGATTCCGGCGAACTTCAACAGACGCGAGAACAACGGCACCTCCTCGCCCAGCATGGAACAGATCCAGTCCTGAGCCGGTCCTTCCAGCATCGGCTTCATCTCTCTTGGCGGACCGGGAAGCAGCACATACAGGGTACCGTCCGCTTCCAGGGCGTTCCCAACCGCAAGTCCGGTCGAATTATGAAGCGGCTCGCTTCCTTCGATCATATGCGCTTGCCTGCGGTTGCTCTCGACCATCGCCATCCCTCTGGATGAGAACATCTCTTCTATAACAGCCATAGATGGCTCATGGATGATCAGATTGCGATTCAAGTATTGTGCCAGCACATCTTTCGTCAGATCGTCCTGGGTCGGTCCCAGGCCTCCTGTGAACAACAGCAGATCGGCGCGTCCACGTCCGATTTCAATCGCCTGCCTTAACCGGCCGGCATTATCCCCGACCACCGTCTGGAAATAAACATCAATGCCAAGCTCGGCGAGCTTCTGGGATATCGCCTGCGCATTCGTATTTACAATTTGTCCAAGGAGCAGCTCCGTCCCCACCGCAATAATCTCCGCCTTCATCGTTGCCCCCTTCTCCAGCCGTGCGGCTGATATGAATCATGATAGGAAGAGCACTCTCCCGGGTATGGGAAAGTGCTCTCTTTCGACTTAAACCTGTTCGCCCGAAAACAGCGAACCAGACCAGGTTATTCAACCGGTATAAGATGCTTGTTCTTCACAAAATAATCAATGCCGGAATAGACCGTTATAATGGCAGCCGCCCAGCTTGCAATCAAATCGAACGGAAAATCGATCAGCGCAAACGGGAAATTGTTGATCAAGAGCGCAATAATCATTGTGATCTGAATGGCTGTCTTCCATTTGCCCCAGGCACTTGCGGCCATGACGGAGCCTTCCAGCAATGCGATTTGACGCAAGCCGGTCACAGCAAACTCTCGGCTAATAATAACGATGGCGATCAGCGCGTTCAGCTTGTCCATCTCTACAAGCGAGATTAGCACAGCTGCTACCAGCAGCTTATCGGCCAGCGGGTCAAGCAGCTTGCCAAGATTCGTCACGATTTTGTTCTTGCGCGCAATATAACCGTCCAGACCATCCGTGCTCGCTGCAATGATAAAGATAAGTGCAGCTACGATCTGATTATATGTAATCTCAAAATCGGAGAAGCTGAGCGTGCCCAAGTCCAACTTCATAAGCAGGAAAAACATGATGACTGGGACAAGGAAAATTCTTGCCAGCGTTATCTTATTCGCTAAATTCACGCGATACCCTCCCCGGAAAGGTCAAACTCATACGCGTGCGTAACGCGTACTTTTTGTATGGTTCCTATTGGTGCGCGGCAGTTCGAGACGAATTCTTCGCCGTCGATTTCCGGCGCATCGTACATCGATCTGCCAATATAAACATCGCTGCGGCCGTCGTAACGTTCCACCAGCACGTCAATTTCTTTCCCGATAAACTTGCTGCCGTTGTGTTCTTTTACAAGCCGGAAGCTGCGTTCGTGGATTAATCCTGACATGATTTCGGAGTCGACTAAGTTTTTCTCGCATCCAAGCGTGACAACTTTCACTCTCTCAGTCATTTGTCTATCGTCAAATCCCTTCTAAACGCATTAGCGGTAATTCGTAAACTGAAGCTCCACAGGTAGATCAGCACCTCTAAGCAAGGCCATAACAGCTTGCAGATCGTCGCGGCTTTTTCCCGTTACCCGAATCTGGTCGCCTTGAATCTGGCTCTTAACCTTTAGCTTGGAATCGCGAATCAGAATATTGATTTTTTTGGAAATATCCTGTTCGATCCCCTGTCTCAGCTTGATCCGCTGCTTGACGGTCCCGCCGGATGCCCCTTCGATTTTGCCGTAATCCATATTTTTAATCGGCACGCCGCGCTTGATCATTTTGGATTGCAAAATGTCGATGACGCTTTTCAGCTTGTAATCATCATCCGAGCCTACGACCAGCTCTTCTTTCTCCAGCGCAATGCTGCTCTTGCTGCCCTTGAAGTCGAAGCGCGTCTCGATCTCCCGCTCCGCTTGCGTAATGGCATTGGCAAGCTCCTGCATATCCACCTTTGAAACAATATCGAACGAGCTTTCTGAACTCATTATATACTCCCCTTTGCTATGTAATACGGCCAGCCTATTCGCCAGTGATCGAATCCGGCACTTCACCGCCGCCTTCGGTTTCTCCTCCGCTTGCTCCATCTTCGCCTTGGGCTCCCTCTTCCATCAGCGGATTGATAAGGAGCTGCTTGGAGCTTGAGCGGTCGCCGTCCGGCACGAGCACGCCATCGATCCAGATTTCCGTAAAGTCGGCGCGCCCTACATTAATATATAGCCGTGTCGTCAAATCAAATGTCAAGACTTCTCCGTCTTCGACATTCGTATAATACAGCTTTTTGCCCGACTTGCTGCCTTCCTGCACGCCTACCCAGTTACGTCCGCCCTTAACTTTCAACTCAACCTTATGATTGACGCCCGCAGGACCGATATCATACATATCGACATTCCCTACTTTGCTGTTGAAGGTTACGGTCGCCGGAGCTTTCGTAGGCGGCGGAGGGGTCGGCGATACAGGCGGCGCGCTTGTATTCGTTGTCGGCTCTGGCGGATTCGAGTTTTCCGTAATCTTAGTGTCGTCTACTTTGCCCGGTGATTTGTTATCCTTGTTAAAAGCAAAGTACCAGATAACAACAACGATTAGAATAAGAAAGCACCACATCACAACATTAAAGCCAATCTTCCCAAGCCGCTCGGAGGCGCCCGACTTCACCTTTCTCGGCTTGCGCACCGGAATGGGCTCTGTTGTCGGCTCGACGGCAGGTGCTGGCACTTCATGCTGATAAAGCCTGAGCACTTCATCCGGATCAAGACCAACGGCCTCCGAATAATTCTTGACGAAAGCGCG
Source organism: Paenibacillus sp. J31R120 (assembly GCF_056269225.1). Lineage (NCBI taxonomy): Bacteria > Bacillati > Bacillota > Bacilli > Caryophanales > Paenibacillaceae > Paenibacillus > Paenibacillus sp. J31R120. Next base: position 944,371 of record NZ_JBWDNN010000001.1, on the reverse strand, counting down.
CACGTAAAAAGTCCCTGGCAATACACTATGGTCGCCGGATTCGATCGCTTCCAAATACCGCTTTCTAATTTTGGTCAGCTCTTGAATATCATCGAGCGACAAGCCTTTTTCATTTCTGGCCTTGCGCAGCAAAGCACCTAATTCAGACATGGAAATGCCTCCTTCCGATTGGATTAGAAATCGTCCGAATAGTTGGCAGTGAATGATTCGTATGAAATCTCTTCATCCGGTGTATTGCGCAGTTCGATAATAATATCGAAATGGCTGTAATCGTAATGCGATTCCTTAACGAATATGTCCGGATGCTCAATTACTTTCGTTGACGGCATCGCCATAATCTCCTGCAACAGGGAATGATGCCTCTCATTCGAGCGTATCGTGCTCACGATTCCGTCAATAATAAAGATATTGTTAGGCTGCATCTCTTCCTCGGACAACTGACTGCGAACCGTCTGACGAAGCAAAGTAGATGATACAAAGGCCCAGCGTTTATTGGAGCAGACACTGCCTGCTATGATCGATTCCGTCTTACCGACGCGCGGCATGCCGCGAAGACCAATCACTTGATTGCCTTCTCGCTTGAATACTTCCCCAAGAAAGTCCACGAGTAAGCCAAGCTCGTCTCTTACGAAACGAAAGGTTTTCCGATCGTCGGAATCCCTTTCGATATAACGGCCATGGCGCACAGCCAATATATCTACAATTGTAGGCGTTCTCAGCTTGTTCACCGTAATATTATCAACCTTCTGCAGCATTTTGCCCAGAAGATCGATCTTCACATCGTCATTGGTCTGAAGCAGCATGCCGCGAGTGCGGTCCTCTACGCCGTTAATCGTCATAATATTTACTTCCAGCATACCGAGCAAGGAAGCGATATCTCCAAGCAAGCCAGGGCGGTTCTTATGTATCTTGTATTCCATATACCATTGCTTCGTCTCCAACGATGTCACCGTCCTAAACCTGAATAATAAAGAGTATAAGGCCAGAAATCAAGTTTCTTCCCCATAAACATACCTTTAATCATCTATTCTACAATTTTCGTCATTATCCTGCAATGAAACAAAACATTGCAGAAAAGCCTCCGCTTCTGGAGGCTTTCCTGCTGACCGGTATAAGTGCTACGATTTCTCGACGAGCTTGACCATCAGCCTTGCGACTGTCTTGCGCTCTGTTTCGTCGCCAATATCCCAAAGCTGCTTCAAAATGCGTTCTTCATCATTTTTGGGATCAACCTTTTCGTCAAGGAAAGAACCGATCTCGAACGCCAGATTGGCGATCGTATCTTCCGTCAGCCCCATCTTTTTCGCTTGAGATACGCGATCGGCCAAAAAATGCTTCCATGTCTCGAAATTCGTCAGGACCGTTGACATGCCTCTTCGCCTCCTAAGGTTAGTGTGGGATAGAAAAGAATCATCAACAGTCCTTATTCTGCGCATTTCCGCAGCGACTTATTCAATTCAAGGACGAATATGACGCAGCTCAGGTATGCCATCCACCGTTCGGACTAATTATTTGACCTGTAATATAAGATGATTCCGGCAAGGAAAGAAAATAAACAAGCGATGCGATTTCTTCGGCGGAGCCGAAGCGGCCGGCAGGGATTTCCTGCTGCAAAGCCGCTTTCTCCTCCTGATTAAACCCGTTCATCATCAGCGTATCCACCACTCCCGGAGCAACAGCGTTCACGGTAACCCCGGATGGAGCAAGCTCCTTGGCCAGCGCTTTCGTGAATGCATTCATCCCGCCCTTTGTCGTGGAATAAAGCACCTCGCAAGACGCGCCTGACATGCCCCATACAGAAGATACATTAATGATGCGGCCGTATCGCTGCGCGATCATGCTCGGCATGAACAGCTGCGTACAAAGAAACATCCCCTTCAGGTTGACAGACATCACATCATCCCATTCCTGCTCCGTCACGTCAGCCAGCATGCCATAATGCGAGATTCCGCCATTATTCACCAGAATATCCGGACGAATGTCATGACTCTCCAACTTCTCGCGCATTCTCGACAATTGTTCACGCGAACGAAGATCGGCGGAGATCGTCATGACATTGGCTCCAAGCGCCATACACATTCTCGCGGTCTCATTCGCGCTTTCATGTGATTCCAGATAATGGAGAACAATATTGACCCCTTCCGCGGCAAAGCGCTTTGCAATCGCAGCGCCTATGCCACGGCTCCCCCCGGTGATCAATACTGTCGTCTCCTGCAAATTTTTCATCATTTCGCTGTTGGTTTCTCTACGATGGAGACAGCCAGCTGCTCGAAATCAAAATGCTCGCGAAGACGCTGATTCACTTCTTCAAGCGTGCACGCCTCGTAGAAGCCCAGCACATCGAACATATCGGCATCGCGGAATCGGTATCGGGTAAATTCACCCGCTATGGATTCGGGGGAGTTCAGCATGCGAAGATAACTTCCGATTTTTTTGCGTTTCGAACGCACGAATGCGGATTGTTCGATGCCCTGGTTAACAGCCGAAGTAATGCCTGAACGCAGGGCCTCAATTAAAGCATCCGGATCGGGCGTATCTCCGCCAATGACCGAAAACGCGTAATCGCTGCTGGAATTGTATTCATGACCGAATGAATCGGAAATTAAATTTTGTTCATAAAGTGACTGGTACAGCTTCGTGCTCGGGCCAATCAAGGCTTCAAGCATCAGCTTCGTCGTCACTTCATTGCGAAGCAGCGCCTCGCCAGTCAAGCCGACCCCTTTCTCCTTGAATCCCAGCATGCACTTAGGCAGCGAAACCGACAATTGCGCCACTTTGCGTGGGATTTTCACAGAAACAGGTTCTTCATCAAAGTAACGCTCGATCTGACCTTGCGGCTCGAAGTTCTTCGCTTTTTGATTTGCCTTCACCAGGTCGAAGATTTCCTTCACATCCACTCCGCCAACAACAAACAGCAGCATGTTGGACGGATGATAGAAGGTCTCATAGCAACGGTACAACGTTTCTTTGTCGATCTGATAGATGGATTCTACCGTGCCGGCGATATCAATGTGTACGGGATGGTTGTGATACAAAGCGTCAATAAGCCCGAAGTATACACGCCAATCCGCATTGTCTTTATACATATTGATTTCTTGCTCGATGATGCCCTTTTCCTTATCCACATTGGTATCCGTGAAATAGGGCTTCTGCACAAAGTTGATCAGCGTCTCCAGATTGGCATGGATTTGCTCCGTTGCCGAAAAGAGATAGACCGTCCGGTCAAACGTCGTGTAAGCATTCGCCGAAGCGCCTTGCGAAGCAAATACAGCAAAGATATCGCCTTCCGGCTCCTCGAACATTTTATGCTCCAGAAAATGCGCGATCCCGTCCGGCACCCGGACTGCCTCCTGAGTGCCGACGGAGAAGCGATTGTCGACGGAACCATATTTGGTGGAGAAGGTAGCGTACGTTTTCTGGAAGCCTTCCTTTGGCAGGACAATTACTTCAAGGCCATTATCCAGCACTTCGCGGTACAACTTCTCCTGTACATTGGGATAATTCAGCGTCTCCATCGCTTAAGCCTCCTTTCGATCGCGCAGGAAGTAGACTGTGTCGAGCTGAACGCGCTTCGCCACTTCTACAATATCGTCTGCGGTAACGCCTTGAACTTGCTCCAGCAGCTGTGCCGACGTTCTTTCATTGCCGGTCAGGACACTGTTGAAATCATAAGAGAGCATCTCGTAGGCCGAATCCTGCAGCTCGCGCAGATGCCCCGATATCATCGCTTTGGTCTGATTAATCTCAAGCTCGGACAGCTCGCCGCTCGCCATACTCTCCAATTGCTGCTTGATAATGGCTACCGCTTTTTCGTAATGATTGAATTCGATGCCCGATTGGATGGTGCAAATCCCTTTGTGCCCGTCAAGCCGAGATGCCGCGTAATAGGCCAAGCTTTCCTTTTCCCTCACATTAATGAACAGCTTCGAATGCGGATATCCGCCCAAGATGCCATTGTACATGAGCGCAGCAGGATACAGCTTGTCGTCGTAGCCGATCCCCGTTCGCAAGCCCATGTTGAGCTTGCCTTGGCTTACATCCAGCTCATCCACAACATACTTGATGTCATAAACGTCATGCTTAACGTCTGGTGTGGAATAGCGCGCAGGCATACCCGGCTTCAGCTTGAATGCCTCTGCGACTAGCTGCGTCACTTCCTCCAGCGAGGTGTCGCCTACAACATACAAATCCAGTGCGGCGCGGTCGAGCCATTCTTCGTAATGGCGGAACAGCGCATCTGGCGTAATGCCGTCAATCTCCTCCAGCTTGCCGAGCGGATGAAGACGGTACGGTTCATTGGCGCACATCTCCTCCAGACAGCGCTCTGCGGCATAACGGATCTTATCGTTGACAATAGCCTCTAGCCTCTTCCTCAGCGTCGCTTTCTCCGCTTCCACGTATTTGGCGCGGAATCCGCCGCCTTCCTTGAGCGGATCGGTCAGGGCATCGCCAAGAAATTGCAGAGAAGCAGCCAGCAATGACTGCTCTGAGCTTACGAACTGGTCATTGATGACATCCATTCGAAATTGTACGATCTGGGAATCTCCTCTTTTATATACATCGAAACCAAAGCCTGCTCCGTACATATCGTCCAACTTCTCGCGGAACGCGATTGTCTCCGGCGTTCTAGCCGTACCCCGGCGCAGAACGAAGGGAATAAGGGCAATCGGCGTCACCGTATCCTCACTTAACGGAATGCCCGCAAACAAAGATATCGCAAACGTCTTGAATCGTTTCGTCGGCAGAACATGCAGTCTAACTCGCTGCAGCTGCCCCCTTTGGAATAAGGACACGCGGTTTGCTCCCTTCATAGATGCCGTTTTTACCATTTTAACCTAATGGAAATGGAAGAAGCAACCGCCACTGCGCTCACGCAGAAGCGGCTGCTTCCCTTATCCCAGGCCTATCTGACGGCATGCTTACATGCAGAATATATGTTTCCCAATCGTCTTTACCTGTGTCCGAGTCCATATCCAGGCCGATGTCGCTGTTACCGGATTGAAGTAGTAGAGACAGCCGCCTGAAGGATCCCAGCCGTTAATGGCATCCATGACTGCCTCCTTGGCCTTGGCATTCGGAGTCAGGTAGATCTGGCCATCAGCCACTGCTGTGAAGGCACGCGGCTGAAAGATGACACCGTATACCGTATCTGGGAAGCTTGGTGATTTCACGCGGTTCAATATAACAGCAGCCACTGCTACTTGACCCTCATAAGGCTCGCCTCTCGCTTCGCCATAAACGGCATTAGCCATAATTTGAATATCATTCTCGGATAGGCCAAGCTTATTGGATGGCGCAAGATTGCTTCCTGAACCGGCACCTCCGCCGCTGCTGCCTCCGGATGGCGGCGCTTGCCCCGTACCGCCGCTTGTCTGGCCAGGCTTCCAAGCTTTGGTCGCGTTCACAAGCTTCTTCTTCGTATCTGCACCGACAAGGCCATCCGATTTCAAACCGAACTTCCATTGAAACCATGTAACCGCGCCTTTGGTCTTGGAGCCGAATACGCCATCTATCTTCCCGTTGTAGTAGCCGAGAAACGTAAGGCGTCCTTGCAGCTCATACACATCCTGACCTGTGGATCCAACCTTAAGTGTTGCATTGCTGAACGTTTCTGTCGACTCGCGGCTATTCCCTTTGAATAAGGAAAAGGTACCGCATACGAGCAGAACGATGATCAAGGTCACCGCTAACAAACGATTTCTCATGTAGGGATCTGCCTTTCTCTTGCAAGTTAGTTCGCTTTAGGTAGCGTTACCTAACTCTAGTATGAGAAAGTTCCCCAGCTTCTATGCAGGCGATTATCGCATTTGGACTAAGAGCTGACCCGGCTTGCTTGCAGCTGCTCCAGCGTCATTAGCACCTCGCGAGGCTTGCTGCCTTCATACGGACCAACGACGCCTCTCGCTTCCATCTGATCAATCATTCTGGCCGCTCGCGTATATCCGACCCGCATTCTCCGCTGCAGGAGCGAGACGGAAGCTTGCTTCGCTTCAACGACGATTTGGACCGCTTGATCGAACAGCTCATCCAGCATCATATCCTGATTTTCCGTTTCTTCCTCGATTTCCGGCACCAGATCCTCTTTGTAGTCCGCTTCACCCTGATCCCGCGCGAAGGCGACAAGCGCTTCAACCTCCTGATCAGATAGGAACGCGCCTTGCACACGAATCGGCTTCGACATGCCTACAGGCAGGAACAACATATCGCCTCTGCCCAGCAGCTTCTCGGCTCCGGCCATATCCAGAATGGTTCGCGAGTCAACCTGCGACGATACGCCAAACGCAATACGCGACGGAATATTCGCTTTGATCACGCCGGTAATAACGTCAACCGACGGCCGCTGGGTGGCGATAATCAGATGAATCCCGGCTGCACGGGCCATCTGTGCCAATCTGGCAATGGAATCCTCGACATCTCCCGCCGCTACCATCATCAGATCCGCAAGCTCGTCTACAATAACTACAATGTAAGGAAGCACTGCAGACGGATTATCGGCCATTAGCGTATTGTAGCCTTCAATATTGCGCGTGGACGACTTGGAGAACAGCTCATACCGTTTCTCCATCTCTACTACAATCTTTTTCAGCGCAAGCGATGCTCTGCGTGGATCGGTCACGACAGGCGCCAGCAAATGAGGGATGCCGTTGTACACATTAAGCTCAACCATCTTAGGGTCGATCATCAAAAACTTCACTTCGTCAGGATGAGCTTTGTACAGAATGCTCGTAATTATGCCATTGATACATACCGATTTTCCGGAGCCCGTCGCTCCGGCTACAAGCAGATGGGGCATCTTGGCCAGGTTGCCGACGATCGTCTGACCGGAAATATCTCTGCCGAATGCAATAGACAGCTTGGAGGAAGAGTTATGGAACGCAGGTGTTTCCATTACTTCTCTCATCGTGACAACCGATACTTCCATGTTCGGAACCTCGATGCCGATAGCCGATTTCCCCGGAATGGGAGCCTCCATGCGCACATCTTTCGCTGCCAGCGCAAGCGCAATATCATCGGTCAAGCCCACAATCCGGCTGACCTTCACGCCGGTTGCTGGCTGTACTTCATAACGGGTAACTGCAGGGCCGCGTACAACATCCAGTACTTTCGCCTTCACGCCGAAGCTTTCGAGGGTCGCTTCAAGCTTCCGTCTGGAGTCATACATATCCGTAGCATCCGATCCTTTGGCCATTCCGCTCGGCTTATGCAGCAGTGTGAACGGAGGAAGCATATACGGCTTTTCCGCTGGAGACTCCCCATCGACCGGCCTTCTCGGAACAGCTCCCTCCGTATCTCCATCCGCAATAATGGCTTCAGAGTCTAGGAGTGGATTGGATCGCTGCTCTACACTCTCGGGTAGCTCCTCAATAGTTGGATGATATGCTTCTTCGCTAGAAGAAACGTCAGAAGTCAAAGTTTGATCTTCCGGCTCTGCGTCGTGGCGCGGCCACACCTGCTCGTCTTCCAAAGCTGGCGCAGTAGATGCTCCGTCTGTATTCCATTCATTATGTATAGCTGAACCTGGTACTGGATCAGCAACCGCCCAAGGAGGCTCATTGTCGTTAGTTACAGTAGCTTCGGTATTGACCGGACGCTCTCCGGAAGGCTCCCAATCGCCAGCCAATTCACTCTCCCAGACCGGCTTTGCACTCGTCTCGGAATGCTCATGCTGTGACAGCTGCCATTCGTCCTGCTGGTCCTGAGCCTTCGATTCCTGCTGCCCCTCCTGCTTCCACGCAAAAAACAGAGACTTGCGCTTCCGTCGCGGAGCGGGCTGATAATCATCCTCGTCCTCCATCGTCCCATCATGATCATTGGGCTGTACCTGTGCGGCAACGACGGCAACTTTCGCAGCTTTTCGCTTGCGCATCGCGCTTCGCTTAGCCATGAGCAGCTTGTACATGCTTCCTGCCCGTTTGCGTATGACTCCCAGCAATTCGACATAAGATTTGCCTGTAATCAACATAATGGAGATTGCGAACATCACAATATTAATAATTAGAGCACCGTAGTAGCCAAACAACATAAATAATAAGGAATATTGAATCGCGCCGATATAACCGCCGCTAATCGTCTTGTCTCGTATGGATACATCATTCGCAGGCGACACCGAAATCAATTGATCTCTGAGATCGGTGCCAAGTGTACTCATAATCACTCCACCCGATAGCGCTTCCCGCTCCACTCCCGCAAAACGGAGATTCACCTCGGAGATGGAGCTGCTTAATGTGAAAGCGAGCACGAGAATAAGGAGGCCTGTCCTTCTGCTTGACCAGCTTTTGGGCCATGCCCGCTTCACCATAACGCTAAGTCCAACGTAAACCCCGATAAGAGCCAGCACAAAATAAAACTTGCCTAGAGCAAGGCCGAACAGCTTGGACAATGCGCGGCCTACAGCCGCTTCGCCCGACAGGGCAATGATCGATATCGTAATAAGCAATATGCCGTAAACTTCGTATTTTAATTGAGCGCCAATGGATTTCTTTCGTCTCTTTTTCTTCGCCAATTCCGTCACCTCTGGTCTACCATTATAGCACAGATATTGGTTAAGGGGCTACGAAAGAGCGCAACAATGGGAACACTTATTCTTTTATTTCGTTGTAGGGGATCACAGCGCCCGGCATGAAAGCCGGGTTCAAATAATCGTGAAGGCTGCAGTCCAATAAACGTACAATTCGTCCCATGCCAGGCGCAACGGGAATAACTTGCATTTTGATGCCTCTCACCGTCACCTCATGCATGGGTTTGTCCTGCTCATCATGGATGCCTTGCAGCACCAGTTCTAACGGCATTACAGTATGAAGCGTCATTGCGGCACGCCTCCCGGCATCGGCATCGGCATCGGCATAGAGGCTCTGCGCATTTCAATCATCGCATTCAATTCCCGCAGCGATTCGCCCAGCCCGCCTACCGCATCAATCAAACCATGCCGGACAGCGTCCGTACCGATAACAGTTGTTCCGATATCTCGTGTCAGCTCTCCTGTCTTGAACATCAGATCCTTGAAGGTATGCTCCATAACCTTGGAGTGGGAGGTGACGAATCGAACAACCCTCTCCTGCATTTTATCCAAATACTCGAAGGTCTGAGGTACGCCAATGACCAATCCGTTCATTCGGATGGGATGAATGGTCATCGTAGCCGTCTCGGCAATAAATGATTTATTGCCAGCAACAGCAATCGGAACGCCAATAGAATGTCCGCCTCCAAGTACAAGCGTCACCGTAGGCTTCGACAAGGAGGAAATCATCTCCGCAATCGCAAGTCCTGCTTCCACATCGCCGCCTACCGTGTTTAATACGATCAGCACGCCTTCAATCTTATGGTTTTGCTCTGCAGCGACAAGCTGCGGGATAATATGCTCGTATTTGGTTGTCTTATTTTGCGGCGGCAATATGAGATGTCCTTCCACCTGACCAATAATGGTCATGCAAAAAATATTCGATTCCGTCGGCACAGGAGTTAACGCTGTACCAAGCTGCTGAATATTTTCCACAACACTGCCCATTTTTCTCTTGTCATCCGGCATAGCCGGGTCCGGCTGGTCGCTTCTGTAAGCTGTTGGATCAAACGGATTTGTCATTTGGTCATGTCCCCTTTGATGGCAATGAATAGCTCGTCATAGTATGGAATGGAGTCATAATTTTATACAGCACCCGTTAAGAAGAAGTCCGGTTTATTGGCAGCCATGTCTAACAACAAAAAACGCTCTTTCATCCTCATAGGATAAAAGAGCGCTTCATAGGTGATGGGTTTACGTCGCTTACACTTCCATAATAATCGGCAGTATCATTGGACGACGACGCGTTTGTTCATATAGGAATCTGCCGAGCGCATCCTTTACATTGGTCTTAAGGGATGCCCACTCGTTCACTTTATCGTTCATCAACTTGTTCAGCGTCGATGTTACGATGCGGTTCGCTTCATCAAGAAGACCTTCCGATTCGCGTACATAGACAAAGCCGCGCGAGATAATGTCCGGACCGGACATGATCGTGCCGTCCTGCTTGCTGAGGGTAACGACGACAACAAGGATACCGTCTTGGGACAAAAGTTTGCGGTCGCGGAGCACGATATTGCCTACGTCTCCAACGCCAAGACCGTCAATCAGGACATTGCCTGCTTGGACCTTGGAGCCCTTGCGAGCATTGCCGCCTTGGAATTCCACGGTATCGCCGTTATCGATAACGAAGATATTCTCACGTTCTATGCCAATCGATTCACCAAGCTTGGCGTGCTGGCGAAGCATGCGGTATTCGCCATGAATTGGGATAAAGTACTTCGGTTTGATCAGGTTGAGCATAAGCTTAAGCTCTTCCTGGCTGCCGTGACCGGATACGTGTACGCCGGATACGGAGCCTGGACCGTAGATGACGTTAGCGCCAAGACGGAACAGCTCGTCTACCGTACGTCCAACATAACGCTCGTTGCCCGGAATTGGCGTCGCGGCAATGATCACCGTATCCCCTGGCAAAATGTCAACCTTGCGATGCGTGGAGCGTGCCATGCGTGTAAGCGCCGACATCGGCTCGCCTTGACTGCCTGTGCACAAAATTACCACTCGGTCGGCTGCAAGTTTGTTCACTTCTTCCGGCTCGATAATCATTCCTTCTGGAATGTTCAAGTATCCAAGCTCTGAAGCGATGCCAACTACGTTGACCATGCTGCGACCTACGACAGCAATCTTGCGGCGAGTTGCGATCGAGGCGTTAATGATTTGTTGAATCCGATGTACGTTCGATGCGAATGTCGCAACGACTACACGTTGTGTCGACTTGCGGAATATATCTTCCAGCTCTTCGCCGACATTGCTCTCGGATGGTGTGTAGCCCGGACGCTCCGCGTTCGTGCTGTCGGACAACAGTGCCAAAACGCCGCGGCTGCCGATTTCGGCAATGCGCTGCAAGTCGGCGAATTGATCGTTGACCGGGGTATGATCGAATTTAAAGTCGCCCGTATGAACGACAATGCCTTCCGGTGTATCCAGGCTGACGCCTACGGAGTCCGGGATACTGTGATTAGTCTTGAAGAAGGTCGCGCGAATGGAGCCCATTTGAACTTCGGAATCGGCGTTAATGAGGATACGCTTGGTTTCCCCGAGCAAGCCCGCTTCCTTCAATTTTCCTTCAATAAGTCCAAGCGTTAGCTTCGTGCCATATACCGGCACATTCAGATGTCTGAGAACATAAGGCAGACCGCCAATATGATCCTCGTGACCATGGGTAATGAGAATACCGCGAACTTTGTCGCGATTCTCTGTCAAATAAGAGATGTCCGGAATGACAATATCAATGCCGAGCATGTCCTCTTCTGGGAATTTCAGGCCGGAGTCAACAACGACGATATCGTTGTTATACTGAATAACGTACATATTTTTACCAATTTCGCCTACTCCGCCTAGTGCAAATATAAGCAGCTTATCCTGGTTGTTCTTTTTAGACAAGTGGATCTATACCTCCTACGGTAAATGTAATGTGAAAAAAACAAATAAACTTGCAATCTATGCGTATTACAATAAACGTCAGATGCCGCTCTGACGATCATTTCTTCATGTTCAATTTTGCCGCACCCATTCACTTGATTTCATTATACATGATGAAAAAGCTGGAACACAAGTCATACAAGTCAATCGTTTCAAACTTATTGCCGGGAGCCTTTAGCAAATAATAAAGCCGGTGCTGTATGCACCGGCTCAGGTATAAATAATTTTATAAATTACAAGACCAGGTCGCGCAGAAACTTGGCTTCTGCTTCGTTCGCGTCCACAAGCGGCAGACGTACCGAACCTACCGGCAGTCCCTTCAGCCCTAGCGCATATTTGACAGCGACCGGATTCGGCACTGGATGCGGACAGTAGAATAGTCCTTTGAAGATCGGGAACAATTCACCGTTCAGGCGCGCTGCCTCTGCGACCTTGCCGCTTACATAAGCATCGATCATTTGCTTCATTTTGGCGCCTACGATATGACCTGCCACGCTTACAATGCCGTATGCTCCCACTGACAATGCCGGCAGCGTCGCACTGTCATCCCCGCTGTATACGAGGAAGCCTTCCGGTGCCCCGCTGACGATTTGGGTCAGCTGTTCCAGCGATGCGCAGTCCTTGGTCGCCACTACATTGTCCAGTTGAGCCAGTCTGAGCGTCGTATCGACGGAGATGTTAACACCTGTGCGCCCCTCTACATTATAGAGGATAATAGGCAGCTTGGTTGCTTCCGCAATGGCTTTGAAATGCTGGTACAAGCCCTCTTGGGATGGCTTGTTGTAGTACGGAGCAACAAGCAAGATTCCATCAACGCCGCATGCTTCCGCCTCCTGCGTCAGGTGGATGGAATGGGCTGTATTATTGCTTCCCGTGCCTGCAATAACCTTGCAGCGGCCCGCTGCATGCTTCACGACAAAACGGAACAGCTCCAGCTTCTCGCCGTCCGAGAGCGTCGGGGATTCCCCTGTTGTCCCGGCGACTACCAGACTGTCGCTTTGCTGCTCTTCTATTAAGTAATCGACTAGCTTCCCAGCTGTTTGCCAATCAATTTGTCCATGTGCGTCGAACGGTGTTACCATTGCCGTGATCAATCTTCCGAATTCCATCTGGGAACCTCCTAAAAGTTTGCGAAGCAAACTTGCTTCGTAAGCATTCACTTAAAGTTTGCGAAGCAAACTTGCTTCGTAAGCATTCGCCTAAAGTTTGTGGAGCAACTAGCTTTATATGATAAAGTTTGAAAACAAACTTACCTCATTAGCACTGTATCGTATTATAGCATGATTTTTATTCATAACTCTATAAACCTATCGGTGAAGGTCGAATTTGGCATGCAGGGCGCGCAGCGCTTTAGCCATATCCGCTTCTTGTACGAGCACCCATATCGTCGTATTGGAGTCGGCGGACTGCATGATGGTAATGCCTTGCTCCGTTAAAGCCTCAACGATGCGAGCCATCACGCCGGGCTGGCCATTCATCCCCCCGCCTATGACTGATATTTTGGCACAGCCGTGTATCGCCTGGGGGGTGAATCCCCCTGCTGCCAGCAGCTCTAAGGCGTGCCGGGCATCCTGATCGAATACCGTGTATACAGCTCCGCTTGGTGTTACATTAATAAAATCGACGCTGATATGATGTTTGGCCATCGTCTGAAACACCTGCAACTGCATATCTGATCGGCCCTCTAACGCCCTTACCGTTATTTGCGTAACGCCTGCCACATGTGCGATGCCCGTCACCGGTCTATCCTTAAAGGCCTGTTCAACTTTGGCGACTGACTTGTCTGTTACGAGCGTACCCGTCCCATCAGAGAAGGTAGATCGGACACGGACCGGAATATGGGCTTGCTGCGCGATCTCCACAGCACGCGGGTGAATGACTTTAGCTCCTTGCCTGGCCATGTTGCCTATCTCCGCATACCCTACCACATCAAGAGGTCTAGCCTCGCTGACAATTCGGGGATCTGCAGTCAATATCCCGTCTACGTCCGTATAAATATCAATCATCTCCGCTCGCAAAGCAGCGCCAAGCGCCGTTGCGGATGTATCGCTGCCGCCGCGCCCCAGTGTCGTCATATCGCCGCTTGCCGTCACGCCTTGAAAGCCGGTGACGATGACAACCTTCCCGTCATGCAGCAGCTTGAGCAGGCGCTCCGTCTGGATGGACTTAATTCGCGCGGAACCGAATTGCTCGTCGGTCACAATGCCTGCTCCTCCGCCTGTTAAAGCGGCTGCCTGAATACCATGGGACTGGAGCATACTGCATAAAGCGGCTGCGGAGATGATCTCCCCGCAGCCGAGCAGCATATCCAGCTCTCGTGCAGGCAATGAATTGCCGTTGTCACGAATAAGCGAGAGCAGCGTATCCGTCGCATACGGTTCGCCTCTGCGGCCCATGGCCGAGACGACGACCACGACAGCATATCCGCTCTCCCGCTCTCTAGTAATATGATGAATAACGCGTTCTCTTGCATAATCGGTAGATAGCGAGGTTCCTCCGAATTTCTGAACCAAAATTCGCATACCGTCAGCCTCCATCATCGACCGAAGACGAAAGCAGCGTCATACCCGTGCCTTATCCATTAACCTTATGTGATGTGTATTCGACGATCTGAACGGTATTCCTTGCAGCGCTTGTTTAGAAGGTTCTCGGAGATAATCCGCATACCGAGACCGCGCTTATGAACGAGGTCGCGATTCAAGCGGCCATCGGATACGCAAGTCATTCTGACGTATCCGCCGCAAGCGGGTATTACTGATTGGCTTCATGGTCAGGCGAGTATCATGCCCGCACATCCGCCAGCCGCTGCCTGGCATCTTCCAGTTCTTAGTTGTTCTTCAGTGTTAGTATCAGGAATGTCTCTCTATCAGCAGAGGCTGAAGCTGCTTGCCTTGCAAAGCGGCCTCGCACGCTTCCATAACCAGATCCATTCTGGCAACCAGAGAATTCGGCTTCTGAATCGGATTATCTTGACCGAAAGGCACAAAATAGATATGTTTAGCCACTAACAACTTTGCTATATTAGCGGCATTCAATCCAAGACCGTCATTCGTCGAAATGGCGAGTACAACGGGACGACTGTTGCGCATTTGCGCCTTTGCCGCCATAAGCACCGCACTGTCGGTAATCGCATTTGCCAGTCTGCTTGTCGTGTTGCCCGTACAAGGAGCAATAACAAGGACATCCAGCAGCTTCGATGGACCGAGCGGCTCCGCCTGCACAATCGTCGAAATGATTTCATTGCCTGTAATACCGGTAAGCTGCTCCTGCCATTCCTTCGCCGTGCCGAATCTTGTATCTGTCGTAATCAGCGTATTCGACACAATAGGCACAACGTTCGCACCCGCATCGACAAATCGCTTAATCTCCGGCATCACTTCGGCAAATGTGCAATGGGAACCCGAGAGGGCATAGCCGACCGTCATTCCATTCCAATTCATATCCCATTCCCCCGCTTAATCGTATCGTCCATAATCAACTGACTCAAGCAATCCGCTATGATACGTCCAGCTGTCTTAGGCGCCACGATACCGGGAAGTCCGGGTGCAAGCATCGCTTTAATTCCCCGCTTCTCCGCGAAACGAAAATCCGTTCCGCCAGGCTTCGACGCAAGGTCGATAATAACGGCCCGAGATGGTAAATTTGCGATAATTTGCGCTGTGACTATCATAGTCGGAATTGTATTAAAAAGCAAGTCGATATTGCCCACATTTTGCAGCAAACCGCCCATGTAGAAAGGCTCGAAACCCATCTCGGATGCCCGTGCGAAATGCTCAGAACGTCTGACGCCGACCTTCACTTTGGCACCTAATCCCTGAAGCGTTCTTGCCATGGTGAATCCGGTTCTGCCGAAACCAAGCACCATGGAACTCGACCCGTGTATCGTAATATCGGTATGCTGGATCGCCATCATCAAGGCGCCTTCCGCTGTAGGAATGGAATTGTAGATCGCTACATCGTCACGATCGAACAGCTCGATCAGCGAAAGTCCGCGGGTCTCGCATAGCTGCCGCAAATAAGGCTTTGCCATTCCGGTATAAACGGTGCAATGCTGCGGCAGTCTCGCGAAATGCGAATCCGTCAATTTCATCTCGCGGTCGCTGAATACAGCATGGATTAACCCCTGTTCATCGGTCCCGACCGCAGGCAGCAGCAGAGCGTCTGCACCTTCGAACAGCGTTTCATCGAACTCTGCGTGTACGGCGCCGTCAAGCGATGAATGCAATCCGTCAAATCCGCATACCGTGACGGAAGCATCCAGCTCGCTCAGCTTACGGATCACTTCAAGCTGTCTCGCGTCGCCGCCAAGCAGCAGCACTTGAACGCCAGTTAACATCGGGCTTCACTCCCTTCTGGCAAATAGATATAGACTATCGTATGCTTGCGCCCAAAGGGGGGTGAAAAAACAATAAAAAAAGATCGAAGCGCCTAATCGCTCCGATCCTTATGCCTTCTTATTCCGTTACTTCACGCCGGTATGTCCGAAGCCGCCAGCGCCGCGCACCGTATCCGGCAATTCCGCTGCCTCTTCGATGACAACAGCCGGAACCTGCTGGAATACCATCTGCGCAATCCGCTCCCCGCGTACAATCGTGAACGGCTCTTGGCCCAAATTAACGAGCAGCACCTTCACCTCGCCGCGATAATCCGCATCAATGGTTCCCGGCGAATTCAGGCACGTAATGCCATGCTTGTAAGCAAGCCCGCTTCGTGGTCGGATCTGTGCTTCAAGCTCCATTGGCATTGCCATTGCAAATCCTGTCGGCACCAGCATCCGCTCGCCGGGAGCCAGGACGAGCGGTTCGCCTACCGCCGCCTGCAGGTCAAAGCCCGCTGCCCACTCCGACATTTTGCGCGGAATCGCGATATCATCATTGCCTTCCAATCGTTTAAACAGCACCTGGTACATATTGATCCCTCCTAAGCTTAGACGCTTCCTTGTCGCTTGATCCGACCATGGCGACCGCGAACGGCATAGCAAGCATCTTCCTCGTGACGTCTTGTATATCTTCCATGGTCACATTATCAATTCGATTCAACAGTTCGTCAAGCGTGTAATGCTGACCCAGCATTAGTTCGTTTTTGCCGATCCGGTTCATCCGGCTGCTTGTGCTCTCCAGACTTAGAATGAGCGAGCCCTTCAGCTGCTCCTTCCCGCGATGAAGCTCATCCTCGGCAAGTCCTTTGACAGACAGCTCGTTGATTTGCTCCAATGTCAGATCAAGCACTTCTTTTGTCTGCTTTGGAGCTGTTCCTGCATATACGGTAAACAAGCCGGAATCGGCATAGCCCATATGATAGGAATACACAGAGTAAGCAAGTCCCCGCTTCTCTCTGATCTCCTGGAACAATCGCGAGCTCATCCCTCCGCCCAGCGCATTATTAAGCAAAATCATGGCATAAAGCTGCTTATCCTTATTCGACAATCCGGGGAAGGTCATGCAGATATGGTTCTGCTCCGTTTTCTTCTTATAAAAGATATATTCTCCCTGGAATGCCGGCGCCTCGGGAACCGTAGGCTCCGCATGGTTGGAAAATCCACCGAAGTGAGACTCCAGCAACTCCAGCAGCCCCGCTTCCTCCACGTTGCCAGCCACACTAACAACTATATTCTCAATCGTATAGCGCTCTTTCATATACCCTTTGAGGATATCTGGCCCCATCGCTTCCAGACGTTCCTTAATGCCCAGGATGGAATAAGCGAGCGGATGTTGGCCATACGATGCGCGAGATGCTTCGTCATGCACTTTGTCATCCGGCGTATCTTCGTACATGGCGATTTCCTCTAATATAACGTTTTTCTCCTTCGCCAGTTCTCCTTCATCGAATTGGGAGTTGAAGAACATGTCGGACAGCGCATCCACTGCAAGAGGAAGATGCTCATCAAGCACCTTTGCAAAGTAACAGGTATATTCCTTAGCCGTAAAAGCATTCACATTGCCGCCAATGCCATCAAACAGGTCGGCGATATCTTTGGCGGTGCGCTTCTCTGTTCCTTTGAACAGCATGTGCTCGATAAAATGGGAAATGCCGTTATTATCCTTCGTCTCATTGCGCGAGCCGGTTTTCACCCAAATGCCGAATGAGACCGAACGCACAGTCGGTATGTATTCCACGACAACGCGCAGTCCGTTGCTAAGCGTATATTTGTTCAACTGTTGCCCTCCTAAATTTACGAAGTAAGAACAAACTTCGTAATCATTAGCTAAAGTCTTGTGAAGCAAAAATTGCTTCGCAAGCTTTAAACATGAATGATACCACTATATCAAAATACGTGAGCTCCCTCAACACGTGGAATCACTCGATCGGATGACAACGTCTCGCTGACCGTGCCGATCGCGTAGCCTTTGGCGAACGCACTGTCGATCATACCGGCCAGCGCATCGCGAGTGGTTGCCGTCGGATGCATCAGGATGAGCGATCCAGGCTCCAGCTTTGAAGAAATTTTTCGGATAACCGCATCAGCTGGCGGCTTCCGCCAATCGACTGTATCGATTGTCCACAGTACAGTGCTCAGCCCCTGATCTCTTGCGATTTGCACGGTGGCAGCATTGTATGATCCTGATGGAGGAGCAAACCATTTATTTTCGACTTGCAAAAGCTCCTTCAAGAGCTGCTCCGTTTTCGCGATCTGATTGTATTGCTCTGATCTGCTTAAGGACTTCATATCCGGATGGGAATACGCATGATTGGACAGCTCATGACCTGCCTCCTGTATCTTTTTAGCCACATCCACATTTTTCTTCAGCCAGCTGCCGTCCAGGAAAAAAGTTGCCTTAACTCCTTTGTCCTGCAGCGTCTGAAGAATCGGATCCATATATTCATTTCCCCATGCCACATTAATCATGAGGGAAATCATCGGCTTCTCCGGGTTGCCCCGATAGATCGGCTGAGGCCCTAGCTGGGATAGCTGAATTTTCGGCGCAATCTCTTTGTATTGATAAGAAATCGGACTATTGCGCGGCGCCTTCAGCGCAGCCTCATAAGTCTTGTCGATATCGATGGATAGTCCATTATAGCCAGGAATCGCAAACCATACGCGATCTAATCGCGCATCGATCGGCGCGACCGACCTTGTCTCCGCTTCCGCTACGATCGCTTGATAAAGCTCCCGCTTCTCTTCCTCTGAATAAACGGGCTGCCCGATTGCCTGAACCGCGTCACCCGCCTTGACTGTAGCAATGAAGGATGCAATATCCCCGTTCATTTTTACGAAAACGAGTATCATCAGCATACTCGCCGCAATAGCGGCGGCTTTCTTCAGATGCATATGCCCCACTCCATTTCCATCAGTCGCGCGAGAGACAGGTGCCTATGCGCTCATGAACCAATGTATGAGCAGGAGGACAAGAATATGCTCGTCTCCATAAAAACAAAAAAGAGACAGATGGCTCTGACTCTTTGGCTTATGCTATAGGCTGGGCCGGGGATAGCCCGCTCGTCTTAAGACTGAGCAGGCTCCTCTGCCGTAAGAATCGCTTTGCGCGACAGATTGATTCTGCCTTGCTGGTCGATCTCCGTCACCTTAACTGTAATTTGATCGCCAATCTTCACAACGTCCTCACATTTCGCTACGCGCTCTGTGGACAGCTGGGAGATATGGACAAGTCCGTCTTTGTTAGGCAGAATCTCGACGAATACGCCGAATTTCTCGATGCGTTTTACCGTTCCAAGATAAATTTCGCCTATCACGACTTCCTTCACGATGCCCTCGATAATCGCTTTGGCCTTTTGGTTCATCTCTTCATTCGAAGAAGCAATGAATACCATGCCGTCTTGCTCGATATCGATTTTTACGCCGGTCTCTTCAATAATTTTGTTGATGATTTTGCCGCCGGCGCCAATAACGTCACGGATTTTGTCCGGGTTAATGCGAAGGGTCAAAATCTTAGGCGCATACTTGGACAAATTCGTGCGCGGCGCGGACATTACTTCGGTCATTTTGCCCAAAATGTGCATCCGTCCTTGACGTGCTTGCTCAAGCGCTTGCTCCAGAATGCTGCGGTCGATGCCGTCGATTTTGATATCCATCTGAATGGCTGTTACACCCTCAGCAGTACCCGCAACCTTAAAGTCCATATCACCAAGGTGATCTTCCATGCCTTGAATATCAGACAGGATCGAGAAGTGGTCTCCGTCTTTGATCATACCCATTGCGATACCCGCTACAGGCGCTTTAATCGGAACACCGGCATCCATCATTGCAAGCGTACTTGCACAGATACTAGCTTGGGAAGTTGAACCGTTCGATTCCAGAACCTCGGACACCAGGCGGATCGTGTACGGGAAGTCCGCTTCCGATGGAATAACCTTCGACAATGCACGTTCGCCAAGAGCGCCGTGGCCGATTTCCCTGCGGCCAGGAGGACGCAACGGACGAGCCTCGCCTACGCTGAACGGCGGGAAATTGTAATGATGCATGAAGCGCTTCGTTTCCTCTGGCGAGATGCCGTCGAGGATTTGCACGTCACCCATTGCTCCGAGCGTACAGATGCTAAGCGCTTGCGTCTGACCGCGTGTGAACAGGCCGGAGCCGTGTGTACGAGGCAGCAGTGCAACGTCGCATTCGATTGGACGGATTTCGTCGAGTCCGCGGCCGTCTGGACGCACTTTATCATGCGTGATTAAGCGGCGCACTTCTTCCTTGACGATATCGTACAGTACTTCCTTCACATCGGACAACAGCTCAGGCGTATCCGCATATTGCGCTTCGAAATGAGCGACAGTATCGGCGTTAACCGCATCGATCGCTTCTTGACGCGCGTGCTTCTCCGCAATTTTGATCGCATCCACAAGACGTGCGGAAGCAAAGGCGCGAACATCACTGTTGACAGTAGCATTTACCGTATGTAGCTTAACAGCCATCTTCTCTTTGCCGGTCAGTGCCTGCAGTTCTTCAATCTTCGAGACGATGGATTTAATCTCGTTATGTCCGAACATGATCGCTTCCAGTATGACAGCTTCCGAAACCTCACTAGCTTCAGCTTCTACCATCATAATCGCATCTTTAGTACCTGCGACAACGACAAAAATATCTGTCTCTTGCTCTTGAGCTACCGTTGGATTAATAACGAATTGTCCGTTCACACGACCCACAACAACCCCGCCAATAGGGCCGTTAAATGGTACATCGGAGATCGAAAGCGCAGCGGAAGTGCCGATCATTGCCGCGATTTCTGGCGAGTAGTCTTGATCCACACTCATTACAATATTCGCAACTTGAATGTCATTACGGAATCCATCCGGAAATAGTGGACGAATCGTACGGTCTGTCAAACGGCTGGACAGAATCGCTTTTTCGCTCGGTCTTCCTTCACGCTTAATGAATCCGCCAGGAATTTTGCCGACAGCATACAAACGTTCCTCATAGTTGACAGTCAGCGGGAAAAAATCCAAGTCTTTTGGTTCCGAAGAAGCGGTAACGGTACATAAGATAACCGTCTCTCCATAACGAACCGTAACTGCCGCATTGGCTTGTTTGGCCAATCGTCCTGTTTCCAGAACCAGTGGTCTGCCGCCAAGCGACATTTCAATACGTTGAAGCATCATAGTCCCTCCTTTTTCCTATTACAAAAAGCAACCCGAACCCCTGTTCCAGAGAACTGGAGGTCGGGATGAATCAGGTTGCTTTTCGTCACGCATGTTTTAACGGCGAAGGCCGAGTTTTTCGATCAATGCGCTGTAACGTCTTACGTCTTTGTTCTTCAGGTAAGCAAGCAGCTTACGGCGTTGACCAACCATCTTCAGCAAGCCGCGACGGGAATGATGATCCTTCTTGTGCTCGCGCAAGTGTTGAGTCAAGTTCACGATGTTTTCCGTAAGGATAGCGACTTGAACTTCAGGAGAACCCGTATCGCTCGCGTGAGTTTTGTGAGTTTCAATCAGTTCATTTTTGCGTTCTTGAGTGATTGCCATCCTAGTTCACCTCCTTCTTTGTAATCGCCATTAGCCTCGCTGCCGACGGTGAGATCGGGCAACCAAGCTAAGGTTCAGTATGCGGCTGGCTGCTCGTCCACAGTATGAACCCTATGCCAGTCACAACATTCTAAAGTATAGCATAAGTGTTCCCTGTTTGTCGAGAAAAGCCCGCTTAAAGTTCGGTGAGCAGTGCTCTCGCCCGATCAGAATCCGCGGCAATCTGTGCAATCAGCTCTGTGACAGAACCAAACTTCTGCTCCGGTCTAATAAAGTATCGGAACTGTACGGTCATCTCCATACCATAGATGTCCTCGTCGAAGTCGAACAGATGCGCTTCCATCACCGGTACAATCTCCGACTTGTTGAAGGTCGGCTTCATCCCGTGATTCAGCACGCCGCTGTATGACTTGCCGTCCACCCAAGCCGTAATGGCGTATACGCCGAGGCTTGGCGAGACATAAGGAGCTTTCAATTCCAGATTCGCTGTAGGGAAGCCAATCGTTCGTCCTCTTCCGTCTCCATGGACGACCGTGCCGACGACCTCATACGAACGGCCCAGCAAGGTATGGGCCATCGCCAGGTCGCCTGTCTCCAGCGATTCTCTCGTATAGGTACTGCTTACTTTCTTGCCGTTCTCGAAGAGCGGCTCGACGATATCGATCGTAAAATCGCTGCCGCCAAGCTCGCGGAGCATCTCCGCATTGCCCGAGCCCCGGTTGCCGAACGTAAAGTCAAAGCCGACGACGGCATGCTTCACGCCTAGCGGGATCAGCACGTCCGATACGAATAGCCCCGGCGTCAAAGCCGCAAACGTATGGTCGAACTTCATCACGAACACAACGTCGATGCCCAGCTCCTCGAATAATCTCATCTTGCTCTCCATTGGCGTCAAGCAGCGGTAATACTGGTCGCCGTGGCCCAATACTTCTTTGGGATGCGGTGAGAAGGTCAAGACGGCTGATAACATGTCCGACTTGCGGGCATGCGCTACAGCTTGCCTTACGACATTCTGGTGGCCGCGGTGCACACCATCAAAATGGCCCATCGCAACGGCAATTGGTTTGCCGTTGCAGCCGTCCGCTTGACTCAAAGGATATGATAAAGGAATAATTTCCATCGATGACACCTGCATTTCTACATGAACTTTAATGGTGCTTCCGCGAATGACGCATCGCCCTTCGCGGAAGTCCAGCTAACGTTGTGCGGTGAATCCCGGGTCAATCGTCGTGATGTTAGGGTTGGCTGGAATCCGAAAATACTTTGACTGGTCTCACCTGCGAGGTGTCGACATCCACTTGGAATATGCCTAGAAAACTTCCGCTCGCGGAAGATTCGTACAAGCGGACAAGCTCGTCCTGCTTCCACTCTCCAGCTCCCAGAGCAGCTTGCGACAGCTGCAGCTTCTGACCCCGCAGCGCTTGCTGCGCGGAATGCGGTGATACCGTCGCATACGGAATATGGGCAATCGCCTGGTCAGCCGCAATGAGATGCTGCTCAAGCTCACCGGCTTGAACGAGCTCACCAATCTGCTCCAGCGTAAGGCATCCCTCCGCCGATATGCCGCCTGACATCGTCCTAACCAGCTTCGCCATCGTAGCGGGAAGCCCAAGCGCTTTTCCGATATCTACGCATAACGTACGAATGTACGTGCCTTTGGAGCAAACAACCGAAAACGTAATTTCAGGCTGGTCGCCTTCCAAATCCGCTTTCAGCAAGGAAATCGCATGAATGGTTACTTCCCTGGACTTGCGCTCAACCGTCTTGCCTTCTCTCGCCAATTCATACAGACGCTTCCCGTCTACTTTGACCGCCGAGAACATGGGAGGAACCTGATCGATCGTCCCGAGAAACCGTTGCAGCACTTCCTCGATTTGAGCTTCGCTGAGCGTACCGACTGGCTGCCGGTCGATGATCTCGCCCGTCAGATCCTCCGTGTCGGTAGCGATGCCTAGTCTGAGTACCGCTTCATAGGCTTTAGGCCTCTCCTGCACATATTCAACGACCCTTGTGGACCGGCCAAGGCATAAGGGCAATACACCCGTAACCATAGGGTCCAGTGTGCCGGTATGTCCAACTCGTTTCAGCTTAAGCAGCCGTCTAACTTTGGCTACGACATCATGAGATGTCCAGCCCTCCGGCTTCCAAACGGCCAAAATACCATCCATCGGTTATACCAACGCCTTTCTAACTGCTTCTACCAAACCGCTCATCGCGCCCCCAAGCGGCCCTTCCAATCTGCAGCCGGATGCGCGCACATGTCCGCCTCCGCCAAAGGATTGGGCAATTGCCGCAACATCCGCCTTGCCGGCTGAACGCATGCTGGCTTTCACGGCGCCATCGCTCGTCTCCTTGAAGAGAATGCCGACTTCTACGCCATCTACGTTAAGCGCATAATTCACGATGCCTTCCAGATCCTCAGGAACGGCCCCGCACGCGGCCAGGTCTTCCTTGCCGATGTAGAGCCAGCCGATCTTCAAATCTTCGCTGAAGGTCAATCTCGCAAGTGCGGTTTGAAGCAGCTTCAGCTTGGCAATCGTCATTTTCTCCAGCAGATGATCAGCAAGTTCGCTTCCGGATACGCCGAGTCCCAGCAAGCTGGCGGCAATCTCCATGACGCGAGGGGTTGTATTGGAATAGCGGAATCCGCCCGTATCGGTAAGCAGACCTGTATAGATGGCCTTTGCGCATTCCAGATCCGGCGTGAATCCCGCATGAATGATCAGATCGTACAATATTTCAACTGTCGCCGCGGCTTCGGGACGAATGACATTAACGGTACCAAAGCCGTTATTCGTCGGATGATGATCGATGTTGAGCAGGCGGCAGTTCTCCGGAAACATGGAGGCCACGTCTCCAATGCGGCGATAATCGGCGCAATCGATCGCGATAACCGCATCGAAGGAAATGTCCGGCTGCTCATACTTTAACGATAGGATATGGTCAAAGCCGCGCAAATATTGCAGACGGCCAGGCAGCTCGCTCTCATTGATCATGACTGCCTTTTTGCCTAGTCGTTCAAGCAGCCAACTGACGACCAGCGTCGAGCTGATGGCGTCTCCATCCGGCTGAACATGCGACACGACAAGGAAGGAAGCATTGGCCTTTATAAAGGCCAATGCTTCATCCAACTGCTGTACCATTTGGTTACCGCTCATCAATTCGATTCGTTCCCGCGGTTTATATCTTCAAGCAGCGATTCAATGCGGCTGCCATATTCGATGCTGCTGTCGAATTTGAATAGCAGCTCCGGTGTATGGCGCAGCTTCATGCGCTTGCCCAGCTCGGAACGCAGGTAGCCTGTTGCACTTGCCAATGCTTTAAGTGTTGCTTCCTTTTGTTCGTCATTGCCAAGCACGCTCAGATAGATGCGAGCTTGAGACAAATCGCTGGTTGTCTCGACACCAGTTACCGTAATGAATCCGATACGAGGATCTTTGAGCTCCATCTGGATAATTTGGCTCAGCTCTTTTTTAATCTGTTCGCTGACCCGTCCTACGCGTATTTTTGCCATGCTTTAATCACCTCTCTACCGTTTCCATGACAAACGCTTCAATCATATCTCCCTCTTTAATATCGCTAAAGCGATCAAGCGTTATACCGCACTCATAGCCTTGGGCCACTTCTTTGGCATCATCCTTGAACCGTTTGAGGGAGTCGATTTTGCCTGTATAGACAACAATACCGTCGCGAATGACTCTTGCTTCTGCAGCGCGCGTGATCTTGCCGTCCACAATCATCGAACCGGCAATTGCGCCGACTTTTGTTACCTTGAATACGTTGCGCACTTCGGCATGGCCGATAACAACTTCTTTGTAGATCGGATCCAGCATGCCTTTCATGGCTTGCTCGATCTCGTCAATTACGTTATAAATAACGCGGTGCATGCGCACGTCAACTTTCTCTTGACCAATTGTCGCTTCCGCTTGAGGGTCTGGACGGACGTTAAAGCCGATGACAATTGCATTCGAAGCGGATGCCAGGATGATATCCGATTCTGTAATGGCGCCTACGCCATTATGAATAATCTTGACGCGCACGCCTTCGATATCAATCTTCGCCAGGGAGCCTTTAAGCGCCTCTGCGGAACCTTGAACGTCGGCTTTAATAATCACGTTAAGGTCCTTGATCTCTCCGTCTTTGATATGCGTATACAGATCATCCAGTGTAACGCGCGTGTTCGCGCCCATCTCGGATTGGCGATGCTTGATCGCACGGCGTTCTGCGATTGCGCGTGCTTTGCGCTCGTCTTCGAACACCATAAACGGATCGCCCGCTTGCGGCACTTCAGTCAAGCCTGTAATCTCAATCGGAGTCGAAGGACCTGCTTCCTTCAGTCTGCGGCCACGATCGTTCACCATCGCTCTGACACGGCCGAAGCAGTTGCCCGCTACGAATGCGTCACCGATCTTAAGCGTACCGTGCTGCACGAGAATACGTGCCACTGGGCCTTTGCCTTTGTCCAGCTCGGCTTCAATAAC
This sequence comes from Paenibacillus sp. J31R120, assembly GCF_056269225.1. NCBI lineage: Bacteria > Bacillati > Bacillota > Bacilli > Caryophanales > Paenibacillaceae > Paenibacillus > Paenibacillus sp. J31R120. Next base: position 918,496 of record NZ_JBWDNN010000001.1, on the reverse strand, counting down.
CGTTGCTCTGGCGCGCTTGTTCGGATTTGCCTTGAACTCGTTCACTTCTGCAACGAGCAAGATCATCTCAAGCAAGCCTTCCAGATTAATGCGCTGCTTGGCGGACACTTCAACGAAGATCGTATCGCCGCCCCACTCTTCAGGTACAAGCTCATACTCCGTCATTTCTTGCTTGATTTTATCCGCGTTCGCTTCCGGCTTATCGATTTTGTTCACTGCAACAATAATCGGTACGCCAGCCGCTTTCGCGTGGTTGATCGCTTCTACCGTTTGAGGCATGATGCCGTCATCCGCAGCTACGACGATAATTGTAATATCTGTTACTTGTGCACCGCGTGCACGCATGAGCGTGAACGCTTCATGGCCTGGTGTATCCAGGAACGTAATCTTTTTGCCGTTGATCTCGACTTGGTATGCGCCGATATGCTGTGTAATGCCGCCGGCTTCAGCACCTGTTACGTTCGTTTTGCGAATCGAATCCAGGAGTGTTGTTTTACCATGGTCGACGTGACCCATGATGGTCACAACCGGAGGACGGCCAATCAAAACCTCTTCGTCATCGTTCTCTTCCACGTTCTCGAAGTCGTCTTCCTCAACCGGAATCTTCACTTCAACTTCTACGCCGTATTCGCCAGCGATCAGAAGAATCGCATCCATATCGATTTCCTGGTTGATCGTCGCCATTACGCCGAGGAATAGAAGCTTCTTGATGACTTCAGAAGCGTCCTTATGCAGCAGCTTCGCCAGATCGCCGACAGTCAGCGTGCCGCGGACAATAATTTTCTTCGGTGTATTGTCGATTTTCTCACGCGGAGGCTGTTGCGGGCCTCTGTTGTTACGGCCTTTGCCGCCACGGTTGTTGCCGCGGTTGCCGCCATAGCCTGGACGACCGTCCTCGAAACGCTTCTGATTGCCGCCACTGCGGTTGTTCTTGTTGCCGCCACGGTCATCACTGCCGCTGCGAGGTTGCGATCTGCCTGCATTGGAATCAAAGCTGCGGCTTTGTCCTTGTGGAGCTTGAGCCGGACGATTGCCGGATGGTGCGCCTGAGCCGCCTTGACCGAAGGAGCGGTTGCCGCCTCCGCCTTGGCCTTGACCCTGACCGGCAGGACGATTGCCCTGATAGCCGCCGCCTTGGCCGCCGGACGGACGATTGCCGCCTTGACCTTGGCCTGCTGGACGGTTCCCTTGATAGCCGCCCTGGCCTTGACCGGACGGACGGTTGCCTTGATAGCCTTGACCGCCGGATGGACGGTTGCCTCCGCCCTGACCTTGACCGGACGGACGATTGCCTTGATAGCCTTGGCCGCCGGACGGACGATTGCCGCCTTGCTGGCCTTGACCGGATGGACGGTTGCCGCCGCCTTGACCTTGTTGGCCTTGGCCGGACGGACGAGCACCTTGATTGCTTTGCTGTGGTCTTTGTTCACGTTGCTGCTCTGAAGGTTGTTGTGTTTTCGTATTAATAGAGTTCATTGTCCCCTGTCTGTCTTGAGATGTTGTATTCGCGGTCTGTTGCCCGCTTTGAGAAGATTGCCCGCGATTGGCAGGCGCCTGAGCTGCGGATACGGCTGCGCCGCTTGATTCTTGGGCGCGCTTTGCCGCAGCGTTCGCTTTGATATCCCGGAAGAATCCTTCCACTTTATGCACCATTTGATTTTCCATGACACTCATGTGGTTGTTCACTGGCAAATTCAAGCGTTTTAGGATCGTAATAATTTCTTTACTGCTCATATTAAGCGACTTCGCGTATTCGTACACGCGCAGCTTGTCTTTATTGTCTTTGCTCTCCTGTTTGTTGCTCAATAGGATCCACCTCCGTATTTTGGCTCAGATGACTTCCAATCATTTTTCCGAATTGCATATCGGTAACCGCCAGCACGACGCGTTCAGGCTTGCCTATCGCCCTTCCTAGCTGCTCTCGATCGAATGCCTCGGCGAGTTGTATTCCGTAGGTGCCGCATTTATCTCGAAATTTTTTCTTCGTGTTGTCGGACGCATCTCCTGCGAGAATGACGAGATGGGCTTTGCCTGCTCTTACAGCTTTGAGCACAATTTCATCACCAGTGATGAGCTTTCCCGCTCTCATCGCCATTCCGAGCTGCGACAGCACCTTATTCGTCTTCATCATCCGGCGTCTGCTCCTTTGTTGCAATGAATTGCTCCTCCACCGCAATGAAATCTTGTTCCAGCTGATCGTATATATGCTCGCCGACAGGCTGCTTCAATGCCCGGTCCAGCGCTTTCGATTTCTTCGCAAGTTTGAAGCAAGCGACTTTCCCGCACAGATATGCTCCGCGACCGGCTTTTTTGCCGGTCAAATCGATGCCGACTTCTCCATCCGGTGTGCGCACGACCCGAATGAGCTCCTTCTTCGGCATCATATCCTGGCAAGCGACGCACTTGCGAAGCGGTACTTTCCTCGGTCTCACCGTACACCCTCCTTTGTCAGCGTATTAGCCGCTAACGGATTAGTCGATGGATACGGAATCCTGATGCATCGTACCAGTAGCCGATTTTGGACGTCCGTACTCCTGCTCCGCCTGCGTCTCGCTTTTAATATCAATCTTCCATCCCGTCAGCTTGGCTGCAAGTCTTGCATTCTGGCCCTTGATGCCGATCGCCAGCGACAGCTGGTAGTCCGGCACGATGACTCTCGCCATCTTCTCCTGCTCGAATACAATCACTTCAAGGACCTTGGAAGGACTAAGAGCGTTCGCTACATATTCCTCCACATTTTCCGACCAGCGCACGATATCGATCTTCTCGCCCTTCAGCTCGCCTACAATGGTCTGTACGCGCATGCCTTTTTGGCCGACGCAGGAACCGACCGGATCGACTTCGTCATTGCGGGAATGAACCGCGATTTTGGAACGGAATCCCGCTTCGCGCGCAACGGAACGAATTTCGACGACGCCGTCATAGATTTCGGGCACTTCAAGCTCGAACAATCGTTTAAGAAGTCCTGGATGCGTGCGGGATAAAATGATTTGAGGACCTTTAGTCGTATTCTCTACCTTCGTAATAAACGATTTCACGCGGTCGCCATGCTTGAACTTGTCCGTTGGCATAAGCTCGGTCAGAGGCAGCACAGCCTCTACTTTGCCCAGATCAACAAACAGGTTGCGAACATCCTGACGCTGCACGATACCATTCACGATATCCTCTTCTTTGTCGATAAAAGCATTGTAGATCAAACCGCGCTCGGCTTCGCGGATACGCTGCGTCACCACTTGCTTCGCTGTCTGAGCGGCGATGCGGCCGAAGTCGCGCGGCGTTACTTCAATCTCCGCGACATCGTCCAGCTGGTAATGCGGGTTGATCTCGCGAGACGCTTCTACCGTAATCTCCAGGCGAGGGTCAAGCACCTCGTCAACAACGGTTTTGCGCGCGTATACCTTAATGACGCCGGTATGACGGTTTATATCGACTCTCACGTTTTGCGCAGTGTTGAAATTGCGTTTGTAGCTGGAAATTAGAGCGGCCTCAATCGCTTCAAGCAGCACATCCTTAGCGATACCTTTATCTCTCTCGATTTCCTGCAACGCTTCAATAAAATCCATACTCATTGGAACGATGTTCCCCCTTTCATAATAGAAGCAAAAATTAAAATTGGATAGCCAAGCGGGCGCTGGCGACTTTTTCGTAAGGAATGTCATGCTCTTTTTTGCCAATACGAACAACGGCAGTTTCGCCGTCGAACGATAGCAGCGTGCCTTCAAACTCCTTGGAGCCGTCTACCGGCTCGTAAGTCGTGACATAGACATACTTCCCGATCGCCTTGCGCACATCTTCAGGCTTTTTCAGCGGTCTTTCCGCTCCTGGTGAGGATACTTCAAGGAAATAGGCTCCGGAGATAGGATCGTTAGTGTCTAGCTGCTCGCTGACGTATTCGCTGATACGCCGGCATTCGTCGATGTCAATTCCGCCTTCCTTGTCTACGAAAATGCGCAAAAACCAATTGCTGCCTTCCTTGATATATTCAATGTCGACCAGTTCAAAGCCATTGTCATTGAGAAATGGGAGAACCATAGCCTCAATGGCGGATTTGATAGTGGATGTGCTCAAATTGGGTTAACCTCCTGTATAGGTTGCAATGTGATATTGCCGAATACAAAACGTAAAGAGTGGGTTTCCCCACTCTTCTGCATCAAGAATCTATCCTCATCATTGCCACAAAAATTATATCATAACCGCATAATCGTGACAAGAAATGATTTCTAGTCATCCCGTATGATAACAACTCTCATGGGCCGTAATTAGAACAAGGATAGTTGATTGGATTCCGGCAAACCTCTGAAGCAGCCCATACCGCTTAGCACCTCGATGATTGTCTTCGTCGCCTTGGACTTCATCTGGAAATCTTCAATGGAGAGGAATTCGCCGTCATTGCGCGCTGCCGCAATATTGCGAGCGGCATTATCGCCGATTCCTGCAATTGCGGCAAACGGCGGAATAAGCGATTCGCCTTCCACCTGGAACTTAATCGCATCGGAACGGTACAGATCGATCGGCTTGAACGAGAAGCCCCTCGCCGTCATCTCCAGCGACATCTCCAGCTGAGCCACCATGTTTTTCTCCTTCGGAAGCGCATTAAAGCCCTTCGCCTCAATCTCAATCAGCTTGCGGAGAATGGCGTCGTATCCCTGGCACAGCAGCTCCAAATCGAAATCATCCGCCCGAACCGTAAAGTAAGTCGCGTAGTAATGAATCGGATAATAGAGCTTGAAGAAGGCCGTACGCACTGCAGATATAACATAAGCAGCCGCGTGCGCCTTCGGGAACATGTATTCAATGCGAAGGCAGGAATCAATATACCACTGCGGCACCTTGCAGCGCTTCATCTCATCGATCCACTCCTGCGTAAGGCCTTTGCCCTTCCGCACGCTCTCCGTAATTTTGAACGCCAGTCCCGCATCCATACCGGCCTTGTAGATCAAATAAAGCATAATATCGTCACGACAGCCGATTACGGTTTTGATGTTGCAGGTTCCTTTTTTGATCAGCTCCTGCGCGTTGCCCAGCCATACACCCGTTCCGTGGGACAATCCCGAAATTTGCAGCAAATCCGCAAAGGACGACGGCTGCGTCTCCTGAAGCATCTGTCTCACAAACTTCGTCCCCATCTCCGGTACGCCGTAGGTAGCGACGGCGGATCGGATTTGTTCCGGCGAAACGCCAAGCGCTGCGGTCGAGTTGAACATGCTCATGACTTTAGGATCGTTCATCGGAATCGTCGTCGGATCGACCCCGGTCAAATCCTGCAGCATTCTCATCATAGTCGGATCATCGTGTCCAAGTATATCAAGCTTAAGCAAGTTTTCATCAAAGGCGTGATAATCGAAGTGCGTCGTTTTCCACTCCGCGCTCGTATCGTCTGCCGGAAACTGGACCGGCGTTACATCCTCGACCTCAATATAATCAGGAACAACGACGATGCCGCCGGGATGCTGGCCTGTGCTCCGCTTAACGCCGGTACAGCCGCTTGCCAGTCTCGCAAGCTCTGCTCCGCGCCACTTCTTTTGATGCTCTTCCTCGTATTTCTTGGCAAAGCCATACGCCGTCTTCTCCGCTACGGTACCGATTGTTCCCGCTCGAAACACGCTTTTATCACCGAACAGCACTTTTGTATAGTTATGCGCAATAGGCTGATATTCCCCAGAGAAGTTCAAGTCGATATCGGGAACTTTATCACCCTTGAAGCCAAGGAACGTCTCGAACGGGATGTCCTGGCCTTCGCCTTTCATCGGTTTGCCGCAATGCGGACAAGTCTTGACCGGCAAGTCGAAGCCGCTTGGCACGCTGCCGTCGAGGAACCACTCGCTGTGTCGGCAATCCGTGTTCAGGCACAAGTAATGTGCAGGCAGCGGATTAACCTCAGAGATACCAAGAAACGTAGCTACGACCGAAGAGCCTACGGAACCCCGGGAGCCGACCAAATAACCGTCACGATTGGACTTCTTCACCAGTTTCTCGGATATCAGATAGTTGGCGGAGAACTTGTACTTAATAATCGGCACAAGCTCCTTCTCCAGCCGATCGATCACAACCTGCGGGAGCTCGTCGCCATACATGGACTTCGCTGTCTCGTAGCACGTATTGCGAATCTCTTCATCCGCGCCATCGATATTCGGCGTGAACAGCTCCTTCGGAAACATGTCGTACGTCTCGAAGCGATCGGCAAGCTCCGACGTATTCGTCACGACAACCTGTTTCGCTCTGGCTTCGCCGAGGAAGGCGAATTCCTTCAGCATCTCCTCCGTCGTGCGGAAGTGGGCATCCGGCTTGCGCTGTCCTTTAAGCGGGCTGAAGCCAGTAATGCCATGAATGGTAATATCCCGGTACATCTTGTCTCTAGGGTTCAAATAATGCACATTGCCCGTCGCAATGACAGGCTTTCCAAGCTCGTCCGCAATCTCACAAATGCGGCGCATCGCACCTTCGATCTCTGCGCGGCTGCCTACCAGCCCTTTCTCAACCAGATGCATATAGAAGTCGATCGGCTGAATTTCAAGCACATCGTAAAATTCCGCAACTTCCTGTGCTTCCTCCTGCGACTTATTCAGCACCGATTCGAAAAACTCGCCCTTCTCGCAACCGGATATGACAAGCAGCCCTTCCCGCAGCGCCACTAGTTTGGTTCTCGGAATGGTGGCAACCCGTTTGAAATGTTCGGTATGAGATAATGAAATTAATTTGAATAAGTTCTTTTTGCCTACTGCGTTAAGCGCGTAGATATTGCAATGGAACGGCCGCGCGTTAGACAAATCCAGCCCGACGTAATCGTTCAGCTGATGCAAGTCTTTAATGTTGCGTTCTGCAGCGTCTCCAATCAGACCAAACAACACACCGCCGAGCGCTACGGAGTCGTCAACAGCGCGGTGATGATTCTCGAGACTGATCTTGTATTTGTCAGACAGCGTATTCAGACGATGATTCTTCATGTTCGGATAGAGGAATCTGGCCAGCTCCAGCGTATCCAATACGGGATTCGTGACCTCCGGCAAGCCTAGTGCTTTGCAGTTGGCCTGGATGAACCCGATATCGAATCTGGCGTTGTGCGCGACCAGAATATCGTCCCCGATATACGCGATAAACTCACGCAGCTTCGGCTCAAGCTCCGGAGCGTCCTTGACCATATCGTCATTAATATTCGTCAACTGCTGAATATGATAAGGAATCTTCTCATGCGGGTTGATGAAGGTGGAGAAACGGTCGATTTCCTTGCCGTCCTGCATCCTCACCCCCGCGAGCTCGATAATTTTGTTGTTCACGACGGACAAGCCCGTCGTCTCGATATCGAATACGATGTACGTGGAAGTTGCTAAAGGGGCGGGACGCGAGTTCAAAACCATCGGCACTGCATCGTTGACGACGTTCGCCTCCAGTCCGAACAGAACCTTCATCCCATGCTTCTTGGCAGCTTTCACGGCATCCGGGTAACATTGAATATTGCTGTGATCCGTTACGGCGATTGCCTTATGCCCCCACTTGGCCGCCATCTTCACATATTCACCGATTGGCGTCACGGCGTCCATCGTACTCATCGTCGTATGAAGATGGAATTCGACACGCTTCTCCTCGGCCTTGTCAGCCCGCTCCGGCGGTGAATTGATCTCATGAAGATCATTCGGCATCATCACAAGCTCAGGCTCCTGCATGAAGCGGTCGTATTCGATTCTTCCCCGCGCCTTAATCCATTTGCCATTCGCAAGCTGGGAGAGAACTTTCACATCGTCCTTCGTCTTGGCGAACATCTTCATGGCGATAGAATCAGAGAAGTCGGTGACGTTGAAGATGAACAACGTGCTGCCGTTGCGTAGTTCCTTCATATCCAGTCCGAACACCGCGCCTTGCACCGTAATCTTCTTCTCTTCATCCTGAATGTTCATAAGCGGCACGGCTTCTTCACGAATGTCATAGCCGACCGCAAGGCGAACAACCTCTTCGCCATTATCCTCGCCAGCTGCCGATTCCACCATCGCATCAGCCATCAGTTGCTGAACAGCATCGCGCTCTTCTTGCATCTTTTTTTGTTGAAACTCTTCATAAATCTCTTGTCTTGCCTCGCCTACGACCAGCTTAACCTGGCAATCCCGATCAAAATAGGTTTTGTAGAAGGCAGCGACTGCATCGTCCACCTTCTTCTTTCTCGCCAGTTCCAGTCCCGTCGAGTCGAGCAGCGACAGCGTAATGCTGTTTCCTAGAGCTTCGATGGACGCCTTCTGAAGCCAGCCGTTTACTGACGCAATCTCGCGCTGAGCCCACTCGATGAAGAGCGGCCAATATTGCATAACGATATTCTCTGTCTCCACAACCGAATCATACTGGAACACAAAGGTTATCGCGGCAATATGCTCGAATTTCATCCTTACCGCCTGGCATAATCCGTTATAGGCTTGTAAAGGAACCATGGACGTCTTGCGGATGCAAAACGTCCATTCGCGGTTGCTGTTGCTCACAACAACCTGATCTATATAACCATCCTGAAAATACGTATGAATAAGTTCTTGCGGCAGCCCCGCTTGCTGCAATAGCAGCTCGAAGCGCTGTCGCTTGTTACCGGTTAGGCTCATCACAATCAGCTCCTGTCGATCCGAACCGAAAACCCTATTCAGTTCTTAATAAGCGCGGGCAAAGACGACCGTATGCTTCGCTTCGTCACCGCACACGAGGCAAGATGTCTTGTGAACCGAAGGCTCGAACGGAATATTGCGGCTAGTCGCGCCAGTTTCTTCCTTCACTTGCTTCTCGCATGCTGCAGAACCGCACCATCCGGCTTCTACGAAGCCGCGCTGCTCTTCCAGGAATGCCTTCATCTCATCCAGCGTATCAACGGTACGTGAATTCTCTTCACGGAACGCTTTCGCCCGGTTGAACATCTCCTGATGGGTCTCCTCCAGCATTGCTTCCACTTCAGCGACCAGGTTATCCTGCTTCACGATCCGCTTCTCGCCCGTGATACGGGAGACGAGAACGACAACACCATTCTCCATATCGCGAGGACCAAGCTCCAGTCTCAGAGGTACGCCGCGCATCTCGTATTCGTTGAACTTCCAGCCTGGGCTCACATCGGAGCGATCGTCTACGCGTACGCGCACACCGGCTTTCTTCAGCTCAGCATACAGCTCGTCCACGCGTCCTACCACCTGCTCACGCATCTTGGCTGGTCCGATTGGAATCATAATGACTTGCGTTGGCGCTACTTTCGGAGGCAGAGCCAAGCCGCGGTCGTCACCATGAACCATAATCAACGCGCCGATCAAGCGCGTGCTGACGCCCCACGATGTGGTATGAGCGAATTGAAGCGTATTCTCGCGGTCCAAATATTTGATATCAAATGCGATAGCAAATTTATTGCCCAGATAATGCGAAGTTCCGGCTTGTACGGCTTTTCCGTCCTTCATCATCGCTTCGATCGAATAAGTGTCCACAGCTCCAGCGAAACGCTCGGAAGGTGTCTTCTCGCCCTTAATGACCGGAATAGCAAGGAAGTCCTCTACGAAGCTTGTATACACATCAAGCATCTGCATCGTTTCCTGGCGCGCTTCTTCCTCAGTCTCGTGAGCGGTATGGCCTTCCTGCCACAGGAATTCACTTGTGCGAAGGAACGGCAGCGTGCGCTTCTCCCAGCGCACCACATTAGCCCATTGGTTGATGAGGACCGGCAAATCGCGATAGGATTGAATCCATTTCGCGTACATGTGGCCGATCATGGTCTCGGAGGTCGGGCGAATCGCCAGACGCTCCTCCAGCTTCTCGCCCGCAGCTTCCGTTACCCACGGAAGCTCCGGATTAAAGCCCTCGACATGCTCCTTTTCCTTCTGGAAGAAGCTCTCGGGAATGAATAGAGGGAAATAGGCGTTGCGATGTCCCGTTTCCTTAAAGCGGCGGTCCAGATCACGCTGAATGTTTTCCCACAGCTCATAGCCTTCCGGACGGAAAACGATACAGCCGCGCACCGGCGAATAATCCATAAGCTCCGCTTTTTTGATTACATCGATATACCATCTAGAGAAATCTTCGCTTTGCGGCGTAATTTCCGTTACAAATCCTTTTTCCTTTGACATGAGCGACAGACTACCCCCCTCGAACTAATCGTAAAATATCATTATAGGTCACAACAAGCATAAGCAGCATCAGCATCGCAAATCCGACGAAATGCACCATACTTTCTTTGTTCGGATCAATCGGCTTTCTTCGCACAGCCTCCAGGCCAAGGAAGATCAATCTGCTTCCGTCCAGCGCTGGAACTGGCAGCAAGTTGAATATGCCGAGGTACAAGCTAAGCAATGCCGTCCAGGACGTCAATTGAACAATGCCTTTACGCGCAATCTCGGCTGTCATGTCAGCCGTTCTGACCGGACCGCCCAGATCCTCCAGCTTGAATTGACCGGTAACCAGCATTTTGAAGCTTTCAAATATAAACTCTGTTGACACCTTCATGAGTGTTGCGGCTCTTGAAATAGTTTCGGTGAATGTAGCCGATCTCATCGGCGGCGACGCACTGATGCCGACCTTGCCGACGCCGAGCTCATTCAACATTGGCGTGACTTTGATCGTATGTACTTGTCCGTCCCTGTTCACGATCATTTCGACCGGTTTGCCAGGCGATTTGCCGATGATATCGATCATTTGTTCCAAATCCGCGCCGATTTTGACGCCGTTCACGGATTCCACCACATCGCCTTTTTTCAGATCCACTCCGGCTGCGGGCATTTTCTCCTCAATGGAGCTAATGATCAGCTTATCCGGATTCTCCACCGGTACGCCTACCATTTGAGCATACACGGCATAGAGCACGAATGCCAGAATAAAATTCATCATCGGTCCGGCAAATATCGCCATTGCTTTCTTGCCCACCGACTTGCTGCCGAAATGCCTGTCAATCGGCGCGATCTGTGTGTCTCTGCCCTTGGAAATAACGAGCGCTTGCGGGTGAACGTCGTATCGCTCCGATTCTCCCTCTACCAGCAAGGAAATCGAAAGCCTGCGCTCCAGATCAACATCCTCCACCTCGCCGCGAACGGTACCTGTCCGCTCATCCAGTCGATCGAGGAAGATGCGAGTGACTTGATTATCTTTAATCCGAACGGCTACTGTCTGCCCCGGCTGGACTTCCACGATCTCGGGATCTTCGCCCGCCATCCTGACAAATCCGCCAGCGGGTATGAGCCGCAGTGTATATCTGGTTTCGCCGCGTTTGACGGAAAGAAGCTTCGGCCCAAAGCCGATCGCAAATTCCCTGACGAGAATACCCGCCCGCTTGGCAAAATAGTAATGTCCCCATTCATGTATCGTCACAATGACGAAAAATACGAGCACGGTCGATAAGACGACCTGAATCATCCCCATAGACGTGTTGCCTCCTGTTCGTTACGGCCTGTACATAGATTATCATTATTCTCCCGCCCGATACAAGAGAACCACTTTTTCGGCAGGGTCAGACCGTCGCGGCTAGTCCGCGAGCCCACTCGTCCACTTCGGCAATCGTCTGTAAATCATGGACATCGCATACGTTATGCCGCTCTACTACAGTTTCCAGCACCCGCTCGATATCGAGGAAGGAAATTTCCCTGTTCAGGAATCGGGCTACCGCCACTTCGTTCGCCGCATTATACACCGTCGGCGCGGACTGTCCCAAACGCCCGCAATCGAAAGCGAGTCTGAGACACGGGAAACGCTCGTAATCCATCGTTCTGAAATTAAGCTTGCCAATCTCTGCGAGGTTAAGGCGCTCGGTAGGCGTAGGAAGCCGCTCCGGATACGTCAGTGCATACTGGATGGGAACGCGCATGTCCGGCATGCCGAGCTGAGCGATGATGCTGTGGTCGTTGAATTCAACAAAAGAATGAATAATACTCTCTGGATGAATAAGAACATTCACCTGATCGTAGTCCAGGCCGAACAGCCATTTGGCTTCAATGACTTCCAGACCCTTATTCACCATGGTAGCAGAGTCAATCGTAATCTTGGCGCCCATCGACCAGTTCGGATGCTTGAGCGCATCCTCCACGGTGACACCAGCCAGATCTGCCCTCGTGCGATCCCGGAACGAGCCGCCGGAAGCTGTCAGCGTAATGCCGAGCACGTCGCTCCGTCTCTCGCCATTCAGACACTGATAGATAGCAGAGTGCTCAGAGTCGATCGGCAGAATCGACACACCGCGCTCCTTGGCACGCTGCATGACGATATGTCCCGCTGTGACCAGCGTCTCTTTGTTCGCGAGGCCGATCGTTTTGCCGGCATGGATCGCTGCCAGTGTTGCCGGCAGTCCTCGACTGCCAATGATGGCGGTCACTACCGTATCCGCATCCGTTCCGGCGGCAACCTCAATCAGCCCCTCTTCACCGTAGGTTACACGCGTTCCTTGCGGCATATAAGGCCGTGCTTGCTCTGCCAGCTCCTTTGAAGCAAGACTAACTAATGCGGGTCTAAATTCTTTCGCTTGCTCGATGACAAGCTCCACATTGCTTCCCGCTGACAAGGCAGTGACACGGAAGCGGTCCGGCTGATGCCTGACGATGTCCAGCGTCTGCGTGCCTATGGACCCTGTTGAGCCTAATAGCGCTATCTTCTTCAACTAAAGTACCTCCAACTTAAACAGGGATAAGCTCCGTTAACAATAATAGCGGAAATACGATCAACCAGCTGTCGCAGCGGTCGAGCACGCCGCCGTGGCCGGGAAGCAAATTGCCTGTATCTTTAATGTTCCGAACACGTTTGTACGCCGATTGGATCAGATCGCCGAATTGTCCTGCGATGGCTGCAACAACGCCAATCAGCAGCGCTCTGCCGATACTGACTGTATCCGGACCCAGAAGGGCAAACACAACGGCTACAATTAACGACAGTACAACGCCGCCAATTGCGCCTTCAATGGTTTTGTTAGGGCTAATGGAAGGCCATAGCTTCGTCTTGCCAATGGCCCGGCCGGTGAAATACGCGCCGATATCCGAAGCCCATATGCAACCAAAAGATAAAAACGTCCAGAACAGGCCATGCTCACCCATGTCGCGAACCGCAATCATGGCAGCAAATCCATAACCCACATATAACGCGCCAAGCAGCATGAGCGAAGCGCCGTCTATGGTCGTTTTGTTTTTGGTTACGACCGTGACCGCAAGCAGAAGAAAGGCCAGCATCCACATAATCGTGAGCGGCGAGGGCATGCTGACACCCCATGCCTCCCACGGAAGGACGAAGTACAGCACTCCGGCGAAGCCAAGCAACGCGGAAGGGTGAAACGGAGAAAAGCCGTTCATACGGGTATATTCATAAAATCCGATAATGGCAAGCAGCACCAGCAATCCTGTATAATAGGCTCCGCCCAATACGGCCAGGGCGACAAACACTGCGCCTGCAATGACACCTGTAATCAATCGTTGTTTCAATGCCAAGTCACACTCCGTCGTTTGATGCTATAGTCCGCCATATCTCCGACCGCGTCGTTGATAGGTTTCAATGGCTTCGTGGAAATGCTTTTCCGTAAATTCTGGCCAATATACATCCGTAAACCAAAACTCACTGTATGCTAGCTGCCAAAGCATGAAGTTGCTTAGCCGTAGCTCGCCGCTTGTACGAATGAGCAAATCCGGATCAGGAATGTCACTGGTAAGCAACCGGCTGGACATGACGTCTTCGTCGATTGCTTCCGCATCCAGCTTGCCGTTTTTTACGTCGAGCGCAATATGTTTGATCGCATCCAGCATCTCCATGCGGCTGCCGTAATTTAGAGCGAAGTTAAGGACAAGCCCCGTATTGCTGGCTGTCTTGCTGACTGCTTCTTCCAAGGCATGTATCGTGTGGGGAGGCAAGTTATCCCTAGACCCCATCATGCGCACTTGCACATTGTTTGCAATCAAATCGTCCAGCTCAATCTCCAGAAACTGCTGCGGCAGCTTCATCAGGAAGTCGACTTCAGCTTTAGGACGCTTCCAGTTCTCCGTAGAGAAGGCGTACATGGTTAAATATTGTATCCCAAGCCGATCCGCCGCAATCGTAATGCGTTTGACCGTTTTCATCCCGGAGTGATGGCCTGCCATACGCGGCAAACCGCGTTTCTTGGCCCATCGTCCATTCCCATCCATAATGATGGCTACGTGCCTCGGCACATGACCCGTCTCGATTGAAGCCGGCTTCGGTGCGAATGATTCGCTTAGTCTTGCCCAAAGTCGCTTGATCATCTAGCTTCCTCCCAACCGATAAGAACAATCGTCTATCGGAGTACTTCGAGGATGGGCTGTATTGCCCATCCCTCTTCGTATGATCAATAAAAACGTAACCCCACCTGTCGGAGGGGCTAAAGCGTGAATTAAACTTCCATAATTTCTTTTTCTTTGGCAGAAAGAACTTTCTCTACTTCTGCAATATATTTATCTGTTGTCTTCTGAATATCGTCCTGATGGCGACGCGACTCGTCTTCGGAAATATCCGTTTTCTCAAGCTTCTTCACGTCATCGTTGGCATCGCGGCGAATGTTGCGGACCGCTACTTTTGCCTCTTCGCCGAATTTCTTGGACGTCTTCACCAGTTCAGCGCGGCGCTCCTCCGTTAGAGGCGGTACAGAGATCCGGATGGATAGACCATCATTGGATGGCGTAAGACCTAGATCCGACTTCAAAATCGCCTTCTCGATCGCTCCCAGCGATGATTTGTCCCAAGGCTGGATCATCAGCGTCCGGGAATCCGGCGTATTGATGTTCGCAAGCTGGTTCAGCGGCGTTTGGGCGCCGTAGTATTCAACCTGGATACGGTCAAGCAGCGCCGGGCTTGCTTTGCCAGCGCGAAGCGTGGACAGATCGCGCTTTAACGCGCCGATCGCTTTCTCCATGCGCTCTTCTGCACTTTTCTTAATCGCTTGTGGCATGTTATTTAGCACTTCCTTTCACGATCGTACCGATTTTCTCACCTAGCACGACCCGTTTAATATTTCCATTCTCTGTGATGGAGAATACGATTAGCGGGATATTGTTGTCCATGCAAAGCGATGATGCCGTGGAATCCATTACGCCCAGATTGCGGTTAAGCATGTCCAGGTATGTAAGTTCTTCGAATTTCTCGGCGTTCTCGTCTTTGAACGGATCAGCGGAATATACACCGTCTACTTTGTTCTTCGCCATCAGAATCACTTCGGCTTCGATCTCCGCAGCGCGCAGAGCGGCTGTCGTATCTGTCGAGAAGAACGGGTTGCCTGTTCCTGCAGCGAAGATCACGACGCGCCCCTTCTCCAGATGGCGAATTGCGCGACGTCTAATATACGGCTCAGCGATTTGCTGCATGGCAATCGAAGTTTGAACGCGAGTTGGCACATCAATTTGCTCCAGTGCGTCTTGAAGAGCCAGTGAATTCATGACGGTGGCCAGCATGCCCATGTAATCCGCCGTTGCACGATCGATGCCTTTGGCTGTGCCTGCGATGCCTCTCCAGATGTTGCCGCCGCCTACGACGATAGCGACTTCTACGCCAAGATCAACAACTTCCTTCACTTGATTGGCTATGGAAGAGATAACGGAAGCTTCAATGCCGAAACCTTCTTGACCGGACAATGATTCGCCGCTCACTTTCAAGACGATGCGTTTAAATACAGGATGTTCCAACGTTATTACCTCCATCATGCACCTCGCAAGCGAGGACACTCTTTTTTATTCCTATTAAGCTAGAATTGTACGATATGCCATTTATAGAAAAGAAGGCGGGGCGGACGCCCCGCCCCGCCTGTGCGTTCGGATTACAGTTTCGCTTGAGCCATAACTTCTTCAACGAAGTTGTCGACTTTTTTCTCAAGACCTTCGCCCAGCTCGTAACGAACGAAGCGACGGATCGAAATATTTTCACCGATTTTGCTGATTTTTTCATTCAGCAGGTTAGAGATCGTTTTGTCCGGATCTTTAATGAAGGACTGCTCAAGCAGGCAATACTCTTCATAGTATTTCGAGATGCGGCCTTCAACCATTTTTTCAACGATTTTCTCAGGCTTGCCTTCGTTAAGCGCTTGGTTTTTAAGGATTTCTTTTTCTTTTTCGATCTCGTCAGCCGGAACTTCTTCACGACGAACGAATTTCGGATTTGCTGCAGCGATTTGCATCGCGATATCTCTAGCAAACTCACGGAATTGATCCGTTTTTGCAACGAAGTCAGTCTCACAGTTAATTTCTACCAGTACGCCGATACGGCCGCCAGCATGGATGTAGGATTCAACTACGCCCTCAGTCGCAACACGTCCAGCTTTGTTCGCTGCCGCAGCAAGACCTTTCTCGCGAAGCAATGCGATCGCTTTTTCTACGTCGCCGCCTGTTTCGTCCAGCGCTTTTTTGCAATCGAGCATACCTGCTCCCGTTCTCTCACGAAGTTCCTTTACCGCGCTTGCGCTAACTGCCATGAAAAACCCTCCTAAAAGTTTACATCAGAATTTTGTTCAAAAAAAGGGTAGTGAGAGGTTTGCACCATCTGACCACCCTTTGTTGTTACGAAATGATGTTTTAGTTTGCGATTAGGCTGTTGTTTGCTCGCCTTGGTTCGCTTCGATGATCGCGTCAGCCATTTTAGCTGTAAGAAGCTTAACTGCACGGATCGCATCGTCGTTACCAGGGATAACGTAGTCGATTTCGTCCGGATCACAGTTCGTATCAACGATACCTACGATTGGGATACCCAATTTGCGAGCTTCAGCAACTGCAATGCGCTCTTTGCGCGGATCGATAACGAACAGCGCGCTTGGCAGGCCTTTCATGCCTTTAATGCCGCCCAAGAATTTCTGAAGACGATCTTTTTCTTTACGAAGAATGATAACTTCTTTCTTCGGAAGAACTTCGAACGTGCCGTCCTCTTCCCATTTCTCAAGCTGCTTCAGACGATCGATACGCTTTTGAATCGTTTGGAAATTCGTAAGCGTGCCGCCGAGCCAGCGTTGGTTGATGTAGAAGTTGCCGCAACGCTCAGCTTCTTCTTTCACCGAATCTTGAGCTTGCTTCTTCGTGCCGACGAACAGCATAGTGCCGCCCTCAGCTGCTACGGATTTAACAAAGTTGTACGCTTCGTCAACTTTCTTAACCGTTTTTTGCAAGTCGATAATGTAAATTCCGTTTCTTTCTGTGAAGATATAACGATCCATCTTCGGGTTCCAACGACGTGTCTGGTGACCGAAGTGTACCCCAGCTTCGAGAAGCTGTTTCATGGAAATAACCGCCATTCTTCAACACCTCCTGTAATGGTTTTTGTGTGTCCCTCCGCTTGATCGCGTTTTCCGACAAAACTTTCGCCTGGCGAAAGCACCGTTGTCAGAATTGATCAGCGTGTGTTTTTAACACCGTCATTTAATATATCATAGATGATGTGCCCATGCAAGAACACTTTGCCACTTCCGTATGAGAAATCCATTATTGCGCGGCCAGCCACGCTTCCGCCTCCGTCTTGCTAATCGGTTGCCCCGTTACGCCCCCGATTGCCCCGGCGATTCCGGCATTCTCGTTAATCAAAAAATAACCGGCTCTGGCCTGCTTGTTGTTGGCTTTCATTTGTTTGATGAATGCAGCCGCATCATCGATAATGTCATTGGCAAGAAGCAGCTCCGATGTTTGGGTCAAATTAAAGCCGGGCTCGATCCGGATGAGCTTCTGAGCGGGCTCCTTCAGCTCTTCCTCCTCTACCGTCCCTGCATCCGCAACCGGCGCTTCGGACCCCTGAGCTTCCGCAGGAGGCGCCTCAGGGGTCCCTTCAGGAGCGGCATCCGGCGGTTCCGTGACGGCATGGTAATTGCCCGCTGAGGAATCAGGCGATGGTTCGCCTCCAGTCGGCTGTTCCTCCTGCAAGCCGCCTTGCCTTAATTCCTGCTCCATTTTGTTCAGCTTGTCCTGGCTGTTCTCCCCCAGCATGAATAGCTGCAGCAACAGGGCTCCCGCGACAATCCCGACGCCGAGCCCAAGCACAAAGGATCGTTTGTTAAACATGAAGCGAGCCCTCCTGCTTGGACAAGCCGATAATGAGCTGGACTTCCCCTTTGTTCATGCCAAGCTTCTTGGCTATGGCTTCGATCGATTTGCCTTCCGCATACAGACGGAACAGCTCCGAGTAGCGGTCATGGATCGAATTGGACTTGGGACTTTGATCCTCAATCGTAATCGCCGCTTCCTTCCGAGCTGAGGGTTCGGCGGGTACGTAGGCTGCTTGCCCCGCCATGCCGGCGGCGGCAGTCCCTTCCGACTGCAAGCGGGCCTCGGCAGGCTTCACAAGCGTCTCCTGAAGCAGTTTTTCGAGCTGCCCGCAGCGCTCTTCTAATGTAGCAATTCGTTTATCCTTGCTGTCGGCCTCCTGCTTGGCCGTTTGCTGTGATTCCGCAATCAGCCGGATCAGGTGTTCATTGTCCTTCTCCATGTTTTCCATAAACTGATCAAGCGCGGTCTCCATATTGCGTACTGACTGCGGGGCTTCATTACTGTCCGGCTTCTTTCGCGGCATGGCGAAGGCGCCGACGGCGACAACCGCCCCAACGAGTACGATATATTGCCATGGTTCCATATGTAGCATCCCGCCTCTTTTTGCTTTTCCTGCTGATCTACAGCTTGATATCCAGATGATGACCCTTATACGGATGCACCGGCGGCTCGTCAGCTGGCAATTCCTCGTCCGTGCCATCCGCTTTCTTGCGGGTTCCCCGCTTATACCCGCCATCATTCGCACCGTCTTGATCCGCACGTACTTGAGGCTTCGAGGACTGCTCGACCGCTGTATTCTGATTGCGCAGTTCTTCCGTTTGCTTCGACGCCTGATTCGCCAGCATGTTCTGCTCCGCCAGCGGCCGCTGCGCAGCCTGCTGCTGCATGCCGCTGAACTCCTGCGTACGCGGAACCGACATTTGAAGATCCAGTGGCTTAAAGGTCATTCAAGCCGCACCTCCCGTTATTTAGACTTATGGGTCTTTTAAGGGTGATAAGGAACCATCGCAATATCTCCCTCCATTAACCGGAAGGAAACGCGCTGAGCGCTGTCCTTGACAAACTTGGTGTAGCGGCCGATCACAATCTTGGCTCCGCCGTAAGCGGTTCCGCTTACATTTATTCTGGAACGGTTTGTATCCTCCAGCGTCTTCTCGATCTCCAGCATACGTGCCTTCGACTCATCGATCAATACGCTAGTCTGCCGTTTGGTTGCATTAAGCTTCGCGCGCAATTCCAGCCGGTCAGGCGTTAATTGGCCCGCTGCCGCCATTTGATCTAATATGACAAGCGCCTTCTCCGTCTTCTCATTGCTTTCAAAAGATTGCTTGATCGTGGTGCGCAGCTCTGCAAGCTCCTCTCGAAGCTGCGGGTTGACGCCAACCTCGATTGCTGTTGCCGTAGACATCGCATTACCGAGCGTACGCGCAACAACTTGCTCCCCTGCCTGTATAATGCCTCCGACGATTAGTCCTTTTGCTCCGGAACAAATGACATTTTTGCCCGCTTTCACGGTCGAATGCATGATGCTTTGCGAGACGATAACATCCTCCCCAGCAAAAACATGCCCGTCCTGAATAAAGGAACTGCGAACATTACGCCCCGCCTTGACATGACCCTTATTGCTCGCCATAATGCCGCTAGTGATCTCGATCGATCCATCCGACTCCAGCTCTGCACCCTCTACACCGCCAACTACGCGAATGTCGCCTGATGCCCTCACCCTAAATCCGGTCAGCACATTGCCGCGAATAACGACCGTTCCTACGAAGTCGATATTGCCGACGCTGTAATCCACATCTCCATTCACCTCGTACACGGGAAAAACATTGATCTTTCCCTTGTCCGTAATCGTAATGAGTCCGTCAATTGCTGCGTATAGAGCGGTATCGCCATTTTGCACAACGTTTTTCCCGATTTTGAACCGGGCTTTCTTGCCGAATTTGGGAGGGATGACTTCGCCGGTCACCATCTTGCCGGAGGAACCGGAGAGCGGCTCCACAAGCTCGGCAATCAATTGGCCGCGCTTGACGTTCTTCAGCCTGCTTACTTCTTTCAAGTCCACCTTGCCGTCTTGATCCTCTGCAGGCTTATGCCGTTTGCTGTCTTCCATGTCATAGACGAACCGTACTGCTCCGTCCTTTCCTTCTCCAGGGGCTTCCCCTTGTGCGACCAGGGTCTGCTCCCTACAGTAGGCAAGCGGATTTCTGCATATTTGATCCAGCACATCGATTCGGAGTCCATGGACAACACCCTTGCTGCGTAAGTATTGTTCTAAATCCGATGACGCACATACAAAATCTTCCGTTATCCGACTGAATGTTAGGAAGGCAGACAGCTTGTCAGCTGAAGTCTGGATACGCAGGTATGAATCTAATTGAATATTGTCCACCTTACTCCCTCCTCTCTAATGCTGCATAAGTTGATCTTTATGTTTAGCCAATGCTCCACGCAGTCTCAAAATAGCCTTGGAATGGAGCTGGGAAATTCGCGATGGGGATAGCGACATCACTTCTGCGATTTCGCTCAACGACAATTCTTCGTAATAAAACAGCGATACAACCGTTCTTTCCTTCTCCGTCAATCGTTCAATGCCTTTGACCAACGATTCTTTCAAATAAAACTCGTGTACTTTGTAATCCGGATTTTTCGCTTTGTCATCGATGAGCAGCGACATGCGCGTCTCTGATTCTTCTTCGCGGATCGGATCTTCCAGTGAACAGATCGTTGCGACGGAGATGTCCTGAAGCATATTGGTAAATTCTTTTTCAGTTACTTGCAAATACGAACTGACCTCCAGATCTGTAACCGAGCGCATATACTGCTGCTCCAGATGCTGGTACGCCTCCTCCACCCGCTTCGCTTTCTCGCGTACGGATCGCGGCACCCAATCCCCTTGACGCAAGCCGTCAATGATAGCGCCGCGAATGCGCCAGGAAGCATACGTCTCGAATTGCAGTCCCCGCAAATAATCAAACTTCTCAATCGCATCAATCAGCCCCATGACGCCATTGCTGGCAAGATCGTCTTTAATGACATTCTTTGGAAGTCCGATTGCCATGCGATTGGTTACATACTCGACCAGAGGCAGAAACGTTTCTATCAATGCCTTCTTCGCTTCAAGATCACCGTGTTCTTTCCAAGCTTGCCACATCTGGATGTTAGTCAAATGAGGCGTCTTCAGCTCAGCCATCGAATCACTCTCCTGTCAGGTGACGTAATGCCTTCGCCAAATCTTCTGGCTGTTTATTAGTTGTAGATACGAATTGCGGAGGCGTCAGCGGACGGAACCCCGGGGCAGCTTCATCATTGCCCGCGCCCTGTCCCTGCTCTTCCGCCGGTGTAGCTCCTTGCATTTGCGCTTTCAACAATTCATTCAGATCTTCGCCTTCGTCCGGGGTCGTCATATCAAGTGAGCCGCCCTTCGCCTCATCCGTATCTTGCGAGTCTCCGATCATCGCCGGGGGCTTCAGAATAAAAGCCATGAGAAAACGAGCGGGATAAGCAAGCGCAAAAAATGCGATGCACGCATAAAAACTTCTAAGCATGATGACGGATAACGGATTGTTGCCGATGGAGAAGAGAACCGTCAGAACTATACCCGTTATGCCGAATACCACATTCCACCGCCAAGTACCTTGCATCTTAAATCTCCTTTACACCATGCTGCACGCTTCTGATGAGCAAGATTCCTTTGTAACTGTCGAACTCTACCGTTCTGCCGTAGTTGCCTCCCGTATCTGCCCCCAGAATCGGGATGCGATAGTGCTGCAGGATGGCTGTGCAAGACTCCACATTGCGCGGCCCGATCCGCAGCGTATCCGAGCCGCCAAGCGCGAACATCTGGGCTCCGCCCGCCATCTTGGCTTCTAACCGGTTTAACCGGGCGCCTACGGCCTGCATTCTTTCAAGCAGCTCCGGAATAGCGGTATCTGCATATTTCGCCTGATTAAACTGCGCTTCACGAGCGATCTCCGACGAAGGAAGCATTACATGCGCCATGCCGGCAACTTTGCTCTGGGAATCGTACAGCGTCAGTCCAACACATGATCCCAGTCCCGTTGTTTTCAGAACGGCACCATCTATCGCGATATTCAGATCGGCCATGCCCACCTTCACTAACGTTTGCCCTGTCATCCCAGTTCGACTCCCAATGCCTTAAAAATTTTTTTAAACGATTCCGGATCGGGAATTAGGAAGAAATGTCCTTCCAGCGATTGCCGATCTTCCAGAAACGTCGTTTCGATCAATAAGGCGGAATCGCCCATCTCTCCGAATTGCATTAAGCCGTAGCTCAGTATTGCGCCTGCCATATCATGAGCGATTGCAGGTACGGATGGCACCATCGGCAGTTGTGTGAAATCGGCAAGTGAGGACAAGTAGGATCCCGCTAATATATTGCCGATTTCGCATAATGCGGACAGCTCCATCTCTGAATAGCCATTCTCGTCCTGATGATTCATCGAAAGAAGCTGATTCAGTATGCGCTTGGCCGACTGCTCTTCAATAATAAAGAACATATTGCCGGGAGCTTCGCCCTCTACCCTTAGAAAGACAGCAAGCACGATTTGCTCCGCGCCGCCGACGCGATCTGCCACTTCCTCGAACGGCAGCAGACTTACCTTTGGAACCGCCATATCGACAGGCTTGTCCAGCAGCTTGGACAATGCGGTTGCCGCATTGCCCGCCCCAATGTTGCCGACTTCCCTTAGTACATCCATCTCAAATGCTTTAAAAGAATCGAATAGCGACACAGGTTATACCTCAAGCTGCTCAAGCTGAATAATCTCGTTTTTGTTGAGCACTTCCGAAAGGTTCAGCATAATAAGCAAGCGTCCTTCCCCCAGCTTGGCAATCCCGCGAAGATACTTCGCTTTGATGCCCCCGACAATCTCCGGCGGTGAATCGATCGTATCGGTGTCGATATCGATTACATCGTTGGCCGAGTCTACGATAAAGCCTACTTCCAGGTCTGCAACGGCAACAACAATGATACGGGAGTGCTCAGTATGTTCCGTCTCGGACAAGTTGAACCGGCCTCTAAGGTCGATCACCGGAACGACGATACCACGCAGATTGATGACTCCCTTGATGAAGGTTGCGGTCTTCGGGACGCGAGTAATGGGCGACAATCTCTCGATCGTACGGACTTTGTCGACTTCAATCCCATACTCCTCCTTGCCTAGCGCGAACACGATAACCTTTAATTCTTCTCCCATCGAAAACCCCTCCTTATTTAATCAGTGCATTCGGATCGATAATAAGTGCAACCTGTCCATCACCCAGTATGGTAGCCCCGGATATCGCATGGATTTGAGTCAGGTACTGTCCAAGTGTCTTGAGTACAATCTCGCTTTGGCCGATGAACTCATCTACCATTATCGCTGCCCACTTGTCCCCTTTGCGGATGACGATAATTTCGGTTTCAACCTCTGTTGATTCGTCATAATCCGGCGACTCCAGCACTTTGCTAAGCGATACAAGCGGAATGATCGAATTGCGGAACTGAATCATTTGATTGCCATGAACCTGCAGGATATCGGCCCGCTTCACGATCCCGGTCTCGACGATCGAAGTGAGTGGAATCGCATATTTCTCCGATCCCAGCTTAATGAGCATCGCAGAGATAATCGAAAGTGTCAGCGGTAATTGAACAGAGAATTTGGTGCCTCTGCCAAATGCCGAATCGACGGTTACATTGCCGCCAAGCGATGTGATCTTCGTCTTAACGACATCAAGACCAACTCCGCGGCCCGAGATATCGGAGATTTTATCCGCCGTGCTGAAGCCTGCGGCAAAGATCAGCATATTGATCTCTTCCGAGGTCAGGTTGCGGCCTTGTTCTTCCGTTACGACGCCGTTCTTGATCGCAATCTGGAGCACTTTCTCCTGGTTAATGCCGCTGCCGTCCTCTTCCACTTCAATGAAGACATGGTTGCCGCTATGATAAGCGCGAAGATGGATGGTGCCCGTCTCCGGCTTGCCGGCAGCGATACGGTCAGCAATCGTCTCAATGCCATGGTCGACGGAATTGCGAAGCAAGTGAACAAGCGGATCGCCGATCTCGTCAATGACGGTACGGTCAAGCTCCGTATCTGCGCCTGTTATAACCAGCTCGATCTTTTTGTCCAGCGATTTGGACAAATCCCGAATCATTCTCGGGAATCGGTTGAATACCGAATCAACAGGAACCATCCGCAATTTCAGAACAATGTTTTGCAGGTCGGAGCTGACTCTCGCCATGTGCTCCACCGTCTCCGTCAGATCGTTGCGCTTCACTTCACTCGCAAGCTGCTCCAGACGGACACGGTCAATGAGCAATTCACTGAACAGGTTCATCAGCGTATCCAGACGTTCGATATCGACACGAATTGTTCTGGCTACCGCGCCTCCAGTCGTAGGAGGCGTCTTCTTGACCGGCTCCGATGCTTGCTTCGCGGAGCTTGCCGCAGCTGGCGCTTCCGCTGCCGGTGCAGCGGGTGCTTCCACAGCAGCAGCCGCTGGCGCTGTTGTCAGAGCAGCTAATGATTCAGGATCAAGTGGCGTAACCTGAACCGTCGCGATTTCCGAGATGTTGCCAATTTGCTGGAGCAGCTCTGATTCTTTTAAGGATGAAATGGTAAAGACGGAAAAGGAACGGTCAAACTTCTCTTGCTCCAGGTCCTGTACGGAGGGTTCAGACTTTACGATCTCGCCGTTGCGCTCCAGCAGGTCGAACACCATGTAAGAGCGGACGGCTTTGAGAACACAAGTCTCCTCCAAGGATACTTGGATGAAAAACGGCTGATGGCCGCTCTCCATCGATTGCAGCAGAATGGACGACTGGAATTGGTCCAGGAGTGCCGCATTTGTTGAAATGGATGGTGCAGCTGCCACCGGTGCAGGAGCAGCGGAGCTGCCGCTCTTGTAGTCGCTTTTCAAAATCGTCTGGAGCGAAGCGACAATAGCTGTAACATCGGCTTTTCCCGTGCCGCCCGCCACGATATCTTGAACCATCGCCTCAAGCGCATCGAGCCCCTTGAACAACGTATCAAATATAAAGCTGTCCATCTTCAGCTTGCTGTTGCGCACCAGGTCAAGCACGTTCTCCATCTCATGCGTCAAAGCCGCCAAATCTTCAAATCCCATCGTCGCCGACATGCCTTTCAGCGTATGCGCCGAGCGGAAGATCGATTGCACAATGCTTAAATCATCAGGGTCGCTTTCCAGTTGAAGCAGGTTTTCGTTCAAGGATTGAAGATGATCGTTGGATTCGTCGATAAACATGGACAAATACGCGTTCATATCCATTTCCAAGCACCTCCTGTTAGTATGATCGTAATGGAAACTACTTTTATGTCAAAATTGTGCTGGCAAGCCGTCCGGCAATCGCATGCAAAGGAAGAATATGCTGTGCTGCTCCGCATTCGACGGCTGCTCGCGGCATGCCGTATACGATACAGGTTTCTTCGGATTCTGCAATCGTTGTGGCAGCACCGCCTTCAGCCAGAGCCTTCAGCCCCTTGGCCCCGTCGCTTCCCATACCTGTCATAATGACAGCATGCCGTTCAATCTCTGGGAAGGACAGCAGCGATTCAAACATCACATCTACCGATGGCCGATGGCCGTTGCGCTGCGGTTGATCGGTCAAACGAATGAAGTATCCGGCAGCGTCCTTGCCGAGCTCCATATGCTTCCCGCCGGGAGCAACGTGTACGACACCCGCATTCACCCGCATCCCTTGGTCAGCTTCTACAACGGTTAGAGCACTAAAGCTGTCCAGCCGTTGCGCGAGCGATTTTGTGAATTTGGGCGGCATATGTTGAACGACGAGCACTGGTGCCGGGAAACCGCTTGGCAAGGAACAAATGACCTCATGAAGCGCTCTTGGACCGCCAGTAGATGTACCAATGGCGACAATATGCTTGAACACCCCCGATCCTGACGCATTCCGAGCAGCTTGCTGTTGTGCGGCAGATGACTGCACTGGCGGCTGCTTGGATGGCAATCCGCTGCTAGGAGCTGTCGACCGACTCTCCGGCTTGGCTGTTTTCTCGGCTGGCTTTGGCGCTGCGGACTTCCGCTTCACCTCCGGCAAAGGTTCTGTCTTGACTTTATGTAAAGGGGTTGCCGTTGGAGGAGGCATGTCGGTCGGCTTCGGCCTTGCCTTTACGCGAGGCTCCGGCGTCTGCGCAGCTGTCTCTGGCTTCGGTCTCTCCGGCAGGGTTCCCGTTTTGCTTCGTCTGGCGAATACTGCAATCCGCAGCTTCTCCAGCAGTTGCTCGCCCACTTGATGGATATCGCCTGACTTTGACATCGACGGCTTGCGGATAAAGTCCAGCGCACCGTACTGTAGAGCTTTGATCGTATCGCGTGCATTGTCTTCGCTGATGCCCGACAGCATGATGACCGGCGTCGGAGTCTGCTTCATGATGAGTTGAAGGGCTTCGATACCATTGAGTATCGGCATCTCCAAATCCATTGTGATGACATCCGGCTTATGCTCTGCAGCAGCCGCGACAGCTTCTGCACCGTTGGCAGCTGTCGCAGCGATAACAAACTGCTCATCCTGCTTGATGAGATCGCTGATGATGGTCCGCATGAACGCGGAATCATCGACTACTAGAACGCGATAGGTTGCCAATCGTATCTCACCTCAATTCCAAAGGATTATCTTGAGAGTCTGAACAATTTTGTCAAAAATCCTTTGACGCCGCTTGAATCCCTGCGGGTTAACGGCATGTCCAAAAACGTTTTGGCTATTCGCCCTACTGCAACGGCTGATTCGCACTCCGGATATGCGATCATAAACGGTACTTGCCGTTTCACCGCCTTTGATACAAGCGGGTCGTCTGGAATCATGCCTAGTGATGGAATATCGGAATGGAGAAAGCGGCTGGCGACAAGACTGATTTTTTGTGCAGTCGCTCTTCCTTCCCGTTCATCGGTAGCACGGTTGACGATAAGCTTGAACGCGACACTCTGATCCATGGACTTCACCATTTTGATCAATGCGTACGCGTCTGTCAGGGATGTCGGCTCAGGCGTCGTAACGACAATCGTTTCTTGCGCTGCTGTAATGAATTTGACGGTTTCCTTGGACAAGCCCGCTCCCGTATCGAATAGAATGACGTCGTATTCGCCGTGAAGCTTCTCTACCTCAGCTGCAAATCTGGCAAGCTGATCTTCCGACAATTCCAGCAAGTCCTTGAAGCCCGAGCCTCCTGCGATGTAGTGCAGTCCTTCCGGCCCGGTGGATACAATATCCCAGATCGTCTTCTCTTGCTTCAAGAGATGATAGAGACTGTAAGCCGAGGACTGCCCCATCAGCACATCAATGTTGGCCATCCCGATATCGGCATCGAACAGAAGCACTTTTTTGCCCAGCCTTTGCAGCGCTAAGGCGAAATTCAGGCTAAAGTTTGACTTTCCGACTCCGCCCTTGCCGCTTGTAACCGTAACGACTCTTGTTTCCTTCCGATCCATGCGATGATCTTGCTGTCTGACCATATGTCGCAATGCTTCGGCTTGATCATTCATGTTCAGCGTCTCCAAGCAGCAGGTCTACATAGCTGTCAGCTTTGAACCGCTCGATATCATCGGGCACGTTCTGACCGCTGGCCAGGTGTGTAGGGTACAATCCATTTTTTAGAACCAGATTCATGATGGCTCCGTATACCGTCGTTTCATCAAGCTTCGTAAATAACACTTTTTGAATGCCGAATTTGGAGAATCGCTCGGCGACCGTGGCCATGTCCGTTGTTTTGCCCGTCAGGCTGAGTACAAGCACCGTCTCATTCGGCTCACTGGACTGCAGGAGACTAATGACTTCGGATACGTGAAGCTCACTTCTGAAATTGCGTCCCGCCGTATCCATCAAGATCAAGTCCCGCTCGGACAGAGCCTTATAGGCTTTGGGCAAATCCATCGGAGAAAACACGACCTCCAGCGGCACATTCAAAATATTCGCATACGTTCTAAGCTGATCGACTGCTGCAATCCGGTACGTATCCGAAGTAATAAATCCGACATTTCTGCCCCGCTTAATCGTTTGCTCCGCCGCCAGCTTTGCAATCGTCGTGGTTTTGCCCACTCCTGTGGGACCTACAAAATGCACCACACGCGCTTCTCTGCTAATCTCGGCATTGCTGTATGGCCGAATCCACTCTACCAAAATTCGCTTGGATTCGTTCCAAACCTCTGTGCGGTCGTATACTCGCTCCGCGCTCTGCTCGGATTCACGCAGGGCCTCAATCAGCTTGTCCGACCACTCTTCGTCCAGCTCTTGCTCAAACAATCGTTCTTTCAACGCGATCATCGGTTCGGACAAGGTATGGAGCTCACTTTGGTGACGGGATAGCTTCACCATGTACTCTCGCAAATCTCGAATCTCGTTAATAATAAACTGCTCGCGCTCCATTCGCTTATCCGAGATCGTCGGTTCCGGCTGAGGCTGCGGTGGCTCCATAACCGCCGCAGCCGCTCCAGCACGCTGAGCGGTCTGCAGAATTTGCTCGACGACCGCATTCACTTCCGGTGACGGCTTGCGTTGCGGCAGCTCCCCTTGCTTCGAAGCGCCAGTCTCTACGGCTGCTATCACTTCCATCCGTTTCTTGCGGAACATGCCCATAAATCCGCCGACCTTAATTTCCTTTGTATCCAGAATGACCGCGTCTTTACCAAGATCCGTACGAATCATAGACACTGCTTCGGGGAGAGCATTCACGACGTACCGCTTTACTCTCATAAATTAACCACCCCTACACTCTGAATTTCAATATTCGGCTCTAGCTCGCTATAAGACAATACCGGCACTTCCTGCATGGTTCGTTCGATAATTTGTCTCAAGTACATCCGAATCGTAGGCGAAGCCAGTACGATCGGCTGCTGACCTGATTGGATCTGCCTGCTTACATGCTCGTTAAGCTTCTGATAGATTTGCTGAGTAGATACCGGGTCAAGAGCAATATAGCTTCCCTGATCGGTCTGCTGCACCGACTCTGCAATTCTCTTCTCAAGCTGCGGACCTACCGTAATGACACGCAGTGTGTCTCCACCAGGAGAGAACTGCTGTGTAATTTGGCGAGATAGTGCTTGCCGCACATATTCCGTCAGAATATCGGGGTCCTTCGTATAGTGGCCGTGATCGGCCAGCGTCTCAAAGATGGTGACCAAATCCCGGATCGAGATTTTTTCCTTAAGCAGCTTCGCCAGCACTTTTTGCACATCGCCTATGGTGAGGATGGACGGAATTAACTCGTCGATTAGCGCCGGATACGATTCCTTAACGTTCTCAACCAGCATCTTCGCTTCCTGACGGCCAATCAGCTCATGGGCGTGGCGCTTAATAATCTCGGTAAGATGAGTGGCTACGACAGATGGCGGGTCAACTACGGTGTAACCCGACAGCTCGGCGCGCTCCTTCATCGCTTCGTCGATCCAGATAGCCGGCAATCCGAATGCAGGCTCCATCGTTTCGATTCCTACTACGGAATCATCCTCGAAGCCTGGGCTCATCGCCAGATAGTGATTCAGAAGCAAGTCACCGCGTGCGACTGTGTTCCCTTTAATTTTGATCACATATTCATTCGGCTTAAGCTGAATGTTGTCGCGGATACGTATGACCGGTACAACCAACCCAAGCTCAAGCGCGCACTGCCTGCGGATCATAATAATACGGTCGAGCAAATCGCCGCCCTGTTGCGTATCCGCAAGCGGGATCAAGCCATATCCGAATTCGAATTCAATCGGATCCACTTGAAGCAAGCTGATGACACTTTCGGGACTGCGGACTTCCTCAATCTGCTGCTCTTCCACCAGCATTTCGTCTTGCTCCAGCTGCTTAGCCTGCTTCTTCTGCATGACGTATGCTCCGACAGCCAGAATAATCGCGAATGGCCAGGTGCTTAGAATGCCGATCGGCGTCAAGCCCAGGACAGCGATCGTTCCAGCGGCAATGTAAAGCATTTTTGGATACTTGAATAGTTGAGATGTCAGGTCTTCGGACAAGTTGCCTTCAGATGCGGCACGCGTCACAATCAGACCGGCTGCGGTGGAGATCAGCAGCGCTGGAATTTGGGCGACCAGACCGTCACCAATGGTCAGGATCGAGAACGTCTCCAGTGATTCGCCGAATTCCATTCCGTGCATGGCCATACCGACGATGAAACCGCCGATAAGGTTGATGATCAAAATAATGATGGTCGCAATCGCATCGCCTTTAACGAATTTACTTGCGCCGTCCATCGCTCCGTAGAAATCTGCTTCTCTCTCGATCTTCGAGCGGCGCTCCCGCGCTTGCTGCTCGTTGATCAGGCCGGAGTTCAGGTCCGCGTCGATACTCATCTGCTTGCCGGGCATCGCGTCGAGTGTAAATCTCGCCGCTACCTCGGCTACGCGCTCCGAGCCTTTGGTGATCACGATAAACTGTACAACGACGAGGATAAGGAAGACGATAAAGCCGATAACGACCTCGCCGCCGCCAACCCAACTCCCGAAGGTGGCGATAACCTCGCCCGCTTCAGCATTCTGGAGAATACTTCGGGTTGTCGAGACGCTAAGTGCCAATCGGAATAGTGTTGTGATCAGCAATATTGCCGGAAAGATGGAGAAGTCGAGCGCCTCTCTCGTGTTCATGGCAACAAGCAATATGATCAATGCGATCGAAATATTCAAAATGAGCAGCAAGTCGATGAGGAAGATCGGGATCGGGATAATCATCATGAGTACGATTCCGATAATTCCGAAGATAATGAACAAATCCTTAGCTTTCATGATGTCTTCCTCCTCCCTAGCGTGTGTGAGACCAGGAACCGCAGCTAGCGTCCCTTCATCTTATATACGTAAGCCAATACTTCGGCCACAGCCTGGAACAGGTCTGCCGGAATGACATCCCCGATCTCGGCCCGCTCGTACAGCGCTCTGGCCAGCGGCTTGTTTTCCATCGTAATGACGCCGTTCTCCTTGGCAATCTCTTTGATCCGCAAGGCCACATGATCCATCCCCTTGGCCAATACGGTCGGCGCTTCCATCTTGGAGGCATCATACTTCAAAGCGATGGCAAAGTGTGTCGGGTTCGTAATGACGACGTCGGCTTTCGGGACATCCTGCATCATCCGCTGCAACGCCATTCTGCGCTGTCGCTCGCGAATGCGCCCTTTGATGAGGGGATCGCCCTCGGATTTTTTATATTCATCTTTAATATCTTGCTTGGACATTTTAATGCTTTTTTCATGCTCATACCGTTGATATAGGAAATCTAGAAAGGCCAGCACCGCCATTACGGCACCGATTTGAATACCCAGTTTAATGGTCAGCCCTGCGGTGAATGCAAATATTCGTTCAAGGGGCTGCATCGATAACGATAGCAGCTTGTCCCACTCACGCGTAATAGTGGTGTAGACAAGAATGCCGATAATGCTGACTTTTAATATGCTTTTGAGAAACTCTACCAGGCTGCGCATAGAGAAGATCCGTTTAAAGCCTTCAATCGGATTCAGCTTGCTCAGCTTCAGCTTGAGCGGCTCCCCGGTAAGCAGGAAGCCAAATTGAATGACGTTGCCCACGATGCCGATAACCATAACGATGGAGAATATTGGCAGCAACATCACAAGCAACTGCTTCGTAATACTGAGGAACAGATCCATCACATTTGCCGTAGTCACTTCCATCGTGAGCCAGTGCTCGAACAAGCCGCCGAACAGTCCGTTAATATGCGACTTGTAATAGTTGCCTAGCATGATGAAGGAAGCAAATGAGAATAGAAGAATGAATGCGCCTGGCAGGTCGGAAGACTTCGCGACCTGGCCTTTTTTTCTGGAGTCCTGGCGCTTCTTTGGCGTCGCTTTTTCTGTTTTTTCTTGGTTGAATAGCTGCAGATTCAGCTTCAAGCGATAGTGTCGCACCCATACAGCCCCCTATTGCCCTGCAGGCGGTCCTTGTACGATACCGAACAGCCCTTCAATCGATTGGAACATAATCGTAAACAGCTTGTCGAATAGCATAGCCATACCAGGTATCAGCAAGATTAGAAGAAACAAACCAAGCAATATCTTTAGCGGTATGCCGACAACGAATACGTTGAATTGCGGGGCTGTCTTCGTCAAGAAGCCAAGTCCAACATCCGCTAGAAACATCGCCACAACAAGCGGCGCGGCAATCTGTAGTGCCAACAGGAATGTATTGCTGAACACCCGGATCAGATATTCCGTCAAGCTGCCATTGAGCAGTTGGCCGAACAATTCATTATCCAGCGGCATCCATTGATAGCTGTTCATGAGACCGGACAATAAATAATGATGTCCATTCATCATCAGAAACACGACCAGCATCAGCATGTACTTGAAATTGCCCAGCAGCGGCGCGGACACGCCAGTATGGGGGTCGACGACGTTCGCCATTGCGAAGCCGATCTGCATATCCATAAAGGCACCAGCTGTCTGCACAACCGCAAAAAACAGATAAACGACAAAACCGATCATAAGACCTATTAAAATCTCTCTCAAAACGGCGATGACATACTCAGCTGTGTCCGGTACGATCGTCTGGCTCATGCCATACGACAGGAACACCATAAATGACATAAAAAAGCCGAGGCCAATCTTAAAGGTATTCGGGACGCCTCGCGACGAAAATACCGGAGCTACGACGAAAAACGCAGTAATTCGACAAAAGATTAACAAAAAAATAGGAAAACCTTGTACGATTGCATTCATTCACTCACAACCTAACCGATATAGTGATGAAGATTGTTCAGTATACGGTAAGTGAAATCGACAACCGTATTCAGAATCCACGGTCCAAATACGATAATAGAAATAAAGACAGCTACAATCTTCGGAACAAAAGCGAGCGTCTGCTCCTGGATTTGCGTAGTTGCTTGGAACACGCTTATCATCAAGCCGACAACCAACGCAAGAACGAGCATCGGAGCGCTGGCTTTTAATACCGTATATACAGCTTCGCCCGCCAATCCGATGACAAAGTCAGCACTCATCCTGTTCCCCTCCAGCTTTCATCATGTATTGAAACTGAGCAGCAGCGACTTCACAATTAAATACCAGCCATCTACCAGCACAAATAGCAGCAGCTTAAACGGCAGTGATATCATAATTGGCGGAAGCATCATCATCCCCATCGCCATAAGCGTACTGGCTACGATCATATCAATGACGAGGAAAGGGATAAAGATCATAAAGCCCATCTGGAATGCTGTTTTCAATTCACTGATTGCATAAGCGGGAATGAGTACCGTAAGCGGAATGTCCTCGAAGGACTCAGGCTTTTCCGTTTTCGTATAATTCATAAATAAAAGCAAGTCTTTTTCCCTCGTGTGAGAGAACATAAATTTCTTCATCGGGACAGCAGCCTTCTCAAATGCCACTGTCTGAGAGATTTCGCCCTTCAGGTAAGGCTGTAAGGCCACCTCGTTCACCTGCCCAAACGTCGGAGCCATAATGAACAAAGTAAGAAACAACGCTAATCCAATCAATACTTGATTTGGAGGCATCTGCTGTGTGCCTAATGAAGTACGTACAAATCCAAGTACAACGACTATCCGGGTAAAACTCGTCATAAGCACCATAATGGCTGGCGCGATGCTTAGTACGGTAATGAGCAGCAGAAGCGACAAAGCGCTTGTTCCCGGCTGTTCCCCTTCGCTGCCTCCGATATTAATGGAGATATCGGGCAACGGCTCAGCAAATGCTTGCGTATGTATGAGGAGGGACAGCAGCAGGATAGCCGTAAAAGAAAGCCACCTCTTATTTCTCATGATCCATCAACCGTTCATTCTTGTTTTGGTCTTGCAGCATGTCCTCAAGCTGCTGTTTGCGGTCAGATTGCTTGTTCAGCTTGTTTTGCAACATCTGCTCGAAGGACGAGGAAGAAGAATTCCATTGCTCTTTCCCCGGTTCCGGCTGTGCTGAACGCCGATTCCGCCATTGCTTCACCATACTCGTCAAATCCTTTGGCGACCAGGCTGTGTTCGACTGGTTGTCCAAAGACGCGATAAGCTCGGCAGCTTCTTCAGCATCCACAAGTTTGTCTATTAGCGTAATCTGCTGGCCAACTCCAACGATGTATATCCGGCCGCCGATCTCCACGACCTGGACCGAGCTATTCTGACCAAGTGCTATGCCGCCTAAAGATCGCATCGAGCGATTGGCTCCCCAAAGCTGGTTGCGTCTCGACAGCCACTTGATAACCAGAATGATTAGCGTGATGACGATGGCAAGCGCCACCATAACCCAAACCATATTGCCCAGCAGCTCGCCTGGGCTTGTATTAGCGATATCTATGGGTTGCTCGATATCGGAGTTGCTGCCGCTGGAGCCAGCAGCAGCGATTGTTGGCAAAGTCGCAAGCCCGATGATGGTAAGGATCGCCGCGCGCATTGTTGATTTCCCCATAAGAAACGCCGTTAGCCGAGCGTTTTCTTGATAGCTTCAATTACGCGATCAGCTTGGAAAGGCTTGACGATAAAGTCTTTGGCACCTGCTTGGATGGCGTCAATGACCATCGCTTGTTGTCCCATTGCGGAACACATGATGACTTTAGCGTTGCCGTCCATCTTTTTAATTTCCTTCAGGGCGGAGATTCCGTCCATCTCAGGCATTGTGATATCCATGGTGATCAAGTCTGGTTTCAGTTCCTTGTATTTCTCAATAGCTTGTGCGCCGTCTGGGGCCTCACCTACTACCTCGTAACCATTTTTAGACAAGATATCGCGAATCATCATGCGCATGAAAGCAGCATCATCTACGATAAGAATGCGGTTTGCCATCTTCATTTCCTCCTAGGATGTTATTGTAATTTTTGAATGCGGTCCCATTGGCTTACGATATCTGTAACACGAACGCCGAAGTTCTCATCGATAACAACGACTTCGCCTTTGGCGATAAGTTTGTTATTGACCAGAATGTCAACCGGCTCGCCTGCCAGCTTGTCCAATTCGATGATAGAGCCTTGCGACAACTCCAGAATATCCTTAATTTGCTTCTGGGTCCTTCCTAATTCTACAGTGACCTTCAGCGGAATGTCGAGCAATAAATTCAAATTCGTTCCGTCAGTCGGCGCATATGGAGGCTGGCTGAAATTCGCGAATTGTACGGGCTGAACATTTACATTGCGACTTGCGCTTTGAGCGAATCCGGCCGGAGGCGCACCATACGGATCGTAAGCCGCTGCTGGCTGTCCTGCAGGCTGTGGAGGCGCTTGATGCGTCATCGGTGGCGGAGGCGCCGGCACATTGGCTGCAGCTGTCTGCTGCACCGCCGCTTGTTGTTCCGCTGCCGCAGCAATTTGCTGGGTTGCAGGCGCATCGGACGGCGCTAATGGCTCTTCCATCGTTCCCATCAGGGTCGAAACCATCTGCTTGGCGAAGGAAACCGGAAGCAACTGCATAATGGTGGAGTCGATCAAGTCCCCAATCGTCAGATGGAATGAAATTTTGATAAATACGTCAACTGGCGGCAAGTGATTCATACCGTCTCCGTTGTTCACATCCAGAATATCAATGCCCGGAGGTGAAATGTTGACAAATCGATTAAAGATAGTAGACATGGACGTCGCGGACGAACCCATCATCTGATTCATTGCTTCTTGTACAGCGCTGATATGAATTTCATTCAGCTCCTGAGCTATTACTTCGCCCTCGCCGCCAAGCATGAGATCGGCGATGACTTGGGCGTCCTTCGTACGAATGACCAGGGAATTGATGCCTTCGAAGCCGTCAACATATTGAACGCTTACCGCAACATGAGGCTTAGGAAAAATATCGCCGAGCTCTTCGCGTCTGACCAGCGTCACTTGCGGCGTTGTAATGTCTACTTTTTTTCCCAGCAAGGTTGACAGTGCAGTAGCAGCGCTGCCGAATGTAATGTTGCCGATCTCGCCCAAAGCATCCTGCTCCATGGAGGACAGGTAATCGGAAAGCTGCACTTCATTCGATGGAGACTGTACGTCATCTGGTTCGTTAGAGGATTGACGAAGTAACGCGTCAATTTCCTCTTGTGACAAATAATCCTTACTCATCATAATCTTCTTCCGCTCCTTCGCTTACAATCTCTTCCACCTGAACAGCCATCTTGTCTCGAATTGAGCCAGGGCTGCCGATAAATTTCAACTTCTCACCAACTTTTATTTTCAGACCTTCATCAACTGATTTATTGAGCGTTAACACATCGCCGATTGCCAGGTTCAAAAACTCATGGATCGTTATCGAGGTTTCTCCCAGCTCTGCTACGATTGGCAGCTTGGCTTTATTCACGCGTTGTTCCAGAATTTCAACCTCTTCCGGAATCCGTTCCTTCTTCTGCGATACAAACCAGTGATGGACGGACAATCTTGGCATAATCGGTTCCAGCACGACATGCGGGATACAAAGATTGATCATGCCCGTTGTATCGCCGATTTTGGTGCTGAATGAAATAAGTGCAATCGTTTCGTTCGGAGATACGATCTGCATGAACTGCGGATTCGTCTCCAGCGCTTCGAGTCTTGGCGAGATATCGATAACCGTCTTCCACGCTTCCTGCAAGCTGTCGAACGTTCTTGCGAAGATGCGCTCCATAATGGTCGTCTCAATTTCAGTCAGATTGTTGATTTTTGATGGCGCAATCCCTTGTCCGCCTAACATGCGATCCAGCATGGCGTAGGCGACGTTCGGATGAACCTCCAGCACCATGCGTCCCTCGAGCGGCTCAGC
This sequence comes from Paenibacillus sp. J31R120, assembly GCF_056269225.1. Lineage (NCBI taxonomy): Bacteria > Bacillati > Bacillota > Bacilli > Caryophanales > Paenibacillaceae > Paenibacillus > Paenibacillus sp. J31R120. The sequence continues at coordinate 881,878 of NZ_JBWDNN010000001.1, read as the reverse complement.
TTCGAAAATGTTCAATATCGTCATCTTCGGAATGGAGCGGATAAACTCGTCATAAGGCAATTGTTCTACGTCAACGACGTTAATCTGAACAAACGTGCGAAGCTGCGCCGAGAAATAGGTTGTCAAATATCGCGCGAAGTTTTCGTGAATGCGTGTCAAGCTTCGGATATGATCCTTCGAGAAACGAACGGCACGCTTGAAGTCATATACACTAACCTTGCGCGAAATTTCTTCCTTCTTTAAATCCTCAGCATCCATTTCACCTGAGGACAACGCAGCGAGCAGCGCGTCAATTTCGTTCTGCGATAAAACATCAACCACTTCTCTCACCCCCTTCGAGGAATCTCGCTACTGATGGATTTACATTCTTGCGACCATAATGTTTGTAATTTCTACTTTCACCAGCTTGCCTTTCGGCATGACAGGGTTAATCAGGTTCAGCAGTTTCGCTTCCAGCGCGTCTTCGCCAACAGATCCGTTAAGGTCTTCTGCCGTCATATCTGCTAGTGTTCGGCTAATGATTGGCTTAATCTCGATCTCCAGCACTTTGTCGAAGTCTTCTTTTGTCTTCTTGGAATCCAGTTGGAATGCAAAGCTAACAATGACAACATTTTTGGAATCCGCTAGGTTGCGACGGAAATCCTTAAGCTCTGATGTTACCTCCACGCGTTCTTTCGCCGACAATACTTCGATCTTCACAGGCTTTTTCGCCGCCTCTGCATCTGACGGATCTTTAGTCAGCGAGTTGAACAAAAATATGGCCACGATTGCGATGAGCGTAATGGATAGCAAAATGGTTATTAACCAAGGCAACATTTTTTTCATGTCGAAGGACCCTCCTGTTATTCACTCTTTTGGGCCGCTGCAACGAGGCCAATTGTTTGAAGAAACTGCTGATTCAGCTCGATGAGCTCGCTAGTCTTCTCTTTAACAACCAGCTTATTGCCGGTCGTAAGCGTTATAACCGTATCAGCAGCCTCTTCAATCAATTCAATAAAAAGTGCATTTATTGTTACTTTCGTTCCGTTTAAACGCGTTACGGTAATCATCAGCTACCCCCCTCTTATGTAGGGGAGGCTGGTAGCCTCCCGCTTAGTTCATTCCTATCTTATCGATTAACGTTTCAGGTTAACGACTTCCTGCAAAATCTCGTCCGAAGTCGTAATGATTCTGGAGTTGGCCTGGAATCCACGCTGTGCAACGATCATTTCGGTGAATTCAGCCGTCAAGTCGACGTTGGACATTTCCAGCTGACCAGAGATAATAGCGCCAGTTCCGAATTCAGGGTCATTGGCAGCCAGCAGCTCGAACTCGCCGTCCGGATTCGCGTTGACCGTCATGCGATACAGGTTGCCGCCAAGCTTCTCAAGACCGCTTGGGTTAACGACCTTCGCGAGTCCCAACTGAGCTACCTCTACTTGGCCGTCAGGCGTAACGCCCAGAACGGTGCCGTCTTGGCTGATGCTGAATGCCGTGACTTCCTCATCCAGTACGATTGGTGCGCCATCGATGCCGAGTACGAACAAACCATCAGCTGTAACCAATTGACGTGCCGCATCCAGGTTGAAGTTACCTGCGCGTGTCAGCATCATCTCAGCGCCGTCGCCAGCGGAAACTACAAAAAATCCATCGCCGTCAATACGTACGTCTCTTGCCTGGTTTGTAGTCATGGCGCTGCCTGCCGTATGAATGGTATCAATGGAAGCAATCGATACGCCAAGACCGATCTGCTTGGCGTTAACGCCGCCGCGTTCGCCTTCCTCAGGAGCCGTAACGCCGGACACGGTCTGGCTAAGGATGTCCGAGAACATAACGCGACCGGCTTTAAAACCGACGGTATTCACGTTTGCGATATTGTTACCGATTACGTCAAGCTTGGTTTGAAACCCTCTCATACCGGAAACGCCTGAATACATGGATCTGAGCATGCTTTATTCCTCCAATGGGTTGTATTTGACTCACGGCTGCTTCAGTCGATCCGCAGCCTGAGGCCTCCTGTACGGTCCAGCCTCTGTCAAGACAAAATAATAGCACTGTCAATCTGCGTAAAAACGTTGCTTTGCATCTGCTTGCCATCCATCGCCGTAACGACAGTGCGCGTCGGAACGTTCACGATCATCGCAATATCCTTGAATACAATGAGTGAATCTTTTGCACCTTTGGATGCAGCATCATCGACCGCTCGCATGATTTGCGTCAGCGATTCAGGCTGCAATTGAATCCCTCGCTGCTCCATCCGCATCTCGGCGTGATGGCTGAACTTCAATACCTGCGATTCCAGCATATCTCGGAATTCAGTAGATGAAGGCGTCTTTCCCTGCTGACCTCTCGCAGCCTTGTCAAGCTGCAGCGGCGCAGTTCTTATGGGATACAAGTGGCCGATCTTCATACTGTCGCTCATGGCGTTGCCTCCTCTTCCGAGTCGCCATCCGTGGACGGTGGCTGAGGTTCGCTCTCCGAGATAGACAACAGATAATCCAGCGCAACTTCCTTGTCCCCAATTCTGGAATAAAGGATGCCGTCTTTCGATACAATGGATTCGACTTGGCCGCTAAGCGTCTGTATCCCGCCCGCTTCGTCATACTCATTCCATTGCACCCACTTGCCGATCAGGCTGGATGCCGAACCAATGCTATTGCGCATTTGCGTCAGCGCCGTGTTCATATTCATCAGTTGCTCAACAGATGTAAATTGAGCCATCTGTGCGATGAACTCCTTGTCCTGCATCGGCTGCATCGGATCCTGATTACGGAGCTGCGCGACCAGAATCGATAGAAACTGATCTTTGCCCAGCGTATCCGAGGGCTCTCGCTTAGCTGCCGCCTGTACATTGTTTTTGTGATAGTCCGGCCAAACCAAACGTGGAGATACACCTTCTGCCATTACGATTCACCTCCGATCGATGCTTCTCGTATAAGCCGTTAAGCCGTTTCATTAATAGCGCGTCCATAACCCAATCCTTGAATCGCGGCTTGCTCGACCAGTTCGGATTCAAACGCGTTATCCGTTACATTCTCATCTTCCCCAAAGCCAGAACGGTTGTCTGAGCCCTGCTTGCCTTGTTGACCTGCTCCGCCTTGCTGATGCGACAGCTCCATAGATGCTGGACTTTGCGTCACCTCAAGCTTCTCCACGTTCAGCCCCTGTGCTTGCAAAGCTGCCCGCAATTGAGCCATCTGATTTTCCAGCAGATCTTTGGCTTTGGCTGTGTCGGTCTGGAACATCGCTGTCAAGACGCCGTTCTGCATCGAAATGCGCACATCTACCTGTCCTAACTGCTCAGGGAACAGCTTAAGCTTGGCTTCTGACAATCCGTCTACAGAGCGGATGTTGAACTTCTGAACAATCAGCCCATTCATCGTATCAGCAAAACTGTCTGCGAGCACAAACGCGGTAGGCGCAGCCGATCTTGCAAGAAGCGGTGCAAAGTCACGAACATTATGCGGACCTACAAGCGGCAACTGAGCAGCAGCCGATTGATCTGCAGGAACTTGAGCTTGAGGGTCAGCTTGCGTTTGAACCGCTTGTCCCTCGCTCAACGCAGACATTACCGCCTGAAGAGCTGACGGATGTACAGTCTGCTGAGATAATCTCTGCAGAAGAGCACTTGCATCCTTGGAAGAAGCAGGTTGAGCCACTAGCCATGAAGGCAATGCATCAGCATCGGCTTTCAGAGCTCCATTCTTCTTGCCAGATTCATCCGTCTCCAGAGCCGCGGACATAGCCTGCAATTGATTGGCGATGAGCGTGAGCGGCTCTTGTCCTTGAACTTGCTTCAACGAACCTTGCTGCAGCAGCGTTTGCAATTGAATAAGTCCAACCTGCATGCTTGCTTTTGTCTGTTCAAGCGCTTGAGCATTCTGAGCCATGCCGCCTGACTCTTCCGTATCCCATGCACTATTCGAGGTGCGCGGGGTTGGAATTCCGAGCAAGGCAAGCAAAGCCTGGAGCGCGTACAACATCGATTGCAGCTGATCCAGCATGCTGCCGGAATCTGTACCCTCATTCTCCGTTGCGGCATCCAGCTTGTCCATCAATCCGTCGATCAGTGACATCAGGTCTTCTGTTGAGACAGCTGCTTCAGCTGCATTCAGAGTTACAACCGTATTCTGAGGCGTAATAACGCCAAGAAGTCCCGCTTGTTGTGCGGATGTGCCCGATGGAGTCGACTCGCCGACGATTTGCTGTACAAGCGCTTGCTTGAAGCTGCCTTCCGCTCCTGTACCTGTACCTGTTTTCGTCGTTGCCGTTCCGCTGATCGCGGATGCCTGTCCTGTAACGGCCATGCCTGGAATGATCATTTCCATATGTATTCACCTCCTTTCCCGTTCAATAGTGTCTGGAAGGAGTCCCATAACCTTATGTGCCGGACATCAGCTTCGTCATGATATTCGCCGTCGCTGTTTTATCCGCTTTGGACATCTCCGTCAAAATTGCGGATCGTGCCGCATCTTCTACTGAATTCAAAATCCGGATCACTTTGCTTGGGCTGATCTCCATCATTTTGATAAGCATCTCCCCTGCGCTCTTCGCATCCATTGAGGTAAAGGTTGCATTAAGCTGTTCCTGATTAAGCGTAGCCGATACCGGCTTCTCTTCCGCCTTCTCCGTTTTGTCCAGTCGGGCTTGCAAGGCGGCAATCTGCATATCCTTCGCATTTTGACTGTCCTTCAGCTTCATGGTAGCCTCAGCCGCAATGCGCGGATCCATCTTCTCCATAATGCGCACCCGGTCATCCGGTCTCATGGAGGAGAACAGCAATACGATCTCATCCGTCGTCATGTTCTGTACAATAGGAGCGGCCTTGCTTGGCGTCATCTTTGAGAACATGCTGGCGAGTTCCGTAATCTTGGCCGCATATTCCTCGTCTTCCAACCTTTTGTCTTCGGTCTGCTGCTTCAGAAGCGCGTTCTCCGACTGCAAATCCTGAACCGCATTTGTTTGAGCACCTTTTTCCCCATTTGCAACAGCCAATTCCTGCTTGACGGAGGCAAGCTCCGTCTCAAGCTCTTCGATCTTCTCCATCATTTTAATGGAGCGGATCTGACTGTCATCCATAGAGCCTCCGGTCACCTTTGGTTCAGGCAGCACATTTTTGACAACAGGAATGGATTGTCCGAATTCCAGCGCACGATTGCGGAAGTCTGAATCGAACATCGCATAGAGCACGCCAAGCAGCACGATGACAAACAGGATGGGTATTAACATGAACATCAATCGTTCAAATGCGTTGTAGCCTTGTTTTTCTACTTCTTTATCCGCCAATTCCACTCACTCCTCTAGCCGGTGTTACGCTTCACTTATGGGGTTGGCATGATAAAGCGGACAGTTGCCATTTCATCCAGCTCATTCTGCTCCTTGAGCTGCAGCGCTTGCCGGAAGCGATCCATGGCATGGTCTTTTGCTTTGAGCCATACTTTCTCATCTTTCATTCTGTCCGCCAGCTTCGAGCGGTTCTGCTCGACGACCCGCTCTGCCTTCTTCACATCCAGCAGCTTGCTCTCGATACAAGTCTGCAGATAATCCAGATATTGACCAATGATCTGCAATTCCGCAAGCGGCACAGCACGTTGCGAAGCCGCTTGAAGCCGCTCTTCCCATTCAAGCTTCGTCTCCTGTAGCTCATGCAGCGACTTCTCCTCTGCTGACAGAGCTCCCAACGCACTTGATAACAGCCATTCCTGCTGGGTCTTTTGGCTTGTCTTCAAATCAACGACTTTTTGAAAAGAATAATGAAAGGAAGCCACCTATGACTCAACTCCTGTGAAATTCGTTCACCAATCGTTCCTGCGATTCGCTAAGCGTCACTTTTTCATTCGTCTTTTGCCTCGTAAAGGAATGAATGGCGTCGATATATTCGAGAGCAAGATCAATTTCTTTGTTGGAACCTTGTTGATACGCCCCAATATTGATCAAGTCTTCCGAATCCTTATAAATAGAAAGAAGTCGTTTCAGATCATTAGCTGCATCCTGCTGCTCTTCGGTCACAATTTCCTTCATGACGCGGCTGACGGATGCCAGTACGTCGATAGCGGGAAAATGTCCCTTATGCGCCAAATGGCGGCTGAGCACAATATGTCCATCCAGAATGCCCCGTACCGCATCGGCAATCGGCTCATTCATATCATCGCCGTCTACCAGAACTGTGTAGAATGCGGTAATCGAACCTGTCGGTCCCGTCCCAGCACGTTCCAGCAGCTTGGGCAGTGCGGCGAATACAGACGGCGTATAACCTCTTGTAGCGGGAGGTTCGCCAATAGCGAGTCCGACTTCACGCAGGGCCATCGCATAACGCGTAACGGAATCCATCATCAACATGACGTTCAGACCGCGATCCCTGAAGTATTCCGCAATGGTCGTTGCGATTAACGCGCCTTTCATCCGGATCAACGCAGGCTGGTCGGAAGTAGCTACAATAACCACAGATCTTGCAAGCCCTTCCGGACCCAGATCCTTCTCGATGAACTCCAGCACCTCGCGGCCGCGTTCACCGATAAGAGCAATGACGTTTACATCCGCTGATGTATTTCTGGCAATCATGCCTAGCAGTGTACTCTTGCCGACCCCGGAACCTGCGAAAATGCCAACCCGTTGGCCTTGGCCGACAGTCAGCAGTCCATCTATAGCCCGCACGCCGATGCTTAGCGGCTCTGTCACCCGGGGGCGGCTGAGCGGATTGCTTGGCTCATTATGGGTCGAATAGTGATGCATCCGGCTAGGCAAGTACGAACCGTCGAGCGGATTGCCGAGCCCGTCCAGCACTTTGCCAAGCAGCTCGGAGCCTACCTGTACGGTAAGCGGTTTGCCAGTACCGACAACATCGCAGCCCGGGCTAATGGAATGCAGATCGCCCAGAGGCATCAGGATAACCTTGTTGTCCCGAAAGCCAACCACTTCCGCTTTCAGCGGCTTAGCGCTTTTCGACGGATAGATATAACATAGATCGCCGATGCTCGCGTCCGGTCCTTCTGATTCAACGGTCAGTCCGATAACCTGCGTCACCTTGCCATTCACGCGAACCGGGTCAAGCGGTCTAAGGTGTTCGAGATACTTCAGGGCGTCAAGATCACTCGCGTTCATCCGCATGTCCTCTTTCATCGTTCTGATGGGCAAGCGCGATCAGCTCGCGTTTAATCTCCGACAATTGGGTATCGATTCTTGCGTCAATGCTGCCGTAAGCGGAGCGTATGACACAACCGTTATCCTTGACCGAAGAATCCGGCAAGATCTGAAGCTCCGCTTGTGAATCAATCGACGCATGGAGCTCTTCGCGTGCAGCCTGTACGAATGTCAGCTGCGAAGGAGCTACACATAGCGTAATTACGCCTTGCTCCCGTCTGCGGGATAATGAGCGGCGAATCATATCAATCGTTACATCCGGTGTTAGCGACAGCTGTTGGCCGATAATCTTCTCGGCTATAGCACAGCTAAGTTCCACCAGGAACGGCTCGGCCTCCTGAATGATCTGTTCTCGTGAAGCGTAAGCGTGCTGTAGCACTTCAGCTGCTTCCGAAATTTTGGATTCCCAGTTCTCGCGCAATTGCGCCTCGGATGCTGTTTTCCCTTCAGCGTAACCTTGCTCATAGCCGGATGTCCTGGCTTCTGTAGAGGCAAGCTCGTCTGCCTCCCGTTTTTCGAGCCACCATACATCGATCTGGGCTTGTGCATCAGCGAGCATCTTCTCGCATTCCTGCGCGGTTTCCTGAAGTCGATTTTCAGCAAATGTTTCGGCATCCTCCAAAATCTGATCCCGGAGCATCACCGTTTCTTCGTCTGGACCCGGTTCCGCGAGCGGCTCCATGTCCATATCGGAGCGTTCAGGCTCCTGGTAAGGATTGAGCCATTTCAGCTGCTTCAGTTGATCCAATGGAATAACACTGGAAGATTTAATCAAATTAGACAATGATATCATCTCCTCCACCGCGTGCGATGATGATTTCACCCGATTCTTCTAACCTGCGAATCGTAGCCACGATTCGGGTTTGGGCTTCTTCCACGTCACGCAGCCGCACAGGACCCATGAATTCCATTTCTTCCTTGAACGTCTCGGCCATACGCTTGGACATATTGCGGAAGATCGCTTCGCGAACTTCTTCGCTTGCCACCTTGAGCGCAAGCTGCAAATCTGCGTTTTCGATATCCCGGATGATGCGCTGGATGGAACGGTTGTCGATATTGACGATATCTTCGAATACGAACATCCGTTTTTTGATTTCTTCCGCCAGCTCCGGATCTTGAATCTCAAGCGCATCGAGAATGGTCCGTTCCGTACCGCGGTCTACGCCGTTCAATATTTGTACGATTGAATCAATACCGCCCGCATTCGTATAGTCCTGTGTAACCGTCGCCGATAGTTTCTGCTCCAGCACCCGCTCAACATGAGAGATAACTTCCGGTGATGTGCTATCCATAAGCGCAATTCTTCTTGCAACATCCGCCTGCTTGTCTTGCGGCAAGGAAGACAGAATTTGCGATGACTGCTCGGATTGCAGATACGATAACACGAGTGCGATCGTTTGCGAGTTTTCATTTTGGATAAAGTTCAGGATTTGCGTCGGCTCTGCTTTTCTAGCGAAGTCAAACGGTCGTACTTGAAGCGTTGCCGTCAGACGATTGATAACTTCCAGAGCTTTCGCTTCGCCAAGCGCCTTTTCCAAAATATCTTTGGCATACGTAATGCCGCCTTGCGATATATATTCCTGCGCCAGACAGATCTGATGAAATTCACTCAGGATCAGCTCTCGATCATGGCTGTCGACTTTCCGTACATTCGCAATTTCAAGAGTAAGCTGTTCGATCTCTTCATCTCGCAGGTGCTTGAAGATTTGCGCCGACACTTCAGGACCTAGTGTAATTAACAAGATTGCCGCCTTCTGGCGTCCCGATAAGCCTTGCGTTGGTTTAGACAATTACAGCACCTCTATTCATCCACAAGCCAGGTGCGAAGGAGGTTGACGAATTCGTCAGGCTTGCGTTTGGCGAGTGTTTCAAGATTTTTACGTGCTTGGCTGTCGTTATTGACACTTTCAAAATCAAGTGTCGGATACTCCATTTTAGAAGGAGCAGCAGCCATCTCCACTTCCTCAACTTGCGCCTGTTTCCGTCTGCGTGTGAGCATAACGACGAGTCCGCCGATAATGGCCAGCGCAGCAACGCCGATGCCGATTGCCCAAGGCATGGAAAGACCGCTTGTTTGAGTTGCCGTGGCACTTTCCGCAAAATTTCTTGCGATAAGCGAAACTTTTTTGTTGATTAGAGCGTCATCATTAACATCCTGTCCCGAATCAGCGAGCTGGGAGCGAACCAAAGTAGTCAAGTAATTGGTAATTGCCGCTCTAGAATCCTCGTCGTTAAGCTGCGCTGCTTCAACACCAATACTGATGGACAAGTCTTTTAGGACAAAAGGCCCAGATTCGATATTGTTATTGATTCGGTCAAATTCATAATTCCGAACTTGCGAGTTTGATTCTGACGAATTGCTGCCTTGTCCGGCCGCTTCATAACCCGGTATATCTGTCTCGCCCGTCCCTGCTACTCCACCCGCTTGCGCGGAAGATCCCGTTGAAGACGAGCTGTTCAACTCTTCACTCAGAACAATGCCATTGTTGTTGTTATTTTGCAGAGGTCTAACCAGGCTCTCCTGTGTCAGCTTCTTATCAAAGTTCATGCTGCTGGAGATACTGACCACCAGATTGTCGGTGCCTACCATACGACCAAGAAACTCCTGGATATTCTTCTTAAGGTCCGACTCGTATTTGCTTTGAATTTGGAACTGCAACTCAACCAGGTCTGTACTCCCTGTTCCGACTCCCCCTGCCTCAGAGGAAACCAGTTCGCCATGCTGCTTGGAAGAAATCGTGATGTCCTTGATCGCAAGATCAGCCACTGTAGCTCTCACCAAATTGTAATAGCCGTCGATTTCTTTTTGATTCGGTCTGTAGCCAGGCTTGAATTGCATGACAATCGCAGCCGATGCTTTAGTCGCATCTTCCGGTCTCAGAAATACACTTTCCTCCGGCGAGTTGATCAAAACCTTGGAATTTTCAACCCCTTGCAATCCGTTAAGCAATTTCTGAACTTCGCCATTGAGCGCATTCTGGTAAAGCACATTGAATTCATTTTCCGTTGTGCCAAGCTTAGACGAATTGGAGCTAAAAATTTCAAAGCCGATAGAACCGTTCTGCACCAAGCCTTGAGAGCCTGCATCCACTTTCACTCGGGATGCCACATTGCTTGGAACCATAATGCTTGTGCCACCTGCCTCAAGCTTATATGGAATACTGTTCGCGTCCAAATAAGTCATGACCGCTGCAGAATCTGTCGCATCCAGATTTTGAAACGCGAGTTCATATTCCGTTCTCGTGAACACGATTGTCAGCAGGATGACCGCCAACAACAATCCGCTAATAGATGCCCCCAACCATATTTTTTGTTTTCTGCCCATCTGGCTCCAGAACAGCTTGAGCCGTTCGCGATATTGGGCGAATCTCTCGTTCACATTGTCACCTCACCCAAATACTTTGCTAGGAAAAAAGTACGATTAAATTTGCATCCGCATAATTTCTTGATATGCCTCAACAACCTTGTTGCGGACTTGTGAGGTAAACTGCAAACTGAGATGAGCCTGCTCTGCCGCCAGAAGCACCTGCGTCACGTCCACCTGACCGACCAAATATTGATCATTCATTTTATGAACGTTTTTCTCCTGAGCGCCGACGCTCTCAAGCGCCTTCTGCAGGTACTGACCAAAGCTCTGTGTCAACTCAGCCGGAGTCGCTTGCTCAATCGGCTTGGTCTGTACCATCTTAGCTGGGGCCACCGGGCCCAGTGACATCGATTGAATCATTATATTCCCTCCGGTCTATTACGGATTTAAGCTCGGCCGATCTCGAGCGCCTTCATAAACATCGACTTTGTGGCGTTGATCGCTGTGACGTTCGCCTCATAGGCTCTCGATGCTGCAATCATATCTACCATTTCCTTTGCTACGTCAACATTCGGCATATGTACATAACCACTTTCATCTGCATCGGGGTGAGTTGGATTGTATACCAGCTTGTTTGGCGTCTGGTCTTCTTGAATGCGGCTTACCTTTACCCCTTGAGCAGTTCCATTGCGCCCCATCTCATTGGCAAGGACATTCGAAAATGATTGCCCATTCGGTTCCAACACGACCAGCTTCCGCTTATACGGTTCGAACTTTCCGTTAACGAAGCTTCCGCGTGTTGTCTCGGCATTGGCAATATTGGAGGAGATGACATCCATCCGCATGCGCTGCGCCGTTAGCGCCGATGCGCTTACATCAAATCCCGTTGACAATTTCATCGTCTAGCCCCTCCCTTCTATTGCGGTACGCATCATTTTCAGATCATGATTAATTTGCTGGGTATACAAATAATAGCTCAGTTGGTTCTTGGCAAGAAGTGACATCTCACGATCAGGGTCGACGTTGTTCTTATTGTTGTTCATGGTAGTCGATTCGTCGGTTACGACCTCAGCAACAGGCAATCTGGAAGCGTTCGAGCCGATCGAAATATGTCTGCTGTCACTGCTTCGACCCGCCAATTTACGTTCTGGCCCCATCGTTTCCTCTAGCAATTGCTCGAATACTAGCTCTGATCGTTTGAAATGCGGCGTCTCGGCGTTAGCAATATTGTTCGAGATGACGCGCTGCCTGATTTCTGCAGCATAGGCCGCAGCCTCCATCCGTTGAAATGCTGCGCCATTCAACAATTTCATGTAGTTTCACCACTTTCGCTATAGAAATCTTAAGTTACCTATTCAACAGAATAATCTTCATTCCTTCTTCATTCGACATAAAAACATTAAAAAAATGAGATAAATCTGTCGATTATTGCTGACACGAATATCTTCATCAATTCCCTAAATTATTACAATAAGAAAATAGCCCTATCTTTGATTAAAAGATAGGGCTTCCATGGTTAAATCGGACTAGGTCCTATGATTTTATCTTTTCGAGCTCTTGCAGCAGCTGATGGTTCAAAATCCGGATATAGGTCCCCTTCATCCCGAGTGATCTCGTCTCGATGACGCCTGCACTCTCCAGCTTGCGCAGCGCATTGACGATCACGGAACGTGTAATGCCCACGCGGTCTGCAATCTTCGATGCGACCAGCAGGCCTTCCTTCCCGTCCAGCTCTTCAAAGATATGCTCTACGGCCTCAAGTTCGCTGAAGGACAATGATCCTACCGCAACAGAGACAACGGCGCGGCTGCGAACCTCCTGCTCAATCTCATCAGCGCGCTCACGCAAAATCTCCATTCCGACGATCGTCGACCCATATTCGGCAAGAACCAAGTCATCATCATTAAATGAGCCTGATGGCCTAGTCAGCACAAGCGTGCCAAGCCGGTCACCGCCACCAATAATCGGTACTACTGTCATTATTTCCTGGTCCCCCAGGCGTGTCAGCGACTGGAACATGTCCGGCTCAGGCTTGACGTTAGTCATCGATTCTCCTGTCTCCAGGAAACTGGCATTCGTCTCTGGCGAGAAGCGAAGCTCGTCCCCCGTAAGATTACGGATAAAATCATGATCATACACGTCCACGGCTGCTGAACCCAAAATTTTGCCTTTGCGGCTTACGACGAATACGTTGCTTTGCACGGTAGAGCATAGCACCTCAGCCATTTCTCTGAAGCTGAGAGCTTTGCCGGCCGCTCGCTGGAGCAGCCGGTTCAGCGTTCTTGTCTTGTTCAATAAACTCATTTCCAAATGCCTCCCAAAACTGTAACCACTACAATATATATTGACTCAGATCGCGATCTTTGGCAATGCTGCCAAGTTTCTCGCGCACATATTCCGGCGTAATTGTCATTTTCTCCAAAGAAAGCTCTGGCGCTTCAAAGGAAAGGTCCTCTAGCAGCTTCTCCAATATCGTGTGGAGTCTGCGCGCACCGATATTCTCCATATTGCGATTCACATCCGCGGCGATAGACGCCAGCTCATGGATCGCCTCCGGCGAAAACTCCACCTCAATGCCTTCCGTTTGCAGCAATGCCGTATACTGCTTCGTTAACGCATTTCTTGGCTCGGTGAGGATGCTAATAAAGTCATCCAGGCTGAGGCTAGTCAGCTCCACCCGGATCGGGAACCGTCCCTGCAGCTCCGGAATAAGATCCGAAGGTTTGGCAACATGGAAAGCTCCTGCCGCAATGAACAACACGTAGTCCGTTTTGACCGGGCCATACTTAGTCATGACGGTTGATCCCTCAACAATCGGCAGAATATCTCTCTGCACGCCCTCACGGGACACATCAGGACCTGAACCGCGTGAAGGGCTGGCAATCTTATCGATCTCATCGATAAAGATAATGCCGCTTTGTTCAGCGCGAATGATCGATTCCGAGATGACGTCGTCCATGTCGATCAGCTTGTTCGCCTCTTCCTGAATGAGCGCTTTGCGCGCTTCTTTCACAGGGAGCTTACGTTTTTTAGGCTTTTTAGGCATCAGCTGGCCGAAGAGCTCTTGCATATTCATACCCATGCCTTCGGGACCTTGGCCCGATAGCATATCGAGCATATTAGGCGACGTGTCCTCCACTTCAATCTCAATCACTTCATTCTCAAGATTTCCTGCCTCTAGCTGCTCACGGATTTGATAACGTTTGGCTTGCAGAGAATGATCCTGTTCTTGGTCTTTCTCCTCTTCCTTCTCTTCGCTGCCGCCGCCGAACAACATCTCGAACGGATTTTTATTCGACTTCGGCTTCACCGCGGAAGGAGCAAGCAGCAGAACGATCCGCTCATTAGCCAGTTTCTCCGCCTTATCCTTGACGCCTTCTGTTTTTTCCGCCTTGACCATGCGAATCGCGATCTCCACCAAATCACGGACCATCGACTCCACATCACGGCCGACGTATCCGACCTCGGTAAACTTGGTTGCCTCCAGCTTAACGAACGGCGCTTTGACCAGTTTGGCGAGCCTGCGTGCGATTTCGGTCTTGCCGACGCCGGTAGGCCCGATCATCAGGATGTTTTTCGGCACGATCTCATCCCGTATCGTCTCATCCAGCTTGCTTCTCCGATAACGGTTCCGAAGCGCTACCGCAACGGAACGCTTGGCGTCCTTCTGGCCAACGATATATTTATCCAGCTCCGCGACGATCTGGCGCGGTGTCAGTGCGTCTTTTCCCATTCTCCATCGCCTCCGCTTCTTCTACTAGCCGATTTCTTCTACAATAATATTCGAATTCGTATACACGCATATCTCAGCCGCAATCTGCAGGGACGACTTCGCAATTTCTTTCGCCTCCATGCCAGGTGCATGACGCTTAAGCGCCCTGGCAGCCGACAAGGCGAACGTTCCGCCGGAGCCAATAGCCAGAATATCATCATCTGGCTCAATGATTTCCCCGTTGCCGGAGATGAGCAAGAGGCCGCTCTTATCCATGACAAGCATCATTGCCTCCAGCTTGCGCAGGATGCGGTCGGAACGCCAGTCCTTGGCCAATTCGACGGCGGCACGCTGCAAATTGCCGTGGTGCTCCTCCAGCTTCGCCTCGAACTTCTCAAACAAGGTGATCGCATCCGCTACCGACCCAGCGAACCCGGCAACAACTTGACCCCGATACAGACGTCTAACCTTTTTCGCTGTATTTTTCATCACCATGCTATTGCCGAACGTCACTTGACCGTCGCCTGCAATAGCTCCTTTTCCTTCATGACGAACCGCACAGATCGTCGTCGCATGAAATTGCATTTCCATCGGCCAGGCCTCCTTCAAGTAGTAAGAAATCGTATTCGCCCTCGAATGAAGAGGATCATCTCTTACGGTACAAACCGTTGCAACCGGCGCATATGCTTAAGTACTATGATTCATAGTGTTGCAAAATACTTGTTTTGAGAACAAATCGCAGCCGGATAGGCTGAACACCTCTATGTTACTGTACGGCGGCCGACGATAAATGTTCCTGTTTAAATTGCTCAATATGCTCCAAAGCGCGGTTCGCAATCGCTTCATTTTTTTCTTTCTTGTTCTTGATCCGTTTCTCTAGCGGCGGGAACAAGCCGAAATTAGCATTCATCGGCTGGAAATGCTTGAAATCTGCCGTCGTAATATATTGAGCCATGCTGCCTAGAGCAGTCTGCTCAGGCAATACGAGAGGTTCGAGTCCCTTCGCCACACGAGCGGCGTTCAAGCCCGCAATCAGACCCGATGCAGCCGACTCGACGTACCCTTCCACGCCCGTCATTTGACCGGCAAAAAATAGTGTATCCCTGTTTTGAGTCTGGTAAGTCGGCTTCAGCAATTTGGGCGAGTTGATGAACGTATTGCGGTGCATGACGCCATAGCGGACAAACTCCGCATTCTCAAGCCCTGGAATAAGCGAGAATACGCGCTTCTGCTCGCCCCACTTCAAGTGGGTTTGGAAGCCAACCATATTATAAAGCGTACCCGCAGCATTATCCTGACGCAATTGGATAACCGCATGAGGAAGCTTGCCCGTATGTGGGTTGACCAGTCCCACAGGCTTCATCGGGCCAAACAAAGCAGTCTGCTTGCCCCTGCTCATCATAACCTCGATCGGCATGCAGCCTTCGAAATAAATTTCTTTCTCGAATTCCTTAAGCTCCGCCTTCTCAGCTGTGATGATGGCTTCGTAGAACACGTTGAATTCTTCTTCGGTCATCGGGCAGTTCAAATAAGCAGCTTCGCCTTTGTCATATCGGGACGCCAAATAGACTTTGCTCATGTCAATCGATTCTTTGTCTATAATCGGAGCTGCCGCATCGTAGAAGTAGAAGTATTCTTCGCCAAGCAAACCCTGTATTTGCTTGGAGAGATCCGGCGCCGTAAGCGGACCGGTAGCAATTACTGTGATGCCGTCTTGCGGAATTTCCGTTACTTCTTCATTACGCACCTCAATAAGCGGATGATTATGGAGCCTGCTCGTAATTTCACCGGAGAATCCGTCGCGGTCAACCGCAAGCGCCCCGCCTGCAGGCACCGCATGAAGATCAGCGCTGCTTAAGATAATAGAGTTCAGCATGCGCATTTCTTCCTTCAATACGCCTACTGCATTAGCCAAGCCATTAGCGCGAAGGCTATTGCTGCATACGAGCTCAGCGAATTGATTCGTATGATGGGCCGGTGTCTGTCTTACCGGGCGCATTTCATATAAAGTAACGGGCACGCCCTGCGAGGCGATTTGCCAAGCGGCTTCACTTCCGGCAAGTCCTGCTCCGATTACGGTTACTTTCTGTGTCAATGGTGTTCATTCCTTTCCGTGAATTAAAACCCAAAACCCTTAAAAGGATTTCGAACCCTCCCAAGGGATTTCGAACCCTCCCAAACCCTCCCTTCCAAGGGAGGGCCCCAAGGTGCTGCGCCCCTCTGGACACCCGCCTGAATGACGAACATACCTACAGCGAGGATTTGTTGAGCCTGCCTGCATAGAACGCTTAGCCCCTTCGGGACAAGCCCAGTTTATGCGAACAACCTTTCAGTCAAGCACCAGATCGTGCAAACAAACCTTTCGGTTAAGCTCCAGTTCGTGCGAACAGCCCCTTTCGGGACAAGCTCCAGTTTGTACTCAGATACAACCCATCTACTGGCAACCATTCGTGTGACTCAGCTCAATGCCCGGAGACAAGCTCCAAGCTCGCGCGATTAACCCTTGGTGGGTTTTTAAGATTCTTTATTTTTGCTATAAGGCGATTCGTAATTATGAATAGTTCTGCATCGCGTGATGCTATTTTTCATTTCATAAATGATATTGCAAGGCGCAGACGATCGATTATACCACAATCGGGACGGCTGATCTAATATAGAATCAACAAGAGCGCCAAATGTGCGTTTTATATGCAAATAATAAACTTGCCTTGGCAAACTGTGCCAAGCCTGAGGAAGTCCTTCAAACAACATCATCCTCCCTGATGCAGGGAGGACGTGTGGTTACGTGTGTGCGATATGCAAGTCAGCGCGAGGCCATGTTACAAACCCTACGCCTGTTCTTCCTGATCATCATCCTGTACTTCCTCCGAATAATCGCAGGAAACGCATTGCAGCTTTACGCCGCTGCGATTTCGCTTCTCGACAAGCATGGCCTCGCAATTCGGGCACGGCTTGCCGGTCGGCTTATCCCAGGATACATAATCGCAGCCCGGATACTGGTCGCAGCCATAGAAGATGCGGCCCTTCTTACTGCGCCGCTCGATAATATGGCCTTCACCGCATTTCGGACAGTCGACTCCGATATCTTTGACGATCGGCTTTGTATTCCGGCATTCCGGGAAGCCCGAGCATGCCAGGAACTTGCCGAAGCGCCCCATCTTGTACACCAGATGTCTGCCGCACTTCTCGCAGATCTCATCGGATACCTCGTCTTGTATCTCAATTTCTTTCATCTCTTCTTCTGCAACTTCAAGCCGCTTCTCGAAGGAATCATAGAAATTAGCCAGTACCTTTACCCAATCTTCCGTTCCTTCCTCGACATGGTCGAGGTTGCCTTCCATGTTAGCCGTAAACTCCGCATCCAGAATCTCGGGGAAAAACTCCTCCATCAACTGAATGACCAGATCACCAAGTTCTGTCGGCATAAATTTCTTTTCTTCCATCGCTACATACCCGCGCTTCTGGATCGTCTCCAGCGTAGGCGCGTACGTACTTGGCCGGCCAATGCCCAGCTCCTCCAGCGTTCGGACGAGCCTTGCCTCTGAATATCTTGGAGGCGGCTGTGTGAAGTGCTGCTTAGGCTCGATGCTGTCCGACTGGATGACGTCGCCAACTGCAAGCTGCGGCAAAAACTTGTGTTCTTCAACGGTGCCGTCATCATTGCCCTCAACATACACCTTCATAAACCCGGCGAATTTCACCTTGGAGCCAGTAGCGCGGAACACCGTCTTGCCGGATTCCATATCGACAGTCATCGTGTCAAGAATCGCGGAGGACATTTGGCTGGAGACAAAACGCTCCCATACCAGTTTGTACAACCGGAATTGATCTCTTGAAAGAAATGGCTTCATCGTCTCCGGATCACGTAGAATCGATGTCGGACGGATCGCCTCATGCGCATCTTGTGCATTGCTGTTCTTCTTGGTGTAGACACGCGGCTGCTCCGGTGCGTAATCCGGTCCGTATTTGTCGACGATATATTCTTTTGCTTCTTCTTGGGCTACAGGAGAGATCCGGGTCGAATCCGTTCTCATATACGTAATGAGACCCACCGTACCTTCTTTCCCAAGCTCGACACCCTCATACAACTGCTGAGCTACGGACATTGTCTTCGATGCGCGGAACCCGATCTTGCGTGCCGCTTCCTGTTGAAGCGAGCTTGTAATGAATGGAGGAGCCGGATTGCGTAGGCGCTCCTTCTCCTTCACTTGGGCTACGGTGAACGGATTGCCGCCCATAGCCTGCAGCACTTCCTGCACATCGGCTTCCTTGCCAAGCTCACGCTTCTCTCCAAGAATGGAATGATATTTGGCTTCGAATGCAATGCCTCCATGGCTCAGCTTTGCTGTAATCGACCAATATTCTTCCGGCACGAACGCGTCAATCTCATTATCGCGATCAATGATCAGCTTCACCGCGACAGATTGCACCCGTCCGGCAGACAGCCCTTTTTTGACTTTCTTCCATAATAAAGGACTGATCTTATAGCCTACCAGACGATCCAATATCCGTCTCGCCTGCTGGGCGTTAACCAAATCCATGTTGATTTTCCGCGGATGCTTGAACGCATCCTTAACGGCTTGCTTTGTTATTTCATTAAATACGACGCGGCAAGTATCTTTTTCGTTCAGCTCCAGGTAATGGGCCAAATGCCAGGCGATCGCTTCTCCCTCGCGATCGGGGTCAGCCGCTAGAAAGACGTTTTTCACTTTTTTACTGGCATCCTTCAATTCTTTCAGCACGCTGCCCTTGCCGCGAATCGTAATGTATTTCGGATTGAAATCATTTTCGACCTCGACGCCGATCTGGCTCTTAGGCAAATCCCTGATATGACCCATGGACGCTTTTACGATATATTTGCTGCCCAAATACTTTCCAATCGTTTTGGCTTTGGCCGGTGATTCGACAATGACTAATGAATCTGCCATGCGAGGTGCCTCCTCTCTCTACGACAAGTTACAATGCTATATATATGGAACCGGGCTGAAGCTCGATTTTCCGTTTTATACATAAATTTAGCAGAAGTGCGTTCAAATGTCCAAACGGAATAGCGGACAGCTCGTGCAATTCATTAATGGATAAGGGTTGATCCTGCAAAAAAGCAATTAATTTGCGCTCCTCCGGCTCTAGCGATTCTGTCTCCAGCATCGCTGAATCATGCGCTCCGCTGCTCCCAAATGGGGCGGCTTGGTCGAGTAGCCAAGGCAGCTCTTCAAATATCTGCGGCGTCTCGCTCAGCAATCGCGCTTTCCCCTCACGTATAAGCTCATTGGGCCCATCGCTTTTTGGAGACGTAATCTGTCCTGGGACAGCAAATAGCTCGCGATCCATCTGAAGCGCGTGCTTGGCTGTAATCAGCGAGCCGCTTTTGCGAGCACCTTCGACGACAACGGTCGCCCTGCTGAGCGCTGCAATAATGCGATTGCGCTGATGAAATTGGCCAGGATGGAGCTTTGTGCCGATCGGAGTCTCCGACAGCAGCAAGCCCTTTTCACTCAATTGCCGGAATAAAGAAGCGTTCTCTGCCGGATAGCAGGTATCAATTGGCGTTGGCAGAACAGCAATCGTGCCTCCTGGGCCCTCAATTGCCGCTTCATGGGCTTTGGAGTCAATCCCCCGAGCAAGACCACTCACAACTGTAACCCCCGCCTCAGAGAGCTCCTGAGCGATAGCAGAAGCCATATGTCTGCCATAGGCTGTCGGCACTCGCGTACCGACCATCGCAACAGCTGGACGCTCCAGCAGCTCCAATCGCCCCTTGGCGTATAATACCCAGGGAGGCTGCGCGATCTCCAGCAGTATGGAAGGATACTCAACATCGAAAGGCGTAAGGACAGCTACATCATCTCGATCCTCAAGCGCTCCTGCTCCCGCCGCTTCCCTCCGGGCAGCATCTCGAAAAAAGCACTCCGTCTTCTCCGCTTGCTCCTGCTTAAGACCGATGTCCAGCAGCTCTTGCAAAGTCCAGTCATGCTTGCGCCACAACCGATGACGCACCGCTTTCTCAACGGCATGCCAGCCAATGCCTGGCAGTTCATAATAGGCAATGACCATTCTTCTGCGCAACCTATGCTCGTTATCCATATAACCAGCCCTCATTTCTTTCGGGCCGGCCTGCATTCCTATCTATTGTGCGTTACGGAGAAGCAGAATGCAAGTCGGCCGCCAAATTTGTAAGCCGTCCCAGGTTGGACGTCCAAGCTTATACGGCGTGAATCCGTGATTCTCTCCATGAAAAACATCCATTAGCCAAGTTCTATACTGAACGATCAGCATTCAAGTCGGTAGATACCGATCAAACAAAAAAAAGCAACCTTCAGACACCGTGAATGGTGTCCAAAGGTTGCTTACCTTCATCATATGTTTACTTGCGAGTGATGCATTTCTCCAGCAAGCCTTGCTCTTCCAGAACGCTTACAAGCGTGGAGCCCATCTCCGATGGAGTTGGAGCTACTTTGATGCCGCAAGCTTCCAGCGTAGCGATTTTCTCGGCTGCAGTACCTTTGCCGCCGGAGATGATCGCGCCTGCATGGCCCATACGTTTGCCCGGAGGCGCCGTTGCGCCGCCGATGAAGCCAACAACCGGCTTCTTCATGTTCGCTTTGATCCACTCAGCTGCTTCTTCCTCAGCCGTGCCGCCGATCTCGCCGATCATGATAACCGCGTAGGTGTCAGGGTCGTCGTTGAAACGACTCAGAATATCGATGAACTCGGAGCCTTTCACCGGATCGCCGCCGATACCG
Source organism: Paenibacillus sp. J31R120 (assembly GCF_056269225.1). Taxonomy (NCBI): domain Bacteria; kingdom Bacillati; phylum Bacillota; class Bacilli; order Caryophanales; family Paenibacillaceae; genus Paenibacillus; species Paenibacillus sp. J31R120. Next base: position 860,997 of record NZ_JBWDNN010000001.1, on the reverse strand, counting down.
ACTGCGGAAGATTGACCGATGCCGCGAGTCGTCAGCTGATGAACCGCTTCATAAGTCAGTGTTCCGGAGCGCGATACGACGCCTACATGGCCAACAGTGTGAATGTAGCCCGGCATGATGCCGATTTTGCATTCTCCTGGCGTAATTACGCCTGGGCAGTTCGGTCCGATCAAAACCGTCTTGCTGCCTTCCATGTAACGCTTCACTTTCACCATGTCCAGAACCGGAATGCCTTCTGTAATACAGATGACCAGATCCAACTCAGCATCGACGGCTTCCAAAATGGAATCAGCTGCGAATGCTGGCGGAACATAGATAACGGATGCCGTAGCGCCCGTTGCGTTTTTGGCTTCCAGAACGGTGTTGAATACCGGCAGGGAAACGACGGAGCCGTTCTCCAGCGTAATGTCAACGTTCGTGCCGCCTTTGCCAGGCGTTACTCCGCCTACCATCTGCGTGCCGTAGTCGAGAGCTCCCTTGGCATGGAACATGCCAGTTTTGCCTGTTATGCCTTGAGTGATGACCTTTGTATCCTTATTGACCAAAATACTCAACTTAACTCACATCCCCTGATTGAATTCGTATGCGTATCGTCAGCCGCAGGTTCAGCGGCTTTATTTTACGAGTGCGACAATTTTTTGCGCGCCGTCAGCCATGGAATCAGCTGCGACGATGTTAAGGCCGGATTCGTTCAGCAGCTTCTTGCCAAGCTCAACGTTCGTGCCTTCCAGGCGAACGACAAGCGGACGGTCAAGGCCAAGCTCTTTTGCAGCCGCAATAACGCCTTCCGCGATAACGTCGCATCTCATGATGCCGCCGAAAATGTTGACGAAAATGCCTTTTACTTTCTCGTCAGACAGGATGATTTTGAAAGCTTCCGTAACTTTCTCTTTCGTAGCACCGCCCCCTACGTCCAGGAAGTTGGCCGGGTCGCCGCCGTAGTATTTGATAATGTCCATTGTAGCCATAGCAAGGCCTGCGCCGTTAACCATGCAACCAATGTTGCCGTCAAGCGCAATGTAGCTAAGATCATATTTGGACGCTTCGATTTCTTTTGCGTCTTCTTCTTCCAGATCGCGCAGCTCAAGAATTTCTTTTTGGCGATAGAGCGCATTGGAATCGAAGTTCAGCTTCGCGTCAAGCGCCATTACGTTGCCGTCACCCGTTACAACAAGCGGGTTGATCTCGGCAATCGAGCAGTCTTTCTCGACGAAAGCTGTGTATAGAGCCAGCATGAACTTCACAGCTTTGTTCACAAGCTCGCTTGGAATATTGATCGCGTAAGCCAGCTTGCGCGCTTGGAAAGCTTGCATGCCGACAGCCGGATCGATAACTTCTTTGAAAATCTTTTCAGGGGAATGCTCGGCTACTTCTTCAATCTCCGTGCCGCCCTCTTCGGAAGCCATCATCGTCACACGGCCAGTGCCGCGATCCAGTACGACGCCAATATAGTATTCTTTCTTAATATCGCAGCCTTGCTCGATCAGAAGACGTTTGACTTCTTTGCCTTCCGGACCCGTTTGATGAGTCACAAGCACTTTGCCCAAGATTTCGCTCGCGAACGCGCGAACCTCGTCCAAATTTTTGGCTACTTTAACGCCGCCCGCTTTACCGCGGCCGCCTGCGTGGATTTGCGCCTTCACGACAACCACCGGTGTTCCTAGCGCTTGTGCCGCTTCGACAGCTTCGTCAACGGAGAATGCGACTTTGCCCTCCGGCACGACTACACCATACTGTTTCAGCACCGCTTTGCCTTGATACTCATGGATATTCATTGTTGAAATCCTCCATTTCACAGACTTGAATCAGTCATATGTACACAAACCTTTATCATTGTAGCACTTTTCCTTGTCCAGTTCCTTAGTTTTTCCTTGAAAGCGCAAACCTTTTTGATATGGATATCATCTCAAAATGAGATCAAAGCCCGACTTACGCCAACTAGTATGACCTATTTGATGTCTTTTAATCGCAGGGCAGACTGTTATTGACAGCGATGTTCCCTGCCGCTATGATAAGAATCAATCGAATGAAATGAGATACGTGAGGAAGCACCTTCGTGATGGATTTGACCATCAATGGAGGTGCTTTTTATTGTTCAGCATCATGCACAGCGCCAGCGTAATCGGCGTAGAGGGGAAGAACATCTCGGTCGAGGTCGATATTAGCAGCGGCCTTCCTCAAGTAAGCGTAGTCGGACTGCCGGATCCCGCCGTTCGCGAATCGGTAGAGCGAGTCAGAGCCGCGATCAAGAACAGCGGCTTCTCGTTCCCGATGGACCGTATTACCGTCAATCTGGCTCCAGCCGATCTTCGCAAGGAGGGAACAGCTTTCGACCTGGCCATTGCAGCCGGAATATTGACTGCAAGCGGACAATTGGAGGCCTCTCTTTTGGAAGATGTCCTGCTCATCGGAGAATTGTCGCTTAACGGCGGAATCAAGCCGGTTACAGGCGTGCTTGCGATGTTGGAGCAAGCCAAGAAAATGGGAATTAGACGCGTACTCCTTCCGTCTGCCAACCGGAAAGAAGCCGCATGGATATCCGGAATCCACATTTACGCCCTGTCTCATTTGCACGAGCTTAAGCCCAAGAGTGGCTATCCTTCGTACTGGGACCAGTTCATCGATGACTCTGTGGCAGAGAACCCGGAAGCAAGCGGCAGTGAGAACGGACGGAGTCCCGGCTGTGAGGACTTCGCCGATATTATCGGGCAGCATCAGGCCAAGCGGGCTATGCTGATAGCCGCTGCAGGCAAGCATAATATTCTGCTGTGCGGTCCTCCGGGAACCGGCAAGACGATGATGATCCGGCGCCTGCCGGGCATCCTGCCGCAATTGACTGAGCAAGAAGCGCTGGAGGTGACCAAAATATACAGCGTCGCCGGCAAGCTGCCGGATGGAGCAGGCGGCTTGATGGTCCGTCCACCCTTTCGGTCTCCTCATCACAGCACCTCATCCGGCGGCCTGATCGGAGGCGGCTCGATACCGAAGCCAGGCGAGATTACGCTCGCCCATCGCGGCGTCTTGTTTCTGGATGAGCTGCCGGAATTCCCGCGCATGGTGCTGGAGCTGCTGAGACAGCCGCTTGAGGATCGGATCGTCTCGATCGCAAGAGCACGAGCTACAGTCCGTTTCCCTGCCAATATTATGCTTGCCGCATCCTATAACCCATGCCCATGCGGCTATTACGGGCATGACTATGGAGAGAAGCGATGCACCTGCAGCGCCCCGGTCATAGCGCGCTACCGCTCCAAGTTGTCCGGCCCGCTGCTCGACCGCCTCGATCTGCATATTGAGGTGCCGCGGCCGGTTTCTTTCGAACAACCGGGCAACGAGACCATTTGCTCCACAGCAGAGCTTAAAGATAAAGTAGAGGCCGCACGTTCCATCCAAATGGATAGAAACCGCAGGTGGGGCGCTATAACCAACGGCGAGCTCACTAGCGAGGGATTGCGCAAGACGGCAATGCTGAAGCCTGATGCCCATAAGCTGCTGGAGAATGCATTCCAGATTCTTGGCATCAGCATGCGCGCGTATGACCGATTGCTAAAGCTAGCAAGAACGATCGCTGATATCGAATGCAGCGACTCGGTCGAAGCCGAACATGTGGCGGAAGCGATCCAATATCGCCGTATGGATGCTCGCATGACCTGATCATCTCCTCTTGCCAATCAGCAGGATCAGTCTATTCAGTAAAGCATTAAACAACCAACAAAGCCGCATCATGAACCTGAAGAGATGTCCCCCCGGTTCAGAATGCGGCTTCATAATGTCTATATTCGGCAATGGTATCATCAGCACCGATCGTAACGGCAATCACATCGAATCGCATAGCGGCGTCATGCCGGTTAGTCAATTGCATATACTTCTGTGCAAGCATTCGAACCTGCCTCTGCTTGCGGGGATCAACCGATTCCGCAGCCGTCCCGTATCTGCCGCTGCTGGCGGCGCTGCGAGACCTGACCTCTACAAAAACAATCCGCTCGCCGTCTCTGGCAACCAAGTCAAGCTCTCCTTGCCTCGTGCGCCAATTGACTGCCAGAATAACATAACCCCCAAGCTCCAGGCGCCGCTTGGCCTCCGCCTCCCCGATCCGGCCTATTCGCTGGCGATTAGCGCTCATCGATCATCTCTTTCGCTCTCCGATCTGACTGATAGACGAAAGTCAGTATTTCTGCAACCAAAGCATACAGCTCTGGCGGTATTTCTTGATCTACATCCAGCTTGGACAGCACTTCAACGAGCGACGAATCCTCTTGAACGGGCACTCCGCTTTCCTTTGCCTTCTCCAGAATCCGATCGGCAATTAGTCCATGCCCCTTCGCCACGAGCACAGGAGCGGCCCGGTCCCCGGGCTCATACTTGAGTGCTACAGCCTTGCGCATAGGCGCCGGCCTGTCCTTATTCTCATGCTCCGGGCTCATATCCGGTAATCCACTCCTTTGTACCGCGTAGAGGCGAACTGCGCAAGATCAGGCGGCGCCTGCTGCTTCTTATCCTTCGCCACGCTCGCCGGCTCCTCTCCTGCATCCCGGTTTGGCAGAGGAGTGGTGCGCAGCGAGAGCAGCTGATACCCCGTGCCATGGAGCCGCTCGGCAATATCGCTGCGCGAGCCCTCGATAAGATCCGCTATCGCAGGATGGTCATTCCATATATTTAAACTGACGATTTTATCCGTTACATTCACATCGACCAGCGTATCGCCCAATGACGCCATGGAGAGATTGAACAGAAGGCGGCAATTATCCGCATCGAGCTCCCCTTTTTTTCCGCGCCTGGTCTGGATATGGACGGATGCTGTCGTTCCCCCGTCAGCATCCTTAAGCGGAATAAACATCGTTACATGGGTGAACACAGAGCTATTGCGCTCCGGGGTCAGCAGAAGCTGCTGGCCGGTAATCTGATGGATGAGCTGCTGAGCGGTCTCCTTGATTGCTGGTGGCGTATCGCTTGCTTGCATAAGGGTAAGCAATGCGTTTTTCAATGTCTCCGTCGGTATTGCGCTTGCAGGCGCGGCTGCTGCATGTGGGACAGGCTGCGATGACGCAGGGATCTGATCTCCGCGACTCACCGCATCCGATATAGTTGCTTGAAGCGGCTGTGTAACCTGTGGAGATTGCTGAGAAGCAGGCTGCGCCGAAGCCGCTTGTACTCTTCCTGCTTCTGTGGCGCCCGCTTCAGTGCTTCTTGCCGATAGAGCAGCGGAATCGCTTCGCACTCCCGCCGCAGGTGGCTCAGTCCGGGCTGCGACGGTTGCTGTCGTTTCTCCTTCGACACCAGCCGCCAGAGACGCTGCCTGACCTGGAGCTGCGCCTTGAGGCTGTGCGCCAGCCGTTCCGGCTTGGGAACGCAACAAGCCCGTATCGGCTGCAGCTTGCTTAGATGTCTGCGCTGCCCCCTGCTGCCCGCTGGAATCCACCGCGGTCGCCGCCTTCGCAAGCTGCAGCTCATGATCGACGCCAAGCCACTTCATCATGCCGCCAAGCCAGTTGGTACCAGCAGCCGCTGCTGTAGACTGGGTTGCGGCTGCTGGTCCGGCAAGAGCCCCGCTCGTCCCTCCGGCAGCAGCTTGCACTGCACTCTGACCTGTAACTTGCGATGCACTCTGTCCAGTAGCTTGCGCAGCACTCTGCGCTGCGGACTGGGAGGCATGCGGTGTGACAGCTTGCGCAGATTGCCCTGGTGCAGCTGTCTGCGCAGTTGCAACCGCCTGCTGCCCTTGACCTTGTGCGGCCGCAGCCCCACTCGCCGAGCCGCTGCCGTTGCCGCTTGCAGCAAGCCCTCCACGCAACAAAGCATCGCCTTGCATCAGCAGCGCGAGTACGCGCGCTCCCGCTTGCTGAGCCGATCCCGCATTGACGCCCGCTTCCGCTGAGCCGGAGCCTGACACAAACGATCCCAGTTGCCGCTGCAGCGAGTCCATCAGCTCATGCGGCGCACGGCCGAACATCACCTGGCCCATAGACGCAATTGTGGTTGCCGTCATCGGCAAGCCACGTTTGAAAGCAGCTGCGGCTGCCGTCATCCATTGCTCCACATCCATTCCTCGCGGCATTGCCGCCAGCGCCGCCTGGAATGCCTGCGCTGTTGCCCGGTTGAACGGGAATCCCTCTCTTCTTAGATCCTTAATAATATCAAGCGCCCAGCGCTGATCCGGAAGCCCAAGCTGCTTGGCGTAATCCCGGAACGTATCGTCCAGCAAGCCGGACGCGCTTAGATCTACTGCCTTTAACATCACAAGCGATCCATTCGATTCGGGCTGCACTTGCAGCATAGCCGACTGACCAGCCGTCATAGGCATCTCCAGCTTGGCGCGAACTTGTACGCCATTGATTTGAATAAGCGCTTCATTATTTTCAAATGTCTGCACCACGACGCCTCTTACGACCTGGCCGACTTTTAATTCCATAGCCCGGGCATCCCCGCTTACCGCATCACCCAGCAACCCTCGCATCATTTGACTGATATTCACAATCGATTCTCCTCCGCCCCGCGGATTGCTTCCACATAAAAAGATATAACTAGTATATCGGTCCCCAGCCTCTATCCCTGAAGGTCCGATTAATGATGAATTTCAATGTGCGATGCCACCCTTTTTAACACAAAAAAACGCCCGTACTTCAGCAGAAGAACGAAAAAGGCGTTCTTCGCCGAATGACAAGCGTTTATCTAATTCTATACCTCACCAAGCAGCTTGCGCAAAAACGTGCGCCGATGGAGAGGAGACGGGCCGAGCTCAAGCAGCCTCTCCTGATGAAGCTTGGTCGCATACCCTTTATGTATGGCAATCCCGTAATCGGGAAATTTGCGGTCCCAGTCGCCGGCACAGAGCCGGTCGCGCGTGACCTTGGCCATAATGGATGCCGCTGCGATGGACTGGCTAGTCGCATCGCCCTTAATAATGGCTTGCTGCGGCAGCTCCAGGTCAACCTTCTCTGCATCGACTAGCAAGTATTGCGCCGGCACGCTAAGCGATTCCACAGCTAGCTTCATCGCCAGGCGAGCCGCCTGTTTAATGTTAATCCGATCGACTGTCTCGGCGTCGACATGCGCGACGGACCAGGCAACAGCCTTCTCCGCAATGATATCGTACAGATACTCGCGCTTCTTCTCGGACAGCTTCTTGGAGTCGTTGATTCCATCAATGACAAGATCGGGAGGCAGGATGACCGCGCCAGCGACTACATCGCCGAACAGACATCCGCGCCCTACCTCATCCACACCCGCAATGCGGACTATCCCTTCATTCCAAACTGCGCGTTCCAGTCCCAGCAAGTTTCTTTCCCCCGTTTCCCCCATAACGCTGCCTACCGTTCTCTCACAGGCATATCGTCGTAAGGGGCTTCCAGCGTAATTCTGCCCAGCTTGCCCGCTCTGAGGTCGCGCAAGATAATGCCAGACGCCTTCTCCAGATCGACGCGTCCGCCTCCCATTAGGCAACCGCGCTTACGGCCGATATCTTCCATGATGCGCACGATCTCTTCACTGTCCTCGGGATCGGAAGGCGGCTTCTCAAGCTCGTATCTTTCCTGCAGTGCAGGCCAGTAACGGTCAGCCAGCTCACGTACGGCAAAAAACGCAATATCGTCCACGTTAAGAATTTGTTCCCGGATCGCTCCTGTCATGGCCAGCCGGTAACCGACCAATTGATCCTCGAACTTCGGCCACAGGATACCAGGTGTATCAAGCAGCTCCATCTCTGTGCCAACCTTGATCCATTGCTGGCCTTTCGTGACGCCTGGCTTGTCGCCGGTAGCGGCAATATTGCGGCCTGCGAGACGGTTGATCAGCGTTGATTTCCCTACGTTCGGAATGCCGACAATCAGGCCCCGCACAGCGCGCGGATTGATGCCTTTGGAAATTTGCCTCGCAATTTTCTCATGCAATATCTCTTTGGCCTTAGCGGGAATATCGCCTACTCGGGTTCCTGTCTGAGAATCGACGGCGACGCACGCATGACCCTCATGGGCAAAATAAGTCATCCACTTGTCCGTCGTCTTCGGATCTGCGAGATCGGATTTGTTGAGCACAATCAATCTCGGTTTGTTTTGCAGAATATCGTCCACCATCGGGTTTCGGCTTGATAACGGCACCCGCGCGTCAAGCAGCTCTATGGCAATGTCGATAAGTTTAAGTTTGTCTTGAATTTGCCGTTTGGCACGGGTCATATGACCCGGAAACCATTGAATGGCCATGCCTTCACCTCATGTCTAATACCGATGCTTGATAAAACTGATCTTGTCGAGCGGCCAGAAGATGACATCCGCCCGTCCCACGATCTCTTTGTCCTCTACAAAACCGATCATACGGCTGTCTGTGCTGTTGTCGCGATGATCGCCCATCGCGAAGATCGTCCCCTCCGGCACCACCATCTCTTGCACCATATCGTTCGGGAAGTTATAGCTTGTGCCGTCGCCATTGTACAATTCTCCTCTGGCGTGAGCTTCTTCAATCGCTTGCTTAATATAAGGTTCCTCAATCAGCTTATCATTAATGTACAAATCGTCGCCTTCGAGCTTGATTTTGTCTCCCGGCACTCCGATTACGCGCTTAATGAACTTGCGTCCTTGTTCCGGAACGTCGAATACGACCACTTCTCCGAATTTCGGTTCGCTGAACGTATACAAAATTTTATTTACGATTAACCGCTCGCCCGACTCAAAGTTAGGCTCCATAGACGGTCCGTCCACGATAAACGGCGAGAACAGGAACTGGCGAATGAAAAATACAAGTACGACCGCAATGACGAGCGCCTTGATCCATTCTACAATTTCCTTGTACGCTCCCCCTTTTTTGTCACCAGAACGCTGTCTGGTGGAACGTCCCGTCATCTCGTCGGATTGACGGTTCGCTTCGTTGGGTGAAGCGCCGATTGTTTCATCCGGGCTTTTATCCTCGTTGCGATGTTGCGAATCCATCCATTTCGCCTTCTTTCCTTTAACGCTGTAATATGTAAGGGTAGCGATAAAAAAACGAAAAGGAGCTTGTTTGCGCAAGCCCCTCTTGACGTTTGTTCTTAGCGAATCTCTTTAATTCTAGCAGCTTTACCGCGCAGATTGCGAAGGTAGTACAGCTTAGCGCGACGTACTTTACCACGGCGTGCTACTTCGATTTTGTCGAGCTTAGGCGAATGGATTGGGAAAGTTCTTTCCACACCAACACCGTAAGAAATTTTGCGCACCGTAAAAGTCTCGCTGATTCCGCCGCCGCGACGTTTAATAACAACGCCTTCGAACAGCTGAACACGCTCACGCGTTCCCTCGATAACTTTAACGTAAACCTTCAGCGTGTCACCAGGACGGAAGCTAGGAAGATCACTACGCAATTGTTCTTGAGTAATTGCTTGTACGATATTCATTGAGTTCACTCCTTCCACCATAGACGTTCATGTAAGCTCCTGGACTCCTCTGAGCCGATCTTCGCTTATAGCGGACCGTCCGACTTTACGAACAACATTAGAAATTTTACCATAGTTAGATGCACAAATCAACTGGTTTCTTCCACCTGGCATGTTCATGTATACTGTCATTGACATATGAGTCAGATGGAGGTGTGCCTTGTTGCCACATAAAACGGAACCTGGCCTAAAGGCGGTTCCCATACGACCCGCAAAAACAATCATTAGCATGATGACAGTGGCAGGCTTGCTCCTCTCTCCTATCGCGCCAGCCGAGCAGGTATGGTCGGAAGCCTTAACCGATACGAGAGGCCACTGGGCTTCATCGTACATCGAATGGGCGTTGGACGAAGGACTGGCGAAAGGCTACGAGGACGGAACCTTTCAACCTGACAGAGCGGTAAGCGAAGCTGAATTTCTCGCCATGCTCCTGCGAGCATATGAATCAGCTCTGCCCGAAGCCAGCGCAGGAAGCCAATGGTACGACTCGTATTACCAGTTTGCGGAACACTTCGGTTGGCCCGTATCCTTCAATAATGATCGTGGAAGCTTCCGAAGGGGACAAGCGGCATTGTTAATGGCAACGGCGGCAAGCGGCAAGCATTATTCTGAAAATGAAGCGATTCAGTGGCTGCTGGACGAAGGCATATCCAAGGGTCGCACCTCAGCGACCATTAAGGGATTTGTGCCAGATGGCGGCGTCACGCGGGCAGAGGCGCTGACCTTTCTGTTCATGCTCAAGGATCACACGAGGCAGTTGTCGGGTACCAAGGTTCAGCAGGAGCCTGCCGGGTTGCACGGCATTGACATCGGAGATCAGGTAGAGAAGCTCACCTTCAAGCTCGGCAAGCCGGACCGTATCGACCCAAGCGAATTTTCGTACAGTTGGTATGTATATAACCGGAACCATGCACAGCTAGCAATGTATGGCGTCATGGACGGCAAGATTGCAGCCCAGTTCTCCATGTCGAAGAAAGACTGGAGCCTTCCCGGCGGCCTTACGACAGGCCTTGCGCTAGGCGAAGCCCGAAAGGGACTCAGCGGCACATCCGATGCGGAGAAGAAGGAAACCTATTATACGTATACGGCCAATGGAATCCAGACTACCTTGTTCATCGATTCGCAAGACGGGGACAAGATCTCAGGCATCCTGCGGCAAAAAAACTCATTGTCCAAACAAGCGCCAAACGGCAAAAACACAGCGTTCCGCGACGCAATGGAACGGCAATTATTCGATCTAGTCAACGCGGAGCGTGCCGTTAGAGGCATTCCCGTGCTGCAATGGGACAAGCTAGCTGGCTCAGCGGCAAGAAGCCATAGCGAGAACATGCGAGACAAGCAGTTTTTCAGTCACAAAAACCTGGACAATAAAACGCCGTTCGACCGCATGAAAGCAAAAGGAATATCGTACCGGCTAGCCTCAGAGAACATTGCCGCCGGCTTCGACAATAGTATATTCGCACATTATACTCTTCTGAATTCAACGACTGGCCACCGCGAGACGCTGCTTAACGCCAAGCTGACTCGGCTGGGCACCGGTGTTGCGATTGGCGGTTATTATCAAGTGTATTATACCCAGGACTTCTACACGCCGCTTCAGACGGAAGAATAGCTTTACAGCCAATAAGGGAATGCAGCCTCCTCCGGAAGCCGCATTCCCTTATTGTTGTTCGGTATCCTCCCGTTTGGGCAAGGAAGCCAGCCATTTCTTCTCCTTTGCGGTCAACTCCGCAGTCTCCAGCAGATCGGGACGGCGCTCCAGCGTCCGCAGAAGCGATTGTTCTCTTCGCCATGCTTCAATATTGGCATGATGCCCGGAGACGAGAATATCCGGTACGCTCCATCCCCTGAATTCAGGAGGTCTTGTATAGTGAGGGTGTTCCAGCAATCCCGTGCTATAGGAGTCCGTTACCGCGGACGTCTCATTGCCGAGCACGCCGGGCAGCAGCCTGACGACACTGTCGATAACCGTCATAGCGGGTATCTCTCCGCCAGTCAACACATAATCCCCGATAGACAACTCGTCCGTCACGAGATGCTCCCGAATACGCTCGTCATAACCTTCGTAATGGCCGCAGATGAGGACAAGATGCTGCTCCCTCGAGAGCTCCTCTGCTTTTTTCTGCGTGAACGTCTCCCCTTGCGGGCACATCAGGATAACGCGAGGCTTGATACCCGGGTCCGTCTGCAGATCCTCTACTGCCGCGAACACCGGATCTGGCTTAAGCACCATGCCCCCGCCGCCGCCGTACGGATAATCGTCCACGGTGTTATGCTTGTTACCCGAGTACCGGCGGAAGTTGACCGCTTCCAGCGATACGATTCCTTTTTCCTTCGCCTTGCCCAGAATGCTTGCTCCGAACACACCTTCGAACATCTCCGGGAACAGCGTCAATACGTCAATTCTCACGTCGCTAGATCAATCCTTCCATCAGCCTTACGGTAACCCGCTTGTCCGTTACATTGACATCCAATACGACCTCATCGATCACCGGCAGCAGAAGCTGTTTGCCCTTCGACTTCGGACGATCTACGACCCACACGTCATTGGCTCCGGGGCTCAAAATTTCGGCAATGACACCGAGCTCTTCTCCCTCTTCTGTGACGACAGCGCAGCCGATAATCTGATGGTAGTAGTATTGCCCTTCCTCCAGCTCACCTTGCTCCGACTCGGAGATTTTCAGCAGCCAACCCTTGTATTTTTCGACCTCGTTAATATTGTTGAAGCCGTCCAGCTTGAGCAGATAAACGTTTTTCTGCTCTCTAGAGCTTATAATCTTGATCTCTCGCGATTCTCCGTTCTCCTCATTCACCATAAGCAGCTTGCCTCCCGGGGCAAACCGTTCCTCCGCAAAATCCGTCTGCGGCAATACCTTCACATCACCACGGATACCGTGCGTGTTCACGATTTTGCCTACCGTGTACCATTTCCTGTTCATGCCATCATACCTTCTTTCCGTTGGTTACGACTATTATAACACGGCAAAGAGGGTCAGGACATTCGTCCCAACCCTGAAGATGCCAGTCCATTATGAAAGTATATCGACGATGACGCGCTTGCTCGATTTGACGGAGGCGGAGGTTACGACCGTCCGCATCGCTTTCGCGATACGACCTTGCTTGCCGATTACCTTGCCTACATCATCGGGATGAACCGATAACTCGTAAACCGTGCTGCGTTCATCATCCTTCACGCCGACCCGCACTTCGTCCGGATGATCCACCAAAGCCTTCGCTATGACAAGAATTAATTCTTTCATCACAAAGCCCTCCGCTCTTCAACCGTTACTTCTGAAGCTTAAGCTCATGGAACTTTTTCAGAACACCAGCTTTGGAAAGCAAGTCGCGAACAGTGTCGGAAGCTTGCGCTCCAGTTTGAAGCCATTTCAAAGCTTTCTCTTCGTCGATCGAAACTTGAGCTGGCTGTGCAACCGGATTGTAAGTACCGATCTCTTCAATAAAACGTCCATCACGCGGGGAACGGGAATCCGAAACAACTACGCGGTAGAAAGGAGCCTTGTGAGCACCCATACGTTTCAAGCGAATACGTACTGCCATTATCATTCACCTCCTTCGAAAAATGAACTGCGGTTTATCTCACATTAAAATGGAAACTTCATATTGCGTCCAAGCATGCCCTTCAGGCCTTTCTTGCCGCCTTTGAGCCCCTTCGGACCTTTCGGTCCCATCATGGAAGAGAATTGCTTCATCATCTTGCGCATATCATCGAATTGCTTGATCAGACGATTCACTTCAACGATGGTCGTTCCGCTGCCCGCCGCAACGCGCTTGCGTCTGCTGTGGTTGAGCAGCTCCGGCTTCTGCTTCTCTTCCTTCGTCATGGAGCGGACAATCGCCTCGATGCGGCCGATCTGCTTCTCATCGACCTTCAGATCCTTCATTCCGCCCTTCATCTTGTTCATGCCAGGCAGCATATCCATAATCTGATCCAGCGGCCCCAGCTTACGAACCTGCTCCATCTGATCCAGGAAGTCATCGAATGTGAATTCGGCGGTGCGCATCTTGCGTTCCATCTCGGCAGCTTTGTCCGCGTCAATGCCCGCTTGAGCCTTCTCGATCAGGGACAGCATATCGCCCATGCCCAGAATCCGCGAAGCCATCCGTTCCGGATGGAACGGCTCCAGAGAGTCAATCTTCTCGCCCATAGCCGCGAATTTGATCGGACGACCTGTAACCGCCTTGACGGACAGCGCAGCGCCGCCGCGCGTATCGCCGTCAAGCTTCGTCAGAACGACGCCGGACAGCTCTAGCTGTTCATGGAAGCTCTGCGCTACGTTGACCGCGTCTTGACCGGTCATGGCATCAACAACGAGGAGTACCTCATCCGGTGTCACATGCTCATGGATTCGCTTCAGTTCATCCATCAGCTCTTCGTCGATATGCAGTCGGCCTGCGGTATCGAAGATGACGTAATCATTGCCGTTGTCCTTCGCGTGCTGCAGACCGGCCTTCGCAATGTCGACCGGAGAAGTCTTGTCCCCAAGCGAGAATACCGGCGCTCCAATCTGCTCGCCCAGCACCTGCAGCTGCTTGATCGCAGCCGGACGATAGATGTCGCAGGCAACCAGAAGCGGCTTATGGTTGCCCTTCTGAAGCAGCTTCGCCAGCTTGCCAGAGGTTGTCGTCTTACCGGCGCCCTGCAGACCGACCATCATAATGACCGTCGGAGGCTTGTTCGCCTTGGCAAGCTTCGCCTGCGTGCCGCCCATCAGCTCCGTCAATTCCTTGTTGACAATATCGATGATGACCATGCCCGGAGTGAAGCTCTTCGAGACGTCCAGACCGATGGCCTTCTCCTTCACCTTGGCGATGAAGTCCTTCACGACTTTAAAGTTAACATCGGCCTCCAGAAGCGCCAGGCGAACCTCCCGCATCGCGTCATTGACATCGGCTTCGGATACTTTGCCTTTGCCCTTCAGCTTGCTGAACACATTCTGAAGCCGATTGCTTAAGCTTTCAAATGCTGCCATGAACTCCCGCCTCCTTCTCTTGCCGTTCCTTCCGCCGCCCGAAATTGCCCGATGGCGTCGATGATCGACTGTTTATCCCATTCATTCGTCACGATGGCCTTCACGTCGCGCTCCAGCTTATCGGTTATCTCCATCAGCCGCTCGTGTCTTGCCAGCAGGGACAGCTTCTCTTCATAGCTCTCCAGAATGCCCTCGGCGCGCTTGATATTGTCGTAGACCGCCTGGCGGCTGATCCCGAACTCGGATGCAATCTCGCCGAGCGAGAAGTCATCGTGATAATAATAAGTAAGTATAGTACGCTGCTTATCTGTAAGCAAGCTCTCGTAGAAGTCGAACAGCAAATTAACTCTTGTCGTTCTGGCTAAGGCATCCGGCATATGTTCCTTCATCCCGTCGCCCCCTTCTTCGTCTTGCCGCAAATGTTACCGTCAAGGAAAATCCCTTTACACTTATGCAACGACTCTTATCATACAGGATGGCAAATGCCCTGTCAAGCTTTTGACCTTGTCACCACCTGATGCTCTCTTGGCAACACGATATGCCCGGACACCAAGTGCCCGGGCGTAGTTCCATTCATCGCTAGTCTTCGAATAAAATGAGCGCGACGAGCGCGACATCGGTGACGTCTACTTTGCCGTCTCCGTTCAGATCATATCGTTCATCGGCTCCCGGCTTGCCCGCTTGCTTCGCAACAGCAACCAGATCTTCAATGCTCACCTTGCCGTCGCCATTCACATCCTCGCGATGCTGCTTCAATGCTACACTGACGGTTAGATCGCGATCGGTCGGATACAGAACGCCGCTGTCCGGCGTATGCACAGCCCCGACAGTCGAACCCTTCTTCAGAACGACTGCAGCTTGGCCGCTCCCTTCTTTGGCTTCGAAAAGCAATCTTAGGATATCCGCATTCCCATTCACTCCGTTTGCTCCTGTCGCCGAGACGACAGCAAATGCGCTGCCTCCCGCCTGATCGATGCGGCTGTCCAGAAAAGCTCCTTCGCCAAAGCTGTCTCCGCGCTTGATTTCCTTCAATTCAAGCTGGCGAGGATCGAAGCTGAAGGCCATATTGGCACCATATAAGCCTGCCGCTTCATCCATTCTGACGCGGATCTCAAAGGTTGTGCCCGGCACGGCTGCAATCGGTGCAGTCAAGCGCAGCTCTCCCGGCGCAGCATACTGCTCCTCCTCCAGGGCCACGCTCATGAGCCTGCCCTCCTGCGCATAATAAATCCGGCCGTCATCGCCGATATCAAACAATGCGGTCGCAATGCCTGAATCCACATAAGCAAGTGTCTCGGGATCAACGGCAATCAGCTTGCCGTAAAGATCAGCATACATAAACCCGTCATCCGAGAACCGGATATGGATCGGACGCCACATGCCGTAATTTTGCACGCCGCTGAATATCTGCTTGCTCTTCACGATAGCTTTCGACTGCGGATCGATCGCGAATAATGCCCCGTCTGCTGCCGCCCACAGCAATCCATCCTTATCGAAGGTCAGTCCGCTAATCATGATCGGCGCTTTGGACGCGCCAGGAATATTCGGCTCCCATTCAGCTATCTTCTGTTCCTTGGCCACATCCCAAATAAACATCTTGGCCTTCGTCTCCGGTGTTGCGCTGTCCAGCCCCCCGCGGATTGTCGTGGAACCATAGATTAAGCCGTCACGGTAAGCGAGTCCTACAATGCTTTGACCCGGCACAATATTACGGTAAACGCGCAGCGTGCCCTGCGGATCGGATTCCTCGAATACGGCTAGCGCTCCGCCGATCTCTCCATAGGACGGTATCGTGCCGAAGAAGGCTTTGCCGTCTCCGAATGTATTCACATAGGGCCGATCCTGGGATTCTCCGATTTGAAGAAGCTTAACCGGATTCTGGTTCGGCTTCGCCGAATCCGGCTGCAGCGGCAGAGACGTATCATACATATGGATGGATGCGCCGGGGTACTCCCCATAGTAGACCCGGCTGCCGCTTATGCCGATGCTCTCCGCTTGCCCCATAGTGAACGTCGAGAACTGCTCAATGGCAGGGTCGTATACCGCAGCGGTCGCGGCCGTATATCCGCTCATGAACAGCTTGCCCCCAGGCCCCTTCTCCAGTGCGTGAATAGACAATGCGCTGCCTTGAATACCGGGCAGGCGAGTCGTTACTTTACCCGCTTCGACGTCGAATAGGGCGACGCTGCCGCCATAATGCACCGTAGCAAGCACTGGATTCTTGAAGCCGGGATCATCTTCAAGCTCCACCCAGCCTGAATTGCGAAGGCTGGAGCCATACGGGATGCCGGTGGACACCGCTTCGCGGGTTGCCATGTCCCATGCCATTAGCTCTTTGTTTTGCAGGAAATAAACCTTGCCGTTGTATGCAGGAGAAGCCCGCAATCCTGCCGCTCCCCAATATTCTTCCTCAAGCCATGCGCCACTTGCCAGATCATAGATGATATAGATCGCCTTGCCGTCGCCGCTGAGAAAAGCAAACAGGTAATCGCCGCGCACATCGAGGCCATATACGAACGGATACTGCTGGACACCGTCAATGGGCTTAAGCGGAATAAGCGTCTTCTCCCCGGTCTCGACATTCAGCTTCACAATATCGCCAATCGAGCCGATGCCGGCATAGACATATCCATCATGATAAGCAATGGAACGGACATAATCCCGACCTTCTACCATCACGCCATAATCTCTGAATTGTCCTGTAGAGGGGTTATATTGAAACACCTTCCCTTGATCGAACGTACCGCCATAGACGTTGCCGTTCTCGTCAACCGTTAGCGACCAGATCGACTTTGCATCAGACACCGCGGTCCCCAGTTGCTCGATCGTGCCGCTATCAGGATTATAGCGATGCAGAATCGGCCCACCATCGGACACGCCAATATAGACGCTCCCATCCGGCGTTATGGTATGAGACCAAGCGCTTTTCCCTTCCGGCAGCGGCACGGCCTTCACCAGCCGGTTGGCGTCCAGGTCCACCGCATTGAACATAGCCGGATTGCCCGCCGACGTCGTGTAAACCATGTCATGACCGTTTTCCATTCCGTATACTCCTTCAAATAAGGCAGCCTGCTGGATCGGCTCTCCTAATTCGACCGGCGTTCCGAAGTGATGTGCCGGCGCAGCACTTGCATGATGAGCCGGGATGGCCAGCGCAGCCGCAATCAGAGCAACAGACAGAAGCAGAGCCAGCGTATAGCGTTTCGTCCTCATTCGGTATCCCCCTCCACCAATAAGCGTGAAATCATGGCCATATCTGCGAAATCGATTTTACCGTCGCCATTAAGATCAAACCGGGCATAGGCTCCGCTCGCGGGGCTGCCCACAGCTTGTGCGACGATAATCAAGTCCGCCAGGTCAACTCTGCCGTTATCATCCACATCTCCGGCATGGGCTTTAATGGTTACAGCCAGCGTCATACCTTCTTGGAATACGGTCGATACGCCCGTCTCGTCCGCATCTTGCTTCGCTGCAATAGCGAAGGGCTCCAGCTCAATCTTGGCGGACGCCGAGGCGGCAAGCGGTTGAAATTGCACGATTGCAACCTCCGAATCACCCGATACAGCACGCTCGCCTAGCTGTGTTACAATCACCTTTAATCTGCCGGGAACCAGCTCACGCGCCTCGGCATACACCTCTTCGCCACCATGGAACGATTCAGCGGCTTGCACAGATACATACTGGAACTGGGCGGGATCATAGGACAGAATAGTCTCAACCGCATATAAGGAGGATGCTCCCATAACCGTCAGGTTGACCGAATAGTTCTCTTTCACCGTCGCAGCCGCAGGACCGCTTATCGATAACGAACGGGCGGCAGGAGCTGTTTCTCCGGGAAAAACACCTTCGATTTCAAAATCATCATAAAAAGCGCCTGACGTCTGATAAAAATTAGAGAGCGACGCCATTAAACGAACCGTCTTGGCGTCAGAAGGCGCTTGCAACGACTTGGTCGTCAGCTTCACCCACTTGGATTGGCCCGTATGATGAATAAGTGCATCCGTATCGGAGCCAACCTGCTGGCCCGCTTCATTGTAGAACCTCATAATAAAGCTGCCGCGATTGGGAACGGAAGCTCCGTTGTGCATGAATGACGAACCTTCAATATACATCCACACGGAGCCTGTGTAATTCTCTCCAGGCACAATATCCATCGCCTGAGACCAGATCGACACGCCATCTGCGCCGTCCTTATCCGTAATTTTGAGGCTGTAGCTGCCGCTATGCGCCCTCTCGTCCGTAATCTCGTACGTAACGGAGCTTCCCTTGGGAGCTATAAAGGTTGTCCAGCCCGGGATAATGCCTCCGGCTGCAGGCTCCTCGAACCCGCCGTTGCGCAGTTCCGCCGGCGATGCAAATGCGGTCCCTGCCGAAACCCAAAGCGATAATGCAAGCACGGCAGCAAGTGCAATGGCGATTGCCCGATGCCAGCTGTTCCGAATCAACATGACTCATTCCTCCTCGTCAGCTTCATGAACTTGTTCAATTGAATAGCCGAAACCCCAAGCTCTGATGATGCGCATAAGCACCACTGCAGCATCGTCGCGGCCGATTCCATCATTTGCAAGAAAACGATTATGCTCGTCGCCCTGCATGAGTGCGGATGTGCGCAACCGGTATACGGCAGCCTTCGCCCATTGCGGGATATCTGCGTCATCAATATAGCTTTGGACGGTTGGATGGGCTCCCGCTCCCTTGTCCGAACTCATCTTATCCAACATGACTGCAAGCTCGGCTCTGCTGATTCGCTCGTCGGGACGATAGGAACCATCTTCATAGCCCGTTATCCACCCTTGCAAGCCAGCGGCAGCGATATACGGCGCATACCAGCGACTATCCTCCACATCTGTGAATAAAGCACTACCTGCTTGCTCCTCTGTTGAGATGTCCAGCCCCCATGCCCGGACAAGCATGGCGGTCCACTCCGCTCTAGTCACTGGACGTCCCACGCCGTAGGAATCGTCGCTTATGCCATTCACCACGCCTTTGGCCGCAAGCATACGGATCGATTGGGCCGCTTCATCGTACGTGAAGCCAAGATCGATAAATTCCTTCGCGTAGAGCAGAAAGCCGTATTCTCCATCCTCCAAATGCGTCGTAACCGTGCGTTCCGCTGCATTCCGCCCGCTCTCGCGTACATAGACCCATTCCCCGGATGGTGCGTGCCATCGATAGACTCCGGCCAGGCCGCTATCCATACTTGGTGGAATGAGCCATCGAACCTTGGCTGCGGGAGCTTCATGATGCAGCCCGAACTGAAATCGATAGCTTCCAATCTGCTCCACTCGGGTAATCCCATGCCGTTCAGAAGATCGAATAAGCGGGTCAACCGATAGACTGGCATATCCCGAAGAATCGAACAACAGCTGTTCCGGCTCCAGCATGACGGCAAAATGCTTGTTTTTCATTTCCAGGCCAAGCCCGAGCGCCACAACATGATTCTTAATCGATAAAGCTATACGCAGCTCCGATCGGTCGCGCTCATCCGCCGCTAATGTCAGAGCATATGGATAGGAGGCGGCAGCTCCTGCTGCTTTGGCCGCCTGCTGCAGCAAGCCATAAGCATCCAGAGCAGGCGTAATCGAGGCATTATTGAATACAGCCTGCATGTGCCCAGCCTCTATCAGAACGGGATGAATGGTCAGCAAGCGGATAGAAGTGTCCCGGACAAGCGCCGACCAGCCTTCGATATCCAACTGAATATCCGGTCGTCCAAGTCGATCCGTCAAGAGCGCAGCCGCTTTCCGGGCATCAGCCTCCCCCCGGATGTCCAATTGACTCGGATATGTAGAGGGATCAACAGGAGCAACGGGACCACCTGACGGCAATAGCCGGATCGTCAGCGGCGAGGCAGCATGCAGCTTTACTTCCTTCAAGTCGGGGTAAGCTTGGCCGTCCTGTTCTCTTGTTGTCCGCTCACGGCTAACCCCTTTGACCGCTGTAAGCTTGATCTCTGTATTAACGCCTGATGTCAAAGCGCGAAATCTAAGCTTGGCGATTATCGTTTCGCCGGCAGCGGTGTCTTCGGAATGTTTGGCAATAGCCGATAGATGCAGGATGCCTGTTGCCGGGTTAGCCGCTTCGCTTTCAAATAAGGAATAGTCGACTCCCGTTGACTCGTGAAGCATCATAGCGCTGGAGTCGTATTCCAAGATGAACTCAATTCCGTATACATCCTCCTGCGCATTGGCCGATACCAGCACTTCCGTCTCAGCGCCCTTGACTATGGCGTCCTTGGAGGCGGACAGCGATAGCTCCGTTGATTCCGCTACAGCATACGCGGGCATATCCATGACAGAGCAACAGATGACGAAAGCGATCACCCAATAGCATAATTTCCTCATTGTATCTCTCCTTGTTTGCTTTCCTTTCATTCGAACTGAGCCTCATGTATGCGCTTACCAAATCTTCATGTACAAGCGTCACCCCCTGTGTTCGCGATTGCATTACTCCGTACGCCATCATTGTATACAAGCTCCTCTTTTTCCGTAAATCTATCGATTTCCCGATGCTGAGCAATTTCGGACATGCCGCTTCCGATTTCCCCTCAGCCCTTGCCCTGACTGGCACCGGAGGTGAGGCATTTCGCTAAAGATGTAGAAAACGCTAAATTATGCAGAACCGTGTCGCGGCGAACGGCCAAAATGGAAGGCATACAAAAAAACGTCTAATGGCGACCGATCGGTCGCCATTAGACGTTGCTCATTCTTCCTGTAATGCCATACTTAATTGGCAGCTGGCGGCTGCTCTTCCGACTCGCGGCTGATCAAGCCCGCGAACAAGGCATGTACGAACTGTTCGGAATCAAAGGTTTGCAGATCGCCCATTTTCTCGCCAAGGCCTACCAGCTTCACCGGCAGATTCAGCTCATTGCGGATCGCCACAACGATACCGCCCTTCGCCGTACCGTCCAGCTTCGTCAGAACAAGACCTGTCACGCCGCTCTTCTCGCCGAACAGCTTCGCTTGGCTAAGCGCGTTTTGGCCTGTCGTCGCATCCAGCACCAGCAGCACTTCATGAGGAGCCTCCGGCAGCTCGCGCTGAATGACGCGGAAAATTTTGTTCAGCTCTTCCATCAGGTTCGTCTTATTCTGCAAGCGTCCAGCCGTGTCGCATAGCAATACGTCGACCTTGCGCTGCTTGGCCGCCTGAACGGCATCGAACATGACGGCTGCGGGATCGGCGCCCGACGATTGCTTAATGACGTCCACGCCTACGCGCTGCCCCCACACTTCAAGCTGTTCGATAGCTCCCGCGCGGAACGTATCGCCTGCTGCCAGCAATACATTTTTGCCTTCGCTCTTAAACTTATGCGCAAGCTTGCCGATAGTCGTCGTCTTGCCGACGCCGTTCACGCCAACGAATAAGATAACCGTGATTTCCCCAGGAGGCGCCATTCGCAGCTCGGCATGATCGTCTCCCTTCAGCAATCCAACCAGCTTCTCTGACAGCACTGGCTGCAGATCGGACGCATCTTCGATTTTACGCTTCTTCACTTCCGCGCGCAGATCATCGATTAACGTCATCACCGTGTTAACGCCAACGTCCGCACCAATCAGAATCTCCTCAAGCTCCTCATAAAACTCTTCATCAATCTTCTTGCGGCGAGTAATCAGCTCTTCGACCTTCTCGACGAAAGCCGTACGCGTCTTCGCCAGTCCTTCCTTAAATACGTTCGTGACCGCTTCCGTCTTGGAAGCAATGCTTTCCTTTAGCTTCTTGAAAAAACTCATCCCAGCCGTTCCTCCTGACCTTTCCTAACCTGCATGTATGGTTACACTTAAGCCGATACCGGCTCTCCCGCTTCTTCTTCCAGACGTACCGATACCAGCTTCGATACGCCGCCTTCTTCCATCGTAACCCCATAGAGCACATCCGCTTCCTCCATCGTTCCTTTGCGGTGGGTCACGACGATAAATTGCGTCAGCTCCGAGAATTCGCGCAAGTATTGTGCGAAACGGGCTACGTTTGCTTCGTCCAGCGCTGCTTCGACTTCGTCAAGCACGCAGAACGGCACCGGCTTCACTTGCAGAATGGCGAACAACAGCGCAATCGCCGTAAGCGCCCGCTCTCCGCCGGACAGCAGCTGAAGGTTTTGCAGCTTCTTGCCCGGAGGCTGAGCCACAATATCAATGCCGGTATCAAGCACTCTATCCGGATCGACCATGACCAGGTCAGCCCGTCCGCCGCCGAACAGCTTGGCGAAGACGACGCCAAAATGTCCGCGAATGGCTTCGAATGTCGTCCGGAATCGCTTCGACATCTCGTCGTCCATCTCTTTGATGACCTGATAGAGAGCTGTCTTCGCTTCGATCAGATCGTTCTTCTGCTCCGAGAGGAACTCGTAACGTTCCTTGACGCGTTCGTATTCTTCGATCGCACCCAGATTGACCTCGCCCAGCGCGGCAATCTGTCGCTTCAAATCGCGGACTTCGTTCTGTGTGCCAAGCACATCTTCCGGCACCGGATATTGCCCCTTCGCCAGCTCGAAGCTGAGCTCATACTCCTCGCTCAGCTTGCGAAGCAGGTTGTCCAGCTCCACGTCTTGCCGGTTAACGGCAATCTCCGTGCTTCTCATCTGATCCTCTACGACGCGAAGCTGGGCACGCTGCTCCTTCGTCTCGCTTTCGCCTTGCTCCAGCTCGGCGATGCGCTGCGCTCTGGCTGCCCGCTTCAGGTCTGTCTGCTCCGCGCAATTCGCCTTCTTGATTCGCAGATGATTGAGCTGCTCAATCTGGGTAACGCTCTCCTCGGCATGTCTTGCCATCTCTTCAACCTGCTGCTCGGACAAGGCGCGCAGGCCCGACAGCTCGCTCTTGGCGCGCTGAATATCGCTTCTCACGCGGTTAGCCTGATCCTCGAAGCTATGCTTCTCTTGATCGGTCTTCGCGACCGCAATCTTAATATCGGTCAATTGTCCTTGCAGCTCTTCCTTAGCCGATTCGCTCGCCTTGCGGCGCTCCTCGGCCAATCGGATCGCTTCCTGCAGCCTTGCCTCATCCAGCGTTAATTGCTCCAGACGCTGCTCCGCCGCTGCCGCCATCTGCTCAATCTGCTCCCGCTCTTCCGTCTGTGAGCTTCGCTCAGAGGTCGACACCGCGTTTTGTTCCGACAGATGCTTCGCCTCTGAACCAAGCTGCTGCAGCTCAGCACGGATGCCTTGCTCGCGAATCCGGGTTTGCTCGGCGTTCTCGCGCAGCTCCTCCATATCCTGCGAACGGATCGATTGTTCCTTACGCAAGTCGCTTAGTCGGTTCTTCAGCTCCGCAACCGTCGCTTTCGCATCCTTAATCTCCTGATCAAGCGCTTCGATCTGCCGTCCTCTTCCTAGCAAGCTCGCGCCCTTCTTCTGCAAGCTGCCGCCCGTCATCGAGCCGCCGGCATTGACGACGTCGCCTTCCAGCGTAACGACACGATAGCGGTACTGGCACCTGGATGCAATCTTGTTCGCCTGCTCAAGCGTCTCCGCGAGCAGCACGTTGCCCAGCAAGTTGTTCACGATGGCCTGATAACGGTCATCACAGCCGACCAGATCTGCTGCGACGCCGACAAAACCTTCCACAGCGGAAAACGTCCGCTTATCGTTCTCCGGCACCATCCGCCCCCTGATAACATCCAGAGGAAGGAAGGTCGCTCGTCCAAGCTGGCGCTGCTTAAGGAAAGCAATAGCCGCCCGTGCCGTGCGCTCATCTTCCATGACGACATGCTGGAGAGCGCCGCCAAGCGCCGTCTCCACCGCAACCTCAATGCGCTGCGGCACGCGAATGAGCTCGGCTACTGCGCCGTGAACCCCTTCAACCGCGCCCGAGCCGCGCCTAGCAGACTTCAGAACTTCCTTAACGCCCTGCATAAAGCCGTCTAGCGCATCCTGCATCTCCTTCATCGTATCCCGCCGGGAAATGTGGCTGTCAAGCCGTTGCTCCCACTTGCGGATTGCCGACATCACTTCCTCCAGTTGCAATGTGAGCGACTTGGTCGCTTCCGATTGCTCCAGCATACGATTTCTTGTCGTGCCAAGCGTAGTCAGCGCATCGGCTAGTGACTGCTCCAGCGCGCTGCGCCTCTCATCCAGCCGGGCCATCTGCTCCGTCCACTTCGATTCGTCCTCGCTGAGCCGCTCCATCCGACGCTGAAGCGTCTCTCTCTGTTGCGACGCATAACGAATTTCGTTGCGATGCTGCGCCATTGCGCTCAGCACGTCAAGCAGCTCGCTCTTCAGCTTCTCCTCCGCATCCACAACCGCCCCGCCAGCAACGCCAACAAGGTTCGCTTCCTCGGCTGCCAGTTTGACACGGAGCTCAGCAAGCTCCAGCTCAAGCGCAGCGGCGCGGCTGCGGAACTCTGCCTCTTCCTTGACCAGCGCCAAAATCCGCTCGTCCTGCGATGCAATGGATTCCTCCAGCTGCCGCTTGTTCTGCTCCAGGTTGCGGCCGCGCTCCTTCAGCACTTCGCCGTAGCCTTCGCATTTCTCCGCATCCTCGCTGATTTGCAGCATGGAAGCATGCAAGACGTCCAGCTCTTGCTCGATCTCGCGCAATTGAAGACGGTCTTGCTCCAGATGCGCATCATGCTTGCTGACGACTGTGGATAGTTGAAGCTGCTCCCCTTGAAGCTTCTCCAGCTTGTCCGTCGCCTGTGACCAGGCTTGATGAACCGTCTCTATATTATGTACGTACATCGAAATTTCTTTGGTTTTCAACGTTTCCTTAAGCGCCTTGAAGTGGATCGCCTTCTCCGACTGCTTGCGCAGCGGTTCAACCTGATCCTCCAGCTCCGACACGAGGTCGTGAATCCGCAGCAGATTCTGCTCGGTCTCGTCGAGCTTCTTCTGCGCTTCGCGCTTGCGGGACTTGTATTTCACAATGCCAGATGCTTCCTCAAAGATACCGCGGCGGTCCTCGGAGCGCGTACTCAGAATCTCTTCGATACGCCCTTGGCCGATAATGGAATAAGCTTCCTTGCCAATGCCCGTATCCATGAACAGCTCCGTTATATCCTTCAGCCGGCATGGCTGCTTGTTAATCATATATTCGCTATCGCCGCTCCGGTGTACCCTTCTGGTCACCGTAACCTCGTTGTACTCCAGAGGCAAAGCGCCGTCCGCATTATCGAGGGTAAGCGAAACCTCACCGTAGTTGACCGCTTTGCGCGCGTCACTGCCGGCGAATATAATATCCTCCATCTTGCCTCCGCGCAGGCTCTTGGCGCTTTGCTCGCCAAGCACCCAACGGATGCCGTCGGAGATATTGCTTTTTCCTGAGCCGTTAGGCCCGACCACCGCCGTAATACCGGTTACAAATTCAAGCTCGGTCTTGTCGGCGAAGGATTTGAAACCCGCTAATTCAATCCGCTTCAAAAACATAGTTTGGCTTTCACCTCACCCACCATTGTACCACATAATTGTTATTTGCGTTAATCATTTCAGACGCTGCGCATCCCGTAATCACACCGCTTGGAGGCAACAAAAAAGAGGCTATCCGCCTCCTCAATCAGGTTCCATAAACTTCCTTATTCAGTTGCGGCTGCGTTGCCGGCCGCTTGCCGACGCCTGCTCGCTTTCTTCTCGATTGTCAACATGCAGGGATAAGCTAGAAGCAGCAAAAAGGTCAGCAGAATCGAACCTGTCATATAGGATTCGAACAATTGGACCGACCATCCGTCCTCGCCAATAATCATATAGGCGATTGCATTAGATATCCCAATGCCGTCATTGGCCTCCGCCGACAGGCTGACTGCGTGATTGTGTGCCAGGCAGATGAGCGCCAAGAAAGAAAAGCCAGTTGCCAAGACGATGCCTTTCGAATAAGGCATCGCAACGCCATAATAACTGAACGTCCGGACTGCTGCTGCGATTAGTACAACAACCACGATATAGATCATACGCCCATCTCCTCTTTCACTCGCATACGCTGCTTCTTCAAGGATTTCACCCTCATTTTACCATATTAAACCTATCATCTCCATCAAAAAGACCCCTTCGTACCGTCATCCGGCCAAAAGAGGTCTTATCCATCCGATATGGTCATCTTCGCCGGAGTCCATACGCTCTCCAGCATCCACGGCAACTGTTCCACACGCGCCTTCACGCGTCTTGAGCGGTAAGCGTATTCCATGCTTCCGCAGCTGCCCGCTGCTCCGCTTCCTTCTTCGTGCGGCCGGCTCCAAGGCCATACCGTTCCTCGCCCAGGCATACCTCGACGATAAATTCACGGTCATGAGCAGGTCCGCGCTCTTCCACAATGCGGTATTCAACCGGACCAAGGCCGTTATGCTGCGCTTTCTCCTGAAGCTTGGACTTGGCATCCTTCATGAGCAAGCCAAAGTCGTTGGATTCGATGAAGGGAAACATATGCTCTTCCAGAAATACACGCGTGCGCTCGATCCCCGCATCGAGGAAGATCGCTCCGATAAACGACTCGAACAAGTCTGCCAATAACGCTTGACGATGCCTGCCCCCAAGCTGCTCCTCACCCCGTCCCAGCAGCACATACTTGCCCAGCTCCATCCGCTCCGCAAAGTAAGCGAGCGACGGTTCACAGACGACGGATGCCCGCATTCGGGTCAGCTCGCCTTCCGGCCGCTTCGGATAGGTGGTGAACAAGTATTCAGAGACGAGCAATTGAAGCACCGCGTCGCCCAGAAATTCCAGACGCTCGTTATCCTGTACCGAGCCCCGCTTATGCTCATTCACATAAGAGGTGTGCGTGAACGCTTGTCTCAGCAGTCTTGGACGTTTGAAAGCGAGCTGCAGCTTCTGCTGCAGCTCGTCAAAATGTTCATGCTTCATATGCTTTCATCACGATCGTAGCATTATGGCCCCCAAAGCCAAACGAATTAGACAGCGCGTACTTCACGTTCGCTTCGCGAGGCGTATTCGGCACGTAGTCCAGGTCGAGCTCAGGGTCCTGGTTGTCCAGGTTAATCGTTGGAGCAATGACACCGCTCTTCAGCGTCAGGCCAAGAATAACGGCTTCTACGCCGCCCGCCGCGCCGAGCAGATGGCCCGTCATCGACTTCGTGGAGCTGACCGCCACTTTGTAAGCGTGATCACCGAACGTCTTCTTAATAGCCGTTGTCTCGGACTTGTCGCCTACCGGTGTGGATGTACCGTGCGCATTGATGTAATCAATCTCGGACGGCTCGATGCCAGCATCACGGATTGCCTTCACCATGCAACGCGCAGCTCCATCCGGATCAGGCTCTGTCATGTGATGAGCGTCTCCGCTCATGCCATAGCCAACCACTTCGGCATAAATCTTAGCGCCGCGAGCGATGGCATGATCAAGCGACTCCAGTACGAGCACGCCTGCACCCTCACCCATTACGAATCCGTCACGATCCACATCGAACGGACGACTTGCTTTCTCAGGCTCTTCGTTGCGCGTCGACATCGCGCGCATCGAGCAGAAGCCGGCCATGCCTGTCGGACGGATTGTTGCTTCCGCACCGCCGGCGAACATAACGTCAGCGTCGCCGCGTTGAATCATCTTGAACGAATCGCCAATGGAGTGCGTGCCTGTCGCACAAGCGGTAACCGCTGTGCTGTTAGGACCTTTCGCGCCAGTCAGCATCGACACTTGGCCGGATGCCATATTCGCGATCATCATCGGAATGAAGAACGGGCTAACGCGCTTCGGACCTTTCTCCAGCAGTACGTTATGCTGATCTTCCCAAGTGCCAAGACCGCCGATGCCGGAACCGATCATCACGCCCACGCGCTCAGCGTCGGCATTCTCGCCGATCTTGATGCCCGAGTCCGCCACAGCCAGCTTGCTTGCGACAGCCGCGAATTGAACGAAGCGATCCATGCGGCGCGCTTCTTTTTTATCCAAACCGTACTCTTCGGGATTGAAGTTTTTGACCTCCGCCGCAATGCGCGTCGGATATTCGGAGAAATCGAATGCCTCCACTACGGATACGCCCGACTTTCCTTCAAGCAGGTTCCCCCAAAATTGCTCCAAATCGGAACCTAGCGATGTAATGACCCCCATGCCTGTAACGACAACTCTCTGTTTCATTGCATTCACCTCTGCAGACAGCGATTTAGAAGACCGTAATGATGAATCTTCCTTCTATATGAAAAGCGGTTAGGCTTCATTATAAACGTTATAAAAGCGTCGAAAATGCGCTACATGGAGAGAAGTCCCGTATATCGCAACGGGACTTGTCCATCCTTAGGTATGAGATTGTATGTAAGTCACAACTTCTCCCACCGTAGTGATTTTCTCTGCATCTTCATCAGAGATTTCCATATCAAACTCGTCTTCCAGCTCCATGACCAATTCAACGACGTCAAGAGAGTCAGCTCCGAGGTCATCTTTGAAGGAAGCTTCAAGGGTTACTTCTGCTTCGTCTACGCCAAGGCGGTCGATGACAATACGTTTTACGCGTTCTACTACTTCGGACATCCGGTTCACCTCCTCCACCGTATTATACGAGAATTAAATGTAAATTGCCATCTTTACCTTACTGGGCAAAAGGCCTACATTCACTGGTTAATTGCTACATGTACATGCCGCCGTCAACGTGGACCGTCTGGCCTGTCATATAGGCTGCCGCATCGGATGCGAGGAATCTGACCGCATTGGCAATATCTGCCGCGTCGCCAAGGCGCGCGAGCGGGATTCCGGCGGACAGCGATTCCTTCATATCCTCCGACAGCTTGTCCGTCATGTCGGTCTGGATGAATCCAGGCGCGACGCAGTTGACGGTAATGCCGCGCGAAGCAAGTTCTCTTGCGCTAGCCTTCGTCAAGCCAATAACGCCGGCTTTCGCCGCAACATAGTTAGCTTGTCCAGGATTGCCGAGCACGCCGACGACGGAAGAGATGTTAATAATCCGGCCGGAGCGCTGCTTCATCATCGAACGCGTAACCGCTTTGATGCCGTTGAACACGCCTTTCAGATTTGTCTCGATGACCTGATCGAATTCTTCTTCCTTCATGCGCATAATTAAATTATCTCTTGTAATGCCAGCGTTATTCACAAGAATATCCAGCGCGCCAAGCTGCGCGATAACTTCCTTCACCATGGCGTCGAATTCATCGGCTTTGCCGACATTCGCTTTCACAATGATCGCACGGCGTCCCAGCGCTTCAACAGCGGATGCTGTCTCCGCAGCAGCGGCTTCGCTGCCGGAATAGTTAATCGCCACGTCGGCGCCCGCCTCTGCCATCGCAATTGCGATGGCGCGGCCGATGCCTCGCGAAGCGCCTGTTACGAGCGCTTTCTTCCCTTCCAGACTCGCAAACATTAGGATCCCCTCCGTCTTGGATTATTTCACCTGCAGCGCATCCAGCGCCGAGATGTTATTTACCGATATGACACGGACATTGCGGTCGATTTTTTTGATCAAGCCCGCAAGCACCGTACCCGAACCGATTTCAACAAACGTATCTACGCCTTGCTCGATCAGGTAGCGCACGCTGTCCTCCCACAATACAGGAGAATAGACCTGCTCCACAAGCAGCTTGCGGATAGCGGAAGCATCCGACACTTCACGAGCCGTTACGTTCGCCACTACTGGAACGGATGCATCCGAGAACGTCACACCTGCAAGTGTAGACGCAAGCTGTTCAGCCGCTGGCTTCATCAGCGAGGAGTGGAACGGACCGCTTACCTCAAGCGGAATGACCCGCTTCGCTCCCGCATCCTTACCCCGCTCCACAACAGCCTGCACGCCTTGCGCTGTACCGGAGACTACGATCTGAGCCGGACAGTTCACATTCGCCAGCTCCACCGCGCTTCCTTCGGCAGTAATCACTTCACACAAGCTCGCTAGCGCGTCGCGCTCTGCGCCAAGCACTGCCGCCATAGCGCCTTGCCCGCTAGGCACGGCCTGCTCCATATACAAGCCGCGTGCGCGAACCGTACGCACCGCATCCTCGAAGGACAATACGCCCGCCGCGACGAGCGCGCTATATTCTCCCAGGCTGTGGCCCGCTACATAATCCGCCTTAAGGCCGCTCGCTTCCAATAGCTTCAAGTACGCAACGCTTACCGTGAGTAGTGCCGGCTGCGTATTTGCTGTCTGCTTAAGCGCCTCGTCCGGTCCTTCGAAAATAAGCTGGGTTAATTCCATGCCCAGTGCCTGATCGGCTTTCTGGAAGATGTCCCGAACATTCTCGAACGCGTCGTATGCGTCCTTGCCCATGCCTACAGCCTGAGCTCCCTGTCCGGGAAATACAAATGCCGTCTTCGCCAACGCGTTTCCCCTCCTAAGCCAATTCCCATACGGTTCATCCGCTTTCACAAGCGGACCTGTCACCGCATTATATTACCAAACCAGTACGGATGCTCCCCATGTCAAGCCGCCGCCGAAGCCGACGAACACCAGTGTATCGCCTTGCTTTACGCGGTTCTGCTCTACGGCTTCGGCCAGAGCAACCGGAATGGATGCAGCCGACATATTGCCGTATTTGTCCAAATTGATCATCGCTTTCTCCTCCGGCAGATTCAGCCGGTTCAGCGCAGATTGAATAATCCGGATGTTCGCTTGATGCGGGATAAGCAGATCTACGTCTTCCTTCGCAAGGCCTGCCTTGGCAAGCGCGTCCTCTGCAGCACTGCCCATAATACGCACAGCAAACTTGAACACGTCATTGCCTGCCATATGGATGTAATGCTGCTTCGTGGAGATACTGTGCTCCGAGGACGGGATACGCGAACCGCCGCCGCTAACCTTCAACAGCTCGCCGCCGCTTCCGTCTGCTCCCAGCTCGAAAGAGCGGAAGCCTCTGCCCTCTTCGACCTGCCCAAGTACAACAGCACCTGCGCCGTCGCCGAACAGAATACATGTGTTGCGGTCGGTATAATCCGTAATGCGGGACAATGTCTCCGCGCCTACGACAAGCACATGCTTGTACATGCCGGTGGCAATCATATTCGATGCCGTCGCCAGTCCGTAGATGAAGCCGGAGCAAGCTGCGGACAGATCGAATGCCGCCGCTTTGGTTGCCCCTAATTTCGTTTGCAGCAGGCAAGCGGTGGACGGGAAGAACATATCCGGCGTAATCGTTGATACGATAATCAGATCGAGATCCTCCGCCGTCAGGCCCGCTGCAGCAATCGCTTGCTTTGCCGCTTCATAAGCCAGATCGGAGGTTGCCTCCGCTTCCGCTGCCATCCGACGCTCCTTGATTCCCGTCCGGGTTACGATCCATTCGTCATTCGTTTCTACCATTTGCTCCAATTGCTGATTTGTAAGAATCCGTTCGGGCACATATTTGCCCGTTCCAATAATGCCGACAGGATGCAAACCCATGCTTCACACTCACTTCCCGTTAATTTCAGAAGAGATTGATTCTATCATATTGCCTTGAAGGGCAATTCTTGCCTGACGAACCGCGTTTTTCACTGCGACAGCGTCGGATGAGCCGTGGCACTTCACGACTAGTCCATTGAGGCCGAGCAGCGGCGCCCCGCCATGCTCCTTGTAGTCCATCTTTTTCTTAAGCTTCTTGAGCTGCGGCAACATGATCGCTGCTGCAATCTTCGTCAGGAAGGAAGTACCGAACGCACTCTTCAGCATTGTGAAGATCGTGCCCGCCGTGCCCTCCAGCGATTTCAGCATAATGTTGCCTGAGAATCCGTCGCATATAAGCACGTCGCAATTCCGGTTCAGGACATCTCTGGATTCCACGTTGCCTACAAAATGAATCGGCGCCTGCTCCATGAGCTCATAAGCCGCTTTGCTTATTTCGTTGCCCTTCTTCGCTTCTGTGCCGACATTCAGCAGTCCTACTCTTGGCTGCTTGATGCCATGCACCTTCTCGCGATAGATGCTGCCCATGACCGCATATTGTGCCAGATGCTCAGGCTTCGCGTCCATATTCGCACCGAGGTCCATCGCCAGAATGCCTACATCATCCATCGTCGGCAAAACAAAAGCGAGCGCGGGACGCTCGATGCCCTCCATCCTGCCTACAACCAGCAAGCCTGTCGTCATAAGCGCTCCCGTATTGCCAGCTGAGAGCATGGCGTCAGCCTGCTTGTCCTTGACCAATTGGCCTGCCACGACCATGGATGCGCCCTTCTTGCGTCTGACCGCTTTCACCGGCTCATCATCCGGACCGATCACCTCATCCGCGTGAATGAGCTGAACGTTGGAAGGAAGTCCTTCCTTAAGCAGCGGTTCGATCACAGCTTTATCGCCTACAAGCAGCAGCTCGGTGTCCGGCCATTCGGCCGCGGCATCCAGTGCGCCTCTTACAATCTGCTCAGGGGCGTGATCTCCCCCCATTGCGTCAATGGCGATCCGCATGTTCTTCTCCTCCTCCATCATCCCTGTTGCCAGCGGATCTGAAGATGACGAAGTTGCCTTGGAACACCATTTCGTCACCTACATATGTGAATAACTCGACTTTCGATTTGCTTCGCTCTCCCGAGATCGAACGGACATAGGCCTTGGCGATGCATTTCTCGCCCAGCCTTACCGGACGTATGAAGCGGATGTCAGCCGTAACGGTCAACGCGATGGCGTCGTCGATCACGGCAACGGCCAGTGAGTTCGCTTGCGCGAACACATGATGGCCCCTCGCAATAGACGTGCGGGAAAAGACATGCTCTTCCCTGATCTCAAAGATTGAGATACCGCTCTTGTCCAGCTCCAGGTCCACAATCTCCCCGATCACCTCATGAAGCGGCAGGGAGCGTACGGAATCATAGGAACGTTCCGCCATCAGCTTCAACCGTTCCCGAAGCTCCGGTATACCGAGCTCCATCCGGTCAAGCCGGATCGTCTGTATGCTGACCTTCAGCAGGCGCGTCAGCTCCCGGTCCGTCATAAAAGGATTCTCATCGATATGCTGGGCCAGCAGCTGATGCCGTTGGCGCTTGGGCATTCGTTCCATGCTCGTCTCACCCCTTTGTCCATCATGTGTATTAGGAATGACTGAGCGCCAATTCTAGCAAAACGTTATCGCCGACCATTCCCTACTAGATATATGTTAAGCGTATATTTTTATCACCTGGTACTAAATTAGTATATAAAAAAAAGTCATTCTGCGCAATGAAACCAAAAAATAGCACCTCACCGCGAGATGAAGTGCTATCATGGAAATCATTATTATTGGGAAATGATCTCTTTTGTTTTGTAATATCCACACACTTTGCATACGTGGTGAGCCAATTTCAGCTCTCCGCATTGCTCGCATTTTACCATACCCGGTATCGCAAGTTTGAAATGCGTGCGACGCTTGTCGCGGCGAGTTTTGGATGTTCTACGCTGAGGTACTGCCATCTTTCCCACCTCCTTCACAAAATCAATGCCGTTACTCCTTAAACAAATCCTTCAGCGATTCAAAGCGAGGGTCGATCCGCTCGTTTTTGCATTCGCAGGTTCGCTCATTTAAGTTTTCTCCGCAGGTCTGACAGAGTCCCTTGCAATCCTTGCCGCACAGCGGCGCAAAAGGCATGAACACCAGAAGCGCTTCTTCCAGAAACGGCAACAGGTCCA
Source organism: Paenibacillus sp. J31R120 (assembly GCF_056269225.1). Lineage (NCBI taxonomy): Bacteria > Bacillati > Bacillota > Bacilli > Caryophanales > Paenibacillaceae > Paenibacillus > Paenibacillus sp. J31R120. Next base: position 827,157 of record NZ_JBWDNN010000001.1, on the reverse strand, counting down.
GTCTGTCCGATTTCAATTCCACAAATTCTTCGTTTTCGTCCGTGTTGCCGTCTGCTTCCTCTTTGGAAGGAGGCTTGAACTGTTCGAAGAAGGGAATGACCGTATGTTCCTTAGTCGGTTCAAGACAACGTGAGCATGCAAGCTCCAAATCGATGGTTAGTGTACCGTCGACCGTTACGAATCCATCGTGACCAGCAACCTCAAGCGATACATGGAGCGGACCAGCCGCAATTACATCCGCCCGTCCCTTGAACAATTCGCTCACATCGAGCGCTTCTTGCACGGTTGCCTTCAGGCCCCTGGACATCATCTCTTGCATATGAAACTGCATATCATCACTCCAAACAAACAAAGATTATTATAGCTATTCAAACGATCTTTTGTCAACAATTTCACGTTGCAATTCGTATTGGACATCTTCCGCTGTGATGCGGCATCCTCTCTATGCTATAGTGAAATCACCTATAAATCAAGAAGATGGGGAGACTTGCGAATCCAATGCGCGCTGTAGGCCTAATTGTAGAATACAATCCGTTCCATAACGGACATCTTTATCATTTGCGCCAATCGGTCAAATTAACAGAAGCCGATGCCGTAGTCGCCGTCATGAGCGGCAACTTCCTGCAGCGCGGCGAACCTGCAATGTGGGACAAGTGGACACGGACCCGCATGGCACTGGAGGGCGGCTGCGATCTGGTCATCGAGCTTCCCGTCGCCTATGCGACGCATGCGGCGGAATGGTTCGCTTACGGCGCGGTATCGCTATTGGAGGCGACAGGCGTTGTCGATGCCTTCTGCTTCGGTACAGAGAGCGGCGAGCTCCCTCCTCTGCTGCAAGCAGCGGAGATTGCGGCTTCCGAGCCGCCGCGCTTTCAAGCGCTGCTCAGAAACCAGCTGGACACAGGGATAAGTTATCCTGTGGCCTACAGCGGCGCCCTGCAGGCGTATCTGACTGAGCAGGGCCATGCCGATGCCGCTTCGTTCCCCTTCGATACGCCGAACCATACGCTCGGCTTGCATTACCTTATTGCTTTGAAGCGCATCAAAGGCGCAATGAGCCCTTACACCATTGCCCGCGAAAAAGCGCAATACCATCAGGAATCGATCACCGATGGCTCCATCGCCAGCGCGACGGCAATCCGCAAGCTGCTGCTGGAGAGCCAGTCACTGGGGGCGGCAAAGCCATTTGTTCCGGTATCAACCTACCGGAACATTCAGTCCTGCGCCTCGACTGGCGTCTCGCCTGTGAGCTGGGAGCGCTATATGCCCGCATTAATGCATAAGCTATTAACGATCGATCCAGCTTCGCTGGCGTCATACCGCGATGTTAGCGAGGGGCTAGAGCATCGCATACTGAATGCTATGCCTGAGCTTGGCGAAGCAAGCTTCGGGGAGCTGCTGTCGCTGCTCAAGACGAGGCGCTACACCCGTACCCGGCTGCAGCGCGCGCTCCTGTCCGTCTTGCTCGGACATGCGCAGGAAGAGTTTACGCCGGACAAGCTAGCCGGCGGGGTAGAGTATATTCGTGTGCTGGGCTTCACCGAGAGGGGAAGGACGCTGCTGAAGCGAATGCGCGTGACATCCTCCCTGCCCGTCCTGCTCAGCGCCGCCAGGCCGCCTGAGCCCTACCGCTACCTCGACCTGGACGTTAGGGCGAGCAACGCTTATTTGCTCGGCGCGAGCGGACGCCATCTGTCAGCGTCGCTGTTCCGCGACTACAGAGAAAAGCCCGTCATGATTTGACGGGCTCTTCGCTTGAACACGCGTCGGCTAGGTTGAGCGATGAGCGAGACGCCCATAGACACGAGACACGTTTAAGTCGGTCTTACCGACCTATTTCACTCGTATGGACGCTTCGGACACTTTAGGTCGGTCTCACCGACCTATTCCACTCGTATGGACACTTCGTACACTTATAAGTCGGTCTTACCGACCTATTTCGCTCGTATGAGCTCTTCAGACACTTTAATTCGGTCTCGTCGACCTATGCCACTCGTTTGGGTTCTTCGTACACTTATAGGTCGGTCTCACCGACCTATTCCACTCGTATGGGCTCTTTAGACACTTTAAGTCGGTCTTGTCGACCTATTTCACTCGTATGGGCTCTTCGTACACTTATAAGTCGGCCTTGTCGACCTATTTCACTCGTATGGGCTCTTCGTACACTTATAAGTCGGTCTCACCGGCTTATTTCACTCGTATGGACGCTTCGTACACTATAAGTCGGCCTTGTCGACCTATTTCACTCGTATGGGCTCTTCGTACACTTATAAGTCGGTCTCACCGACTTATTTCGCTCGTATGGGCTCTTCAGACACCTTAAGTCGGTCTCGTCGACCTACCTCACACAGCGTACCCACCGTCAAAACACCGAACTGAAGCGCTCAGCAAGTCTCTAGTGCACCCACAGTACGGTTCACCACATTACAACATATTAATAAGTTCCGAAACTCACATATTACCGGTTCGACGCAAACGCAGCTATAGCATCCAGCGCTTCCTGAAGCGTATCTACACCAACTATTTTCATATCCGTCTTAATGGATTTCGCTTTGCCCAGCGCATCTCTCTCATTCGCCTTAGGGACCAAGAATAGCTCCGCATCCTCTCCCGAAGTCGAGACCACCTTCTGCTTAATTCCGCCTATCGCACCTACCTTGCCTTCCGGGCTAATCGTACCTGTGGCTGCGATCCGCGCTCCCTGCGTCAGATCGCCTTCCGTGAGCAAGTCGATAGCGCCCAGCGTAAAAACTAGCCCGGCGGATGGCCCGCCAATCTCCCCTGCTGAAATTGAGAGTCTCTGCTCCTTATGAGTCGCTTCAACTGTTCGCAGCTCGACAAAGCTCTTCGCGCCCAACAACAACGCCAACCGCTTCTCATCCGATTCAGCAGCACCATCCGTATAAGTAGCCGAAGGCTCCAGCTCCATCATCATCTGCTTGCCCTCTCGTTCGATCTCCATCATGACCGATTCTAGCGCGCCTCCCGCCTTCTTTTCAAGCGCCTCAATGACTTGATCTGCGGCATCCTCGACGCTTTCGAACGGCTCTCCGCCTTCCAACCGCAGCAGCTTATCCCCTGCGCGCAGCCTCCCGACCGGCTGATCGGAAATTCGGATGATATCGGTAATGACGATGGCCTCCGTCTTCACTTCGTAGGGCACTTTCAAATACCGGTAAGCCGCCTCAACCGCGTCGTATTGCGAACCTTCCATAATTACTGTCAGCCGTTCGGCGTACTGTTCCTTCGTGTAATTGCCGAATACGGAGCTTTTCTGATAAACATCCCGATCCCGATTTACCGACGCCTTCATGACCCCCCACAAGTTAGGTTCAATCAGCTTGACTGCCGTCAGCAAAAACTGCCCTCCGTCCGCAGGCACACCGGATTCCAGCGAGATCATTGGCTCCACCGGCACAGCAATGCCCGGTTCGTATACCAGATAAGGTGTAGGAGCATACAGAAGCCCCCACATCACAAGCGCGGTAATCGCCGCCGTAATAAAGATGCGCCGCACAGCAGTTAGTCCTCTTCGCATAGGCTCCCTCCCATCGATGCATGCTTATTGATTCATGGTCTATCTTCACTTCGTACAACGTAAGAATAAACGTAAATGGTTTGTCCCAAAGGAGTTGATCGGCATGCCCAAAACCATCATTCTTGCCGTCTTGTCTATCCTGCTGGTGGGCTCCATCATCGTACAGCCCGATGCCTCGTTCCAGGCTTCTCTGCAAGGCCTTACCGTATGGTGGAATATCGTGTTTCCGGGATTGCTCCCGTTTCTCGTCTTATATGAGATCATGATGGCCTTCGGCCTGGCTCATGCGATCGGAACGACCCTGCAGCCTCTCATGCAGCGCGTGCTCGGTTTGCCCGGCGAAGCGGCTCTGGCCCTCGTATTCGGCTGGGCAGGCGGTTATCCCGCAGGCTCGGAGGCTGTCGCTTCCTTACGCAAGCGGGAGCTGCTCGACCGGGCACAAGGACAGCGTCTGCTATCCTTCGCCCATATGCCGAACCCGCTCTTTATGCTTGTCGTAATTGGAGCGGGCTTCCTTCACAAGCCGATTGCAGGCATGATGATAGCAGCAGCCGTCTGGGTGTCCGCCCTGTGGCTGCTGCTGATGACTTCGATATTTCGCCAGCGGAAGCAAGCTCCGGCAGCCAAAGATCAGACACGCCCTACCGGCTGGCTGTCGGCATTCGCGCATGGCCTCCAAGCCGGCCGGGAACAAGACGGCCGCAGCTTCGGTAAGGTGCTTGGCGATGCCGTCTCCGGCAGCGTGCAAAAGCTGATGGTCGTAGGAGGCTTCATGATCTTCGCCGCTGTGCTGGCCAAGCTGTCGGAGCCCTTGCTTGCCCCGCTTCAAAAGAAGGGCTTCTCCTTCATCGGCGCCGCCTTCTTCGAGAGCCATCTGGGATCATACGCCGCCGCCATCTGGAATGCGCCGGGCGGCAGCGCCGCTTTCGGCTGCGCCGTTATTGCGGCCATATTAGCCTGGAGCGGCCTCGCCGGCATATTACAGACCGGCTACGCCATTGCAGGAACTGATCTCAAAATGCTTCCTTTTGTCGCCCATCGGCTAAACCATGCGCTGCATGCTTTTTTGCTAACCTTTTTGCTTTGGCGTCCACTAAGCTGGCTTGCCGGAAAACTCGCGCCGGAAGGCGGATTTCCGGTTATGTTATCCGGCCACTATTATACATCCTCGATAGATGTCAGCATGCCGATGACCGCCTTGACAGCAAGCGACTTGCCTGTCCTATGGCTATACTCCGTCGCTTCGGCAGCTATTGTATTCGCAGTGATGCTCATTCTATACGCATTTATACCGGGAAAGTCGGGACCGGCTCGCATCCATCGCTAGCGATTCGTATTGGCGGATTGTTCCGATTATCCGAATGCAATCAGGAGCGGGCTTCGTATATCTCTTTGAGGCGTGCTTCGACGACAGGCGGCACCAATTCTTTCACTTCCCCTTTGAATTGAGCGATCTCCTTTACAATGCTGGAGCTGAGATAGGAATATTTCGGATTCGTCATCATGAACATCGTGTCGATCTCGCCATCTAGCAAATGATTCGTTGAAGCGAGTTGAAGCTCATATTCGAAATCGGTTACCGAGCGAATGCCGCGGATAATAACATCCGCTTCTTTACTGCGCATGAATCGCACCAGCAAGTCGCGGAAGCTGTCAATTTCTACATTCGGCAAATCCTTAGTCACTTCGCGAAGCAGCTCCTTGCGCTCCTCGACACTAAAAAGCGGATTTTTGCTCGTGTTGTTCAAGACTGCGACGATCAGACGATCGAATTGTTTTGCCGAGCGCTGAATGATGTCCAGATGGCCATAGGTAACGGGATCAAAGCTGCCTGGATATACGGCGATGCGTTCCTTCCGGGGTTGTCCTGCTGCTTTATTCTCATTCGTTGACATCCGATTCGCTCCTATTCGTATCTTCCATAATTTCTCCTATGTATCGATATATGGTAACGGCTATATCGCCGTATTTTGCGGTTCTGGTCTGCTCGAAGCCTGGCATGTCATCCGGATATGCAACGGTCGCGTCATGCTCCACGACAATAGTAGCATCCGGCTCCAGCATGCCCTTTTCGGCCAACTCGCCCATGACTTCATTCATCTCCGTCATCCGGTAAGGCGGGTCCAGGAACACGAGTGTAAAGCTGAGATCCCGCTTTGCCAACGCTTTCAAGGCGCGATCGGCATCATTGCGGTAAATTTCAGCATCGCTCTCCGCCCCCGCGGTTCGCACATTGTGACGAATAATATCCACACTTATCTTATCCTTATCGACAAATATTACTTTCTCCGCGCCCCTGCTCCATGCCTCAAGGCCAAGTCCGCCTGTACCCGCGAACAAATCCAGCGCGATGCCTCCGTCGAAGTAAGGACCGATCATGCTGAAGATCGCTTCCTTTACCTTGTCCGTTGTGGGCCTTGTATTCATGCCCGGCACGGCCTTCAGCGCGCGCCCTTTCGCCGCGCCTGCGATGATTCTCACTGCTTTTTGCCCCTTTCGCAATCATTCACCGCTTATCGTACCATACATTCCCACGGAGAATAAAGATGAATACTTGAATCGGCCGTCAACCGATTTAGCCTTTTTTCCGCCACCCAACCACTCCAGCCCGCAGCGCCATAGTATACAAAAAAGGAGGAAGCTCATGCCCAACTATCGCATTATTGTAGATTTGTCCGATCGCCAGCTTTATTTGCTCGACGGCAATATCGTTGTTCGCGCCTACCCCGTCGGCATCGGGAGAATGGTAACCCAGACCCCTCACGGAGAATTTACGATCATTAACAAACAGCCGCATCCGGGAGGTCCGTTCGGCGCATTCTGGATGGGCCTGTCCAAGCCGTCTTACGGCATACACGGTACCAATGATCCCTCATCGATCGGCGGAGAAGTCTCGCATGGCTGCATCCGCATGTATAATCAAGATGTTCTGGAGCTGCAATCGCTAGTGCCTATCGGAACAAGAGTAACGATTCGGCCTTAGAGGCATACGAATGATCCATTCATGACAAAACAGGGCTCTCCATATAAGAGGGCCCTGTTTTTACTGCAAAGCTGAGCTGCTTAGGCGCCGCCAAGTGATTTACGAATATCGAACACATTTTGAAACGTAGTATTCTTAGCGTTAATTATTGTGCGGTAATGGCGACATTGGTCTCCTTGAACCAGACGATCGTTTTCTCATAAGCGATGATGACTCCATTCAATTTCCGATTGAACGGAAAAATTCTCATCCCATACAAAAAATGCCGCTTCAAAAATGCGGCCAAAAATAATCAAGGCCCCCTTTCGGGGGCCTCTTTCATGGAAGAAGACAGATATGCCCTTCAGTTTACTTGTGTGTCCTTTGGTATTATGGGGTATCTTTACTTGTATGTAGTGAATAGTTGGCGTTTTTTGTGCTTTGGTGATGGTTTGGTCAACAATTGGTCAACAACGGTCAACATACAGCGGGTGAAATTACCAGTGACTCTCGATAAAGCCTACTACCTGTCCCCAGACTTGGCTGGCTCCAATACCCATAATCTACTATTGAGTCCATCAGTCAATCCGGCAAAATAGGAATCGCTAGAGTGACGATTCTGAGCTAGTGCCTGGTGGCCGCGTTCTGTGCCGTTGACAACTACCCCTGCATAGAGACGATGCACACAAAGGACGAGGTCCGTTCAGTTAAGGATGTTCCCAACATACTGGAGCATGTTGTTGTCGATAAAAAAGCAATGCAGATCGCACTTCTTTTCTTTTTCATAAAACCGATAGGCACGCTTGGAGGTATGTAGTAGACTGTAGAGGGATTTATCCACTTCCGGAAGGAGTAACACGATGAGCGATTATATCTACATTTGCCCTGCGTGCAGGACTCATAACGATCAATCAGCAAACAATTGTATTAGATGCGGGCATTGGATGCTAAGCACAACCTATCCGCCAATCATTGTAAAAAAGAAATCTTCTGCAGCAAAAATTATTGGGATAGTCGCTATTTGTTTTGGCGGCATCGTTATTTTTGGCACTCTCCTTGTTGTAGTATTCCTCTCCACCTTCGATGGAACAAGCAGTACAAACGGGGATACGCGAGCAGCTGTGAGTCAAAGCGGGAAGAAATAATCCGTTGAAAAAGTTGTTGGCACCAGGAGTAATCCTGTTCCTATAGGAAAAACACACTCATTTTCGGTTGAACAGTTTTTCGCTATAACCGGTGCAGATAAGAAGAACTTTGATGTATCTATAACGTTGAATAAAACCATTCGCGGTAAAGAGGCTCAAGAAGTCGTAAAAGGTTGGAATGAATATAATCCATCGCCGTCAGCGAATCACGAATTCCTGTTGTCGGACATTAACGTTAAAGTTGACAAATCGAGCTCCGGTGAAGCCTTATCAGTTAACAACTGGAGGTAACGAAAGATGATCTCAATCCGTTGATTGATGTTGCTGGAATGTGGTTTTCTACGAAATAAAAAAAGCCCGCGGACCGTAATGGACAGCGGGCTTAGTTGTGCCTGTTTATTTAATGTTTGGCTTTACGAGCTGATGTGCCAGAACTGTCGCACCAGTCACAAGCACGCTTTGAATAGCACCTTGCAGCAAGTCTCCAACGAGCAGGATACCACTAGCAATGCCGAGAACCAGCAGCAACCATGGGAATGTCCAGTCTGACACCTTTGGCGTGTTCTTCATGAACAGATTACGCGCTCTACTCCTGCCGGAACAGAATACAATACTGTGGCTTCCATTACCCTCCGAATACAACCCAATTCAATTTCGCCATGCTTGTTCCCGCGCTTTTCAGCGATTCTATTCTTCATCCATTTTTTGTAGCCTCTTCGGTCAAATAGAACTTAGCAACTCAATTTATTGTAAATATTAACATTTAAGTATAAAATCAAACAAAGGCGGTGTTTATAATGAACTTTGTACTATACATGTCGATTGGAGTATGCGGTATTTTCTTTCTCTCATTAGCGTTCGTCATTGGCAAGATGCTCATTAAAAAAGGACTACCGAGTAATAATTACACTCCATTTGACTACATCACGGCCCATTCTCATGTTGAGTTTCACGATGAGAAACAAGAGAAAGAAGAAAATGAGGATCAAGGTGATGATAAGAACAAGAACATTATTTCGTTATCAAAACGTTCTTCTCGTCCCTAATACAACATGGTTCAACTGCTACTCTGCTGCCATAAATCATCCCAGTGTCAACGGGAGCCTCATGAAACATTCCCCCATTCACCGTTATACATCCGCTTAACCCAAGTATAGTCTCATTGTTCTGTTTTCTTCTTCGATTCAATAAATCCTTACAGCGTTTATACACCATTCCTGGGTATTTTCTGCTGGCAAAACGCCACTTTGCAGTATGCATTATTAACCAATAAATATGTTCATTTCCTCGTGACCTCATCTCTGAGCGGGGAATCGCAATAATTGCTGCCATCTTGCATCATGTTCCTGATCCATATTTCCTCTTTCCGGTTCAAGTAAACAACAACGCGGGGAACATTCATGGTTATTGGGAAAGTACCTTGTCGAAACTGATCTTTGAAGTAACATCGAAGGACAGTTATTGTTTTCAAGTCAAAAGGAGAATTAAACCTTATTTCGAGGCATGTTCATAGGGGAGAAACAAACCTTGCACATACTTGCGTTATGAAAAGAATGAGGGGTCCTAACGCTCAGATTGAAAAAAAACCCGCTCAAATGTGCCTCCCAAGTTATATTTTCCAAGCGATGTCGTCTTACAAAAATAATCGAGGCCCCCTTTCGGGGGCCTCTTTCATGGGAGAGGAGAAACCGGACGAAGAACTTATGGGGAAACGTAAGTCTTCTCCGCGGTTGTCTACGGCATCTTCCGACGCCGATGATTTTATCTTGTCCGGTTTCGCCACGAATATACATCGCAGGCAAAAATAATATAGCAGCCAGAATGGGAATGCTGAAAGTAATTATTCAATAAAGCAGCTTGCAAGCCATTGCGATTGTCCCCAAAAAAATCTATGGAGGTTATTCGTTCATGCATACCGTATGGAAAGGCGCCATCAGCTTTGGTCTCGTCCACGTCCCCATCAAAATGTTCACCGCTACGGAGGATAAGGATGTTCGATTCCGCAGCATCCACAAGGAATGCGGCACGCCCATCTCCCAGAAGCGCGTTTGCGCCCACTGCGACCGGGAAATTGAAAATGACGAAATCGCAAAAGGCTTTGAATACGAACGAGGCAAGTTCGTCCTGTTCACCGAAGAAGAGCTGGATGCACTGCGGCCAGAGTCGGCTAGAACGATTCAAATTCTGGATTTCGTCAACCTGACCGATATCGATCCCATCTATTTCGAAAAAGCCTACTACCTGTCCCCCGATATGTCAGGCTCCGGCGCTTACGGCTTGCTGCTTGAAGCCATTCGTCAAACGGGGAAAATCGGCATTGCCAAAATTTCTATCCGCAGCAAAAGCCGTCTCGCGGCAATCCGTGTCGTAGACAATTGCTTGTGCCTGGAGACGATGCACTTCCCCGATGAGATCCGCTCCATTACCCACGTGCCTAACTTGCCGGAGCAAGTGTCCGTCAACGACAAGGAGCTGGAGATTGCCAAACTGCTCATCGATCAGCTCTCAGCGGCGTTCGACCCGGAGAAATATACAGACGACTACCGCAACTCGCTGCTGCAGGCGATTGAATCCAAGATGGCTGGCGAAGGCGTCGATGTCGTAGCGGCACCGGCCACCGATTCGACCAAGGTCATCGACCTGATGGCTGCGTTGCAGGCCAGTCTCGACGCAGCCAAAATCCCGACCGATACCGGTAAAGCCGGAGCAAAACGCAAACCCGCCGCCACCAAAGAGAAGAAGCCGAAGAAAACAACGAAAGGCACAGCTTCATGACAGGATCATCCAGCAGCAGGATACCTCTGCCGTCTGTTCCGATGTCCCCGATTCTGGCGCCGGATATTCCGGAAGGACCCGAGTGGTGCTATCAGATCAAATGGGACGGGGTCCGCACGATTGTCAGACTGGACGGATCAGGCGGGGTGGAGCTGTTCTCCAAAAAAATGGAACGACGGAACAAGACATTCCCGGAAATTGTAGAGCATCTGACAACCTTACAAGTCGGCGCGTGTGTCGCGGATGGGGAAATTATTTATTTTGACGGCGTGAGGCCTAATTTCCAAAGAGGACGGCTTGGCATACGCAACGGCAACGGACGGGACGAGCTGCTGCTCGTCCTGTTCGATCTGCTGCATGACGGGGACGAAGACCTTCGCCCGCTTCCTTTCCGTGAACGATTTGCGCGGCTGGCCTCCAAATTCCCGGAAAAGACGCCCCGATTGATGGTTTCGGATTTATTCGACGATGGGCAAGCATTATGGGAATGGCTGCATGAGCGCGGCTGGGAAGGCCTTGTCTCCAAGAAGCTGGACAGTCCTTATACGGAAGGCAAACATCATCAATCGTGGTATAAGAAACGCAAGGAGCTGTACCTTCACGCTGAGGTGGTCGGCATCAAATTAAGGGAAGGACAAGTGTCCAGTCTTGTGCTACGATATGAGGGTCAATATGTCGGACATGTATCGGGGCTGGATTATGCGTCGAAACGCATTCTGGAGCAGTTCATGCGGGACTATCCCGGGGAATGCCCCTTCCCGGTACTGACGCCCGGTATGAAAAAATCCGAAGTGGCCTGGCTAAGCGTCCCCTTCCCTTGCCGCGTCTCCGCGCTGGAATTTACAGACAGCGGCCTTCTCCGCCAGCCCAAGCTGATTGGTTTTGGAGATGGAGACGTCTGAATGTAAGCAGGATGAAAAGACCTTACATAGCGCCCCTGATCAGCATGATCTATGCAGGAGGTTATCGAACATGAACAAAAAAGCACTAGCAGCGGCAGCACTCGCGTTATCCTTATTAGTAGCGGGCTGCAGCCAAAACCAAGCAAATTCGTCCGCATCGCCAAACGGACAAACCGAAGGTTCCACGAAGCCGGAGCCGACCAAAAAACCGAAAAAAGAATGGGTAGAAGCCCAGAAGCTGGCTCTCGATCACGTCAATATCTACTTGAACGGCAGCGACGTGGCGGAGAAGCAAAAATATGTGGAAGAAAGCGTCAATCCGGAAGTGGCCTCGCTCTTTCTGTTAGGCGCAGCGTCTATACGCAAGGAAGAAGAAAAATTTAAAAACCCAACCGTCGCCGAAACCGTTGACTTCAAGGGCGAGAATGGCGCCAAAGGGACATTGACGTTAATTACTGCGGATGACAATCGTGAAATTATTGTTCTAGTCATGGATTCCAAAGTAGCCTTTGCCTTCTTCAATGAAAATAATAGCGACGAGATGCAAGAAACGTACGAGAAAATGAGAGATCACTTCAAGAGTTAATAAGAAACCCGCTGATCTGGGCAGATCAGCGGGTTTTGTATGTATATTAGAGCTTAGCGAAAACCAAACCATGATTTTTTACATACGTTTTTGCGTTGAACTTGCAGGAACTCGTTAATTCTCGCTTCGTCCAGCTTCTGGAACAATTCCTCCGCACCATGCTTAAGCTTAAAGTCCATCTCTTCTTTGTATATAGGCAGCAGGGAGAAAAAGTGCACTTCCTTCTCCTCGGACATCTGGAGCGTAAAAAATCCATTCGGATCTTCCGCAATTGTTGGCAGGGAAAGCAACATGCCTGACAGCTTCGTATTCGGTGCAAAAGGCTCCGCCGGATCGCCATTCGGAATGGTATGGCCTGCATATAGCCAGCTGTTATAGTCATGCGGCAATCTGGCCAATGTCTTCAACCAGCGAATCGGCCAATAGTTCTTATCATCTTGCATAGCTTCTTCCGTCAGCGGCCAATCAGAAGGCAGACATAGCAGCAGTTCCGCAAAGCGGAATTGCTCGGCTCCTTGCGGTACCGTCATGGGCAACGCGCTCATGCCGCATGTAACTAACGTATAATAATTTCTTCCTTTCGTTGGCGGCACGCGCAGTACATCGATATGAACCTTATCGGATACGATTTCATGAAAGACAAAATCAACTTCGCCGATATGCTTCTCGACGTGGGCAGTTACCTTCTCAATCGTTTCTTCGTCGCCATATGCAGGTTGAAAAGAGTCTTCTCGTTCCTTGTGCCTGTGAATGGGATGTCCTGATGCAGAATATTCCGTTTGGCTCATATTCGTTCCGCTCCTCATGTGGAATGATGTCTCCCTTATTCATTCCACCCGTAGCTTCACTTTTCCTGCCTGTATTCGACTTTATTTGTCATAAATCGCCAAATCGTCATTTGGAACCGGTATTCCGTTCGCGAATGGTTTTCGCTAGCTGATCGAAGCTGATACCATATTGCCTGGCGATATCCATGGCAAAGCTCTTTCCTTGCGGCCGTCCAGGCCGAACTTTATAGGAACGGTTCGATAACGTGCCGTCATGCTCCGTATTCTCTTTTATACCAGCAACCATACTGATCAGCTTACTGCTTCCGTCTACCTCTACATTAATGTGATCGCTGCTCTCAGCCAGATCGTGAAGATGCGTAGCCACTACCGCTCTAACTCCCAATAGCCTAAGCGCGCTGACAATATCCTTCATCAAATAGAAGCTTTCCCCCGGACTGGTCGAGGAAAAAGATTCATTGAGCAGCACCATGCTGTTAGGCGTAGCCGCGCCAATGATCTCTCCAATCCGCTTCGACTCTACGCCAAGACGGCCCGTTTCCAGCGATGCTTGTTCTTCTACGTTGAAATAAACATGGAGAGAGTCCACCGGACTCATCTCCGCCCGGCTGCATGGGACATAGAGTCCGCATTGCATCAGCACCTGGGTTAATCCGATCGCCTGCGCGTACGTCGTTTTGCCGCCAGAGTTAGGTCCCGTCAAAATAAAGATGCGTCCTTCTCCATCAAAACAGACATCATTCAGTACGATATGCTCCTTCAAATCGCCGCCTTCCACCTTGTAGGACATACGCATAGCCAAATTCACATTGAAGTTATCGTCCAATCGGATCTCCTTCTGCTCCATCGGAAGAACAGTCGGCCTGCACATGGGCAATCCATAGCCACGCATCCGCTGAATGAATTTAACGGCGCCGATATAGAAGGCGAATTCCGCTTCCAGCTCCAATATCCATTTGCAGCGAATATGCAGATACTGATCGATGATAGGATAAACGGGCTTCAGCACATTTTTCAGCAGCTTCCTCAAGTCCCGGAACAGCACTCTGCGCAAAGAAGCCTCTTCTTCCGCTGCGATGCTGATCTGGATCTTCTCCGTGTTATGGACGACCGATTCGGTGACGTCAGGGTCCTTATACAGCTCCGATATCCCTTGATACTCATTGCCTCCCGCGAACAACTTGCCAAATAGGGACTCTCCCGAGAACCGCTTGTCATTGATGGATACCAATGTGGCTTGTACGGGATTCATCTGCGCATCCAGATTAATGCCAATGGTTACGCTTGCGATGGAATCGAGCCCTTGCTGTAATGTGGGAAGTTGGGTCGCCAGGTTTTTGTAATCTGCACTATCGAAGATACGCAGGATTCGATCCCGCAATCGGCGTAAACCAGCAGATTTCAACGTCTCTCCGCCTGCAAAAGCCTTCTGCATTTGAGCAATAAAATCAACATATATCGTCAATTCTCTCAGACGGGAAACTGTCTGCAGCAGCTCACTATCATGAGAATAGCTTTTGCCTGTTGCAAACCGCATCTCATCGATAATCGCATTGCCCTTTTCCACATGGCGAAGCAATTCGGGATGGTCGATGAAATCATCTATAATGTCGAGCCTGTACGCAATTACACTGGAATCGGGAGTGAATTGTTGCACCATGCTTTTCACGTGTTGATCATACTTTCGGTCTCCGGCTATCGCATGAATAAGAGGCATGCATTCCAGTTCTTTCAGCTCCTGGTCGGAGAGGCGGATCGCTGCTTGATGAGTCCTGGATGGAAATAGGAGATGGATCGGTTCTGATGAAGAGACGGCCACGTGATTCATCCTTTCATGTTTAAGATCAATGAACACGATGCTAACAGCTGGAAGTTTTCTTCCTTCTATCATATCGATCTCTATTTATTTTGTAAAATATTGATATTATATCCAATCGATAGCTTGGATTTGTCTTTCAAGCCCGTCCGTTACACCTTCTATGGCTCTTTGTATTGGAACCATAATCTTCTATAGTCGTATAAGCTTGTAATTATTACTAACCTTGAGATGGAGGAGTCTTATGACAAATATCCCCTTTAATTGGAAAATCGAATTTAAAAAAGCTCTCATTCCCGCAATGATTGCCGCAATTCTCAGCTTCGCCTTCTGGGGAATTCAAACTACGTTGCAATCCAACGAAAAAGAAAGGGATTATAAGATCAAGCTATTCGAAGCGCAAGTCTCCCTATTGCAGGATTATCGAGCGGCTACTATCGACAGACTAGAGCTCAATATTTTAGAAAATGAGAGAATGGGAGGGTACGGACATTCCTCTAAGGATTACTACGCGCTGCAAGAGGAATTGAAATCCCTGTCTCCTGTTCTATATGAAAAAGCCGCAAAAACAGAGGACATTCAGAATAGATTGATAAGTAACTTTATACTTATGGAAAACTTAATGAATGCCAAGTCTGTTGACGCTATACATGATTTCAAACGAGACGTGATGCAATTAACATTCTCCGACCATCTTAATATTTATGAAGCTTATAAGATGGCTAATCTTCCTGGTTATGTTCCGGACGAGCAAAAGGTCGACTATCATATTCAAGAGATCAAACAAGCTATAGCCGATCATTACAATTCGCATCTGGAGAAGCTATTGAAGGCCACTTCTTCGGATATTTTTTGAAGCGCACACCAAGATATGAAACTCCATGGAATCCGGGTCGCATGCATTCTTTCCTATCGGGCATATCGTCCAACCCTTCACACATATAGTTGGGCAAGGAATGATATGGAAAGGAGCGCGACCCCATGAGTGCAAGTGATCAGTTCCGAACGTACCGGCCGTTTATCGGGCCGTTCGACCCTTGCCCGCCCATCACCGAAAAAAGCTACAATGTGCCGCCGCAGCTGTTCATTCCATTTCAGCCCCCTAATCTGCCGCAATTCTCGCCTTATGAAGCTTTGAAATATGGAACGCTTTGGCCGGCGCTATATGGTCCTTATCCGGACCCATCTCGCAAGGAAGCAGGTGGTGATTGATGTCTCACGTGCTCGATGAAGCCTACTATAAGCAGCTTCACGACTTGCAGGCCGTCGATTTTGTGCTGGTGGAACTGAATTTATACCTCGATACCCATCCGGGCGATGAAGCCGCAATTGCGCAGTACAATCAGTTCGCTGAGCTTCGCAAGCGGATCGCCGAACAGTTCGAGTCGCAATATGGCCCGCTCATGAACTTCGGACATAGCCTCTCCAGAGCGCCTTGGCAGTGGAAGGAAGCGCCTTGGCCTTGGCAAGTGTAAGAGAATAGTCTGCCGAAAGCTTCTTGTTCCGCAATTACGACGGGGAAAGCGGGGAATGCGCGCCAATGTGGGCCTATGAGAAGAAACTTCAATATCCCGTAAGGGTAAGCAAATGCGATCCATTGATGGCCAAGTTTCTGATGGAGCAGTATGGCGGAGCCGATGGCGAATTGGCTGCTGCACTGCGTTATTTGAATCAGCGATATACCATTCCGGATAAAGTAGTTGGGCTGTTGACGGATATTGGGACGGAGGAATTTGCGCACTTGGAAATGATCGCCACCATGGTCTACAAGCTGACCAAGGATGCGACGCCAGCGCAGTTGAAAGCGGCGGGACTCGGGGATCATTACGCGGCTCACGACAGCGCTCTGTTCTATACAAATGCAGCAGGCGTTCCATGGACTGCCTCCTATATCGCTGCCAAGGGCGATCCCATCGCCGATTTGTATGAAGATATTGCCGCAGAGGAAAAAGCCAGAGCCACCTATCAATGGCTAATCGACATGACGGATGACGTGGACCTGCAAGACAGCTTGAAGTATCTTCGTGAGCGGGAGATCGTACATTCCCTTCGTTTCCGCGAGGCGGTAGAAATACTTAAGGAGAAGCAGGATCAGCGGATTTATTTTTAGTGTTTATTATCAAAACGAAATAACCCAGCCGACTGGATTCAGCGCGGCTGGGTTATTGATATTGATGAATTTTTTTTCAATTTTCCATTTCAGAAAAACCTTAATCTTCCTCATCGGTATCGCCCCCATGCACTGTTACGAATCCTTCCTCCCAATGATCTTTGTCAATTTCATATGTATCAATGTAAAAATGTTCTGCGTAATCCTTAAAACCTGGGAGTACCATGTATCTTTCAACTACCAACTCTGCTTTCTCTAGCGATGAATAGATGCCGATAGTCTTAGTTTCATCATACTTCCCGTCTTCTCCCACTCCATAAGAGTGCTGCACTAAAAAAACTGCTTCCATTTTCAATCCTCCTCTTTGGGGTATACGTTAAAGTCATTAACAACGATCTATAAATTCAGTCCCGATTTCTAGGAAGGTAATAGACATTAGTAAAACTAAGCCCGTCATCCATTTCTTCACCATCAAGGGTCTGCAGAAAATGATATTGGGCAACTTTTCTATTGTTAACTTTAACATCAAGTGTAGTTTGTACGAATCTGATGGGCTGATCCCATCTATAATTCACAACTAATGCTATTTTTGCTCTCAACAGCTCTGTACAATTGGTGATATCCGTATATTCAAATGCTTCGGCATATTCCTCCGGCTCTTCAACACGCCATGTATTTACATATTCCCAAAAGCCTTCTTCCGCTTTTTTGAATGATTGATGTTCCTTAGCGAATCTCTCCAATTGCTCAGTGTTCATTCTGTCCCTCTTTTCTAAAATCCCCATGCTAGCTCACCGTTACCGCATTTTTAGTAGACAGTCTCGGCACTTTATTAGATATCCATAAGACTATTATAGGAACAATCTACTCTTCAGTAATGCGTTTCAATATCTTAGCCGGATTGCCCGCCACAATGACATCCGACGGCACATCTTTTGTAACTACCGAGCCTGCTGCCACAATAGAGTTGTCCCCGATCGTTACACCCGGCAAAATGACACAATGCCCGCCAATCCACACATTGTTGCCAATTGTAATCGGAATACCGTAGCCGCTTTTATTCCGATTCATCGGTTCTATTGAATGCCCCGCCGTATAAATGCCAACATTCGGAGCGATCATGCAGTCGTCGCCAATACGGACTTCCGCCATATCTAATATGGTGCAGTTATACCCGGCATAGAAGTTCCGGCCAACGTGAATGTTATAACCCAAATCACAATGGAAGTTATGTTCAATGTTGACTCCTTCACCGATGCTGCCGAACAATTCTCGTATCAAGCGTTCTTTCTCTCCTGAGTCCTCTGGTTCTGAATAATTAAAAGCCCTCACCAGTTTTTGCGCACGCAAGCTTTGTACCCTTAGCCCATTCGTTCCTCGCTCGTAATAAACCTTTTGTTGCTCCTTATCTTTCATCATTGCATCCTCGCATTTCAACCTTTAGGCTTGTTCATTTCGACTTATTCTAGTACTATTCTGCCCTAAAACGGTACATTAAATAAAGCTTTCATCCCTCATATGGCATAACCTTCTTATAAAAATCAAGCTTCTGCGCGGTAAATCTTTATTTTTTAATAAAAACTTACCTTCTCATACAATATATGAATTATAATAAGTTTTGTGGAATGGAGATGATATACACTCATGAAATGAAAGAGTATCGATTTTCCACATTTATTCTACTAACCATTTACGCATAAGGTGTGACACAAATTGAGATGGCGCATGTGGCTTACGATTTTCGTCCTGATATGGCTAGGCTGTTACTTGCTTTTATTAGAGGTGTTAGGCTCCTTTCTGGTAGCATTATTTTTTCATTTTGTTGTTTATTCGATTTATTCCTTGATTGCCTCTGTTATAAAAGTGTTGAAAGACCGTAAAAACTGCACGGATATGTTTCGAGGTAAAGAGCCGCCTGCGTACTGGGAGTATGTGTTCCTTGTTATTATTACGCTGTATCAATCAAATCTTGGTCCGCATAGCCTTTCATTAATAGCAATCATGGGCACAACTATACTCTCGGTTATTGACCTCACTGAAGAGTATGGGGAGATTGTTCTTCTTATTGCCCTTGTGGGATCGGTCGCTATTTGGGCATTAATTAGTCACTTGCTCCTTCGAGCATTCAGAGCTCTATACCCACAAGCGAACAAGCATGCACAACGAAAGACCCGCAATCGACGGTCTGGTCGGAAGAAAGCCGCTAAATAGAACAATCGAGTGAGAGGAGGAGGCTAGCCTCCGTCCTCTCACACCACCGTACATGCGGGTCCGCATACGGCGGTTCCAATAAGTTAACAAAGCTCCACATAACGAGAAAGCAAACTTTTCAGCCCTTTCGCTTCCCAATAGGAAGTTGGAAGGGCATTGTTTGTGTTGCGAGACATCTCCCACGCGCCTCGTCTAGAATTGGCCATGACAAAGTAAGACCATTCCGGGACACCGAGTGCTCGGAGCTCACGGATTCGGGTGCGTACCCGTTTCCATTGCTTCACAGACACATACGTAATCGACGACGAATCCCATTTGTCGCAGGTCTCACAGTGGCCCTTTGCGGAGGCTAGTCGGAAATAGTCAATCCAGCCAATTAGATATCGGTTAAGATGCAGAATCCGGCTTTCCATGGACATCGATCGTGTACGGTTCGTTATCTCTCGTATCTTTCCTTTGTATCGTGAGATGGTTTGTGGGGTTAAACGAATCGTAGCTTTCTGTCCCTCAAGAAGCTGAATCCAAGGAACTTACAGTTCCAAGGACGGTCTACCGCGCTTTTCTCTCGATTCACTTTCAGTTTTAGCTTTCCTTCCACGAAGCGTGTTACCGAATTCATGACGCGTTCGCCCACACGTTTGCTGGCGACGAAGCCACTCGCTTGGAGGCGAGTCTGAGGTTGTCTCCTCTGATCATTCGCTCCAGCAATTCGTTATTCGCTTCGCGAGAGGATGCAGCGACTTGTGCCGACGAAGAACTCGGCGCTTTCGGCTCACCTGACGGCTCACCGTTTCTATTTTGCCGTAAGCTCTCTTGTGAAATATTCAGCTGTGTTTGCTCTTCATGCGAACGCATCGGTTTCCTCTCTCCTTTCAGTTCGGCCCTTCCGGTTTCCGGCGTCCCGTTCTCCCGTACTATGGCTTCTGCTGACTCCTGCGGATTCAGCGCAGCTTCTCAGCCGCGGTTACGAAATCATTTAGCATATTCCGCAGGCCTTCTTAAGAATAAGAACGTCATCTTTCTGCTCGCAGCCACTGGAGTTTACAAAAATAGCCCATGGCGACTTCGGATTTCGTCATTTATGGGTGACTCATCCGGCTATTCCTGCCTCGAATCCAGTTGGTGTACCTTGGCTCGTGCATTTGCCTCCAGCTTCCTTTAGATTCCACCTCACGGTAGACACCCTTGCTCTTGGCTAACGGTAGGCGTTCGCCAGCCCCCATTCGGAACTTTCACCCTAGAGATGACGCCCATACTGGGCGTACCACAAAAAAAGCCAATCCACGTTAGATTGGCTTAACAGTTTTTATTTTGAACTTTATGAAAAGGTTACGATCTTTCATTCTTTTCAAAGCGTATACAGGATGTAATGTTCAGAAAACCAACTCGATAATAGCAATCCAAGTAGAACCATTAATATAACCAGTACTAAATCCACTAACAAAACTCTATTGCCAGATTTACTGAGAATAGCAGTCACTGCAGCCACGAACACAATTGCAATAATAAACTTTATAAGTTGTGGTATTTGAAATGCTGTGAGTATTGTGAAGCAAATAAAAATGAATATAAGTATAGAGAAACTAACAACGAGATGTTTAGTAACGTTTTTCATCATTAGAACAGTCCTTCTACAATTAAAATTCTCAATTAATAATTTCAATGCTAACAGCAGGTGTAGTATTATTTAGTATAGCTGTTACACCTAATTCATTCTCTATATTTGTAATATAGGAAATTGCTAAGCCACTATTATTACCAGCTACTACAATTCCATATATCGCAGCAAAATCTCCGCATTCATATCCACAGGATGCATATACTGCAGAACCACTGTCTCCTGCCGTTCCACTCGATGCTGTTCTTCTTTGATTTTTCACCCACGTTGTACCAAAGAATCCATCCCAATCAATATTTGTAATGGCTGTACAGTATGTGGTATTACTTTCTCCTAAAGATGGACATACAATTAAACCCTCATAATCATTAAGTTGTCTGGAAATTAATTTTATATGGGCACTAGTTTCATGTCCTAGTACATAAGAAGTTGTTATACTACTATTAACTTTTACTAGCCCCGCATCAGCACTAGTATTCCAGTAAAAGCTTTCATTTGATGTTTTTCCTATTAATCTTTTTTCTGGATCAGGATCATAACTTTGGTTAGTGTCAAGTCCTGATCCCTTGATACAATGCCCCGCTGTTACTAAGTAGTAGTTGTTAGATGAGTCCTTTGCAGAAAAGCCAACGGAACAAAAACCACCTTGAGGATTAAATTGAGCTCCCCCCGGAACTGGCCTGTATTTGTTTGATGCTCTATCATACGGCTCTAATATTTCACTATTATTAATTTTTACAATGTCTCCATACTTAGCATGAAGTTTTTCTTCAACTTCCTTGGTTGGATTTGTAATATCAATAAGTACTTTTTCTTCGGCAATTGATATTCCTACACCAATTATATCTATTCCCTCCTTCCCAAGCGCTTCAATTGAATTCACAATTTCGCTCTTTTTACTTTTTAGATCATCTTCGGAATAAGTCACTTGTCTAAAACTAACTCCTTCTGCAATTTTTTGTGCTTTGCTACTTAAGATCTTAACTTGTTCTAAATTTTTATATCCTATCTTTATTTCCCCTCCGTCTTTCTGATCTATATAAATTGACGCGATTTTTTCATCTGACATTTGTTCTACAATTCCAATAATATTCTTTATATTATTTTGTCTCATTATTCTTTTTTCCATTTCTTCTTTTTCTTGTTTTGTTAAAACAATTTCCGATCTACCTTTCTGGTTACTGTTAATTAACTTCTCAAGGTGTTCATCCTCCACCTGTAATCCAAACGCTTCTCTGAATTTCTTATTCGAATCAAATACTTTAGGATCAACTGCGATAGCTGATGAATCACTTGCATAATTAATAGATACCGAACTTGTGGAGAATGAAATGGATGTAATTAAAGCAAATAATGCGGAAACTAAAATAAACTTTTTCAACATACTCAAATCCCTCCATATTTAATAGTGTAACTACACCTATATAACCCCCCCCTCTAGATGGAAAAGTTGCAAAAAAAAGAAATATTTTTATAATTCGCTAAGATAAAGGGTGTGATATCCTGTGATGCTGAAATAAAAACGAAAAATAAGAAAGTTCGAGGGTTGCAGGACACAATTATTATAAGACTCTAGATTCTAATGATACTAGTGGTGATAATCAAGTAGGAAGGAGCGCCTAGCTCCCTGCACCACCGTACATGCGGGTCCGCATACGGCGGTTCCAAAAGTTCCAAATAACGAGTAAGCAAACTTTTCAGCCCTTCGCTCCCCAATAGGAAGTTGGAAGGGCGTTATTTGTGTTGCGAGACATTTCCCACGCTCCTCGTCTGGAATTAACCATGACAAGGCAAGCCCATTCCGGGACTCCGAGCGCCCGGAGCTCACGGATTCGGGTACGTACCCGTTTCCATGCGCAGTCTTCGACGGATCCATTTGTCGAGGGTCTCACAGTGACTCTTTGCCGAGGCTAGCCGGAAATATCCGATCCATCCCATGAGGTATCGGTTGAGCTGTGCAATCAGGTTTTCCATAGACATCGATCGCGTTCGGTTCGTCAGCTCTCGCACCTTCTCCTAGAATCGCGAAATGGTTTGTGGAGCTAATCGAATCGTAGCCGTCTTGTCTCTCAGGAAGCTAAAGCCGAGGAACTTACGGTTCCAAGGGCGATCTACCGGGCTTTTCTCTCGATTCACTTTCAGTTTTAGCCTTCCTTCTACGAAGCGTGTTACCGAATCCATGATGTGTTCACCTGCACGTTTACTGGCCACGAAGATGTTGCAATCGTCCGCATAACGGACGAACCGCAATCCTCGTTCTGCTTGTCTAAGTCGTCCAACAGAATGTTCGCTAGAAGTGGGCTCAGCGGTCCGCCTTGTGGCGTGCTTTCTCCCGTTTTCTCGAACACGCCATTTGCCATGACTTCTGCGTTTAGATAAGCACGGATGAGTTTCAAGACACACTGTCCGTCACTTTCCGTGCCACCCTTGCCATGAGCATGCCGTAGTTCACTCGGTCAAAGAATTTAGCCAAATCCATGTCCACGACCCATCGAAAACTTTCTTGGATGTAGCGCTGGGCTTGCTTCCCGAGGGTGAAAGCCGTAGCTGTGCCTGGAGAAGTCTGCGTCGAAGATCGGGTTCATCACTTGTAGAAGGGCTTGCTAGAGGAAGCGATCCATCACGGTCGGGATGCCGGCAGCCTCACGCTGCCTCCGGGTTTGGGGATTTCCACCCGTTTGACTGGTGCGGGTCTGTACGTTCCCGTCAGGAGTTCGGCTTTCACCGCTTCCCGGTGTGTATTCAGGTAAGCTTGTAGATGCGCACCGTTACGCCGTTCACGCCAGGCGCTCCTCCGTTCTGTACCACTCGCTTGTAGGGATCCGAAGGTTATCTCCTCTGAGCATTCGTTCCAACAAGTCGTTTTTCGCTTCCGAGAGGAAGGGACGACTTGTGCCGACGAAGAACTCGTCACTCCGACATACCCTGACGGCTTCACCGCTTCTCTTTGCCGCAAGCTCTCTTGCGAGATATTCTGCTGTCTTTGTTCTTCATGCGAACGCATCGGTTTCCTCTCTACTTTCGGTTCGGCCCTTCCGCTTTCCGGCGTCCCGTACTCGCGTACTATGGCCTCTGCTGACTCCTGCGGATTCAGCGCAACATTCCGATTGCGGTTACAAAATGAATTCGCGTATTCCGCAGGCCTCCTTAAGAATAAGAATGTCTTTCTGCCCGCAGCCACTGGAGTTTACAGGAATAGTCCTTGGCGACTTTGGATTTCGTCATGTGGGTGACTCATCCGACTTGCCCTGCCATAAATCCAGTTCGTGTACCTTGGCTCGTGCATTTGCCTCCAGCTTCCTTCAGATTCCATCTCACGATGGACACCCTTGCTCTTGGCTAACGGTAGGCGTTCGCCAGCCCCCGTTCGGGACTTTCACCCTAGAGATGACGCCCATGTTGGGCGTACACAAAAACAGGCCGTCACATGATGTGGACAGCCTGTTTTTTCTCGCGGCATAGCCTGTATATGCAACATATCTCATTTTCCCTACTCAACCGCTATAAAAATAAATCCATCCCGGTACCCAGCAGCCCTCTCTTACGAGCTTCCAGCACATTCGGATCATACACATCCACCTTACCGCACTGCAGACAAGATACGAAGAAATAATGATGATGCTGGATATCCAGCAGCTTGCTGATGCCCGTGCCCGTCATCGCCACTTCTTGGACGTTGCACTCCTCATGTCCACAGCGCGCGCATGTATAATTATTCACCAATTGAGAGGCTGTAGCCTCTTCTTCCAGCTCATCTTGTAGCCCTTCCTCTGCAACCGCGGAGCTTTCCTTTCCGCTGAGATGCTCCGGCAGCACCTCATGCTTGCATAATGGGCAGATCGTACTGTCCAAGATAACTTGCTCGCCGCACCACGGGCAATTAACTTCCTCCATATCCGCAGCCCTCCCATTGATTGATTTGATTTCGTCAACAGTGATAGCCCTTACTTGTTATTAACTGTATTCGCCAAACTCTCCTGCAATCCTTTTATTCAATCATTTTCCCGTATGTGCTCCCACAGCAACGATTTTCCTATGAGCAAAAAAAATTCCCGCATGCGCCTAGCATGCGGGCAGATAGCTGTAGACACGCCATAGTCGTGCCGGGAGTTCTTTTAGCCAATGATAGCAATAATTAACTTTGGGATGGCCTGAGCAAAATGATCAGACCGCCTTACGGCTGCGGGTCCTGACCGCTGACTCGGCGCAGCTCGTTCGCCAGCCGGTTGAATTCCCTGCGGGCTTCCGGTACTTTCGTGGACATATAGGCTGCGCTCAAAAACAGAATAATGGCGTTCGCATCCTCCGGTTTCAGCATCGGCTCTTCTACCTCCCCGCCGTCGTCCTTCAGCTTGGCGTCGACGCTTGCGACGAATGCTCTCCAGCCGCTCCAATCGCCTTCATCGTTCATGAGGCGGGGGCAGTTTTTGCCGCTCCAGTCATAGTGTCTTCGCAGACGATTCGTCCCCCAGCCTCTCTCTCTGAGCATCGACGCGACAAGGGTCGCCGCGTTCTCCAGCGTCTGGGCGTAATTGCCGCTTTCCGTAATTTCGATGCCGATTGAAGTCCGGTTGCCGCTGCCCGAGCTGCTGCCGTCGCCTGCATGCCAAGCCACTTCCTGCAGCGGTAGACATTCGATGGCTTCTTTCTCGTCGATGACGATATGGAAAGATGCCGTTACTGTATTTGATGGATTCGTCAGCCAGTTTCGTTCGTTTCGTGCCGTGCTGGTTGGGTTTGCCGTGTTGTGTATCGTGATGGTCGTAGCGTTCAATGCGTAACCGGGCCGCCTGTTATGCGGCGTCGACTTCGGAATATGATCTACCACGTACGCATACATTCCAACTGCTCCCCTCATAAGCTTGATGATGATCGATTATATTACTTAATATATTCTTCAGCAGAATGAGCGGAAGGGCTATTCGAACAAAACCGCCCTTGCCCGGTCGTCCCAGGATATCGGAAGACCCAGCACGCCAGCCATATCCCTAACCTTCACATACCCGGTTGATGCAGACAGCATCGATTCCAGCTCCAGGCCGTTGACGGTTACCTGGCTGCCGGTCCAGCCGATCTTCGCTCCCAGCGCCTCGCCGATCCGCCTTGCAGGTATCCAGGTCGTGCCGCCTTGCAAGTACCCGCCTCCCAATACTTGGCCTTGATTGATGATAGGCACAACGGAAGCCGCCTCAAACCCTTTCGGCAAGGGAACAGGCTTCGCCATCTCATCATAACGGAGCAATCCATACTGGCGAATAATCGCCATCAGCTTCGACGGGTAGGCAGGGTCTGTCGCATAGCCGCAGGCCAGCAGCATCTGTGTCTGTCGCTCCGGTGTCGCGGCATGACGCACTCTATCGTATCTGGATGTATTCAGCAGCAGATCAAGGTCTTTGTAGAAATGATAGATGCTCTTATACGCGCGGAATGCCGCCTTCGATATGACGGAGCGCCCGTCCACATACTCCCATGTCCCCTTTACGACAGCTTCGCCCTGCCAATAGGCATTCGTCCGGCCGCTGCCTACTTTAATGCCGCCCAGATTGTTCCATGCGTGAATTTCTCCCCCGGATTCCAGCAAGCTCTGCGCCAGTCTTACCGACGGAAACATTGAAGAACCTTCCAGATGAACGAATATGACGGCCGGGGCGATAGCCGCAAAAAATTGATCTCTCGTTAGCTTTGCCATGCTTGTCACTCCTTTTTCGCCGTATCACATGCGCACAATCTCCTCTTTACGTTGTATGCGACAGCTTGGCATAAGGAAACGGCCCTTTGTCCGCCATGGACAAAGGGCCGTTCTTCTAACCTTTATAGGATTCCGTAAAACTCCTTGGTGTTGCGGAGCAATATAGCCTCAGCTTCTTCTAACGCCAAACCCTTGATTCGGGCAATGTCTGCTGCGGCATCTCGTGCCATTCCCGGTATGGTCATACGCCCGCTATATGGCCCCTCAAACGGCCACGGACCGTCTGTCTCTGCCATCAGCCGCCCCATCGGATAGCGCTCCACCAGCTCAATGATCTCTGATTCGTATGCCACATCAGGCGTAATCGAGACGTAATAGCCGGATGCGATCATGCGGGCAACCGTCTCTGCGCTCCCCTTGAACCAGTGAAAATGTGCTTTCCTTACCCCGTGGCGCTGCAGCAAATCGCAAGCCTTATCCGCATCCTCATAGACGGCATGAAGCACAATCGGCCTGTCGAGCTCGGCAGCCAGCTTCACGAACGACTCCAGCCACTTCAGATACGGTGTCTCATCGAAGCTCTCGCCCGCAGCTTCCCTCTCGGTACGCATGTAATAGGGCAAGCCTACTTCTCCAATTGCGAATGCCTCACCGCGTTCATGCCGGGCACGTATCCAGTCCAATAACTGCTCGCGCTCATCCACTCCCGGCAGCTCCTGCTCCGGATGAAAGCCGTATGCCGGATGCACACGACCCGGATACTGACGCATCAGCTCCTCATTCGCCTTGCAGGAGGCCAGATGCATCGAAACGGCGACGACTGCTTCTACTCCGCTGCGGAAGAAGGCTTCCTCCAGCATGGGATGAAGCTCGGACGGCTCATACAGATCGAGATGGATATGCGCATCAATCACGCTGCTCCCGCGCTCCTGCCTCGCTCTATCTTCCATTCCCGCTCGCCTCCTTCGTTCCTTCCGCCAGATGGCGGTAGATTCGGCTTCTCAGCTCCATGAACCTGGCATCCTCGCGCAGCTCTTCCCTGCGCGGGCGGTCGAACGGAACCGTAATTTCATCCAAAATAACAGCGGGAGACGCCGACAGCACAATAATACGATCAGACAGGTACAGGGCTTCCTCGATGCTGTGGGTAACCAGCAGCACGGAGCGGCGATTCTGCTCCCAGATCGACAAGAGCCACTTCTGCATATGCTCCCGCGTCAAGGCGTCAAGCGCGCCGAACGGCTCGTCGAGCAGCATCAGTCGTTGCGGAGACAGCAGTGCCCTGAGAAACGACACGCGCTGCTGCATGCCGCCGGACAGCACATGCGGATAGGCGCCCGCATATTCGGCAAGGCCGATCCGCTCCAGCCAGACTAGCGCTTCCGCCCTCGCTTTCCGCTTCTCCACGCCTGCAATCGTTAGCGACAGCTCAATATTGCCCGCGACTGTCCGCCACGGCAGCAGCGACGCTTGCTGCGGCATATAGGCGACATGACCGGTCTCGCCCGTCGTCGCTTGTCCGCCGATTCGCACTTCGCCTTCCGTAGGCTGCTGCAAGCCTCCGATAACGCCGAACAGCGTCGTCTTGCCGCTGCCGGACGGCCCTACGACGGAGACGAATTCGCCATCAGCCACTTGAAGAGACAGCTGCCGCAGCACATCCTTCGTCCCGCGAGCATCGGCAAAGCTTTTGCTTACATTTTTAACTTCCAGCATGACGTCCTGCCTCCCCCTTTCCTGGCCGCCAGCGGATAACCGCACGCTCTACAAGCGCAATCAGGCCAAACAAGGTCAAGCTAATCATAACGATCAGGATAGCGGAAGCGAATGCCCGCTCCGGCATATACCCCCTCGTCGACAGTACCATATAGCCGCCCAGCCCCATCTTGGGTGACAGCATCTCCGCGAAGGTCGCGCTTAGCACACTGTAGGAGGCTGCAATTTTCAGCCCCGAGAACAGGCTTTGGAGCGCGCTCGGCAGCTCTAGCCGCCAGAACAGCGTCCACTTGCCGCTGCCGATCATGCGCATATAATTGCGCAGGCTCTCATCCGTACCCGTCAATCCGCCCAGCATCGCAATGCAGACCGGGAAGAAGCAGACGAGCATAACCAGCAGCGCCTTGGGCAGCAGGCCATAGCCGAACAGCATCGTCATAATCGGTCCCAAGATGACGATCGGCACGTTCTGGGACAGGATCAGCAGAGGATAAATGCCCCGGCGCACCCCCGGCAGCAGATGCAGCAAAGCGGCGAGCACGAAGCCCGCCGCCGTTCCCCCTGCGAATCCGATGGCTGTAAGGCCAAGCGTCGCGCCTGTATGCTCCATCAGCCTTGGCCAGACGTTGCTTGAGAACGCCGCTTTGACCACTTCAACCGGAGACGGAATCATCCAGTCCTTGACGAGTGCAAAGGAAACCGCTGCCTGCCAGCAGGCAACTAAAATCCCAAGCACAAGCGCCGGCGGCCATACGCGCGACCACAGATTCCGTCTATTGTCCATCTGGATATTTCTCCAGCAAGCGGCCCATGAAGGCGCCGTTCTCCGGATTATAATAAATCTTCACTTGGGAAATGACCGACGGACAGCCCATCTCGGCCATGGCCTCGCTCATGCGCTGCACGATAGCCAACAGATTGCTCAGCTCACCCTCCATCGTCGTCTCCAATGGAGCGACGCGATAAGGCACGCCCGATTCTTTTATAATATCGATTGCCCGGTCTACATAAGGAAGCACGCTGGCTCCTCCAGGTGTTGTCGGCAAGATTTGAATGCTTACGAGTGCGTTAGCCATATGATCCCTCTTTCCTTTCGTCATCAACTATTTCGCTTTAGCGAGTGATCTACTTCAAGCTGTATCCTTCACTTAGCTTACTTTCAAATACCGCTTACTCCGGCAAAAATTCGTTCGTGAACGCCTTCTCCGCTTCCAGCTCCGACTCCAGCAATCCGCGCTCGAACATCCAGTCGGCATAATTCTTCCATACGCTCAGCTTCTGCTCGCCCCAGCGCGGAGCATCATCCTGATAGCGCGGGCTCAGCCACTTCTGGCTGGCTCTGACCAGATCTGGATTAAGGTCCGGCTCCGCCTTGATCAGAATTTCCGCTGCGTCCTCCGGATTGTCGATCGTATATTGGTAACCTGCTGCTGCTCCGGCCGTGAACGCCTTGACCAGCTCCGGCTGCTTCGATACCAGTTCCTCGCTCGTCACCAATACCGGCGTATAGTAGTCCAGCTTGTCGCTATAATCGGTCAAATACACCATATTGATTTCTTCGCCGCGCAGCTCCGACTCTACGCCAGTCCAAGCATAGTAGATCCACGCAAAATCGATGTCGCGTTTGACAGCCGTGAAGAAGTCGCTGTCGCCAATGCTCATGATGTCGACTTTGCCGACATCCGCGCCTTCCTCGCGCATGAGGGAGTCAATCACCGCTTCCTCCACAGGTGCGCCCCAGCCGCCGTAGCGCTTGCCTTCGAACTTCTTCGGCGAGTCGATGCCCTTCTCCTTCGGCGATGCAAAGCCCGACGTGTTATGCTGAATAACCGCCGCGACGGACACAAGCGGCACACCCGCAATGCGGGCCATCGTAACGGACTCCTGATAGCTCACACCGAATTGCACGTTGCCGGAAGCGACCATTTTGTCCGCGCCGTCCTGGCCCGGCTGAATAATCTCGACATCGAGGCCCTGCTCCTTGAAGAAACCTTTATCCCTGGCAACGTACAGGCCTGTATGATTCGTATTCGGCGACCAGTCCAGCACGACCTGCACCTTCTGCAGTTGCTTGTCTCCTTCGCTTCCGCCTTCTTCCGCATTTTTGTTCTTCGTTCCCCCGTTGCCGCCTCCGCAAGCGGCAAGCGCCACTGTCATCGCGAGGATCGCGAGCGCAAGGCTCCAACGTTTCTTTTTGCTGCTGTACATGGTGTTTCCCCTCTCCTCTTGCTCTCTTTTTGCCCATTGACGTTCGGCCTTGTCCGGTCCCTGCTCCTGCGTGTGAATAAAAGAAAGACGCCTCCCGGAATCGGAAGACGTCGTGTTGTCGGCTAATTTCTTCACTTCCCCCGCAACCCCTCCGCTACAAAACCACAAGGTATGATAGCGAATGTCTTGCAAAAGAAGCATAGCTTCTATTCCTACGCCGGCATTATCCGGATCAGGTATATGGGTCGGAATGCGATCATTCCCTCTCAGCCGGCTAGTCCAGCTCCCCAGAGCGTATTCGGTTACGTCAATTACGTTTCCATTATAGCAAACT
This sequence comes from Paenibacillus sp. J31R120, assembly GCF_056269225.1. Classification (NCBI taxonomy): domain Bacteria; kingdom Bacillati; phylum Bacillota; class Bacilli; order Caryophanales; family Paenibacillaceae; genus Paenibacillus; species Paenibacillus sp. J31R120. The sequence goes on along the minus strand of NZ_JBWDNN010000001.1, from coordinate 796,759 downwards.
CCGATCAGAATGCCAGACTTTTTTTCCCTTATGTGCCCTGCGACCCGCGAAGCGCCGCTCCACGGTACTTCTTACGGATTCCTACCATCAGCAAAGCGAGCGGCAGCGCAATCTGGAAGAATGGCGCAATCTTCAGCGTGATGTCCAGTCCGATCCAGATATGATAGGTGTTGTTCGGCTCCAGGAAAGAAGCGGCGTAAATCAGGGCGCCAATCGGGAATACAAGCGTACGGTAAGACCAGCCCGTCGCCTCACTCGCCATCAGAATGGAGGCAATATATAGGGTTGCAATTTTCACAAATAGTCCGATGAACAACAGGAGCGTCACCACGACATCGAGCCGTTCCAGGAAATTAGCGAGCCTGACAAGCTGCAACACATGCAGCAGCGGCAGCGCGGTCAGCTCCGCCAGCTCCGGACCGAGCACACACAGAATGAGGGCATTCATGAATACCAGAAAGATCGAGACGCCGATCTGTGACCAGTAGGTCACCTTGCTGATCGATTTCTTCTCGCTTACATGGCCGAACAGCACCAGGAAGACGACCATCTGGGCAAAGGGAAACGACAGCAGATTCGGAAAAGCCGCTTTTAGAATGGGCATCGGACCGTTCTCCATAATCGGCAACAACTGGTTCACCTTGACCAGTCCACTGAAGAAAACAAGCAAGATGACAAGGAAATAGCTGAACAGGACAACTGGAAACAGCAGTTGGATGATGCGGACCAGCACTTCGACTCCTTTACTTGCCGTATAAGCCGCCACCGCCAATATGAGCAGCATAACGATCCATTTGGGCGTAAAGTTGAGCAGCGCCATCGTCGTCAGCTCGCCTACATCGCGGACATTCCGCATCGATTCGTAGGAGAGCCAGATCGCATGGACAATTGCAATGAAGCCGCCAATATAGCGGCCAAAATGATATTTGTACAAATCTCCGAGTCCGGCGTTCGGAGCGCGTTTATGAATACGAAGATAGATAACGGTCAGCAGCAGCCCCGCGAAGGCTGCAACCAGCATAGCGATCCAGGCATCCTGCTTCGCCGTGATGCCCAATTCGAAGAGCGGCGTACTGCCGATCAGAAATACGATAATGAGAATCGCCAGCTGGTATTTGCCGAACTGTTGCTGTTGCTGCTGCATAACGAATCTTCCCCCTCCTTCGCAATCAAGACATATGTCGCGGATTATGCCCCCGGCTTCTTCTGCGCTTCCTTGAAGCTTTTGCCGCTCATGCCTGTAGAGCTCAGCTTCATGTTCACGTTCAGTTCAACCTCCATTCGCGGAAACTCTTCCTTCCAGCGGCTCTCCAAGGGTTTCCAAGCTTTAGGATGCTGCTTATAAATCTGCGTACCGAAGCCGAGCACATCTACCTTGTGCTTGCGAACCGCTTCCCAGCCATTCATTACAGTCGCAGCGATTCGCTCCTCGACAAGCCGCTCGACCTCCCACACTTCCACCGGCTTCATCAAGTCGCCGCCACAATCGTATTCCAGCAGCGTGCCTTGCGCCGCAATATCTATCTTCATGACCCATTTGTCGCCCCGCTGCAGCGGCTTAAATTTGGTAGAGGAGTGGAGGATTCTCGCTGAAGAGCCCTCCCTGCCCTTGCCCCCGACAGAGCAGGCGAACGAAACCGTTGTCTTGTCTACATGGTTGGTCAGCCACATGACGCCTTTGCTTTGTTCGTCGTTAATCCACCCTACAAGCTTGTCCCCGTAGACAAGGCCAAGCTCGCTGAGCCGCACCTTGGATGGCGTCGATGTCTGGCTCAGCGTATCAACCCTGTCCGTGCTCTCTCCGGAGCCAGCCAGCGCAAGACCCGGTATGCTTGTCGCTTTGGTATGCCCGAGCAAGTCCATGAGCACGTGATGGATCGTCATTTGCCTGTAGGACGAGCTGTTTATCTCTTCATTGACAATCATCCGCTGAATGGCCGCTCCCGGAATTTGCTCCAGCGGAATAAGCTGCTCCAGCATCAGCCTGGCCGTGCTTTTGGAGAGAAACACATCCACCGTCTCCCGGGAATCGTGATTGCGCAGATAAGCCTCCAGAAGCGGTCCGATTCCTTTTCTCGCCGCTTCCTGACCGATAATCACAATCTGATTATGCGAGAAATACAGCCGCCTGGACGACTCCTGGCTCGCCTTGCTAATCGCAATGCGGAAGTTGTCTCCTGTCGAAGAGAATACATTCACTGTTGCCGTCCGCCCGCCGCCTGCCTGGCCAGAGATGGCCTTGGGGATAACGACCTGGTTGGTCAGCACCCACTTCCCGTTCTCCCAGTCCACTCCCGTGGCGGATATGATGGCAATATCGTTCAGCTCGACTCTATTCCAGCAGCCCGTCTGGAGCAGAAGCAGCGAGCCTAACAGCAGAATCCGAATTGCTTTCATCCGTCTGCCTCCCGTCAAGGTTTTCCTTCAATGGCGCTGGGCGGGAGGCCTTCTCCCGCTTTTCTGCCGCCTCGGATTGCGCAGCTTCATATCAAGCGGCCTCAGTACGATCGACCACCATGGCACACGGACGAATACGTCCCGCCACAAGCCGCTGTTCTTGGCTCCCGGAGCAATCGGCGACATGTACGGAACACCGAAAGAACGCAGCGACACCAGATGGACCAGCACGAACAACACTGAAATAAAGATGCCGAAGAAGCCGAGCATGCCCGCCATAATCATAATGCCGAAGCGGATAATGCGGGAGGTTGCCGCCATATTGTTCTCCGGCATCACGAAGTTGGAGATCGCGGTGAACGATACCACGATGACCATGCCCGCAGAGACGATTCCCGCCTGCACCGCCGACTGTCCCAGCACGAGCGCTCCGACAATCGAGATCGCGGGGCCGATCGCGCGGGGCATGCGAAGCCCCGCCTCCCTCAGCACCTCGAAAGTCATCTCCATAATCAGCGCTTCGACAAGTCCAGGGAACGGCACCCCCTCCCGCTGCGCAGCGAGGCTGATCAGCAGTGTCGTCGGCAGCATCTCCTGATGAAAGGTTGTAACCGCGATATACAGGGCAGGCAGCAGCATGGACATGACATAGGCCGCATAGCGGATCATGCGCACGAATGAAGCGATGTCGAACCGCTGGTAGTAGTCTTCTGGAGACTGAAAGAAGCTGAAGAACGTGGTCGGAGCAACCAGTGCAATAGGGGTCCCGTCGACGAGAACGGCCACTCTTCCCTCCAGCAGCCCTGCCGCAACGGAATCCGGCCGCTCTGAATTCAGCAGCGTCGGGAACATCGTGAAGGTCTCGTCCTGAATGTACTCTTCGATATAGCCGCTCTCCAGAATGCCGTCAAGATCAATTGCGGCAAGCCTCCGGTACACTTCCTTCACAATGCCTTGATCCGCAACCCCATGAAGATACAGTACAGCTACGTTGGAATGCGTCTGCGTGCCGATCTTATGCGTCTGCACATGGAGATCCGGCGAGCGGATAATCCGTCTGATCAAGCTAATATTTGTACCCAATTCCTCCACGAACCCGCGCTGCGGCCCTCTAATGACCGTCTGCGTCTGCGGGATGCTGATCGCCCTCTCCTTGGCACCGCCCACCGCAGCCATCAGCGCAACCGTGCTTCCATCTATGAAGATCAAGCACCAGCCCTCCGTCAATTGCTGGAGTCCTTCCTCCAGCGCTACGGCTTCCTTCACACCGCCTATTGACACAACACTTGTGCGCAGCGCTTCTACCAGCCGGTCGCTTTTGCTCTCCATATGAGGCGGAAGCTTCATCGACATCAAGGGAGCCAGGAGGCTGTCGTTAATCACATCCGTGTCAACGAGGCCCTCGATATACACCATCCCCAGCTCCCGTTCCGGGGCGGCATCGCTGCGGAACAAGCGGACGACGAGATCGCTGCTGCCGCCGAACCGGGCACTCACGGCTTGAACGTTGGCCCGCAGCGAGGGACTAAGCGGCGTCAACGCCGTTTTTTTCGTTTGTGTCATGTCGCACCCTCTGTTTCCAAGTTGCCTCTATTTTGGCTCGATTCCCCTTGGAATATGTATGTAACCAACTCTGGCGCGGGCTAATACAATGTACTGACGAAAAAGCAAGAACAGAGAGGGAAAGGTTGTGACAGCTTGAACAGCATCAGCTTGTGCATGATCGTCCGCAATGAAGAAGACAGCCTGGGGCGCTGTCTGGCATCCGTCAAGGATGCGGTGGACGAGATCGTCATCGTAGATACCGGCTCGACAGACAAGACCAAGGAGATAGCAGCTTCGTTCGGAGCCTTTATTTATGATTTTGAATGGATTGACAATTTCGCGGCAGCCCGCAACTACAGCTTCGAGCAAGCGACTAAGACGTTCATCCTGTGGCTGGATGCCGATGACATCATTGAGCCGGAGGATCTCGCCCGTCTGAAGGCGCTGAAGGAAAAGGAAGAGCTTCCGTACGACAGCGTCACGATGAACTACAATTTGACCTTTGACCATAACGGCAATCCTGTCTTCAGCCTGAAAAGAAACCGTCTGGTCCGCCGCAGCCGCGGCTTCCGCTGGATCGGTCCCGTGCATGAATACCTGGCCGTATCGGGCTATACCTACCATAGCGATATCGCGGTGACGCACCGGAAGGAGCGGCGCCATACCGACCGCAATCTTCGCATCTACTTAAAGCGTCTGGAGGGCGGAGAGGAGTTCTCTCCGCGCGATCAGTATTATTTCGCCAATGAGCTTCGCGATCATGGCCGTCTTCAGGAGTCAGCCGACTGGTATGAGAAGTTTCTGGTATCGGGACTTGGCTGGGTGGAAGACGAGATCGCTGCCTGCATGAAACAAGCCGATTGCTACGGACGGCTGGGACAGCCGGATCGGCATATTGCGTCGCTGCTGCGCACGCTGAATTACGACCTTCCTCGCGCCGAATTTTGCTGCCAGCTCGGAGCTGTCTTCCTGGAGCAGAAACGTTACCAGCAGGCCATCTACTGGTTCACGCAGGCGACGCGGCTGGAGAAGCCAAAGGATATGATGGGCTCCACGGATAATGCCACATGGACCTGGCTGCCCCATCTGCAGCTGACCGTCTGCTACGACCGGCTTGGTGATCGTGACAAGGCCATCGAGCATCACCGCATCGCCCAGAGCTACAATCCGAAGCATCCCAGCATCGTGTACAACGAGAAGTTTTTCAGCAGCGCAAAGACCTGATACACGGCGCGAACTATTCGTGAAAAAAGCGGCGTCCTCCCTGTAACAGGAGGGCGCCGCTCTGTATTTCTTTTATCGGACAGGCTAGGGGTCTGGCCATATCCAAAAAAGGCGGCGTCCTCCCTGATGAAAGAGGAACGCCGCCTTTTTGGATACTAATACATGCCTGAGAGCGCTTCTTGCCATTCCGGACTTTGAGCCGGCTCATCAATTTGCTGAAACCTTGTGATGCCAAAATCGTCCAGACTTCCTTTGAAGAAAAACACAACCTGATACTCCCTTAGTTCCCCCTGCTCCTCAAATGTCAGCGTGACTCTCCCGACCGGCGAGCTGTCATCATTTCGTACCCTCAGATTTTTATAAGTAACAGCGTGGACCCCTTGTTCCTGCAGATCCCGGACTCTCTGAGCCCAAGCCGTGTTAGCCTCACTCTGCTCCCGCTTGTTCTCCCCATTTTCCTCACCAAAGTGTATGTTCGTCGAAGCTGCCTCCAGACTGCCAGCTGTAAGATTGCTGAAAAAGGAATGCGCGACATATCGCCCATACAGCACATCCCAATAATTCAATCCCGCGACAAGAATAAAAAATAATATAACTGCCCCGATAAGTGTTCTTTTTAAAGGCTTCATCCTACAACCTCGCTCCAGCCGATCAGCCCGCCTACAGCAGTCTGGCTCCTTCGTAATGGCGTTTCACACCCTTAATTATACTCCGCTGGATTATGAATACAAATCTATGAGATTAGTTGGAAAGCCTGCCGTATGCACCTTTACGGACTGCATGCTGCGCAATTCTTCTCCAATGCAGAGGGGACGCCGCTTTGCGTCGTTGTCAATAATAACCACTTAAAAAAAGATAGCACACGATCGTATGTTCTGTATATAATAAGCATATCATATAGAGAACATACATTCGCATTATTAAGGGATAGGGAGGCAACAAGCATGGCTCGCGACAGAGTAATCATGCTGGCCGACTGCCAATCATTCTACGCCTCCGTCGAGAAGGCGGAGCATCCGGAATACCGTGACCGTCCGCTCGTCGTAGCGGGTGACCCGAAGCGTCGCTCCGGCATCATATTGGCAGCCTGCCCCATCGCCAAGAAGTACGGTGTCACAACGGCCGAGAGGCTGGGCGATTCACTCGCCAAGTGCCCGGACCTGGTTATTGTACAGCCGCGCATGGCGCTGTATATTGACATTTCGCTCATGATTACACGCATTTATCAATCGTACACAGACCTAGTCGAGCCTTATTCCGTCGACGAGCAATTTCTAGACGTGACCGGCTCCCTCCATCTGTACGGCTCCGCCGACGAGCTGGCCGCACTCATCCAGAAGCGTATTCAGGAGGAGACGGGCATCTACACCCGCTTCGGCATCGGGCCGAACAAGATTCTGGCGAAGACGGCCTGCGACAATTACGCCAAGAAGAACGATTCAGGCATCTACACGCTTACATCAGATAAGCTCGCCACGACGCTTTGGACACTGCCCGTAGCGAAGATGTTTATGGCGGGAAGCCGCATGACCCGGCATTTCAACGCGATGGGACTGGAGACGATCGGCCAGCTCGCCGCAACGCCGCTGGAGAAGCTGAAGACGCTTATGCGCCGCAAATTCGGCCGCAACTCCGATATTAACGCGGAGCTGTACTGGCGGATTGCGAACGGTCTCGACGACAGCCCCGTTACGCCTGGCACGCATGAGACAGCCCCGACGACGATCGGTCATATGATGACTCTTCCGCGGGACTACGGAAGCCTGGAGGAGATCAAAGTCGTGCTGCTGGAGCTGACTGAGCTTGTCTGCCAGCGCTGCCGCAGCAAGAGCTACATGGGACATGTCGTATCAGTCGCCTGTATGGGCGCCGATTACAGCAAGCCAAGCGGCTTCAGCCGCCAGATGAAGATGGACGATCCCACTAACGTGACGAATCAGGTATACCGCTATGCCGTCCAGCTGCTGAAGCGGCACTGGGACGGACTGCCCGTCCGCAAGGTAGGCATCAGCCTGTCCCAATTCGCCGCGGACGAAGAATACCAGCTGTCGCTGTTCGAGCCGGACCGCGAGAAATGGATGGCGCTGGAGAAGGCGACGGACGCCATCAAGCGCAAGTATGGCGATGCCAGTATCGTAAGAGCGGTCTCAGCCACTGACGTCGGCCAAGCGAAGGATCGTTCCAGAAAGATCGGAGGACATTACAAATGAGGAAGAAGCTTGAAGGCAACGGACTATGGGAATCCAGCCGCATGATGCTGCCGGAGCATAAGACGGCAATCAATGACCATTCGGAATCACTCAAGCGGCGCCAGCGAATCGAGCTGGACGAACAAGAGTGGGAGCATGTCTCGCGGGTCGTCTCGGAATCACTGCTCAGAAGGCAGCCTATTGCCGTGCGGCTGTTCCACCCCGTCGAGCTGCTGACCGTCATCGGCATCGTCGACCGTGTGGACGAGCTGAAGGGCCGTTTCATGGTTGACGGCGAGTGGTTCCCGATCGGAGATATAGAAGGGGCAGCACTGGAGAAGCAGTAGGCTCCATTGCATGGCGGCATCGAAATGCAACTGCAACCCACAACATAAGAGCAATCATGTCACGTGTTCGACTATGTGCCATGAATCCGCACAAAAACCCTTGCCACACACCAATAAATCTAAAAATCAAGCAGCCGCGATCCCACCGGACCGCGGCTGCACTATTATGAAGACGGCTGCGTACCTTCCTTGCTAATCCCTTCGCCTGGCACAGGCGATTCCCCCCGCTGAACCGCCAGAACAGCAAGCTCCAGCTTGCTCAGCATCAGCCCGTATTCATTTGTGAGCTCGAAGTTGCGGGGCAGCGGAAGCTCGCGGAAGTAAGGAAGAACCGCATCCACGCTATGGAACCAGTCCCCCTGCTCCGCAGGCTCGACGGGATGATCCTTCCAAGCTGCTTGCAACGAAGGGCTATAGATACGCGAAGCGCCCTTCTTCAGCCGCCCGCCCAGCAGCTTCTCCTCATAGATGCGGCGGGGCGGTTCATGCCGCACATCCTCGTACAGCAAGGCGGCATAGTCGCTGCGCGAGCCGCTATGCTTCACCGCAGCCGCGAAGCATCTGGCCCCGTCGAAGACGCGGGGAACGCCGAAGAGCATTGCATAGAGGCGTTTCCCGAATTCAATACGCTCCTGAATGTCGCGGAAGTCCTCCAGAATAAGCCCCGCAAGCTGGAGCCCATCGCCATTCTCCCCATCGCATGCCTCTTTCCCGCCGCCGCTTCCGTAAGGGAAGAGCACGCCGTTCAGCTGCAGCAACGACTGAAGGCCGAAGAACAACGTATGAAGCACGCGCTTCTCGTAATATTCGTTCCGTACGACGCGGCTCTCGATATAATGCTGCTCATTCACAATAAGGGCTGTGGTCAGCAAAGCAGAATCCTTTTCGCGCCAAAACAGCTTCCATACCGGAAGCATAAACTTCGATACGCCAAAGGCCGGCAGCAGATGGAACAGGCTGCGTCCCAAGACCCGGCTCCACTGGTACAGGAGAAGCTGCGGATACGCATCCTGGAAGATCAGCGCGTTCGCGCGCTCCAGGAAGAGGAAGACGTCGCGCCGCTGCTCCTCCGTGAGCAGCCGCGGCAGCCATTCCCCTTGAAGGTCGGTCATATTCCACCCGCCGTTGCGGGATACGAGATGGGCCAGCAGCGCCCAATGCAGCTCCGGGGTGCGGAAGTACATATTACGGTAAGCTTCCGTCCTCGTCACATTGTTGCGGTTCGCTTCTGCCGTCTCTGTCCGAATCCGCTCAATGAGCATCTGCTCATCGGCCGTCCAAGGAGTGCCGTCTACAGCGCCATGTCCCTTCTCGCCGTCGGCATGCCCGGATGCAAGCTGCTTCGTCCATACTTCCTTCAACCGGGCGACAGCAGCAGGCGATAGCTTTAGCGGCTCCGCCGATTCCAGCATATCGCTGGACGCGCTCATCGCCTTCCACTTTCCCGTCGCATAAGCCAGCGCTTCGCCGGGCAGCGCCAGCAGATGCCCGAGCCATCCGCCGAGCCCGGCTCGCTCATCCCGATCTTCGCTCCCGGGCTTCTTCTCCTCCTCCATCCACTGCTCCTCCTTCCAAAAAAATCGCTCTTACCATTATCCGCGAATGATTGGCACCTCATACCGAGCGGAACGCACATACCGTACCGTATGCGCGAGAGCGACGGCTTGCTTCTCGCAAGAGCCGAATGAGAAAGATATAATGAAGAGGACAAGTTCCAAGGAGGACACAAACATGTGCGGACGCTATACGGTAACCATTACGCTGGAGGAATTAATGGTGAGGTACATGATCGAGGAGACGAACGTCCCCTTTCATAAGCCCAAATACAATGTCGCCCCAGGCCAGCATGTGCTGGCGATTATTAACGACGGCAGCCGCAACCGGCTTGGCGAGCTGAAGTGGGGCTTCATCCCTTCATGGGCGGACGATCCAAAGGTCGGCTATACGATGATCAATGCGCGTGCCGAGACAGCCGCTTCGAAGCCGGCGTACAAGAGCGCTTTTCAGAAAAAAAGATGCCTTCTCCCCGCAGACAGCTTCTACGAGTGGCAATCGACCGCACGCGGCAAGCAGCCTATGCGCATCAGGCTCAAAACCGGATCCCTATTCAGCCTGGCCGGCCTATACGAGACATGGACATCCCCAGGCGGCGAGCGGATCAGCACCTGCACCATTCTGACCACTACGCCCAATGAAGTCGTCGCCCCTATCCACGACCGGATGCCCGTCATCCTGACTCCGGAGCAGGAAGCGGTCTGGCTGGGTCGCGAGCAGCAGAACATCGCTATGCTAACCTCGCTGCTGAAGCCCTATCCTTCGGGTCAGCTTGAAGCCTATCCCGTCAGCCCCGCCGTAGGCAATGTGCGCAACGACGACCCGTCGCTGATCGAACGGCATGAGCCAGGCGGACAGTTGGAGCTATGGTAATAAAGGATCGTTCATCATCCGATTATCCCCTCTCACCTCCGAATTCCGCATACAATCACTCCCTCAGGGAAAAGATGTAAATACTTTCGACATCTCAATCCCGGGAGGAGAACCGCATGAGGAAATCGCCGAATAATAAAGACCTCCCGCCCAACCACTCGTCAGACAATTCCGAGAAACCAGCGGGAGAGCAGCTCATTGCCGCATCACTCGCCGATAACCGTGAAGTGCTGGAAACCGTATTTACCCAATGTACTGATCTCAAAATCACGACCTGGACCTACGGTCCCGAGCTGGCATATTCGGCCTCTTCCGTTTATTTTGATACCCTGACCAAATCCACGCCCACCCACTATGTAAAGGATACGCTGCAGAACCTGGTGTCGCATGAGCTGGGGCCTGCTTCCGAGTTGACCGTGCAGGATGTCAGCCGTTTTTTCGAGCAGCAAGGCATCGCCTCTCCCCATGTTGAACTGCTTGCGGAGATCTCTGCGGCAGTCGCAGCCATTCTGGACGGAAAGGTCGTTTTGTTTTTTGACGGATGGCCCAAGGCTCTGGCCTATTCCGCCTTTGACGTTGAGCAGCGCCAGGCATCCGAGCCAATTACCGAGCCTACTGTTCAAGGCCCTCACGTCAGCTTTATCGAAAGCCTGGAACGCAATATTGGCGTCATTCGCACTCTGTTGAAGTCGCCTCATCTCAAATTCGAGCGCTTCATATCCGGCGAGCATGTCCAGAGGACGGTATCCTACGGTTATTTGGATGGCGTCGTGCAGCCAGAAATACTGGACGAATTCAAAAAAAGAGTAGGCCAAATCGGCCAAGAAGAAATCGTAGAAGTGTCCTATCTGGAGGAGTGGATCGGTGAATCTCTGTATTCCCCTTTCCCGCAGGTCCGGTACACGGAGCGTCCCGATACGGTTATTGCCGCCTTGCTGGAAGGCAAAATTATCGCCATGGTGAACGGAAGCCCGTCCGTGCTCATATGCCCCGGCAGCTTTATTGAATTTTTCACCAACAGCGAGGATTATTATTATCGTTCGATCTTCTCATCCTTGATTCGGATTTTACGGATAGCCGCTTTCGTCATCGCTCTGCTGCTGCCCAGCACCTATATTGCGCTGTCTACCTTTCACTCCGAATTGATCCCGACCGTACTTCTGCTCGCGATCCTGAACACGCGGGAGGGCATTCCGTTCCCGGCATTGGTCGAGGCTTTGATCATGGAGTTTTTCTTTGAGCTGCTGAGGGAAGCGGGAATCCGGTTGCCGCGGCCCATCGGCTCCGCCGTCAGCATTGTTGGAGCGCTCGTCATCGGCCAAGCCGCCATTCAATCGCAGATTGCCTCGCCAGTTATGGTCATTGTCGTTGCTTTGACAGGCATCGCATCGTTCGCCTTGCCTCATTACAATATGGCGATTGCGCTGCGAATCTTGCGGTTTCCACTGATGTTCCTCGCAGCGACTTTCGGCGGGCTTGGCATCATGGTCGGCATCATCCTGATCTATCTCCATCTGGCTACCTTGCGTTCGCTCGGCGTGCCTTATCTCTCCTCGCTCGCGCCGCTGGATATCGAGAGATTGCGGGATGCCGTTGTCGTGCTGCCAAGACTGCTGCTCCATTCGCCCCGGAGCCGGCACCTCTACCGAAAATCATCAGGGAGGAAAAAAACATCGTGAAGCGCCCTCTCTCCTTGCTTGCTCTGCTGCTTGCCCTCAGCCTGCTCTGCGGATGCTGGGATAACAAGGAGCTGGATGAATACGGCTATGTCCAAGCGATCGCGATCGATATGATTGACGAGCATCAAATTCAAATTACGACCCATTTCTATAATCCTTCCAGCAAAATGGAGATGGGCAATGTGGGAAACACCGCACCCAAAGGGATCAATATCGTGACCACCGGCGAAACCTTTTTTGATGCGATGAGGGAAATTCCATCGAAGTTCGGTCGGAAAGCCAAGTGGGATCACATGCGCGTCATTCTGCTGGGCGAGCAGCTCGCCAGATCGCTGAACATACGGGAAGTGCTTGATTTCTTCTCCCGGGACCACGAACCGCGAGGCACCATCCTTCCCATTATCGCCCAGCATTCAGCGGGACATTATCTCGACATCAAACCGTTTATCGAGCAGACCATCGGCCAACAGTTCAAACGAATGGAGATGAGCGGCACGCAATTTTCCGCCGAGACATCGAGCATTCCGTTATACGACTTGGCGATTCAATTAAGCAGCCCGTCCAAAATGTCCACCATTCCGTATCTGCATAACGACGGCACAGAACCCATAGCGATCATCTCCGGCGTTGCCTTAATTCGTGACGGGAAGATGGTTGGCGTGCTTAAGGAACCGGATACGGAAGCGTTCATGATGCTGACGGATAAATACAAATACGGGGTGTTAGAGTTTCCGTGCTTGAACAATGTCAACCATCGCATACAGGACAAAGAATCGCTGGAAGTGTTGAGCTTCAACAGCAGGCTAAGCCCCACAATCAAGGGAGATGCCATCCATGTTATCGCGGACATCGCGATTGAGGGAACGATCGGCGAGCTGCGCTGCTCCCATCTAAAAACCAGCAAAGATGTGGAGCAGTTCGAGGAGGCCATTACGCAGCAGGTCGAGAAGCAAATCCAGCATCTCCTGGCCCTCTTGCAAAAAAAGAAGCTCGACGCGCTAGGGATAGGCAATCAAATTTTTCGAAAACACCCGAAGTTATGGAGACAGCTCGAGCCGGAATGGGATAGCTTGATTGCCGAGAGCCAATTCGAAGTTCATGTGGATGTGAGCGTGCTCAGCACGGGGATGAATGCCGGCACCTTATTCGGAACAAAGGAGAAATAGCGATGCTGGGGAAGTTGATCTGCATTCTCATATTAGCTGCCGCGATGCTGAGTTATGACATCCCGAGACTAAAGAAGTCCACTAAGCATGACCGGATGGTCTACGGCATTCTGATGCTGCCTATGCTGTATCTGGCCTTTCTCTTCATCACCGCCAAGCCTTGGCCGAATGTGGACACCATTTTCAATCTGTTCAACAAGCCGGCACAGCAGATCGTTCACTGGTTGAATCCGGCACAATCTTAAGGGAAAGGAGAGGAACGCATGAACAAGCAAGAATATATCAGCTCCATCCAAATGTCCATGCTGCTCCTCTTCTTCATGACCGGCTCCTCGATCGTCATTGTGCCCGCTCCCTTGACCAATCTGGGCGGCAACGGCGCATGGATCTCTCTTATCATTGCTGCGGTTATGGGCGCACTGCTGCTGGCAGGCATTCTATACCTGCACCGGAAGTCCCCCGAGCTCTCTCTCATCGGACAAAGCCGCGCCTTGCTGGGCAATACGCTTACGCTCATCCTGCTCCTTCCCCTCACATGTGTCATGTTCTGGAACATCGCAGGCATTGTCATCGAGATTGGCACTTTTTTCAAAAACACGATGCTGAAGGAAACGCCGACATATGCCGTGAATTCACTGTTTTTTGTTACCATCGCGCTTACAGCTTTGGCTGGCATTGAAGTGATGGCCCGTATGGCGGCAGTGCTATTGGCGCTGATGTTTGCCTTTATCGTCTTGGTCTGGCTGCTGGTGGGAAGCCTGTATCATCCTGAATATCTGCTCCCCGTAATGCCTGACGGAATCGGCCCGATTCTGAATGCCGCCTATGTCGTCTACGGCTTTCCCTATTCTGAGCTGGTCGTCTTCGCCGTTATCTTGCCGTTCGTGCGTCGCAAGGACAATACCAAGCTGGGCAAACATATGTATGCCGCACTTGTCGTCAACACGTCGACGCTCATTTTATCCGTCATCAGCAGCATCATGGTGCTGGGGCCGCTGTCAGGCGATTTGAAATATTCGCTGTACCAGCTAGCCAGGCTGATCTATTTTCAAGAGCTGATTGAGCGCATCGAGTCCGTTATCGGCTTTTCGCTTATCGTCGGCTTTTACTTCAAGGCGTCCATCCTCCTGTTGATCCTGATGAAGCTGCTGAAGGAGCTGCTCAAGCTGGACAACGAGCGCTACCTGGTGTTCCCCGTCTCCTTTATCTGCCTGCTGCTATCGGTCACGACGTACACCAAGGAAGCCGAGCTTGAGGAACTGGTGAACACCTCTTGGCCGCTGATCAACAACATTACCTATGTGATTCCGGTTTTGATTATATTGATTGTGGCTGTGATTCGGTCGCAGTTCAGTAAGGGTAAGAAGCAGGGGGGGTAAGAGACCGCAGCCATTAAAACATCCTCTGTATAAAAGACAACGAAGCCGCCTATCGAAGGCGGCTCGATTCGAAAACTATTGATGTGTAACACCCATTACTGGTTCACAGCAAAAACTCCGATCTGTCCAATCCACAGCGCTCCGTCACCAAGCATGATGCCTTTCCAGTTCACAAACACCTTATCCGCAGCTGCGCAAGCCACTATCAATGGATTCATGATGAAAGATTAATTACCGCTGAATAATACAGGTCCTTGGTCAATTATTCTGTGGAGCATTCGTCAACCACTCAGCCAATTCTTCTGTCTGCATCAATACCGATAACGGATCAATGAAATAGGAGCGGGAGTTGGACCATGCATATAGTCTGTCATTTTTGACGGCTTCCAGTTGTCCCCAAATTGGATCCTTGCGAAGTTCCTCCAGCGATCTCTCGGTAGTCAGGATAATATAGTCTCCGGCATATTGGTCCAATAATTCTAGTGAGATATTTTTATATTTTTCTTTCAACAAAGCTTCATCATAGGATGGAGGTGCTATCCGTCCTAGATTCTCGTAAATAGCTTGTCCGCCACGGCCAAACTCACTGCCATATATACTTAATGTCTTGTCTGTTTCTTGCATAATACTAAAGGTTGCATCTGAGGGGATCACCGCTTGGACCTTCGCATTGGCAGCAGAGATTCGCGCAGCATAATCGGATATCCATGTGGTGGCCATCTCCTCCCGCCCCAGCAGGTTTCCAAAAAACTTCACTTCCTCTTCAATGGATGGAAAGTCCCCATAGGGAATGGAAATCGTTGGGGCAATTTTACTGTACTTTATATATTCTTCCTCATCCGTAGTCATTACGACAATCAGATCGGGATTAAGATCAATCAGCTTTTCAAAAGAAACATCATTGCCGGAAGAACCGACAATCTCAATATTGTCCGTTAAACCACTGAAATACGGGTTGTCCATGATGCGCGTCGTAGAGCCGATTGCATTAGCCTTCACTGCCAGAAGACTGCTCAAATATTGAATCGCTACGATGCGTTCGGGATTTTTTGAAACTTCCACCTCTCCGAATATGGTATTCACGATCTTGGTGGCTGCCACAGGCGTTGTTTTTTGGATGGATTCTGAAGAATTTAAGCCGGGAGCAGATATTTCCTTTGGAGACTGCAGACTAGAGTTGCCCCCTCCGCAAGCTGTAACCAATAAGGCCATACAGAGCAGGAGTGTTGCCATCCTATTTTTTCTAGATGTTCTGTTCATGTGATACTCTCCTCTTGTTTTATGGTGATAATAATTATCATTATCAACATAACATTGAGAAGCGGGCTCTGACATGGACAATCCCCACCTTTTATATGGATTAAACCGAACATCCTCTTCACCAGACAGCTCTTTTTTGAAATGGCTAGGAGAGAGACCCATGTTCTTTTTGAATATGCGGTTAAAATAAAACACATCCTCATATCCTACACTCTGAGAAATCTCACCAATCGAAGCATCTGTGTATTGCAGCATATGACACGCTTTGTCAATACGAAGTCCAATTAGGTAATCGATCGGGCTGCGCGTTGTCAATTCCTTGAATCTACGGGCCAGATACTGGGGATTGTAGCCGAACCTTTGTCCTAGAAACTCCAATGTCAACGGTTCGTCCAGGTGCTTATGCATATACTGGACTACTTGCTTAACAACTTCTGCAGGAAGGAGCTCAACTCCTAACTGCTGTTTTTGCTGAAGCATTTCCAGAATAAATTGATAGAACAATGTTTTTGCCACAAATTTATCCTTCTCCGTCGATTTGCTCCATGCCTCTTCCATTCTCAGCATGATCTGATAGAGCCCTACAGGCTGTGCGGGAGCAAATGCAAATATTTGCTGAAACGGAGGAATTTCTCCCTTTTTCAGAAAATATCTTCGGCGGAGCGAAAACTCGCCATGATAAAGGACCAAATAATATTCCACATATTCCATTGCTTCAATATCCAGCCTCATACCCTTGCAGCCATGCACACAATAAAAATGTTCAGCTGGATGAATAAGCCCATCCATCCGTATCGACGCTTTGCCCCTGTATAGGAATAGAAAAGCACTTGCAGGCAAATGGTAGCCGTTGCTTGATTCTCCCGCAGCAAGTGTATACCGTCGGATGTCGGCCAGCTCAATATGTAATTGATTCCATACTTTGTACTCTTCTTGCCGCTTCATCGTATGATGAATGCTCCTTCCTATAATCCTTTTATTTATGCACCTTTCTCAAGAAGCTTCAAGCCCTCACTCCCTGACGTTCTTCTTCAACATCACGACCCTTTCCACGTTAATCGCATACTTTTGTGACTAAGTTAACAGGAGGTTCCTGTTGAGCGCCTTAATAGTCTCTTCATTATAAACACCAGTTGTTTAGTCAACAAGTGGATCTCTATAACCCACAGTTTTAAGCTTCTTTCGCATCAAAATACGATAAGTATTGCACCCATCATAACCTCTTCCAAATTTTAAAACGTTACACTTAAAATCACCTTCGTTTTCATTAATCCCAAGTTAAAGACCCCCGTGCTACAGAAGCAACGGGAGTCTTATATTTTCATCAATTTAGGACTTCTCCATCAAAGCTAAATCGCATGAAGTGAATCGCTAATTTTTAGTAGTCGCAGCCAGTTTCGTGATCTTGTCGGCAATATCTTCCGCTTGTAACAGGGATGAGAATGAATCCGCCGCAAAATATTTCTCCATTTCAATCTCAATCACATGATGATTTTTGACAGCATTTAAGGCTGTCCAAGTCGCTGGCAGCTTGGGCGGCTCTTTACCATCAACTGTAAGCACAATGACGTAATCGCCTACATAATCGTTTACAGACTCCCAAGACACTTCAACACGGTCCGCTTTTTTGTCAATAATTTCACTTTTCACTTTTGGGGTAGGATTCAGACCCAAAATATCGTATGCAGCTCTGCCTCCCCGTTCGCCTGAGTTGCCAATCACCATCAAAAATTTGTCTACAGTAATATAATCCACAATTGAGATAGTTGCATCTTCTGGAATTATATTTTTGATTTTATTGCGGGCAGCTTCAGTACGTATTTCAAAATCCTCAATCCATTTTTTGGCTTCTTCTTGTCGGCCCAGGATATCGCCCATAGCCGTAATTTCTTCCTGAATGGTTGAGTACTGGCTTGTGTCAAACACGACAGTCGGTGCGATTTTGGAGTAATTATCATAGGCTTCCTTATTCCAAGTAATAATCACATCCGGAGACAAATCCAACACCTTCTCCATCGAAATCTGCCCATCTAAACCAATATCTTTAACCGTTTCAGGTAAATAAGGTTTTAGAAATTCAGCAAAGTTCATTTGTGTACTGGACGCCCCAACTGGCGTTACCCCCACAGCTAAGACTGGCCCTAGGTCCCAGTCAACAACAACACGTTCAGGATGCACCGGAACATTAACTTCTCCAATGACCGTTGATAATTTCCGCATGCTCGTATCTTCTTTAGGCTGATTGGAAGGCGTATTTTGAGTAGACTCCACACTTTGGTTTGAAGTTCCACTTGCTGAGCCCTGGTTATTATTTCGACTAGAGTTTCCATTCGCGCAAGCTGCAAGTATCAGCGTAAAACATAAGATCAGAGTTAACGCTATTTTCGATTTTGTTCCTTTTAACATCTGTCTGTCTCCCTTTGTTTTTAATTGATAATGATTATCATCAATAATATAACAAGAAGAAGCATTTTTGCCCATAGAGGATACGAACCCTTCCCATGGACTATCTGAACCGCCCAGGCTCTCCTTCACTTTCTTTTTGTATTGACCTGGCGTCATCCCGACCTGCTTCTTGAACAGACGTGTAAAATAAAAAACGTCATTATAACCTACGTTTGAAGCAATCTCCTGTACAGTGGCATCTGTCTGAATCATTAATTCCTTTGCTTTAGCCATCCGCGCTTGAATCACATATTCAATAGGGCTTCTCCCCGTACGACGTTTGAACTGCCTCGATAAATATTGAATGCTGTAATTCCATAGCTCCGCCAATGACTCAAGAGAAATAGACTCATTGAAATGTTCGTGAATGTACTGAATGATCTCTTCTACCATGTCCGTTTCCTTTGAAGCAACTCCCTGAAGCTTAAGCTGCTGGACAAGTGTATATACGAACTGATAAAACCAGATTTTCACATGAAAACGTTCCACAATCTGTTTCCGGTTCCATTCCTCATACATGGAATCCACGTGACGATATAAATTGACCGGAGCAAGAGGCCGACAGGCATACGGCAGCTGAAATGGGTTGTTCATGTAATATTTCTTCTGCATTTCCTTACTAACTTTGGCGGACATACTACCTCTATATAAAATGTAATAGTACGTGACCTCATCTTGTCCAACCTCGATACTTATACTACTTCCTTTGCCTGCATGTAGGAGATAAAACCGTTCAAATATATGTATATCACCATCCAGCCAAATCTCGCCTTGTCCCTGCACTACATATAAAAAAGCACTGGCTGGGAGAAGATATTGCTGCTTCCCACCGCTACTTATCACAAGTTGGCGAATATCCACCAGCTGAATTGAGGCATTGTCCCACATTTGGATATACTCTTCCCAGTTCACTATTCCTACTCCCCCGTTTTGACAACATCCTGAACCTATTATTCAGCAATAAATCCCTTTGCAGTTCACTATGATGATATTCAATAACGATAATCATTGTCAATTAGAAAGGAGTATATTCATAACATATGCTCAAGGAACCGCTACATTTATACTGTCGGAGGTTTAAGATCAGTTGAAAAAACATACCTCATTTTACAATTTTCATTTCAATACATCCTCGACTTTCACTAGCTTTACTTGATGATCCGGTATCAGTAGATTTCTAAAATCAAGATGTTCCCCTTTTAAATACTGGTCAAAAAATGCAAGGCTCACCTCGTTCGTCATTTGAGTTGTGCTACGGCCACTAGAAAAGACAGGAACGATGAACGGAATATCAGTAAAGCTATAATGATTGTAGTCCTCAAATAATGCGAAATAAAAATCTTTTCCCGAAGCCTGCCCCGTCATATACAGATTTTGCAAAACATTTTTCACAAATTGTTTCTGAAATTCATCTGAGGCTTTGGTTGAGCTCACGTAATCCAATGTCTTGGATCCGCTCATATACAGGAAGGGCTGGTGGATGCCCTCTGTCACCGGACTCCCCCATAATCCCCCGTCATAGCTGATTCCTGCCTTGATATTCTGATCGTCTGCCATAACCTGAGCTATCGTGGCTCCGCCATAAGAATGTCCAACTACACCAATGCTGTTGACATCCATCTCATGCAATATGCTCTGAATATCAACCAATGAGTCTGCCTTGCTTCTTAATTGATCGATAACAAAATCCATATCCTTCGCGCGAATGTCAACTTCTGTTTCATACAAGTGCTCCTCTAATACAGACGCTAGCTTTCCCTCAGCCCTAACTGCAACTGTTCCGTCTGGATAGGTTATATCACTGGATGTATAGGGGTGATCCATTCCCACCACCATATACCCGTTGCTAACGAGCTCTTCCACCAAACTCAAATTCTGAAATCTTGTAGAACCATTCCCCGGTGAAAAAAGAATCACTGGATATTTACGATTTGCTGGCATGACAGGTGCTGCATGCACAATATGAGTCGGAATTTTTTTGAAATAAGAGAAGAGCGATTGTGGTAAATGCAGTACGGAATTAAGAGCATCTCCTACCTCATAAGGATAATGCTGCTTCTTGCTGGAGGTATCCTTTACGGTAGGATACCAGATTTGAAGCATGATTTTACGGTTATCATCTGCCGCAGTCGTATATGGTTCTTGCCGTGATGCATCTTCCAGACTTAGCGATAGCTCGCCAATTCCATGTGGCCCGGATGGATTTGCAAGCGAGAACTGAGGGAAAATATACAGGGATACTCCTGTACCCAAAGAAAACACAACAGTCAGTCCAACTGTAAAAACGGTCAAAACCTTATTTTTTCTGCGATTTGATTGTTTATTTACTAGTGAGATTACAAACAGAGATAGGGATAATACGATTAAACAGTATAAAGGAGCTAACGTCAGGCGAACTCCATAGATAGAAAGCAGTAGGACAAATAAAAGTACAAGTAGTACGTTTAGACTTGCCATCATTTTTCTCTTGCTCCTATTTAAGGAACCAAACAAATTCACGCAGGATAATAGCAGTATGATCAAGCATAGTAGGTTATACATGAAGCCCTCCGTGACTCACCCGATCCAACTGTGTGATACCTAATGTGCGAATGATTAAATGGTTCAGTGCCTTTTCCTCGTATTGCACCATATCCCTATTATTGCTCGGTCCCTTCAACGCTCCGGTAATGATTAATCTCATGATGAGCCTTGCTGTTTCCAAAGGATACTCCGTCTCAAACAAACCTTCCCTGTTGCCCTGCTCGATTAAATGTGCGTACGGACCCGAAAAGGTATCAATTAGAAGTTCAATCAATTTACTCTGATACACTTCATTCATGCTTACGACCTTCATGGTGCCAATGATCTCCTGCTTCCCATGTAGAATATCATCTCTGATTTTCATAAAAGTAAAGCATTTATCAATAGCATCAAGCTGCTCCTCGCCTAGAATCTCTTCCGCTAACGTCGACAATTCTTCAGCAATATGCTGAATACATTCCAAGATAATCTCTTCCTTCGTCCCAAAATAATGATAAAATCCTCCCTTGGAAAGCCCAGCAGCCTCAAGAATGTCCGTTATATTGGTATCCTCATAACCTTTCTCCAGAAATAATTGTTCTGCGATAGCTGCAATTTCTCGTCTTCTATTAGCAAAGTTTTTCTTCGTTCTACTCATAAGCCCTCCATAAACAAACCGTGGTCTGTTTATATTATGTTTGTTTTCTGTACATTTATCAAGCTCTAAACCTATAACTCGTCTGATTAACACCTTGCAGAAGATATAAGAAACTTCGATATGGCTTTCTCAAATCGTCCATGCATAAAAATGCGCAAAAAAGCCGCCTTAATGAAGGCGACTTATTCGAATCCTATTGTTAATCGTTTACTCGTAGCACCCATTACCGATTTATAGCGAATACTCCGATTTGTTCTCCAGTCAGTCCAATCCATAGCGCCCCGTCGCCAACCATGACGCCTTTCCAATTGACGAGGAGTTGATCGCCTTCGACTTTTTGAGCCAATAGCTTCTTCTTCACGTTAGCCGTCATGATCTTATCGTATTTAGAGATAAAATCTCGTTTGGATAGGATTTCAACGGTTTTGCCCTTGCTGTTCACTTTCAGCGGATACGCCATGCTGCCCGCCACTTCGAATTTATTGCCTTTGCGAACGTCATCTTGAAGCTTGGTCAGGAAATGCTCAAGTTCCGCTGCGCTCTTAATCCCGGCAACCTCGTACGGGTTGTTGATGATATTGACCGCAATCACGCCAAGCTTATTGTTCTGCTTGCCAATCCACAGATCTCCTTCGCCCACCATAATGCCTTTCCAGTTCACAAACACCTTGTCCGCAGCTTGCGCCAGCAGCTGTTCACGCACACGGGAAGTGAAGATTTGATCGTAGCTTTTGATAAACTCATCCTTGTTGTGAATGACAGCTTGTTTATTGTCGTGATTCCAATTCATCGGATAAGCCATCAGCTTGGCTACGTCCTCTGGTTTGTTATCCTTAACGGCCTTCTGCAATTGGGCAAAATAACGCGTGAATTCTGCTGGATTGTCTATGCCGGCAACATAATAAGGATTCTTGCTGTCCGATACCGTGACGGAAGTAGCTGCTACCGCATGGCTGCTTTGCGCGGCCCAAGCTTGCCCGGAAAAGGATGCCAGTACGGCTGTGATGCTAATAATGACTGCGGCTTTTTTCATGTTAGTGTTTGTCATAATGGATACCTCCAAGTGGTTTATACTCGGAAGTATACAGAGATGATGTGTCCGACGAGTGTACGGAGGGTGTGCAATAGCGGGTATTTTGGTCACACGCAATTGCATACTGTGCAGATCTTTGAATACGCCCAGGTCATAAGAGTATCCCTTTGCTTCGAGAGAACATCTTCAAATTTATGCATTCGAAATTATAATGGACGGCCTATACCCACTCTATATCCTCATTATTTTTTATGCTCAAAAGCACGTATAACGTCATCAATGGCATGCAGATCTGCAAGCGGAGACATCCCCAAGTTAAACCATTCCTTACCGCCCACCATGTACACCTGATCTTTCTTAACGGCGGTCATGTTTTTCCAAAGGGAGGAATTTATCATGGCTTCATATCGGTTTTTCACTTCGACACCTTCATCGTCCAGTTGCAAAATAATATGGTCTGGATTATATTCCGGTATCTTCTCCAATGAAATCGTAAGACTGAGTTCACTTTGCGGGAACTCTTTGACAGGCTTAAGGCCTAACGTTTTATGAATAAAGCTGCCACGGTCAATGTTTTCTCCATAAATGATAATCTCTTTGGCCCTAATCATCATGTACATCACAGTCTCATCCCCAACTAAGGAATGAAGCTTTTCTTTTGCTTCCTTTTCATTCACCTGTAAATCTGCAATCACTTTCTCAGCCTGCTCTGATTTGCCAAACACGTCAGCTATATCCCTTAGTTCGTCTCTCCAATCGTCACGCTGTGGCAATAACACAGTGGATGTGATCTTTGAAAGCTGGTCATAGTCCTTTTCCGCCCACCAAACAGGAGCAATAATAAGATCTGGCTGCGACGCCAGAATCATCTCAAAATCAGGTGTTTGTGCAATTCCCATCTTTAAAGTATCTTTCAGGGATTCCTCCAAATAAACGGGAAACTCTGCATGATAGTTTTGAACAGCAACTGGTTTAATACCAAGCGCATACAGAAAATCAGGATACACTACAGATAGCGAAACGACTCTTTTTGGGTCTACAGGTATACTAACTTCACCCTTCAAGGTTTGCAGCACACGTTGTTTGGGATCGCCGCCTTCGTCTGCCCCGACTGCATTATTTTTTGGAACATTTGATGCTCCGCACGCTGCGCTTACCATCATTACTAGTACAATCATGACTGCTACAAACAAACTTCGGTGCTGCTTCATTTTCTATAGTCCTCCTGAATGTGAATAATCGATGATAACCCTTAACTAAAAATGATTATCATTCTCTGTTAATAGGAGTATAAATGAATTTGCACCCATAACATATTGACAATACCGACATTATTTTATGTACGATCAAGCCATAGCTTAATGATTTCATCCAATAGAAGATCATGAGTAAACGCTGTATACTCGATCCAAGGATAGGATGGAAGAAAATCCACTTTAAAGGTTTGTACTGCCTTAAGATTGACCCATTCTTTTGCTTGGAGCAGTGTTCTCCAGTTTGATTGAGACTTTCGACCCTCATCTATGATGAATAATAGTCGGTCCGCATCTATACCCACCAAATCATTGAGCGTAATCCGCTTGCCCAAAGGAGTGACGTCTTGTGCGGGCAGTAATTGCAAATCATCGAAAAACACCGTACCCACACTCCGATTCCCCAAAGCATAAAAACGATCAGCCGTAACTCTTACAATGAGCAACCGGTCATCTTTAATTGCAGACTTCACCTGTTCTCGTACAAAAAGAACTTTTCGCTCATACTTTTTAAGCCATGTCTCAGCCGCAACTGTTTTGTCTAGAAATTGCGCAAGTAGGCGTAGATGTGTGCGCCAATCATGCTCCCCCCATGGTACGAAATAGGACGGGGCGATTGCGCTCAGTTTAATTTGTTCCTCGAGCGGCACCATGGAATCAATTCCGATAATAAAATCCGGCTCAGCCAGTCCAATTTCTTCTCTTTTGGTCAAAGAGTCAGAGCTTAAAGGCAATAAAGCATCTACTTGATACTTCCTCTTGTAATAATCTGTCCATGGATGATCTGCTGGAGCAGCATATGGAATGATTTGCAGGGCAATGAGCTGTCCAATGTTAGGGAAATTATAGGCAACGATTTTTCTTCTGCTATTTTTCATAAATTCCGCTGGCGGCACACCCGATATTTGTTTGAATTTGCGCCGAAAATAAAGATCATCCTGATAACCAACATAACGTGCAATATCCCTCAGTCGATGAGGCCCCCCTGACCGCATCAGACGTTGCGCCTGTTCAATTCGATAGACAGCCAAATAATCAATAGCACTGTAACCATACTTTTTCTTAAATAATCTCATAAAGTGACGGGTACTAATCCCCGCCACCTTAGCCAACTGATCGATTGTCAGCTCTTGTTGGTAATGCTGCTCAATATAGCTTTTCACATGCTCAAACGCTGATTCAGAACCTTGGTCTTGAATAGACAGAGCATCATGCATGAGGTTAAATAATAGCTCCTGAAATAAAATTTGACCTCTAAACTGGGTTAAATAATCCTGTTTCTGAAAACATTGACGGATCTGCTGACATAAAGAAAGAGTAGCAACCGGAGATTTCGCGGGAACCTCTCCCTTTACCGGAAACTTGCTTTTTCCTAAGGCTTGAGCTGTGGCTTGGTCGCCGTCTATCACATCGAATCGCATATAATAAAAGCCCCGCTCATCCAATGTATGTACAGCTGCTTCAACAAGCTGACCAGGAACACAGACATACATACTTCCTTGACGGAGCTCGATAAACCTTCCATCAATCGTTAGTTGCCCCTGACCGCTAGCCGCTACGAGAACAAGATGAGACTCGAGAAACTGCAATCTTAAATTCCATCTATTATGTTGATTATTGATGTACTCTATATCCTTAAGCTTGAAGCTCAGTTCATCAAGTATGGCATATTCCTTTTGTTTCTTCTCCAACGTATCATCCACGCAAGTTCACCATCCTTGTTCCAGTAGACATATTGTAGCGTAATCGCTTCGCAAAATAAAAACAAGTCGGAACATCTGATTAAACCATGCTTCAACTTGTTCTATTTCAAGTTATGTTGAACGAGCTCCCTTCCCAATTAAACACAATCCGCTCCAACAGCTTTCTTCTACATGAATAAAAGAGCTGATCTTCGACATACCGAAGTAACTTCTGTATTTCTTTCAGGGATCATCCTAGCTTTTCTCTAGAGACCACTTCTTCATATAACCTCCCTGTTATATTTCGCCTCTTAAGCCCAGAGGCGAGCATATACCCAAAAACAGCCTTTTCCCACTCCTTTTATTGCATAACTCCAGCTCCCATCCTGCAGAAAAAAACTCCGTGCGCACTTGCTTGCCATTTATTGTTTGTTGCTTTCTGTTCATGAGCCTTCATGTTTATGAAATTTTAATTATATTCATATCGTTAGTTTATTTTTTCAAATGCGCTAGTTTATTTCCGGGATGGATAATTAAGAGGACAATAAACTGCTTATAAGCAGAACGAAAGGAAAAACATATGCTTACAAAAAACAAAGAGACTATTTTAGTTGACAATGTAACCAAAAAATACGGCAATAAGACAGTTGTTGAAAATGTATCTTTCGCCGTACGCCCAGGCAGGGTAACTGGCTTTTTGGGACCTAATGGCGCTGGGAAATCCACTACTCTTCGTATTTTACTTGGCCTTGATCGTCCGACTAGCGGAACCGCTCTGATTGAAGGGAAACCGTATAGCGAACATACTCAGCCTTTGCGAACGGTTGGAGCGATGATAGACGGTGCATCCGCTATTCCGGAACGCCGAGGGATTGATCATCTCCGCTGGATTGCTCAATCCAATCGAATTCCAAAACAACGTATAGATGAAGTGCTCGAAACAGTCGGTCTTACCAATGCGGCCAAAATGCGGGTTCGCAAATATTCTTTAGGAATGAAGCAACGTTTAGGACTGGCGGCAGCGCTGCTTGGTGAGCCGCGCATTCTAGTATTGGATGAGCCTGTTAACGGACTAGACCCTGAAGGGATAAGGGCAATCAGAAGTTTTCTGCACCAATATGCACAAAATGGAAATACAGTACTGTTATCCAGTCATCTTATGGATGAGACAGCCAAGATTGTTGATGATATTGTCATTATCAACAAAGGGAAAATAATTGCTTCCGGTACTTTGGATGATGTAACTGTGGGGTATTCTTCGTTAGAAGAAGCGTTCTTTGGATTGACTGGTATAAATGGTGGTGAGAGCTGGTGATTAAGACCATCCATTCTGAATTTACAAAGATAATTACGCTGCCGAGCGTATGGATTGTCACTGGAATCATCCTTGTTCTTGGTTTATTTTATCAAATCCAAGGATTATCCTTGAATTTGGAAGCATTGAAAACTTTAGATTCTAACGGAATGCACTGGTGGTATGGAAAGCCAATTGATGCTGAGCTTGATCTTTTCGATGGTATGGTGGCTGTTATTTTTAATCCAGGCTTATTTTTCACTATACTTGGTGCTGTGATTGCTGGGGCTGAATTCCGAACAGGTCAGCTTGGATTAAGCGTTCTGGCTGTACCTTCCCGAACCCGGTTTGTCATCGGAAAGACGATTGCAACTGCGCTTTATGCGTTCATCATTGGATTGATTTTTGCAGCCATGACCCTCTTTTTCACATACCTTGCTGTGAAGAACTGGCAACCGAATCTCATATGGAGGCCAGAAGCACTGATACAAATGGCAGGCGGAGTATTGTTCATTGTTGCAATAACCTTGTTAACGCTTGGAATCACTCTTATTACCAGACGCACTTTGCCTGGAATACTTGTAATGGGAGGACTTATCATGGTAACTGCCTCTCAAGTAATCGCTTCATTCATACCAGCTTTGGACGCATGGACGCCAATCAGCGCTGCACGGAACTTTCTGTTGCAATCTGATACCGGCATTTCCATCGCGCCATTCAGTTCAAGCCCTGAAATCGGGGCATGTGTACTAGCCGGATGGATCGTGATCATGTTCATTGTTTCTATGGCTACAATTCAGCGGAGGGATGCACGATGAATGCGAGTATACAGCATAAAGAAATCCGCATCCGCGATGTTGTCGCCGCAGAGATAACCAAAATCATCTCACATCCACTGGTTATTGTTGCCCTTGCAATCACGGTGATCATCAACCTTAGCTTTGCAATTATTGATGCAATCGGAGTCTCGTTCCAGACTGCTTCCAATCAAGCGCCGGCGACACTTTCCAACTTTGAGGGGGTCATGTTCTCCCCTATTTACGCTTTCCTCGTGCTGCCTGTCATCGCAGCAAGCAGTGAATACAAAGACGGACAATTTCGTATGACGCTCACAGCAATTCCAAATCGTCAAACACTGATGATAGGAAAGTTTATCGCAATGGTTATTGCTGTACTCTCAGCAACCCTTGTCGTACTCGTTCCTCCGCATTTGATTATTGGTATTGCAGATGGACTTAGTATCGGAGCCCTTATGGTAGACCTCGGTTGGTGGATTATTGTTTACTTGCTGATGTCTTTCATCGCCTTCGGATTGGCCGGTTTCTTGCGCAGCACGATTGCACCATTGGCTATTTTGATCATGATTCCTGTATTCGCTGCCACGGGTGTTCTACGTCTGCGTTTTTTACCGCACCAGGCAGGCATGAGTTTGTTAGGGACACCTACCTATGATGCAACTGAACTTCCGGCGCAAATTGCGTTCATTGCACTTTTGTGTTGGGCATTGTTATGGGTGCTTACTTACTGGATATCTCTTATACGGCGAGATAGCTAGAGAATAATAAGTCGAACATTGAGGAGGTTGCATTCTCTCTCCAATGAACTTGTGATGTTATAATTACCAACGAGGAGGGATTGACATGAAAAGTATTAAAGTTATGGTCGTAGATGACGAGCTTGAAATAGCTGAACTCATTAAGGATTACCTTGAAGCGGAGCAATATGACGTTATTATCAGTACCGATGGAAAGGAATGCGTGAAACTATTTAGGGAGTATCATCCACAACTTATCGTCTTGGATATTATGTTGCCGGGCTTGGATGGCATGGAAGTATGCAGAACCATACGAGCCGAATCTACTATACCTATTATCATGCTAAGTGCAAAGAAAACCGAGATTGACAAAATTTTAGGGTTGGGGTTGGGGGCTGATGATTATGTGGTAAAGCCTTTCAGTCCGGGAGAGGTTGTGGCAAGGGTTAAGGCCCAACTAAGGCGATATCATCAGCTTTCCGCTCCTGCCGATAAAGGAGACATTCGGTTATTTCAAAACTTAGAGATTGACTTGAAAGCCTATACGGTAAAGCTGAACGGAAAGCATGTGGATTTTACGGCAAAAGAATTTGAAGTCTTACGATTCTTGGTTCTATATCCCAATCAGGTGCTAACCCGGCAGCAAATCTATGAAAATGTATGGGGTGTAAATGAATATGGGGACTTAAATACCGTAACCATCCATATTAAAAAAATTCGAGAAAAGATAGGAGATAATACTTCTGCGCCTGAACTTATTAAAACGGTTCGGGGGGTCGGCTATAAGCTTGGGGGTAGCGATAAATGAGAATTGGACTTCGGAAAAAGGTGATACTCGCCTTCCTCTCCGTGTTATTTCTCCCTATATTTGCAGTATTGGCTACTGTGAATGTATCAGGGATTTTTGCTGATGCTCGGATCATTTTGGCTGTCCTAATTCCATTTTTTATTTGCGCTCTTATCTTAGGTTGGATTATTTCCTCCAACATTTTGCGACCGCTCTACGAACTGAATGCTGCAACACAGAAAATCATTGAAGGTGATTTCGATTTTTCTCTTTCTTACGACAATAATGATGAAATGGGAGATTTATGCGCAGGCTTCGATTTAATGAGGGAACAACTGAAAACTTCGTTAGAAAAACAGGCTGCGCTTGAGCATTCCCGCAAAGAATTGATTGCAAGTATTTCTCATGATTTGCGTACACCCATGTCCTCCATTAAAGGTTATGTGGAG
Organism: Paenibacillus sp. J31R120; assembly: GCF_056269225.1. Lineage (NCBI taxonomy): Bacteria > Bacillati > Bacillota > Bacilli > Caryophanales > Paenibacillaceae > Paenibacillus > Paenibacillus sp. J31R120. The sequence goes on along the minus strand of NZ_JBWDNN010000001.1, from coordinate 767,509 downwards.
GGTTTGCAAGACGGTATTATCCATGACAAGGAGAAGTTTAACCGATACATTACCGTTATAAAAAACAAAACAGAAAGTCTTGATAACCTGATAGAAAGCCTTTTTCAATATTCACAGCTTGACATAAACGACACCAAAGAGGCGCTTTGCGTTCGTGAGTCAAGAGAATTGCTTGAATCCATAATAGCTCCTATTGAAATTGAGTTTGTCGATCAGCCGGTGCAACTGGAAGTTGTCAAACCGTTCCCCTCAGTACGCCTATATGCCAATGAAAATAGCATTTCGCAAGTTTTTGATAATTTAATCAGCAATGCGAAAAGGTATGTACATGAAAATGGATCGATAAGGATTGAGGCAATCATAGATGGTGATTACCTAAAAGTTTCGGTTATAGATAATGGGACAGGCATATCACAAGAGGAGTTGTCCCATGTGTTTGACCAATTTTATCGTACTGAAAAATCTCGTTCAAGAAGTTTCGGAGGAGCGGGGCTTGGACTTGCAATATGCAAAAAAGTAATTGAAAATCACGGCGGAAGAATATGGGCTGAAAGTATACTGGATGTTGAAACAACTTTCTGCTTTACCTTGCCAATTAGTTCGTAAATGTATAATCATTAGGTCATTAATCCCTTTGACTGCTTGACAGTAACTCTCTAATTTTTCTAATTTGAAATAAATCGGCCGATTTATATAAACGATTTGCAACTGCCAATAATCCAAAGATTATGGTAGGTAACTAAATGCGCGTATATAAAGGACCTTCCTATGGCAATAAACTTGGAGGTGTTTTTACGTATAAGACACAAGTGAAAACATGAGTGAGCTGGTACCGTCGTGGGGAGTTGAAACGGTAGCCTGTAGGTAAACAATATACCTACGGCAAAGGGCCAGAATACAGCACAGAACTGGAGCAACTGAGGGTGGAGAATCGTTTCTTGAAACAACAGCTAGACGTGCTAAAAAAGTACAAGGAATTGGAGAGGAGGTATCTCAAAAAATTGTAGTGGAATTGGTGGAGACGCTTCGAGGGGTGGTGAGCGTTACTCAAGTTTGTGCTTGGCTCGGCGTTCCTCGTGCAACGTACTATCGCTGGAGAGCGGCGAAGGAGAAGCCATTGGATCACGTGGTCGAAAAAGTTCGGGAGCTCTGTGCACAGCACAAATTCCGTTATGGATACATCACGGCATTGCTACGTAGGGAGCATACCATCAATCACAAACGGATACAACGAATCATGCAGCAGGAGCAACTGCAATGCCGAGTTAGAATCAAGAAACGGAAGGCAATGGGTCAGCCAACGTATGTAGCCGAGCATCGGTTAAAGCTTTAATTTCAGGCTGATGCTCCGAACCAAAAGCTCGTGACAGATATTACGTACTTGCCTTTTGATGGTAAAATGTTATACCTTTCTAATATTCTCGATTTGTTTAACGGAGAAGTTGTAGCGAGTAGTGTATCGGACAAGCAGGACACGGCTTTTGTACTCGACACGCTCCATCAATTGCCAGTGCTTTCAGGAGCTATGCTTCATAGCGATCAGGGCAGTGTCTACACGTCACAGGCGTACCAGGAAGCTGTCATAGGAAAAGGCATTACCATGAGCATGTCCCGTAAGGGTACGCCTGCTGATAATGCCCCCACCCTCATCGTTTCATTCCACACTGACTCCACGTTTCAATCGGTAATGGTACTCGTATAATATTCAATTATGTCTTTCCGACGGATAATCCCGATAAAAACTTGATTCTCGTCAATCACCGGAACAAAGTTCTGATCGGCAGCCAGCTCCAGCATGTCTTCGAAGTCTGCTTCGATTGCTACGCATTCATTGCGCGTCCGGCATTTGATTTGATTAACTTTCACGTTATCGAGGTTATGGAATCCAAGACCTTCCGTATACTTCATTTTCCACAACAAGTCGCCTTCAGAAAGCGTGAACACGTACTTCCCATCCCCGTCAATCACAGGAATAGCGGTGTATTGTGTCTTTTCTAATATTTCAAGGGCCGTCTGCAGGTGGTCGGTAGAATGTATATAGGCCACTTTGTTTTTGGGAAATAAAAAATCGGATATTTGCATCGAATGCTGCCCCCTTCTGCCGAATCCCAACATCTTGGGTGTCTAATGATAGATGTGTATGTATCTAGTTTAGCATACCCCGGCAATCAATAAAAACCCCATCTGGGAAATAAGCTGTTCAGCACACATATACCCTATAAACGCCGAGCTTGATCGGGCTCAAAGGGATGGAACTCGGAACCCGTTTCAGCCTTTTAGTTATCCACAGCTATTATCTGTGTCTTTCATTTTCTATAGGAATCATATGCCCATAGCAACAAGGCAAGGCCGCTTACCGCTGCCCCAAGCCAGCATACTCCCATCCACCCTGCCCAGGCATACACAGCGGTTGAAGCAATCGAGCCTGACGCACTGCCAATAGAATAAAAGATCATATAAGCAGCAGTTAAGCGGCTTTGCGCCTCGGGACGAGCCTTGTAGATTAAGCTTTGGTTCGTCACATGTACCGCTTGTACCGCCAGATCAAGCAGAATAACCCCAACCACAAGAAAACCAATAGAGCGGTATAGGAGCCCGATTGGCACCCAAGCGATTAACAGAATCGCCAATGAGATGCCGCTGACCCGTCGGGCATACCCCATGTCAGCCAGTCTGCCTGAATAGGAAGCCGCGAGCGCCCCCGCAACACCGGCAAGCCCAAAAGCGCCAATCGCGGTATGAGACAGAGACAATGGCGCGCTACTTAATGGGAAAACCATAGCTGTCCACAATATACTGAAGGCCGCAAATATGAGCATAGCCAATAGAGCACGGATTCGCAGAATCGGCAGATCGCGGTACAGTTGAATTACGGATAAAACAATGCGGACATAGCTAAGCCCGGCACGTTTTGATTCTTGTTTTGGCAGCAGCAGATACAACGCTATACTGCCCAGCAAGGTAAGACTAGCCGAAAACATATAGACGGAGCGCCACCCCAGCCAGTCGTTCAAAGTACCCGCAATCGTTCGCGCCAGCAAGATCCCGATTACAATACCGCTAGTGACTAGCCCAACCGTGCGTCCCCGGTCTGTTGGAGCGCTGAATGCGGCGGCAGCGGCCACCATCGTCTGAGCGACTACAGCCAACAAACCGACGATGGCGATTCCAGTGAACAGAACGGGTACGGATGACGATACGGCTACCGTCAATAAAGCTGCAACAGATAATAACATCTGTATCGCAATGAGCTTGCGCCGATTGAACAGGTCCCCCATGGGAACTAATAGCAATAAGCCTGCCGCATAAAAAATCTGGGTGACCGTTACCACGATGCCAATTGAGGCTGGCGCAATCCGAAAGTCATGCGCGATAGAATCAAGCAGCGGATGCGCATAGTAAACATTAGCGACAGAAAGTCCGCTGCATACGGCCAATAAGAGAATAACAGAACGAGCCAATCCAGCGTGAGTGGATGGGACGCCCTGAACTTGAGGAGAAGCATTCATACGGACTAACACCTTTCTAAAGAGAGAGTTGGTATTTCATTTTGTACCGTTCGGTATGTTATATGTTATGTAGATTACGCCATTATTCAAGGTTATGTCAACAGGAATAAAGTGAACTTTGAAGACGAAACTGAATCGGCATGTTTCCTATCCCCTATTCTATTGGTTTTCTCCGCGATCACCCAATATAACGTTCATACCAAACTTGACAGTTCGGTCGTCTGGATTTACGCTATAATCAATACTGATTGATACAAAAAGGTGATTCTAATGGTGAGACAACGTGAATTTGATACAGAGAAGGCACTCGATGCAGCGATGCGCATTTTCTGGGAAAAGGGATTTGAAGCTTCCTCGCTCCGTGATTTGACTAGCGGGATGGGGATTCAGAGGCCTAGCCTATATGGTGCGTTTGGGGACAAGCAGGAGCTGTTCGAAGCTGCGTTGCGCCGGTACAACGCTTGGCATGCCTCTCAGGTGAGGTCGCGGCTTCAACGCGGCGCTTCCGTTAAGACCGCATTCCGGGAGTTATTTGAACAGATTGGTGTAGAGGAGAATAAGAGGTCCGATATTCATCGGGGTTGCTTTTGCATCAACACGATGGTCGAGCTGGCTCCGCATGATTCCAAATTTGCCGTACTGACGCGCGAGCATCAAATGTATTTGGCCGCTATATTCAAGGAAGTCATTGAATATGGGCAGCAAAAAGGCGAGCTATCCGGTGAGCTTCATGCCGAAGCCCTTGCGCAATCCCTCGTCGTATCCATGATCGGGCTGACTGTTATGGTCAAGTCAAAGCCGGATGATGCATTCATTAGGCAAAGCATAGATATGACCTTATCCTTATTGGATGGAGGAAAGTAAGACTTGGTCATACACAAACCAAAACGACCGTCCTCGATAGCGATATCGAAGAACGGTCGTTTGGCTGCGCGATTATGAATATCTTGGCTTATAGATCCGATCGGTATCAATATCCAAGACGATGTCGGGCTTTAGCTCCGCTGTGCCTTCAATTTCGGTCATGTTGCAAACTTCGCAAAACAGTCTAGCCAGCTCACGAACCGAAGCGGTTTCGCTGCGGAACCGATTGTACAGACCGGACAATTCCGCTAACGAATAGTCACGATCGGTTGTCAGATAAGCTTGGCCATAATACCCGTCAATTTCGATAATCAGAAGAAAGCAGCTCCTATTGTCTGCTCAGAGCTAAGTGAGTTATCTCGCCGCAAACTCTTTCAGCAGCTTTATTTTATCCAGTCTGATCGTTCCGGCAACGGCCTGAAGATTCTCTTCCCCGCTCCAGTAATCATACCGTCGCAGCTCTTCATAATCGAAGATTCTCTCCCAGCTCTCTTGTTTGGTCATTCTCAATAAACCTTGGTCATACCGTTGATCCTCACGCTCCGTAAGCGCAAGAAAATGATCATTCAGCACGATATGCCATGCCATAAAGTTGGAAATCAGTACTTCGTCCTCATCGAGCTGGACCTCAAGCAATACGCCTCTTTCACCCTTAGGCAATTTGCCGCTGTATCGCAGATCGGGGCGCTTCGTCCATAACCATACCGGAAATCCGCCTTCATAGCGCGGCATCCGCTTTATCATTTGACCGATCATCCATCCGTAACTTCGCATGAAATCCTGCCATACATATTCAGGGTTCCCCTCTAAGAATCCATTTGCTTGTGCTTGATCCCAAGCTTCCACGGTTTGAATGGTCCAATACTTCATGGTGAATTCTGCCTCTCGGTCATTCGAAATTTCCTGTTACAACACCGCCGAAGCCCCGCCATCAATATTAACAGCTGTACCCGTCACATAAGAAGCCGCCCCCGAGACAAGGAACGTGATGACTTTAGCGGCTTCCTTCGTCTGCCCAATCCGCCCCAGCGGAATGTTATGGCGAGGATCAGCTGCGAATTCGTCCCACGTAAGCTCCGGTGCCGATGCCTTCCAATGCTTCTCGATCTGGTCGCTGCGGATCAGTCCGATACATACCGCGTTGACCCGGATATTGTCCGCTGCCAGATCCTTGCTCATCGCCTTAGTCAGCGCGAGTCCCGCTGCACGGCTGACGGAGGTCGGAAGCGATGATGCGGATGGCGCTTTTCCTTTGATCGCCGTCACGTTCAGAATCGCCCCGCCTCCCTGGCGGCGCATATGTGGTATAGCGGCTTTAGAGCTATGTACCGGACCAAGCAGCTTCAGATCCAGATCCGTGTCCCAGCTCTCCGAGTCCACCTCTTCGAATGGCTTCGCTGCGGATGTGCCTGCGTTATTGACCAGAATGTCGATAGCGCCAAAATGTTCTGCCGTGCGCTCTACAGCTGCCCGCGCTTCCGCTTCCACAGAGATATCCGCCGAGATAATCAGCGCCTCGGCCCCTGTCGCTTCTTTAATCCGCTCAGCCGCTGCTTGCAGCGTTTCCAGATTACGTGCCACAATAGCAACCTTCGCGCCTTCCGCAGCCAGCGTCAGCGCCGTCTCCAGCCCGATGCCCTTGCTGCCGCCCGTTACCATCGCCACTTTATCCCTTAATCCGAGATCCATGAACACAACTCCTTATCCATCGCAAAGTATATATGCCACCCTAATCATATCACAAAAAAAAGCTGACCCCTTAAGGTCAGCGGAACATGCCCCATAGCTTCAGCAAATGGAACGTATTATTGGGATCGATCTTTTGCGCAAGCACAAAATTAATGACCTGATCCTCTTGTGTATCCGATAATTTCTCTTGCAATATGACAGCGGCTGATTTCACCAGCTTGCGTACTTTGACGCGGTCCTGCAAATCGTATTTGGTCACATGCCCAAGCAATTGCCTGATCCGGTCCTTCACGACAGGATTTTTCATCTTCAGCTTCACGCGCTCGACTAACTGCGGCTTAATGCCGTAATTCTGGTAGCTCACCGGCTGACGCACCTCCGCTTCCGCATTCCTTCTCCATAGTTCCACATGAACTAACTATATGCCGAAGGGGCGCAATAATTGCCTAGTCCAGCTGCTCGCCCTGAAATAATTGATCCTGCCGGAGAATGCTCCATAGGCGCGAGAAAGATTCATTGCTCCAGAAGTCTTCCCGTTCCGTCAGCCTTCCCGCATCTTCGCGCGCAATCTCCAGCACCTCGTAATCGGCCACCATATCCGCAACGCGGAATTCCGGCAGGCCGCTCTGCTTCGTGCCGAAGAAGTCGCCGGGACCGCGCAACTCCAGGTCACGCCTTGCAACCTCGAAGCCATCGGTCGTATCCGTCATGACCTTCATCCGCTCGCGCCCGTTCTCCGACTTCGGATCGGCGACGAGCACGCAATACGACTGGTGCTCGCCCCGGCCAACCCGTCCGCGCAGCTGATGAAGCTGCGACAAGCCGAAGCGCTCAGCATCCATAATGACCATCAGCGTAGCGTTCGCCACATCGACGCCTACCTCTACGACTGTCGTCGCGACAAGCACCTGCGACTCATTCGCGCCGAATTCGGACATGACCGCATCCTTCTCCGCTGCTGTCAGACGGCCATGCAGCAGGCCAATCCTCAGGTCGGGGAAGGCTTGCTGAAGCTGGACATACTGATCAATCGCATTTTGCACATCCAGCTTCTCCGATTCCTCGATAAGCGGACAGATGACATACACCTGCCGCCCGGAATCGACCTCTTTGCGAATGAATCCCAGCACACGCTCCATGGAGCCATGCTTGACCCAATACGTCTTGATCGGCTTCCGTCCGCGCGGCATCTCCTTCAGCGTCGAGACGTCCATATCGCCATAAGCCGTAATGGCCAGCGTCCGCGGAATTGGCGTCGCCGTCATCGTCAACACATCGGGATTCATCCCCTTCTGCCTCAGAATACTGCGCTGATTGACGCCAAAACGGTGCTGCTCGTCCGTCACGACAAGACCAAGGCTCCGGAAAAACACACCTTCCTGAATGAGCGCATGCGTGCCCACTACGACATCGATGAGCCCCATTTGCAAGCTCGCCAGCAGGTCTCTGCGCTTCCGCTCCGTCAAGCTGCCCGTCAGCAAGCCAACCTGCAAGCCGAGGCCGTCATACAGACGCTGGAGCGACTTCGAATGCTGCTCTGCCAGGATCTCCGTCGGCACCATAAGCGCGCCTTGATGCCCTGCCTTTACCGCGCCGTACAGCGCAATCGCCGCCACGACCGTTTTGCCCGAGCCGACATCCCCTTGCAGCAGGCGGTTCATGCTGTAACCCCGGCGCATATCCGTCAGGATTTCGTTGACGACCTTCTTCTGCGCGTCCGTCAGCTCGAATGGCAGTGTCGCGGCGAAGGAGCGTATGGTCTCACTCTCAATACGGAAAGCGATGCCGTCATTTCGGACTCGATTCAGCGAGCGATAGGCCTGTAATTTCAGCTGAAAGAGAAAAAGCTCCTCATAGACCATCCGTCTGCGTGCTTCCTGACCCTTGCGGAAGTCGCCGGGCATATGCAGCAGCTTGAACGCTTCCGCGCGAGTCATCAGTCCGTGCTTCTCTACAAGCTCATACGGGAGCACTTCTTCCACCATCGGCCCATACTGCTCCAGTGCCGCTGCAATCATCTTCTGAATCCATGACTGTGTAATGTTGCCCCCGATGGAATAGACGGGCTGGAGCGAGCCCGACTTCGAGTTTTTGGCGCTGTCGGGGAATTCAGAATCCGATACGGTCATCTGCAGCCGGTGCTGCTCCCACTTGCCGGTCAGCATAATTTCACGGCCTGGCGTCAGCTGCTCCTTCAAGAAGTGGCGATTGAACCATACTGCGGTCACAAGCATACCGCCCACCTCAATCTTGCAAGTGAGGCGAGACTTGCTTCTGCCATAGCGCTGCAACATGCCGTTGCCGCGAATAATGCCCAGCACGGTTGCTTTCTCCCCGTTTTTCACTTCTGATAATTCACGAACACGGTAATCCTCATATCGAAATGGGAAGTACCCCAGCAGATCGGCTATTGTGCGAACGCCAAAGGCGTGAAGCTCCCCTTCTTTCAGAGCGCTCACGCCTTTGAGTTGTCGAACTGAAATTTGATCCAGCTTCATCATGCCTCATTCACACCCTGTAGACGAATACGGCAGATGTGCCCGGACCCGTATGTACGCCAATGACCGAGCCGACTGTCGTATAGCCAACCTGCTTCACATTGATCGCTTCTTTCACCCGATTACCTAGCTCGTCCGCTATTTCCTTATTATCCGTCTTCGCCAGAATGAGACCGACCGGCTCATCGCCGAACTTCTCCTTCAGCATCTCTGCAATACGCGCCATCGCTTTCTTGCTGCCGCGCACCTTATCCACAGAGTAGACGCCGCCGTTCTCGTCGAGCGAGAGTATCGGCTTAATATTCAAGATCGAGCCGATCAGCGCCGAAGCTCTGCCGATACGGCCTCCCTTATGCAGGAATTCAAGACTGTCTACGAGGAAATAAATTTGCAGATCCTTCTGGATGCGCTCAATTTCCTCCAAAATCCGTTCCTTGCTTTCTCCGGCTTGCGCCATCTCGGCCGCTTTCACCACCTGAAGACCGATACCGTACGACGCGGATTTGGAATCGACGACCGTCACATCAGCCTCACGTTCCAGCATGGATTCCGCAATAAACGCGGATTGATAAGTGCCGCTTAGGATCGAAGCCAGATGAATCGAGATGATCGGCGAATCCGGGTCCTCGTCGAGCAAACGCTCGTACAGCTCCGAGAATTCGGCCGGTGAAGGCTGAGAAGTCGTCGGCAGAATCGGCGACGCCTTCAGCTTCTCGTAGAACTCGTCAGCCTGGATGGTAATGGAGTCCGTATACGTCTCTTCCCCGAACAGCACCTTCAGCGGAACCATGGAAATACCGAGACGCTCGCGAACCTCTGCCGGTATATCCGATGTGCTGTCTGCCACAATGCGTACTTTACCCATCTAATCCCCTCCCAAACATCGATGATAGGTCACCTATTCTACAGCGAACAAATAAGGATAAAGCGGCTGTCCGCCATGCTGAACCTCAATTTCAAGCTCCGGGTATTGCTCCTCTGCCCACTCGCATATAGCGGAAGTCAGCTCGTCTGTCGACTCGTCTCCAGTCAACACCGTCAGCAGATCCCCTCCGTCTGCCAGCATGCTGCCCAGCAAGCCTTGGCAAGAAGCCAGCAGGTCCATATGGGATACGACAATCGCCTTCTCCTTGATGCCGATATAATCGCCTTCGCGAATCGTTACGCCATCGATGGAGGTATCACGGACCGCCTTCGTCACTTGTCCTGAGATGACGCCTTCCGCCGCACTCTTCATCCATGTGCCGTTGCGCTCCGGCGTCTCGTCTTCCTTGAACGCCAATACCGCTGCAAGGCCTTGCGGAATCGTACGTGTAGGAATAACGGTAATATTGCGGTCGCTTAGCTCTGCCGCTTGCTCGGCTGCCAGAATGATGTTGCCATTATTCGGAAGCAAGAAGATATGCTCAGCCGACAGCGCATCAATCGCCATCAGGAAGTCTTCCGTGCTTGGATTCATCGTCTGTCCGCCCGACAGCACCGTATCGACATCGCTGCCCAGGAACAGATCGGCAATGCCGTCGCCCATCGCTACTGCGATGATGCCATAAGGCGCTTGCTCGAATACCTGGCCCGGCGAAACTCCCGTAAGCGCTTGTCCCGCCAGCAGCTCTGCGGAGGACAGGTCGGCACCGCTGACTGAAGCGCCGGTATCGTGCGCCACAATATCGCGATGCTGCTCGCGCATGTTCAGGATGTGGATATCCGTCAGCTCGCCGTACGGCAGCGAAGCGTTAAGCACATCGCCCGGTTTGCGGGAATGGACATGCACCTTAATAATGTCGTCATCGGTAATAACGAGAATGGAGTCGCCGTCTCTCTCCAATAACTTTTTGTAAGCGGATTCATCAAAAAACATCGCAGTGGAACCAGTACGTGTACGATTAATAAAAAATTCCATGTCATATAAAAACTCGATATCTTCCGTAGACAACAGGGCTTGCGCGGAGCTAGGCACGCCCCTGCGCTCCACTTTCGCTGCGGACGGTACAGCCACCTCTTCCGGCAAGGCTGCCTCGGACGGCAATTGGAACAGCTCCTGGTAGCCGCCGGATTCGCTCTCGGTCAGACTACGTACGAAGCCTTCATAGATGTATACGAGCCCTTGTCCTCCGGAATCGACAACGCCAACCTGCTTCAGCACCGGCAGTTGATCCGGCGTGCGTTGCAGCGCTTCATGCGCCTTCCGATGGACTTCAACCATCAGATCGGTCACATCTGTTGCCCGTCTAGCATATTGAACGGCATGCTTGGCCGCTTCTCTTGCAACGGTCAGAATCGTCCCTTCAACAGGCTTGACTACAGCCTTGTACGCCATATCGACGCCATGCTGGAACGCTGCAGCAACCTCCACTGCCGACGCTTCGCTATGCGTCGAAAGCGATTTCGAAAAACCGCGGAACAACTGCGACAAAATAACGCCTGAGTTGCCTCGCGCGCCCATAAGGAGTCCCTTGGACAATGCTTCCGCCGCTTTGCCCACATGCTCGGAAGGCTTGCTGCGAAGCTCTCTGATGCCGGAGCTCATCGTCAAATTCATGTTCGTGCCAGTATCGCCGTCCGGCACAGGGAACACGTTAAGTGCATTTACGCGTTCCGCGTTGTGCTGCAACAGCTCTGCCCCCAGCAACGCCATAGCGGCAAAATCCGATCCGTTAATCGAGCGCTTACCCAATGAAAATTCCCCTTCCTGCTACCTGGATACCCTTACGTCTTGTACAAATATATGGACTTCATCCACCTGCAAGCCAATCACGCTATTGAGCACATAAGTAACTTTGGATTGAATGTTATGCGCCACTTCAGAAATCTTCGTTCCGTAGCTTACAATGATGTGAAGGTCAATATGCAGCTTGTCATGCTCGCGCCGAACCTCTACGCCGCGGGACATGTTCTCCCTGCCTAGCAGCTCTGCAATGCCGTCTTTCAAGCCTTTGCGAGAAGCCATGCCGACAAGTCCATAACAATCCATGGCTGCGGAGCCAGCCAGGACGGCGATGCAATGGTCTGTTACATGAATAGCGCCTAATTCCGTATTCAGTTGTAATGTCATGGCAATACACTCCCTTACAGTATATTATGGACTATGTACCATTGTACTATAAACATGTCCGTTATTGAAGTCTGTACATGAAAAATGACGAACAATCCTTAGAATTGGGTTGAATAGGCGCTATGTTTATGATACGATATTCGAGTGTGTTTAATGATACATGTGTATGTGAAACGAACGTTGGAATCCAATTTCTAAAACTAACGCTAATGCAGCGAAGTTTGCTTCACAAATTTTGAAGGAGGTGTAGTCATGTCCCGCAAATGTTATCTGACTGGCAAATCGCCGCGTCAAGGCAATAACGTATCCCACGCTAACAACAAAACTCGTCGTTCTTGGGGCGTTAACGTGCAAAAGGTTCGCATCCTCGTTGATGGCAAGCCTAAGCGCGTATACGTGAGCGCTCGCGCTCTGAAATCCGGTAAAGTAACTCGCGTATAAGAATGGCTCGCGCCATAGACAAAAGCACCTGAATCTCAGGTGCTTTTATTTTTTTCCTGCCACCCTGGCCTATTCCGTGGGCGTCGGCGTCGGGATCAATTTTTTTGGAACGTGTTCAAAATCGCTTTAACAAACCCGCCCAGAAATTTCGGCAGCTTGATCGTATAAAATTTCATGCCTTCATCCCTCCTCAGACACGCTCATGAAATGGTTCCGTGACACATCCTGCGCTCATGTAACCATCCTATGCGAAGGATCATTGTCCTATTCCATTGCAAGCGCTCTAAGGGAGGGGATTATGAATTGTCCTATTGAAAAAGCTCGGGGTTCTGTTGTTGGAACGTATACACGACAAAGCTGAGAATCGTAATAAAGGTAAAGACCAGTGCAAGCACAATATAGAGAACGCGCATGCCGACCGTCTCGAACCGACGGAAATAACGAATGCCGATATAAAGGGCGAGCAATGAAAACAAAAATTTCACAAAGCCGTCAATCTGCGTGAACAGCGCCATACAAATGCCCGTCAGCAGCGAATAGAACATAACGACCAGACTGGTCTTTACGGTCTCATTCATGCCTGTCCCCCTGGCCTCAGCGCTGCTATGGCAGCCGCACGGTCCACTTCTCCGAATACGGCGTTGCCAGCTACCAGCACATTGGCGCCCGCTTCAACAATTGCTCCAGCCGTCTGGCGGTTGACGCCGCCGTCTACTTGCAGATCAACGCCTTGCAAGCCGCGCTCCTGAAGCATTTCCCGAACTTGACGAAGCTTCACCAGCGAATAAGGAATAAATGATTGTCCGCCGAAGCCCGGGTTCACTGTCATGATCAGAACCAGGTCCAGATCATGGATAATCGGCTCCAGCACAGAGACCGGCGTGGCGGGATTAATCGCGACTCCCGCAGGCAAGCCCTTCTCCTTAATGGCATGAATCGTACGATGAAGATGGACGCACGCCTCTGCGTGAACCGTAATCCGGTCCGCCCCGGCTGCGATATAATCGGCCAGAGACAGCTCCGGACGCTCAATCATCAGATGAACGTCGAAGGGCAAAGTTGTTACCGAACGAACCGCCCCGATGACAGGCGGGCCGAAGGTCAGATTGGGTACGAAGTGGCCATCCATCACATCCACATGAATCCAGTCGGCACCGGCCTTTTCCACTGCCTGAATCTCCTCGCCCAGTCGCGCAAAATCCGCTGATAGTATAGAAGGAGCGATAATAGTCATAGTTGTCAGTACCTCCGTTTCATCTCTTTCATCTCTGTCTGGAACAGAACGTAATGATCGTATCGGCTTTGCTCGATTTCGCCCGCCTCCAGGGCGGCGAGCACGGCGCAGCCTGGCTCATGAACATGCGTGCAGCCGCGGAACTTGCAATCCGGCGACAACTCTCGCATCTCGATGAAGCAATAGCTTAGATCATCAATGCCAAGCTCTCCAAAGTCCAATTGGCTGAAGCCTGGCGTATCCGCGACATAGCCGCCTGCGACGTTGATAAGCTCGACATGTCTTGTCGTATGCTTGCCCCGTCCCAATCGATTGCTGATCTCATTCGTCTCCAGCGTCAGACCGGGCACAAGAGCATTGAGAAGTGAGGACTTGCCAACGCCAGACTGGCCGGCGAATACGGCCAGATGGCCCCTCAGACGTTCCTTCAGCTCCTGAATGCCAGCTCCTTTGCGAGAGCTTGTCCCGTATACCTCGTAGCCGAGCTTGCGATAAATACGGTTGACGGCAGAAGCGGCAGAAGCAGCTTCCTCCGCAAAGCCGCCTTCCGTCTCCAAATCCTGCTTGCTTAAGCAGAGGACCGCAGGAATGCCCGCATGTTCAATATGCACAAGAAACTTGTCCAGCAGCTGCAAGTTCAAGACAGGCTCCGTTACCGAGAAAACAAGAATAGCCAGGTCGATATTCACGACCGGGGGACGGATCAGCTCTGAGGAGCGGGGAAGCAGCTCCTCTACTGTTCCTTCCCCATTCTCCGTCAAGCTGAAACGCACTTCATCGCCTACAAGCGGCGTGAGCCCCCGCTTCTTGAATACGCCCCGAGCACGGCACTGCACAGTCTGAGAATCAGGGGAATCCCCTTCAGCCCTGACGTAGTAATAGCCGCTAAGCGCCTTGACGATTCTGCCCGAAGCCTGCTCTGTCTTAATGCTCTCCTTCACTTTCGCCATTGAATTGGTCTACCTCCGCATTTGCCGGTTCCTCAGGATTGTTGGTTTCAACAGGAGGCGGCGTTGCGCCAGGGATATTCATGCCCGGCGCTCCTTCCAGCTGATTGTAATTGATATTGACGGTATCCACGAAATGTCCGTCACGGTATACCGAGACCGTCGCGATCGTATCCGGCGACAGCACCAGTGTTACCGGAATCGTAACCGTTCCGTTAATGGAACGCGTCTCGCCCTTCACATCTCCTCGTGCGTCCGAATAATCGATTCGGATTTCGCTCGGCTTATCCAGGCTGGCTGGTGAGATGGTGACATTATAGGACCCGCTCTTGGCATCCGACGGGATGCCGGAGCTGACGGTCAACTTGATTGGGGTGCCTTTCGGTATTTTATCAGATGGATTAGCGTTATCTACCTGAATAATATGATCCTTTGCGTGAATATAACTCGGGACGTATGAGATATCGCTTTCTTCCAGCACAAGCTCCATCGACTTCAGCCATTGCCGCGCTGCCGACAGCTTGTAATCGGTCAGATCAATCATCTCGACCGTCTCGCGGCCGATGCTGACTGTGAACGAAATCTCCGCCTTTTCCGGATCGAATTGTTCTCCATTAGCCGGCGTCTGCTCCAGAATCGTATCAGCAGCTTCCTCGCTGTTCTGTTCCTTGATTCGGATGCGGTCATCCGTGACGCCTAGTGTATTTAATTCCTCTTTGGCGATCTTGATGGACTGGCCGACGTAATTTCTTAACGTCGACATCTCCGGACCATCGCTGACGGTCAATGCGATTGATGTTCCCGACTTAACCTTCATATTCCTCTTGCTTTGCTCCATAACTTGGTCCTTCGGTACATCCCGGCTAGGCTCCCTTGTCACTGGGTCTTCCACGCGCAGGCCCTTTTCCTGAAGCTTGACTCTGGCATCCTCCAGCGTATCGCCGACCACGTAAGGCACATCGACTTCTTCCGTCTCGAATTTGTCAAGCACCCACATAAAGCCAATGATAATAAGCGCCAGCAAGGCCAAGGTGACGCCGACGACAATCAGCGGCTTTTTCCACCCTTTTCCTTTGCGATTGCCTTCTTCCTGCCAATTCGCACTCGTGTCTGTTGCGCTTGGCTTCGGTTCTTTGCGATCGTTATACGAATGATTAGTCACAGACAGCTCGCCTCCTCGGATAGCCGGCATGACGCGCGTCTCCTCCATGTCGCTGAAATGCGAGAACGTAGCCTTCGGCTCGTTCAGACGATCCGGCCGCAGACAAGTATCCAGATCAAGCAGCATTTCATGAGCGGAGTCGTACCGCTCGCTCGGATTTTTACGCATCGCCTTGAGAATCACGTTCTCCACACTTTGCGGAATATGAGGATTAACTTCACGCGGGTCCTCGAACGTCTCTTGCAGATGTTTCAGCGCTACGCTGATCGGGCTTTCGCCCAGGAACGGCAGCTTGCCCGTCAGCATCTGGTATAAGACGATGCCAAGCGAATACAAGTCAGACTTCTCTCCCGTATTGATGCCTTTCGCATGCTCCGGCGAGAAATAGTGAACGGAGCCGAGGACAGAGCCTGTCTGCGTAATGGTCGTCGAGGTGACCGCGCGGGCAATGCCGAAGTCGGTTACCTTCACCCGCCCGTTGTTGCCAATAAGTATGTTATGAGGCTTAATATCACGATGTATAATATGATTCTGATGCGCATGATCCAGCGCATCGCAGATTTGGACGGCGACTCTGACAGCTTCTTCAGCCTGAAGGGGCGCGCGCTCCTGAATGATTTCGTTCAGGTTGCTGCCTTCCACGTATTCCATCACAATGTAGTGCGTATCTTCCTCTTGCCCGACATCATAGATACTAACGACATTGGGATGGGACAGGGCTGCTGCTGACTGCGCCTCCCTGCGGAATCGGCGAATGAACTCTTCGTCATTCACGAATTGCTGGCGCAGCACCTTGACGGCGACATTCCGGTTAAGCAGGACGTCATGGGCCTTATATACAAGCGCCATTCCGCCGCCGCCGATTCTCGATAATATCTCATAACGACCGCCTAAATCATGTCCGATCATAGTGAGCCCTCCTCCCGCTTAGCACCGGCAGCTTCCTGCAGGAGCACGACTGTCACATTGTCGTCCCCACCTGCTTCGAGCGCCAGCCCTATGAGATGATCCGCTTTGCCTTCGAGCCCCTTCTCCTCGCCGGCAACAACAGCATGCATCTCTTGTTCGCTAACCATATTGGTCAATCCGTCGCTGCACAGCAACAGCACGTTCTCCGGAGACCATGCCAGCGATTGGACGTCGATCTCCACCTGGGGATCGGTCCCGATGGCCCGGGTCAGCACATTGCGACGCGGGTGATTGGCGGCTTCTTCATCCGTAAGCTGGCCGGACTTCACCAGCTCATTGACCAACGAATGATCCATCGTAAGCAACTGAATCGCATCCTTGGTCACCTTGTAGGCTCTGCTGTCGCCGACATGCCCAATAATGGCGCTATTGGCATGAAGCAATGCGGCTACAATGGTCGTGCCCATATTATGATATTGTTCATTGCTGGCCGCCATGGCGTAGATCGTCTCGTTCGCCTCGCTTATCGCCTGACGGATCAACATCTTCCCTTCCTGCTCGGTTAAGTCAGGCTTCGCGGCATGCTGCTCCAGCACGCTGCGAAAGGCGCCCACCGCCATTTCGCTGGCGACATCGCCGGCCTGATGGCCGCCCATGCCGTCAGCAACGATAGCCAGCGTTACGCCATTATCCAGTTGACCCACCCATGACTGGTCTTCGTTGACATGCCTGACTCGTCCGACATTACTGCGGTTTGCCGTTAACAATGGTTCATCACCTCGTCGTGGACTCCATATGTTTCGCTCTCAATTGGCCGCAAGCGGCAGCGATATCATGGCCTTGCTCCCTGCGAATCGTCACGTTGATCTTGTTGCGCTCAAGTATGCGCTGGAATTCGAAGATATCCTCGCGCGGTGTTCGAACGTAATTGCGCTCCGGCACATGGTTGACTGGAATCAGGTTGACATGGCATAGCATGTCCTTCAGCACATCCGCCAGCTCCTGCGCATGCTCGGCTTGATCATTGACTCCGCCGATCAGCGCGTACTCGAACGTGATTCTTCTGCCCGTCTTGGCAATATAGTAGTGGCAAGCCTCGATAACATCTTCAAACGGGAATCTTCTGTTGACTGGCATCAGCTTGGAGCGCAGCTTATCATTCGGCGCATGGATCGACAGCGCCAGGTTGATCTGCGTATTCTCATCGGCGAACTTGTACATGCTTGGCACGATGCCGCTTGTCGATACCGTAATATGGCGCTGGCCGATATTCAGCCCCTTCTCGTGAATCATGTTCCGAAGGAATGTCATCGTAGCGTCGTAATTCTCGAACGGCTCGCCTGAGCCCATGATGACGATGCTCGATACCCGCTCGCCGCTCGCATCCAGCATCTGCTGGGCAGTCACGACTTGAGCGACAATCTCGCCAGCGGTCAGATTGCGCTTCAGCCCGCCCAGCGTGGAGGCGCAGAACGTGCAGCCGATCCGGCAGCCGACCTGTGTCGTTACACAGACGCTGTTGCCGTAATTGTGGCGCATAATTACCGTCTCGATCGCATGATTGTCATGCAAGCCGAACAGGAATTTAACGGTTCCGTCTCTGGATTCGAATTTTGTAATTTCCGTAAGCGTGACGAATTGGAACTGCTCGTCTAACTTCTCGCGAAGCGGCTTCGGCAGATTGGTCATCTCCTCGAAGCTCTTCACGCGCTTGACGTAGATCCAGTCGAACAGCTGGTCCCCGCGGAAAGCAGGCTCGCCATTCTCCTTCATCCAATCTCTCAATCCGTCCAGCGTATAATCATAAATAATCGGTTTCATCTCATCACACCTGTATTTTATTGTAGAACGGCCTCAACTATGACTACTCCAGCTTCACGAGGGCCGTTGTCGATTTATTTTACCACAAACGCCCAACCTCAGCCAGAAGCCGCGTCAGTGCGCCTTAACCATGCGCGCAATATAGAACCCATCGCTGCCAAAATGCTGCGGAAGCAGCTGCAATTGACCGTCAAACTCATCACCAATCACGCCTGCAGCCCGCAGATTGGACAGAATGGCATCCGGCCAGTCCGCATCCAGCCTGAATTCGGGATGCTCCTTCAGGAAAACTTCAATCTGGCTCTCGTTCTCCTCTTTCTCCATCGTGCATGTGCTGTAAACCAGCGTGCCACCAGGACGAACCAATCCGCTCACGCGATGCAGAAGCTGGCGCTGCAGCCCGGCAATCTCCGAGATATCGCCTTCCGTCTTCGTCCACTTAATCTCTGGCTTTCTGCGGATGACGCCGAAGCCGGAGCAAGGCGCATCCAACAAGACAGCGTCCATCGACTCCGGAGCGAATCGCTCGGAAAGCGTCATCGCATCGCCGACGACCGCTTCCACGTTGCGCAGCTTCAGCCGTTCGGTCTGCGAAGTAATCAGCTCCCGCTTATGTGCATGAAAATCGTTGGCCCATACCTTGCCTTTTCCATCCATTAGCTCAGCCATATGCGAGCTCTTGCCGCCAGGCGCAGCGCAGCAGTCCAGCACCTTCATTCCCGCCTTGGGGGCGACAACCTCTGCGACAAGCATGGAGCTTTCATCCTGCAAGGACCATAAGCCATGCCGGAAGCCCTCTGTATCGGCCAGGTTGCCCCCGCCTGATACCACGATTCCGGAAGGCGCAATGGCGGAAGGCTCCGCATGTACCCCGCTGTCCTGAAGCTGCTTCAGCCGTTCTTCCTGATTGCCCATTAAAGGATTCACCCGAATGCTGGCATGCGGCTGCTCATTGCCCGCTGCGCATATTGCCTCGGCTGTCTCGGCTCCGTATGCTGCCACCCATCTCGCCACAAGCCACTCCGGGTAGGAATGTCTAAGCGCAATTGTAGCGACCGGCGTCTTCTCCTGAATCGCAGACAACACCAGATCCGCACGGCTCCGGTCCATGCTGCGAAGTACGCCGTTCACCATGCCCGATATCCCTGTATGCCCTCTTCGTTTGGCGATAGCCACCGCTTCGTTCACGGCTGCATGCGTCGGAATTCGATCCAGGAACAACAGCTGGTAGGCGCTCATCCTCAGCAATTGATGCACCCACTTGTCCAGCTTGTGAAGACCCTTGGACACGAATTTGGACAACCAATGATCCAGTGTAGCTTGCCGGCTGATCGTGCCGTACACCAGCTCCGTCGCAAGGCCCGCATCCTGCCTGGACAAGCCGGAATCCTGCAGCGACCGGTTCAGCTGAATGTTGCTGTAAGCGCCGGATTCTGCCACCTTCACCAAGATGTTGAGCGCCAGCTCTCTAGGCGTTACGGCTTTGCGCTTCGGCGCGTCTGTCTTCGGCTGGTTTCCATTACGCCCTCCATTGCGGGGGCGTCTGCCATGTGACGTTCTGCTTGGAGCGTGACCGCCTTTGCCTGCCGGACGCCCGTTATCGCCGCCGCTCATTGCGCTTCTCCTTCACCGAAGCTGGTGCCCGGTTCCATCCGCGCTCCCTTGATCCACTCCGATACAGCCATTACGCGCTTGCCTGCCGGCTGAATCTCCTTCAGCAACAGCCTGCCTTCACCAGTCTGCACTACAATGCCTTCCGCGTCGGCAGATACGATTTCGCCCGGCTCCGCATTCCCGCTTCGTCCCTGCAAGGCCTCGCATGCGCGAACCTTAAACACCTCGCCGTTCAAATAGGTAAAGGCTCCCGCCATCGGCGACAAGCCTCTGACCTGGTTGAACAACGCTCTTGCCGGCTTAGCCCAATCGATTCGCTCATCCTCGCGGCTCAAGTTCGGCGCATATGTAGCTTCTGCCTCCGCTTGCGGCACAGCCTTGGCCGTACCGTCTATAATGGACGGCAGCGTCTCGCCCAGCAGCTTGGCGCCAGCAGCGCTCAGCTTCTCGAATAGGGTCCCCGACGTATCTTCATCCAGAATCGGCAGCGCGACTCTGCTGATCATATCGCCCGTATCCAGTCCCTCCGCCATATACATGATCGTTACGCCCGTCTCAGGCTCCCCGTTTATAATCGAGCGCTGGATCGGCGCTCCGCCCCGGTACTTCGGCAGCAGCGAGCCATGCACGTTGATACAGCCGAGACGCGGAAGCTCCAGTACAGCTTTCGGCAGAATCTGTCCGTATGCGGCCGTCACGATCAAATCCGGCTTATATTCCGCTAATTGGGAAACAGCCTCCGGATTTCTCATCCGTTCAGGCTGCAATACGGGTATACCAAACGACAACGCCGCTTCCTTGACAGGGGGCGGCGTCAACGTTTTTTTGCGGCCCTTCGGCCGATCCGGTTGCGTTACGACTGCGACCACTTCATAGCCGCTTGAAACGAGCAATTGCAAGGAAGGGACGGCGAAGTCCGGCGTCCCCATAAATACGATACGCATCAATTACTCGCCGCCTTTTCTCGGGATCTCCGAAATATCATAGACGCTCTCGGCCAAATCCGTGAACAAGATGCCGTTCAAGTGGTCGATCTCATGCTGGAACGCGCGCGCGAAGTATCCGCTCGCATTCACGGTGAGCTTCTCGCCGCTGCTGTTCTGCCCTTCAACTACGATACGATCCGCCCGGCGCACCTCGCCGTTCAGATTCGGAATGCTCAGGCAGCCTTCCGGACCAAGCTGCTCGCCTTCTTGCTCCACGATCACCGGGTTAACCATCTCCACCAGCCCGTTCTCATCTCCTACATCCACGACAATCACACGCTTGGAGATACCGATCTGCGGAGCCGCAAGGCCGACGCCTTGGGCGTCGTACATTGTCTCCGCCATATCCTTCAGCAGCTTCTTCAGATTGTCATTGAACTTCGTAACCTCCTTGGCTACTTCGCGCAATACCGGATCCGGTTCCTTCACGATCAAACGAATACTCATGTTGTTCCCTTCCTTTACTCAATATCTATCGATTTTTTATAAAATGACCTGGGGATCAACGTCGACGCTGAACATCACGTTTTTCTGCGGCGCCCCTTCCGTGAACGGCTGGAGAGCGCGGCGGACGAGCGCGGATGCGTCGATGCTACCACGATATTTTATCACACATTGAAAGCGGTAGCGATCTTTCATTCTCGCAATTGGAGAAGCGACGGGACCGAGCACTTCAAGCGCCCTCGGGAGCCCGCTTCCAAGCGGTGCAAGCAAGCCCTCATGCTCGGCCAGCTCCTTCAGCTCGACCGCAAACCGGCTGCTTACCGATACCAGCAGCGGAAGCTGCTCATGCGACATCGTCACCAGCACCAGCCGGCAATACGGCGGATATCCCATCACTGAGCGGTGCCGCAGTTCCTCGCTGATGAAGGCCGCATAATCATGCTGCTGTGCTGTCGTAATCGCATAATGCTCAGGCGTGTAGGTTTGAATGACCACTTCGCCCTCCAGCTCATGCCTGCCCGCCCTTCCGGCGACCTGTGTCAACAGCTGGAATGTCTTCTCTGCCGCGCGAAAATCGGGAAGATGTAGCGACGTATCCGCCGCAATAACGCCTACTAACGTAACATATGGGAAATCGAGCCCTTTAGCTACCATTTGCGTGCCTAGCAGCACATCAGCTTGCCGTTCTCCGAACCGCTTCAGCAATTTCTCATGCGCATGCTTCTCTGTCGTCGTATCCACGTCCATGCGGATGACCCGAATGCCGGGGAACAGCTTGGCGAGCTCCTCTTCCACCCGCTGTGTGCCTGTGCCGAAGTAACGAATATGCTCGCTGCTGCAAGCCGGACATTCCGCAGGCGCTTGCTCCGCGTGACCGCAGTAGTGGCAGCGCAACACTCTAGTTTTCTGATGATAAGTAAGCGAGATATCACAATGGGGACAAGATGCCGTATGTCCGCAAGAGCGGCACATGACGAAGGTCGAATAACCTCTGCGGTTAAGCAGCAGCACCGCCTGTTCGCCGCGCTCCAACCTATCCTGAAGCTTGGCATGCAGCTTGCGACTGAACATGGAGCGATTCCCGCCCCTCAGCTCCTCACGCATGTCAACGATCTCAACCTCCGGCATCGGACGGCCTCCTACCCGCTCCGGCATTGGCAAGAGCGCCGAAGCCGCCCCGCTTGACTGAGAGATAGGGCGTTTCGCTGCCGCATAAGACTCCATAGATGGCGTAGCCGAGCCTAAAATGACAGTCGCGCCATGATGCTTTGCTCTTCTTACAGCCACATCACGCGCATGGTATTTGGGGCTTTCCTCCTGCTTATAGGATGACTCATGCTCTTCATCAATAATAATGAGGCCGATACGGTCGAACGGGGCAAATATCGCCGACCTTGCGCCGATGGCCACTTCTGCCCGCTTGCTTCGGATTTTGCGCCACTCGTCGAACCGCTCGCCGCTAGACAAGCGGCTATGCAATACGGCGACGGCTTCGCCGAAGCGTCCCTTGAAACGCTCCACCATCTGGGGTGTGAGCGAGATTTCCGGCACCAGCACGATCGCTTGCCGTCCCTGCTCCAGACAATATTGAATCGATTGCAGGTAGACCTCTGTCTTGCCGCTTCCCGTTACGCCGTGCAGCAGCATCGTCCGGCCCTCGCCTTCATCCAGCGAACCTATGATGCGGTCAAACACGGCTTGCTGCCCATCCATAAGCGGCAGCGGCTTTGTGCGGTTGAAGTTCCGGTCGGCATAAGGATCGCGGCCGCTCTCTACCTCGCGAAGCTCAAGCAGTTCTTTTTCGACCAGCGCCTTTATGCTTGCCGCCGAAGCACCCGACGCCTGAACCATGTCCTGCAGCGGCATCGCCACGCCATGATCATACATGAAGGTCAGCGCCTCGCGCTGCTTGGCCGCGCGTGCGGGAACGAGCTCTAGCGCCTGCTCCAAGCCGAGTCTTGATTCCGGCAAGGAAACCGTCAGTACTTTTTTGACCGACAGCCTGTCCTTTATAGAAGATTGCTGGAGCAGCGTTCCGTCGCTGAGCGCTTGCTTCACGGAAATCGTATGCTCCGGGAAACGGGCAAGAAGAGCATCCAGCTTCACAAGGCCGTCGCTCTTTCCCATCCACTCTACAAGCTCGTCAGACAGCATGCCGACGTCCGCTGGATCAGCCAAGCCGATTTTCTTCTCTTCCTTCCCCTTCAATGCAGCCGGTATCATCGCTTGCAGCGCTTGTGTCCATGAGCAGCAATACTTGTCGCTCATCCACCTGGACAGCTCAATCATATCCGGCAGCAGGGGCGGAACGGCGTCCAGCAGCTCGGCTACCGGCTTCAAGCGAGACCTGTCTACCGAAGCAGATTCCGCTATGTCTATGACGAAGCCTTGCAGCACACGTCCGCCGAAGGGAACGCCTACCCGGCTGCCCACTTCGATCCATGGCTGCATCTCCATAGGCACCTCATAATCAAACGGCCGATCCGTCTGGCGGCTCGGCACGTCAACAATCACTTTGGCAATCATAACCGGCTTCCACCGCCTGCAGCTATCCGTTCGATGATCAGTTCCATCAGCCTGACCGCAGTCGCCCGCTTCGACATAAGCGGCAAAGACTCGATCAGCCCCTCCGGCCCATACACTTCCACTGCATTCGTATCACCATTGAAGCCGACACCTTCCCGGCTGACATCGTTCGCAATAATCAAATCACAATGCTTTCTACGCAGCTTATCCATGGCGTATTGTGCCAGATGCTCGGTCTCCGCAGCAAAACCAACCAGAAACTGATGCGTTTTTTGCTCGCCGATCGTCGCCAAAATATCCGTTGTGCGCTCTAGCTCAAGCACCAGCCGCTCACCGACTTTCTTCAGCTTCTGCTCATGAACCAAGACGGGCCTGTAATCCGCGACAGCCGCTGCTTTCACCACGATATCCGCCTCTTGGAATTGTGCCGTAACAGCATCCAGCATATCTGCCGCAGATTCCGTCCGCACTACCTTGACGCCCTGCGGCGGCGGCTCTGTCGTACGTCCGGCGATTAGCGTTACGTCGGCGCCCATCAATCGGGCGGCTTCCGCAATCGCGAAGCCCATCTTGCCCGAGGAGTCGTTCGTCAAGTAACGAACGGGGTCCAGACGCTCCATCGTGCCGCCTGCCGTCACGACTACTTTTTTTCCTTTCAGCTTTTGGTTCTGCGAGAACCAAGCGCCAACGGCCGTTACGATATCTTCCGGCTCGGCCAATCTCCCCTTTGCGACATATCCGCAAGCCAACTGGCCTGTTCCAGGCTCCACGAACATGACCCCGCGCGCAGCCAGCCGCTCCATGTTATCCACGACTGCAGGATGCTCATACATATGCACATTCATAGCCGGTGCAACCAGGATCGGACAAGTCGCCGCAAGCAGCGTCGTGCTCAGCATATCGTCCGCATGCCCATTAGCAAGCTTAGCCATGAAATTCGCAGTGGCAGGCGCAATCACGATCAGATCCGCATGGTCGGCCAAATGAATATGCGTAACCACCTCCGGATTGCGCTCGTCGAATGTATCGATATGAACCGGATTGCGTGACAGTGTTTGCAGCGTCAGCGGCGTAATAAATTCAGTAGCGGACTTCGTCATGATGACATGCACGATCGCTCCAGCCTGAACCAGCTTGCTGCATAACGCGGCGCCTTTATAGGCTGCGATGCCTCCGGTGATGCCTAATATAATTCGTTTTCCTGCTATCATGCTGCCAACTCCTATTCATCAAACATCCGCCTTCTGCAAGGCGGATAGTTGGTTACCATTCCATTCGTTCTCTCAAGCTCATAACATGAGCGACATGATGCCTGCCGTGCCAAGCCATATAAGCGAGTAAGAAGGATAATTTCATTTGGCTTCCCTTCTCGGGATGATAAAATTCCTTCTCAAAATCAGCTCGTTCCAACGATCGAAGCAGCAGCGAGGTTCTCGTATGCACTCCGTCAATAATAAGCAAGCTTGAATCCGGTGCTGTACTCAGGGAATCCGCCGTGTTCACCCATTTTTCCTCGTTGAACGGCTTAATCGTCGGGTTGGATTCAGTCAATGCAAGCTTGAATCGGGAGAACATGTTCATGCTGGCATCCGCAAGATGATGCACGATTTGCCTGACCGTCCAGCCTCCCGTCCGATAATAAGTATCGAGCTGCACATCGTTCAGTCCTTCGATTGCCGCCCTCAGCTCGCCAGGCAGCTTCTCTACTTCGCTGATCCACTTCTCCATTTGTACGGGTGACATACCCTCGAACAAAAACCTGCCATTGGGATAACGCAATTGCTCCATGATAAACTCCTCCTTAACGTTTTGTGATACAAAACTGACTTCGCAAGTCCAAACTTAAAGTACTGTGAGTCACAACGGACTTCATAAGCTTAGGACCAAACGTTTTGTGATACAAAACTGGCATCATCATCTGCAGCTTCTGTTTATGTGTAAGATAGCGGATGCACTTGTATGGGGCAAGATGGGTAGCGTTGCATAGTGCGATTATTGCGATTGGCGGAGCAACAGCGGAAAAGTTGCATTCTTTCTTTATCATATCATAATGCGAGCCAAAAACTAGACAGCGTATTGGCAGCCGATGATCATTACTTATTGTTGATTTATGAAATGAACAACACCAATCGATATCAAGACGACTACGAATACGATTACAAAGGCCAGGAAGAAATTTTGTACAGAAGAACGTCCCTTGCTCGTATTCTTCAAGGTCTGAACTTGCTTCTCTAGCGCATGAATCTGCTGCTTCAGCTCCTGGATATCGCGTTTCTCCTCAGACATTTGACCGCCGCCCCCTGCCAGAAATAAATTGACCCATCTATACCGTTATTTCATAAAGACGTTCGGTCTGAGAGACAAGTTGACTTTTTTGATCTTCATTTCACTTAATTCCATTTATGTGAACCCCAGGCATGTATAGAACCGCTTATACCTCTCGTCAGCTGCGCGCCAGGAGGATTAGTCGTTTCTCACAACACTATTCCGCCATATCCTCCAACTTCGGGGAATTAGTCGTTTCTCACAACACTATTCCGCCATATTCTCCAACTTCGAGGAATTAGTCGTTTCTCACAACGCTATTTCGCCGCTTTCCCCAACTTCGAGGAATTAGTCGTTTCTCACAACGCTAATCCGTCTATTACACTAGCCTTGATGATTAGAATCTTTACACCGCGATCGCAGATTGTAAACCTACTTCGTTTTTCTGCTGCTTCTAACGGCCGTCTGGAGTTCCATATGTTCGTCGTTCTTAGCCGCATCCAGCAGCTTCTGGTACGCTTCGGACTCCATTCCGTAGATCGCGATCTTTCCTTGATCATTATAATGAACACCCCAGCCGAACTTTTTCGGCAGCTGGGAGGCTCTCATGCAAGGATGGCTCTTCGCCAGCAGCTCATCCCGCAACCGGAATCTCTCGTCCTCAGGCATATCGGAATCAAAGCCCTTGTGCCGGAAGTACACCTCGAACAGCTGCTCCTCGAAAGTAAATCGATAGGGCTGAGCGGACAATAACTCATACTGAATGACATGCGCCGGCTTGCTCTCCCGCTTCGATACCGGCTCAACTCCCATCTCAACCGGACAGTCCGGCGCCACAGCCACAAACATATTGGTCCAATGTCGAATCATAACGATCAGCTCCTGTCAGAAATCGATTGGTAGACGAAGTTGAACAAATGGATCTTTTGCCTGGTTACACTCGTTTATCTATAATATGTTTTTTGTTCTCATGAACCTCTTTCCGAAGTTCTGTGATTTCCGAGATCAGACTATCGATTTTCCTCGACATAACAGAATTATCTATTGCACCACGAATGACCAAACTTAAAATCAGGAAAAATAATGCAACCAAAACCATCACAATTATGTATCCTTCCACGCCTGATCCCCCCCGACTACATATTGTCCTTCTCCTACAGAACTTACACCATACATATATGACTATCCAGACAAAAAAAGAGGTGTATCCCTGTCGCCAGTTCACACCTCATGCTTTGATTAATCTGCCGTGCTATTCGTCTTTCGCTCCAAGCGATTCCACTTGAATCACATCGCCGTAAATCTCCTCAAGCGCTACGCCAACATACTTATGCGAACGCGGGTTGACCAGTTCGGACTTCTCCCCGTTGCGCAGCATGCGCGCTCTTCTGGAAGCGGCTACGACAAGCGTGTATTTGCTGTCTACCTTCTTCACCATTTCATCAATGGATGGGTACAACATTAGACATTCTCCTCACTCAGGCTTTCTCGATTGTGGTCTTCATTCCCGTTACATAAGGCATGAAGCGTTCCCTGCGGCAATGCTCGGCGATCACAATACTGCGAATCCGATCGCAAGCCGCATCTATCTCATCATTAATAACGGCATAATCATAATGGCTAAGGAGGTTCATTTCCTCAACGGCGACATTCATACGGGTATCGATGATATCCTGCGTCTCCGTACCGCGCCCCGTAATCCGCTGCTTAAGCACATCTAGCGACGGCGGCAGCAGGAATATAAAAATCGCTTCCGGGAAGTTTTTCTTCACCTTGAGCGCTCCCTGCACTTCAATCTCCAGAATGACATCCTTGCCCCCCGCAAGCGTACGGTCGACAAAATCACGGGGAGTCCCGTAATAATTGCCCACATATTCTGCGTGTTCAAGCAGCGCGTCACGTGCGATCATATCCTGGAATTGCTCTCTAGACTTGAAAAAGTAATTAACGCCTTCAACCTCGCCCTGTCTCGGTTGCCTGGTTGTGGCCGATACGGAATAGACAATCTCCGGCATTCTTGCGCGAAGCGCAGTGCATACCGTTCCTTTTCCCACTCCGGCAGGACCGGACAAAACAATCAACAATCCCATTTGTTCCATACTCCCCGTACTATTCGTCGTTATCGTCATCCTTGGTGGATAATCGATGGGCAACCGTCTCCGGTTGAACCGCAGATAAGATCACATGATCGCTGTCCGTAATAATAACCGCGCGAGTCCGGCGGCCGTATGTCGCGTCGATCAGCATATGGCGATCCCGTGCTTCTTGAATGATTCGCTTGATTGGAGCCGATTCCGGGCTCACGATCGAGATAATGCGATTCGCAGATACAATATTCCCGAATCCGATATTAATGAGCTTAATAGCCAAGCCAGGTCCCCCTCCGCCTACGGTCCTTCTATGCGCAATGATAGGTGCCGATTTCCAAAAAACGACAGACCATTGCTCTATTGTTGACGAAAAAATGAATGAGCATACGTTCGTCTACTGCCGTCCGCTCCAACTTATGCCTTATTCTAATTGATTTCTTCCCTTGGAACAAGCAAAAGTTAGGTGACATCCATTTTTTGGATGATTTTGAGCTAGCGTTTTGTTTTTTCCCATACGTATTGAGTGAGTTGTACAGCCATGTCATAGAACATAAATGGTGTAATGAGATAAATGCCATTAAAGTGCTGCAAAGCGCAATCCAGCAGTTCCTTGCCGATCTGCACGCCTTCAGCTCGGCCTGCCGGACCTTCCAATCCTGCCATGCGGGCGCGAACGTCATCCGACAGCTGAATGCCTGGAACTTCGTTATGCAAATATTCCGCATTCCGTCCGTTCGCAAGCGGCATAATGCCGATAAAGACAGGCACGCTGAGATGTTTGGTCGATTCTGCGATTCTCTCGATCAGTCCCGTATCGTAGACAGGCTGCGTCATAATGTAATCCGCGCCGGAAGCGATCTTCCGCTCAAGGCGCTGAACCGCTTTGTCCAGATGCTTGACGTTCGGATTGAAGGCTGCGCCCACGACAAACTTCGCTTTCTGCTTCAGCGGCTTGCCGGAGAAGGCTACGCCATCATTGAGCTGCTTGATCATCCGGATCATCTCGAAGGACGTCAGATCGTACACTGAGCTGGAATCCGGCAAGTCGCCGAATCTGGCAGGATCGCCCGTAACTGCGAGCACGTGATCGATGCCAAGCGCGTCCAGCCCCATCATATGCGACTGTGTGCCGATCAGATTGCGATCGCGTGCCGCGATATGGACAAGCGGACGAATATCGAGCCGCTCTTGCAGCAGCGCAGCAAGCGCAATGTTGCTCATGCGCGTCACGGCCAGCGAATTGTCCGCCATCGTCACGGCGTCTGCCTTCGCTTCTCTCAGCGCCGCTGCGCCCTCCATAAACTTGCGGATATCGAGATCGCGCGGCGGGTCAAGCTCGACGATCACTGTATGGCGCTCCTTCACCAGATCAACCAAAGTCGGCTCTTGATGGATATCCCCGTAGGAAGCTTGTTCAGCCGGCTTCGGCGCATTCTCGCGGACAAGCTCCGACTGGCGCTTCGCCGCGGCGGCCGCTCCAGGCTGAGGAACATAATTCGCAAGTGAAGCCGCCATGGCAGCCACATGCTCCGGCGTTGTGCCACAGCAGCCGCCGATAATGCGGGCGCCGCGGTCTGCAAACTTACGGGCGCATTCCGCGAAGTATTCCGGTCCGGCGGAATACGTATATTTGCCGTCTACATAATCCGGGATACCGGCATTCGGGTAGACGGAGAACGGCAAAGCAACCGGCGCGTTGATAGAGTCCATCGAACGCATAATGCCGTTAGGACCGCTGCGGCAATTGAAGCCGACCACATCGGCGCCTAACATCTGCAGCTGGTTGAATGCGTCCGCCAGCGTAATCCCGTCCGCTGTACGTCCGGCGTCTTCTACAGCAAACTGGCAAATAATCGGAATATCCGTCAGCTCGCGTGCAATGCGAACCGCAAGCTTCATCTCTTCCAGATCATAGAACGTCTCGAACAGCAATCCGTCGACGCCTTCCTCGACAAGTATCTTCATCTGCTTCTCATAAGCGCCCACCACGCGCTTGGTCCTCAGGTTCTTCCGCTTGCCGTCGCGAATCGAGCCTATCGATCCCACGACATAAGCATCCGCACCAACCGCTGAGCGGGCAATTCGTACCCCTGCGCGGTTAATGGCCTCCATCTCGCCCTCCAGCCCGTGCCTTGACAGCTTCTCCAGGTTGGCCGAGTAGGTGTTCGTCTCGATCAGCCTTGCGCCCGCTTCATAATAATGGCGGTGCACGCTTTCGATGACTTCAGGCTTCAGTACATTGAATTCTTCATAGGAAACGCCGACAGGGAACCCCATCTGATAAAGATAGGTTCCCATGGCTCCGTCGCCGACCAGGATGCGCTCTGCCAGCGCTTCCCGCAGATTCGGTCTTCTCAATTGTTCCGCCCCCATAGCAGCCACCTACAACACTCCGCGGAATACTTCCGCGGCAGGCCCTGTCATATAGACGTGATTATCGCTCTCGTTCCATTCGATCAGCAAGTCTCCACCCTTCAGGGAGATCGTTGCCGTACGATCTGTCGCTCCTGTCAGCACGGATGCGACAAGCGTAGCGCATGCTCCTGTGCCGCATGCAAGCGTCGGTCCTGCGCCGCGCTCCCATACACGCATGTCCGCTTGCGAACGCGAATTGACCGTTACAAATTCAACGTTGATTTTGCGCGGGAACATCGGATGCGTCTCCAACTTCGGTCCCCACGTCTCCAGATCGAAACCGACTGCGTCATCCACATAGATGACGCAGTGCGGATTGCCCATCGATACAGCCGTGAAAGCAAACTTGCGGCCATCCACTTCAATCGGATGCTCAATGACGCGATCTGCGTCTACGGTAGTCGGCACTTGCAGACCGGCCAGAATCGGCTCGCCCATATCGACACGCACGGTTTGCACTTTGCCGCCATTGATGGTCAGCTGCACCTTCTGTACGCCCGCACCAAGTGTCTCGACCGTAATCTCTTCCTGATTCGTCAATCCGTTGTCATAGACGTACTTCGCCACGCAGCGGATCGCGTTACCGCATTGCTCCGCTTCGGAACCATCGGAATTGATAATCCGCATACGAAAGTCTGCGTTCTCCGAAGGAAGAATATAGACCAGTCCGTCTGCGCCGATGCCGAAGAACCGGTTGCAGAGCGATTCTGCCAGCCCCGCTACATTATCAGGCAGCGCCTTCTCTCCCGCGACAATGATAAAATCATTGCCAAGACCATGCATTTTCGTGAAGTTCATCTATCGATCTCTCCTTATAGCCCCAATGTATGCTAATCTATCATCATTCCTATTAGCATACCGCAAAGGAGAGAGAAACGCTATTCATAATTTGCATCAACATTTGCACTTTTCCACGTTATCTGGCAGCGGTTTGCGGACCTAGCGGCCATTTGGAATTCGTCTTTGTTTTGCCGGATTTGCCTAGCACGCTGCCAATACCCATTACAAAAGTCGGAATTCCCGCGGCTACGAATACGAGGCACCATTCGCGGAGGCCGATCGGTACCGTCTTGAAGATCGGCTGCAGCGCTTCAATATATAGAACGCCGAGCATAAGCAGCAGCGAAGAGAGAACCGCCAGCACCAAATATTTGTTCTGGAACGGATTGCGATGGAAAATCGAGCGTGAGCTCCGGCAATCGAACACATGGATCAGCTGTGCCATGACGAGTGTCGCGAACGCGACGGTCTGGGCTTTCATCAAGCCGTCGGCCGTACCCGCACCTTCTCGCAGCGTAATCCAGAAGGCGCCAAGCGTACAGATGCCGATCAGCACTCCCCGGCTAATAATTTTCCACCCCAGCCTGCGGGCAAAAATATTCTCTTTCGCCGAACGCGGCTTCTGCTGCATCAGATCCTTCTCCGCCTGGTCTACGCCAAGCGCCATCGCCGGAAGGCCGTCCGTAACCAAATTCACCCATAAAATCTGGATGGGTACGAGCGGGAGCGGTAAGCCTGCCATCATGGCAAGGAACATGACCAGTATTTCACCTACATTGGAGGCAAGCAGATAACGAATGAACTTCCGGATATTCTCGTAGATGCCTCTGCCTTCTTCAATCGCCGCTACGATCGTCGAGAAGTTGTCGTCGCTTAAAACAAGCGCGGACGCCTCCTTCGATACATCAGTTCCGGTTATCCCCATGGAGATGCCGATATCCGCAGCCTTGATTGCAGGCGCGTCGTTGACTCCGTCGCCCGTCATCGCCACGACATGCCCTTTGCGCTGAAGCGCTTTGACGATACGCAGCTTATGCTCCGGGGATACGCGCGCATAGACGTACGTATTGTCGACCAGTCGATCAAGCTGCTCGTCGTCCATCCCCTCCAGCTGCCTTCCGCTCATTGCGATGCCGCCGCGAGGCATAATGCCGAGCTGACTGGCGATCGCTTCCGCCGTCAACTGATGATCCCCCGTAATCATGACTGTCTTAATTCCGGCTCTGCGGCAAGTCGCAATCGCATCCTTCACTTCGCGGCGCGGCGGATCGATCATGCCGGCCAACCCTACGAAGATCAGATTGTTTTCTGCCTCTTCTTCCGTCTCACACCGCTCCGTGGACCGCAAATCCCGATAAGCGAAGCCAAGCACGCGAAGCGCGGACTGCGCCATTACTTCTCCCGCCTCCGCGCATTTCCGCTTCAGCGTGTTGGTGAATGGAACAACCTTGCCCTCCCACAGGACGTAGGCGCATTGCTCCATCAGCATATCCGGCGCTCCTTTGGTGCAGAGGAGTCGTCCGCCTTGATGGGAGAGCAGCACCGACATCCGCTTCCGCTCCGAATCGAACGGAAACTCCTTGACCCGCTGGTAGAGCGCCTCCAGCGACTTGGCCGACGAGCCCAGCTTGGTCGCCAGCACCGCAAGCGCGCCCTCTGTCGGATCGCCTTTCAGCGTCCACTCCGGCTGCGGCTCCTTGCTCTTGCGGCGCTTCTGCTCCGCCGGCTCCGACCTGACAAGCAATGCGTTGTTGCAGAGAGCGCTAATTTGCAAGAGCCGTTTGATGGACTGGTCATTTTTGAGATCAAGCGCTTTGCCGTCTTCATAGATAGCTCCCGTCGGATCATAGCCTTCGCCGCTGACCTCCAGCTTGCGGCCGCCAATCCAGACATGAGTGACCGTCATCTTATTCTGCGTCAGCGTCCCTGTTTTGTCCGAACAGATGACGGAAGCGCAGCCGAGCGTCTCCACCGAAGGAAGCTTGCGAACGATCGCTTTGCGCTTGATCATCCGCTGGACGCCTAGCGCCAGCGCGATCGTCACAATAGCAGGCAAGCCCTCCGGTATAGCCGCCACCGCGAGGCTGACGCCTGCGAGAAACATGCCGTATGCCGGCTGGCCGTGCAGGATGCCTGCCACTACGACCATAACCGTCAAGCCGATCGCTACGACGATAAGCAGCTTGCCGAGCTGTTCCAGCCGGTGCTGCAGCGGCGTCTCCATCGACTCCGTTGCTTGGATCAGACCGGCAATCTTGCCCATCTCCGTCGCCATGCCCGTCCGAACGACGACGCCTCTGGCTGTGCCGCGCGTAACCATCGTGCCCATAAATCCGATATTCCGCTGGTCGCCGAGCGGCAGATCCTCATCCCCAATGACCGCAGCATGCTTCCCGACCGGAACGGATTCTCCTGTTAAAGCCGATTCCTCGATGTAGCAGCTATTGGCTTCGATAAACCGGAGATCCGCAGGCACGCGGTCCCCGCTTTCAAGATAGACGATATCCCCGTTCACCAGATCCTTGGCCGCTACTGTAACCAGCTCGCCGCCCCGAATGACCTTGGCCGAGGGCGCCGACAGCTCCTTGAGCGCCCGAAGCGAGCGCTCTGCCCTGAATTCCTGCAAGAAGCCAAGGACCGCATTCAAAACAATAATGGCCACAATCGTAATGGCGTCCAGGTATTCGCCAAGCAATCCCGATATTAAGGTGGCGCCCATCAGAACGAGCACCATGAAATCTTTGAACTGATTCAGGAAAAGCACAATCGGCGAGATTCGCTCTCCTTCCGACAGCTCATTGTGTCCGTGCTTTTCGAGCCTCTCCACAGCTGCAGATGGCTTAAGACCGCCATCTTGCGAGCTGCCGAGCGCTTCAAGAAGCTCGCTTGTCCCCATCTGATGCCATTTCAACTGTTCCATCCATGATTCCCTCCCGTTGGTTGCCGTTCCAGCGGACAGCCCATACTTACGCTAAATGTATTCGGACAGCCTATAAAATATCCCAGAGAGGCTTAAGTTTTTGTCCCGAATATGGCATGATAGAGTCATACTGTAAAAGAGAGGTACACTAATTATGGCATTAGACGGCATGGTCGTCGGAGCGGTCGCCGCAGAGCTGCAGCGCTGCGTCGGCGCGCGTATTCATAAAATTCATCAGCCCACCGAGCATGACCTCGTATTGTCCGTGCGCGGAGGAGGACTGAATTCGAAGCTTCTGTTGTCTGCGAATCCTACTTATCCTAGAACACACTTCACTTCGGCAACATACGTCAACCCGCTGGAAGCACCCATGTTCTGCATGCTCATGCGCAAGCATTGCGAAGGCGGCGTTATTGAATCTGTTCGGCAGATCGGGCGAGAGCGCATCATCCATATCGATATCCGGCAGCGGGACGAGCTGGGTGATCTGAATTTCAAAACGATTGTCATTGAAATCATGGGCCGGCACAGCAACATCATCCTGATCGACACGGCCACCGGCGCCATCCATGACGGCATTCACCACGTCACGCCTGCCATCAGCTCCTTCCGGATCGTCATGCCGGGCGTAGCCTATGCCTCGCCGCCGGATCAAGGCAAAAGCGATCCGCTAGCCGTCGCAGATGAGGATCAATTCCGAGCATTGCTGACCCAGTCTGTTGAGGAAGCACCCATCCCGCTCCACCAGTCGCTAGTCGGCGCCTTCAGCGGACTCAGCCCGCTTCTGGCAAAGGAAATCGTCAACCGAGCCAAAACCCAAAGCTCGGAAGAGGCAGCCGCGATTCCTCCGTTATGGAGCAGCTTCTCCGCATTAATGGGCGCCTTTCGCGAGAACCGATATGAGCCTGTTATCGTCACCGATACAGCGAGCGGCAAAGCTAGCTTCTCCGTGACGCAGCTTTCCCATATCCATGGGACAAGCGTCACCTTCGGCTCTGTCAGCGAATGTCTGGAGGCCTTCTACGGTGATAAGGCCGAACGGGATACCGTGAAGCAGCGTGCAGCGGATCTGATCCGCTTCGTTCAGAACGAGAAGAGCAAAAATACGTCCAAAATCAAAAAGCTGGAAGATGCGCTGGAAGAAGCGAAAGACGCCGAAAAGTACAGAGTGCTTGGCGAGCTTCTGACCGCCTATATGCATCAGTTCAATCGAGGCGAGGAGTCGATCGAGCTGGTCAACTTCTATGACGAGGATCAGGCGACGGTCAAGATTGCGCTGGACCCGCAGCTGACGCCGTCAGAGAACGCCCAGCGCTACTTCCGGCGATATACGAAATACCGCAACAGCTTGACGGTCGTCGCACAGCAGATGAAATTGGCGGAAGCTGAGATTACTTACTTCGAGACGCTGATTCAGCAGCTCAACGACGCGGCACTGTCCGATATTGAAGAAATTCGGGAGGAGCTTGTCCAGCAAGGCTACCTCCGCGAACGCAAGACGCGGGGACCGAAGCGGAAGAAGGCGCAGCATCCGTCGCTGCTTTGCTATACTTCCTCGGAGAACGTCCCGATCTACGTCGGGAAAAACAATATGCAAAACGAATATTTGACCAACCGGCTAGCTTCTCCTACGGATACATGGCTGCATACGAAGGATATACCGGGCTCCCATGTCGTCATCCGGGGAGGAGACTTCGGGGATGCTACGCTGGAGGAAGCGGCGATGCTTGCCGCTCATTACAGCCAAGCCAAGGATTCAAGCATGGTTCCGGTCGACTATACCTTCATCCGGCATGTTCGGAAGCCAAGCGGAGCGAAGCCAGGCTTTGTTATTTATGACCATCAGAAGACGCTGTTCATCACACCTGACACCAATCGTCTCAAAGCGCTGCCATCCGTAGTGAAATAAAGGTTCACCCCATAATAAACACCCCCTGAATGATCATGGATCGGCTGACAAGCCCAATCCATGAAATTCCAGGGGGTGTATGATTTATGGTGACCTCAATATTCCGCCACTCTTAATAGATAGCGTACACTTTTACCAGGAAAGAAGTCTGTGCACCGCTTGGATTGGCAATATAAAGCGATCTTGCCGAGATGACCTTCGATGTATTCCCGCTAATGACATCATCCAATTCAGTGGGGTCCGTACCTGCTGATACATCCCGTTTCACATCGAAAGTGATGTCATACTGGTCTACTCCTCCACCTTCCACTTCCCATCTTAATCGCTTGGTTCCGGGTGGAAGAACCTCCGTACTGAAATTTCCGCTTGAACGATGCTTTTGTCCGCTTAACGGCGCTTTCTCCGATCTGATGCTTGTTACCAATTCCTGTGGCATGAATTTCCCTCCAATATTTATATAAATTTGTTACATTAACATCCATACTCATATATGGAATCAAGTAGAACAAATTCTATAAATTGGAAACGTATTCATGGCGATAAAGGGGTTGGAGGCAAGTTTCCCATGCAGATTATTCAGAGAGCGATAGGGATGGATGAATCAATTGGAAGAGCTCATGCTCGCCGCCATACGTCGAAGCTGCTCCACAACGATAAGCTCTACCCCGCTGCTCCCGAGCGGCCCATGGTAGCTCTCGCCTTCCCGTTCACCGTGAAAGTCTGAGCCTCCCGTAACGATAAGCTCATGGCTCGCCGCGAATGTCTGGTATCGCTCCGCGTCCTCCGCACTATGATCAGAGTGGAACGCTTCTATGCCGTGGGCGCCTTCTGCTGCCCAGCGGTCTAGCAGCTCGTCCCGTCCGTACAGTCCCGGATGGGCAATCACGCTAACGCCTCCCGCCTCGCGAATCCAGCTCAGCGCCTCGGTCGTCGTGACGCTCTGCACTTGTACATAAGCTGCCGCTCCCGAGCCCAGATAACGCGCGAACGCTTCCTTCATATCGGCGACGACACCCTTCCGGATTAACGCCTCCGCAATATGCGGACGACCGATGCTCCCCTTATTGCCTTTAGCTGCTTCGCGAACATCCTCTATGGAGATGTCAATACCAAGCTCTTGCAGCTTATGGAGCATCTCGTCATTGCGCCGGTCGCGGGCGCTTCCGATCCATGCAAGCCTGTCCTGCCAGATGGGATCCGCGTTATCGGTATAATAAGCCAGCACATGGATATCTGTATGGTCAGTGACCGTACTAATCTCCACTCCCGGTATGACCATCATGCCGATTCTATCACCCTCCGCTATTGCTTCTTCTACGCCGGCAACCGTGTCATGATCCGTAATCGCGATAGCGGACAATCCCGCAAGCTTCGCTCTTCTGACGACTTCCGCGGGCGCATACATGCCGTCCGAGGCCGTGGTGTGGGCATGCAGGTCTGCTCTGCCTGTTACAGCCATTGCTGAAGATCCCTCTCTCTCAGGAAAGTCAAGAAGGTGACAGCTGAGATCGGAAGTAAAGCAGATTTTAGATAGATGGAATAAAAATGCCTCAAGAACTTGGTATCCGACACCTTGACGACCTTGATCAGCCCTAAGGCAACCTCATGCTTCACCGAAGACGCCGACAGAAAGGAGATGCCGAGCCCCGCTTCCACCGCGGATTTCACCGCCCCCGTACTGCCAAGCTCCATCACGATCTTCATGGAAGCCGGGTCGATTTTCTTCTTCTTTAGCTGCTCTTCCATCACGAGTCGGGTGCCTGAACCTTGCTCGCGCAGGACAAAAGCATATTGCATCGCCTCAGCAAGCGTGACGGACTTGTTCTCGGCCAATGGATGGCCGCTTGGAACAACAAGCATCAGCTCGTCGCTCATGACCGCTTCCATATGCATATCGGGATGATTGACGGGCGCTTCGATCAGCCCGAAGTTCAATTGATGGTTCAAAATATCTTCCATAATCTGTGCGGTATTCATCACTTTCATGCTTATGGAGATATGGGGATATTCCTGGCCGAAAGGCCCCAGCAGACGAGGCAGCACATATTCGCCGATCGTCAGACTAGAGCCGAGCTGCAAGCGTCCCTTCAATTGCTTGGTAAAAGTAGACATCGCTTGATCCGTGTCCCGAATCAGATCAATGCTGTTTTTCGCGTAAGGCAAAAGCGCCCTCCCGGCTTCCGTCAGATCGATCCTCTTCGTAGAGCGAAGCAGCAGCTTTGTGCCAAAATAATCCTCAAGCGACTGTACCTGCATCGTAACCGCAGGCTGGGTCATATGAAGGGCTTGCGCTGCGGCGGAGAAGCTTCCGCGCTCTGCAACGGTATAAAATATATGCAATTGATGAAAGTTAAGCGCCATATGCAATCCGTCCTTTCTTTGGCCTTATTATATACTAGTGTCCCTGAAAGAAGCGACATGATTATGGGAAAATGAAGAAACGCGACCCTGTGGATCGCGTCCTAATTCCAATATTTGTATTATGTACCGATTATTTTTTGAAAAGCAAATCGTCATTTGCGTTTCCGGCTGTTTTTCACAAGCGTCATTCTTCTGGAATGCCTCAGCCAGGAATAATAGGACTTTAGGTCTCGAAGCTCAATGGTCTCCGACATTCTGCCCAGGAAGGTAACGATGATCATCTTATGGAGCGGGTTGCCCAGCAAATCAAGCTCCGTAAGCGAATCCGCGAATTCCGCGACAAACACGAGATCCTCGTCAATTAAATAAACATCCTGCTCATTGCGATAGTAAGGTACGATCCGGCCCTTCTTCAAGCATTCCCACAAATACTCGGCAATATCTTCGTATCCGGTCTTTTCGCTCTCGATCCGATCTAGCCAGCGACTTTTGGCATGGTTAGTAATAATGACGTCAACCACCTTTTTGTCGCCAAGTTCGACATAAAACGACTCATAGGTACTCCATCTTCTCGTCATTTTATCCTTCATCTCGCAACCTACTCCTTCCAAGGAACCAGGGCTTTTATCCTATTTATTTACTTCCATTCTACCATGATTGTCCGATTTTTCAACAATAAAATAAACTCAGGCCATATATGTCTTAATATGTAAATTAGCACATAAAAAAACCGCCTCTCAGCGCTAATTATGCGCCAAGAAGCGGTTACTTCTGCTGTATTCCCGAATTACAGGCTGTAAAATCTTGTTTTATCTTCGTTCTCCTTGCTGTACTCCGTTGGAATCTCGGTGCGGTAGGAACGCTCTACCTTCCGCACGAAGGACAAACGGCTCATCTGCTTCAAGGATTCCTCTGTCTTGTCGGCATTCATATACAGCACGACATAATGAAGCTTCCGCGACATGAAGTGAATCGTCCCGAACCGCTCCAAAGCCCTAGCTGCCTTCAAATCGCTCACCCATACGATAAACCCCGTTCGATCCGGTAACATCAGCTTGCTCCTCCTCCATAACCTCCCGAAGCTTTCATGGTGCGGCTAGTTATCCGCACCCGCCGCTGCCGCAGCCGCATGATCCGCCGCTGCCGCAACCGCCTCCCTTGTTCCTCTCGTTACCCGGCACCTTGATCGTATCGGATACCGACTCCGCAATCATGCGGGATACCTCATACAGCATATCGTCCACAGCTTGCTCGGACGCCTTGAATTTGCTAACGCATTCCAGGTCCGCAAGCTGCTTCTCAATTTCCTTTACCTTGTCTTTCGCTTCGTGGTAATTCGGATGGAAACGTCCGAAGCGCTGGCATTCCTCAAACAGCTCCTTCGCCTTGGCGAATTTGATCTGCAAGCTCTTCACTTCATCGTTCTCATTCACTACCGACTTCCAATATAAATAATCGGACACTTCCGCCGATTGATTAATCCAGTCCCCCAGCTCGTAAGCGGACAAAAGCAGCGACGCCATATCGAGCGAAGATCTGACGCCATCTTCTTGCTCCGACTGAGCTGTCCATGATTCGGCAACAGGCATTGATCCACCTCTTTTCAATTCGCTTGCTATTAATTTATCATATCATAGCCCCTAAGCCAATAGAAAGAGGAGGTTAAAGGATTACACCGCTTGGCAGCATCAGCTTCATCTCTTCCCACATATCGGGAGTCAGGCGGCTTCGCTCCGATTGATTGTCGTCAACCAGCTTGCCTGTAACGGACCATTGTTCGCCGCGAAGGTCGATCTGCTCCGGTATGAAATGCCGCAATTGCCCCTCCAGCTTAAGCTGTACGGCCGTTTCCATAGCAACAGCCTGCTGCATCAGCTCTTTTCGTGTAGAGGTGTGGTAGCTGCGCAGCTGTCGCCACCATGCAGCGGGTACCTGATCTAGTCCCGAAAGAAGTTTAACAGCTTTGGCTTCCATCGCCTGCTCCAGTTCGTAATGCCGCAATGACATCGATTCATAGAGCCACTCGCCGGACTCAAAGTACCGGTCAGCGGCAAATTCCGGATAGGACTGAAGCTCTGTGCCGAGACCAGTCAGATCAGGATAAACCGCACACTTGTCCTCAAATGATTCAATGATTCTCTTGCGAGGCGGATATCCCGCCTTATTCAGAAGCAGCCTGATCTCGCCAACCGCAGAGGGATGTATGATAAAATTCTTTTCGCTGATTCGAACGAGCAGATCCGGGGCAGCTCCGGACAGCTTCATCGCTTCCTCCGCCAGCTCGGCCGTATCGCATCGCAGAAGTGTAGCCTGCTCGAATGTATACCGGCAAGCTCGAATCGCCCATTGATCCAGCATCGACCTGAGCTGCACTGGCAATTCCTGCTCTCTGCTGGCCTCCCTCAAAAAGCTGGCGATCCCTTCCTTGGTTCGTCCCTGCTCCAATGCCGCAGCGACGGAGGCAGCCGTCAATCGATACAAGACCGGCTCTTCACGGTGGATTCGCTCCGCAATCAATTCCAGCTCCCATCTCATCCCGAAGGAGCTTCCCGGCGCAGCAAGCAGCTCTCCGGTCGGCTGCAGGATGAGCTGGCCCTCCAGAACAGACGAGAAGCCGCGCCGGCGGAACATAAGCTCTGCCCCTTTGCTTGGGTGCTGCCGCTCGGCCAGCTCCATCCAGCCTAGCTCCTGCATGAGAAACAGCCAGCGCTCAACCTGATTCCACATGGAGCCATTCACATCAACTATCCCGCTTCTCTCTATTAATAACGTACCCCATTCCGCCACTTCGCTCGCT
Organism: Paenibacillus sp. J31R120; assembly: GCF_056269225.1. Lineage (NCBI taxonomy): Bacteria > Bacillati > Bacillota > Bacilli > Caryophanales > Paenibacillaceae > Paenibacillus > Paenibacillus sp. J31R120. Next base: position 726,276 of record NZ_JBWDNN010000001.1, on the reverse strand, counting down.
GAGAGCCACTCGCCTGATGGAGCGTTTGCCAATGCAGAGCCAATATGCGCATCTTCTCTGGAGCCTCTCAGCAAATATCCGCAAATCCAATGAAACAACCCTTGCTCCCGTTCGCAATCGCTCATAGCGCACCAGCTCTGCAGCCTTTCCTGATCAACGTTGATACCCTTCTCTTCCCGTCTCTGCAATCCGAGCGCGGCGGCAGCAGCCAAGCCAACGGCAACCGGGACAGGGTAGCTCTCTCCGCGCGCAACACGCCATGAAAGAGCTTTGAGAGGCCCCTCCTCCAGCTCCAGCGCAGCCTGCAGACGCTGGAGCGTTTTTTTGGACAAAACGCCCTTGGACGTGAAGGCCGTCTCTGACTTCATTAGTGCTGCCAGCATGTACAACACTCTGCGGCCAAACGGCTCCTTCACGCCGAGAAAACCGCCGGAGCCATCCATCAGCGGCTGAACGGGGGCTGCCGATCCCGCCCATGGGCAAGGGAATAGACTTTGCTGCCAGATCATGAAAGAGTCTAACGGTATGAAGCAGCTCCGATCCCCCCACATTTTGGCTGCGAAGAGTACGATGCCTGCTTCCTGAAGCTGGCTTAACCCCATACGGGCCTCCGCCCCCGAAAGTATCGTATGCTCCCGAAGTTCGGCCAAAAGCCGTTCTTCCTCAACCGGCGCAGCTCCAAATCGCAATATCAAGGAAACCAGCGATTCCTTGGCAAGCGAAGACAGACGGTTCGACGCCGCATTCACTGCACGTCTGTCCAGCATGGCTTCTCGCCAGGACATTTCTTGCGCAGAGGCTTCCACCCATACAGCCGATCTTGCAAATTGCTTCATGCGTTCATCCGATAGTTTGACGCTTGCTTGTGCCAGGTTCATCCGTTAGCCGCCTCCGATCGCAATCCACTGCCGCAGGCTTCCGCCCCCGACAGTTGCATGTATTCATACCCTTGCTCCAGCAGGAACAGCTGCCGCTTAAGAGCAAATTCTGTTTCCTTCGTCCCTTCCGTTACCAGCGTATAAAACCATGCCCGATTATCACCCTGCTTCGGCCTGAGCAGCCGTCCGACACGCTGGGCTTCCTCCTGTCTGGAGCCGAAGCTGCCCGACAGCTGAATCGCCACTGAGGCATCCGGCAGATCGATAGCCAAATTAGCCACCTTGGATACGACCAGCACATTTATACTTCCGCTCCTGAATTGATCATACAGCCGCAGCCGCTCCTCATGCGGCGTCTCACCGGTCAAGAGCGGGGCTCCTAGCTCACTGGCTACCTTGCGAAGCTGGCCCAGGTATTGGCCGATGACTAGCGTCTGCTTGTCCCGGTAACGCTCCAGCAGCTCTCTAACGACGGGCAGCTTGCCGGGATTCTCCGCTGCGATGCGCAGCCGGCTGCGCGCCGCAGCCGCCGAATAGCTGTGATGCTGGGAGGCATCCAGCGGTATCCGGATTTCAGCGCAGCTGACCGATGCGATATAAGCTCCCTTCTCCGCTTCCTTCCATTGCATATCGTATTGCTTGGGCCCGATCAAGGAATAGACATCCTCCGCGCATCCATCCTCGCGCACAAGTGTAGCCGTGAGTCCCAAGCGGCGCGTTGCCTGAATGGATGCGGTCATGCGGAATACAGGGGCCGGCAGAAGATGTACTTCGTCGTAGATGATGAGCCCCCAATCTCTTTCGTTGAACAGCCCCATATGGGTAAAGTCTCCAGCCTTGGACTTGCGGCGGGTCAGCAGCTGATACGTCGCGATGGTCACCGGCTTCACTTCCTTGACCTTCCCGTTGTACAGTCCGACGCTGTCTGGCGCAAGCGTCGTCTTATCTAATAATTCTTCCCTCCATTGCTCAGCCGAGGTGCGACTGGAGGTCAGAATGAGCGTCGCGGTGCCAAGCCGGGCAAGCGCCGCTATGCCGACAACCGTCTTCCCTGTTCCGCAAGGGAGCACAACAACGCCGCTCCCGCCTCTTGCTGCGCCGTCCTGGATGAAGGAGCCTACAGCCCGCTCCTGATAATCTCGCAAGGCGAATGCAGTCCCCCTTACAGTCTGCTCTCTCAAACGGAGAGACAGGGACTCGCCCGCATGATAGCCGGCCTGATCCATAACGGGATATCCCTGCTTGGCCAGTTCCTGCTTCAGCAGTCCACGGCAATCCGGCGCCAGCTGCCATATTTCCGGGCTTCTGACCGTCTGCACCCAAGCCATTACGCATGGAATCCGCCCTAGCGACTCCAGTATGTCGGCATCGCCGTTCAATAACAGCGCCGCATCTTCGGCATACAGCCTTAGCTTCCCGTAACGACTTGCCCACAGCCGAATGAACCCCTCCGCTTGAAGAGGCACATCGTATTTGGCATGCGTCTTTAACGCCTCGACTACCTGCTCCCCGGTCCATCCTTCATCAAGGGCATGCCATAACGTCATCGGCGTGATGCGATAGGTATGGATGGTGCCCGCCCGTTTGCGCGCCTCTGCGAACCGGTGAAGCTGCTCGCGAGCAGCATGTGCGGATAGACTTCTTTCATCCAGCAATACAGTCAAGTCGGACTGTACAATGATTGCTCCTTCGGTTTTCAACGGGCATCCGCCTCCCATTTTGCGCTTTCTCTCTCCACAGTATGAAAGTTTCCGTAGGATTTTATCCCTGTAACCTGCTTTTCCTTCATCGATTATTAAGGCCAATCTGTGGTATAGTAGAAAAGGATTTATTTGAATGCAACCTTTTAAACGGAGCTGGAGGCTATACTTCTATGAGACGTTCATTGCAATTGCTACTTCTGATGCTCTCCATCATGCTGGCAGGCTGCTCTGCCATTTCCATATCTGCGGACAAAAATGTGAAATCGGATACATGGTATCCGGTATCCGGTTACGTAGACGGCGATACGTTCAAAATCAAAGTCGGAGATACGAACAACACGATTCGTATGCTTTATATTGATACGCCCGAGACCAAAAAGGCGAATACACCGGTACAGGCATACGGGCCTGAAGCCTCCGCTTTCACGGAGGAGCTGCTGAAGGAATCCGGCGAGGTCAAGCTTACATTCGATAAGGAAAACAAGGACCGCTATGACCGGACACTTGCCATTGTCGAGCTGAAGGACGGCCGCATTCTGAACGAGCTTCTGCTTCAGGAAGGACTGGCCAAGGTGCTTATCGTAGAGCCTAATGTGAAGATGGAGAATGTATACAAGCAGCTGGAACAAACCGCGAAGCAGAACAAAGTAGGGCTCTGGAGCTCCGGCAAGGAGACAAGCCAAGCGGAAATATCGGTTCAGAAGTCGTATCATATGGGACTTGTCATTGAAGTGGATAAGCGGGGAGAGCTGGTTACCATTACGAATACGACGAGACTGCCTATCGATATGGATGGCTGGAAGCTCGTGAGCGTGCGAGGCAATCAGACGTATACGTTCCCGGAAATTGAATTGCCTGCGCAGAGCAAGCTGCTGGTCTCTTCCGGAGAAAGCCATGTCAAGGACAAGGACTCACTCGTTCTCTTATGGGAAGTCGATAATGTGTGGAACAATACGGAGCCCGATCCTGCGGAGCTATATAATGAAAACAATGAGCTTGTCGCCTTGTGGGAGGACGAATAATCGTCCTCCTCCGCAAAGCGGCAAGCTCATTTTTTGTCTGGATAATCGCTGGCGTATCCCTCGGCCATACCAATCAGCAATCTTGCCGAATTCAGCATAGCCCTCTCGTCCATATCGAATTTGGGATGATGATGCGAATATACCGCGCCGAGTTCCGGATTGCCGGCGCCCACGAACATGAAGCAGCCCGGCTTCTGGTTCAAATAATAGGAGAAGTCCTCGGCTACCGTAATGGCCTCTGCTTCTAGGACTTGCTCGTCTCCAAAGATCGGCCTTGCAATCTTGAAAAAGCGCTCCGCCTCTGTCTCATCATTCACAACAGGAGGATAACCCACGCGCATATGATAAGCATGTTTGGCGCCGTACATCTCGCACGTATGCCGTACGAGCGATTCCAGCCGGTCATGAATCATGAATCGGGTCCCTTCGTCGAAAGCACGCACTGTGCCCTTCAGCTGGCAGCGCTCCGCAATGACATTGTTGGTCGTCCCTGCCTGGAAGGAGCCGATTGTGACGACCGCCGGATGCAGCGGATTGACATTGCGGCTGACGATCGACTGAACGCCTTGGACAAGCGCCGAACCCGCCACAATCGCATCAATCGTTCCATGCGGCAGGCCGCCATGGCCGCCCTTGCCTTCGATATCGATTATGAACTCGTCGGCTGAGCTCATGAATGGACCTGGACGGCTTGCTGCGCTGCCATACGGGAGCGGCGTCCACAGATGAACGCCGTAGATGACGTCGATCCCTTCAAGCGCACCGTCCTTGATCATCTCGATCGCTCCGCCTGGTGTCACTTCCTCAGCCGGCTGGAACAAGAGCCTCCGCTCCCCCGCCAAGAGCTCTCGACTCCTGCTGTAGAAGTCCGCAACAGCCAGCAAAGCCGCCGTATGACCGTCATGCCCGCAAGCATGCATGACACCCGGCACCTTGGAAGCGTATTCGCATTCCTTTTCATCCTGAATCGGTAGACCGTCGATATCCGCCCGCAGGGCGACGGCCGGGCCAGGCAGCTCTCCCTTAATCGTTGCAATCAAGCCATGGCCGCCTACGTTTCTCCGCACCTTGCAGCCCAGCTCTTCCAATCGGTCCGCGATCCAGTGCGAGGTTTCCTTCTCCCTGAATGACAATTCAGGATGCTGATGGAGATGCCTGCGCCAGCGAACCATGTCCGGATAACGTTCGCTTAGCCATTTCTCCGCAATCGATTCTAGCCGCAAATCGCAAACCTCCTATCTATTTGCATGATCGTCATTTCCTGTTTGGTATAGTGTATCAGATGCCCGTTGCTTTGTGGAGCCTAGCCCGTATAATGGCACAATGCGAGGTCTTCGTTCTCAAAAATGTCACGAAACTTTGCCTTGACGATTAGGAGTAAGGCTTGCGCTGACTGGGGAAACATACTATCATGAGAAAAGAATGTACAACTATGTCTTGTGAATTTGGGAGGAACTGAAATGATTATTGAAAACTCCGGTTTGAATGGCGTTCAGAGCGAACTTGGCCATTTGGACGAAGCCGCTGAGAAAGTCGGCTTTGTGCGTTGGCAATGGGAATATTATCGCGCTACATATGATTTGAAATTGACAGACCGCACGAGCGGCAGCGAATACTTCCTTCGCATGAATACACGCGCGGTTGAAGGCAAGCTTGAGAATCCCCACGCCGTACTTCATATTGAAGCCGTATACATCGGCCGGTCTACGTTCCCTCACGGAATGGAATACGAATCGCCGATTCCAAAGCATATCCTGGAGACGGCTACACAACGACTCGGGCAGTTAAAGCAACAGCTCGTGTAACGGGGCTTCTATGAAGAAGGCCTCGCAGAACGTCAGTCGTGGAAGGCCGGACTTCCTGCTTCTCATCATGACGCTGCTGATGGTTGGCTTCGGGCTCGTCATGGTGTTTAGCGCCAGCTCCGGCGTCGCTGTCGTATCGCCCAGATACGGTAACGACGCCTTTTATTTCACCAAGCTTCAGCTTGCTTGGGCCGTATTCGGCATATTCATCATGTTCTTCATGATGAATCTACGTTACCAGGTGTTCAAGAAAGCGTATATGCTTCTCTTTCTGCCCGTGCTGATCATGCTCGTACTCGTTCCTTTCATCGGTGTTGAGATCAACGGCGCGAAGAGCTGGTTCGGCGTCGGATCACGGGGCATTCAGCCTACCGAACCTGCGAAGCTGGCCATTATTTTGTATCTGGGCGCGCTGATTACGAAGAAGGGCGAGAAGTTCCGTGACTTCAAAAAAGGCCTGCTTCCTGTCATTATCGTGGTCTGCCTGATTTGCGGACTTATCATGCTCCAGCCCGATCTGGGCTCCTGCATGATTCTGGCCGCTTGCGCTTCGATTATGATTTTGGCCGGAGGCTCCAATCTGAAGCATGTGTTTCTTGCAGCGACGCTCGCGATACTTGCTGTAACGGTGATGGTCAGCATCTCTATGGCGATCAATCCGGATCCGTGGCAATACCGGGTCGCGCGATTCACCTCTTACATGGACCCCATATCCAACTCCCAGGACGGCGCCTTCCAGTTGATCTCCTCGCTGCAAGCGATGAGCCACGGCGGGCTAACCGGAGCGGGCTTTGGGGAAAGCGTACAGAAGCTGCATTATTTGACTTATCCCTATAATGACTTTATCTTTGCGGTCATCGCGGAAGAGCTCGGATTTATCGGGAGCGCCATCTTCCTGCTCTTCTACCTGCTGTTCCTCTGGCGAGGGCTAATTGTAGCTCTCAGATGCCCGGATCTATACGGCACGGTGGTCGGAGTTGGCATTGTAAGCTTGTTCGCCGTACAAGCCTTTATCAATATTGGAGGCGTTACGGCAACGATACCGCTTACTGGCGTTACGCTCCCCTTCATCAGCTACGGCGGATCATCGCTGCTTGTCTGTCTCATGTGCATGGGCGTCTTGCTCAGCATATCCAGAGAGTACAATCGGCCGGAAAAGGTTAAACACTAATTCAACAAAAATACGGCACTTTCCGATAATCGGAAAGTGCCGTATTGCGTATGATCGATTATTTCAATCGTTGCTGTGGTTCATCCGGCTCTTCTTCCTTGAACGCAACGCCTTCCACCTTCACGTTCACTTCGACCACTTGCAGTCCGGTCATATTCTCCACCGACTCGCGCACATTCAGCTGCAGCTGGCGGCTAACCTCTTGAATCGGAATGCCATAATGAACGATGATTCGCAGATCAATGGCTGCTTCCAGTTGACCTACCTCGACCGACACGCCCTTTTGCACGTTCTTGCCGCTTAATCTCTTGGCAAGCCCTTCAGATATACCGCCAGACATCGCCGCAATGCCTGGCGTCTCGAGTGCTGCAAGTCCCGCTATCGTAGCTACTACATCGTCAGAAATACGGATTAATCCAGTTTGAAGGTTCTCGGTCATGTCATCCACTCCTCAATTTGCCATATATGTTCATTGTAATAGAACAGACGACATGAAGCAAGGATTGCCCCTATATTCTGCGTTAGGTCTAACGGCATAGGCGGACATAAAAAAAGGCAGCCCGTATATGGGGGCTACCCCTTCGCTTTGCGATCCAAAGCTTCATATAATACAGCCAAATTACGTTCCAGCCGGTTAACAATATCTTTGCCCGCCGGTTCGGTAATCAAGCCCGCCCGAATGGCGAAATCAACCTCTTTGGAAAAACCGTATATCTGTGTATCCAAGACCTCCTCATACAAGGGACATTGACGAGTCGTCAAATTCTCCATCTGTACTTCGATCAGTTTCTCTATCTTACTCGCGTCCTCCTGAAGAAGACGAAGCGCTCGTTCATGCAATAGATCCGTAACTTCCGGTGCAGACATTCTTCTCCCCTCCTATGCGCGTAACCTGTCAAACTCTATACCCTTTATATTAGACGAAAAGTAGGGAATACACAAGGACAAAACAGAAAAGCGCCTCTTCCAATGGAAAGAGACGCCATTCTTATCCTTGATCAACCAATATTAACCGCCGATTACGGTTACGTTCAGGTTGTGCTTGGAAAATACTTCCGCCATTGCTTTCTTCGCTTCTTCAGCGTCAGGACCATGCACATGCAGTTCGTAGGCGTGGCCTCCCACCAATGTCGTGAACAGCCCAAGGATGCTCTTTACATCGATATATTTGCTGTCGGCTTGCAGTACGATGGAAGAAGTGAATTGGCTAGCCGCCTGAGAAATTTCTACAATTGCTGCGTTATTGGACATGGGGAATCCCTCCATATGATTAGTAAAGCTTTCCTGTCACCATGATACCCTGAAACCTTACATCCATCAAGAGGTTTGGCGAAAAAAACGCAGTCTATTCCATTATTTCAAGTGCTCTGGATTTAGACCTTCCAGCTCAGGGAGCACAAAGATGCCATCTTTGCGGATCAGAACGTCGTCAAAATAGATTTCGCCGCCGCCGTATTCCGGACGCTGAATAAGCACCAGATCCCAATGCACCGAAGAGCGGTTGCCGTTGTCGGTATCCTCATACGCCTGACCAGGCGTGAAGTGCAGGCTCCCCGCAATCTTCTCGTCGAACAGAATGTCGTTCATCGGTTGAAGAATATACGGATTGAAGCCGATTGCGAACTCACCAATATAACGGGCGCCTTCGTCCATATCCAGAATTTCGTTCAGCCGCGCATTGTCGTTGCTCTCTGCCTTCACGATCTTGCCATTCTCGAAGGTAAAGGAGATATTCTGGAACGTCGTGCCGGAGTATACGCTAGGCGCGTTGTACGTAATCGTTCCGTTGACGGAATCGCGCACAGGAGCGGAGAATACTTCGCCGTCCGGAATGTTCCGGTGACCGGAGCACTTCTTTGAGCCGATGTCTTTGATCGAGAATGCAATATCCGTTCCCGGCGATACGATGCGCACCTTGTCCGTACGGTCCATAAGCGCTTTGAGCGGGTCCATCGCTTTTTCCATTTTGCTGTAATCCAGATTGCAGACATCGAAGTAGAAGTCCTCGAACGCCTCTGTGCTCATATTGGCCAGTTGAGCCATCGATGGCGTCGGGTAGCGCAGGATGACCCATCTTGTTTTTTTTACGCGTTGTTCCATATGTACAGGGTTGCGGTAAACTTGCTCATACAGACGCATCTTGTCGTCCGGCACATCCGCCAGCTCATTCACGTTGTCGCCGGAGCGCACCGCGATGTAGGCCTGCATATTTTTCATCCGCTCCAGATCCAGCTTCGCCCACAGCTCAATTTGCTCCTTCGTCGCATGCATCAGCATAGTACGCAGAACAGAACGGTCGCTCATCTCCAGGAACGGTCTGCCGCCGCGTGCAGCGACCTCTTCAATCAAGCACTTGGCCAGCTCGCTTTCAGATCCGATCATATCAATCAGAACGTTCTCTCCTGGCTGAACGTCTACCGAATATTGCACCAAATTTTGTGCCAGCTTCTTCAATCTTGGATCACGCATCGTGTTTCATCTACTCCTTCTTGTCATGTTGCCTCATAGCGAAAAAAATGAGTCTGTATCTCTCATTATCGTATCATGATCGGCCCCTTTGCGCACTTTAGTCCGTTCGCGCGGCAGTGCTGTCAAATGCCTGAAAACGGACGGATGTATGCCGGTTTTCCCTCCTTTTTCGCCCATCGCGTTCATAGTTAAAGGTTGTTTTCTCCTCCATCTTAAGCGGAAGCATTCTCTGCTTGTCAACCACGATCTCATACTCCGTGCGCACCTCAAGCGAGCGCAGCATCGCATCGAGCTCCCGCTCCGCTTGCTCGGCCACTTCCTTGCGCTTTGCGCTGGTTGCCCCGCTCTCAATTATAACCTCTCCCGTCACTTGCTCCAGCTCCTGCTTCAGCACGCCGGTCCAGCGGTTTTTGGCCGCATCCCGTTTCTCGACGGCACGCAGCACCAGGGTATCCGCTCCGCTTGTATCCCGCACGCCGTTTTCGGCGATTTCCACCGATTCATGGGAACGCTTGAGTGAATCCAGCACCTCGACCGGATTCCAGTACAGCGGATCTTGCTTGTCGGACTGAATGGTGAGCTGATGATGATTCACCACCTTGCCTTCGAACATTTGCGGCTTGAACATGACGCCTTCCTCCAGCCCCATGCTCATCGATCCGCTAAATGCATATTGATCCATTGCCGCGAGGCCCGCATACGATAAGCTCAGCCACTCCTCCGGCGTTCTGTTCCTATCAGAGACAGAACAGCCGCTTAGTCCTGCAGCAAGCAGCAGCGCGGCGATTAGAGCCCCTATCTTGTGACGTCCATACATGATATCTCCTCCTGTCTAACCATGGCACAGACGCTTCTAGCGCATTCTGCCGTTCTCTCTGCCACTAGCGTCTCTTATTCTCCTCTGGATTATTCCAAACCACCTTCTGCTGTACGAACCCTCTTCCTTCATGCTCAAAAAGGACCCCTACAAAAAGCCGCCCTCCATAAGTACGGCATAGAAAAAAGCGCCTCCACAGGAGACGCTTTTTAAATGGCTATTATTGTTATTCGCCAACAATGATACAGTTCCGGCCCTTGTTCTTGGCCTCGTACAGTGCCATATCCGCCCGATAAAACAACGACTCTACACTAATCTTCTCATTGTCGAACGTCCACTCCGACACACCGCATGAGACAGTCACAGTGGGGTCCGTCTCTTCGGCGACCTGTTTGCGTATCCGCTCGGCTATGCGAAGCGCTTGCTCCGTCCGAATGCCCGGCAAATAGACCGCAAGCTCTTCCCCGCCCCATCTTGCCGCAATGTCTCCTTGGCGAATCGACGCAGAGATGATGCTGCTGACCTGGATCAGGATGCGATCGCCGACCTGATGGCCGTACGTATCGTTGATGCGCTTGAAATAATCAATATCGACCAGAATCAACGAGCCGAAAGGATCCTTCCGCTGCCTGCTCTGGATTTGCTCATTCAGATAATGACGAGCGTGAAGTCCGGTCAGCGTGTCGGTAATGACCATTCTTCGCACCTCCGCATGCAGGGAAGCGTTCGCAACAGCAAGCCCAATATGCGTGCTCATAACTTGAAGCAGCTTATAGTTGTCATAAGAGAAAAAATTGGCAACCTTGTGAGTCACCAGGATAACGCCGACCACTTCGCCGTCGACGAAGATCGGTGCGGCAATAAGAGACCGCGATCCCGTATTGTCCATTAGCTTGGATGTCACGACGCGTGTATTCCAGTAGTCCGATATAATGAGCGGTTCCTTCGTCCGGTAGATCATTCCGCAAAATCCGTATTCCGGCGAGAAGTGCTCGCTTGCCATGGCGGGGATATTGCTGGACTTCACTACAAATTCGTTGCTTACCTTGTCAAGCTGAAGCACACAGCAGTAGTCGGCATCGAATATTGTCAGAAGCTCGCTAGTCGCAAATTGAAAGATCTCCTTCAACCGAAGAGATTGATTCAGTCTCTTGGTCATCTCATTGATCAAACGCAGTTCATTAATCAGCAGATTGGACTGCTCGTACAGCTTTGCGTTCTCGAACGCGGACCCCGCCGTGTCTGCAAGCAGCAGGAATGCCGGCATGTCCGACTCATCCCATTTGCCCCGCCCTAACGTCATGCATAACACGCCGTATGCCGCTTGCTTGCCGGTCATCGGGACCGCAAGCCGCATCGTGCCGTCGCGCTCATGCTCCATGGCCGGCTTACTCTCCAGGAACGCCTGGGCGACAATGTCATGCGCAGTATTCTTGAAGGCCAGGGGCTTTATTCTAGGGTCTCCATCTACATAATCCTGTGAAAGATAGAGATGAATCTCGGAATTTGGGTATAGCGACTCCAGGCTCGCCAGCATCTCCGACAGTACAGAAGAGACGTCAATCTGGTCATAGAGACGCTTGGCGGCAAGAAACAGCGCATCCCTATGGTTCGCTTCGCGATCCTTGCGGTGCTGCTGCTGAATCAAGTCCCGTACATATAGCTGCTCGAACGCATAATAGAAGCAGCTTCTCATATGAAGCGCGGCGGATTCAAGTTCACCTGTATGGGGAGCATCCGGTTCGCCCGCGTATGTGTAAAGCAGTACAGCGAATACCACATCGTCCGAACGGCGGCGAAACGGAATGGCGATCGCATGACAGCCCTCAGCGCTAATCTTGCTGGTTACGCCTTCGCTGAACGCCTCCGGTACAGCTTCTCTTGCCAACCGGTCACGTATGGCTGTGTCCGGTTGATGGGCTGGGTCAGTGAAATCAGTGAAGGCATGGCACAGGACATCTCTCGTATAAATCCCGAATTGGCCCATACGCAAAGAAACCAGCCCCGAAGCCTCCTGTCTCCATCGAAAAAAACTCTCTTCTAATAGAGATGGGAGATAGGGCTCGTCCGCATCATGAATATCTTCATTGGCAAACCAAACGGGAAGTTCCGCCTTTCTTTCATTAACCATGCAGCACCTAACCCTTTCCGTGAATGCAAGGGACAGCTCACTCATTAACAATATCATACTTTATTTTTAAGAATTTTGCACTATCGTTCCCAAAATTTATAGGACTTTAGACGCTTTTATCGTGAATCAGGCCTTTATAATCATTCGAGGAACAATCTTGACTTTTCGCTCCAATTTCATATAATATTAATTGATGAAAACATGGGCGTACGGTTTTGTGTCACCCTCAGGAAATTCGTTCACTGACAAGCCTGCGGCTGAAGTGCTTGACAGGGATGGCATTCATCCATAGAACGTTTATCCGCGCAACACAACCCCATTCTCAAAATTACATTTGATGAAGGAGTTAACACGACACATGGCACGTTATACAGGACCTAAATTTAAACTAAGCCGCCGCCTGGGCATCTCCCTGAGCGGAACTGGCAAAGACTTGAAACGCCCTTTCCCACCAGGACAGCACGGCCCTAACCAACGCAGAAAGATGAGTGGCTACGGCGTTCAATTGCAAGAAAAACAAAAGCTTCGCCACATGTACGGTTTGAACGAGAAGCAATTCCGCAACCTGTACGACAAAGCGGCTAAGCAAAAAGGTAAAGCCGGTGAAAACTTCATGGCATTGCTTGAAAGCCGTCTGGACAACCTTGTTTACCGTCTGGCATTCGCGAACTCCCGCGCTGGCGCTCGTCAGCTGGTAGCTCACGGCCACGTGACAGTAAACGGCAAGAAAGTCGACATCGCTTCCTACACGGTTGCTATTGGCGACGTAATCGGTCTGCGCGAGCGCAGCCGCGGTCAGAAATCGATCAAAGAAGCTCTGGAAGGCCGTCATCACCTTCCGAACTACGTGGAATTCAACGAGCAAGCAATGGAAGGCAAGTACATTCGCCTGCCTGAGCGCGCTGAGCTGAGCCAAGAAATCGATGAGAAACAAATCGTCGAATTCTACAGCCGTTAATAGCGGTTAAACGCAAACTGACTTCTAAAAACCCCGAAACCCCATATAACAGTGGGATTCCGGGGTTTTTGCATGTAACGGTAAATTGCAGGATAATGCAATAAAATGCACTGAATTGGGGCTAAGTGGGGCTGTTTTTCTTTTTTAAAAATAGGGGTAGACGCTGACGGAAAATAAAAAAGAGCCGGGGGTTCATTGGGACTGACCCCCTAACGTGAGACAAATCAAAACACCTTCAAGAACATTGATCCATGTCGTAAGATATGGGGATAACCTTGGAGGTGTTTTTGCGTTGGCAACTAGAGTAAGCTATCCCGTGGAAACGAAGATGAAGGCCATTGAAATGAGATTGGCAGGCGTACCTGTAAAGGAGGTCATGGAACATCTCCACATCCGAAATAAGACACAAGTGAAAACATGGATGAGATGGTATCGCAATGGTGAATTGAATCGGTTAAAGCAACCAGTAGGCAAACCATACAGTTATGGGAAAGGACCTGAGTACAGCACAGAGTTGGAGCAGTTAAAGGCAGAGAACCGTTTCTTAAAACAACAACTGGACGTGTTAAAAAAGTACACAGAGTTGGAGAGGAGGTGTCTGTAAAGATGGTAGTGCAATTGGTCAAGATGCTTCGAGGGATTGTAAGTGTTACTCAAGTTTGTGCTTGGCTCGGCGTTTCTCGTGCAACGTACTATCGCTGGAGCGTGGCGAAGGAGAAGCCGCTGGATCACTTGGTCGAAAAAGTTCGGGAACTCTGTATGCAGCACAAGTTTCGTTATGGCTACAGGAAAATTACTGCTTGGCTGCGTAGAGAGCATACGGTGAACCACAAGCGCATACATCGAATTATGCAGCAGGAGCAGCTGCAATGCCGAGTCAGAGTCAAGAAGCGGAAGACAACAGGTCAGCCAGCGTATGTAGCCGAACATCTCTTAAAGCGTCAATTTCAATCGGATGCACCGATACAAAAGCTTGTAACGGATATTACGTACTTGCCGTTTGGCGGGAAAATGTTGTATCTTTCAAGTATTCTCGATTTGTTCAACGGAGAGATTGTAGCGTGGCGTATATCGGACAAGCAGGATACCGCTTTTGTACTCGATACCCTTCATCAATTGCCTGCTTTGTCAGGAACGATGCTCCACAGCGATCAGGGCAGTGTCTACACGTCACAAGCATACCAGGAAGCTGTCAAAGGAAAGGCATTATCATGAGCATGTCCCGCAAGGGTATGCCCGCTGATAATGCCCCCATCGAATCGTTTCATTCCACACTAAAGTCTGAAACGTTCTACCTCGAAGGTTTAACTCATACAACGACGGCAATCGTTGAACAGACCGTTCGAGACTACATTTCTTACTATAACGCAATTCGGATTCAAACGAAACTAAATAACCAGTCGCCTGTTGAATACAGACGACTGTTCGCATAAATGGAAAGGTGTTTTGATCCCTATCTCACAAACGGAGGTCAGTCCCCATTCCCTCACGGCTCTTTTTTATTTTAGCACAAGTTCCACTTCTGGGACAAGATGGGTCAATGCAACTTTCTGGCCCGATCAGTCATCATCGTCTACACCTTCAATATCGGCCAGTTGGTACCAGTCCCCTTAACCATAAACTGCCCGCGCTGCTGACTGATTCGATCAACCATCCCGATAACCTGCAGCTGCTCCTCTTCATCATAGAGCCGCAACGTGATAATGGTCCGCTGGTTAAGGGATTGAGTTAGCTTACGACCGATATGCTCCAACTCCTGGTCGTCTAGGCTGATCCGTTGCCGGTTATCCTTATTGGCGTTGTGGAAGTTGATCGCAGCCTTATGTTCCGGCAGCATCATGCGGCTGGACTCCCATAGTCCATTGCCTTCTAATTTCTTGCGCATCGCTCATCACCTAAACAGGAACATATGTTCATATGTTTATTATATATCCGACATTGGTTCCTAACAATAGAAAAAAACGCTGACCTATTTTAGGTTAGCGTTTTATCTGAGGTTAAATCAAATATATCCTTGCTTTACCCAGCTTCTACATCTTCAGCTTCTACAGTAACATTATTATTTGCTTTGATAACAACACAAATACAATCCTTCGGCTCGAAGCTATTTGGGGTAAAGATTTTCCCTTCTTTTAGTTCAGTCTTCTGTACTCGTCGGTCATCCACATACCGCTTTGACAATTTTATTGCATCGCTCCTCTTAGCACTATGAGCCAAGACATATATATTTTCGAATCCTTGCGCCAAAGCTTCATTAACACGCTTAATATAAGGGGATAACCCTAATTGATATAATGTATCCGCTCTTGCTAAGATTATTATCTTTAATTTAAAGAGTGACGAGGTAAAATCTAAAGGTACCCTTTCCTCATATTCTCTTGTAGTTATTGTATATAGAAAGTTTATTAAACCTGTAACCTCTTTCTCAGTTATTTCCCCACTAAATACTCTTGGGTATAATTTCAATCCCATCTCATGCAACTCTGGGATGAATATCTGATAAAGCATTGAATTTTGGTCGAGAGTCACTAAATAATCAAATTTAGTTTTCAAATCAGAATCAGCCTTAAAGAGCGGATTAAGTATTTCAGCGTAAAAAGAATTAAGCGAATCTGAGCTATGGCTTTCTAATATCTTTCTAGTCACAATAAGGCTAGTCGTTTCAAAAATTGCTTCAGGTATGTATTGCTTTGAATTTGGTAGAAGCCCTAATCTAACAAAACCAAGAGATGCCAACATAAAAGTCCTATTCTGATCATCGTGGTAATTTAATCTTATAACTACTTTACCATCCTTAATAAATTGATCTCTGTTCGATTCGGTAACCCAATTTATTTCAGGCTCATGTGAAAAAACATCCTTACCCATTTCTTTATTTAATTTACTAACCGATCCTTTAATACCAACCTCGAATCCCTTTTTCACTTTATATTTCCTTGCTTTCTTGAACATATTGAAAATACTGACGAACATCAACAAAAACCTATCAAACGATTCTTTATGAAAAATTCCCCATAGTGCAATTAAAATCAGAACAATGGCTAAAGACCCCAAAGGAGAAAATAAACCAAGGAATTCAAAAGTGTCAATTGCTTTCTGTAGTAGCTCTGGAGTTTCAGGTATATCAGTTGGCTGAGGAACACTCGTTCCTTGTGAAGCAATCAAGATTTTATTACCCCTTTATCTATTAGTGTATGATAACAAGCCCAACTTGTACAACATACATGTATCTCATCTTGATAAGGAAAAACTGACAACATATTCTGTATTGTCACTATTGAACCGCAATTGGTACAAACTATTTCATTCTTTGTCATTTGTTCTAGTAAGCCAATGGATGCCAGAAACATTTCTATATCCTCTTCATAAACGGCCTTCATTTCCAATTTACTCATATAGGACTTTGGTACCTCCTTAGCTAATAGGCCAAAAAAAGTATTTTTAATGCCATTCAATAGATTATTCATATTTCCCTCCATTGTCAATTATTATTAAATCTATTTTTGACCAAGTCACTGCGATTCAATCACTTTCTCATATACATACTTAAGTGCTTCAATTAATATGAGAATAAGCCGACCAAACTCTACCACTACATACCCCAAATTACCCTCATAATTCCCTCAGTTGGCATTCTCAACTTCGATAGAAACTAAGTAAATCTCAACGAAAACTATCAGCGCGCTAAAAAGAATACCTAAAACTCAATGAAGCCCGCAATCACGAACATATTTCATTCTAAGGTATTCACTTAAACCATTCACAACACAACGTAATTGAATTCATGGCCGCACTGCAGTCGAGTCTGGATGCCGATACGCCTTCGAAGATACCAGACGATAAAAAGAAGAAGAAAGCGAAAGAGGGGAACGTGTCGTAAACGTTCCCTCTTTTTCATGAAACCAATAGGCACGCTTGGAGGTATGTAGTAAACTATAGGAGAAATTACCCATTTGAGGAGGAACTAGACTTGAAGAAGAAATTACTCATCACTTTGGCCGCAGGTGCTATTATTCTTACATCTGCCGCTGCAGGTGCATACGGCGCAACGAATCTGCAAGCTATCAAAGCGAACCTAAACTTGGGGATCAAGTTTAAGGTTGATAACAAGGCTTGGGTGCCGAAAGATGCGAATGGCAAAAACCTCTATCCTATCACGTACAATGGAACTACCTATCTCCCAATTAGAACGGCTGGCGAAGCACTTGGTGTTGAGGTCGGCTGGGACGGAGCTAATAACACGGTGTTGTTGGGCGCGGGCGCTGCAGCTATTGAAAGTGGCTCAAGTGGCTCTAATCCTGCAAATAAATTAGAACATACTGATAATGAGTTAACTGTTACCATCGATAAAGTTGTGCAGGATAGTGATTCTTTAAAGCTTTTCGTGACCTATACAAACAACTCTAAAGAATCGAGGTTAAGCACTGAGGGTACAGCTACAATAGTATCGGATGGTAAACAGTACCAATACAACTCAAAATTTAATTTTGAAAGATACTATGAAACTGATGTTGATAAAGCACCCAACTCTATTGAGCCAGGAGTTACAGCAAAATCCGTTATCTTTTTCCCTCCAATCGACAATGTGAAAACAATTAACATTCTTCTGAGACCACATTTTGGTGAGTATCGTTTTAATGATGTCAAAGTGGAGTTAAATTAGAACTAGCATAATGGCCTCCTTCGTTTAAACAAAAAAAGCCCGCGGACCGTAATGGCCTGTGGGCTCAAATATGGATTAGTTTCTTAGTCTTCTGACGTGGATGAAATGGTTTTCCTTTGAATAATTAATTCGGTAAATCGAAATCAGGTACTTTTCATTGCAAATCATTAACTACCCTAAATTCCCTAAGCTCTTTCCCTCGTTTACTGATTTGCTCCTTTATGTAGGGAATGGCAGTTATTGGATGGGTGTAAATGTCTATGCCATTAATAACGAATCTTTTGAATCCATTTTTCGACACTTTGTGTTGCTTACCAGCTCCATCCCAATAAAAAAACTCTTCTATAGATTTTGAAGGGACGCTAAGAACAGTCTTAGATAGTGGAGAAGTTCTTAAGTCTCCCTCTCCTGTTTTTCCTGGAGCTTTCAAAATAACTTCAGACAAATTACTATCATCATCATTCCATACTGATATCCAGTGATCATTAGCCTCTTTGATTTCAGATATTGAAGCGTTTTCCCTCAGTAGCCTACCTTCACTACCTAATTTGACTCTAAGGTGACTCACTCTGTGCATATTAAATAGTGTTAGCATTTCATCCTCACTGTATTCTTTTTCGGTCAAAACCAAGTTTAACTCTTGATTATAAGTCTCTCTAAAGGTGGTATTTAGAATTCTATTAAGTCGCGCCCTTGTAATATCTTTATCTAGGTTAGGAGAAGAATAGTCGCGTATTTGTAACAATAACAACTTATCATTTAAGTTAATAGAAAAAAACGTATGAACAGTAGGGGTGTCGTCTGGTGGGTATAGAACTTTTTCATCATCAAAAGACTCTGTAAGCGGCGGATATTCCTGACATAAACTACCGGTAATAACTCCATCTTCCTCTTGTATTTCAGATGTGATACAATACGACAGATCCCTTTCTTCTTGCTGAATAGGAAATGTTTTAAAACTCTCGAGAAAAACCTTGGATTTCCCCATCAAATCTTCAGGAGTAACAATTTGGTAAACTACAAAATCCATTGACGGCATAAAGGCCCACCTTTCAAGTATGATTAGTAAAATCATACCATACTAAGCAGGCCTTGGGTCACATTATTTTCAACAAAGTGACAAATTACCCGAATCGGTCCAAAAAGCTTCTCCTCCATCGATTTCAATCCTAACGTTACTTCCTTTTAAATCAACAATTTTTGCAGTTTGTCCTACATATTGTTCCTCTGATGAATCGATGATTTCCACCCAATCATTTACTGCCATCTGTACTTCTCCTCCTTCATTTACTTTCTCTTTATTCATTTTATCACCTCTTATTCCAAAATGTATATATATTCCCAATATATTATGCCCATAAAAATAACTTTTGACTTCCAGTTTCTCTGTGTCTACTTATGATTCACTGTCTGCTTAACAAGTTGATGCGTCAACACAGTCGCGCCAGTCACAAGCACACCTTGGATAGCGCCTTGCAGCATGTCTCCCGTAAATAGTACCGCCCGTAATAGTTGGGACGAAAGAGAGGCCGCTTGGCCTCTCTTTTTTTGTCTACTGCGGCGGTTGTCCATAAAAAACAACAACACTTGAAGCCCTTTCGCCTCCACTTCAGAGTACGAAAGGGCTTTTAAGTTTGACATTTGATCATGCATTCCTGTCATTGTGCCGCCATTGTAAGACTGCCATAGGCAATAAGCGACGCTGGCAACGTCAGGAGAGGCTGCTGCGGACATGCGGGCTTGATGCCGGTCAATCCTCAGCCGGAGGTGCTCCAGTGTCAGAGTTCAATCGAGTAGGAGGGGGCGGTAAGCCCCCGTCCTCTCACGCCACCGTACGTACCGTTCGGTATACGGCGGTTCATGTCATATTCCGCAATTGATTGTATCGGTCCGTAAGACTTCTCAGACCAAGAGACAGCCAATCATGGTTATCTAGTGATCGGTGGAGAATTGGACTACACGCGATACGCCAATATTTCTTCCTCGAATTTCCCCATTCGTATGCCCTTTGTTTTGGGACCCCCAGCGACAGCAGGTTTCTCGCCTTTGTCTTTGGTAGCTTCCATTGTTTCCAAACACACATCCGAAGTCTTCTTCTTGTCCATTCGTCCAACTCTTGGAATATGTTTTTCGTATCAACAAGTGCGTAATAGCCACTCCAGCCCGTCAGATATTGATTCAGTTCCTTTATTCGCATCTCGATCGGGGTCCCTTTGCTGCGTGAGGTGATCGTTTTGATCTTTGCCTTCACACGCTCCAAGGATGATTTCGCGATCTTTACCCTTGGATTCTTCTTATCCCAACTGAATGTAAACCCTAGAAACTTCCGTTTCCATGGGCGGTCTACCGCACTCTTCTCTCGATTGACTCTCAGTTTCAGTTTCCCTTCAATAAATGCGGTCATGGATTTCATCACGCGATGCCCTGCCTTCCACGTTTTCACGTAAATGTTACAGTCATCAGCATATCTTACGAAGCGAAGGTTCCTCTTCTCCAGTTCCTTATCTAATTCGTCAAGGACGATATTAGATAACAATGGACTCAGCGGACCTCCTTGCGGCGCTCCTTCCGTTGATGCTTGGACAAGGCCTCCTTCCATAACTCCCGCCTGCAAATACATGCGAATGAGCTTCAACACGGTTTTATCTGTTACTCGTTCCGCTAGCTTTGCCAATAGGCGGTCATGATGGATATGGTCAAAGAATTTCTCCAAATCCATGTCTATTACAATACGATGTCCCTCTTGCATGTAGTTACTCGCTTTCCTCACCGCATCATGTCCTCGCCTTTGCGGACGAAATCCATAGCTTTGTTCGGAAAACGTTGGGTCAAATACGGGGTTAATACTTGCGTGATCGCCTGCTGAATGAGGCGGTCTGTCACGGTTGGTATACCTAAGAGCCGAGTTCCACCTTTCGGCTTCGGGATTTCGACCCGACGGACTGGACTAGGCTCATAGGTTCCGTTTCGTATGCTTTCGCCAATCGCTTGCCAGTTTTGTACGATGTGTCTGCGTAAGTCTTTTACCGACATGCCATCTACGCCATGGCTCCCCTTATTCGCTTCGACCCTTGCTAGCGCCGACAGCATATTGCCTCGTGACAGCACTTCCTCGATCATTCTTCGATACACTCCCTTGCGTGAATATCTCTTCTCTTTGTGCCGTTGATGAACTCTGCCCTTTTGAGTACCCTCGCGTATTCACCGCTACTTTCCTCAGATAAGTCCCTTCAAAAAAAAATTGGGATTGTCTGCTTTCCATGCCCATCCTCGAACGCCAAGTCGTTCCGTTCCTATTCCATGTTCAACCCTTCCGCAAGCTGTTGCAATAGCTTGCGTACTATGGCTTCTGCTGACTTCTGTACGTTCAGCTTGCTCTCTCGAGCAGGGTTACGAAGTTTACTTCACTTACCATACAGATCTCCCCAGGTAAGAAAGCTATCTTCCTCTCCATCTATCTGTTTCATTTACTTTCGTACGCCTTCGGCAGTATGGGCTTCGACTTGTTATGCAGTCTCATCCAACGTACGCTAGCCTTTTATGAAGTTCGTGTTCCTCAGACCGGAGATTTGCCGCCGGCTTCCTTCAGATTCCACATCACAATGGACACTCTTGCCTTAAGCTATGGTTACTACTGCCTTCACCATTCGGGACTTGAACCCTAGAGATAGCGCCCATGCTGGGCGCACATAAAAAGGAGGAAGGCTGCTGTGAGCCCTCCTCCTTCAAGACCGCGCTCTGTACCCTCTCGGAAATCAAGCTTGTACGGATACGCTTCCGCCTTGCTCCAGCGACCGTGTGATCGCTTCGAGCACGCGCCCGATAACGATGCCCTGACTTAAATTCCAGGCCCCTCTATCGTTCCCTACAGCCTCGATATCGTGAAGCCACTGCTCCAGCATCGTAAGCGGACGTTCGCTCTCCTGCAGGAGCGGCAGATCCGTCCAGTCTTCGTCGCTCAGCCCTTTGATCCGCGCCGAACCCGCATAACCGCCCCCGGTGAACATGCCCTCTGTCCCGAACAGCTCCAGCGTGAACGGAGATACCGGGGATACGTAGCCCATCTCCACCGTTACAAGCAGTCCATCCTTAAATTCCAGCACGCAGACAGCCGTCTCAGGTGTACGAGAAGCCGAAGCGCCGGCAGACAGGGCCGTGACCGCTACCGGCTGCCCCAGCAGCAGACAAGCCATATAGATGCCGTGCAGCCCGATGTCCGTAAGCAAGCCTGTTGGATCTTCAACAAAATGCGGCGGCAGCATGCCTTTCAGCAGCCCGCCATGGGCATTGCGGATACGCACGCCGGTTAGCCGCCCCAGACGTTCCGAATCCACAATTTGCTTAGCTGCTAGACATACCGGCTTCTGGGCAAGGGGAAGATCAAGAGCGAATGGAACCCCTCCCGCGCGGATTGCCTCCGCCACCCGCTCCGCATCCGTGCCATTCACCGCGATCAGCTTGTCGGCCAGCACTGCTTTGCCCGCTGCCACGGCATCCGCGATTAAAGCGGCTGCGCGATCGGGCGCAGCTGTCACAATGACGCCCGCAATAGCGGGATCGGCGAGCAGCTCCTCATGCGACTTGACTGCAAGATTCAGTCCCTCCGCTGCTGCAACGGCCAGCTCCTGACGGTCATCGCTAATCGATACAAGCTGTGCCTCGCCCTTCCCCGACAGCATAGCCGCATATTCCTTCACATGAAATCCGTTCCAACTGCCTAACACTCCTAATTGAATCATCTCGCCACTCCTTCTATCTTTATAAGCTGACTAGAATAACAGCCGCAACCCCGATCAATGCCCCTGTCCAGCCTGCGGTGGTCAGACGCTCTCCGTACACCGCTCTGGAAGCGAACAGCAACCCGACGATGACGCTTCCGTTGACCGTTGGAAATAAATAAGCTCCGGCAAGCTTCGGCGTTAGCCATACCACCAATCCGTTGCCAATGCCTGTCGTCGCCGCCAGGGCAATGATGACCAGCCACGGGAAGCTGCTAGGCGGTGTATGCCGTAGAGCGATCCTTTGAGCCACCCTCTCTGGGGCTAAGCCCGTTCTCCGCTTCCGCCCTGCAATGATTAGCGCTGCCAGCAGCGCCACAGCAGCAGCCGACAGGAATCCGATGCCGAGAAATGCAGCCGTCTCTCCGCCAACCGCAATCTGCTGAAGCTTGCCGAATACAGACAGCAGCCCGTTCAATACAAATGCACCAAGCGCATAGCCGTACCAGCGTTTCTCAGGACGCGCAGACGCTCCCTTCCTCCCGGCATCCACAACCAGAATGAAATAGAAGGACAACAAGAACAACACAAGGCCGATCGCTTGGAGAAAACTAAGCTGTTCTCCCCATAGCACGCTGCTTGCGGCTACCGGAATGAGCATGCTTGCCGAGAAACAGAATGAAGAATAAGATAACGGCCCGCATGACAACGCCTTGGCGTACAAGATCATCGTCAGGGCGAAGTCGATGCCGTACAGCAGACCCGTCCCGATCGATGCCGGGCTGACTTGCAGACTGCTGTCCGTCAGCGCCCATGCCGCCAGACAACCAGCTGCAACAAGAAACATGTAAGCGGCGTGAACCGTTAATGTATCCTGCCCTCTGCCGCCCAGCCTCTTGAGCAGAAGCGATTGAAGCAAGAACAAGGAAGCTGCCGCAAAAGGCAATAATAAGACCACGGAAACAAACTCCTTCAACTATACATAGATGCTAATCGATAATGGGAAAAGCTGACGGGAACAACACATCGCCGGAACGGCGCTCCTGATCGGTCTCTGTATAGCAGGCTTTATATTTATCGAAGCACTGCTGGGCTTTCTCCCGAAGCTCCTCCGCATCCAGATCCGGCAGCGCAAAGTTTCTCATGACTGTACGCCCGTTAATCACGACGTCACGGACATTCGCGCCGGTCGTATTCATAATAAGCGTACGAATCGGGTCCTCAATCGGCGTGACGCGCAGCGAATCCAGCTCAACGACGATGATATCGGCTTTGGCGCCCGGCGCCAGCTTGCCCAGATCATCGCGCCCAAGCGCCCTCGCTCCATTCGTCGTTGCAGCGCGGAACAGATCCGCTTCCGTCGTCTTACGCGCCGCGGCCTCGATTGCCCCGCCATACGGATTGAACAGCTCGCCGCGTTCGATAATTCGCGTCAAGTTCCAAGCGAAGTTAAGGTTCTGGATCATATCGGCCGGATGTGTATCCGTGCCCATCGTCATATTGACGCCAGCCGCAAGGTAGTGGCTGAACGAATAGAGTGCCTGGCCGCCATGCGATTCCGCGATTGGCGTATGAACCACAGAAGTAGCGGAATTCACGAGCAAAGCCAGCTCATCCGTCTTGGGTTTGCCGCTTCCCAGCATCGGTCCGGTCAGGATAGCATGCGGAATAAGCGTTCTGGCGCCCAGGAATTCCAGATGGGCCAAATATTCCATCGGCGAAAGCCCGTACCGTTCCAGCAAATATGCCGCTTCCTGAGGTGATTCCGCGCAATGAAGGCGAATCGGAACCCCTGCGCTGTCGCTGAATGCCTTTGTCTCTTTCAAGACATCCTCCGTCAGATTCGGCAGCTGGCAGGGCGATAGGAATGCTCGGATTAGTCCGTCGAACGAGCCGTCGAAATCTTCCACATACCGGAAAGCATCCCGAACGCTTGCCGGACCTCTGACCGTATCGACCGGAGCATGCGGGGAAGGCGACATTCGGTAACTTGGTCCCAGGTACATGCGCATGCCTAGCTCGGCGGCGATCTCTGCCCCGTCGGCCATTTCCTCGTACGTCTCCGCCCACGCCCGGAATCCGTCGCCAGCAATCGGCATGCCGGTCGTAATGCCATTCATAATAAGCTGGGCATAGGAGAGGCGATGCTTGGTGCGCAGCTCCTCCCGGCTGAACAGCTCGGATCTTCGGAAGGTATCCGGATTGCGCCGATACCGGTCTCCCGGTGTCCTCGGCACCGCGACATCAAGAATGCCGTGGTCGATATCGACCAGCGCATCGAGATCAATGAAGCCGGGGCTGATAATGGCCAGCCCCATATCCCGTTCTTCATCCACGACTCCGGGGTATTGCTTGCCTACGTACAGGATAGTGTCGCCCTCGTAGACGACTTCGCCGTTTCGATAGATGACGTGGTCATTGCCCTCATAGCCGATGACGTAAGCGCCTTTTAGCTTTTTCTTCATGAGCGCAGCCCCATCTCCTGAAGCAGACCGCCCAGATGATTCGTCGCCTGCTGCAGCCGCTGGTCGCGCTGCTCCGCATAGGAAGGTCCCTCGTAAATGGCGGGATCAGGAAGCAAGCCGGCTTGAATGCGCTGCTGGCAGCGCCATGCGTGCCTGACGAGCTCGGCAGTCTCCTCTACCGTCAGATCAGGATGGCTGTTGCGCCACTCTGGCACATACAGATCCAGATGCATGAGGCCTTTATGGTCTTCGATCTGGATATGCAGATCCGGCTGATACGCCGAGATGATCGAGAAGATTTCGCGGAAGTCGATGAAGCCCTCGCCCGCCGGCTTCACTTGCCGGACCAGCCCCCTATCCGAGAAATACAGGATGCAGTCCTTGGCATGCATCTGATGCACGTACGGAGCCGTTCGGCGCGCTACGCTAACCGGGTCCTCCGCACGCGACACGACATTCGCGGTATCGAACGCCACGCCGAGCACATCCTCGCCAACTTCCTCGATCAGACGCAATATTTCAAAGGACGTGATTTCCTCATGCGTCTCCAGGTTGATCCGGGTTCCGGTATCTCTGAGCGCGGGTGCAAGCGATTTCAAAAACCGGGCGGTCGCCTGCAGCTGCTCATCCCATGTCACATCCGTACGGAATCGGTCATAGACGTGATAACCCGAGTGCTGTCCTTTCCAGCCGGCCGTCACCCCGATTAGCTCCTTGGCGCCCATGTATGCCGCCGCTTCAAGCATTTTCTCTACGGCACGCTTGTAATCGCCGCCGCCAATCGTCCATGCCTCTGGCGTTTCATTCGTGTTGAACGGATTGACCCGGCCGATGCCGAAGTCTACATACAAACCCAGCTCTCTTGCACAATCGGCCGCGGCCTTAAGTTCGGAACGATCCAGCGTCGGAGATACGGAAAGCGGCAGCTTGTAATATACGCCGTCGAAGCCATCATGCTTCGCCTTCTGGAGCGCCTGCTCAACAGGCAACTCCTCCTGCAAAAAACCGTGATGCATATCAATGCCTAATTTCATATACGTTCACCTGCCCCAATCCTGTTAATATCAAAATCTTGCAGTCTACGATTCATCGTACAACGAGACTAGGAACGAATCATCGGGAATAGCCGCTGCAGTTGCTCCTCTGTCGGACGGCTGGCGTATGGCGCGAATTCGAATGGCTCCGCATACCGTACTTGCGACGCCCGCTCCTTGCCGTATCCGCGCTCCAGAGCCGGCAGCATCTCTTCGCTTGCATCGAAGAAGGAAGCCCAGCCTGCAAGCAGAAATTGCTTTTTGCCCTCCCAATCCTCTGGAACGGGATGATCTTCGCCCCAGGAGCTGAACTCGTAGAACTGGGTGGCATGGGCATCGCAGGCGAGCAGCTTCTGCTCTACCGCTTCTCCAATGTCTACAACAAGATCGGCTGAATATCGTTCCTTCATGGAGTAGTCCGGCATGAGCAGATAGATCGGATTTTTCTTCAGAATAGGCGTATCCTGAACCGTCAGCGGCACACGGACGAACGGCGCCGCGTCGCCAACGATATGTCCGGCATAGCGGTTGTCAGGATGACGGCCGCCTTCCGGATGGAACGAGATGACCACATCGGCCTGGAAGCGGCGGATCTGGCGAATAACCTCCTGGCGCAGCTCAATGGTTGGAAGCAATTCACCATCGTGGGTATCCAGCACCTCATATTCGACGAGCCCCAGCCGCTGCTTCGCCAGCTCCGCTTCCCCCTTGCGCCGCTCCACCAGTTCGGAACGATCCATGGTTGGATGACCGCAGCAGCCGTCTGTCAGGGACAAAAATTTGACGCGGTGACCCAGAGAGACGAATAGCGCTGCCGTTCCGCCTGCATAGATATCCGGCTCGTCGGGATGCGCCCCTATTACCAAAACGTTCAACACTTCGTTCATTTCACCCATTCCTTTCGCAGAACCACCCTATTACAGGTGTCATAATGGTATGGTTGAGAACAGGGCATCGCATGCCCTGTATCCCGATTACTTCATGGAGTTATTGTAGAGCTCGATCAGCTTCTTCACGCCTTTATTTTCCATATCCTTCACATAGTTGTCCCAATCGGCGTCATTGCCAAGCCGTCCGAATACAAACCCGTCATGCGCTTTTGCATAGCTGTCCTTAAGCGTCGTCAGCAGCATATTCTCTTCTTCCTTCTCGTCTGAAGTAAGCTTCGGAACCTTCACAATTGACGGGAACCAGTTGTTCGCCCGCGCTTCTTCGGTAAGCGACGTTACAAGCGGGTTGTCCAGAACCTTGGTGAACCAGTCGTAGGTGTACAGCATCGTGTAGTTCTGGTTAGAGGCGCCGCTATCCCACAGGGCGCGCTGGATGCTCGTTGCGCCTGTAATTTTGTCCGTGAACTGCTTCTTGCCGTCCACAACGGTGAAGGAGTCGTTCTCCTCGCCCCAAGTAACGATCTCATTGCCTTCGTCGCTGTATAAGTAGTTCACAAATGCAAGCAGCTCTTCAAAATATGGCTTATTGGCCGCCGAAGCCGGAATGACGATGCCATGAGGAATGCGCTGCGTGCTGGCAGCCAGCTTGCCCCCAGGACCTGCAATCGGCGGAATCGGAGTCAGTTCAAAATCCGGGCTGACATTTTTCTTGCCGTCTGCATTAATCTGCGCAAGCTCGCTGATCCACGTATACGTGAATACGCTCTTGCCCGTCACCATCTTCTGCTTCCAAGAATCCAGGCTGGAGGTGAACAGTTCTGGATCAGCCAGCTTCTCGGACACCAGCTTGTTCAGGAACGTCACATATTGCCTGTAATTCTCGCTTGTATAGAGGTACGTATAAGATTGCTTCTGTTCGTCGTAGACAAAGCCGTTATAGGAAGGATCGATGCCCCATGCCGCGCCAGACAAGTTGCGGATATTCTCCGCCCGGACAAGGTTCGCCATCGGGAACGACGCAGGATCCTTTTCCTTCAGCACTTTCAGCACGTTGTACAAGTCATCCATTGTCTCTGGTATGCTAAGGTCATACTTCTTCAGCAAGTCCGTCCGAATGACCGGCGCTGTATTATAGAGAGCCGCCTCGTTCATGACTGGAGCCACATACAGCTTGCCGTCCTTCGTACGCCAGTTGTCGAGCTCATCCTCGATCTCGTATTCTTTGATTTTTTTCTCGAGATTCGGCAGCTTATCCATGTAGTCGCTTAGCGGAAGGAGCACGCCGTTCTGGGCGAATTCCAGCACGATCTCTTGCGTGACTTCCGTTACCAGATCGGGAATGGTACCCGAGCTCAGAACGATCTTGAGCTTATTCTTATAGTCAGGTGAAGGAACGGCCTGCACATCGATCTGCACATTGCCTTTAGTCTGCAATTGCTTGAAGAGCGCCCATTCCTTATTGAACGGATAAGCGGAAGAATCGCTGTACATCATGGACAGTCCAGTCGGACCAGCGGAATCGGAGCTCGGCTCCTTGGATGATTGAGAGCAAGCGCTAATCGGCAGCGCCACAAGCAAAGCCGCCAGCGTCGTCATGACCCCTTTGCGAAATTTCGTATTCATTGGTGAATCCTCCCTTTTTTTGTAGTAGCACAAGTGAGATATGAGATGAATCAGCCCTTGACCGCGCCGAGCATCACCCCCTTGGCAAAATGCTTTTGCGCAAAGGGAAATACGCAGACGACAGGAATCGTCGTGACCATAATAACAGCCGCCTTGAGTGAAGCGGAGGAGAGCGTTGTCAAATCATTCTGACCAATGCCCGACCCCATGGAGGCCAGATCGGCCCCGGCGACAATATTTCTTACGATCATCATAACCGGATGCATATCGCTTGAATTCAAATAGATCATGGAATTGAACCAGTTGTTCCAATAATACACGATCAGGAACATTGTAATCGCCGCAATGACCGGCTTGGATAACGGAATGACGATTTTAAACAAAATTTGCATCGGATTCAAACCGTCGACCATGGCCGCCTCCTCCAGGCTGTCCGGTATCCCCTGGAAAAACGTCATCATAAGCAGCAAGTAATAAGGCGTGATGCAAAATGGAATAACCACGGCCCAGATCGTATCGATTAAGCCCACACTCTTCACCACAAGATACGTCGGAATCAAGCCGCCGCTGAAGAACATCGTGAACATCACGATTAAGACGAAAGCCTTGCGTCCCTTCAGGAACGTTTTGGACAGCGGATACGCGCATATGATCGTCATAAACAATCCGATCGACGTGCCAAGCAGCGTCTGGAAGATGGAGTTTTTGAACCCCTGCAAAATCGTCGGATGATCGAAGATTCTGAGGTAAGCGTCAATATTGAAGCCGATCGGCCAGACGACGACCTTCCCGCCTAATATAGCCGCCGATTCACTGAACGAAACGGAAATAAGATGAATAAACGGAAATGCGATGGCGAGCATGACCAAGCTCAGTATGCAAAAGTTGAAGATCATAAATACGCGATAGCCTTTGCTTTTCCGGTATAACATACGACCCCTCCTTAATAAAGCGATACGCCCGACAGTTTGCGCGAGATATAATTGGCCGCCGAGACAAGCCCGAAGCCGATTAATCCGCCGAACAGGCCTGCTGCTGTCGCGTAGCTGTAGTTGTTGTTCTCAAGTCCCATGCGGAATACAAAGGTATCGATAATATCGCTCGTTGCGGAGTTGCTTGCCGTATAGAGAAGCAATACCTTCTCAAAGCCGAGCGAGAGCAGCGAGCCGAGCGATATAATGAATACAACCGAGATGGTAGGCAAAATCTGCGGAATCGTCACATGGATCGTCTGCTTCCAGCGGCCTGCCCCGTCCAGCTCTGACGCTTCATATAATTGTGTGTCGACTGAAGCCAGCGCCGCTACGAAGATGACGGCATTCCAGCCCATGTACTGCCAAATATCCGAGCTAATATAGATGAAGCGGAACCACTCCGGCTGATTCACGAAGAAGATCGGATCAATGCCAAGCGACCCCAGCACCTTGTTGACGATGCCGTTCGTAGGCGACAGCAGCTCCTTAATTAGTCCGACTACGACAACGATGGAGATGAAATTTGGAAAATACGAGATAATCTGAATGAATCGCTTCAGCCGCGCACCCATGATCTCATTAATCAGCAGCGCAAAAATAATCGGAAGCGGGAAGCTGATGCTGAGGTTCATCACGCTAAGCAAGATCGTATTTTTGAAAGCCAGCCAGAAGTTCGGATCTTCCATGAACATTCGGAAATAGCGTAAGCCTACCCATTCCGTGCCATAAGCCGGTCCGCCCGGCATGTACTTCCGAAAGGCCAGGATATTGCCAAGTATCGGCCCGTAACGGAAGATGGCAAAATAAAGAAGCGGCAATGCCAGCAATACATAATAGTAATAATTTCGTTTCCAGTATGAGCGCCTGGCACGCTTGATGTACGGTACGGGATCATTCGATCGCGGCGATGCGGCGGCGTTGTTCATGTCGTTACTCCCCTTCATGTGCGGTTAATTCGGCCGTCAGGTCCGTGAATCCATCAAACCACATCTCGCGACTCGCCCGTAATAGCCAAGTTCGCTTGCCGGTCACGCTTTTCGCCTTTGCTGTTTTGCAGACGAGCGCAGGCTATTGTCACTCTTTTCGCCCATGTCACAGCATTCGCTACCCCAGCGGTGCGGACAAGTACTATGTCGATGTTGCATATTTCCCCATGTCCCACAATTCTACTTTGTTGCAGAATTCGCACGGCTGTGCATTGCTTTTGTACGGGAGGTTACCTATAATTTGAACCAAACTTGTCTATTCGGATCGACCTGTTCAATCCAACCAGCTACGAGTACAGAATGTCGATGAGGTGAGAACATGCGAAATATCCGTCACAGATGGTCACGGCTCGGCTTCCGGAGTATTTTCTACCGGCTAATCATTTTATTCGTATCGCTGTCCGCCTTCATTCAGATTGCATTGTTTCTGAGCACCAGCATTTCCATGAACTATATGGAAGGGCAGCTCAGGGAGAACTATGACCGCTCCTTGTCCAACCTGTCTTCTACAATGAACAATCTGTTCGACGGCATTTATCAATCGAATTTCCTGCTGGCGCTTGATCCGAACATTCTGAAGGTTATCACGACCCAATATGCGGAGGACGATATCGGCAAATACGCGGATTATTCGCAAGCCGTGCGCTCGCTCTCTCGCATCAAGGCAAGCAGCAACTACATTGACAATGCCTATATCTATAAACGCGATGAATCCGTCATTATTAGTGATAACGGCACCTATGAACCGGGGTCATTCTATGAAAGCGTATACAAAATGGAGCAATATCCGCTGTCCTTCTGGGAAGAATACAAAACAAACCATCATTTATTTACGATTCTGCCTCCTTCCGTCGTCTCGGGCAGCTATAGCAATAGAGGCGAATCGACGATCTCGGTCGTGCAATCGACGGTCGGCGGTCATTACTCCAATAATTTGTACGTCATTAATATGAAAGCAGAGGCTGTCCGCACTTTGCTGCAAAGCTATATGCAGACACCAAACAGCCTGATCATGGTCGCCGATACAGAAGGAAATCTGCTCGCTTCGACCCGAATGATCGATGTGACGATGCAATCCTTTATGAACGAGCTGCTGCTGAATCCGGAGACGAAATTTGACGCCGTGCATGGGGGCGAGAACATGCATATTATCAAGTACACGACCAACTTCTTTTTCCGTGACGTAACGATGGTGGTGGCGGTTCCCCACACGGACCTGACTTCCGCCCTAACCAAGATGAAAAGCTGGAATCTCACGATTACCGGCATTCTGTTTCTTGTTTCTCTGCTGCTGTCGATCTTGTTCAGCCGGCGCTTCTACTCGCCGATCCGCTCGCTGGTACAAACCTTGCAGGGTCCCGGTCCCAAAAAGGATAAATCGCATTCGCCTTTCAACGAGCTGGAATTTCTGAATACGGAAATCAAACGGATTCTGACGGATGTCGATGATCTGAACCGGACCTTGTCCTACTCGCTGCCTATCGCAACCAAGCATTTTTTGGCCAAGGTGCTGCAATCCAACTTTCCGTACGATCATGATGTCATCGATTCGTATTTGAACAAGCTGGATTTCCGGTTCCCGAATTCGTATTTTCAGGTCAGCCTGATTCAGTGTAACTTCCGCAAGCCGTTTTATGATCTGTATTCAGAGAAGTTTCAGAACGAAGCGACGGATACGATATTCCGCATACTGAATGCGTTATTGCCGCAAGAGCATCCCGTCTATATCCTGGAGCTGGATGCCCATATGTTCGCCGTGCTGATCAACCCGGCAACGAAGGATGACTTGGAAGCCTATTCGGCTTACTTCGAGCAAATCGACAGCTTGTTCCGTCAAGACGAAGCCGAGCTGCGCATTCACATTGGCATGGGCCGGGTCTATGAAAATTATACGGGGATGCAATCATCTTATGTAGAAGCCATGAAAGCATTGTGGCAGGTGTCTCCCTTCGATTCCAACCGAATCGTGCAATATTCGGAGTATGAGCCCCATGAGCCACGTTATGTGCTAAGCCGGACGGACGAGAAAATACTGGCCAACCTGCTTGTGGCAGGCAAGCGCGAAGAGTTCAGAGAGCAGCTGGATGGCGTCATATCCGCCAATACGGACCGCTATATGACGGGGACCAACATGAAGCAGCTATTCGTTCACTTGTATCTGATCGGCATCCAAACGTTGAAAAGCAAAAATATCGCCGAAGACCATGAGGAAGAGCTGGATATGACGCAATTCCTGCTCTCAGCAGATGTGGGGTCCACGCAGGAAATGACGGAGCACTTACACCGGTTTTTTGATCGGGTGCTTGAGCTATGCGAGTCGCCTCCTTCGGACGCCTTCAATATTAAGCTGTTCCGAGCCTATCTGGACAACCATTATGCCGAGGAGATTACGCTCGACATTCTGGCGGACAAATACAATACGACACCCAAGTACATGTCGCGGCTTCTCAAGAAGGAGCTGGGCACAACCTTCCACAAGTACTTGCAGCAGCTGCGCATCGACAGAGCCAAGGAGCTGCTTACCTCCTCCTCAGCCCCGATCCATGAGATATGGGAGCAGGTGGGCTTCAACAACCGCAATACCTTTATCCGCACGTTCAAAAATCAGGAAGGCATCTCACCAACCGACTATCGGAGATGCCATCGTCCTGGCGATTAGCGCACCGCTGCGCCAGGTTACGCCACAGCAATGCCATACGCGCAGCAAAAAAGGCCGAGATCAGGGAAGTTTGTTTTCCCTGTCTCGGCCTTTGCTTCTTGGAGCTATTATTCAGTCGGATCGACCGGCTTGATCGGCACCTGTGCAGCAGGCTTGCTAGCTGCCGCTGGAGCTGGAGCCGTAAGCACCGCTTTCGGCGCAATCGCCTTGGAGGTCAGACCTTGAATCAGCTGATTCAAGTCGATGCCGGACACACTCTTAAGCATCTCTGGCGCTGTTGACATCAGCGACGTCACATAGTTGCTAAGCCGCGCTGCGCCTTCGCCATTGCCTGTATCGACTACCGTCAGCTTGTCGATGGAGCTGATCGGCTCCGCCACTTTACCCGCCAGCTCTGGCAGCATCTTGACGATAATATCGAGAACGGCTGCTTCGCCGAACTTCGCAAACGCATCGGCCAGCTTTTCCTTCGCTTCCGCTTCTGCCAGACCGCGCAGACGGATAACTTCGGCCTCTGCCGTACCTTTGGCGCGTTCAGCCTCGGCTTCCGCCAGACCGTCCAGACGCTTCTGAGCAGCTTGCGCTTTCGCTTCCGCTTCGATCCGGTACTGCATGGCATCCGCTTCACGCAGTTGCTTCGCTTTGTTCGCTTCTGCCGCTTGCTCGACGGCATAACGATCGGCGTCCGCTTTCTTCTTCACTTCCGCATCGTATTGCTTCTCGCGGCGAAGAATCTCTTTTCCCTCCAGATCGATCTCTCTTTCCTTCCGGACGAGCTCGACCTTCATCTGCTCCTCGACTACGCTTTGCTTCGCGCGCGCTTCCTGAATGGAATACGCCTGGTCCGCTTCCGCTTTCGCCGTATCTTGGTCGCGCTTAAAGGAAGCAACCTTCATTTCCTTATCCTTCTCGGCTTCCGCGATATTCGTATCGCGCAGCAGCTCCGCTTTCTGACCCGCTTCAGACGCAAGCGCCTTCTGGATACGGGCATCCCGCACCGCTTCCGCTTCGGCAATCTCTGCGTCACGCTTAACCGCTGCAATACGCGGCTTGCCCAGCGCATCCAGATAGCCATGCTTGTCGCGCAGATCCTTGATCGTAAAGGAGACAATCTGCAGTCCCATCTTCTTGAGGTCCTTCGCCGCTACTCCTTGCACCTCTTGAGCAAACTTGTCGCGGTTACGATACACTTCTTCTACGGTCATGGAGCCCAGAATCGCCCGCAGGTGACCCTCCAGAACCTCTTGAGCTTCACCCTTCAGCGCTTCCGTCGGCTTGCCCAGGAACTGCTCGGCAGCCGTCGCTACGTCTTCAATCGCGCCGCCG
Source organism: Paenibacillus sp. J31R120 (assembly GCF_056269225.1). NCBI lineage: Bacteria > Bacillati > Bacillota > Bacilli > Caryophanales > Paenibacillaceae > Paenibacillus > Paenibacillus sp. J31R120. Next base: position 691,984 of record NZ_JBWDNN010000001.1, on the reverse strand, counting down.
ATCTTGATAATCGCAACGCCGTCAGCCATAACGGGAACACCTTGCTCCGTATAGACCTCCGGTGTCGATACGTCCAGCTTATGCGACAGTAACGACAGGAACTCTGCTTTCTGGAAGATTGGAAGGATAAATGCGCCTCCGCCTCGAATAATCTTCACCTTGCGGCCGGACTCGTCTACAAGGGCATTTTTGGTCCCGAGGAATGACCCTGTTACCAGCATCGCCTCATCCGGGCTTACGGTCTTGTAGCGCGCCCAGAATGCGAGGCCAAGGACGACCAGAACCCCAACTACAATAATAGGAATTGTTAAGTACTGTTCCATTCACTTTCTCCTCTCTCTTCTAAGGTTTTATTAGATCGACAGGTTCAGCTCGGACACATACAATACGCCTTCCCTGACGTCAATCACAACGACTTGCGCTCCGCCGGCAATCGGCTTCTTGTCATAACTGGCGGCGATCTGATTCGTATTGCCCGCCCCTACCTTAACCAGCACCTCTCCGTAACCGTTCTCCGGAATCGGAACGAGTACTTCGCCTCGAGATCCGGCAAGCGAGCCAATCGTGAACGCAATCGAGTTCTCGCTGTTCTCCATCGGCTTCACATATAGGAAGAAAACGGCGATTGCGCCTACAATGGCGATGAGCAGAGCAATCAGCGCAATAACCCATATACCAAGCCCGCTGTATCTCTCCAGCAGCAGCCCTGCTCCCCCGAAGATCGTAATACCGCCTACCAGCGTCATCGGCTGGAATATGGACGGACCGTCTAGCGACAGGAAGTCAAGCACTCCGTCCATCGCCTGGCTCAGCCAATCCCCGAATATAACGCTGACGAGCGCGTACAGAATACCGCCGATGAGACATGCCATATAGATCGTCTCCATTTTCCTCCTCCTCTCTCAAAAGGCATAACCTGTTATCGCTTCCGTTATTTATTACGTTTTAGTTGTAAAATAGTTTCTAAAATTAAGTAAAAACGACAACACATAATTCACTAATGATGCGATGAATACGGCCCCTTCTTCCATTTACTTGAAAAAGGCTTGTTTATCGCGCTGTGGAATCGCATGGCATCCGTTCTGAACGCCCTTGTACGATGTATGTTGCGGCGGCGGGTTGCCCTTCTCCATGGTACACTTGAACGATAAATGCGGCAAGACTCTTATTCGTATCTGTCAGGCCGCGGCAATGTTCACAACTGGTCAGCTGCGTGATTCGAATATCAACAGCTGCATCAATGACTCTGTTCCGCGAAAACTACGTACATATTGCGACATTGCTTTAAGCCTGCTTTCATAACGACAATTTCATTTCATGCAATAGCCTAACAAAACTTTTCCCCCTGTTTCTTCGTCTATAGATGAAGAATAAATTACAGTCCTTGCTTTAGCACCCTCTGCTGTTTGCTGCACTCCAAGCTGAATTAGCGCAGCGTCATCGAGTTGTCATATGGACAGAAGTGGAATATCCAGGCACGAGGCATGTACCATAATGGGTTTTGTGCTATAATGGTAATGCTATTTTGGAGGAGGAGTTATAAGCATGCAAGAAGATCGTCAACCATCGCCGAAGGCACCTTACAGCAGATGGCGATTATTCGGATTGGTATCATTCATTACTGTAAAATGGATTGTTTATTTTGGCATAATTTTTGGCTTGCTGGCAGGCGGCGTCATGACAGGCTACGTGGCCGCTCTGGTTAAGGATGAAGAAATCAGGCCGCAAAGCGTCATCCAGGATAAGGTTGGCGAATATTCCATGACCGGCTATGTATACTTCAACGATGACTCCCTGGTGGGACAGCTGCGGACCGACGAGGACCGGATCGTCATTACATACGACGAAATTCCGCAATCCGTCATTGACGCCCTGCTGTCTACAGAAGACAACAACTTCTTCGAGCATGACGGCGTTGATATTAACGGCCTCGGCCGCGCGGTCAAACAGAAGCTCTTTAATGAAGATACGCAAACCGGCGGCAGTACGCTGACACAGCAGCTTGCGCGCCGGGTGTTCCTTAGCCTGGATAAGACCGACAGCCGCAAAATCAAGGAGATCTTCCTGTCGCTGCGCATGGAGCGTTATCTGACGAAAAAAGAAATTCTGGCAGCTTATCTGAACAAAATGCCGTTCGGCAATGGATCCAATGGTTATCAAGTATTCGGCATCAAAGCCGCAGCCAAGGGCATATTCGGCATTACCGACCTGTCCAAGCTTAATACGGCCCAATCCGCTTACCTGGCAGGCCTACCGCAGCTGCCTTCACTCTACACCGCCTTCACCGGCTCAGGCAAGTTCAATGAAGCCGGATTCGAGCGTGCCGTGAAGCGCCAGCAGCTCGTTCTGAAGCGTATGATGGAAACTGGAAGGCTGAATCAGCAGCAGTATGAAGAAGCGCTCAAATTCGATATCCGCTCTTCTGTCGCTCCGCCAAGCGAAAAGGCGTATACAACCTATCCGTACCTGATGCTTGAAGCAGAGCGTCAAGCGGCGGAAGTACTGCTTATGCAGAGCGATCCGACGCTGACCAAAGCCGACCTTCGCAAGAAGGAGAACGCCGGTCTGATCGAGGAAGCGCGGGAGCAGCTGCTGCGCGGCGGCTATCACGTCTACACGACGATCGATAAAGATGTCTATACCATTATGCGCGAGATTGCCAGCAATGAAGACAACTTCACGCCATACAGCGAGAAGAAAGGCATCGAGCAGATCGCAGGCGTCATGCTGGATCACAAAACAGGCGCCATTATCGGGATGCTGGAGGGTCGCGACTTCTACGAGGAGCAGATGAACTTTGCGACGCAAATGATTCGTCAGCCGGGCTCCACGATGAAGACGCTAGCCGCTTATTTGCCCGCGATTGACGCAGGCATCATTCAGCCGGCAAGCATTATCGACGATGCGCCGATCGTAATGAAGGACGGCCAGAAGGGCTTCCATATCCCGATGAACGTAACGAACAAGTTCAGAGGACTTGTGACGGCACGCGATGCGCTTAACCGCTCGCTTAACCTTCCAGCGCTTAAGATTTTTAACGAAGATGTCACGATTGAAAAAGCATGGGAATTTGTAAGATCGCTTGGCATTACTACGCTGCAGCCTGAGGATGCTTATTCCCAGACGGGCGTTATCGGCGGTCTGCGCATTGGCGTCTCTGTGGAAGAGTTGACGAACGCTTACGGCTCTATCCCGAATCAGGGCGTCTTCCAGGACGCTTACATGATTGAAAAAATTACGGATGCGAACGGCAAAATGATCTTTGAGCACAAAGAACAGCCGAAACGTGTCTTCTCGGAGCAAACGGCCTTCCTTATGACTGACATGCTGAAGACGGTTATATCCGATCCTTCCGGCTCCGGCCATCAGGTATCCAAGCAATTCAAGCAATACGGCAAGATTCCGGTAGCCGGCAAAACCGGCTCCACCCAAAGCTATGGCGACGTATGGTTCATGGGCTTCACGCCTGACGTCACGCTTGGTGTATGGGCGGGTTATGAGGAGCAGATTAATTCCCTCTCCAACAACGGCCAGACCCGCGCCCGCTCCATCTGGACGCTTATTATGAATAGGCTGACGGAACAGAAGCCGGAGCTATTCGTAACAGACAGCTTCGCGAAGCCGGATGGCGTCGTGAAAGCGACCGTATCCAAGGCAAGCGGCCTGTTGCCGACGGGATTGACCAAGTCAGCGGGATTGCTCGTAACTGATTGGTTCAACAAACAATATTTGCCGAAGAAAGCAGACGATGCGCTCGTCAGCATGAAATACATTACGTATGAAGGAATTAACTATGTCCCTAACGAGCTAACGCCTGACGACATGCTGAAGGAAAAAGTCGTTATCAAGCGCAAGAAGCCGCTTGATGTGCTGATGGACGAAATCAAGGAAGCGCAATCCAAGCTGCCAGCCAAAAACAGAAGGCCGCTTGAGGTCTATGTCCCTATGGACGCACAGAATGACGCGCCTTCCAAGACCGATCCGCGTGCAGATGACGGCGCTGCGCCACAGACGCCGGGCGATGCGAAGCTTAGCTCTTCGGGCGCAGGAGACATTACAATCACATTCTCGGCCAGCAAGTCGCCTGACGTAGTCGGCTACAGGCTGTACCGCTCAACGAATCAAAGCGATTATGCGAAATTCGGTACATCCATCCTTCTTGGAGACGAAACCAAGTTCAGCTTTAAGGCTTCGGACAAAGAAGCGGCAACGTATTATGTCGTAGCCGTCGATGTCGTTGGCAAGGAATCCGCTCCAAGCGCCATTCTGAATTATGGCTCCATCTTGCCGGAATTGCCTGAAATTCCGGGGGTACCGGGTATACCTGGCGGCGAGAATAATGGCAGCAATAATGGAAACAACGGCAATAACGGCAGCGAGACAGGCACAGCGCCTTCCGCACCTACCGGATTAACGGCGGAGAGCTCCGATCTCAGCATCCTGCTGAGCTGGGCTTCCAACCCGGTGTCGGATCAAGTTACGCTCTACCATATCTATTACAGTGCCGGCAGCGACGGCAATTACGTCAAGCTGGGAACCACTTCTCAGACCAGCTTCGAGCATTTGGCGCCTCTGTCCAGCGGCAGCTATCAGATCACGGCTGAGAATAGCTCGGGCGTATCGTCGCCATCAGCAAGAGTAACGGTTGGGCAATAACACATCGGCGGTATCGTACCCCTAGCATATGTCAACAAAGCAGCGCCTCCTTCCGGGGGTGCTGCTTTTAGGTTTGGCGTTTTTTGATGACTGCCCTCTTCTATTCTTCTCTTCTTTCTTCCCTGCTATGTTTCGGCTGACGGTATGTGAACAAATAAAGAAGAAGCCTCTAGGTCTGCGAATAGACCTAGAGGCTTCAATATGAATTGCTTATTAATCCTCGATTGTGGAGAGGTCGCCAGTCGGCAGGTTAAGCTCCCATGCCTTCAGTACCCTTCTCATAATCTTGCCGCTGCGCGTCTTCGGCAGCTTATCCTTGAATTCGATCTCTCTTGGCGCAGCATGTGCGGAGAGGCCTACCTTCACGAACTGGGAAATTTCCTTCTTCAGCTCTTCTGTTGGCTCGAAGCCTTCACGAAGTGCGATAAACGCTTTAATAATCTCGCCGCGCATCGGATCAGGCTTGCCGATAACGCCAGCTTCCGCAACCGCCGGATGCTCAACAAGCTTGCTCTCGACCTCGAACGGACCTACGCGCTCGCCTGCCGTGTTAATGACATCGTCGATACGGCCTTGGAACCAGAAGTAACCATCCTCGTCCATATAAGCGGAGTCGCCGGATACATACCAGCCCTCGAGGCGGAAATACTCTTCGTACTTCGATGGGTTGTTATAAATCTTGCGCATCATGGACGGCCAAGGCACGCGCACAGCCAGATTGCCCATGCGGTACGGCGGAACTTCATTGCCGCTGTCGTCGATAATCGCCGCTTGAACGCCAGGCAGCGGCTTGCCCATGGATCCCGGCTTAATGTCCATGCTCGGATAGTTGCAGATCAACTGTCCGCCAGTCTCTGTCATCCACCATGTATCATGAATACGCTGATTGTAGACCTTCATGCCCCAACGCACAACCTCAGGGTTCAGCGGCTCGCCAACGCTGAGCACATGGCGCAGGCTGGACAAGTCGAATTGCTTCGACAGATCGTCGCCCGCTCCCATCAACATACGGAATGCCGTTGGTGCGCTGTACCATACGGTAACTTTATATTTCTGAATAACACTGTACCAGTCGCTAGGGCTGAAGCGTCCGCCGCGAATGACATTCGTCGCGCCATTCAGCCATGGAGCGAATATACCGTAAGACGTACCCGTTACCCAACCCGGGTCAGCCGTACACCAGTAGATGTCGTCGTCCTTCAGATCCAGAACAACTTGACCTGTATATTTGTGTTGGACCATCGCGTTTTGCACGTGGAACACGCCTTTTGGCTTGCCCGTCGATCCGGATGTATAATGCAGAATCAGCCCGTCTTCACGATCCAGCCATTCAATCTCGGCTTCGTCAGACATCTTGCTGATCTCTTCTTTGAAGTTTACAATTCCTTCTTCAGCAGGGATATCGTCACCGTAGACGATAATATGCTTCAGACCAGGCAGCTCATCTCGCTTAATGCGATGAAGAAGCGCAGGCGTCGTCACGATTGCGACCGCTTCGCTGTCCTGCAGCCGATCCTTGACCGCCGTCTCCATAAAGGCTTCGAACAACGGTCCTACTACCCCGCCAACCTTCAGGGTCCCCAGAACGCTGAAATACAGTTCAGGCGTACGCGGCATGAAGATGAAGACGCGCTCTCCCTTGCCGACTCCAAGCTTGCGAAGGAGATTGGCGAAACGGTTGGACTGTTTGCTCAGCTGCTCGAATGTATACGATTCATCGCGTTCGCTGTCGCTGTAGTAAAGCGCTACTTTATTGCCTCTACCAAGCTCGAGATGGCGATCAATCGCTTCATAAGCCATGTTCACCTTTCCCGTCTCATGCCAGCTGAACTGCTTCTCGATTTGCTCCCATTGGAAGGTTGCTGCCGCTTCTTCGTAATTTTTCAAATTCGGGTTCGTCGCTGTTGCCGGTACACGCTCTTGATGCAAGTTGATCATTCTATCACTCTCCCATCAAATCTGTAAAACATTGTATAGGTATGCGCTTTCAAAAATCCTCTATCATTATACCACAACACCTTTCCTTTCGACTACGCTTTTCATTTTCTTGATTGTTTGTTATAAACAATAGTAGGAAATAATCAATTTGGAGGAAGAAATAATCAGTTTTCTCGCGACAGTTGAAATGAAAGGGGACCACTGAATGGAGCACCGAAAGCGGCTGCAGAGAGACATGATTACGACCCGTGACAACCACGAGCTGATTATTGAGGGGCCTATCCCTCCCGATCGCCTGGCCACATACACGATGCATCAGTCGCTGGATGCCTTCCGCAGACCGAAGGACCAGCATGAAGCGCTCGTGGAAATTGCCGGATTGGAGGAAGGGCGTATTATTTTGGCCCGCGAGGGCGACTTGATTGTCGGATATGTAACGTTCCACTACCCGGATGAGCTCGAGCGCTGGTCCGAAGGCGGCATGGAAGATCTGGTCGAGCTTGGGGCGATTGAGGTCGCCAATGATTACCGGTCCTACGGGCTGGGCAAGCGTCTGATCAACATGGCTTTTGCCGAGGAACAGCTGGAAAATATGATTGTATACACAACGGAATATTACTGGCACTGGGATCTCGAGGGCACAGGCCTGAACGTATGGGATTACCGCACCATGATGGAAAACTTAATGAAATCAGCAGACATGATCTGGTATGCCACCGATGATCCGGAGATTTGCTCGCATCCCGCGAACTGCCTCATGGTCCGTATCGGCAAAGAAGTGCCGCTCAGCTCCATCGAGAAGTTCGACCGAGTCCGGTTTCGCAATCGATTCATGTATTAAGCCGTACATTTTGCAGGGAAAGGAAATGAGCTCAGAATGGTATCAAACGCTGTATTCATTCATCATCCCGATTCATCCGGCTATAAATTTCATGATGACCATCCCTTCGATCCGATCCGTCAAGCGTTAACGATCGATCTGCTGAAGGAAACGCAAGCGCTTACGAACGAACAGATCATACGGCCTGATTATCTAATTGATGATAATATGCTTAAGCTCGTGCACCGCCACGATTATGTGCAAGCCGTCAAAATGTTGGATACGGAAGATGATCCCCGCAGCAAAGCGGTGCTTGCCGAGCAATTCGGACTGCAAACGGAGGACACGCCTTTTTTTCCCGGACTGCACAAAGCGGCCTGCGCGATCGTAACAGGCTCTGTAGAAGCCGCAGAAGCCGTTATGAGCGGTCGCACCTTGCACGCCTTCCATCTTGCCGGAGGATTGCATCACGCGTTCCCAGACCGCGCCTCGGGCTTCTGTGTGTACAATGACGCTGCGATTGCCATCACGCATATTCGCAACAAGTATAACGCCCGCGTTCTCTACATCGATACGGATGTCCATCATGGAGACGGCGTCCAGTGGTCTTTCTACGATGATCCCGATGTGTGTACGTATTCGATTCACGAGACCGGCAAATACCTGTTTCCCGGTACCGGATATGCGTACGAGAAAGGTGTAGACAAAGGCTTTGGCACATGTTTTAATGTGCCGCTGGAGCCGTTCACCGAAGATGAATCGTGGCTGGAAAGCTTTAATGTGACGATCCGAAAGGTGATTGAGGCATTCAAGCCTGATGTGATTCTAAGCCAGCACGGCTGTGACGCCCATGCGTACGACCCGCTGTCGCATATCCACTGCAGCATGCGCATCTATCAGGAGATTCCCGCTATTCTGCATGAATTGGCACACACGTATACAGAAGGCCGCTGGGTCGCACTAGGCGGTGGCGGCTACGATATATGGCGCGTCGTTCCACGGGCATGGGCCCAAGTATGGCTGGAGATGACGGATCATCCGCTGGCCGCAGCCATCCGGGCGCATGAAGTAAAGGCGCTGCCGGCTCCCTGGCTGGAGCGCTGGAGGGATAAAAGTCCCGTCCCGCTGCCAGACGACTGGCAGGACGACAGCTCCGCCATCCCGCCGATCCCGCGCCGCGACATCATTAACGAGCAGAACCGCAATACACAGTCGATTGTGATACAGGATTTATAACATGTTATAGGAATTATGTGAATGTAGGTATCATAGGAACGTCATTTGCTCTATAACGGTAAGCAACCCGAATAGCTATCAGCCAGCGCACAGCGTCTGGCTGATAGCTATTTTGCAGTAAGGGTGCGAGTAAGGAGTATAACAATAGCTGGTTGGTGCGATAAGAAACTAGCGGTGCTTCTAATCGGGAGCATGATAATTTGTCGCGTCTGTGAATGTATTGGTGCTACGAAACGTTGTTTTGCCGTTTTGAGGGGGTTTGTGGATTTAGTGTGCCTCGCAACGTTATTTAGCCGATTTGATGAGTTATGTGAATTTAGCGGTGCCTTGCAACGCTATTCGGCCGATTTGTCGTGTTTTGTGAATTTAGTGATGCCCTGCAACGCTAATTTGCCTGTTGAAGCATTAAGTGAGCATAGCGATACCTTGCATCGCTAATTAAATTTAATTTATTCCAATGTATTTTGGTCAAGCCTTTTCTCAGCCCGGCTCAATCAACCGCATAAAAAAGCCGCTCCACCATCGTTTGCGATGGCGTAGCGGCCCTATAAGTGCTTAGATATGTTTGACCATCTCGTCGATGATCTGATGTGAATTCGTCGAGGCTTTCCCCGTGAATTCCGCAAAGTTGACATGTGCGGAGCCGTCAGCCTTGTCCGACATGGAGCGGATCACAACATAAGGAACGCCGTGCATGTCGCATACTTGAGCGACGGAGGCCCCTTCCATCTCGGCGCAAGCGCCTTGCATCGTCTGATGCAGCGCCTCCACCGCTTCGCGGCTGGCGATAAATTGGTCGCCGGACAGAACTTTGCCCTTCAGGCTGCGTCCCGGGAACAGCTTCTCGCTTGCTGCATACGCTAGCTCGACAAGCTGCTTGTCCGCTGCGAATTCAGAGCGCGGATGGAACGGAATGACGCCTTTGGCAAAGCCCAGCGGCGAACAATCCATGTCATGCTGAATGCAGCTCTCCGATACGACGATATCGCCGATATCCAGCTTAGGGTCCAGCGCTCCCGCCACGCCCGTGAACAGAACGCATTCTGCGCCCGCATCCAGCAAAATTTGAGTACAAACCGCGGCATTCACTTTGCCAACGCCCGACTTGCAATAGATAACCTGCTTTCCGTGCAGGGTGCCTTCATAATACGTGATGCCCGCTTTCGTAAATTCCGAAGCGACGGCGACATGCTGGTGAAGAAGCTCGATCTCCTCCGCCATTGCGCCGATGATGCCGATTTTCGATATAGCCATTGTTTATTATATTCCCCCTACCGATTGACGATTTACAATCTCATGCGGCAGTGTAACCTTGGATTGTTCGACATTTTCCTTCTTCATAAGCTTCGTAAGCAGACGCATGGATACCGCCCCGATATCATACATCGGCTGAGCGACAGCAGTAAGCTGCGGACGAACCATGGACGCCATGCGGCTGTTGTCTACGCTGATAATGGAAATATCCGCAGGCACCTGCAAGCCGGAATCTTGAATGCAATGAATCGCGCCAATCGCCATTTCGTCCGTAGCGGAGAATACGGCTGTCGGGCGTTCCGCCAGATCGATAAAATATTTCATCGCCTCGGCGCCGGACTCATACCGGTAATTGCCGATGCGAACCAAAGTATCATCGTATGTAATGCCCGATTCCTCCAGCGCGCGCTTGTAGCCTTGAAATCTCGCATAGCCATTCGAAGGGTCCTGCAGCGTGCCGCTAATCATGGCAATGCGCTTATGTCCCTGGGATACCAATTTCATGACAGCATCATAAGCCGCCTCTTCATGGTTGATGTCCACGGAAGGAATTTGGTTGTTGTCGTCACTTGTCGCGCACAGCACAATTGGAACGTTCGCTGTCTTGAACGCTTGCAAGTGGTCATCCGTAACTGCGCCGCCCATGAACAACAGGCCGTCGACTTGCTTCTCCAGAAGCGTATTGATTACGCGGATTTCTTTATCCTTCTTCTTGTCTGCGTTGCACAAAATAATATTATAATGATACATATTCGCGATATCTTCGATTCCGCGTGCCACTTCGGCAAAAATCGCATTGGAAATATCCGGTATGACTACGCCTACCGTCGTTGTTTTTTTGCTCGCAAGTCCGCGAGCTACCGCATTTGGTCGATAGCCCAGACGTTCAATGGCTTCGTACACTTTCTTTCTCGTCGCTGGCTTAACGTTCGGGTTATTGTTCACGACCCGGGATACCGTAGCCATCGACACACCTGCTTCTCTTGCTACATCATAAATGGTTACCGTCACGGATTCTCTCTCCATTTGCTCAGAATTTTATTTTTTCGTACGCCACATATTAGAGTAATGATACGACAAAATATTACTTTTCGCAATGTACGCCAGAGCGGGCGCCATCCGAATGTGCGAATGTTGAGGCCCATGTCCCGCCGCGTCAATAAACGCATGAAGGACATGCCGTCACGGAAGCCTTATTATCAGAGCCGTACAAGCGAAATAATTCGCTATAGAGCGCAGGACGTTATGTATGAAGCCTTCTTCTGCTTATTTGCTGAAGCCGCTTATTGATGTCGGCAATCCACGCCTCATCCTCGAGCGACTGTGCCAGCAAGTGCAGATCAAGAAGCATATTCACCCGCTGCTCGATCAGCGCCTCAACTTCATGCAACTCTGGCTGCTGCTTGTTCGCTTTGGCTTCCACTAACAAATCTGCCCATTCATTGCATTCGTTAAACAGGAACGTGCCTTTATTTGGCTCAGCCCCGAGCTGGGCAATCAATCCGGTCAAATCCGGCTTTACCTCCGGAATCACTTCGCTTCTGCTGCAGGTCGTGCAAGAGAAGATCGGCACATTGTCGATCTCAACCTTTCCTGAATAGATGACGGTGCGCAGCTTCATCGTCATCGTCTCACCGCAATGGCATGTCTTACGCAAGATGGTCAGCTCCTTCTCATAGCGGCAGAACCGCTATCTTACCTAATCGTATTCCTACTGAGAGTGAGTAAAATATTCGACCTTTTTTGGCAAAACTCCTGCTTATACGGCTATGTAATTTTTACTACTAAAAGTCATGAAAGGCGGTCAAGCCGCAATGCGCCGCCACATTCGGCGAATGACCGGAATCGACACCAAAATCGTCCAAATGGCTGCCCCGATCATATCATTGCGCACATCCATGATATCCATCATTCTTCCATCTACAAACAACTGATGGTACTCGTCGGTCACACCATACAAGCCGCATAACAGCACAATGGCAATCTTCATCAACAGCTTATCTGAGCGTACGCCAAAGCCATAATCAAAAGTGGCTGCAAGAATAAAATAACTGACAAAATGTCCCCAATTAAAATCCGTCATATTGGGAAATAGCTTCTGAAAAAACGGCAGCACCGTTCCCACTTGATCACCCGTTCGGGACGACAGCGTAAATATGACAGCCATCCAAAGCACGGCGGGTATGAACCGGATAAGCCGGCGCCCTGACAATAGCTTTTTTTTATAACTCATTTGATTCATATATACTCCTTCGCTACAATATGAATGTAACCATTTCATGGAGAGGGAGGGGATCTCATGTCCTTGCAGAACCAAACGGTGATCTGCCTGCTAGACGATGAATTCGAGGATTTGGAGCTATGGTATCCCGTCTACCGCGTACGCGAAGCCGGAGCTACCGTCTTATATGCCGGTCCAGAGAAGGGAAAAACCCATATTGGCAAATACGGCGTACCGGCCGTTGCCGATCTGGCATTTGACGAAGTGAACAGCGAGGAAATCATTGGTCTTCTCGTGCCGGGCGGCTGGGCGCCGGACAAGCTGAGACGATATCCTAAAGTGTTGTCGCTCGTTCAGGAGCTGAATGCGGCGAACAAGCCGATCGGGCAAATCTGCCATGCCGGCTGGGTGCTCATCTCCGCCAAAATCCTGGAGGGCCGCCGGGTGACGTCCACTCCCGGCATACGTGACGATATGGAGAATGCAGGTGCGACCTGGCATGATGAGCCGGTGGTCGTCGACGGCAATCTCATCTCCGCGCGCCGTCCGCCGGACCTTCCGCCTTATGCGAAAGCGTTCGTGGACGCATTGGAACAGCGAATGGGTTAACCATTCGCTGTTTTTTCTTTCGGCTCGCGCTTGAAAGCCTCCAGCATAGCGATAACTTCCGAGCTCGTGCGGCACAGCTGCAGCTGATCCAGTAATCCTTTGCTCTCCTCCTGCTTCGTCCCGAGAAGCCGCTCCTTCACATGCAAGATCGAATGGGCCGACATGCTCAGCTCATCGACATCCAGACTCAGCCAGATCGGCAGGGCTCGCATGTCCCCGGCCAACTCGCCGCATACGCCTACCGTAATACCGGATCGCTTCGCAGCATCCACCGTCAGCTTCAGCATCCGCAGCAGCGCCGGATGAAAAGGCTCATACAGATGGGAGATTTCTTCATTCATGCGATCTACCGCAAGCGTGAATTGCACGAGATCATTGGTCCCGATGCTGAAGAAATCGACCTCCTGCGCCAGCAAATCCGCGATCATGACGGCCGCAGGCACTTCGATCATAATGCCGACCTTCATCCCTTTGTCATAAGGAATACCTTCCTGCTCCAGCTCCATCTTTGCTTCGTTCAATATCCGATTGGCGCTGCGCACTTCGTCTACCGACGAGATTAGCGGATACATCAGCTTCACCTGCCCGTATACGCTTGCGCGAAGGATCGCACGAAGCTGCGTCTTGAAGAGATCGGTGCGGTCAAGCGAAATGCGAATGGCGCGGTAGCCCAAGAACGGGTTGTCTTCCTCTGGCAGCTCAAAATAATCCAGCTGCTTGTCTCCGCCTACATCCAGCGTTCGAATAACAAGCGGATCTCCGTCCAGCTTCTCAGCGACGCTGCGGTACACCTCGAACTGCTCCTCTTCCCGTGGAAAACGATTGCGGTCCATATATAGAAACTCGGTTCGGAATAGCCCTACGCCATTCGCACCGCTCGACAGTGCAATCTCCAGTTCCTTGATGGAGCTGATATTCGCCTCCAGACGCAAAGCTTTGCCATCGGGTGTCACCGAATGACGCGTGGCGAAATGCTGAAGCTTCTTCTTCTCTTCCTTCTGCGTGTCATGCAGTTGATTATAGCGTTCGATGACAGCCTCTACGGGATCGATATAGACTGTGCCGTCGCTGCCGTCAATGACAATGGTCTGACCAGTCATAATCGGTTCTGTCAATCCTTGTTCCACGCCTACCACGAGCGGAACGCCCAGCGCTCTGGCCATGATCGACGAATGCGAGGTCGTGCTGCCTGCCAGCGTCACAATGCCAAGCACATGATCCGGGTTAATATGGGCGAGCTGGGAAGGCGACAGCTCCTTCGCAATAAGGATGAAGGGCTGCGTGTCCACCGGCAGCGCAATCTCCGGTACGCCGAGCAGATGCTTGAGAAGGCGATTGCCGACATCCTTAATATCAAGCGCCCTCTCCTTCATGTAATCGTCGTCCAGCAAGTCGAACATCGTGACGAAGTGATCGATCGCTTCCTTCACCGCCACTTCGGCCGCCTTGTACTGGCGCTGGATAATGCCCTGAATTTCATTCATGAAAACCGGATCATCCAATATGGCGAGATGAGCGTCGAATATATTCGTCTCTTCCGAGCCGACGACCTCCCTCAGCTCATCCTTGATCTGCTCGATCTCATGCTTCGATGTCCGAATGCCTTCATATACCCGCTCAAACTCGCGGGCGAAGTCGGCTACATCGATCTTTTGGTCCGGCACTTCCCACTCCCAGTTCGGCAGCACGAACGATTTTCCGATCGCGATGCCTGACGAGGCGCCTATTCCTTGAATCATTGCGTTTCCCCTCCACCGTTGCTCTCTTTAAGCACAACTGACATAACCGAAGACTGTCCTTTCTTCACCGCTTTGAACGGCGCAAAGCGCCATGAGCGGACCCGATCGGAATTGGTGATGACCATTGGCGTGGCAAGTGACTTGCTCTCCTTGCGCACCTTCTGCAGATTAAAGCGGATCAGCAGCATCCCCGGCGTCACCTCGTCGCCTTCCTTCACGACCGCCTGGAAGTATGACTTTCCGGCGAGCTTGGACGTGTCGATGCCGATATGCAGCAGCACTTCCAGACCTTCTTCTGTCTTAATCCCAATCGCATGCATCGTCGGATAAATATGGATGACTGTTCCCTTTACAGGCGAGACAAGCTCGCCCTTGTCCGGCAGGAAGGCGACGCCTTCTCCCACCAGCTTGCCGGCAAAGATCGGATCCGGCACTTCCTCAAGCGGAATCATCCGTCCCTGCATCGGCGAATGGAACAACACTTGCGCCTGGTCTCTCTGAATGGCCTTCATCATTTCCTCGCGAATCAGCTCGGAGTACGTGCCGAACACGACCTGGACATGGCCTCCGCCCAGTCGTATGACGCCCGCCGCGCCAAGATTGCGAAGCGCGTTAATATCGAGCACCTTCTCATTGGATACCTTCAGCCTGAGACGGGTAATACAGGATTCCATCTGTATAATGTTCTGCTTACCGCCAATCGCTTGCAGAATGAGCGGAGCGCGATACGGAATATCGCCAGCCCACTCATCGAGCTGGGAGCCTTCCTCGCGTCCAGGCGTCGGAATGCGGAAGCGGCGAATAGCCCAGCGGAACAAGACATAATAGACGATGCCTACGACGATACCAATCGGAATCAGCAGCCAGCCCCGCGTGGCGAGATGTTCATTAATGACAAAGTCGATCGCTCCCGCCGAAAAGGAGAAGCCGTGCAAGATGCCTAATTCGTAGGTAACCCACATAATAATGCCGGATAGGATCGCATGCACAACGTACAAATACGGCGCTACGAACAGAAAAGCAAATTCAACCGGCTCCGTTACGCCTGTCAGGAACGAAGCAAGCGCAGCATAGAGAAACGTTTTCCGAATCTTGGGCTTAAGGTCTTCCCTTGCCTCATGA
Source organism: Paenibacillus sp. J31R120 (assembly GCF_056269225.1). Classification (NCBI taxonomy): domain Bacteria; kingdom Bacillati; phylum Bacillota; class Bacilli; order Caryophanales; family Paenibacillaceae; genus Paenibacillus; species Paenibacillus sp. J31R120. The sequence goes on along the minus strand of NZ_JBWDNN010000001.1, from coordinate 676,389 downwards.
ATAATGGCAAATGCAATGGCCGGCAGCGCAAACATCATCGTCGGATACAAACCGGCCATGAAGCTTCCCGCTGTAGGATCGCCGGCAAAGAACCTCGGCAAGTCGCCGTACACCATATTCCCGGCTTCTGTCTCATAGCCCCCAATCTGGAACCAGAACACATGGCTGACCAAGTGATGCAGGCCAAAGACGACTAAGATCCGGTGGATAAACCCGTAAAGGAATATGCCAAAGCCGCCTCCCGATGCGACGATATCACCCAGCTTGACCAGCAAGGCTTCCAGATAAGGTGCTACATTAATCATGCCAATTGAAAATAACAACGCGATAAAGCTGACAAAAAGCGGAACAAATCGCGGACCGCCAAAAAACTGGATATATTCCGGCAATCTTAAATCCTTGAACCGTTCATGACTGATGCCCGATATAATCCCAATAATAGCTCCGATCATTACCGTTGGCTCAATGTTCCCGTCCGCAGAGCCTGTAATGCCGGTATAAATAATCATGCCGATCAAAGAGGCCATTCCGGCAGCTAACGCATTGCCGGTTAGACCAAGCGCGACGCCAAGCGCGAATATAAACGGCAAATACATAAAGATGATCTCGCTTGCCGCTTGAAGATGCGCAGGCATACCGGGTAAACCTATGTAATCCCAGGGCAGCTGGCTCAAGCTTAAAAACACAGCCGCGCCAGGCAGCACGATCATTGGCAGCATGAAAGCTCTGCCCAATTGCTGCAAGCTCCCTATGAATGTCATTCTGAACCTCCTAAAACGTCAAATCGCATGTATATGCTTAGTCTGTCTCATTCACATCTATTACGATGTTAAGCTCTCGCTCCCCATTTGTCAAAATAAAAAGACGGGCCTTTCGGCCCGTCCTTCGTTGATGATTCTATCCCGTAACGAACGGATTCTTAACGGGAGTATTGATTCGATTGCGCGCTGGAGGACTGATAACCATATCGCGCAATAACCGGGCCGGATTGCTCGTAAGCATTCGTCGCTTGGTATACCGGGTTAATGGACGTGTTGGAATGAACAGGTCCATGAGACTGGTATCCCGCTTGGCCATACGATTGTTGCGAATATTGAGCCGGTTGATACGATTGTTGGCCGTATTGTTGCTGGCTAAAGCCTTGGTTTTGTGCATCTGGACCAGATTGATAGCCATAGCGCGCAATAACCGGACCTACGTCGCCGAATGCAGTAGCAGGCGAGCTTGCATGGCTTTGCACCGGCCCATGGGATTGGTACGCGTGATTCGAAACGGCCGGCTGCGAGTAGGAATGAATGGCTGGAGCAGCATGCTGCTGGTAGCCATATGACGAATGCTGGGACCCGGCGTTATTGTAAGACGGGCTTACAATAGATTGGGATTCCCGGCCAAACGACGGGTAGCTAAGTTGTCCTTGATAATGGGACTGAACATAGCCAGATGGTTGGAAGTTTTGGCCTGCATTCGAAAACTGTTGTTGTTGACCGCCTTGGTACTGTGCCGGCTGTTGCGAATATTGATTCACGTTGTGTCCTCCTTGGGTTTCACCATAAGTCTTCAGAAAGCAAAGCGAAAGCCGCCTATAGCTGCGGTCATCCCCTTCACTTCAGAAGCCTTTCTTATTGTGGAGTAGACACGTCTGAATTATGAGCGTCAGGTTTTGGATTTTCCGCCCGGCAGAAGAATGGAATCTTCTACCTTGATGCAGCGATCCATAATCACGTTCAAACCTTCCGAAGCTGCAATCTCGCCCGCTTCCTCATTCAAGATGCCAAGCTGCAGCCAAAGCGTCTTCACGCCGATCGCCACCGCCTCTTCCGCAACCGGCGGCGTATGCTCGCTGCGGCGGAAGACGTTCACGATATCGACAGGAACAGGAATGTCGCTTAACTTGGCATAGCTCTTCTGGCCCAAGATCGTATCCGCGTTGGGATTAACGGGAATGATCGTATAGCCTTTGGCCTGCATCGCCTCTGACACCATATACGATACTCGCTCAGGATTATCGGACAAGCCGACAACCGCAATCGTATCGCTGCCGCTCAATATCTCTTTGATCTGCTCTCTGTCCGGGTTTTGAAAAGACATGGCTGCACCTCCAAAAAAGTGGGTAATCTGTTAGTGCGATCCCTCGACCCATTCCACCTGAGCGCCGAGCGCCGTCAGATGATCGAAGTAGATCGGGTAGGACTTGGCTACATGATGTGCGTCATGGATACGAATCGGCTTCTTCGAGCGCAAGCCGACAATAGATAACGCCATAATAACGCGATGGTCGTAATGCGCATTGATATCGACGCCGCCTTCAACGCCTTCCGGACGCCCGTGTACAATAATCTCACTTTGGCGTTCTTCCACGTTGGCCCCCGCTTTGCGCAGCTCGTTCAAGTAATCGGTAATGCGGTCGCATTCTTTGTAACGCAGATTCTCTACATTGTAGAAGCGAGATGTGCCTTCGGCGAACACAGCTGCTGCTACCATAGCCAGCACCGCATCCGTCGCATGGTCGCCATCAAATTCCACTGCCTTCAGCTTGCCAGTGCCCTTCACATGCACTACGCCGTTCTCATGCGTAAGCGGCACTTCCATCATCTTCAGCACGTCAACAACCGCTCGTTCGCCTTGCTTGCTGTTCTCCATCAGACGGTTCACGATAACATCCGACTCCGTAACGGCAGCCGCTGCCAGAATTGCAGCAGAACCAGGGTAGTCCCCTTGAACATGGTACGTCTTCGCCTGATAGCTCTGACGGCCCGGCACACGGAAGCGCATGTAATCTTCATCGGCATGTATAACAATGCCCGCTTGCTCCAATACTTCAAGCGTCTGTCCCACTACAACCTTAGACTTCAGATCATGCAACACTTCGATTTCGCTGTCCTCGTCCAGAAGCGGCGTAAGAAACAGAAGCGCGCTCAGGAACTGGGAGCTGATATTCCCAGACACTTGAATATGTCCCCCGCGCGGCTGTCCGCCCTTGATTGTAATCGGCAGCTTGCCTTCATTATGCTCAATTGTAACGCCCATCTTGCCAAGCGATTCGATCAAATCATGATGCGGACGCTTGCCGAGGGAATCCGGGTAACGATTGATAAAGGTTACGTCAGGGCATAGGGATGCAATCGCCATGAGGAAGCGCAGCACAGCGCCGGCGTTGCCAACATCCAATTGATCGACCGCTTTCGGATGGCGGCCAAATCCTGTAATGACAATTTTCTCATCGTCTTCTTCTACGGTTGCGCCCAGATCGCGAATACAACGGCGCATCGCATCGCTGTCCTCGCTATGAGCCGGATAATATATCGTGCTCGTGCCTTCCGCCAGTGCGGCGACAAGCAGGTAGCGTGTCGTATAGTTTTTGGAGGACAGGGCCTCAATTCTTCCTTGCAGCTTTGGAGTCGGCGTTACGATTACATCCATCTTCAATAGCTCTCCTTCAACATTATGATTTATGGGAAAGTGGAATGTTGCTTCCACGCCATTACAATACGGTCAACGACATCTTCGACCGACAGTTCCGTCGTATCGACTGTCAAGTGGGCAAAATCATAAGCGCCCTTCCTCGTCTTCAGGAGCCCGTAGACGCGTTCGCGAACAGCGCCTTTCAGCAGCGGTCTGGACTTGTCCAGCAGCACCCGGGCAATGATCCTCTCCGGATCGCAGGACAACGCGGCCACGAAGCCATGCTTCAGCATGGCGCTGCGGTTCTCCTCGCGCAGCACAGCCCCGCCTCCAGTAGCGATAACAGCATGCGAGGGCTGCTCCAGCAGCTTGCGCAGCTCACGGGATTCCATATCGCGGAACGCTTGCTCTCCGTCTTCAGCGAAGATGTCTGAGATGCTGCGGCCTGCCGCGCGCTCCACCTCTTCGTCCGAATCGGCACAGCTCCACTCCAGCTTCTCCGCAAGCAACCGGCTTACGCTGGATTTGCCGGTCCCCATGAAGCCGATCAATATTACCTTTCCTTTCGGGGATACTGACAAGATCATCATCCTTTTGCCCTTTAAAGGCGTGAATTCTTCCATATCATATCATTTTTTTGCGAGAAGAGGGTATAAAAAAGTTGATTATGCCGTATGGATGATAAAGATGCATAGCTGATGCATATTCCATGATCGGAGTGACTGCGCTTATGTCAAGCGAATCCTACCCCAATTCCCTATTCTTAACGCAAAAAAGAATCGACCTCATCCTTGACCCCGAGCATCCCCTATGCCGAGATGATGTGGTATGGATGCTGGGTTATATCAAAAAAAAGGTGGCTGACGAAGACCCATCGTTGATGGGACTGTCGCAGCCACGCCTGTTGCAAAACTTTCTATACTTTGCCGAAGCCTCCATGGCGCTTATTCAGCGCAGGCATTACTGCGATCAAGAAGCTGACCGGTTAAGACTCTGGCTTAAGCAAGCTTCCCATGGCCTTATCCAGGACCGTGAGTCTTAGGATTGCAGCCAGTTGAAGTGGAACGAACCTTCTTTGTCCACACGCTTGAACGTGTGAGCTCCGAAGTAATCGCGCTGCGCTTGCAGCAGGTTCGCTGGCAGACGCTCAGTGCGGTAGCTGTCGAAGTAAGCCAGCGCGCTTGCGAACGCCGGTACCGGAACGCCGCTAGTCACAGCTGTTGCAACCACTTCACGCCATGCGCCTTGGTACGATTCCACGATATTTTGGAAGTACGAATCAAGCAGCAGGTTGCGCAGCTCAGGATCGCGGTCATACGCGTCTTTAATATTTTGCAGGAAGCGGGCGCGGATAATGCAGCCGCCGCGGAAGATCATCGCGATGTCGCCGTAGCGCAGATCCCAGCCGTACTCTTCAGATGCAGCGCGCATTTGTGCGAAGCCTTGTGCATATGAGCAGATTTTGCTCGCGAACAGCGCTTTGCGAACCGCTTCGATGAAGGCTGCCTTGTCGCCTTGGAATGGAACCTTCGCAGGCCCTTTCAGCACTTTGCTTGCAGCGACGCGCTCATCCTTCATAGCGGACAAGAAGCGCGTAAATACGGATTCAGTAATGATGGACAGCGGAACGCCCAGATCAAGGGAGCTTTGGCTTGTCCACTTGCCTGTGCCCTTCTGGCCGGCAGAGTCCAGAATAACGTCAACCATCGGTTTGCCCGTCTCTGGATCATACTTCGAGAAGATATCACGAGTGATCTCGATCAGGTAGCTGTCCAGCTCGCCTTTGTTCCACTCTGTGAAAATTTCATGCAGTTCTTCGGTGCTGACGCCCAGCACGTTCTTCAGCAGGTCATAAGCTTCGCAGATCAATTGCATGTCGCCGTACTCGATGCCGTTGTGAACCATCTTCACGTAATGGCCCGCTCCGTCGGGACCGATGTACGTGCAGCATGCGTCTTCGCCGACTTTGGCAGAGATAGCCGTCAGAATCGGCTCAACCAGCTCATAAGCGGACTTCTGGCCGCCAGGCATGATGGACGGTCCTTTCAGTGCGCCTTCTTCACCGCCGGATACGCCAGTACCGATAAAGCGGAAGCCTTTCGCCTCCAGATCTTTGCTGCGGCGCTGCGTATCAGGGAAGTACGCGTTGCCTCCGTCGATGATGATGTCGCCTTGATCCAGAAGCGGAACAAGGGAATCGATTGTTGCGTCCGTACCTGCGCCTGCTTGTACCATGATTAGAATTTTGCGAGGCGTCTCAAGAGATTGTACAAATTCTTCAATTGTAAAAGTAGGCACCAGGTTTTTGTCGGCCGCTTCCTTCATCAGCTCATCCGTCTTCTCGCGGGAACGGTTGAACACGGATACCGTAAAACCTCTGCTTTCAATATTAAGAGCAAGATTCTTGCCCATGACGGCCATTCCGATTACGCCAATCTGTTGTTTTGACATCTGGTTCTTCCATCCTTCGTCATTATATTTAGTCACAATAGCTTTATTCTACTCTTTTTGAACGGATATGAAAACCGTTTGCTCCGAAAAATGTCGCTGTGAGCCATTAGTTTTCTTAACTGAAGTCCAAAGTTTTTCTTATATCCGCTCATTCGCACATAAAAACGACCCCATGCTTTTCGCCCCCGGCGTCCGGCATAAGATCGTTCTAATTGAAGACTTTGGCGATGGAAAATCATCCGTTACAGCTCCAGCTGCAGCATCTCTGACCGAAGCGCAGTCAGCCGCTCCTTCGATAATGTAACCGCTTCCTCGTCATTGGCCTCCAAAGCCTCGTGCAGGACAGACAACTCGTAGTCCAGCTCATACCTAAGCACGGCAACCCGCTCCTCCGCCCGCTTCGATTGAAAGGCTTTGATCATTTCTTCTATCGTGACAAAAGGTTTCTTCTGATAAATAATCCGGTGCTCCATTCCTGACACCTCCACAAGTCGTATAATCTCACCGAACATAATATTCTCGATTACGATTTGACGATCCTTGATCCGCTTCACGACCGCATGTCCACGTGTGTCATTAATCAGCTTTTCCAGCAGTTCTGACAGCTTTTCATCCTTGATGACATAATCGCCTACAATTTTGTACCGGTTTTTCATACGTTGGAAATGCAGCTTCACCAGCTTGCGTCCGGTGCGTATCGACACCAGAAACTGTCCCTCCGTCTCGCTCCAATACAAGGAGTACCCTTCCTGAATAAGATCACGGATGAGATTTTGGATTTGCCGGCGTTCGAATCGCAGCTCCAAATTGCAATACTCGACCTCATAGCTTTTGTTCACGGCAATCCCTCCCTTGGTCAGTATAGTTGACGAAATGTTCTGATAATTTGTTCTTATTAATATCTTATACTCCATCATATGTTATGGCAACTTGGATTATTGACTAATTTTCCGAAGAGACCGTCTTTACGTTCAAAAAAAGGCTCTCTGCTGCCCCTCCGGTTGATAAGAACTTCGAATTAGCCTATAATGATAATTATTATTTTTTGAGACACGTTATTGTTCATATAACTAATATTTCGTACAAAGGAGCTCTGATCATGACGACCACTTCCACCGCCTTACCCTCCTCCTTGGAGGGCTTTACATCCCATGATTTCGATGTATTCCAGATGCAAGGCCTTGAGGAGCGCATGCAAGGGATTCAGGAGAGAATCCAGCCCAAATTCCGGGCGCTGGGCGAGCGTCTAACGGCCGAGCTTGCACCGTCAGCCGGGAAGGAGATGCATCTGCATATTGCCCGGCATGCGCGACGCAAAGTGAATCCGCCGAAGGACACCTGGTTATCGATATGCGATAACAAACGGGGCTACAAGGCTCATCCCCACTTCCAGCTGGGGCTGTTCGATGACCATCTGTTCCTGTGGCTTGCCTTGATCTATGAGGTGCCGAACAAAAAAGGAATTGCCGCTCATCTGATGAACCATCTGGATGAGGTAAAGACTGCTGTGCCTGCCGATTATGTGCTGTCGATGGACCACATGAAGAAGGATTGCACGGTCATCGGCGACATGTCCGATGAGGACTGGAAGCAGGCGCTTATCCGCTTCCGCGACGTGCAGAAAGCAGAGCTGCTCATCGGTCGTCATGTCAAAGCCGACGATAAGCTGCTGCATGACGGCGACGCTCTGCTCGCTTACGCATCGTCCACCTATGAGCAGCTCATGCCAATCTATCGGATGGCTTGCTCGGTTTAATGAAACGGTACTCATATGTAGAAATAGGCTGCCCGGGCGTTGTTTCCGGACAGCCTTTTTTATAGGGTGCTCATAGAGCGCACTTCCGACAGCTTATTAAATCTCGGATGCAGCCGCTGCTTCTGCCACTCCTTCGCGACGGACGTCCCTTCTCTGCCTGCGGGACTTCTGGAAGAACAGCAGCTCATACACGCATGGAACGATAATGAGCGTCAGCAGCGTAGCGGCGGTCAAGCCGCCAATGACGACGATGGCTAGGCTCTGGGATACAATGCTGCCGGATTCATGATTGCCGAATACGAGCGGCAGCATGGCGCTGATGGTAGCAAGCGCGGTCATGACGATGGGCCGCATTCTGGTCGTTGCCGCTTCGATAAGAGCGTCGCGCACCGTCATGGTCGCTTCGTTCTGCTTCACCCGGTCGATCAGTACGATCGCATTCGTCACGACGATGCCGATCAGCATGAGGGCTCCGAACATCGACGTGAAGTCCGGTGTGACCCCGGAGACCAGCAACCCTATAATCGCGCCGATGGCTGCAAGCGGCAGCGAAATCATAATCGCAAGCGGTGCTCTAAGCGTCTTGAACGTCAGCACCATAATCAGATATACGAGGCCGATCGAGATCAGTGCGGTGAAGCCCAAATCCGCAAAATCATCCATCTGATCCGCAGAGGCCCCGCCTACCGATGCCTTGACGCCATCCGGTAGCGCCAGGGCGGTCACTGCTTTCGTAATATCGGCGCCAATAACGGAAAGCTGCTTCGGGTCTACACTGGCAGTGACGCGAAGATAGGGTTTGCCATCCTTGTGATAATACAGCGACGGCTGCTCTGACTTCGTCAGTTCCGCTACCGAGCCGATCGGCTGCGGACCTTCATCCGTCATAACGGTTAGCGCGTTCAGCTCATTCCGGCTGCCCGGACTCGCAACAGGAAGCAGCAGCACCCCCGTCTCTTCTCCGGCTACCTGTATAGCGCCGATCGGCGTCGGATTCAACAAGCTGTGCAATTGCATCGCCACTTGCTCCCCGCTCGCCTTCTCCGGCTTCAGATGATACGTATACACGGTTTTCTGCTCCTCCAGGTTGCTCTCTACCTTCAGCACGCCTGTAATAGATGCGATTTCCTGCTGAAGCTTGGCAGCTGTCTCTGCCAATTGGTCCAGATGATCCCCTGTCACATCGACATAGATCGTCGATGAACCGCCGCCCATCATCAGATCCACGGCATTTGCCTGAAGATCAGCTTTTGCATACTCCGACTTCTGACTGCGCACATCCTCCATAAAGGCTTCGGCATCGACTCCTTCCTTCAAGTCAACAATGTACGAGACCAGGGTAGGTGAGCCAACTTGCCCATATTGCGCACTGTCGGCGCTATTGCCCAGCGACATCATGACCCATTCTACCGAAGCATGGTTCAGCATATAGCTCTCCAGCTTCTCACCCGCGCTTCTAACCTCGCTGGACGGCGTATCGCCGGCATAATGGAGCTCGACGCTTACGTTCTCCGCACTGGAGGAATCCAGCGCCCCCTTGGGCATCGCCACATAGGCGCCGACCGAGCCAGCGAGAAGCACAACCGACAGGACAAGCGGCAGCCACTTATGCCTCAGGTTCCAGGCGATAAAGGCCGAGAAGCGCGACGAACCCGTATGCGCCGCCTCCTTCGTTCCACGCAGCAATACGGCGCTGAGCAGCGGCACAACGGTCAAGGCTACAAGCAGCGAAGCAAGCAAGGAATACGTGACGGTCAGGGCGAAAGGAAGCAGGAAGTCCTGCAGCGAGCCGCGAAGCAAGCCCATTGGCAGGAAGACGGCTACGGTTACGATCGTGGACGATGTAATCGCCGACGCTACTTCCTTCGTCGCATCCGTAATGAGCTTGATGGAGAACGCCTCTCGCTGAAGCCTTCTATAGATGTTCTCGATGACGACAATGCTGTCGTCCACCAGCCGGCCGACTGCGACAGCAACACCGCCCAGCGTGATGATGTTGAGCGACACGCCGGATACTTGCAGCAAGTACAATGTGATACCCAGCGATAGCGGAATCGAAACGATCGTTACGATCGTCGCTTTGAAGTTGCGCATGAAGAGCAGGATGACGATCGTTGCGAACAATGCGCCGAGCAGCACTTCCCTCATCATGCTATTGACGGAATGCGTGATCGACTCGGAGGTGCTTAGCGGCAGCGTCAATTCAATCCCGTCATGCTCCGCATTCAGCTGCTCCATCTTCTCCTTGATCCCGTTGCCGACCTTCACCGCATTGGCTTCTCCCGACTTGGCGATCGTAATCATGACCGCTTCCTTGCCGTTCATACGGCTTATGCTGTCCTGAGAAGCCCCAATTTCCACTTCTGCGACATCGGCAAGTTTTATTCCTGGCACTACCGGCAGCGATTCCAGCATTTCCTTGCCGGATACGGTATCGACGACATTCACATTGGCGAGAGTGCCTTCGATGTTTTTCTCACCGAGGGATACCGACACACCTCTGCCTTGAAGCACGCCCAGCAAGGCTTGAACAGGAACGCCGGCAGCCTCCAGCTTCTTGGCATCGGGTTTTACGGTTACCGTCGAATGGGACCGTCCTGTGACCACAATCTGCCCGGCACCTTCCATATTTTTGAGTGAAGCAAGGACGCTCTCCAGCTTCTTCTCCTTCTCCGTCTGGCTAAGTCCAGCTTCATAGGAAAGCATCATCCAGCCGATTGGAATCATCGAGGTGTTCTGCTGAACGACAAATGGCTTCATGACACCTGCCGGCAACTTCACAGCAGCTATTGCAGTCTCGATCTCCGCCTTCGCTTCCTTCATGTCTGTCTTGGAGTCGTAATGTACAATAATTTGCGAATAGCCGTCTCCCGTTGTAGAGAAAACCGACGTCTTTCCTTTCACGAACATTACCGCTTCCTCCAGCGGATTCGTGACTTGCTTCTCCATGGTGCCGGCATCGCTACCTTGGCCCATAGCCGCAATCACAACCTGCGGATTGTCCGCCGACGGCAGAAATTCCATCGGCAGCCGGAAATAGCTGATCACCCCCATAACTAGCGCCATTACGACCAATAAGCCGATCGCCGCCTTGTTACGGAAAGACCATTTTGTCATTTTGTGCATCATTCAGGCTCAATCTCCTTCTCCAACTTTGGTGATCTGTTTTGTCTGTTCTAATCATACGGATTGGAAAAGAACAGGAAAAACGTCTCGAGACGGTTATTGAACCTCTTCGCTGGGCGGAGCCTGAATTAGACTTTGGTCGGGGAAAATAGGCATTCCAAAGACCGACATGCATCAGCAAGCAGACAAAACTCAAACATAATGGCCCCCTGCTAAAGAAAAACCCGCAAGACCAGCCATAAGGCTTGTCCTGCGGGTTCTCATACAGATTTAGTTATGATGTACTGCTCCAGCGATTAGGAGGAAACGGCTCTCTCCTTCTCCTGCGCGCCGTCGAGAAACCGGAATCTGACGACCAGCAGCAGCGCCGCCAGGCATAAGATGCCACCTAGCAAATACGGCAGGCCCATCTGCACCGTAAAGAGCAGGGAGCCCAGCAGCGGCCCAGCAATGCGGCCCAGGCTGTCCATAGATGAGCTGAGTCCGGAGGCGACGCCTTGTCCCACTGTCGTCTTCTGCGTAATTAACGAAGTAACGCAAGGACGGATCAGCGCATTGCCAATGCCGAATACGGCCAGCGACATGATTGCCCACCACAGCGAATGTGCGAACAGCAACAGGAAAAACCCTAGCGCTGAAATAACCAGGCCGATAGCAATATACTTCGGCTCTTCGCCCTTCTTGATCATGCGGCGAACGACACCGCCTTGTACGAGAGCACCCACCAGTCCGCATACGAAGAACAGGAGGCCTACTTGAAGCGGCGTGACGTCAAAGCGCTTCATGCCGAAAAACTGAAGTGTAGCTTCCATGCCCGCCAGTGTAAAGGTTACAAAAAAGGCAAGAACGTACAAATATTTGAGCGGACCCCTGAAGGCCGTCCATCTGGACACCCGCTTCTCCGACTTAAGCTTGCGCTTGTCAGGCGTAAGCGACTCCTTCAGCTTCCACGAGGCAAGTACGAACGTGACCAGCGCCAAAGCTGCTGCGGCAAAAAACGGTGTGCTCAGCGAGAAGACGCTCAGCAAGCCGCCTACTCCCGGCCCAAGCGTAAATCCGAGGCCGATGGACATGCCGACAAGCCCCATCCCCTTCGTCCGCTGCTCCGGCGGCGTAATGTCCGCCACATAAGCGACGATGACAGATGCGACCGCTCCGGAGAACAAGCCTCCAAGCGCACGCGAAACATACATGAGTGTCAGATTGTCTCCAGCAAGCCCGAATAACAGAAAGCTCGCAGAGAAGCCGATCAGGCCTGTCAAAATAATCGGGCGTCTGCCGATCCGGTCGGACCAAGTCCCCCATATCGGAGATAAAATAAACGAAACCAGAGAGTAGAGCGCCAGCATTCTCCCTGTATGGATCTCCGCGCTCTTAGGGTCCGCAGCCTGAATAATTTCCGGCATAACCGGGATGATAATGCCGAAGCCAATAAAGGTAATCATAAGTATGGACATCACTATAAGTAATCGCTTGTCTTTCATCCTGCTATCCCTCCACCAAACTATCGTACCATATCCCAAAAGTAGCAATCTATGAACAATTCAAGAACAAATGCCAAGCTGCCCTTCCAAGCCGTACTTTCCTCATAAAAAGCTTCTTGCAATCCCCTTTGTTTTTGTTATACTCTATTTTGTTTGTACATCTTATCAGGAAAGGCAGGGATGATAGCGTTGGACCATAAAAAAACCCCGCTCTTCACTGCGCTTCGCCAACATGCGGAGCAGAATCCCGTTCAGTTCCATATTCCGGGCCACAAGAAAGGCCTCGGAAGCGATTCTGAGTTTCGTGAATTCATCGGCGACAACGCCTTGTCGATCGATCTCATTAATATAGCCCCGCTGGATGACCTGCATCAGCCTACGGGCGTGATCGAGGAAGCGCAGAAGCTGGCTGCCGATGCATTCGGTGCCGACTATACGTACTTCTCGGTGCAAGGAACAAGCGGCGCCATCATCACGATGATTATGTCCGTCTGCACGCCAGGCGATAAAATTATCGTCCCGCGCAATATTCACAAATCGATCATGGCCGCGATTATTTTCGCAGGCGCCAGACCGGTCTTCATCTCGCCTGCCAGAGACAATAACCTGGGCATCGACCATGGCATTACGACGCGCTCGGTCCGCAAGGCGCTTGAGAGGCACCCGGACGCCAAAGCCGTGCTCGTCATCAACCCAACATACTACGGCATCTGCGCGAACTTGAAGGAAATCGTTGATCTGGTCCATGGTTACGACATCCCTGTCCTTGTTGACGAGGCGCATGGCGTGCTGATCCACTTCCACGACAAGCTGCCGATGTCTGCAATGCAAGCCGGCGCCGACATGGCTGCTACAAGCGTCCATAAGCTGGGCGGCTCCATGACGCAAAGCTCCGTGCTTAACATTCGCAAAGGGCGCGTCAATCCGCAGCGCGTACAGACCGTCATCAGCATGCTGACGACAACTTCGACCTCTTATATATTGCTGGCATCGCTGGACACTTCCCGCCGCAATCTGGCGCTGAACGGCCGCGACATCGCAGAACGGGCGATTGCACTCGCTCAAAGCGCGCGCCAGCAGATTAACGAGATTCCGGGCCTGTATTGCTTCGGCGAAGAAATTCTTGGCGATGAAGCTACATTCGATTACGACCCGACGAAAGTGACAATCCACGTTCGTCATCTCGGCACTACGGGCTACGAGACGGAAAATTGGCTGCGAGACAACTATAATTTGGAAATCGAAATGAGCGATATGTATAACATTCTTTGCCTAGTTACGCCTGGAGATACCTCCGAATCGGTAGCAAAATTGGTGGAGGCGCTAAAAGGCCTGTCCGCTGCCTTCTACGAAGGCGCCGAAGCACGCGAGCTTGTGGTGAAGATACCTGATATTCCGCAGCTGTCGCTTACGCCGCGCGATGCGTTCTACGCCCAGACGGAAGTTGTCCCGTTCAAGGAATCCGCAGGAAGGATCATCGCTGAATTCATCTATGTCTACCCGCCGGGCATTCCGATTCTGCTGCCGGGTGAGGTTATCTCGCAAAAAAATATCGACTACATCGTCGATCACGTGGAAGTCGGATTGCCAGTCAAAGGACCGGAAGACCGCAGCATCCAGTTCGTAAAAGTTATCGTGGAAGAAACCGCGATTTCTTAATGCTTCCTCTTATTGCCAGCTTCCTCGGGCCCATGCTATGATGGGCTTGAGGTGATCCGCGATGAGTCAGAGCGCTTACATTAAGCTGGTGAAAGGCTCCGAGGACCAGGAACTGACGCTCGAGCATATTCAAGGCACGCTGCTCCGCTACCAGGAACAGACAGCCAAGACCGGCGAGCAGCTTGGCTGGAATTATGCCGGAGCCGCCTTCCCCTATACGATCGAATCCTCCGGGGATGAGCGATGGTTCTACCTGAAAGGCATCAACGTTCATTACAAACATATGATTATCGGTCCGGGCATGGCACAATCCGTCGCGGGCGAGCAAGTACCTTGCATCCAGGTCGTGCTTCCGGACGAAGCGACGCATGGCGACAAGGCGAAGGCGAATGAGCTTTGCCGGTATATGGCGAAGTCGCTTGCAGCCGAGCTAACCATGTTCAATGGCCGGACGATCTATTACAATCCCAGAAAATAATCGCAGCACTAGATTGGCTAATGATCGCAAAGAGGGGCTCTCCGCCAGGAATAATCCTGCGGGAGAGCCCCTCTGTCATGTCGCAGATGGAGACTGGACCTTATTGGTCTTCGTTCTCTGTGCGAGCGATTTCTTCATAGATAGCCGTTACGCGATCCCACTCTTCGTCATCCTCGATGCCGACCAGGAACGCTTCCTCATCTTCTTCTTCGATGCGGAAGATAACGCCGTCTTGTTCAGGATCTTGACGATCCAGCAGAACAGCATATACCTTTTCCTCGGATTCGAACGTGTATACCATTACCATCTCGCGCTCTTCGCCTTCATCATTTGTTACGATAAAGACATGCTCTTCATGCTCATGGTCTTGTCCGCATCCGCAATCTTCCCCATGCTCGTGCTTATGCTCGCTCATGTTTGTTACCCCATTTCAATTAAGTAGTCATACTTGCCAATCGTACCATGTCAGGATGCATAAGGTCAAACAAATGCCCCGTCATGAACGGGGCAGCATTTCATTATTTTTTGGGCACAATAGCTGGAATCTCCTTCTCGGAGACAACCGCCCAATCGTCGGCATCCGTTACCTTCATATAGAATCGCACCGTATAGGTTCCGACGGCATCAAATTTATAATCGAATTCTTCTGTAACAAACCAAAAGTTATTCGACGACGTCACGTTCTCGCTCTGAATGAGCTTTTCTCTGCCGCTTGGGTCCGTAATCGTCACTTTTACAGATTTGATATCCGTCTGCAAATTATCGATCTGAGAGAATACTTTGATCTTGCCCGAGAAGCCTTTGTTGACAACCCCGAACGGGCTATTGCCCTGGTACATGAACATATGGACATTCGGCTTGTACACCGTTGCCCGCTTGCTTGCATTATCCCATTCCACAATCGCTTGCATCGAACCCGCAACTTGCCTTAATGGCAAATATGTCGTGCCATCCACGATAATGCCGCCCGAATCGAGTTCGGTGCCATTAATGAGCACCCGCACCTTCTGAGCAGCAGCATTCGCAAAGATGATCGTCCCTCCGCAAAGAGACAGCAGCATCAGCCAGATGGCCACTTTCTTGAAATTCATGGCTGCCATAACCCCCATCCGCATATTCTGAATGTAAGGTTATACTCTTCTTCTTGTACAAAGTTGCGGCTGTTCGGAACATTTTTTGACCGTGAGATCAAATGATTTCCCTTTTGTCAAATGCTGTTGAAATCTGCGCTTGCCTGGGAAATGATTCAGGGAAATCAGACGTACGTTTTTGTTAAGATACAAGGTATGCCCTTCCCTACCGCACCCGGTTCCTGCATACGGGACAAATAATTCAAACCGCGCGCGCAAGGCGTCTTGCATACGGCGCATGTATCGGACAGAACCAGCTTATAGGTGACTTGCTTCCGATCATTGGATATTTGCTTTTTCTTCGATACCTTGCCTTTTCCCTTGCTCATCTCGGGCCACTCTCCTCCACTCTTCCTGCTGCTCTGACAGTGTATGTCGGTATGGGCAAATTTGCTTCCGATGTTGGCATTGTCCTATAAATTTTGTTACATTGAAGGGGAGCGATTACATAAGGGAGAGGTAGAAATCATGCAGATTACGATGCTTGGAACCGGCAGCGCATTTGCCAAACGCTATTACAACAATAACGCCCTGATTGAAGCCGGCGGTTACCGGCTGCTTCTGGATTGCGGCATTACGCTGCCCAAGGCGTTGCATGAAGCCAATCTGGACTTCTCGCAATTAGATGGCGTGCTGATCAGCCACATTCACGGCGATCATGTAGGCGGGCTTGAGGAATACGCCTTTCAGATGCTGTTCAAGCATCAGCGCAAGCCAGTGCTTTATATTGCCGAGCCATTAGTGGAGCCGCTGTGGGAGCATACGCTGAGAGGCGGACTGACACAGGGGAATCTGCAGGAGTTGTCGGACTTCTTCGATGTCCGGGCGCTTGCGCCGGGCAAAACGGTGGAGCTGGCCCCGGGAATCCAGGTCGAGCCGATACAGACAAAACATATTGATGGCAAAGCGAGCTTCTCCTTCCGATTCAACCGTCGCTTCTTCTATACAGCGGATATGAAATTCGATGCGCCTCTTTTGGAAGAGCTTGTGCAGGACGGCGTGGAGACGATCTTCCACGACTGCCAGCTGGAACCTCCAGGCGTCGTACATGCCACGCTCGACGAGCTGCTGCAATTGCCAGAGGCTATTCAGCAGAAGGTATGGCTGATGCATTACGGGGACGCCATGGAGCAGCACAGAGGCCGGACTGGCCCTATGCAGTTCGTGGAGCAGAGGAAAACCTATGAGGTATAAGGCGAGGCAAAGCTGGTATTCGAGAATGGAGAACCTTAAGCAGATATGAAAAAGGAGCCGGATGCACTCCTCAGGCGGGAATGGCATCCGGCTCCTTTGTTCTTTCATTTGCCGCTATCTATTCAAATATGGGAAGCTGATCCAGGTTGTTGGTTGGATCGCCGTCGGCATCGCCACGGATGTAAGTCTCGCCATCGCGGCCTTTGAATGCGTTCACGCCCGCGATTCGTCCAGCCTGTACATCTTGAAGCGCCTTGGCATAATCGAGTACGCGTCCGGCGGAAGTCTTGAACGCCGTCAAATCTCCATCGCCATTCTTCTGCACCGCTACAATCTGTTCTCTCGTATCCGACTGCTGGTTGCTCGTTGACTCCATGCTTCGCTACCTCCTTCAATTGGGCAATCAAGAAGTAGCATACCCCGCTAATCGATACTTATTCCTGAATTTTCCGCTGCCAGACGAATTGTTCATCATAATCTTTGGAATCTGTCTTCATGAATGCCGCCAGAGATCCGATCACGACGCCTATGATGCCGAACATGATGATTGAGCTAAAGGCCAAATAAGCGTATTCAGCCGCCATCCCTTTCGCCTCCCACCCTTTCCTTTCTATGAAGGTATGCAGATGAGAGGGCTTCCATTACGTCGATGTGCGCTTCTTTTTCTTACGCCTGGACTTTCTGCCGGATACTTGCGCTTCCGCCGACTCGTCCTCTGACTTCTCGCTTCTTGCCGCAAGTACCGCCAATAAGCCTAGTATATCCCCGATCACGACTACGACGGCCGCAATTAGAGCCAGGTCGTCCGCTGATAGTCCTTTGTTGTCATCATCTCCGGATCCAGACATCGCCTTACCCCGCCCATCGTACTATGATGATAGCAGTCTATTCAGTTAGGCGCGGTTGGTTTGGGCTGATGAGCAGAAAAACAGGCATCCGCCTTCTTTCACAGCATTAATCATTAATGGCTTCAACCACAATAGACATCTGTGCAGGCGTCTATCAGAGTCCTTTCATTGGGGTATATGGAGAGCGTCAAATGCTCGGGAATCGAGCTCATCGACATCGTTGCCAGTCTTCCTATTTCTTCCGCATATTGCGAGCCAGCTCATCGATTCGCTCCTTGTACGAATCATCCTGAACGCCCCCGTCTGTATAAATGAGCAGCGCATTATTAATGTCATAGTAAGCGGGCTTATAGCTTAATGCAATCGTCTGCCTCTCCAGCTGCTTCCGTCCTTGGAATTGCTCTTCTTCGGAATCAAATATGTACATATAGAGACTTGATTCATTGTCGTCCAGTTCGTAGGCCTTCTGCGATCGCAATCCCTCTACGTCCAGACGATATATTTCAAACAAATCTTTCTCCTCAAATGAAAAACCTTCCTGTATAAGCTTGTTCTCGATCCACTCCTGATCAAGCAAGCGAAGCTTCATGTGAAACTCATCATTGGAGCAGCCCGCTGCCAGCGACATACAGAGTAACAATGCTCCGATAAAAACAAGCGGAAACCGAATATGATTACGCACGCCAAGCCCTCTCCTTTATCTAAACCGTCACCCTTTAAAACGCAAAGGGGATTGGAAAGGTTGCCCTATGCGATTGACCCCTCTCTATTTCTCGCCCATGATTGCATAAACCATTCTATTAAGCTTATGATGAAGTTGAAGTGGTCAAAGGAGGTTGAACATGGCACTCATATTCGTCTTATTAGGTTTGATATTCCTTATGATTATCATCTCGGCTTACAAACGAAACAAACAAAACCCTTCCAATCCGAATCAACATAAGGATAGCAGTAGCGTGCCTATTATTCCCGGTGGTGACGTATCCGGACACGGAAAGTCCAAGGGCGGTTCTGCGGAAAGCGACAGCTCGGATCATTCATCCGGAGACAGCGGCGGGGATGGCGGTGGAGGAGGAGATTAGAGAATCTCTAGTCCCCCCGCTTCTTTTCATACCAACATTTATTCATCATTATGGCTCAAAAAGGTCTGGATCACATCAAAGAGCTTGTCCCGCTCCGCTGAGCGAATATCATGACCGGAATGCTCGAAGCCCTCGACGGTTATGCGCTTAGCCATTCGCGTGTAATGCTGCACATCCTCATCGTCCAACAAGCTTCCCTCCAGCAGTCCTCTGAGCACTAGTTCAGCTTGGTCGATGCGGTACTCAAATGGTATTTGACGCGATTCCTTCTGAATGCCCCACACCGCCTCGGATCGAATATGCTTCGTCCGCTCGTAGGGAATCAGATAGTTGTGAATATAGTCTTCCGCCCATTCTTCGGTCATCGCTTTATGCTGGGCCGGATAGTCCTGGACGATCACCGACTGGACGCGGTCACCATGCTGCTGCAAATAACCTAGCGCATAGGACACGCCTCTAGAATAGGCGTACAGGTGAAAATGCTCCAGTCCGCTGGCTCGCACGACGGCTTCGATATCAGAGACATGATCTCCCAAACCATAGCCCGAAAGTGGCGTGCCGCTCTGCCCTCTCCCTCTGAACGATAATACGACGCATCTTCTAGGCGACAAATAAGCAATCAATTCCTCATACTCCGCGGCCGTCTCCGACAATCCCGGGCAAATCAATACTGGTGTTAACGATGAAGAACCTCCTGAATCCAAATAGTGAATGTCTACTCCATTGTGATGTGCAAAATTCGATGTGATCGTCATCGGTACCCTTCCCCTTTTCCCGTGAATCATACTTCATCCAATATGTTCCATGTTATGATCATTATACTGGAAATCCGTACTATGAACAGTTCAGCTTCGACATTCCCATAGAAGGAAGTGAATGAAATGAAGGAGCTTGTAGGACAATGCCGAGCATGCGGGAAAGAGGTTTATTGCCGCGACGGTTTTTTGGATGGCGTTGTACAGGGGGATTCATCCGTTCTTTGCTTTGCATGCGACTCCGATTCGCAGCTTGTAGACGGGAACAGCGGAGACTGAGCAGATGACATGTTATTTTTGCTAGAAAGGCCAAGATAGCATGGAAGATGATCCCGGTTATTCGTAAACGTCAGACCGAATTGAGGAAACCATTTGCGGGGAAAAGATAATGTGTAAGAGCTATAAGCATGTATGGGGTCTATAACCAGGTAGCATACTAATGCTGTCTTGCCAAACTCATCCAAAGGAGTGTTTCTTATGCGCGAAGGTTTGATTCCGACTGTTCTTGGAGCTGTGGTATCTGCTTCTGGTGCGACACTGCTGAAAAGCAAGTATAAACTTGTGGGAACCGGTGTACTTGGCTTCGGACTTGCCCATGTTATTCTTGGGGCAATCGACTTGGTTGAGCATCGATAAGTCTGGCAAGATGGGGGAGGACATTGCGTCCTCCCTTTTGCATGGGGATGCTTCTGTCACTCGTTAATTCACGCTCAGAAATGTAAATTTTATGAAACAAAATTGCGATGCCGCCGTATTTACCCTATGTAAGGAATGATACAGATGAATATCGCCTCTTGGATTGGGATCACGATTGCCGTAGCGGCAGTTATTGGGTTGCTGGGCAGGTCTAGAAGACGCCAGATGTAAATTCAGATCCATAAGGCTGTTGCAAACCTTTGTGCAGAATCCATATCCCGGTGTCAGGAGTGATCCATATGTTGTGGATAATTGTATCGGTATCTATGACGTGTATTTTGCTATATATGGGGCTTCCCAAAAAGAAGAAGAACTAATGCATTCTATACAGGAGCATCTTCTCGAGCATGATGGTCCTGATCAAAGCGTCGCTACCTTTGTCCATTCATGCAGCCGCGGAATCTTACGCCCTGGTTACGATAAAACCCGCCAACCTGTTAATGGTTGACGGTTTTCATAGATATGCGGGCAATCTCGCCGGTAGCTATGCTTTTGTTGCCGTTACTTTAATATCGTCATAATACAGGGTTGTTAAGCCTTCGAACCCGGAATCCGTGCCGATGAGCAGATAGATTTTGCCATGCTCGTCTGCTTTCACTTGCGCGCTGTACTCAAAATCGACCCGCTGGTAGCCTTCTTTCTCCGAGTCGGGTTTGATGACGTTGCCCAGTACCTTTGCGTCTTTGCCGCTAAGCGATTGGTTGCCGATATCGACGTTCATTCTATAATACTCCTCGCCTGCTTGCGGAGTCGGAACAGCCGCCGGTTCCTGGCTCAGAATGCCGGCTTTCACATAGACGCCTTCGCCCGGCGCGCCTCCGATACCTACCATTCCTCCCGCTTCATCTGTATAGAGCGCGAAGTCCAGCTTCACATCATAAACCGTGTTAGGCTCGAAACCTTCTACACCGCGGGTAAGAAACATAAACAAATCATCGCTTCGATTATGTCCCTTTAATTTGAGGCCATAGTTGGAAGTCCCCTGATCAGGCAAAAGTTGTCGCGCGTATTCCAGCTCGTAGATGTCTTTTTCGTAATTCACCGGCAGGTCGGCGAATCCGCCCTTCCATCCTTCTTGATCCTGATCAAACGTATAGCTCATTTGAATGGCTTCTGCCCTCTTGTCTGAGATCGTAACGGTTCGATCCTTAGCCCCCCACTCCACCTTCGCTCCCATGAGAGAAGCCAGGCTGCGGGCTGGTACAAATAGTGTGCCTTTTACTCGCTGAACAGCTTCGGGAAGCTTGATCTGCTCTCCCTTCTCATTCCATGCAAGGTTGGAGCGATCGGTCACTTTCACCAGGTTAACCTTATCTCTGGACAGAGTAACGGAGTTCTCCTTATCGTTCCAGCTCACATCTGCTCCCAGCGACTCGGCCAAGGCCCGGACCGGCACCATTGCGTTCCCGTTCAGGATATAGGGAGCAGCTGCCAAGGCATGCTTCCCGGTATGATTAACGTAAGAGGCTTCATTGATTTTGAACTCAACGGAATGCGCATCCGCCGCAGCTGAAGAATAAGGAACATGGTGAAGCGTTGCTGCAGTTGCAACGATTAATCCGGATAATATAATTTTTTTGTAGCTCATGTTAGTTGGCACCTTTCACTTGGGATGCCATGATAGACGTGGGTGGAGGTAGGAAGGTTGCACCTAAAAAACCGCTCAAATGAGCGGCTTATATTCGTTGTATTGATTCTCAAGCTTTTTTGAATAGTGGAGAAATTCATCTTGAAGCTCTTTTAAGCGATGATGCCAGGGTTCGAATAGTTCCTCACGGAAATTATCATCCGAAAATAGATTTCTCAACATTCCGAGCGCTTCATACTGTTTCTCTAAGTTGCCTAACTGTTTATCAAATTGCATCATAATTTCGAAACACTCTACTCCTAGCTTTGCAGACTCTTCAATTAACGATTGATATTCTTCCGATTGCCGAAAGTCAACCACTATATATTTCACATTACCGATACTCAAATAATAAGAAGTTTCAGAAGCTTTTTTTATAGCGATTTGCGCAAATATCTGTTCTATTTTTCGCTGGATTTTTCTGCTGATTAGCAATTGCTCAGGGAAACGATCCACAAAATCTTTTCTGCGAGCGTGATTGATTGTATATTTGACACCAATAAGCGTCATTCCGCCGCCAATGATGCTTCCTCCCGCACCAATCAATCCTCCCAATACTGACGAATCTTTCCCTCCTGCCAGTTGATAACAGAAAAAAATTAAAGCAACTGTTATCGCAAATAAGCAAATCGTAAAAAAAATCAATGATGTGATAACCCCAAAACTTGACCATCTTCTCATCCATAATCCCCCAGTTCGCAACTATAATTCGACAACAGGGGGCAAATTCCTTCTATAAATAAAAGGAGCACCCATCGGGAGCTCTCTTGTTCAGACTATTCGGCTTTATAAATAATCATGATCGTATCGTAATTGTTCGAGTTGTTGGAGCCTTCCGGATTGCCTGTACTCCAGCCTTTAATATCTACAATGTTCTCGGAAGGAATCTCAGCTAGAAAGGTATTCACCTTTGTCGTGAGCTCGGGATGCATAATTCCTGCGAACAATTTAATTTGTGTCTTCATTAATACTCACCTCCATACGAGACACTTCGACATCCAGTCTCTAAAACCTTCTTATGACGTCAAGCATTAACTGAACTGGCACACTTCTTCCATTTACTGTGTGTCAGAGGTCTGGCGCTCCCCATAATCTTTCGATACCCGTTATTTCCTGACCATTAAATGCCATTTTATAAATATCCGGCTTGGATGCTTGCAGTAAAAAGTTCAAGCCGTACTGTTTGTCGTAATAGCCCAAGATTAAGGTCATGATGGCCCCATGCGTACCTATCGCGATCCGCTGTCCTTGATAGGCCGTTAATAGTTTGCGCATAACTGCGACAGCCCGATTCTGACAGGCTTGATTGGATTCGCCGCCCTCTAATGCATATTCAGGATTAGCATAAGATTGCTCCAGCAAAGGCATCAGCGTCTTATCCGGCAGCCGAATGTCCTTTCCGTCAAAGCTTCTCTCTCTTAAATCCTCTATTTGTATGATGTCTTTCCCCGAGCGCTCCGCCAACTCCTGAATCGTCAAGATAGCCCGTTGATAGGGGCTAGACACGAACACCTCGATCCCTTCCGTGTACAGCAGCTCCGATACTTTGCGCGCATCCGCTATCCCCTTTGGAGTCAGACCTCGCATTCTTTCCGTACCTTCCGTCAAGGGCGAATCGCCGTGCCTGACCATGTAGATATACGTTTTCATGAAAGACCTCCAAATCAATTATTCCAAAAAATAACAGACTCAAGTCTAATTCGTTATTTATCTATCCCATTGATCATGTAGTTCTTATTCGGCAGCGATTATCGGGAATCCTTTGAAAGGATCCGAAATGATATGGGAAAATATTTATTTAATAGGATTATATGATAATATAGTGAAAGGAGGTGAGGGTACATGACTAGATTACAGATTCGACTAGTAGAGGCACGAATGAGGAGCGGGCTGACGCCAGCTCAAGTCAGTGAGGCAACGGGGATAGAACTTAACACGATTTGTAGATTAGAGACAGGCGCATGTGTACCGGACCCCAGTCATATCCGTACATTGTCAGACCTCTATGAAGTTTCAGCAGATTGGCTGCTCGGGCACATGAATAATCCCACATCCAGTCTTTCCGAAATGGAAAAAATCGCAGCTAAAGCCGTTAATTCGAACGATCTAGCAGCGTTTCTTGAGCAGCCATTCGAGCGCAACGGGAAACCATTAAACCGCGAAGCAAAAAAGAAGTTGTACGTGATGGCCCAGCTTCTTCTTGATCAAGATGATTGAAAAACGATTCAATCATTTCTTTTTTGGATTCTGAAGAACTTGCAAGCTTATATAGAAAAGTCGAGACATCAATGCCACTTCTTTTCTCCATGATCTCATCGACCCTTTCACACCTGTCTGTTATTGCCATTTAACCCCACCTTAACCAGATAGGCAAGAATCGTTCGTGTCCCCAATCTTTTTAATTCGTCGACATAATACGACATACACCGTAGTTGAATGATGATATACTATCCATTTTTGTAAAATAAAATGAGGCTTGACCCTTTATTGGTCCAGCCTCATTCCATTAAGTGAGCTCTAATTGAATTTGCGGATTTTTTACGATAAGCTCGTCCATAATAGCCTTGTACTTTGCCCGCGACATCGTACACCATTTGGTAGTTGACCCCACTTCTTTCTCGAAACATGCCCGTGAAAAAACGGGATCAAGGTACGTAATATTCTCCATGTTTACTGCGGCAGTTCGATCACACAATTTAAACGTATAGCCTTGCTGATTCAGCACTTCCATCCAATAGCTTAATGTTCCATTCAAGTTGAATATCTCATCCGTTGTGTGAAACAGCACATTTTTTTGGCGCTTGTCACATTGAATGAAATGAATATCCCGGATATTAACGAGAACAAGACCTTTTTCTCCATTCACGGATATGACCATGTTACCAACTCCAGTTATTCAATCTTAGCAAAAAATTCCTCTGGCAAGTCTTCTTGATGTACAAAAACCCAACTTGGCCCTTTAACAAGAGCTACTGCTACTGCAGAAAGCACGGTAGCCAGCGCTGCAAATAATGTATGCTTCATCCCGATTCACCTCCCTTCAAACGTATGATCATGAACGATTGAGCCAAAAAAGCGGCAGCGATCACAGAGGACTGAATAAAGAAGTTAGATAGAATCAGGATCGCAGCAGCAGCCTTTAAGTATTTGAAGTATTTTTTGGGAAACAAGGTTCTCCCTTCAATTCTTGAGGGAGCGTAAAGCAATACAAGTACGAGACTAATCGAAGTCATGCTATGTATGGCTGCAAGCTGGAATTCGGCCAATGACAACACGGTCGCGCCGATCGTTGTCACCAAAATACACATCTCGCTCGTGCCCATATGTATTCCGCCCGACACCTGCCGCAATATGGCAAATGAAAGCAGCACGGTCCACATTTCTATCAATCTGCCTGTCACAAGCCCTATTACCGTTGTCAGCAGAAGGATAGGAACAATATTGAGCAAAAATACGAGGGTATGCCTGATCCGTCCCACACGATTCGAAAACTCGGGCGCCTCTTTCACAATTCCTTCTGCCAGGCGCGTTGCCAGTACGCTTATCCGCATAGGTTCCGATGTCACTCCTCGGCTTCTTTTCGCACTGCATAATAGACAAAGATAAACATAGCCACCATAAAGAAAATACCTGCCAAAATGAGATTCTGGCTATACAATACGACGGAAAGCCCAATACTGAACAGAATCGCCAGCACGGTCATAATCTGTTTTTCGAGCGGGAATTTAAATTTGTCAAAGTCATTGGTGAATCCGATTCCAAATTTATAGAGCAGACGAGCAAAGACGGTTCCAATGACCCCTGTTATCAATTGCACTTGCCAACGAGTGTGATAAGCGTCATTCAGCCCTTCAAGCGATCCGAACATGACGATAATAACGAGAAACTGCAGCAGAGCGTAACCAAAGTAGCCGATGATGACCGATGCCAATGCCCCTATTAACGGCAGCTGTACTACAAATCTCATAAAAAGGACTGAGAAAACGATATTGATCAATGGGGAAATATAAGATAAATCCGTTTCTGACATGAAGTGCCCCTGAAGGTTAGATAGCATAACGATGACAAGAGCATGCCAGATGTAGTTCTTCAATTCAAAACGAAACACATAAAGCATCAATGCGTACACTGCAAAACCTTCCAGAGCTGCGAACAGCATAGACAACGTTGTGTCCCACACATCCACCATTCCTTTTGGAGCTCGAGAATCTCCTATGAATTATTGCTGGTTCTGCCACTCCATGATTCCTTTTTCTCTTTGTATTCCCGTATCGTCTCTGCGAGCCACATCGGCCGCTTGCCAATATGGAGATAGGGCTCAGGAAAAAAACGCGTTTTTCTGGCGTGATGCATGTTTTTCGGATGTATATGGAGGATGTCCGCTACTTCCTTGGCTCCGATTAAAGCCGTGACATCCGGCAGATCAGTCAGACCTTGTAATCTCTCAATCTCTGCTATTAATTCAAGAATAGATAATGCTGCCTCTCCCCCTACTCTATCGGCGATCATCCGATGCCTCTCTAGCGATAACATGGAACCACCTCCATCAAGTGGTGATATAAACAATATACGGTAATACCATATAGAACACAAGTATTTACAAAATGTGAAAATGGCGAAAGATAGCCGAATGCTGAATTAATCATTTCAAAATTTGAAAAGCCAACAGCCTTACCATTCACGTCTAACAATTTGTTGAAAAGGTTTTTACTGGAAGAATATCGAATTGGTTTTTGTCTGGGTGTGTCGAAAAGGAGTGGATATATGTCAAGTTCTGATGGTGTTAAAAACACTATTTCCTGCCCCATTTGTAATGCTAAAATAACAATCTCTCTTAAAGGACTGATTGCAAGGGAAGCGTTTTACTGCGGTGATTGCGCGGCGGTTATTCAAATTAAGCCACCCAATGAGAACATAAGAAAGAACTTTGTAGAGTTTCAAACTAAATTAGCTAGACCGGAACGTCCAGCTAAATCAATTTCAAATCCAGTAGATTAATGACTTGTTACACCCTGACCAGTCCCTAACTTCTCACCTGTTCAAAAAAGTATTCAGTCTAATATCCATCTGTTGTTTTTAGCTGCCATTCATCTTTAATGAGTGTCTTTACATCGTCGAAGGTCTGTACCCAAGATTTTTTGATTAGGAGAAATTTCACATCGTGGCCGTGACATCGAAATGTCTGAAGTGAATGGGAAGAAGATGGGAAAATGGAAGATAACTGGTGTGGAGAAGATAGATCGAGGTCATTGCACTTTCTTGAAAAACAAAAGAAGCCTTGATACACAAGGCTTCTCGGCTATGATCTGTAGTGGGCTCGAACCACTGACCCCTACCCTGTCAAGATAGTGCTCTCCCAGCTGAGCTAACAGATCACGTTAGCGACAAGATATAATATAACAAATAAACGGGAACAGGTCAACACTTTGGGCATACACTTTTCAAAAAAATTTACCTGTAGAGGAATACCTTGCAACCTATTGGTCAAAGCTTCCGTCAAAGAATATGCAGCTGCAAAAACAAAACGAGGTGAGCACATGAAGAAGAAACCATTGTTAATCATGGCCCTTACAGTCATCCTGATCTTTACTCTAGGACAAACCGTGATGGCATTCTCCGATGTAGCCAACAACCCTTACGGAGACAAAATCAAGGCGCTAAAGGAGAAAGGAATCTTAAGCGGGGTTGCGAACGACCAGTTCAAACCCGGCGACAAGCTTACTTATGCATCCGGTGTCTCCATGCTGGTAAAAGGTCTGGATCTCAATCTCAACCTCTTTGATTTTATTAAGGAACCAAAAGCAAGCGACTTTTTCACGAATTTGAGCGATGACGCTTGGTACTCCCATGCATTCATTGTTGCACAGGCCCATGGACTTGAAATACCAAAAGATGTGAAGGCCAACGATCCGATCACAAAAGAGCAATTCGCTCATCACCTGTTCCAAGCAATGATGACGAAAGGCGACTACGCGTTCATCGAAATCTACAAAATCATTAAAGACGAAGCCGATGTAAACGGCGCTTACATGAACAGCATCCAAAAGCTGCTCATCAGCAACATCGCAACAGTCGACAAAGACAACAACTTCTACCCTACACAGCCGATTACACGCGGCGAAGCTGCTGCTTGGCTGCATGACGGAATGAAATTCGTCGCTGAAACTAAGCCAATCGAGCCACAGCCTGAGCTTCCTGAATTCGAGCAAAAGCTTACGATTGAAGCTGTCAATGAATCTATCAATAAAGTAACGATCACAGCACAAATGCCGCATCCGGGCTACGGCCTGCGTATCGCATCGATTCAATTCGATGGTGAGCAAGCAGTCATCTACACAGAGCCAATTCTGCCAGATCCGGATAAAATGTACCCGCAAGTCATCACCGAAGTAAAAGTAACAACTTATGTAGATGCTGCATTCAAGCCTGTCCTCCCTGCAAAAACGGACGGAAGCTCTTCCTCCAGCAGCGAAGGCATTGTGAACGAATAGTCTAATCGCATTTAAGGGAGGCTCTCTAAACCTGGTTTAGAGAGCCGCCCTTTTTGCTATTCATTCGGTATTTGCCAATCTACAGGCTGGATGCCTCTTTCCGCAAGAAACTCATTCGCTCTGGAAAACGGTTGACTTCCGAAGAAACCATTTCTCGCTGCCAACGGACTTGGATGCACAGATGCGATTATGCCATGTTTATTCGTATCAATTGATTTAGCCTTTTCCTGTGCATGCTTGCCCCATAATACGAACACAATCGGCTGCTCCCGTTCATTAAGCAATTCAATGATTCTGTCCGTGAACGTCTCCCACCCCATCTTCTGATGGGAAGCCGGCTTCCCGTCCTGTACAGTCAGTACGGTATTCAGCAGCAACACGCCTTGGCGCGCCCAAGGCTCCAGATTGCCATGAGTCGGTATGGTGCAGCCCAAATCCGCAGCCAGCTCTTTATAAATATTGCGCAGCGAAGGCGGCAGCTTCACTCCCTTCTGGACGGAGAAGCTTAAGCCATGGGCTTGTCCAGGACCATGATAAGGATCTTGTCCCAGAATGACAACCTTCGTATTCGCAAGTGGCGTAAACTTAAGTGCGGCAAATAAATGTTCTTTTGGCGGATAAATCGCTTCTTCCTGGTACTGAGTTTCTATCGTCTCTAGCAGCTTCTCCATATATGGCTTGGACAGCTCATCGCTTAGATGTCCTTGCCAATCATTGTCTGGTAACATAATCAATGTCTTCCAGCCTCCTTATCCTATGAATCTTTCTTCTATTATAGCTGGATTTGGAATGGAAGCCTATCTCCCCATACGACAGATGTGCCATCCTTCTTGAGTACATAAGTTGCTCCGTTCAATGCAAAGATACGATCGACATTTTGGATTTTTGCCGGATGATTGAAGCGGTCCACTCCTGTTCTCGTGTCATAATCAATTATAGTTCCATCCGAGCAATAGATAACAAAGTGTCCATCCGAACCTGTAATCGATACGGCGTTTTTGATGCTTGCAGGTGTCTTGCAGTCATCGCCCCAGCATGTTACTGTCCCGTCTTTTTTCAAAACCATCGTATTTTGTCCGGCTATGGCAATGGCTATTACATTTTTCAAACCAGTAGGCATAGCTGATCGTCCAGAAACATCGCCCCATTCCACAACAGTGCCGTCCTTGCGAAGCGCTGCTGCATAGGATTCGCCGGCTGCAATCGCTGTGGCATTTTTGACAGTGGCAGGAACTTTGAGCACAGACGAACTACTCCATCCCCATGCCTTCACGGTACCATCCTTCTTCAAGGCAAGCGAGTAATCCAGACTTGCCTCAATATCAATAATGTCCTTTAATCCGTTAGGCACGCTTGTTGTAGGTGTACGAGTGACATTGCCCTCCAAATCAACGCCGTTATGGCCGCCCCATGCTTCAACCATTCCGTTTTCTTTTAAAACCAGCGCATGTATACTTGAAAAAGCAAATTTCTTCAATCCGTCTGCCCGTTCGGGAGCATCAGCCATAATGTAGCTGTTTCCTTGTACGGAAATCCGCTTATCTTTGCCAACTATAAAACTTAGCTCATTATTTTTGTACAGGAATGCCGCGTTCTTCACATTCTTCAATTGACTATTGCCACTGAAATCATACGGATCAAGTACGATAATGTCCCCGTTCGTCAACTCGCCAATATCGCCAGTTACTTGGCGGAATGCCATTTGGTCATATCTTTTTAATTCTTTGCCGGTATACGCGTCAAATGCAATGACCGCTCCGTTGTCCATCATCACCCATAACGCTTCAGAATGAACGCCGAAGCTGATGGAAACTGGCTTCGCCTTTTCATTTTTCAAGGTGTCAATTCGAGCAGAATGGCCAAACTCATCCCATATCGTAATAGTGACATCCTCATGTAGAATGGCCGCATACGATCCGCCGCTTGCAATGGCCGTTGCTTTTGCCGTTTGGGTTGGCATCATCTTTGCTTTATATCCCCATGCAACGACTGTGCCGTCCTTTTTCATGGCCAGATTAGGAACTCCAGCCGCTATCGCAACAACATCTTCAAGACCTTCAGGCACTTCGATAAAGCCCAGTCGGTTGTTTCCCCAACCCGTAACTTTCCCATCTTGGCTCAGTGCCAATGAATACTCATACCCTGCAGCTACTGCCGTTACATTCCGCAGTCCAGACGGAACGGTCGCCTCACCATAATTGTTGTTGCCCCAAGCGATTACCGTTCCATCCTTCTTCACGGCCAGCGCATGCTGGTTACTGGACACGGAGACGGACACAATTTCCTTTGTTGCAGCAGGGATTTTTTTCAACTGGGGTGAACTGAACTTCGACCATTGTGTTAGCGTTCCGTCTGTACGAACCGCTACATACTCCGTATCATTCATAGCAACGGATGTGATCGATGAAGCAGCTTGCGCTGGAACGAAGCCGCCATAATACGAGGATGACCATTGTACGAATTGACCATCCTGCGTCAAACCAAGAGCACCCGCTTCCCCGTCGGCCACCATTGCAGAGAGCTTAGTCATGTCCGGTAGCAACGAAACTTTGCCCTCCTTCCAAACGGCAATAGAGCCGTCAGCCCGCAGCAAGTAAACCTCGTCAAATCCCGCTTCTATGCCAACGATATCCCGGTAAGGCGCTGTTTGAAGCTCGGTTTTCTCGAAGCCGCTGCCCCAGGCAATAGCCCTGCCGTCTTTCGTAAGCGCCGCAGATACCTGCGAACCCGCAGCAATAGCAACGGCGTGGGATACTTCTTTCGGAACTTTGGTATTTCCTCTGTAAGCTTTGCCCCAGGCGGTTACGGTTCCGTTTTTCTTCAAAGCCAGCGCATGATAGGCTCCGCCAGAGATATCCGTTACACCTGCCAAATCCTTCGGAATCGCCGTCAGTGGGCTGCCTCCGTCATCGCGATAGCGATGGTAGGATACTTTGCCGTTCTTATGTACGATTAGCAACGTGCCCGCACTTGCCGATATGGCTACGGCATCCTTAACCTTTGCAGGATCAACTCCTGCATAAATACTCTGCAGACTATCTCCGCTGCCCCATTTGACGATAGTGCCGTTCTTTTTCAGGGCAAAAGCCATTTTGCCGGACGAGGTTAAAGCGACAACGTCACGCACATTAGCAGGTGTCTTAGGCTCACCAACAAATGGATCACCCCATACGGCAACTGAACCGTTGTTTTTGACCGTCATATAATGAAATTGGTTTGAAGATAGCTTTTTTTGATTGGCAAGAACCTCGGTTGCGGTCAGTTTCTTGATCTGATTGGTAGGACCCGGTTGTACAGCTGCCTCTGCTTGCGGCAATCCGGATAACAACACCAGGAATGCGATTATAACCGACAGGCTCTTTATCGTCTTGCTGCGTCTCATGCA
Source organism: Paenibacillus sp. J31R120 (assembly GCF_056269225.1). Lineage (NCBI taxonomy): Bacteria > Bacillati > Bacillota > Bacilli > Caryophanales > Paenibacillaceae > Paenibacillus > Paenibacillus sp. J31R120. Next base: position 644,825 of record NZ_JBWDNN010000001.1, on the reverse strand, counting down.
CTCTCTCCTCTACCCAACAATTGGATAACTGAATATCCTATTATTATATGGCAATTAGGTATATTTGTCTCATTTTGTCTAAACAGGAGATGTGCAACGTATTTTATAAAATAAAAGAATCATATACGAAATTGTATTCTTTCAAATATCGCCAATTAACTATGAATGTTGTAAGCTTAGAGTTGATTAAACGGAGAGGGGATTTTCGAAGCTTTGAAAAAAATCATCATATTCTCATTCATCATGGTCCTGTTGCTTACTTCTTGCGGAGGGTATGAAACCAAGACGCTTCTATCAACCGAGTATGAATACGAATTGGTATTCCCTAGCGACAAATATCCGGAGACCGCACTCCATATTCATGGGGCAATCGCACAAGGATACTCCAGCATTTGCACGATTGATCGAGGCGGGGCTGAAGCCAATCGCAAGCTATCGCTTGCCGGCATTGACACAAGAGATGGCTATGATCGGGACGAGTGGCCGATGGCCATGTGCGAGGAAGGCGGTAAAGGAGCTAGCGTGGCATACATAGACTCTAGCGATAATCGCGGGGCTGGAAGCTGGGTTGGACACCAGCTATCGGACTATCCGAACGGAGCAAAAGTATTGTTTATCGTAGATAAGCCGAAGGTGCTGTTCCCGAATCATCCCGTGACGGCTAAGCCGTCAGATGCTCCAGTGGAGACACCTATAACAGAGGAGCTTCTAGATGATAAAATAATGGATGAGGTTATCGTATACGCCAACTGTGCCGCTGTCAGAGCAGCCGGCAAAGCGCCTCTTCATGAAGGCGAACCCGGCTACAGCAGAAAGCTGGATCGGGATGGCGATGGGGTTGCTTGTGAATAATGGAGTACGGAAAAACCTCTTGATCGTCATAAAAAATGCACTCCCAAGAATTTCATCGGATAACCTAGGTTATCCAATGTCTATTCTAGGGAGTGCACTACAAGCGGTTATCGGCTGCAGCTTAAGGGTTTTACGCAAGTTACTGTTCCTTCACATTTAAACTCATTTACAAGTTATAACTCTTAGAGGGTGCTCGATTGCTTGCTCGTATTAATATTTTTCTTTCTCATCAGTATAAAGGCCTCATAACGTCTCAAACGTTACCCCTTTGCTTCCACTAACGATGAATTTACCATTCTTTCCGGTAATCCTACACTGCTACTATATACATACCCATCTTGTCGGCTTCCTCATGTTCATCTTAGAACTCCGTCACCATAAACCTTGTCATTCTTAATTCTTAAAATAATGAGTCGATTGTCTATACTAGTTAAAGCGTAAACGAGCTCTACGCTTTCTTCATATATTCGAACTTCTATATCTATGGACTGGTTAATAAAAGACTCAAAACTCAAATATCCTACATCTTCAAAAATGACATCCGGTCATATCCACATTGAAAAATATCTTATCGCCGCTCGAACAGCTTCAAGCGTATAACCTTGTGGAAAATCAACAGAGTCCTACGTCGAGTTCTTCTCATTCATTGCCTTCAAAATGCTCATGATGAATTCCTTCCATTCCCACAATCTTTCCGGTCGCTTTATGATAATAAGGAAACAACTGATTAACTGGCAGCTTTAGCAACTGGTAATGATGATCCTTCGGCAGGTTTTCCATTTCTGATACTGCTCCTTCACGCGATAAAAAAATTCCAATCGGATAGAAGTTAGGAAAACTTCTAGTAGAATCTGCAACAAAAATTGCCCAGATAAATTTTTCACCACTATAAATTAGACTCACTCCATGATTTTATTCATTCCTAATTTTAACCAAAACCCATCTTGAATGTAACTGAATATTCGCTTCCCAATATGCTGAGTCTGATTAGAAAAAAAGTTGTATAAAAAAAGCACCCATAGCTGCTACCTAGGGTGCTGTTTCGGCGTTACTATTTATAGCTAACCGTAAAATTGTAAGTTTGAGTGCTAGAAAATTGAGTTAAATCATGTCCTCTAACTTGGAAATAGATGGTTTCACCTGGATCGGCACTACCTCCGCCTTGATCACTATTACCTACTCCATTATCGCTTACTGGAACAGTAATCGGTGTCCCATTATAGAAAACGACCATAACAAGATCATAATTTTTGCCGTTTGGGGAAATCAGCTTGCCTTCAAAAGACTTTCTGCTTCCCGTATTGTTTGTCCATGAAAACCAATCTACGTCAGCCGGAGAATCAATATAAGTCGATATTCCTAATATAGGAGCCTGAAGTTGATACGCAGTTGGTAAGCTGTCTGCCCATCCATCATAAGCAAATGCTGACGTTGCGCCTGCCAATGACATGACTAAAGCCATCACGCCGATAATCAATTTCTTTCCGATTCTCTTCATTCATTTACCACCTTCCGATATTTTTGTTCTCAATAACAAATTTACACATTAAATATACTATTATATCCAAATATGTTAAATAGTCTATGATAACTAATTAAGGATCCAAGTTATTTGAAACTCATTGTTAAAGCGTAGAAGATGAATCACTATGTTCTTGACATTGGTAAGCACATTAATTCTGCAGCATATCTTAGAGAGCAGCTCTAACAAAACAAAAAACACTCTTCCTCAAGAGTGTCATAAATAAAAGAACCTTCCATATCAAGGGATTTTTCATTTTTATGTGGTGCCGAGGACGAGAATCGAACCCGTACGGTGGTCACCCACCGCAGGATTATATATTTTGCAACGGTCTTCATACACCATCTTCTACGTCAAGCAAATTGGAGAGGGAGTCCTTTAAGCATGCGGGTTAAAGGAACTTTTTTATGTTCCATGAACTCTGCGTTCAGGAGATTGTATATGAAGGCCACCTCCAGATCTCTCCTCGAGCGTGCAGCAGGTGTATCATGTTACAGCTTCCAGCCGAAAGTCGAACACAGCAAAACGGCGTCCGAACCTCTTATGGTTCAGACGCCGTTTCTTTTTGTCATTCACTCTAGCTTCGGCTGACCGGAAGCGTCTATTTGTCCGTCAGCTTCAGCGCGCTGCTGCGTCCGGCAATGTCCGCGGCCGATATGTACTGTCGTGTCGATTGGCGCGAATGGACTTGGAAGCGTTTTCATTTATTACGTCTTCAATCGCCCAATGCGAGCTTACATCGGCAGCCAATGTAAGCCGTATTGAACGATACTGCTTTCATCCTCGTACAAATAATGGCCTGTCCACTTGTTTTTGATGCGCACGAAATCGCCTGCCGGCTGAGGGCCCTACGCTGCCCAGACTGCGTTGTCCTTGTCGAACGGAAACATCGGTCCGGCAACCAGCGTAGACAGCAGCATTACAATCGCCAGCAGTATCGATATCGGTTTTCTGCTGCGTAGCATCAACATTTTCCAAGACCTCCTATTTTGTGAGTTAACCTCATTATAGGATAAGATCCCGGCCGCAATGATTGGCGATATTAAGGGGAATATGTGCGTTTTTACGGAAATGGGGCACAATGGCGAAAAAATGATAGTTCATTTTCATTAGACGGGTGAGCTGTTACAATAAATATGACTTTTATCTTTTTTCCCAACCCATTTCAACCAATAAAGGGGCCAAGTTATGAAACAAGTAAATCGTCAACTCGTATCGGATCAGGATTTCGAGAGAATGCGCGTCTTCTCCCAGCTTATCGCCGTGTACCGTGACAAAGAACTGTTGGACGCCAATATTCGGATCGTCACCCACGGCGAGCACTCTGTAACCTGCGACAACGATGTCACTTATATCAAGTCGAACCACCAGTTTTACCGTCTGTAGACGGCGCTGACTGCCGTACACGCTACGACGACATAGGGTTTAGACTCACCTTAGAAATTGAAACAGCGATAGCAGAGGACGTGAAAATAAAGTCCCAGGCTATCGCTGTTTCATTAAACTGACGTGTTATACTCGGATCGTACAATCGGAGAATTTCTCTATGGATTGAAGCTTAGTTTTACGGTGCCTACGTATACGTTGGCATAAGAATTGGCATTTACCTCAATTCAATCATAGAGAGAAGCCACCATTACATTGCCTACTCTCTCCTATCGTCTCTTATGAATCTTGATTGGCAAGCCGATAATACTCCCGGTAAAGCTGCAGCAACTCCGCTTCTTTCTCCGCGATCCTCTCGGAGATTTCTTCCAGACGAGGTCCAGCAGGCTCGAAGGTTCCGTCGGTCGACAACGCATCGACATCCGCATTCGAGGATGGCTGCTGCTCCTCGGGTATCGCCTGTTCGGTGGTCTGGCTCCAGTTAATCATAAAACCGAACGTTCCAGCAACCCAGTCATCCGCTTCTTCCCTGCCGAATTCCCGATAGATGCTTGCGTATTTTTCCAATGCCGCGTTTACGGTAAGCCGACGCTCCCAGCCCAGAATCCCCACCGCATCCTTGGCCCGAGATACGGCCAGCATCAGCTGAAAGTCGTTCAGCTTGCCACGCACGGCTTCAATATGATCAATTTCACTTATTAAAATCGGGTATACATTAGCGAATTCTATCGATTCCTGCACCATATCATCTTCTGAAATGATAAGGCGTTCCATTCCCGCTCAATCCCTTCCTGTTGGTTTCAGTTGTGTGCCTTCTATACTATTCGAAAGTTAATAGCAATTTCAGACGGACAAATCTCGTAATTTTTCTTTATTTACCTGCCACATAGCATAAGCAAGCAGCGTATCTGTGGCGAACAGCTATTCCATATGTGCATACTGATGCGCTCCGAATTAATCATCTGAAAGGAAATGCTTCAATTCTATTTTTAAGGATGATTACATTTCAAGCTAAAAGTTTGTCCCCACTCCGTCCCCAAAAACAAAAAAGACACTCATTCCTCATGAGTGTCAAAAAAATACAAACAAAAAATCCCTCTCATAACAAGGGATTTCGCAATACCTATGTGGTGCCGAGGACGGGAATCGAACCCGTACGGTGGTCACCCACCGCAGGATTTTAAGTCCTGTGCGTCTGCCAGTTCCGCCACCCCGGCATGGTGATGCTAAGACAAATGGTGGGCCCTGAGGGACTCGAACCCCCGACCAATCGGTTATGAGCCGACCGCTCTAACCAACTGAGCTAAGGGCCCTCGAATAACGTATATTTCAACGTATTGATCGACAAGTTTGGTTGCGGGGGCAGGATTTGAACCTGCGGCCTTCGGGTTATGAGCCCGACGAGCTACCGAGCTGCTCCACCCCGCGACAATTTCCATTTGAACAATAGCTTCAATAAATGGCGACATGAATTAATATACTATAGGTCAATACTTACAGTCAAGCATTATTTTCTAAAATATGCTACGGGAGAAAACGTACCCCATATCGTCCCTTGCGCGAGCGAAAAACCTCCACCTCACGAGGGCAATCATAGCCATAGATCCACCAGTCATTTTCCATACGCTTCACCAAGCATCCCGCTTGAAATTTCGTCTCATACAAGCGAAGCCAATATACCCATTTCATGAAAGCATGCCTCCATTTGCGCCGATGTTGCGTATAGAATACCCCAAAATATGCGTTTACAAGCATGTTCTGTTCTTAGCGATTCCATGTTTCGGGTATACTAATAGTAACAAGCCACCATAACCTTGGAAAGGAGCTGAATGCAATGCAATTCGGTATTGCCATATTCCCGGAGAAGGAAGTTCAGGATGCCGCCAATAGCTGGCGCATTCGTCATGACCCGCATTACTGCCATATTCCTCCCCATATGACGCTGCGTGAAGCAGAGAATTGGAGCGATGAGCAGCTGCAGCAGGCGATCCAGCAGATAAAAGCTGCAGCGAGCCACGCATCTCCATTCCAAATGACCTTCAATCGCGTCTCCACCTTTTTTCCAGTTAGCCCTGTCCTGTATTATGCGCTGGAGGACCCTGCCCCGGTCATCAAGCTGCATGAAGCAATCTGCAGCGGACCACTAGCCATCACACAGCCGAAATACGTCTATACGCCCCATGTGACGATCGGGCAAGGGATGGCCGAAGGCGAACTGCATGATCTTCACGGCAAGCTGAAACTAAGTCAGATCCGCTATACCAGCCATGTGGATAGAATCCATCTGCTTTACCAGACCGACCAAGGAGCCTGGACGGCTTATCAATCCTTCCAACTGGAAGGGAACGTCTCCAGCTCCTGAACATGAATAAAGCCGCTGTACGGCCTCTAGAGGCTGTACAGCGGCTTTATTCATTCCTTATTCTTCAACTGCTACTTCGTCAACTGATACTTCTTCCACATCAATTTCCCCAGCAGCAGCTTTTACAGCTTCTTCTTCCGTCATCGCTCTTGGCATAGGCATAATATCGATGTTGCCATCGCCCCCGCCTGCGTTTGTTTGCTGAAGCGCGGCGTTGCCTTTCGTCTCCCACTCAGCGAGCGCTTCCTTCGTCGTCTTGGTGCCGTTCATGACCTCTTGGAACAGCTCGTAGCCAAAGCTCTGAGCTTGCCACAGACCCGGCTTCTCACGAGACAGCTTATCGTCATTATTGGATACTGGCGGCAGCGGCTTAAGCGAAGTGAACGCGTCGATATTGTACGTCAAGTCGCCAACCGGCTTCAAGAATTCCTTGCGCGCTACAAGCTCATAATTGCTTCTCGATTTCAGCTTTGCCCATTCCTTACTGTTCGAGAACTTGACGAAGTCCCAAGCACCATCCGGATTTTGTGCCTTCGAGTTAATGCCCATCAGCTGGCTGAGGCCGATATTGCCGCCCGCATCCGGATTTGCTGCACTTACTGGCACTGTTACGACATCCCAGTCTACCATATTAAAATCTTTAATATTCCCAGCATTGTCGTTGGCTCTGCGAAGCTCGTTCACGTAATACGATTCGCCGATCATCATGGCGACATTGCCGCTCAAGAACAAATCGCCGAAGAATGGATCGAATGGCGCATCCGAGCTGCTGCTTCTCTTTTCATACAGCTGATTCATATGCTGCTGATCTGGTACGATCTTGTCTTTGTGAAGACCGTACACTGAATCCCATACATTTAGCCATTGATCATTATTGACCAGCATCGTCTCGCCTTTTTCATCCCAATAACGCAGCTGCAGGGCATTGCTATAGTAGTTTGCGTCACTGAATGGATCGTTAGCCCAGCGATTGAAGGAGAAGCCAAAGACGCGGTCTTCACCCTCGCCGCTCGCTACCTGACGAGCTTTGTTGAAGATGTCCTCCCATTGCATTTTGTCCGTAGGAGGCTCAATATTCATATCTGCAAAGATCTTTTTGTTATAAAAGAGTGCCGAAGACGTAAACGTCGGCGTCAGCGCATAGATGTTGTTGTCGCCTACCGACTTGATGCCGTCGATAACCGTTGGCACATAGTCGCTAATATCAAATTTGTCCTTCTGAATCATCGGATCAAGCGGCTGCAGCAGATTGTCTTGCGTGAATCGGCGCAGCATGTTGTAATCCAATACGACGACGTCAACCGGGTTTTGGCCCGTCATCATTTCTTTCATTTTTTCATACGGATCAGGCTGTTCTTGTTCTTTGCCAGGCTCTGTCTGTACATAACGCTGATCTTCGTAGTTGATCGCGCCTACAATTTCGAACTGTACGTTCGGATTTTGCATCTCGAACATATCCGTATACTGCTGACGGAAGTAAGGCTCATTGTCGGCACCGCCATACAGTACGCCGATACGTATGACTGACGACTCAGCCTTAGACGGATCGTTGCCTCCGCTGCATGCGGACAGCAAGCCGGTAAGGAGCGTGAGCGTCAGAGCAATCATCGTCCATCTTGAAAAACGAGATTTGATTTGGCCATTTTTATTCATTGCCACTACCTCCTAATGATTTTGGTGAAGAGATGACGATCCGCTCTCCGTCGAATTCCATGGATGCTTTATCTTTAATACCCAGTGCCGTAAGATACTCCTTCGGCACCTGAAGCCGTCCGACCCGGTCCACAACCACGTACGCTTCATGAACGGAATTGAGGTTTCGGCCCGCAGACTGAATTAAATCCCCCCCATCCGTAATATTGGGATTGCGTTTAATAAATTCCGTACTAGTGAGACCGTCACGTATGGCCACGACGCGGTCAACCTTGCCAGCCAAGGTCATGTCATGCGTAACGATGACAATCGTGATGCCGATCTCCCGGTTCAGCTTCCGGAAGATGCCCATAATCATGTCGGAGGTAGCGGTATCGACAGAGCCTGTTGGCTCATCCGCCAGCAGAAGCTTGGGACGGTTCGACAGAGAGATCGCAATGGCTACCCGCTGCTGCTCACCACCGGAGAGCTGATGCAGCTTGTTGTGCATCCGCTCCTTCAATCCGACCCACTCCAGCAGTTGCTTCGCGTACGCGCGATCCGTCTTGCCGGAGAGCATCATCGGCATCTCCACATTCTCAAGCGCGCTTAGATAAGGCAAGAGGTTGCGGGCATTGTTCTGCCAGATAAAGCCGACCGTATCCCGCTTGTACTGCACCAATTCCTCTTCCGTAATTTTAAGCAGGTCCCATGGACCGACTTTAACCTGACCGGCTGATGGCCGGTCAAGTCCTCCAAGTGTATTGAGAAGCGTCGATTTGCCGCTGCCGCTGTTGCCGATAATGGCCATCAGCTCGCCGTCCTCGACAGTCAGATTCAGACCTTGCAGTGCAACGACCTCGAGATCGTCTGTTTTGTAGATTTTAACTAGTCCTTCGCAATGGATCATTGGCCGTTAACGCTCCTCTCCCATTTTCACTGCTTGATGCACCTTCAGCCTGCGGATATGCAGGAAGAGCAGACCCGCACCGATCAGCATCATCACGCCTACGACAATGAAGAGCTGGTTCGTATCCTTCGCTTCGAAAATAACGCGGAACGGCGGAACCGTCTCAGCGACATTTTCTGTCGTCTGCAAGAAAGGCAGGAAGAGCTTACTGACCACTTTGCCGATCAGGACACCGAGTCCGATCGCAAGGCCTGCTGTGAACAGCTGCTCCAGAAGTAGCATCCCGGTCAGCTGCTTGCGCGATAATCCCATCGCACGCAGGACCCCGAATTGTACGACCCGGCCCGACAGGTTGAAGAACCAATAGAGCACATAGCCCGCCAGCGTAATGACTACCGATACAAGGAAGCCAAGGCTCAGGATGCCGAAAACGCCGCCTCTTGTCGGATGCTTCGATTGGGTAAGGAGCTCGCTGCGAACGTCTTTTATGCTCGCAATTTCCATACCTGCCTTCTGTAGGCCATCGACGACTGGCGCAACAAGCGCGTCAGGTTCCATCTTCAGCCACACTTGGTAAGGCATAATCGGTATCTGGTCGAAAATATAATCTAGGTTCGTAATAATGAATGGCGCCTTATCCGGGTACAGACTCGGCCAGTACGGCAGAATCCCAACAACCGTAAATTCAATCATCCCATCAGGTAAGCCAACGGAGACGATATCGCCGAGCTTCATCTGATACTTGTCGGCAACTCCTTTCGGAATAATCGCCGCGTGCTCGTATAACCCCAGGTTGTGCAAATAATAGTACGGATGCACGGGATAAAGATCGTCGCGGAACCAAGCGACTTCCGAGAAGTCTTTGTTGTCGATGCCAAGTATATTGCCTTGGCCGATCGACTTGCCGGAGATGACGATGTTGCCTTTCGTCGTCAGAACGCGGGCAGCAGCCTCTACGCCATCCAGCTGACGGTAAATCTCGAATGGCGGTTCATTATACAGAATACGGGATGGTACGCCGCCGCCATTGTTGCCGCCGCCTCCACCGCCGTTTCCGCCACCGCCACCGTTGCCACCGCCTCCACCGCCGCCTCCATTACCGCCACCGCCGCCGTTGCCACCGCCAGCCGGCGGCTGAGTAATCTCAGGCGATCCGTGCCATACGGTCTCAATGATGACATCTGATCCGTATTTATATAGAGTGCGTTCCGTAGAGTTCAGGTCGATCGTTCTTGCCGCCGACGCATTGTAGACCCCGAGTCCAAGAGTTAACACAAGGAGAATCATCAACGGATAATACCCCTTAGACGAACGGGACAGCTGGGTTAGCGTCAAGTAGAGCGGCACTGGCAGGAACTTGCGTCCCAACCAGTTGAACAGCTTCAGCAGCCATGGGAACAGTCTCAGGAAGAACAGGCCCAGCGCGAAGATCGACAGCGCCGGTACGAAGAACAGGAATGGCTGAACGTTCAGCTGATCCGTTGTCATGCCCGTCTTGAACGTCAGCATCTGGCGTTCGTTGAACATATACCAGCCGTATCCGGCTGCAGCCAGCAAGAGCACATCGAGGAACCACCGCTGCCAGACCGGTTTGCGGTCGGAGCGAGCCAGATCCTGTTTGTAGCTAACGATGGATGCTCGCGCATACATAACGGCCGGTATTACTGTCGCCATAATGGCAAGCAGAACGGCGCTGCCGCCGGCTATCATCGCTTCCGTCGAGAAACCTACCGGAATCGACTTCCGATTGACGAAGGACAAGAAGCCGTTGGCGGAGCCAATGCTCTTCGCCATGAACCAGCCGATGAACGGCCCAAGTCCAAGCGCTATTGCGCCAAGCAACAGACCTTCAAGCAGATAGATCGATATAATCTGCCTGGTTCCCGCCCCCCGGCTTCGCAGTACAGCGATATCGCTGCGCTGCTTGTCGAGCGATTGACGCGCGTTCATCGCGATGAAGAAGAACACCATCGCAATCATCGGTGCGGCAAGCGTGAAGAGCAGCGTCTGCAATTGAAGACTTTGTTTCTTAAATTCAGTCAGGATGGAAGCGAAAGAAATTTCCACTCGCGTATCCTTCAAGCGTTGATACAGCTCAATATCCATCCGGTTAAGCGTGCGTCCCAGTGGAGAGAGCTGGCTCGTCTTCACCTCGGACAAGTCGAAAGAGTAGTACCAGCCTGCGTTATGAAGCGGGATTTTGTTCTGCTCCATCAGCACTTTCTGGAAGGTCTCTTCGTTCACTTGCAGGGTGTTGAACAAGCTGTCGAAGCCTTGATACCAATAAGCATCCGACGCGTCAAGCGGGTTGACAGCGCCGACAATCTGAACGCGAAGCGTCAGGTTCAGACCGCCATATACCGGGTATTCGAAAATATCGCCGATATGTACGTCATTGCGGAACATCGCTTCTTCCAGCATAACGGCTTCAATAATATCCGACTTGCCTGCGCTTTCCTCGAACCAGCGGCCTTGCACAATCTCCGCATGGTCCTTAAGCTGCGTCAGCGACATGATGGTCAACTGACGGTTACGGCCGGCATCGACCTTTGTTGGATCTTCAGGCACGACATCGGCACTGCGAATGGAGTAGTTTTTCAAATAAGTTGAGTATGTAAAGCCGATGTCCTTCGGAACTTCCGTTTTGATATACTCATCCAGCGTTGACAGTGCGCCTAGTTCGGTCGTCTGTCCTGGAGTAGACTGATAGCGGATCAGCAAGGAGCCAGCGGGCATGCCTTCGCTCTTCTCCTGCAATGACTCCGCTACTACCCGCTTAAGCGCTCCGTCCGCATACATCGGTATGCTTGTCGCGAAGGCGACGGCCAGGATCAGTCCAGCCAGCGTACTTAACGTCAACCATCGCGTATTCCACATTTTGCGGAATAAGAATCGAAACAGCGGAATACCCATGGCTATTGACCTACGACTTTCTGCCCCGGCTTAAGCCCTTGTAAAATTTCCACTTGAGTAGCCGTCTGCTGACCTACTTGAACGTCCACCTCGCGCTTTCCGTTTTCATCAACGATCTGCACATAGGTGCGAGACCCGATTTTGCGAAGTGTCGACGGCGGAACGACGATGGCGTTTTCGGTGCGCTTCGTAATGACGTTGATCGCTACCGGCGTGCCGCGGTTCAGATCCTTCGGCAGCTTCGGAATATCCAGCAGCATAAAGTCTTCCGGACGCTCAGGCTTGTTGTTTTCGCCATTGCCGCCGCCAGGGAAGCCGCCTCCGCCGTTGTTCTGTTCGGTTGACTTGACCGGCAATTGCTTAACCTTGCCGGAGAGCTTGCCTACGCCTGTAATGGTAACTTCTACTTCCATGCCTACTGCAACCTTCTCAAGCTCCGTTTTGTTCAGCTTGGAAGCCGGGGTAATGAGCGAAGTGTCCGCTACGATCGCGATGGGATCATAAGCCTTCACCGTGTCGCCCTTCTGAACATTAAGCGATACGATTGTTCCGGAGAACGGCGCAACCAGCGTCGCTTTTGCGATCTCTCCCTCAAGATCAACGAGCTTTTGGCGCTTCTCCTCGAATTGGATCTGCTGCTCCTCGAATTCGAGCGGCTCCATCGTGTCGCGGTCCCGAAGCGTCTTCTTCATCTCGTTCTCATCGCGGCGGAACGCAAGACGGTCATTTCGGAGCTGCTTCTCCAACAGTTCAACGTCCAGCACCGCGATAATATCGCCCGCCTGAACCTTGTCGCCTGTCTTTACATAAACATCTTGAATATGCTTCTCGTTAAGAGTGAAGTACAGCGTTTCTTCCTCCATGGAGATGAGTTTTCCTGTCAAAGGAACGCCCTGTACCAGATTCGCTGTTGTGACTTCGTATTCCGGTTTCTTCGAGATTTGCGCCGGCACAATCTCCGGCAATACTTCCTCTTCCTTCTCCTTAGGCAGCAGCGAGCAGCCGCTTGTAAATACGATTGTCGTGCTCATTGCAACTATCAATGAACGTTTAAATAAACTTCCCGTCCACCATTTCATAGACATGATCGGCAACCTCCAAAATTGTAGGATCGTGTGTAGTCATACAGATAGAGACATTTTCAGTGCGAATAATATTTTGAAAGACTGCCATAACTTGCGCAGACATCCCCGTATCCAGCTCGGCCGTTGGTTCGTCGGCAAGCAGCATAATCGGCTTATGGGCGATGGCCTTGGCTATCGCAACGCGCTGCTGCTCACCACCGGACAACTCGAACGGACGGTGATGCATCCTCTTCTCAAGTCCAACAAGCGTCAAGCATTCCTCTACGCGTTCCTTCCACTCAGACCTCGGCGTGCCCGCCATGCGAAGCGACAGCTCGACGTTCTCCCATGCAGACAGCAGGGGCATCAAGGCGAACGCTTGGAATATAAACCCCATATCTTTGCGCCTTACGAGCGTTCTCTCATCGTCGCTCTTCGTGCTGAACGGCTGGCCGTTGAAGATAATCTCACCTTTGCTCGGTGTATCCAGACCCCCAAGACAATTAAGCAACGTCGTCTTGCCGGAGCCGGAGCGACCCTTCAGCATAACGAGCTGCTGCTGCTTTACTTCCATCTGGATGCCTTTCAAGACATGCAAAGACCTGCCTCCAACCTGGAAGATGCGTTCAACCTGGTTGACAGACAGCAACGTTTCACCGGGCCCTTGCGAAAGCCTTTCGCTTGCACTCTCTCGCTGCACGGCTTCCTCTGTTTGAGCCTCTTGATCATCGTTAATCTCAGCATTTTGTATGATGGCCATAGGCTTCTCCTCTCCCCCAATCCTCTACCTAAAACTTCATAATTCTAATCTACAGACATAGACGGTGATAAGTATAAAAAAGTTACGATAAGTGACATGATTTTCTAAAACATTTTTTCAGCTTGTCTTCAGCTTCCAAGCAAAAATCCGCCCCGACCCAATATTCCTTGGCCAGAGCGGATAACTCGTTTCTATTTCTTCACTTTAAAGTGCGCTACCGAGCTATTAAGCTCCCTGACAATCGCATCCAGTTCCTTCGACGAAGACGAGATGCTCTCCATTAACGCGAGCTGCTCTTCTGTCGCCGCTGCGACGCTTTCCGTCTTCTCCAAGTTGGCTATGGTGCTTGTTGCACTCTGCTCCACCGATGCGCTTACTTCCTCGGAGCTTGCCGACATCTGCTGCGTAATCGCAGAATTCTCCTGAATTTGCTGCGTCATTTGCGTAATCGATTCCGCAATCAGATTCAGATTATGGCTTACGTCCTTCATCCGTTCTCCGCCATACTCCACCTGCTGCATCGTCTCTCTCATGTAGCCCGACGCACCGGAGATTTCCCTCTGCGTGAGCGACACCAGATCGTTAATATGTTCAGCCGATTCCAGCGAGCTTGCCGCCAGCTTGCGGATCTCGCCCGCGACAACGGCAAAGCCTCGTCCATGCTCCCCAGCCCGCGCCGCTTCAATAGAAGCATTCAGCGACAGGATATTCGTCTGGTTGGAGAAGGCCGTAATGTTCTCGGCAATAGCACCAATCTGCTGCGACCGGTTCTCCAGCGTGCCGATAGTATCGGACAGCTTCGTAATAACCGTCTTGATCTCGTCCATCTGGCCTACAAGGCGGTGGAGCGATTCTTGCCCTTGATCCGCCTGTGCCGTCGTGACATTCGATTGATCCGCAATATCCGATGTATTCTCGGCAATTCGCCCGATGCCTACCGCCATCTCCTCAATCGCTCGCGACATCTCCTCTGCTCCACGCGCCTGGCTCTCGGAGCTGGTCGCTACTTCCTGAATGTTCTGCGCGACATTCTCCGAAGCCAAGGCGGACTCGCTTGCGGCGCTTGCAAGCTGCGAGGACGATTCGCTAACCTTGCGCGTATTGCCCACAATACCAGCGATCAGCCCATTCATATTGGCGATCATATCGTCCACTGAACGCGAGATTTGGCCCAGCTCGTCCTTCTTGTACTTGCTGTCGGGCTGAACCGTCAGGTCTCCTTCGCCGACCAGCTTGGTCTTCTGTACGACAGTACGGATTGTATTCATAATCAACTTGATCATCACAACCGAATATCCAATGAGCAAGATCGCTACTAGGATCATGGACACCAGAGTCGATAACTGGTTTTTATCCAGATCTTTTTCAATTCGGGCAATCGTCTCACCGGCATGGACATCCATGCTCTCGCCTACTTCATCAATGCCGCTCCGACTTACCTGGAAGTCATTATCGATCAGTTCGCTAATCTCGGACTTGCCGTCCTCGCTAGCCGAATACACTTCCTTGAACCAGTTATTGAATGCTGTGTCAAACGCATCAAAAATTTCGCCTGCCGTCTTTCCTGAAGATCCATGAGCCAGATGAAGCAAATCCGCTTTTTCGAGCAGCTCTTTGGCAGCCGCTACACGTTCTACCGCCTGGTCCCTGTTCTCCGTCATCTCTGTTTGGGCGGCGACGAACCGTTCATGCTCCAGCTTCCCGGACTCGATTTTCAAATAAGCAACGTAAGCCTGATACATGTCGCGGTCTGCATTCAGAATCAAGGATTCTACCTGATTCGCGTTCTCATAAATTTCCTCCGCCATAATATCGAATGTCTTTCTTTGTTCGCCCAGTACATACAGGACGGACAGTGCGTAGCACAATAGCGGCAGCACCGCTAACAGCGCAATTTTCCAACGCAATGAAAAATTCATCATTAACCCCCAACCTTCCGCGATTCTAAAACTATCTATATGTATATCGGTTACTCACCCTATGGAAAAAAAGAGGAGAAGACAAGATTTTTTAAGAAAATTGTCGAATTTTCAATCTGGACAAATAGAAAGCGCATTCCAAGCGCGTTTTGCACCAAAAAAAGCGTACTG
The DNA here is from genome assembly GCF_056269225.1 of Paenibacillus sp. J31R120. Lineage (NCBI taxonomy): Bacteria > Bacillati > Bacillota > Bacilli > Caryophanales > Paenibacillaceae > Paenibacillus > Paenibacillus sp. J31R120. The sequence continues at coordinate 629,334 of NZ_JBWDNN010000001.1, read as the reverse complement.
TCTCAATGGACAGTACGTCAGCGTGTTGAGTAACCCCGTCATTTTATGTCCGGGGTTTGCTATGATGAGAAATTTCGGTGTTCTTTGAGCGGAAGCATTTATCAAACTTCAGAGGGACGTTCCATCTCTCCGGATCGAAGCATAGTATTCTGCTTTCCGATATTTGAACGAGCATAAAATAACCATGTAATTATGTGAATTTGTATATTTATACCTAATCATTAAGGCGTTATATTAAAAGAAATAGGTATAAAAATAGACTGCCGAAACTATCCCGACAGTCTATCGCTCTTCCTAATCGTAGTTTTGAATGGTGCCGGCTACCGGAAACGTTCCGCTAGTAATGTGCAGCTTGAACTGGCAGCCGGATGGCATGGGTACAAGTTCATCAACTGAACCGCCGCTGGCTGGGATAAAAGTAGCAGGGCTATAAGTGGTCGTTCCTGAACAAACTTTTTCATAGAAGCCATAGCCGCCGCCGGATGAATTAAATTTCATTCTGCCCATTTGACCTTGACCGGTAATATACGAAGAACTCCCATCATTTCCTCCTCCTTTGGCGTAAGCGGAACTGGATTGATTGGCAGCATATACAGTGGTTGCAGTCATAATTAAGATCAATGCAGCAAGTCCGTAGATTCGAAATACTTTTCTCATAAAAAACCTCCTATAGGATATTATTGGAATACAGTTTGAGTTTACGATTATTAGAAGGTTGGTTCAATGAGGCTTAATATCCAATTTATGGTTCGACAAACTTCTCGATAACTACCACTTCGTACATCAAGCGCATGGAGCTTTGTAAAAGGTTTCACGACAGTCTGAAGAGGAGAGTGGAGAGGATAAATGCCCTCGGCATTTTATGTACATAGGCAAAAAAAGAAAAACCCTGCGTTTAAATAAACACAAGGTTTCTCGATAAGCTAATGTCTCATTGAGACAGTACGTTCTTCATTATTTATTGCCGGCTATTACTTGCCGAACGATTGCGGATCATTGCGCCAAGCCTGAAGCGCTGCAACGTCTGCTTCCGCTACTTTTCCAAGCTGAACAGCCGTCTCAATCAGGGCTGAATAGTTCGATAGCGTGTCAAGCGTGAAGCCGTCATTCTCGAACGCTTGAGCCGCATGCGGGAATTGATAAGTGAAGATGGCCAGAACGGCGCTCACTTCAGCCCCTGCCTCGCGAACAGCTTGCGCAGCCTTCAGGGAGCTGCCGCCAGTGGAAATCAAGTCCTCGATAACGATGACTTTTTGACCCGGGTTAATCCGGCCTTCGATTTGATTTTGCTTGCCGTGGCCTTTTGCTTTGTCGCGAATGTAAGCCATCGGAAGATTCAGCTTCTGAGCAACCCAAGCTGCATGCGGGATGCCTGCAGTAGAGGTGCCTGCAATCACTTCCGCGTCAGGGTAACGCTCGCGGATAATCGTTGCGAAGCCTTCCGCCACCAGATCACGGATAGCCGGATACGTCATGGTAAGACGATTATCGCAGTAGATTGGGGATTTTAGACCAGAAGTCCAGGTAAACGGTTCGTTCGGACGAAGCGCGACTGCTCCGATCTCCAGCAAACTTTTTGCAATTTCGTTAGGCAGTGCCGCCAATGATACGTTACTCAACCGAAATCAGCTCCTCGATAATAGATTCCAATGCTTCGCGCGGCTCTGCAGCCGCAGTAATCGGGCGGCCAATGACCATATAATCCGTACCTTGACGAAGCGCTTCAGCTGGCGTCATAATGCGGGACTGGTCGTTCAGCGCTGCTCCGGCAGGCCGGATGCCCGGTGTGACCGTCTGGAAGGTAGCGCCCAGCGCCGACTTGATCGCCACCACTTCCGATGGAGAAGCCACGACGCCGTCTAGACCCGCTGTCTTCGCAAGCGAAGCATAACGAAGCACCGCTTCCTCCACCGTTCCCCCGATCCCGATTTGCTCGTTCAGGACCGGCTGGCTTGTACTGGTCAGATGAGTAACCGCAATCACTGCAGGCTTCACTGCACCGCCAGACAAGGCGGCATCCACGCCTTCAAGCGCCGCTTCCATCATGGCTTGTCCTCCGCCTGCATGTACGTTGAACATATCTACGCCAAGCCTTGTTACACTGTTGGAGCCGCCTTTGACCGTATTGGGAATGTCATGCATCTTCACGTCCAGGAAGACATAATAGCCGCGTTCCTTCAAGCTCGATACGAAAGCAGGTCCCGCCGCGTAGAACAGCTGCATCCCAACCTTCATATAGCAAGGAATGCCCTTCAGCTCCCCGATCAATTTCTCGGCTGCAGCAGCATCCGGGTAATCCAGCGCCACCATAATGCGCTTCGCTGCTTGTTCTCTTGTCAGTTTCACAGCCATGTCCCCCTCTATATAGTGTTGAAGCTTCTGAGGCGGATGAACGCCCCAGAAGCTTCGTCTTATTGCTTACTTCTGTACAACCGGCATCGCGTGCGAGGAGAAGTTGATCGTCTCCATCATGTTAAGCAATGCGCGAACGGTATCCAGGGAGGTCATGCAGACCACGCCGTTCTCGACCGCTTCCCGGCGAATACGGAATCCGTCGCGCTCCGGCGTTTTGCCTTTCGTCAGCGTATTAACGACGAATTGGGCTTTGCCTTCGCGTACCAGATCCAGGATGTTCGGCGAGCCTTCGCTCAGCTTGTTCACGCGGGTCACATACAGACCTGCCGCTTCAAGCGCGTCGGCCGTACCGCCGGTTGCGATGATTTTGTAGCCGATATTGTAGAATCCGCGGAGCAGCTCCGTAGCTTCCTCTTTATCTTTATCCGCAACGGTTGCCACAATCGTGCCCGCTGTCGGAATTTTCATGCCTGCACCGATAAGTCCTTTGTAAAGGGCTTTCGCATATTGCACATCACGGCCCATAACCTCGCCCGTCGATTTCATCTCCGGTGTCAGCGTAGGGTCGACGCGGCGCAGCTTCGCGAAGGAGAATACCGGTACTTTTACCGATACGTATTCGTCTTCCGGCCACAGACCGTCTGTATAACCAAGCTCGGACAGCTTCGTGCCCATAATCGCTTGTGTCGCCAGGTTCGCCATCGGCAGGCTCGTTACTTTGCTCAGGAACGGAACCGTACGCGAGGAGCGCGGGTTAACTTCGATGACGTAAGCTTTTTCTTGATGGATAACGAACTGGATATTAACCAGACCGATAACTTTAAATTCTTTGGCAATCTTGATCGTGATGTCGACAATCTGCTGCTTGATATCATCAGACAGTGATTGCGGCGGATAGACCGCAATGGAGTCGCCGGAGTGAACGCCTGCGCGCTCGACATGCTCCATAATGCCCGGGATGAGTACGGTCTCGCCGTCGCAGATTGCGTCGACTTCCGCTTCCTTGCCCAGCATGTAGCGGTCGACCAGAACCGGATGCTCCGGATTGATCTTCACAGCCACTTCCATGTAGCTAAGCAGCTCTTGGTCGGAGTAGACGATCTCCATAGCGCGTCCGCCCAGAACGTAGGATGGACGTACCAGCACCGGATAACCGAGCTTCTGAGCCGTTACAACCGCTTCGTCGACCGATGTTACCGTGCTGCCTTCAGGCTGCGCGATGTTCAGCTTGCGAAGCAGCGCTTCGAACTTCTTGCGATCTTCCGCAGCATCGATGCTCTCCAGGCTGGAGCCCAGGATGCGCACGCCCGCTTTGGCAAGCGGAGCAGCCAGGTTGATCGCCGTTTGTCCGCCGAACTGTACAATGACGCCGATAGGCTTCTCTTGCTCGATGACGTTCATCACGTCTTCGAAGAAGAGCGGCTCGAAGTACAGGCGGTCGGATGTGCTGAAGTCGGTGGATACCGTCTCCGGGTTGTTGTTGATAATAACCGCTTCATAGCCCGCTTTTTGAATCGCCCATACGGCGTGAACTGTCGAGTAGTCGAACTCGATGCCTTGGCCGATACGGATCGGTCCGGAGCCAAGCACCAGCACCTTCTGCTTCGTCGTTTCGATGACTTCATTCTCTACTTCATACGTCGAGTAGTAGTAAGGTGTTGTCGCTTCAAATTCCGCTGCGCAAGTATCAACCATTTTGTAGACTGGCTTCAGGTTGTTTTGCAGACGGAACGCGCGTACATCCGCTTCTGTCGTATGGCTGCCATTCGGGAAGCCTTCCTTGCGGATTTCTGCGATGGAGCGGTCGGAGAAGCCTTTGCGCTTCGCTTCATACAGCGACTGAGCCGACAGTGTCGCTTCCTTGCGCAGACGATCCTCGAAAGCGACGATGGATTGGATTTTGTCCAGGAACCACCAGTCGATATTCGTAATGTCCTGCAGCTCTTGCAGGGAGAAGCCGCGGCGGAATGCTTCCGCTACGAGGAACATGCGCTCGTCATCCGGCTTAGCCAGGCGCATGCGCAGCACGTCTTCCTCAAGGGAAGTCGCTTCTTTCAGATGCAGGCGGTGTGCTCCGATTTCCAGGGAACGCACTGCTTTATGAATCGACTCTTCGAATGTACGGCCGATCGCCATAACTTCGCCAGTCGCTTTCATTTGCGTGCCGAGCTTGCGGTTCGCGTTTACGAACTTGTCGAACGGCCAGCGCGGAATTTTCGATACGATATAGTCAAGTGTAGGCTCGAAGCATGCATAAGTCTGGCCTGTAACCGGGTTTACCAGCTCATCCAGTGTGTAGCCGATTGCGATCTTTGCAGCCATCTTCGCGATCGGGTAGCCAGTCGCTTTGGATGCCAGCGCCGAGGAGCGGCTTACACGCGGGTTAACTTCGATGACATAGTATTGGTAGCTGTGCGGGTCAAGCGCGAACTGAACGTTGCAGCCGCCCTCGATGTTCAGCGCTCTGATGATTTTCAGAGATGCCGAACGCAGCATTTGATATTCACGGTCAGACAAGGTTTGGGAAGGAGCTACGACGATACTGTCGCCTGTGTGTACGCCAACCGGATCGAAGTTCTCCATGTTGCAGACCACGATGCAGTTGTCATTTGCGTCACGCATAACCTCGTATTCGACTTCCTTCATGCCGGCGATCGATTTCTCAATCAAGCATTGGCTAATCGGGCTGTAGCGGATGCCGGAGGCTACGATCTCGCGCAGCTCTTCCTCGTTCGCGCAGATACCGCCGCCTGTGCCGCCCAGCGTGTAGGCAGGACGAACGATGATCGGATAGCCGATGCTGTTTGCGAATGCTACCGCATCTTCCACCGTCGTAACAATGTCGCTGTCCGGTACCGGCTGCTCCAGCTCTCGCATCAGCTCACGGAACAGGTCACGGTCTTCCGCTTTCTCTATCGCTGTCAGCTGTGTGCCGAGCAGCTTCACATTTTCGCGTTCCAGCACGCCAGCGCGCGCCAGCTCAACCGCCATGTTCAGGCCGGTCTGTCCGCCAAGCGTAGGCAGCAAGCCGTCTGGACGCTCTTGACGAATGATTTGGCTTACGAATTCAAGCGTAATTGGTTCGATGTATACTTTGTCAGCCATGTTCGTATCGGTCATGATCGTAGCCGGGTTGCTGTTGATCAGTACAACCTCATAGCCTTCTTCCTTCAGCGCTTGGCAAGCTTGCGTCCCTGCGTAGTCGAACTCCGCCGCTTGTCCGATGACAATCGGGCCGGACCCGATTACGAGAATTTTTTTGAGTTCATTATTTTTGGGCATATTGAAGCTCTCCTTTCAACGTCTCCGACAACACAGCCTGACGAGGTTTTTGTGGGTTGTTTTGTTTGTGCGTGCGGATCATCTCCAGGAATTCGTCGAACAGATAGCTGGAGTCGAACGGTCCCGGTGCCGCTTCCGGATGATACTGAACGGAGAATGCCGGGAACTTGCTATGTTTAAGTCCTTCGATCGTTTTATCATTGTTGTTGATATGTGTAACTTCCAGTTCGGTTCCTTCAATTGAAGAATCCACAACGGTGTAGCCATGATTTTGGGAAGTGATATAGCAGCGGTTTGTCGCCAGTTCCTTAACCGGATGGTTGCCGCCGCGATGGCCGAATTTCAGCTTGCCTGTATCCGCTCCGCAAGCCAGTGCGAACAGCTGGTGTCCGAGGCAGATGCCAAAGATCGGAATTTCACCAAGCAGCTCAGAGATCATCTTAACCGCATGCGGTACGTCTTTCGGGTCCCCAGGGCCGTTGGACAGCTGGATGCCGTCCGGCGCCAGGCGGCGAATCTCGTCTGCCGTAGTATCGTGAGGCACAACTACAACGTCGCAGCCGCGCTGCGTCAGCTCGCGCAGAATGCCGCTCTTCGCACCGAAATCAACCAATACGATACGCTCGCGGTTGCCTGGGCTTGCGAATACATGCTTCGTCGATGTGCGCGCAACCTGGTCTGTCATCAGAGTGGACAGGCTCAGGCGCTCTGCCAATTCTTCCACACGCTCGTTGCCCGTTGTAATCAAACCTCTCATTGTGCCGAAGTGGCGCAATTTGCGGGTGAGCATGCGTGTATCGATGTCGCTGATGCCCGGAATGCCGTATTCTTTCAGCAGTTGGCCCAGCGAATATTGAGCGCGCCAGTTGCTTGGCACCGGCTCATGGCGGCGAACGACAAAGCCGTGAATGTAAGGACGAATGGCTTCGAAGTCATCGCGTGTAATGCCGTAGTTGCCGATCAGCGGATACGTCATGGTCACGATTTGTCCGCAGTACGAAGGATCGGAGAGAACCTCCTGGTAACCTGTGATGCCTGTATTAAATACAACCTCGCCCATCATCTGCGCTTCCGCGCCGAAGGACAAGCCGGTGAATAACGTTCCGTCTTCCAACAATAGTCTTGCTTGCATCCGTATCACTCCTCTGGTGTTCTTTATGCTTAAAATGGTATCCGAATCTATTCCTTATTCCGACCAGACGACTTTGCCGTCGACAATCGTTGTAACCGGCCAGCCCTTGAGCTCCCAGCCGCCGAATGGTGTATTGTTGCTCTTCGACAGGAAAGTCGCAGGGTCCACTGCACGCTCATTCTCCAGATCGACGATCGTGAGGTCTGCCGGCGCGCCTTGCTCCAGGCGGCCTGTCTCCAGGCGGAACACGCGTGCAGGATCTTGCGTCATGCGCTTCAAGAGGAAGCCAAGCGTCCACTTGCCTGTCGCAACAAACTTCGTATATAGAAGCGGGAAGGCTGTCTCGAATCCGACGATGCCGAATGGCGCAAGGTCAACGCCGCGAGCTTTCTCTTCCGCGCTATGCGGCGCATGGTCGGTTACGATCATGTCCAGTGTGCCGTCCTGGAGCCCTTCGATGACGGCCTGCACATCGCGCGGCGTGCGCAGCGGCGGATTCATCTTCCAGTTCGCATCGTCCAGACCCGGAATATCCTCGTCCGACAGAAGCAGGTGATGCGGACATACCTCCGCAGTCACCGATACGCCGATCGACTTCGCCAGTCTGATGAGCCGTACCGATTGCTCCGTGCTGACATGGCAGACGTGGTAGTGTACGCCTGTCGCTTCTGCCAGCAGTACGTCCCGGCCAACATGGATTGCTTCGGATTCATTCGGGATGCCTTTAATGCCATGCTTGCGGGAGAATTCGCCTTCCGATGCCCAAGCGCCTTCCACCAGAGAATCGTCCTCGCAGTGCGCGATGACCGGCATATCCAGCGATTTGGCCAGCGCCATCGCGTTTTTCATCATTTGCGCATTCTGTACGCCTACGCCGTCGTCCGTGAATCCGATTGCTCCCGCTTCCTTCAAGGCAGCGAAATCCGTCAGCTCTCGTCCAAGCTCGTTTTTCGTAATGGCTGCGTAAGGCAGCACTTTCACCAGTCCAGCCTCAGTCGCTTTGTCCAATACATATTTTACGGTCTCAGGCTTGTCGATGACAGGGCGTGTATTCGGCATGCATGCGATTGTTGTGAAACCGCCTTTCGCCGCCGAACGGGAACCTGTCACGATGTCCTCTTTATGTTCAAAGCCAGGGTCGCGCAGATGGACGTGCATATCGATGAAGCCTGCCGATACCAGCTTGCCCTTCGCGTCAATCACTTCCGCGCTGCCAGTGTCGATCACTCCGGCGTCAACAACTTCAGCAATTCGTCCGTCGCTTACGCGTATGTGTTTTTGCTCCAGCTTGCCGCTCTCTTCATTCCATACGTTGCCGTTAATTATCCACAATGACATGTTCTGATCACCCTCCGATTGTATTCGCTCTGTCGCCTGCTGCCAGTGGCTTCCACGGAAGCCTTGTCCCTGCGCGCTTAGCTAAGTGCGCGTTCGATTACCGCCATACGGATCGGTACGCCGTTCTCCATCTGAGGGAAAATGCGGGATTGCGGATGTTCCACCAAATCTCCGTCGATCTCTACGTTCCGGTTGACCGGAGCGGGATGCATGATGATCGCATGAGGCGCGATGCGCTGTGCGCGCTCTACAGTCAAGCCATATTGCTCGCGGTAGGACTCCGCCGAATTCAGCATGCCGCCCTCATGGCGCTCCAGCTGTACTCTCAGCATCATGACTACATCCGCCTTAAGCGCTTCGTCCATGGAGATGTAAGGCGCGTCCAGCTCCTTCGCCTGCATATTGTCCGGTGCGCAGAAGTTTACATTGGCTCCGAACTTGCGCAGCGCCCACAGATTGGAACGCGCTACCCGGCTGTGCAGAATGTCGCCGATGATCGATACGTTCAAGCCGCCCAACGAACCGAACTGCTTGCGCATCGTATATAGATCGAGCAGCGCCTGCGTAGGATGCTCGTTATTGCCGTCTCCTGCATTGACCAGCGGTACTTTGATTTTCTCAGCCAGCTCGGCGAGCAGCCCTGACGGCTTGAGCCGAATGACGCCGACGTCGATGCCCATCGATTCAAGCGTCCGTACCGTGTCATAGATCGACTCGCCCTTCTCGACGCTGGAAGCAGCCGAAGAGAAGTTGATCACCTCGGCGCCAAGCCGCTTCTCCGCTACCTCGAACGAAAATCTCGTTCTAGTGCTGTTCTCGAAAAACATGTTCGCCGCAAACTTTCCTTGCTGACCCCCATGCACTTTAACCGGGTGCTTCTCCCAATAAGCCGCTCGCTCCAGGATGGATTCGATTTCTTCTTTGTCAAGGTCTTTCAGACCGAGCAAGCTGCGCTCTTTCAATTGTGCAAGCGTCATGTCAGGTCTACCCCCTTTGGTTGATTAAGGTCACTTGATCGAGTGTATCGATCTCTGTTAGCGCGACTTGGATTTGTTCTTGCTTGGAGGTAGGAACGTTCTTCCCGATAAAGTCAGGCCTGATCGGCAGCTCGCGATGACCCCGGTCGACCAGCACAGCAAGCTGAATGCTTCTCGGCCTCCCGCAATCCATCAGGGCGTCCATGGCGGCGCGGATCGTCCGGCCTGTATACAGCACATCGTCGAACAGGATAATGATCTTGTCCTTCGTTGTAAAAGGCATGCCCTCCAGCTCGCCAAGCGCAGCCGAGGCTTCCGTCTTCGTCGCCGCCGCATCCAGCCGATCGTCCCGATAATGCGTGATATCGAGCTCCCGAACCGGAACCGGCCTTCCTTCAATCTCGCCGATCCGTTCCGCAACGCGGTTAGCCAAATAGATGCCTCTTGTCCGAATCCCTACGATGATGCAGTCGTCGATGCCTTTGTTCTTTTCGACAATTTCATGCGCGATTCGCGTCAACGCCCGGCGAATCGCCGTTTCGTCCATAATGACCAGATGCTCTTCTTCTGCCATAGCCGCTCACCTCTTCACTCAACTTTTTTCCGTAGCTCCGACAAAAAAACTCCTTGCGGAGTTCGCAAGGAGTTGGTGTGATTAGTCAGGAATAGAGCAGGTCCATTCTCACCTGCGGTATGAGCCGCAAGTCGAGGGTTCCCCATCCTATCCGAATATAGACCTATATTCACGCTACCTTGCCAGTCTCACGGGACTGATTTAAAGGTACTGCTCTGTATCATAGGAATTATCCCATGTTCGACATAAGAAGTCAAGAGCGTAGTGCCCTTCGCATAGTCATAGTGTAAGAAATCCGTACCCGACTATACAAGGATAGCGCTGGCAATGCCATAGGTTTGTTTATCAAATATCCATTACAGGCTAAGCTGGCGGATGCGGTCTACCGCTTTCTCCGTATTCTCGCGGCTGCCGAACGCCGTCAGACGGAAGTAGCCTTGACCGCTTTGGCCGAAGCCTACGCCCGGCGTGCCGACAATATTCGCTTCGGAGAGCAGCTTGTCGAAGAAACCCCAGGAATCCATGCCTTGCGGCGTCTTCAGCCAGATGTAAGGCGCATTCACGCCGCCGAACACTTCAAGGCCGATCGATGCCAGTCCGTCGCGGATAATCGCTGCATTCGTCATGTAATATTCTACAAGCGAAGAGATTTGCTCCTTGCCCTCAGGAGAATAGATCGCAGCAGCGCCGCGTTGCGTCACATATGATACGCCATTGAACTTCGTGGTGTGGCGGCGGTTCCACAGATCGTTGATCAAGACGGAATTGCCGCTTGCATCCAGACCTTTCAGCTCGCGCGGCACGACCGTATAGGCACAGCGTACGCCTGTGAAGCCGGCTGTTTTGGAGAAGCTGCGGAATTCGATAGCCACTTCGCGCGCGCCTTCTACTTCATAGATGCTATGCGGCACATCCTTCTCCTGGATGAATGCCTCATACGCAGAGTCGAACAAGATCAGGCAATTGTTTTCTCTCGCATAGTCTACCCATACCTTAAGCTCGTCCTTCGTCAGCGTCATGCCTGTCGGATTGTTCGGATAGCACAGGTAGATCAGATCTACTTTGCGATCTGGCAAGCTTGGCTTGAAGTTATTCTCCGCCGTACATTCCAGGTAGACGATGTTCTCGTAACGCTTGGTCTCCTGATTGTACTTGCCGGAGCGTCCCGCCATAACATTCGTATCTACATATACCGGATACACAGGGTCCTGTACGGCTACGATGCTGTCCTGGCTAAAGATTTCTTGGATGTTGCCTACGTCGCATTTGGAACCGTCACTGAGGAACACCTCGTTCAAAGCGATATCAATGCCGCGCGCTTTGTAATCATTTTCGATGATGGCTTGAATCAGGAAGTCATAGCCTTGCTCCGGGCCGTAGCCGCGGAACGATCCTGGCTGAGCCAGTTCATCGACCGCTTCGTGCATCGCCTTAAGTACCGCTTCCGGCAGGCCGCGAGTTACGTCGCCGATGCCCAGGCTAATAATCTCGGCATTCGGGTTCTCCTGAATGAATGTTGTACGGCGTTTGGCAATTTCGGAAAATAAATAGCTGCCTTGCAGCTCCAAGTAGTTGTTGTTTATGGCTGTCATTGCTTTCACCTTTCCTTTTGTAGAATCCACCTAATCTACGTTTAGGATAGCGCACTTGTGGGTCGAACATAATGCAGGATATCGTCAAAAGTTTGCACTTATTTCAGTATCACATTCATACGTTCGTCATCATGCGGCTAGACGAAAGCAGCCGATGCATATGCACCGGCTGACAACCCTTCTTATCTTGACTTCAAGCTTGCGAGCACATGCTCATAATCTTCAGGAAGCGGCGCTTCGAACAGCAGCCTCTCCCCTGTCCGGGGATGCGTGAATCCTAGTACCGCAGCATGCAGAGCTTGTCCGTCCAGCGCAACCGTCTTGTTCCGTCCGTATGTGGGATCTCCCGCCATCGGATAGCCGATATATTTCATATGAACACGGATTTGATGCGTACGGCCCGTCTCCAGCTGAAGCTCCAGCAGCGTATAGTCGCCTAGCCGCTCCAGCACGAGAAAATGTGTAACCGCTGGCTTGCTGTTATGCTCCGTTACTGTGAACAGCTTGCGATCGTTCCGGTCGCGTCCGATCGGCGCATCGATCGTGCCTTGATCATGAGGCACGTTGCCATGCACCAGCGCGATATATTTCCGCGTGACGGAATGTTCCTTCAATTGCTCGGCAAGCGATACATGCGCCAGATCGTTTTTGGCCGCCATCAGAAGGCCTGTCGTGTCCTTGTCAATCCGGTGTACGATACCGGGGCGCAGCAAGCCGTTAATGCCCGAGAGATCCTTGCAATGATGCATCAGCGCGTTCACCACTGTGCCGGAGGAATGCCCAGGCGCGGGATGAACGACCATTCCTCTTGGTTTGTTAATCACAATGACATCCGAATCCTCGTATACGACTTCAAGCGGTATGTCCTCGGCTTCGATATTCGCATCCGCCGATTCCGGCACATCGATCGCAAGCACATCGCCTAGAACCAGCTTGTAATTTGCTTTTACGATCTTGCCGTTCACGGTTACCGCTCCAGCCTTAATCCACTCCTGAACTTGTGTTCGGGACAAGCCCGGCATGTCCATTGTTTCGGCAATCCATTTATCAATTCGCTCACCCGCATGCTCAGACTCTATTGTCCATTCCACGAGCGTTGCGTCATCATCTTGCAGTAGGTTGCTATTCATGCTCCATTTGGCTCCTTGTTGTCCTGTCCTTGCGCGAGCTTCTCCTCGCGGGCGCTAAGCAGCGCATCCAGCAGAATAAGCCCCACGCCTATTACAATTGCGGAATCCGCAATGTTGAAGATTGGGAACGTATAGCTGCCGAAGTTGAATTTGAAGAAGTCAACAACTTCGCCGAAACGTACGCGATCGATGAAGTTTCCGACAGCTCCGCCCAATACCAGCGTCAAACCTATAAACAATCTCGGCTTGCCCGTCTTGCGCATCGTATGCGTGTACCAGATTAATCCAGACACGATAGCTACCGTAATAATAATGAAGAATACGCGTTGTCCTTCCAGAATGCCGAAGGCAGCCCCGCGATTGCGGTGCGACGTAATGAGGAAGAAGTTGCCGATTACGCTAATTTCATCGTACAGATTCATTTTGGTCGCCACGATTTTTTTGGTCACGTAATCCAGGATGAGTACGATCACAGTAATGAGGTAGTAATAGTAATAGCGCATCTGATCACTCCTAAAAAAGGTAACTTGCATTCGGCATGCCGCCATCGTTCCTACATGGCAATATCCGCTTCACCTAGTGTAGCATAGGCGAGCGGCTGGAAACCAGTTATATCCTAAGCGGTTGGGCCCTGCTGCCATCCAGCCATGCCCATACTGAAATCGCCCGCTTCGGCAAAAGCTAATGGAGCAATTATGTATGGTACAAAGGACGGTGCTTTTTCTTATGTCTAATCCATCCAGTTCCCAGCTCGCCCTGCTTCGTCTTCGCCTGCAAGACGAGCATAAGGAAATTGAATCCCGATTGATGCATAACCAGCATTACGGCAAAGGCGATTCCCTTCGCGACCAGACCGGCGAATTGTCGCCTATCGATAATCATCCCGGCGACCTTGCAACCGAGCTGTACGAGCGGGAGAAGGACATCTCCCTGCTGGAGCAGGAAGAGCTTCACCTTCGCCGGATTGAGGCCGCTCTTGCCGCCATGGAAAGTGGCTGTTATGGCGTCTGTGCCGTCTGCAGCGAGCCGATTCCTTATGAAAGGCTGGATGCGGTCCCGGACACGCTATACTGTGTCAGCCACGCCCCAAGGAATATTGTCTCTGACCGGCGTCCTGTAGAGGAGATTTTCCTTCAGCCTCCATTTGGCCGGACGAGCATGGACGAGCACGAGGACGGCTACAACGGCTTCGACGGCGAAGACGCCTGGCAGATCGTCGAGTCTTGGGGCAACGCCGATTCGCCGGCGATGTCAGAGAATCGGAACGCCACCGATTACGAGCATATCGGTATTGAATCCCAAGAAAACGACGGCTACGTGGAATCGCTCGAAAGCTTTCTCGCAACCGACATTACTGGCCGTTATGTAACAGTTATCCGCAATCGCGAATATGAGCATTACATGCAGGGCGAGGAAGGCGATCACATGCTGGAGGACGAGGACGATCAGGCGTAGCGCCTAATAGCCCTTCCCTTCCAGCTGAATCTGTACAATCCGTACGATATCTGCAATATAATCCCCGATAATGGGAAGATTGAGCGCTCCGAGGATTTGCAGCACATACAGAATTGTTGCGGCAAAAAACGTGAACCCGATTGCGATGCCGACGCCTCTTGCTACACCTGACAACAGATTGCGCCAGATGAGCGAGATGGGACGATTCAGCAGATCAACATATTCCGCAATATGGGTTCTCTCCATCTCCGAGGCAATATGCTGCATTCGCTTATCAAGAGCGGTCAGCGATTTTTGAAGCATGGTTAAGTCACTCGCTTCTTGCTCTGGGAGCGGATGTTTCCCTTGATGTCTTCTCTTCGCCATACCCATCACCTCCGGTTCAAAGCAGAGAAGCCCGCTCCGCCAGCATGGCGGGCAAGCGGGCTTCATCCTGTAAGCTTAGCGCTTTAGCCGTCTTAACCTTCTCTTGCGGAACAAGCATAACCGCCTTCGCGATTTATGAACTTTGCAATTGTTCCCTTACTATTTCCCTAACCTTTGATGAAAATGCCTACTTCCTTCTCGCCCAGCTTTACTCTTTCCATACCCTCTAAAGCTTCGAACGAAACGGATTGCAGCAGCACGTTGTCATGGAGAACATCCGAGAACGCTTCAAGCGCAGCCTTCAGCTCGCTGTCTACGTCCAGCGCCAGGTCGACGCGCTTCTCGATCGGCAGATCCTGCTTCTTGCGCGTATCTTGCACAGCGCGTATCACTTCACGCACCCAGCCTTCTTGCTCCAGCTCAGGCGTGATGTCCGTATTCAGCGCTACCGTCATGCCGCCGCCGGACGCGGATGCGAAGCCGGACTTCGCTTGCTTCTCGACAAGCAGCTCATCCAGAGCGATCGACAACGCCTCTCCATCAGCCGTCGTAAAGCCGAAGCTGCCTCCGGTTACGACTTCGCGAGCTTCGTCAGCTGACAGTGCTTTCAGCGCGCCTTGGATCGGGCCGACATGCTTGCCGTATTTTTTGCCCGCAACCTTCAGATTCAGCTTGAGGTTGAAGTCAACAAAGCCGCTGTCGGAATGCTGAACGACAATGCTCTTCACATTGATTTCGTCCTTGATGATTTCTTCGTAATCCGAGATCGGGAATTCACCGTCCAGCGATACGATCAATTCGGACAATGGCTGACGCGTCTTGATCGACGTCTCGTTGCGTACGTTGCGCGCCAGCTCGACGATACCCTTTGTGCTTTCCATATCGCGCTCAAGCGTATCGTCGATAACCGCTTCATCTGCGACCGGGAAGTCAGCCAGATGAACGCTGCCTTCGCCTCCCAGATTGCCGTATACGTCATCCGCAAGGAGCGGCGCATATGGCGCGATTAGACGGGATAGGGTCAGAAGCACGTGGCGAAGCGTCTGGTATGCCGCCACCTTGTCTTCCGTCAGTCCGCTGCCCCAGAACCGGTCGCGGGAGCGGCGGATATACCAGTTGCTCATCTCGTCGACGAACTGCTCGATCGACTTGGCAGGGTTCAGGAAGTCGTTTACTTCAAGGCCTTTCGTAACCGTCTTGATCAAGCTGTTCAGACGCGATACGATCCAGCGGTCCAGCTTATTGCCGGATACCTTCTCAGCATGCTCCTCCGGCTTGTAGCCGTCGATGGAAGCATACAGCGCGAAGAACGCGTGCGTATTAACGATTGTGTCAATTACCTTCGACTTGGCTTCGCCTACGATGCCTCTGGAGAAGCGCTTGCTGTTCCATGGCGCGCTGTCTGAGAGAAGCGCCCAGCGGAAGGCGTCCGTGCCGTATTCGTTGATGATCTCCCAAGGATCGATAACATTGCCCTTCGACTTGGACATCTTCTGTCCGTTCTCATCGAGAATGTGGCCGGTCGAGATAACCGCTTTGTACGGCGCTTTGCCGTTGTAAAGTGTCGATACCGCCAGCAAGCTGAAGAACCAGCCGCGCGTCTGGTCGATGCCTTCGCAGATCATATCTGCCGGGTACTGATCCTGGAACTTCGTCTCGTCGCCGAACGGATAGTGCTGCTGAGCGAATGGCATGGAGCCGCTGTCGAACCATACGTCGATCACTTCCGGCGTACGTCTCATGACTGCACTCTCAGCGTACGGCGATTTCAGTATAATATCGTCCACATAAGGTTTGTGAAGCTCGATATCTTCCGGCACATCGCCTACCGCGCGGGCGCGGAGATCCGCAATGCTCTCCGGCGCGTATTCCTTGCCGGTCGCTTCGCATACCCATACGTTAAGCGGGGTACCCCAATAGCGATTGCGGCTGATATTCCAATCAACCAGATCCTCCAGGAACTTGCCGAAGCGTCCTTCGCGGATATGGCCTGGATACCAGTCAACGCCATTATTGTTGGCGATCAGTTGATCCTTAACTGCTGTCGTCTCAATGAACCAGCTTTCTGTCGCGTAATAGAGCAGCGGTGATTTGCAGCGCCAGCAGAAGGGGTAGCTATGCTCATAGCGCTCTTTGGAATAGAGCAGCCCCTTCTCGCTCAGCATCTTCACGATATCAACGTCGCAATCCTTCACAAAGCGTCCCGCAAGATCCGTCACTTCATCGACATAACGGCCGGCATTGTTTACGACGCTTAGCATGCTGATGCCGTTCGCGCGTGCAACCTTGTAGTCGTCTTCGCCATGAGCAGGCGCGATGTGAACAATACCCGTGCCGCTTGTGTCGCTGACGAAATCGCCCGTAATGACGATATGGCCCTTCTCGATCGGCACATAACGGAATGGCGGCTCATATGCTTTGCCAGCCAGTTCGGCGCCCTTCAGTGTGGACAATACCTCGTAGTTTTCCTTCAGCACGCTCTCCGCAAGTGCTTCCGCTACGATGTACACCTCGCCGTCCTTCGATGCGCGGACATAATTCAGCTCCGGATTAACCGCCAGCGCTACGTTCGCTGGAAGCGTCCAAGGCGTCGTCGTCCAGGCAAGCACATAGTCGCCGGAATCGATTAGCTTGAACTTGGCCGTTGCGCTCAGATCCTTCACATCCTCGTAGCCTTGCGCCACTTCATGGGAGCTTAGTGTCGTCTGGCAGCAAGGGCAATACGGGCTGACGCGGTGACCGCGATAGAGCAGGCCTTTCTTGTGAATCGTTGAGAGAATATGCCATACGCTCTCGATATATTCATTCTTCAGCGTAATATACGGATTGTCGAGATCGGTCCAGTACGCGATCCCTTCCGTCAATTCCCGCCATTGCTTCTCATATTCGAATACGCTGTCCTTACATTTCTTTACGAAAGCTTCCACACCGTAATTCTCGATCTCCTGCTTGCCGGAGATACCCAGTTGCTTCTCCACGCCAAGCTCAACCGGAAGGCCGTGTGTATCCCAGCCCGCTTTGCGGACGACGCGGTAGCCCGCCATCGTCTTGTAGCGGCAGATAAAGTCCTTGATGACGCGTCCCAGTACGTGGCCGATATGAGGCGCGCCGTTCGCTGTTGGCGGTCCTTCGTAGAAGACAAAGTTAGGTTTGCCCTCCCGATTTTGAATCGATTGCTTGAACGTATCATTGTCTTTCCATTGCTGCAGCACTCGCAGCTCGCGGCTGCGCGCGCGTTCCTTCACGTCTACGCGTTGCATGTGTCATAACCCCTTTCATGTCTTGAAAATAAATAAAGCCCCGTCCCCTGTAGAAGGGACGAGGCTTGTCTCGCGTTACCACCCTTGTTCCGCTGAACCTCTTCATGAAGAAGAGCTTGGCAGCGTCCCCATAGAGACGATGCGATCTGCGGCACTTAGCAGCGAATCTGGCTGATTCGCGGTCCCTGTAACGGAGGACGGCCCGTCGACGCTTAATGCCGCTTGAACAGCGGGTTAGGCGCCTCTTCTCGGAGATGATATTCCGTAATGGCTCACACGCCGGACTTGCAGCAATCATCCGGCTCTCTGGGGAATGAACGCATAACGTACTTGTTCTCGTCATGGAAGTTCGATTGATTGTAGTAGTTTAGTTATAGCTTAAATCGGCGGTTCTTGTCAAACGGGCTTTCACCCATTCCTCCTTAACCGCGCAGGAGCTCGCGCTCCGGGTCGCGCGCCGAATTCGACGAATCCAACGTATCCCATCCATCTTGCTTCAGCAGATCAAGCTGCGCTTCGACAAGCGTGCGGAAGCGAGCACGGTAGATCGAGGCTTGCTTCTTCAGCTCTTCGACCTCCAGCGAAACTTTGCGCGACTTGTTCAGCGAGTCGTTCACGATGCGGTCGGCGTTTTTCTCCGCTTCCTTGATAATCAGCTGCGCTTCTTTCTTGGCATTGTTGCGCACTTCATCTGCCGCTTCTTGCGCGACGATAATCGTCTTGCTCAGCGTCTCTTCGATATTGGAGAAGTGATTCAGTCTCTCCTGCAGCGCCAACATCTGATTTTGGATTTCTTTGTTTTCACGAATGAGCGACTCATAGTCTTTGATGACTTGGTCCAGGAACTCATTCACTTCATCCTCGTCGTAGCCGCGCAGACGGCGCGAAAACTCCTTGTTATGTATGTCCAATGGCGTAAGCGGCATTGGCGCACCTCCCTATTCCTGTTATGGTTCCCCACGCAACCGGCGGCAGCCATCGCACGTTCACCACCCGTTACATTCCGATGAGAAGAGATTCGACAGTCCCTCGCCTTTTCCTGCATCCGGTCAAATAAATTTGCCGATCTTTACACGAATTCTGCCCTTTTTTGTCACGCCGTCGACTTCAAGCACCTTAAATCGACCAAGACCCTTAAAAGATACGGTATCGCCTTCCTTCAGCGGCTCCGACGGATTCTCCTCCGTCTTCCAGTTCACCCGGCAGCGGCCCGCCCGAATCGGGTCCACAATCTTCGAGCGGCTAATGCGGTACACATCGCTGGCGATGCCGTCCAGCCGCATAGAAGCAACCGTGAAGCTCATCTCCTCCAGCTTCGATACGATCGGCTTCAGCCCTTCAAGGGGCAGAATATCCGTCAGCACGTTTAATCGGTGCACTTGACGGAGGTGTATATTTAAATAATCGGCTATCTCATCCGTAACCATAATATGCGCGAACGTCTCATGAACATGAATATCTCCAATCCGGTCGCGTTTAATGCCCAGGCCAAGCAAAGCGCCCAAGAAGTCGCCATGATCCAGTTCAAGATGGGTTGCTCCGGCCGCTCTCGCTTCAAGAACGGCAATATGCATCGGCTCGTTGTCTACGTCGCGGTAATCTGGCGCGATCAGCGCACGCTTGCGCTCTGCATTCGCATGACCGCCATCCAGCCGCAGAAGCACATCAGGATTGCGGTTAGCCAGCATTTCCACAATCTGCGCTTGTCTCGGGTCCAAAAAATCGGTCCGCTTCAGCTCATGCTGCATGGCGGACCGATCTATCCATTCCAGTACCCGATCGACAAACGGCTTCTCTTCGGGGTGAAAATGATTATAAATTGCTGTTTTCATGTCGCTGTCCTCTACAGAAGCAGGAATTCAAGCACAGACTGCAAGCCGATCACAATGAAACGCAGCGCAAAGATTGCGACGATCGGGGACAAGTCGAGCACGCCGCCGATAGGCGGAATAAATCTTCTGAAGATGCCGATATACGGTTCGACAATCCGTCCGAGCAATTGCCCGATAAAGCTCTCCCGAGCGTTAGGGAACCAGGATAACAGAACATATCCGATAATCAGATAGCTGTAGATGGTGCCTGCCGTACCAATAAGCCCTAAAATATACAATTCCAATCCAAGGTCACCTCATTTTGTTGTAATCGATCTCCTCTGCCAGCATTTCCGTTATGGCACCTTGAATTTCAACCGTGTCCGGTGTGCACAGAAATATATTAGGACCGAGCTTGGAGATGCTGCCGCTTAAAGCGTACACTGTACCGCTTAAGAAATCAACAATGCGTAGGGCAAGGTCACTTCTGACCCGCTGCAGGTTGACGATGACTGCGCGGCGGGAACGCAGATGATCCGCGATTTCCTGCGCTTCGTCATAGGAACGAGGCTCGCTGAGCACGACCCGAACGTTCTTCTGCGAGTGGATGCTGACGACATTATTGCCGCTGCCTGTACCGCTTCCGGTACCGCTGCCCGTAATTCCGCTATTGTTCCTTAAGTTTCTACGTGTCTCGAACGGCGAGGTTTCAGACTCTTGCTCATCCGATTGCGTGACACGCTCCCGCTCGACTACTTCTTCCTCTTCCTGCAGTCCAAAAAAGTTCATAAACCGGTTCATGACGCTCATTCCTCATTCCTCCTCTTTCCCGACTAATGTTGTGCCAAGCCGAACCCATGTCGCGCCTTCTTCAATGGCAACCTCAAAATCATTAGACATACCCATCGAGAGATGAATCAGATCTTGCGCATGAGCCGAAGAGGCCCTAATCTCATCCCTTAATTGACGCAGCGCCCGGAATACCGGTCTCGTCTCCTCCGGCTCCAGTTCGTACGGCGCCATCGTCATCAGCCCGATCGGCCTAACCCCCGGATAACTCGCAAGCTTGTCCAGAAAAGCAGGCAGCTCCTCCGGCTGGAGTCCGTGCTTGGATTCCTCGCCCGACACATTGACTTGAATAAAGCAAGGGACGATTATACCGAGCTGCGCGGCGCGCTTATGGATCGCTTCTGCCAGCGACAGCCTGTCCAGTGAATGTATATATGTGAATTTCCCAATGACGTCCTTGACTTTATTCGTCTGCAGGGAGCCGATAAAATGCCATACCGGCGTTTCATCGTCCGATGCGTGCTCGCCGCCGCTTAGCGCCAGCCACTTCTCCTGCGCATCCTGCCAGCGGTTCTCGCCGAGATTCGACAGGCCGCTTCGGAACGCTTCCTTGGCTGTATCCAGCGACACATATTTCGTTACCGCAATAATATGAACATCTTCCGCTTGCCGGCCTGAGCGCTCGCATGCTGCGGCTACTCTCTCTTCCACCGAGCGGATTCTATCTAGCATAGACATCTTTGCTTTCACCTTTCCCGAATGCCAATCCAGCTGGCCATTCGTCCCGTTTTGCCGCCTTCCACCCGATGAGAGTAGAACAAATCAGTCCGACAGCCGGTGCACCAAGTAGTTAATTCGATACGACTCGGCAAAATTCCTGCTTTTATCATAATCTGTCGGTTTAAATCTTTCAAGTTTAGAGAAGCTTTTCCATTTCTCTTCCTCTGCATGCAGTTTTCCCGCACTTCGTCTGTGAGCTTCAATTCATCCATTACGCGGTCAACCTCCGTGATCACGAGCCCGTCTACCTCATAGCAGCAATGCCCGATGGAAGGTCCGATAGCGGCAAACATTTGATTCGGGCGAACCCCGTATGCGCTCTCCATAGCCTCTGCGGTACGCGCCGCAATCCCTTCTACGGTGCCTCTCCAACCAGCATGAGCAAGAGCTACTGCGCCTGCCTCAGGCGCATAGAAATAAAGTGGCACGCAATCCGCATAAAAGGAAGTCAGCAGCACGCCTGGCACATCCGTCATCAGCGCATCGCATCCTGTGATCGTATCGTCCATGCTTTCTCTGCCTTTGCCCCGCTCCGCCAGCGTCACTTGCGCGACACGGCTGCCATGAACCTGTTCGGCACAGGTCCACGCCTCGAACGGCCATCCCAGCGCTTCTGTCACGCGCTTCCGATTCTCGATAACAGCCTCTTCATCGTCTCCGACATGAAGTCCTATATTAAGGCCAGTCCATGGATTTCCGCTGACGCCGCCGCCCCTGCCCGTAAAGCCTGCAGTCAGCCTTTCGTCAACTCTCATCCATTCCGGCAACAAAAAAAGCGAAGGCTCCTTCGCTGTATCTTCCCTCTTGCTTTGTACAAACGGTTCCATTCTCTCACCCCATGAGTTGGACATAAACAGCTCCCCTTCTGGGCAAGCCGCCTATGTCCAGTTTACCGCCTCACGCGCGGACGTGCAAATCATCTTCATCAGACCGCAGCGCCTTCGCTTCATCCATGCGGACCAGAACGACATCCGCTCCGATCTTGACAATATTGCGCCACGGAATGACCATCTCGGTGCCATTGCTCCCGAACAAGCCGAATACTTTCGTATACTGCGGCACGACAATGGAATCAATGCGGCCCTGACGCAAATCCAGCTCCAGATCGCTAATGTGTCCCAGTTTTTTTCCGTCTACGATGTTAATGACGTCCTTGGACTGAAAATCGGAAATTTTCATTTTGGATCACCACATTTCCTGCGAATTAATCAAACGCAGCTTCTTGTATCAGTATATGATTCATTCGCCCAATATGTCCCCTTCACAAAAAAAGGAAGACATGATACCTTTATTGTACGATATCGTACAATAAGGAGGATTGATTCCGTCTATGCCCAAAAAAATCGCAACCGAAGAGGACTGGATTCAGCTTGGCTTTGCTCAATTTGCGGAAGGAGGCGAGGGGGCGCTTGTCATTGAACGTCTGGCAAGATCGCTTGGTACGAGCAAGACCAGCTTTTACTGGTATTTCAAAGACCGGGCTTCGTTCCTGCGCCGAATCATCGATGAATGGCGGCAGAGGAGCACCGCCTCGCTTATCGCGGATTCCTCGCTTGATGGCCTCTCCGCGCAGGAAGCCGTTTTGATTGTTTTGCAAGGCATGTTCGCCACCAACCAAAGCCGGGATTTTCTCTATCATTTGCGCAGGCTGGGGCGTTCAACACCCTATTATGCCGAGCAGCTGGCACAGATTGAAACAGCCAGACTGTCCCATATGTCAGCACTCCTCGCCGCGATGGGCCATTCACCGGAAATCGCGGGACATAAAGCCGAGCTCCTCTACAGCTATTACTTGGGCTGGCATGAGCGCCAGCATGGAAGAGAACAGCATGCTGCTGAATCAGAGGCAGCCATCGCATTGATATGGCCTTATCTGGAACGGAAGGGAAGCGAATGCTGATGATTTCTATATTAAGCTGGAGCCTTGCCGGCATCTTCACCCTGCTCGGCGGACTTCATTTGTACTGGCTCCTTGGAGGCAGAAAGGGAATTCATGCGGCCATCCCCACCGTAGCCGAACATGACAAACCATTGTTCGTACCCGGGAAATTTGCGACTACTGCCGTTATGCTGCTGCTCTGGCTCGCCGCATTCTGGATGCTTTTGCTGGGGCAAGAGTGGCCGTCTCTATTGCCGTCATGGTTTGTGTCTACAGGCGGCTATGCAATTAGCGCCGTTTTTCTTATTCGGAGCATAGGAGACTTACGCTACATCGGCTTCTTCAAAACGCATTGCAGCAGCCCCTTCGCGCGAATGGACAGCCGTTATTATTCTCCGCTTTGTCTGGCCCTCGGAGCGTCGACCCTATTTCTGCTCTTGAATTAACAGCAAAGACGGCAGTGCCGAGTTGGCGCTGCCGTCTTTGAAACCTGTCCTTCAAGTTTTAACATGCTTTTGCATTTGCTGAATCGCCGACTTCTCCAGCCGCGACACCTGGGCCTGCGAAATGCCGATCTCATCGGCTACTTCCATTTGGGTTTTGCCTTCGAAAAAGCGCATCGACAGAATCATCTTCTCCCTGTCGTTCAGCTTGTGCATCGCTTCGCGAAGGGCAATCTCCTCAATCCACGACACATCCTTATTGCGATCGTCGCTAATTTGATCCATGACATAGATGGGATCTCCCCCGTCATGATAGATCGGCTCGAATAACGAGACCGGGTCTTGAATCGCATCAAGTGCGAATACGACATCTTCCTTCGGCACGTTCAGCGCCTCCGAAATTTCGAAGATCGTCGGTTCCCTGGAATTTTTGTTCGTCAGGCTGTCGCGAACTTGCAAGGCCTTATAGGCGATATCTCTGAGGCTCCGGGATACCCTGATCGGGTTGTTGTCGCGCAGATAACGCCTTATTTCCCCGATAATCATAGGCACGGCATAGGTGGAAAATTTAACGTTTTGACTAAGGTCGAAATTATCGATCGCCTTCATAAGTCCGATGCAGCCCACCTGGAACAGGTCGTCTACAAACTCTCCCCTATTGTTGAACCGCTGGATGACGCTCAGAACGAGCCGCAAATTGCCGTTCACCAATTTCTCTCTTGCTGCCCATTCACCCCGGGCTTGCAACGCCGTAAACAGCTCCCTCATTTCGACGTTGGTTAATACAGGCAGTTTCGCGGTATCCACACCACAGATCTCGACTTTATTTCGGGTCAACGTGATTACCTCCCAAGGAGAAACATTAATGTTCATTATCTCCCCGGACCCTCTTTTTATTCCTATTCTGACATCCTTCGACAAATGCAAAAGGGGCGCTATGCGCCCCGTCCGTTATACCATCTTATTAAATTCCTTGCGCAGCCGCTTAATAATCCGCTTCTCCAGCCTGGAAATATAAGATTGCGAGATGCCCAGCATATCGGCGACATCCTTCTGCGTCTTTTCTTCCCCGTCGGCCAGACCGAAGCGCAGCTCCATAATGATCCGCTCGCGCTCCGACAGCTTGTCGAGCGCCTTGTGAAGCAGCTTGCGGTCCACCTGCTCCTCGATATTCCGGTAGATCGTATCGTTTTCCGTTCCAAGCACATCCGAGAGGAGAAGCTCGTTGCCGTCCCAATCGATATTCAGCGGCTCGTCGAACGATACCTCCGTTCTTGTCTTGCTGTTGCGGCGCAGGTACATCAGGATTTCGTTTTCGATACAGCGGGATGCATAGGTAGCGAGCTTGATTTTTTTCTCCGGGTCGAAGGTATTGACTGCCTTGATCAATCCGATTGCGCCGATCGAAACCAGGTCCTCAATGTGTATTCCCGTGTTCTCAAATTTTCTAGCTATATAGACTACGAGCCGCAGATTGCGCTCGATGAGCATCGCCCGTATCGCCGAGTCTCCGGAAGGCAGCTTCTCCAGCAGATATTCCTCTTCCTCTCGCGTCAGGGGAGGAGGCAACGCTTCGCTGCCGCCGATATAATAAAGTTCTTCGCTCTTTAGTCCGAATAAAAATAAAATACGATAATAATATAATTGCAGTATCAGTTTATACTTGACGAGCATGTGGCCCATCCCTCCCCGATGTAGTGTGCATATAAAACTTACGTTTGTACCATAGCCGGATGGATAATCGCTTGATAAGCCCCATCTGCCGCAAGCTTGCCGCCATCGAATCCAATCAACACCCTGCTTGTTTCAAATACTTGTCCTTCGCGTGCCACTTCCACCGAATCGGGCTTTAAGGCGAGCATAAATTGCGAGCCTCTATTGACTCCCCGATACGGTACCAGCCGCAGCCTGTCTTGCCACTCGAACGATGAATCCGCATCCATGCCCGCAATCAGCCGGTCAACCCCGCCTTCCCTTACGCTCTTAATCCATGATTCCGGCAGCGCTCCTTCCCAGCGGGAGACCTCCATGACCATAACAGGGGTGCGTGTGAGCGGATCATACAGCTGATTGCCCGTATCAATCAAACCTGTGCAAGCATATGTCTTGTCCCCTATTGTAACCTTGACCTCGGCCATATGATTGCGCACAAGCTCGCGCTCCCGCCGCCCGATCATGACTGCCCGGTATACATACAGCCCTATCGCAAATGCAGCAGCCAAATAAAAGATGGACAGCTTAATCTCGGCTTGTATGCTGCCCCCGGCGATTGTAAGCGTCTTCCACATCGCGCCTGACCCTTGCATGAACAAATAATACAACCCGAGCACTGCTCCAGCTGCAACAAAATTAACGGAATAGAAAGCTGCAATGTTCCGCATATAATGCTGCAACGACGAGAATCCGAACGCAATCCATACCATAACTAAGGAGAATAGGACCTTGACAACGAGCGTAAACAGGAATGATAGCTGGGGGTACAGCATAAGTACAACATAACAGGCTCCAAAAGCCGATGCACCTAATATGCGCCACGGTTTTGGCTTCGTATGGCGTACCCAGGCCGTGGTCAGCAATACAGCGCCGTCTACCAGCAGCTCACGCAAAAACAGAATATCCACATATACCGTCATGCCATTCCTCCTCCTCCCTTTTCTGCCGAATGCTCACATAGATTCGGTTTGGGGAGAACGATTGAGACTAGTATATGTTAATCGTATTTCAAAGTCTGTCTATTCATGACGGGTTCACCCATCTTTTTTTGTCGACTTCGCAAATAAAAAACGAGGCCATTTTAACCGCAATATCATTCCTTAACCATTAGACTCTTCTAGAAGTGACTTCTATGAGGGGAGGGCTTCCACTATAGGGCTCACTATCCCCTCTTCTCAGGAAGCGCATTTTTCTAATGAGATGCTCTGTATATTCCCCCTAGAAGTAAGCCCCTTTACTTCAGTGAATAGCGCTAAACCATGCAATGAAAAGACGCTTTCGGCTGCCAATCACCTGTTTATTCGCTTCCATTCGACTTTCCTGTACTTTCTCCAGTCTAGTACGCAGCAAAATGATTATTTCGTTTAATTGTCCCTAACATGCTGTCGAACATCTTCCTGAGCTGATGAGAATCTGCCCTCTACAATAAGAGGACTGATGGACACAATTGTTTAATGAATATTCTCCCTTGAAACCAAGAACAGTGATTCATTAATATAGAGATAATCGAACTTTTAGAATGGAGTTAGACGATGAACGTGCAATACACCATTTCGAACATTGTTGAGAGCTTAAAACCTATCACTGGAATAAATGCTCTCGTTCTTGGCGGTTCAAGAGCCAAAGGAACTGAAAACCACAACTCCGATATTGATATTGGCATCTACTACGACTCCGAAAAAGGGCTGGACATTACCCGGCTTCGTCAGGTTGCCACAGCAATCGATGACGACCATAGAGATAACTTAGTGACAGAAATAGGTGACTGGGGGCCATGGGTGAATGGCGGGGGTTGGTTGAAGGTCAATCAGATTTCAGTTGATTTGTTGTTTCGGGATCAAAAAAAAGTGTCCCGTGTAATGGAAGAATGTATCATGGGAAGCATCACCATTGATTATCAACCGGGACATCCCCATGGATTTGTCAACTCGATTTATTTGGCTGAGATTGCATGGTGTAAAGTGTTGTGGGACCCTTCGGGAATTATAGGGGAACTTAAAAGCAGGACCATTCCATACCCCTCTGTTTTTCAAGAAGCCAACATCCAAAAATTTTTATGGGAGTCAACCTTTGCTCTCGACAATGGATATAAAGGCATATACAAAAAAGATTTATCGTATGTTGCCGGATGTCTTTTCAGGTCAGTGTCCTGCTTGAATCAGGTTTTGTTTGCAATGAACGAGACTTTTTCGATGAATGAAAAAGGGGCTGCAGCCATTGCGGATTCATTCAGCATAGTGCCAAGCCAATACTCGCAGAGAATAAATGAAATTTTCACTTTAATCACGGAGGATCATGAGAATTTGAAGAAAGCGATTTACATGATGCGTGGGCTGATTCAGGAAACGGAAGCACGGATAGTTTGAACTTTGAAATGATAGTCAACAATAAAAATGACGGTGCAGGATAAAGATTCCTGACCGTCATTTTTGTTCCTATCTATCCGAACGAGGCTGCTTGCGCAGGAACGCCGGGATTTCCAATTGATCGCTTGAGCTTCCAAGGCCGAATGGCTTCACAGAGGAAGAATTAGCATTGGACTTCGTTTCCTGCTGAGCGGGCTCTTGTGCGCCTCTGCGTGCAGGCTGCGCAGTCGCTTTGGCCTCAAATCCTGTTGCGATAACGGTAACCTTGATTTCATCCTTCATATCTTCTTCAATGATTGCGCCAAAAATCATGTTCACATCCGGGTCGGATGCGGAGATGACGATTTCTGCAGCTTCGTTCACTTCATACAGGGACAGGTTGCTGCCGCCTGTGATGTTCATGATTACGCCGCGCGCGCCGTCGATAGACGTCTCCAGAAGCGGGCTCATAATTGCTTTGCGAGCTGCTTCAGCTGCACGGTTCTCGCCTGTTGCGATACCGATGCCCATCAGAGCGGAACCGCGTTCCGTCATGATCGTTTTAACGTCGGCAAAGTCAAGATTGATCAGACCAGGTACTTGGATCAGATCGGAGATGCCTTGTACAGCTTGTCTAAGCACGTTGTCCGCTTCGCGGAATGCTTCAAGCATCGGCGTCTTCTTGTCGACGATCTCAAGCAATCGGTCATTCGGAATGACGATCAGCGTGTCGACTTTCTCCTTCAGCGCTTCAATGCCATGCTCTGCTTGAGCGGCGCGCTTGCGTCCCTCGAAGGTGAACGGACGAGTAACGACACCCACCGTCAACGCTCCGCATTCACGAGCGATCTCCGCAATGACAGGAGCAGCGCCAGTACCTGTACCGCCTCCCATACCTGCGGTAACAAATACCATGTCTGAACCTTTAAGCTGATTCATGATCAGCTCACGGGATTCCTCAGCCGCTTTGTTGCCGACATCAGGATTGGCACCCGCGCCAAGTCCTCGCGTCAGCTTATCGCCGATCTGAAGCTTGTGCTCGGATTTCGCCAGATGAAGCGCCTGCGCATCAGTGTTCACCGTAATGAATTCAACGCCTTTTACACCGTTCTCAATCATTCGGTTCACGGCATTGCTGCCGCCGCCGCCTACGCCTATTACTTTTATTTGAGCGAGCTGTTCAAGCTCCAAATCGAATTCCAACATCTCTCATTTTCCCCCAGTTCAAATAAATTCATTAAACATATTTTTAATCCGCTCGAACATACCGGGTTTAGATGAAGGTGCAGGACCCGCCTTGCGGCTTGGCGCCGATGCTTTCTTCACTGCGCCAGCGCCTCGAACGCCCATATATTTCGATACATATTGAATCATGCCCACACCACTGCTATAGGCAGAATCCTTCACTCCGATATAATCAGGCAATGCTGTACGGACTGAGCTCTCCAGCTCTAACTGGGCTAGAGCGAGCGTTCCTGGAAGAGCAACCGCACCGCCTGTCAGCACATACCCATTCACTTTATCGCCGTAACCTAAACGGCGCACCTCTTGCCGGATCAGCTGGAAAATTTCCTGCATCCGCGGCTCGATGATGCTAGCCAAGTCCCTTTGCGAAAATTCCTTTTCGACATTGCTGCCCATGCGGGTTACTTTGAACTTCACGTCTTCCGCAGCATCAGCCACGATCGCGCATCCGTACTTCAGCTTGAACTTCTCCGCCTGGTCGCTTTGCGTACGCAAGCCGTAGGCGATATCGTTCGTCACAAATTCGCCGCCGATCGGCAAAGTCGAGATGGCAGCGAGGCCGCCTTGCTCGTACACAGCGATCGTCGTTGAAGCCGCGCCAATATCGGCGAGCACGGTTCCGATCATCTTCTCGTCCTTCGTCAGCGACATGACGCCCGAAGCTAAGGACAATAAGATGACGCCCGATATGCGCAGACCAGCCTTCTCCACACAGCGCATCAAGTTATGTATGGCTGTCTTCGTGCCGGTTACAATTGTTGCTTCCACTTCAAGTCTGACGCCGATCATGCCCCGCGGATCGGATATTCCTTCCAGTCCATCCACCAAGTATTGCTTCGGCACCAGGTTGATGATTTCCCGCTCCGGCGGCAATGCTACGACTTTCGCGGCTTGCAGCACGCGTTCTATATCTTCTTCTCCGATTTCCCGATCCTCATTGGATACGGCAACAACGCCATGATTGGTCTGCAATCCAATATGATTGCCTTGTATACCGACATAAACATCGGATATCTGAATATCGACCATGCGCTCCGCGTGCTCTACAGCGTTGCGGATCGACTGCACAGTCTGATCAATATCGACGATTGCTCCCTTGCGTATACCCTCTGAGTCGGCAGATCCAACTCCAATAATATTAATGGCTCCATTGTTCATCTCGCCAATAATAGCACGAACCTTGGATGTACCGATGTCCAAACTGACGATGATGTCATTGCTGCTCAACTTGCGGCACCTCCGTTCCCAAATAATAATGAGTGCGTTTTATGTTGTGAATACGAGTAAGTCTCTCTACTTATTCAACGCTCTTAATATTTTCCCTCTTTTTTCAACAAATTTTTCATAACTTTCATGAAGCATTGTCGAAGTGTGGCTTTTATGCCGATTTAATGTTTTTGGTCAGTGCGAAAAGGAAACTGAATGGACATAGCGCCGCCGCCCGCAGCGCATGGTTATGCCTATTCTTAGAAACATCGTAAATAAAATTCTACCATTCTTTCAAGGAATTTAGTAGTCTATTTTTACTCAGAATTCACTTTTTCTGAATGAGACTCGTCTCCGTCTTCCTCAGTATGGAAAGGAACGTACGTATCGGCAAGAAGCATGGTAATTTTACCCGGCTCCTGCGTCTCGATAACGGCATTCAATGCATCAATTTTCTCCGTTAATACAGAGACGGCTGTGATGACTTCGAATTTGGTACGCGTGTACATGCGAATTCGGTCCGGATACGCCTTTGAAGGTATCGGAGATATCTCCGACAGATCCGACAGCTGCTTCGCCGGTATCAGAGCCAGCTGCTTGGTTAGCTCCAGCTTCACCGGATCAGTTGTCTCCCAGCCGGATAATACCGGCTTGTCCAGCAGCTGCAAGCCCTCTTGCTCGGCTGACACGCTTGTCCCGTTTGATAACAGCGCTGTCAAATCCCCTTGTGCGGATAATTCAAATGCAACAACCGGATATTCCTGTACCGTAATCTTCACAATTCCCGGGAAGACCTTCATTACTTTTGCATCTTCAACCTGAGGCAGCGTCTTGACGTTTGCGGATATATCAGCTGACGCGATCTGGAAGAAAGCGTCACCTACTTCGATTCTCGAGGCTCCGGCAATTTCCTCCGTAAAGGTGAAATGCGTGCCGGTAATTTGAATTTCGGATATTTTGCTAATGGATGAGTTAAAGAATAGTACCGCAAGCAGCGCGATAAACAATAGAAATAGAACGGCAAGCAGCTTTTTATTGCCTCTGCGTTTGCGCGGTGGTTCCTTCAGCACAGGCATTTGTGTGCTCATAACTTGTCCCTCTTTTCTGTGAAACGAAGGCTTCCTAAGGGTTTGCGGAGCAAACCCAACATCGGAAGCATAAGCTTAGGGTGCGTAAGCAAACCCACATCGGAAGCATAAGCTCTAAGGTTTGCGTAAGCAAACCCACATCGGAAGCATAAGCTCTGAGGTTTGCGTAATCAAACCCACATCGGAAGCACACGTCATCACCAATGGCCGATGTACAGGAAAGCCATTCGTTTCTATATAGCCGAAGTCTAGCATATGATTTAAAGATTAGGCGCCTGCGGCACAGGTGAAGACCGGGATATGCGCGCTCCAAGCCTGGTTAGCATGGTCTCGATCCGATCGTAGCCTCGATCGATATGGTGAACTTGCTCCACGATCGTTCGGCCTTGCGCGGCAAGCCCTGCTATAACAAGGGCGGCTCCAGCCCTCAGATCGGTCGCCTCCACCGTCGCTCCGTACAAGCGCGGCACGCCCCGAATGAAAGCGGCATTCAAGTCGACGCGAATATCGGCTCCCATGCGCGACAGCTCATCCACATGCTTAAGCCTGCCTTCGAAAATCGTTTCTTTCAAGATGCTGACTCCGTCGGCCAGCGACAGCAAAACCATGATCTGAGATTGAAGATCAGTTGGAAATGCCGGATAAGGCGATGTGACGATCCGTTCAACCGCCTTTGGTCTGGCAGAACTGCCGACCTTTATTATATCACCGTCGACGACAATTTGAACACCTGCACGGCGCATCACATGAATAAGCGAGGATAAATGGGCGGGCTGTGTATTCTGGAGCGTGACCTGGCCGCGTGTAGCCGCGGCTGCTACCATGACGGTTCCCGTTACGATACGGTCCGGAATGACCTTGTAACGGCAAGGCGTAAGCCGATTGACGCCATCGATGGTAATGGTGTCGGTGCCCGCTCCCATAATTTTGGCGCCCATGGCATTTAAGAATCGCTGCAAATCTTGAATCTCAGGCTCTCGCGCAGCATTGCTGAGCGTTGTACGCCCCTCTGCAAGAACGGCAGCCATCATAATATTTTCCGTAGCCCCGACGCTCGGGAAGGACAGATGAATGTCGGCGCCAGTCAGCTTACTTGCCCGGCATACAATCCGGTTGCCCACTTCCTCGATCTCCGCGCCAAGCGCTTGCAGACCTTTCAGATGCAAATCAATTTTTCTCTCGCCGATGGCGCATCCGCCAGGCTGGTAGACTTGTGCTTCGCCGAAGCGAGACAGCAGCGGTCCCATGAGGAAGATGGAGGAGCGCATCTGCTTCATCAAATTCTCCGGCACATGGGACGTATGGGCGGATGTTGTATCCAGTACCACCGTGTCGTCCGTATGCTCGGCGCGACATCCTAATTCGCGCAAAATGTTCAACATGACGTCGATATCCAGCAAATGCGGCACGGAATCGATCGTCGTCGTGCCTTCTGCCAGCAAGCTGGCAGCCAATATCGGCAAGGCGGCATTTTTCGCTCCTTGGATAACTATGGTTCCTGAGAGTGGTTTCCCGCCTTCAATCACCAATTTGTCCAATGTATCACCTCCGAATTACCGCTCGCCCACCACCAATACTTCCGGCACCAGCTTGACGCCAAAACGCTGCTCTACAGTGCTCTGAATATGGGACATAAGGGCGAGAACATCTCTAGCTGTCGCTTGCCCGGTGTTGACAATAAAATTGGCGTGCATTTCGGATACTTGCGCTTCCCCGATTCGGAATCCTTTAAGCCCTGCTTCCTCGATTAGCCGCGCCGCATAATCGCCCGGCGGGTTGCGGAACACGCTGCCTGCAACTGCTAGCTGCAGGGGCTGGGTCCTCAGCCTGCGCTCCTTATAGGAGGCCATAGCGGATGCAATCTCCATCCGGTCTCCCTCCGCAAGCTCAAACGCTGCTTCCACGACCAGACCCTTCATCTCGTGAAGAGCGGAATGACGGTATTCAAAGCGCATTTCCTCTGCTCCGTAACGAACCAATTCTCCTGTTTCCAGTACAATGTCAGCATATTTGAAAATACGTGACACATCCGATCCGTGCGCCCCAGCGTTCATGTAGACGGCTCCGCCGACCGTGCCCGGAATTCCCCCCGCGAATTCAAGCCCCGTCAAGCCTTGCTTGCCTGCCATAACCGACAGTTTGATAAAAGAATAAGATGCGCCCGCAATCGCGGTCGCCCCTTCAAAACGCACGTAATCGAGACCATTGGCCGGTTTGATCACAATGCCGCGAATGCCCTTGTCGCCGACAAGCATGTTGGAGCCGCGACCCAGATTGGTCCAGCTTTGCCCATGTTTAATCAACAGCTTAACAATGGCAATAAGTTGTTCTTTTCCTGCGGGAAGGATTAATAGATCGGCGGGACCGCCGATTTTCCATGTTGTATGTTTGGTTAGCGGTTCATCATATAATAGTTTTCCAAGATTCGCTTGCTCAAGCTCCGCTATAAGTGCTTCCATCTGCGACTACCTCCTTCGATGCTGCGTTTCTTGCCGTTCGCTGCGGCTGCATAGCCGCTATTATGTGATCTTACGCTCCCGTTGGTGTCGGTCACGAATATAAGGTATCTTATGCCCCCCTGGCACGTTGTGTGACAATCGCCCAGTTCGCCCGGTCTATCTCCGCTTGCGGTCCATTCGCATCAGCGCATCCGCAATGCGGTTCGCCGAATCGGGTACAGCCAGCTTCGCCGTGGACGCCGACATCGCCTTCATACGGTCCGTGTCGCTAAGCAGCTCTTCCATCAAGCCGAGCAAAGCTGCGCCGGACAGGTCCTTCTCCAGCAATATTTCGGCTGCGCCCGCCGATACCAGACTGCGCGCATTCGCTTCCTGATGATTATTGGTTACATTAGGGGATGGAATCAGAATGGACGGCAGTCCCAGCGCTGTAATCTCCGCCAGTGAAGATGCCCCTGACCGGCTGACGACAAGCGTAGCATCCTTCAGCACTTCCGCCATGTTATGAAGATACGGCACCAGTGTCAGCTTCTTAAGCGACCCGGGCGCTTCTTTACTGATGCGCTCCTTCGTGGATTCATAATAAATTTCGCCGGTCACAAAGACGATATGGGCGTCTCCAATGCGCTCCAGCATAGGAGCCATCGCAATGATGGCCTCATTCAGGGCGCGTGCCCCGCGGCTGCCACCCACGACAAGCGCTAGACGCGTGGACGGCGGCAGGCCTAATGACTGAAGCCCCTTGCCAGGAACGGCTCGGAGCACGTTGGTCGCACATGGATTGCCTGTGAACGACGTTTCCTTCGCCCTAGGGAACTGCGATGCCGATTCCGGGAAGCTGACGCCGACATGATCGGCGTAACGGGATAAGAACTGATTGGTTAGGCCCGGAATGGCGTTCTGCTCATGAATGAACGTCGGGATGCCGAGCTTGGCTGCCGCATAGACAACAGGGCCGCACACATAGCCGCCTGTGCCGATAACGACATCCGGCTTGAATTCGCGGAGCAGCACTTTGGAACGCTGCGCGCCTTTCAGGAATCGCACAATCGTCTTGACGTTCTCGAATGACAGCTTCCGGCGGAAACCGGTAATCTCAATTGCCTCGAACGGGATGCCTTGCTCCGGCACGACTTTGCTCTCCATGCCTTTGGCTGTGCCGATATATAATAGCTTCGTGTCCGGATCGTTCTGCATCATATGCTTGCCTACGGCGACCGCGGGATAAATATGGCCGCCGGTTCCTCCACCGGTCAACACGATACGCATAATCTTCACCTCGAATAACGGGATATGTTCAGCAGGATGCCGAGCGCTGTCAGCAGCAATGTGAGCGAAGAGCCCCCATAGCTGACCAGCGGCAGCGTAATGCCGGTAACGGGCATCATGCCAATGACGACACCAATATTAATGAGCACCTGCACGCCGATAATGCCGGTAATGCCGACTGCGAGCAGACTGCCGAACGTGTCTGGGGCTGCGATAGCAGCGCGGATACCGCGCCAGACGACCACCAGGAATAATAATATTAGAGCGACGCCTCCGATAAAGCCAAGCTCCTCCGCCAGAATGGAAAAGATAAAATCCGTCTGCGGTTCAGGAAGATAGCTGAACTTCTGCCTGCTCATGCCAAGGCCGAGTCCGACCAAGCCGCCGGGCCCGATAGCAAATAACGATTGAATGATTTGATAGCCGCCGCCGAGCGGATCGGCCCATGGATCCAAAAAAGATGTAATACGCTTCAAGCGATAGGGAGCTGCAAGGATCAAGCCGACTAAACCGACGACGCCGATCATCGCCAGACCGCCCAGATGGGATAATCTGGCCCCTGCCGTAAAAATCAAAATGAGGGATGCGCCTACCATAACCGCGCCGGTACCGAGGTCCGGCTGCAGCATAATCATACCGAATGCAAGGCCGACAAGCCCAAGCGGCGGCATTAACCCTTTGGTGAAATGAGTAATGGTCTGCTGCTTCTCCGACAGCCACTTCGATAGGAACAAGATCATGGCCAGCTTCATGAACTCCGATGGCTGAATGCCAAAGGAGCTGATGCCAAGCCAGCTGCGCGCTCCGCCGCGGACGACGCCCACGCCAGGGATCAAGACAATAACTAATAGCCCGAAACATACAATTAAGGCCATCGGCGCCCACTTCTTCCAAGCGGAATAATGGACGTTCATAGTAAATAGTAACGCACCTACGCCCAGTACGGCAAACAATAGCTGCCGCTTCACGTAATAAAACCGGTCGCCGAACTCATGGAAAGCGAGCACGGCGCTCGCGCTATACACCATTACAATACCGATCGTAAGAATAAGCCCTATTGCGGCAAGCAGCCAAATATCCGGGGCAGACCGCGCTTTTGCCATCGCGAACACCTCTTAGCATGGGAAAGTAGGGACAGGCCCCCTACTTACAAGGTATGCGCCGATTGCTTAAAAATGCTCCCTCTCTGCTCATAGGATGCAAACATGTCCCAGCTTGCGCATGCAGGCGACAGCAGGACGGTATCGCCCGGCTCTGCCAGCGCAGCCGCTTGGCGCACGGCTTCCCTGAGCGTGCTTTCGGCGTCACCTTCAGCGTTCACCGAATGGGCATTAGCTAAACCTGCCAGCTCTGCGACGCGAAGAAGCTTCTCCTTCGTCTCTCCCAGCGCTACCAGACCTTTCAGATTGCGGAATGCAGGCAATAGCTCCATATAATCGGAGCCTCTGTCCAGTCCGCCGGCTACGAGCACGATAGGTCCTTTGAGCGAGCGGATCGACATCGTGGAAGCAGTCGAGTTGGTCGCTTTGGAATCATTGTAGAACTTTACGCCATTCAGCTCGCGGACAAATTCCAGCCGATGCTCGACACCCTTGAAGAGCTCCAGCGGCTTCGCGAGTCCTTCAGGCGGAGCCCCGGCTGCAAGCGCC
Source organism: Paenibacillus sp. J31R120 (assembly GCF_056269225.1). NCBI lineage: Bacteria > Bacillati > Bacillota > Bacilli > Caryophanales > Paenibacillaceae > Paenibacillus > Paenibacillus sp. J31R120. The sequence goes on along the minus strand of NZ_JBWDNN010000001.1, from coordinate 593,197 downwards.
GCCGCAATAGCCGCAAGCGCATTGGCTGTATTATGCCGCCCCGGTATGCCCAGCGTGTCGACCGGCATGATAATGGTCTCGCCACCGCCTGCCGAAGCCGGACGGCGATACACAATCATTCGCCTCGGCTCTTCTAATCCGTCTGCGTGAATGTCTCTGTTGTACGGAGGCTCCACGCATACACCCGTCTCCAGCCGTTTGTATATGGAGAACGGCAGCACATCGGCAGAGAGGCCTCCCGCAATACCCCGGCAAGTCTCGTCATCCCAATTTAGTACGGCGGTATCCCCGCTCTCCTGATTAGCGAACAGCTTGCGCTTGGAGGCGACATAATCCTCCATGTCTCCGTGATAATCCAGATGCGTCTCAGCCAGGTTCAGCAGCAGGGCAATCCGTGGACGGAATGCAGAGGTGCCTTTCAACTGGAAGCTGCTTAGCTCCGCTACAATCCAGCCATCCTCTTCTGCTTCCCCGACAGCGTCGCATAAAGGCAATCCGATATTCCCTGCCACGATCGGCTTCATGCCCGCCGCCTCCAGCAGCTTGCCGATGAGTGTCGTTGTCGTGGTTTTGCCGTTAGAGCCTGTAATCCCGATAATCGGAGCGGGAGAAAACCAATACGCAGCTTCTACTTCCGTAATCACTTCTACCCCGCGCTCAAGCGCTTGACGCACCGGAGGCGCCGAATAGGGAATACCGGGATTTTTGACCAGCAAAGCGGTTCGCTCGTCGATCAGATCGTCCGGATGGTAGCCGCATAGCACAGAAATGCCCAAAGCGGTCAATTCGTCCGCTTCGGGACATGTCTCCTTCTTATCATTAACGATCACATCTGCGCCCAGCTTATGGAATAGCTTCGCTACGCTGACGCCGCTTCTGGCAAGACCCAGGATAACGACACGTTTGTCACGATAGGTTGACGGATGATTCATAACGACATCCCTTTCTATGGATGCAGGAAGCGGCTCTCCGTGCGAGAACCGCCCCTTGCGTAATAATGTTGGTTTGTTAGATGACGAACATAATGCCAACAGCGGCGAACAGCAGCCCGACCAGCCAGAATACCGTCACGACCTTCCACTCCGACCAGCCGACCAGCTCGAAATGGTGATGGATCGGACTCATCTTGAAGATGCGTTTTCCTCTAGTCTTGAACGAAGCAACCTGAATAATAACCGATAGCATCTCCAGAACGAAGACGCCGCCAATGACGATAAGCAGAAGCTCCGTCTTGGTCAGAATCGCAACTGCGGCAATGCCGCCGCCAATGCCAAGAGAACCCATATCACCCATGAACACCTTCGCCGGGTGAGCGTTGAACACCAGGAAGCCTAGCACTGCGCCTATCATAGCAGCCGAGAATACGGCAGATTCATGCGCAGATGTCTGCAGCGCTACAATCGTGAATGCGCCGAACGCAATCGCGCTTGTCCCCGCCAGCAAGCCGTCGAGACCATCTGTAAAGTTGACCGAATTGCTCGCCGCGAACAGGATAATGACAACCAGCGGATAGTAGAACCAGCCCAGGTCAAAGCCCCATGCCGTTCCTGGCACTGTAATCTCCGTGCTGTGATTCATATTGTAGAGCATGGCGCACACGATGATAGAGAACAGAAGCTGTCCGAACAGCTTCTGCCTCGCCGTGAGGCCAAGCGATCTCTTGAATATGATTTTAATGTAGTCGTCCAAAAAGCCGACAAGTCCAAAGCCGAGTGAAGCCGTCAGCAGCACCCAAAATTCAGGTGTTTTATCCGCGAAGCGGATGAACGCAATCATAAGGGCAATCATGATGAGAATGCCGCCCATCGTAGGCGTTCCACCCTTCTTCAGGTGACTCTGCGGGCCTTCGGTACGGATCTGCTGGCCGAACTTCAGTCGCCGAAGCAAAGGAATGAACAATGGTCCAAGCAATACTGCTAGCAAGAATGAAACGCCTATCGAAAATAAAATGACCATCATGTCCATTTCCTCACCCCTTCTCCAAAGCTTGGACAACCTGCTCCATTTGCATTCCTCTTGAGCCTTTTACAAGGACAAGATCCCCCGGCTGGAGCTGTTCCCTAACCCACTCGGTTAGTTCTTTTTTATTTTCAAAATGCCGGATATAGCCAGCTTCCGCCGCATTCGGCAAATTCTTCGCGGCAGCTTCCGACGTGATCGCCGCTAATGCCCCGAATGTTGCCACCGCTTCCGCCTTGCCTTCCGTTATATATTCGCCAATCTCCCTATGCAGGGACGCTTCCTCCGGACCGAGATCCAGCATATCGCCCAGCACGATCCATCTGCGGCCGAAGCCGCCGAGTCCGCTTACCAGATCAATTGCGGCGCGCACCGCCGTGGGATTAGCGTTATAAGCATCGTTAAGTATAGTTGCTCCGTTATAGGCTTTCAACGGCTCGATCCGCATGCCAGTTAGCTGCAGCCCCTGAAAACCACTTGCAATGTTTCCGGGTTTGACCCCGAATACACGGGCCGCTGCAATTGCAGCAAGGGCATTGCTAATATTATGACGGCCAGGGGTGGTAATATGAAGCTTTTCCATTCCCGTGTCCGCGGATTTGTAACGAGCGGAGAACATGCTCCCGTCAGTTGCAAGCTCAATATTAGCCGCTGACCACTCATTCACGTCTTGTAGGCCGAACGTGCGAAGCGTGATGCCCTCAGGCAGGGGCATAGCTTCTAGCCCTTCATGAAGAAGCGGCTCGTCGCCATTGAACAGAAGGATGCCGTCATCGCCAAGGCCAGCCACAATTTCGAGCTTCGCCTTCGCAATTCCGTTGCGGGAGCCCAGTTGCAGCATATGGGCTTCGCCAATATTCGTAATGATAGCCACGTCAGGCTGCGCAATCTTCGTCAGCAGCTCAATTTCGCCGAAGCCGCTCATGCCCATCTCCAGTACAGCGACTTCCGTCTCCTCGTCCATTTTCAGAATGGTCAGGGGCAAGCCGATATGGTTGTTCAAGTTGCCTTCTGTCTTAAGTACGCGATATTGCGTGCCCAGCAGGGCTGCCGTCATGTCCTTTGTCGTGGTCTTGCCGTTGCTGCCGGTAATGCCGATCACACGGGCCATAAGCTCATTGCGGTAAGCTCCCGCCAGAGTTTGCAGTCCTTCCAGCGTATCCTTGACGAGCAGGAACGGAAGATGCGACAGCGAAGCCGGAATCTCTCTGCCCCGCTGCCACATGATCGCCTTCGCCCCGCTGGCGACGGCCTGCTCCACATAGTTGTGTCCGTCAAATCGGTCGCCGACTAGCGGTACGAACAGCTCGCCGCTCCCCGCTAATCTGCCATCCGTCATAATACCGTTTATCATGTCCTCCGGGCGGCCGCCCTTGCGCGCTCCGCCGCACATGGACGCGAGCTGCCCTACTGTCCGTTTTATCAATGTAATAGTCCCCTTATAGCTTCTTTTGCTTCTATTCGATCATCGAAAGGATAGACTCTCCCTCCGACAAGTTGGTAGGTTTCGTGACCTTTCCCCGCAATCAATACTACATCGCCTTGGCTTGCCATTTCAACCGCTTTTTGAATCGCGGCACGGCGATCTGGTATGAATAGGCAGCAGGACGCGTCCGTCTCCTCCTCTGCCAGCCCCGCCGCGATGTCCGCTATAATCCGGTCCGGGTCCTCTGTCCTCGGATTATCGGATGTCACGATGACCATATCGGCGTACCGGGCTGCAATCTTGCCCATGAGCGGCCGCTTGGTCCGGTCGCGGTCGCCTCCGCAGCCGAATACGCATATGATGCGGTTGTCCGCAAATTCCTGTACCGCTCGAAGCACGTTCTCCAGACCATCTGGTGTATGGGCGTAATCGACCACAACGGAGAAGGGCTGCCCTTCCTCCACGCTCTCCACCCGACCGGGAACACCGGGAATCGATTCCAGCGAAGCCTTAATCGCTTCCAGCGCGACGCCTTCAATCAGCCCAGCGGAGATCGCTGCCAAAGCGTTGTACACATTGAACTTCCCGGGCAGGCGAAGCTGGATATCGGCGTCTCCGCGGAACGTCTCGACATGGAAGAAAGTACCTCTGGCCGTTACGGATATCGAAGTCGCCCGCACATCGGCTTCCTGCTCCGTGCCATAGGTGATCACTTCAGCAGAAGTAAGCAGCCTGAAGCGGGCCGATGCCTCATCGTCGGCATTCAGCACGGCATAGGAACGCTCCTCTGCCGGCTGCGAGTAAGCATTGCCAAGTCTGGAAAAAAATAGCCCCTTCGCATCGGCATATTGCTCCATCGTGCCGTGATAGTCCAGATGGTCCTGCGTCAGATTTGTGAAGATCGCCGTTCGGAATCGGCAGCCCTTCACCCTGCCTTGCTCCAGCGCATGCGAGGACACCTCCATCGCGCAATAGCGCATGCCCGCATCCCGCATCTCACCCAGCTGCCGCTGCAGCTCATGCGCATCCGGCGTCGTCCCTTTCATGGGGAACGACCTGCCGTCGTAGCGCCACTCGATCGTTCCAATGACGCCTGTACGCATCCGCTGGTCATTCAATATTTTTTCTATTAAATAAGTCGTAGTCGTCTTGCCGTTTGTGCCCGTCACGCCGATCAGCTTGATGTGCTCGCTTGGATGGGCATAGACATGATCCGCGATTATAGCTGTTGCAAGCCTGCTGTCCTTAACGAGCAGCTGCGGCACGTCGATCGCAAGGAGCCGCTCTGTGACGAGAGCTACAGCTCCCTTGCGGACGGCATCTTCCGCATATGCATGGCCGTCTACCGTCAGCCCCGGCACGCACAGGAACAGCTGCCCGGGCTTCACCAGTCTCGAATCCTTCTCCATATCGCTAAACTCCGTCTCTCCATCCCCAACCAAACGAGCCGTAATGAGTAAATCCGTAAGATCGCGCAGACGCATCTCCTTCAATCCTCCCTCGAATACTCTGACGGAATACTATATGCCGCCCAGAGCAAACGCGTTAACGGGAGAAAAACTTAGTGTGCGTGAGGAATATCCTCTTCATCACCCAGATAGATGCGGATCGTGGAGCCCCGATCGACCCGCGTGCCTGCCGCAGGCGCCTGGCGAATGACCACTTTGCCGGTTCCTGCGGAAGTCAGATTGAAATTCATATTCAAATCCTCATAGAGATCGGATACGCTTTTCCCAATCAGATTAGGAACCGTAACGATCGGCGTCTCGCCGTACCTGTACAGCCGGTCGATCTGCTTCTCCCGAGGAGGGATATCCAAAATCGTCAAAGCGTCTTCCATGATATTGCGTACGATTGGTGCTGCGACGACACCGCCGAACTGGATGCCCTGAGGATTATCGACAGCGACGTAGACCACAATCTTCGGATCATCCGCAGGCGCAAAGCCAATGAACGATACGATGTGCTCATTCGGGGAGTAGCGCCCGTTCACAACCTTCTGCGCCGTTCCCGTTTTGCCGCCTACGCGGTAGCCGTCAATAAAAGCATTGCGACCTGTGCCTTTGGCGACAACGCTCTCCAGCGCTTCGCGCACCTCCCGCGATGTCTCCTCGGATATGACCTGCCGTACCGCCTCCGGCTCCATCGTTTGCACGACTTCCCCGCTTTCGCGGTTGATGAACGCCTTTGCCACATGCGGCTTGTAAAGCGTCCCCCCATTAATAGCGGCTGACACGGCCGCTACCTGCTGAATCGGGGTGACGGATACGCCTTGACCGAACGCAGTCGTCGCCAGCTCTACCGGTCCTACCTGACTCAGCTTGAACAGGATGCCGTTCTCCTCACCGCCGATATCGATGCCTGTCTTGGTGCCGAAGCCGAAGTTCTTAATATATTGGAACAGCGTATCCTTGCCCAGCCTGTTGCCTAATGCAACAAAGCCGGGGTTGCAGGAGTTCTCTACGACTTCCAGGAAGGTCTGGCTGCCATGGCCGCCCTTCTTCCAGCAGCGCAAGCGCGCTCCCCCGATCTCTACCGCACCGGGGTCGAAAAACCGTTCGTTTTTCAAATCCACTTTATTCTCTTCGAGTGCTGCTGCCAATGTAATGATCTTAAAGGTAGATCCGGGCTCATACGTCATCCAGATCGGCAAATTGCGGTTGTACACCTCAGAGGCAACTTCCTTGTACTTGTCCGGCTCGTATGTCGGGCGACTGGCCATGGCGAGGATTTCCCCATTGCTGGGGTCCATCGCGATAGCGATTATGCTATCGGCCTGCAGCGATGTCATCGCCTGGTCAAGCTCGCGCTCCATAACCGTCTGGACCGCCTGGTCGATCGTTAGCTGAAGCGTCAGCCCTTCCTTCGGCTCGACATACATATCCGAGGAATTCGGCATCTGGCGTCCTGCCGCATCCGACAGCCAGGAGACATTCCCCTGGATGCCGCTGAGCATTTCATTATACTTGGACTCCACACCCGTAAGTCCCTGGTTGTCGATGCCCGTAAAGCCAAGCAGATGCGCAGCCAGGCTGCCATAGGGATAAAAACGCTTATTATCCTCCGCGACCACAATGCCCGGCAAACTCAATTGCTGAATTTCATCCGCCTTCTCCAGCGTAATCTTCCTGCCGCCGGGAGCGAGCTTCACGATCATCGATTTGGTCTTGAGCTTCTTCAAGATGTTCTCCTGCGGCATATCCAGCATTCTGGACAATGTCGCGGCTGTCTCCTCATGATTCTTCACCTGCACAGGGATGGCCCAAACCGTTGGAGAACTGATATTGTATGCAAGCTGTACGCCGTTGCGATCCCATATTTCGCCGCGTTTGGCGACGTACGGAATGTCCCGTCTCCATGAATTCTCCGCCTTCTCCGCCAGCTCCGCACCTTTCCACAGCTGAACGTAAGCAAGCCGGAATCCCAGCGCAATGAACGCAACGCCCGCAAGGATCAGCACGATGAACAGCCGACGTCTAACCGTCACATTCGATACTTTCATTTCTATTCCTCCTTGTACCGCCGCTTGGCAACGAGCGTACGCTAACGCTCATTCCCAGCCTATTCGGGACAAGGGGGGGTTATGACAAGCTATCAGGCCGCGTCCTAATTTTCTCCGACATGCTCAATATCCGTGATGTCAGGCGGATCGCCGTCTGTCGTGCCCGGCGGATCGGCATTGCTGTTGCCTCCGGAAGCGTCAGTTCCATCGGCATCGCCTTCGCCGCTTTCGCCGTCGCCACCTTCTGTATTTGTTTCTTCAATGTCATTCGGATCAGGCTCGACATAATCATCCGAGCCAATCGGAGGAGACAGCTTCACTCGTATCGTCCTCACTCCGTTTTTCTCCTCCACCTTCTGCGAGACGACGAAGCCCGTCCCTTCCGTTACGAGCTTCGCTCCAATCAGCGAAGACAGCTCTAGAGCATCCCTTAGTGATACGCCGGTCAAATCTGGCACCGGAATCTTGTTCCGCTGCTCCGTGATGAGATAGAGCCGCTGAGTTGGATGGATCAGGGAGCCCGCCGCCGGAATCTGGGCGACGACTGTGCCGCCATTGCCTACAATCTCGAACGGCATCGCCTTGGCTTTCAATTGCGCTTTGGCCTTCGAGATATTGGCATCCTTCATATCCGGCACTTTCACTTTAACTTCCTTTGTCTCCGAATCGCCCTCCGGCACCCAGTTAGGAGCTACGCCCATCTTGCGCAAGCTCTTCAGTACAATCTCGCGGAAGGCCGGCGCCGCAACGGTACCGCCGCCCACATTCGGACTGTTCGGTTCGTCGACGGCAATATACAGGACGATCTTCGGGTTGTCAACCGGCGCATAGCCGATAAAGGAGACCATGAATTTTTCCTTCGAGTATTTGCCATTAATGAACTTCTGGGCCGTACCCGTCTTACCCGCCACGCGGTAGCCTTCGATATAGGCGTTTTTACCTGTGCCGATTGATTGGTCAGAAACAACTTGCTCCAAATATTCACCCACTTGGCGAGAGGTTTGCTCCGAGATGACTCTTCTGACCATCTTTGGTTCCGTCACCGTTGTGGTTTTGGTATTCGGGTCGGTAATGCTTTTGATAATATGCGGCTCCATCAGCTTGCCGCCGTTAGCGACGGCGGCAACGGCTGCCACCTGCTGGATCGCCGTTACGGCTACGCCTTGGCCGAATGAAGCCGTAGCAATTTCACTATTGTACTGAAAGCGGATTGACCCAGTCGCTTCATTCGTCAGTTCGATGCCCGTCTTCTGACCAAAGCCGAAGCGTGTGAAGTAGTCGCGAAGGCCCTCCGCTCCTAGACGCTCCAAACCCAGCTTGATGAATGCTACGTTACTGGACAATTTCAAGCCTTCCAGGAAGGTAATTTTACCCCATCCGTCCAGGTTATGGTCACGAATAACAACCGTGTCGCCCGGTATTTTATAACGACCGGATTGATACTCTTCCTCCGGATTGAAGTAGCCTTCCTCAACAGCCGCCGCTAGAGTGGCAATCTTGAACGTAGAGCCAGGCTCATAGAGAGATCCGACGGCATGATTGTACATGTTGGTATATGGACTCTTCCAATATTCGTTCGGGTCATACTCCGGCATATTGGCCATCGCCAATATTTCCATCGTATTAGGATCGGCTGCAATCGCTGTTGCGTTTTTTGGATTGTATTTCTTCACAATTTCACGGAGTGCTTCCTCCACATAGTCCTGAATATCATTATCGATCGTCAGGGCAATATTGCTGCCGTCCTGCGCCTGCTGGAAGTCCACCTCGCCTTTGGCAAGCTGCACGCGCGCCCCGTCCTTCTCATAGCGGAAAAAGCCGTCCACACCGGTCAGTCGGTCGTTGAAGTACGCCTCGACGCCCGTCATCTTCTCACGGTCGAGGCTGACATAGCCTACCAACTGCGAAGCCAGCGTTTTGCGCGGGTAATAACGCTTCAGCGTCTCGTTGATCATAATGCCCGTATCACTGCCCAATTTCTGCTCAATCAAATCCTTTTTCAATTCCTCTCGGAATTCAAGCAGCTTATCCGCCAGAGCTTTCTCAATCTGCAAGCCGCCATTGCGAAGCTCTCTATGGGCGAAATACACCCCTTCATCATTTTTGGCGGTAACGACCTCGCGCGCTGCGCTCTCCGAGATGCCTAGCGAATCTTTCAGTCCTTTAATAACCTCCTCTGCTATACCCAGCTTGTCTATTAACCTCGGATTTACCGAAACATTGTAAGCGAGCGTATCCATTGCCAAAACGTTGTCGTTCCGGTCCGTAATCGTCCCCCTCTTCGCCGTAAGCGTCTCAGCTGCCGCCCAGCGGTTTTTCGCCATAGAATAATAGGTATCTCTGTCTATTACTTGCACATAATAGATTCTTCCGATGAGAACGAGAAAAAGGAGGGTCATTACCCCTCCGAACAACAACGTGCGCAGTTTAATCCGTTTACTCATAATGTCACACCCTATTCATGCATAGCTATGCTGGGATTGACGTTATCTTTCTTCACGGTGATCCCGTTGTCCATATCACTCACCATGCCTTGCGTTTCCGCCAGCTTGCGGATACGCTCCGGATCGTTGAGCATTTCCACCTGCCGCTTTAACTCCGCCATCTCTACATTGAGCGTCTGTTGCTCCGAATTCAATTGTTTGATATGGAGATTCATATCGTAAATGTGCGCGAAACGAGAAATAATAATTCCGGCTACGACAACACAGATGATAACCGTGAACAGATACAAAAGCTTCTCCTGTACAGGCAATGACTTGCGTTTGATGACAACTTTCTTCGTTTCGCGAATAACTTCTTTCTGTTCCGGCTTTCGCTTCGGCTGAAGCGCCAGATTACCATTAACGTACGCCACTAGTAGATATCCCCCTCTTTTATCCCAGCTTTTGGGCTATTCTTAGCTTCGCCGACCGCGCTCTCGGATTATCCTCCAGCTCTGCCTCGCTTGGCAGAATCGGCTTGCGGTTAATGAGCTTGAGTATGCCTTTATTCCCGCATACACATAATGGAAAGTCCGGCGGGCATGTGCATTTCTCCACATACTTGGCAAAGATCTGCTTGCAGATCCGATCCTCCAAGGAGTGGAAGGTGATGACGGAAGCTCTCCCCCCGGGAGCCAAGCATCTGATGCTCTGCTCCAGCGCTTCCTCTTCCGCTCCCAGTTCATCATTGACTGCGATCCGCAGCGCCTGGAAGGAACGTTTGGCCGGATGGCCGCCTGTTCGGCGCGTTGCGGCTGGTATCGAAACCTTAATCAACTCCGCCAGCTCGCCTGTCTGTTCAATGGGTGCTTGCTGCCGGGCCTTTACAATATTTTTGGCAATATTGCGTGCAAACTTCTCTTCGCCGTACCTGTCTAGAATACGTGCAATTTCCCGCACGTCCCATGTATTCACGATTTCGTAGGCCGTCAAGTCGCTCTCTCTGTCCATTCTCATGTCCAGCGGCGCATCGTGATTGTAGCTGAAGCCTCTTTCCGCTTCATCAAGCTGCGGGCTCGACACGCCAAGATCGAACAAGATCCCGTCTACCTGCGGCATCCCGTCTGCCATCGGCACATCGCATCCCCGCAGCTCTTGCTCCAGGTAACGGAAGTTGCTTCGTACAAGCGTTACTTTATCGATATAAGGGGCAAGCCTCTTGCGCGCATTATCCAGCGCCCAGTCGTCCTGGTCGAATGCGATCAACCGTCCTCCTGCACCGAGGCGGGACGCAATTAGCTCACTATGTCCCGCTCCTCCGAGCGTGCAATCGACGTATATGCCGTCCGGCTTGATGGCCAGGCCGTCAACCGCCTCCTCCAATAACACGGTCTTATGCTGAAACACGCTTTCGTCCTCCCATTTCTATTGTCCACCCTGATGTCAGGCCAAACTTAAAAGTTAAAGTCAAAATCAACCAGCTTTTCGGCAATTTCATTGAAGGTCTGCTCCGATTGCTCGTAATAGCCCTCCCATGTCTGCTTGCTCCAAATCTCCACGCGGCTGGACACGCCCAGCACCATGCAGTCCTTATCGAGCTTCGCATATTCCCGCAGATGGCTTGGTATATTTACCCTTCCCTGTTTGTCCAGCTCGCATTCCGTCGCCCCGGAGAAAAAAAACCGGGTGAAGGCGCGCGCATCGGACTTCATAAGCGGCAGCGTCTTCAGCTTCTGCTCCAGCACGCTCCACTCGCTCATCGGGTAGACGAATAAGCAATTATCCAGGCCGCGTGTAGCGATAAAGGTTGAACCGAGCGAGTCACGGAATTTCGAAGGAATAATAATGCGCCCCTTCTCATCAATGCTATGTTGATATTCACCCATAAACATGATGCCGCTCCACCCCTTCCCCCAAACGCTCCACTTTGCCCCACTTTTCCCCACCTTGATACAGTAGTTCGCCACCTAAAATAAAAATCCTGCTCCAAGAGCAGGATTTTCGAAAAATATTTTAGCCTATTAATCATCTATTCCTAGCCGTTCTTCAAAGGTTAGTTCTTAAGGTCTAACTCCCTGTCTCACCACAGCAAAAGGTCCTAGGTGAATAGACAGCGAATTAATGTTCGGTCCAGCTGTCCAGATAAGCGATCTGCTCTGGCGACAGTTGGTCGATGCCAAAGCCCAGCGATTGCAACTTCAGTCTCGCTACCTGCTCATCCAGCTCGTAAGGAACGTTGACCACTTTGCTTCCGATAGATTGGAACTCATCGTTCACGTATTTCAGAGACATCGCCTGAAGCGCAAACGTCATATCCATAATCTCGGCAGGGTGTCCGTCGCCGGCTGCCAGGTTAACCAGTCGGCCTTCTGCCAGAAGGTAGATATTCCGGCCATCCTCCATTTTGTACTCCTCGATATTGCGGCGTACCGTACGCTTGCCGGTAGACATGGCCTCCAGCTCCACTTTGTTGACTTCCACGTCAAAGTGGCCTGCATTGGATAGAATTGCTCCGTCTTTCATCACTTTGTAATGCTCGCCGCGGATAACGTCGCGATTGCCCGTCACGGTTACGAACATATCACCAAGCTTTGCCGCCTCTTGCATCGGCATGACCGCAAAGCCGTCCATGTAAGCTTCTACTGCTTTAATCGCGTCAATTTCAGTCACGATCACAGTAGCCCCAAGGCCTTTGGCGCGCATCGCTACGCCTTTGCCGCACCAGCCGTAGCCGACAACAACAACGGTTTTGCCCGCTACGACGAGATTCGTCGTACGATTAATGCCGTCAAATACAGATTGGCCTGTGCCGTAACGGTTGTCAAACAAATATTTGCAGTAAGCATCATTCACAGCGACCATCGGGAAGCTCAGCGAACCTTCCTTCTCGAGTGCCTTCAGACGAATAATACCCGTCGTTGTTTCTTCCGCGCCACCGCGCAGATTAACCCCAAGCTCGCGACATTCGGAATGAAGCAGTGTCACAAGGTCGCCGCCGTCATCGATGATCAAATCCGGCTTCGATTCCAGTGCCTTGATGTTCAGCGCCTTGAACTCGTCTGACGACGGGTTGTACTTGGCGAATACAGTAATGCCGTCTTCTACAAGCGCCGCGCACACATCATCCTGTGTGGACAACGGATTACTGCCAGTAATCGTCACATCTGCGCCGCCTGCTTGAACCACCTTCGCCAGGTATGCCGTCTTCGCCTCCAGGTGAAGCGAGATCGTCACTTTCAATCCTTTGAACGGCTGTTCCTTCTCGAATTGCTCTTTGATCTTGTTCAAGACTGGCATATGGGCGCTTGCCCAATCAATCTTCAGATGCCCTTCCGGCGCAAGAGTCGGATCAGCGATTATGCTTCTTTCCAATTGGTTCACTATGATTCCCTCCAATAAAGTTCTTTACCTTACAAATATACAATTTCATGTCCGCCCGTGCGGTCATAGGGCGCATCAAGCAGCTTGCCTAACCAAGCATCGCCATAGCGATTCCAATAACCGACCATCGACAGCACGCGCTCCTGCGGCTTATTCGCTGGAAGAATGGAGCCAGCAATACGATCAAGCTGTCTGATCGATGCCTCGAATTGCTTATTGTGCGCATCCACCGTTTTGGATTCCATGTAGCTGATCTGCTCCAGGATTTTGGTCATGTTGGTTTCGCCCAGCTTGGCAAGACCTGCCTGTACGGAAGCCGCCATATCAACGAGCGGCTTATACATCTCCTCGAACGACGCTCTCACAGCACCGAACTTCTCTTCGATGGCCAGTCCGTCCTGTTCCTTCAGCCAAGCTTCCTTGCGGGCGTCGAAGCGTTCCATCACATCAGCGAACGACAGCTCGTACTTGGTCATATTTTTGGCGATCGTGCCTTCAATTAGCGTATAGGACATGCGCGGCACTATAATCGGCATCTCCATGCCAAGCGTTCGGAAAGCCTCGCCTGTAAGCGCCCAGTAGGCGATCTCCCCAAGGCCAAGCACTGTTCCAAGCACAGGGAACAAATAATCTTGCATGAGCGGGCGCGTGAGCACATTGTTGCTCAGCAGCTCCGGCTGCTCATCCGCAAAGTGCAGCAGCTCCTCCGCAGACCATGAGGAAAGCCCTTTCCGATCCTGGAAGGCTCCTTCTTTCTTATGAAGCAAAGTCCGCTCTCCGCCCTTCTCCGGATGGAACAGGAACACATTCGCGCTTCCCGGTACGACATCTGCCTGAAGCGTATAGCCAAGCGACTTCACTTTGCCTGCGGCTGATAAGTAAGCTTGCTCCAGCTCATCATTCCGTTCGATAAGCTTGCGGAACATCGGGGATTCCAAGCTGCGGATGTCTGGACAATCCGCATCAAGCAGCACAAGACCTTCCCCTCCGAACAAGCTGCTAAGCAGCCCCGCGAACATATCCGACAGCGAAGACGATTGCCGGGACAGGTCCGTCAGCTTCTCCAGCATATGCGGCTTAAACTCGGAATGAGGCAGCGATTGCTCCAGCTCAGCAATCAATTGCTCCCAACCTTCTGGCGCAATTGCCGTCCGGCTGACCGACGTTCTTGGCCCTTCCGGTCTGGCTGCCGCCAGCTTCTTCAGCTCCTGCTCTGCTGTAATGACAAAAGCATGATTCGCTTCATCCCAGTCATGGTCTTCTCCGGCGATCCAGAAGACAGGTACTACGGTTGTTCCAAGCTGCTCGCTTGCCGACTTCGCCGCGTTGATGATAGAGACGGCTTTATGTATGACAAGAAGCGGGCCAGTCCACAGCCCTGCTTGCTGACCGCCGATTACGACAGGCGCGCCTTCGCTAATTGCAGCAATATTAGCCAGCGCTTTCTCAGATGCTCCCCACTTTGCTTGATACGCGCTCAGGCTCTCTGCCACGTCAGCCGCATTCGCTCTGGTTGGAGTCAAGTCCCGCAATGCACGGTAACGACGCTCCCAATCTGATGCGGTACCTGCATGATAACCGTATAATTCCTCGATTCTTGCATCCGATCGATGAATGTATGCCTCCGTCAATGGCTGGGCAACGGGAAGACGATACGATTCTGTTGACATCATCAGCCAATCCTCCCTTATGTGTAATATTATGTTGAATGGGTCAGACGATCCGATCCGATACGGTACCCCATGTAAAAAGTAACGCCAAAGCCATTGTACACAAAGAACGATAGGCCCGTCAAAGCAAAAACGCCTCTGCGCGGCAGAGGCGTTTCTTCTATATATAGTGTCCTTTATGCGACGGTAAAAACAAGCTTGCTTAACAAAATCAGCATAAACACCAGGTACAACGCGGTTGTCGCAAAAAAACTTAGCCGCCAGATCGCCCGGAAGACGCGCTTGACGTCTACGTTGCCGCGCTTGCGGAACTGGGCGTTGCCCAGCAATCCGCCTGCGAGGATCATGACCAGCAGAATGCCATAAAGTCCAAAGGAGCTTTTGAACAGCATATTGAATAAAGCCGATACGCACAAAATAAAAAATACAGTCGATACGTCCATTGCCATAATGAGCGCCTTTTTTCGGTTCTGAACAACGGCGCCGTAGCCGAACAGAACGATCGCAAAAGGAAGAATCGGTATAACCGCGAGTGCCGTATAAACGATTTGTATGCTATTCCATATCGCGCCCATGCTTGTCCCCTCTCTTTAATGCATCTGTTCGTAAGATTCCACGATTGCCGCCATCGCCGCATTCATCGGTGCGTTCATCCCATACGAAGCAGCCAGCTCCGCCACAGCGCCATTAATAGCCCTTATCTCTGTCACTCTGCCTGCGCGGACGTCGGCCAGCATGGATGAGACATTGGCACTTGTCCGTACGCATACGTCCAGCACCCCTTCCCAGCTGTCGCCGGGATCTTGCATCCCTGCTCTTATTAAAATTTCTAACGTTTCATTATGTAATGCCCGCATTATATGTAGACGCCGCTCATGCTGAGGGAGCTCGCCATTGGTCACATCAAAGATTGCAGTTAGCGGATTAATGACCGCGTTGATCAGCAATTTATGGAAAATCCGATTATTGATCTGATTCGACAAGAAGGCCTGAAATCCTGCCTTTTGCAGAGATAATAGAAACTTTTTTTGAGATTTTGCGCGATTTTCGTCAATCTTGGGGCTATTCTCGGCTATTTCACTAATCCATAGCTCACCAGTACCGGCAAGTCTGACCGTTCGCTCATCCTCGCGTTTAGCTCCCATCGTGGTGACAGCCGCATAGACAGGCACGCCGCCTAGTCCCGCGGCCAGCTTCTCAAGATGACCAATGCCATTCTGCAAGCATAATACGGCTGTATGGCTGCGTGCCTGTGCCATTACACGAAGGTGTCCGATAAGCTCATCATCAATTGCCGTCTGCTTGACAGCAAGTATGATCCAGCTCTCCCCCCCGTTCCTTGGCGACTGGACCGATAGGCGATGCCTCTCCATCGGCTCGCACGCCAGCCGAACCGTTCTGCCGCTCCCTTCCGTGTCCACCAGCCGAATGCCGGCTTCTTCTATACGAAGGGCCTGCCTCACCGTCCGCGTCCATAATGTCACGGCTTCTCCCGCCGATGCGAGATTGGCCGCAACCCATAGCCCTATAGCTCCCCCGCCCACAACCTCGATTTGCAAGTTGCTGCCCCCTGTCCTATCGCTTGTCACCCGTATTATACACTGGGCCCTTTTCAGATGAAAAGCCCGCCGTATCATATACGGCGGGCTTCCCTAGTATCGCTATAACTTATTCAATGCGTTCCAGATTGCCATTGGCATCCATCTTGAACCTGGGCTTTGCTTCCTCTTCACTGGACAACACGGTCAGCCGACGCGCGCGATCCATAATCTGAATGAGGGTTTTGTAGTCGTCATTTACAGCACGGTAATCCGTCTGAGCACTGTTCGCTTCCTTCGCCAGTCTCTCATTCTCGCTGCGCAGCCGGTAAAGCTCTTCTTCCTTGTCTTTCAAATCCTTCTCGAACAGCTTGATCTGCCGCGACAAATCCTGGTAGGTGGCCTTCCAGCTTCTAAGGAAGCGGATTACGGCGTCAATCGAAATTCCTTCGTCCAGTGTGACTACATCATGCTTGAATGAACGTTCTTCTGTGTCATATACCGCAAGCGATGAAACTTGTGATGTTGCTGTAACAGTCTGCTTTTTCAAGTAATTGCGTTTTTGACGCTGTTGCTTGGCAATCTGTATCGCATCCTCATAACGCTTGCGAACACAGCTGTTCCAGCGGAAGCCGCAAGCGGCGGACGTGCGTCCGATTCTTTCGCCCACTTCTTCGAATGCTGCGAGCTGTGTGCTTCCTTCGCGAATATGGCGTAGAGTTACCTCTGCGAGAATGAGATCATCGTCCGGGCTCCACGCGTCTTGTCTAACTGCTGTCATGCAATCAAAACCTCCTAACGTAAAAGGCGCTTACTTATCTCTATGCCCTTGGTAGAGTTCATAGAATCTATTGGATACTAAATTGTATAACCAATTTTTTGCGACCTCATACATGATTAGGATGATTCATGAGCAAACTGTATAAAACAATAACATGTTTAGTCAAAAAAATTGTCAATTCGTCACGGTTTTAGGTTTACACTCGCAGAGGCAAACGTTATAATGAAGTTTAGAAAATCGGCGCAGGGTAAAAAGGGGGATGTAACATGGCACGCATGTATCGGGTACTTGGCTTCTGGTGTTTAGTCATCGGGCTTATGGCTTTTGCAGGCCATATGACGGAATTCGCGCTGCTCTTCTTCGCGCAAGCCGTCGCTTTCGTATTCTTGGGGTACTTGAATTTCTCCGAAAGAACGTACATAATGATGTTCTGGGGTTATATGGCGGTTTCCTTCATTGGATTCACCTATTGGTCAGTCTTCAAGATGAGCCTGCCATTCTAACAACAACAAGAACAAACAAGGCTGTCTGTACTGCGAGTCACTCGCATGCAGACAGCCTTTTTCTATGTCTTCCTCAAGATCATCACCTTGAAGCTCTCGCTCATCCCGTCGCTCAGCAACAGCTGCCTGACCGCCCTATTGCGTCTGGCCTCCTCGCCAAAGGGATTGGAGCCATCATGGCTGCCAAGCAGCTCAAAAATCCCGTTGTCCAGCAGAAACTGCTTTTGCGTGTTGTAATAGTCTACACGGAATCCGGCCTCCTCCGCCGATGTCCGTATAAAGGAGAAGGAGACATGAGCGGTAATATCCCTCTCTCCTGCATGTCGGAAGGGCGAATCGCTGGCCTGGTGGCGCAAATAGGTCATAAGCGTCCCCTGCATTCGGTGCTCCGCCGCATACTCGTCCGCTTCATAGCCGTAATCAATTAACATGACGTGGTCACCTGCATAAAGCAAGTGTCCAAGCTGCAATAGCCAATCGCGTGCTCCCGGGCATAGTTCTGTTATTTGACCGTCCCGCAAAACAATGCCGTCCCTCTCCAGCCACTCAAGAAAGTCCTTATTCGATATAGGCATCTCTGTATAAATAAAACCTTGACCAGGCGCAACCGCAACCCCCAGCTCCTTATATGCATCCCCCTTGCGAATGATCCGGTGAACGGGAAAAGCGTCGAGCAGCTCATTAGCAATGAGCAGAACCGATTCTTTCCTTTGCCGGGACTCCCAATAAGTTAAACACTGACTGGACGAAAATACCGGTGGAGCGCCTGGCAATCCAGCCTTCAGATAGGACTCCTTTACTTTCGTCCGATGCCCGGGGTGATCGTCTATCAGCACTTGGCTGAAGCGCTCCTCCCATCGGGGCGTTAGCCTGCGCAGCGACGCGGCGATGCCTGCGGACAATCGCCCCGTACCGGCCCCCCATTCGGCAAGGACAACTGGCAGGCCCAGTGTGGACTGAAGCTTTAAGGCATATCGGGATACGACCTCCGACATGACGCTGCCGATGGCAGAGCTCGTATAGAAGTCTCCTTCCTTCCCGACTCTTGTTTCGCCTGCACGGTAATAGCCGTTGGTTTCATCATACAGGCAGGCTTCCATATATTCATGAAAGGTAATGCAAGGCAGCAATTGTGTTGCTCCGCCTGGCAGTACGTACCACCCCTTCTGGCGGGACCGACTAATATGATCAGCGATTCGATGGGCCAGCGGAGTATCTGGAAAGCTTGTCATGGCATGTTTCACCCTTTTCCAAATGTAAGATATAATAGAATTGGCTTCCGCATAAACTAGTTGGTGAGCTTGTGCTTACATAGTAAGGATTGCTTCGCAAACCTTAGTAATGCTTACGAAGCAAGGTTTGCTTCGCAAACCTTAGTAATGCTTACGAAGCAAGGTTTGCTTCGCAAACCTTTTAGAAGGGAGGATGACGTTGACTGAATTCAACATCCGGAGACGAATCGCAGCCGCCCTGCTGGCATCGCTGCTCTGCGCCTTCATCATGCTCCGGCTGCCTGTGCTCGCCGAAGAGCGGGCCAAGTCCCCCGACGATCTGCACTCGCTTCTGGAGAAAAGCCTGTCAGTCGTTGAAATTGACAAGGAGATCGCCCGAATCCAGCAAGAGAAGGAAGCCCTGCTCCTTACGATGACAGAAGCGGAGAAACAGCTCGCCACACAGGAGCTTGCTATAGACGGCAAACGGGAGCAGGCTGGAGATGTATTGCGGGCCTATTATATGGGTGAGAGGGACATGTTGTACTTGTCCTTGCTGACGACAGATTCGTGGACGAATTTTTTTACATTGCTGGACTATATTGATATTATTATCTCGCAAGACAAGCATACCTTGAATGCTTACATCGGGCAATATCGGGATTTGCAGGACCGTTATGCCAAGCTAGAAGGCAAGCAAGCCGAGCTTATGGCTATGGAAGAGAAATTGAACCTTCAACGGGATAGAGTATTGGCGCTGGAGTCTCAGCTTGAAGGCGAGTTGGCCGGACGCTCGGACAGCGACCGCATTCGCCTGTTGATCGAACAACTAACAGGTTTTTGGGAATCTGCAGGCTTGAAGGAAGTCCGCGCCTACTTCGGCGCGTTGTCCCAGTCGATGGGCAAGCTTCCGGGTTGGATTCAAGACAACAAGGATTTGATGGAGATCAAAGGGCTGCAATATACGATTCGTGTGCCTGAAGATAAGTTGAACGAGTTTTTGCGCGAGCAGGATGAGCGGTTCAATGACTTCTCCTTCCGGTTCGAGGATGATACCATCACCGCCTTCGGAAAACGTGACAATATAGAAATCAGCATCTCTGGTCATTACAGTCTGATTCAGGAGCCGCGCAACGGACTGCTCTTCCATGTCGACGAGCTGCTGTTCAATGGATTCATGCTTCCGGACACGACACGCAAATCCTTGGAGGATGAGTTCGATCTCGGATTTTATCCCGGTCTCATTACGACATTTCTGAAAGCCAAGTCAGTAGAGATCAAAGACGGCGAGCTGATCATCAAGTTGAGTGTTACTTTGTAGACGTGTCAACTTGTGGCGACTAATTAAAGAGTAGTTAGTTTGGTGCCGGGTTAGGTGATTTATTTGGTGCGGTCGTTTGTGAGCAGGTTAGGAAGTCTAATTTGTTGTGGTTGGTTTGGTGAGCGAGTTAGGAAATCTATTTTGCTGTAGTTAGTTTGGTAGGCGGGTTAGTTTGTTAAACTCATAAGAAAGCGCAGGGTCCATGGCTAAATCAGCCGTAGAACCTGCGCTTATTGTTTCTTCGAAGTAATCTCCATTCTCGCGATTAAGATGATACCGTCGATCGTGAGCATAACAGACAAGTAACTAATTTTTCAGCAGCTCGGTCGGCTCTTTCACGGCCTGCAAGCCGAATTTCTCGGCTTACAGCTGCTCGGCATCCTCTTCCACGGTCTGCAAGCCGATTTTCTCGGCCTACAGCTGCTCGTGCCGCTCTTTCCCAGTCTGCAAGCCGATTTTCTCGGCTTACAGCTGCTCGGTCTCCTCTTTCACGATCTGCAAGCCGATTTTCTCGGCTTACAGCTCCCGACTCTGCCAGCAATTCCGCAGTACGCTCGCCTCTCACCAAACGCAGCCTATTCCTCCGCTTCTTCGGCTGCAATCTTTTGCACGAACACATCTGTCTCCCCACCTGCTGCCTTCCACGCGCTAGACCAGTCCTTCCAGCGCTTCGGCCAGTCAGGATCAGGCAGCATGTTGTCGGTACTCTGTACCTTAGCGCTAAGAGCCTCCAGCCACCAGTATGGCGGTGTATCGCCAGACTTCGTAATCAGCCTCATCTGATCGTACAAGGACGGCCTCACCGGCAGCTTGCCGCCCTCTTCAAAGTCCTTCAAGCTGCTATACGGGCTTGTCATCTCCTGTATCCACAGCATAGCCTCACTCTCCGAAGAACTGCTCGAACTAATGGCAAAGCTGGCTCCGTTGAGCCATGGATAATGAATATCCTGCTGCTCCACGATCAGCTTGCTGCGAGCCGATTGGCTTAAGCCGCTCAGCTCCTCCCACGGCATGATGAGCATAAGCAGTCTCTGCTGCTCAATGAGTTCATTCAGCTCTGTCGAGCGATGAGACGGAATCGCGGACACTTTCCCTGCCGATTGCATCCAGGTTAACCGGTTCAGAAGCGGATCCGGCAGCGCATGCAAATTAATGAGCCGCTCCTTGCCGCCACTCATCCGGTTTGACCAGACGAGCAGCTGCTCTAACTCATCAGGGCTGAAATTCATCAGGTACAGCTCTTGGCCAGGCTCAAGCGATGCCCGCGCTGAGGTGATCTTCTCTACCACCGATTGAAAAGCATCCCATTGTTTCGGCGGCTCCGACAGTCCTCCCTCAGCCAGTAGCTCCTTGTTCCAAGCCACTACATATGGATTAATCCGATAAGGCACCGCCCACAAGTAACCGTTCCACTTCAGCGTCTCCATTAATCGCGGCAATTGATCGGTCAATACTTCTCCTGTCATCAGACTGTCTACCGGCTTCAGTAACCCTTTCACTGCAAGCGGAATAACGCCCCCATTGTCGAGCAGCATCACATCAGGAGCCGTTCCTTGATTGCTCAACGTCAACAGATGCTCATATCTGCCGGCGCTATTCCGTTCATTAGAGATATCAACCTGGATATGCGGATACTCTAGCATAAATCGTTCCGTACGCTCTACCAGCCGAGCGTAATCTGCGGATGGCAAGGAAACGTTTACATAAAGATCAGTCGACAATTGCGTAATTCGCTGGCCCCCAGCCGGCTCTATCGGCGTAATTCCGTCGGATTGATTCACTCTATTCCAGTTCCAGCTCACAGATCGCGAGAAATACAGCAGCAACAAAGCGGTGAGTAGCAGTGCACCGATAATGAGCGGCGCATACTTGCGAGGAGACACAGCTTTCTTCCTTTCCGGCTACCTTGGTTATGGGTATAGAATAGCAGTTTGCAGCCGACTTGTACAACCCTAATGAGACAAAAGAACGACGAATTTTCCTGAAAACGATTTTCCAGCTCTATGGACAAATGAAACTAACGTTAAAAGAGGGTTATCCCTCAGCGATAGCTCGAAGGATAACCCTTTCTTGATATTTATGATAGCCGCCATGGCTGCGCTACAACAAATCGGCAGCATGCTGTGCAAGCTTGGACCGCTCCCCCTTCTCCAGTGTCATGTGACCGCTGATGTTCTCGCGCTTGAACTTCTCCACGATATGCGTAAGCCCGTTGCTAATGGAATCCAGATAAGGATGGTCGATTTGCCCCGGATCACCCATCAATACAATCTTACTGCCCTCCCCAACCCTGGAGACGATCGTCTTCACTTCATGCTTGGTCAGATTTTGGGCTTCGTCAATGATGATGAATTGACCCGGGATTGAGCGGCCTCTAATGTACGTCAAGGCTTCGACCTGAATGCTGCCCATGCCCATCAATATTTTATCAATATCGCCCGCTTTTTTCGTATCGAACAGGAATTCCAGATTATCGTAGATCGGCTGCATCCATGGCCGCAGCTTTTCCTCCTTCTCGCCGGGCAAATATCCGATATCCTTACCCATAGGCACGACCGGCCTTGCAATCAGCAACTTCTTATACTTATGCTCATCTTCGACCTTCAGCAAGCCTGCCGCCAAGGCCAGCAGCGTCTTGCCTGTGCCGGCTTTGCCGGACAAGGTCACGAGCGGAATGTCATCGTTAAGCAGCAATTCCAGCGCCATCCGCTGTTGCGCGTTGCGAGCTGTAATTCCCCATACCGGATCATTGCTCAAAAAGAGCGGCTCCAGTCGCACGCCATCTTGGCTCACTTTAAGCAGGGCGGATTTGGAGGTTCCCATCTCATCGCGCAAGATGACAAATTCGTTCGGGCTCAGCCGATCCTTCATTTGCAAATGACTAACACTTAGGAAGCGATAGGAGTAAAATTCATCAATCACGGAAGGATGAACATGAAGCGTAACGTTGCCGGTGTAAAACTCGGAATGCTCCACAACCCGGTCAGACAAATAATCTTGTGCCTCCAGCCCAAGCACATCGGCTTTGATGCGAACGAGTACGTCTTTGCTGACAAGCACGACGCTCCGCTTCTCCTCGACCTTCTCCTGCTCCATATGATAATTAAGCGCAACGGCCAGAATACGGTTGTCATTGGACATCTCGCCGAACATCTCATGTACTCGCACAAAGCTGCGATGATTCAATTCCACCTTGAGCAAGCCGCCTCCCGGAAGTGCTATGCCTTCATGCAGATGGCCCTGCTCTCTCATATTATCAAGCAATCTCGACACCAGCCTGGCATTGCGGCCTAGCTCGTCAGCGAGCCTTTTTTTGGAATCAATTTCTTCCAATACGATGGCAGGGATGATTACCTCATTGTCGTCAAAGGCAAATAGCGATTGAGGATCATGGAGCAATACGTTTGTATCGAGCACGAATATTTTTTTCATGAGAACCCTCCCGGCGTCGGATATACTTCCGCATACATAGCGTCAGATGGCAGCGGACACACTAGTATACAAGCGAAACGGCGCGACACACACTGATAAAGAGGTGGCATACATGTACAAATGGTTATCTGCGGCAATCGTTATAGCGTTACTGGCTACTGGCTGTGGCGCGCGAAACGATGCATCACCCTCCCCGCAAAATGATCGCCGCTATCAGGCTGCACAGGATGGCAGCGGCAAGAAGCTCATAGAAAATCGCAGCGAAGTGGAGGCTCATCTGGAAGAGCTCGCCAAAGGTGTGAACGGTGTAGAGAATGCGCATTGCGTCATTGTAGGCAATACCGCGATTGTAGGTATCGATGTGGAAGGCTCCTTGGAGCGCTCACGTGTCGGCACGATCAAATATTCGGTAGCCGAGGCGTTCCGTAATGACGAATATGGTGTAGACGCCTTTGTCACGGCTGATATCGATATCGCTAATCGGCTGGAGGAGATCGGCAATGATATCCGAAGCGGACATCCGTTCTCTGGATTCGCGGAAGAGCTGGCTGACATTATGGGCCGACTGGTTCCTCAATTGCCGCGCGATATTGTTCCTCCTGACTCAGAGCTCGACGACAGCAACGGGATGACCGAGCCAGAACCGGATCCAGAGCAAGGCCCGGATAATGATGCGGAAGGTGAGCTCCTTGAGCAAAACAGTCTCACCAAGCCTGCTCCTTCGCGCTCACGTTAAGAAACGGTAAAGCTGTCCAAAAGACGCAAGAAGCCTAGTGATCAGATCACTAGGCTTCTTCACATGCACATGCAACCATATGCATGGCTCTATACTTGTCCTCATCTTTCCCTTTGGCAACAGAAAACACAGCTAGCCGCTTGCTCCAACCATACATATCGTCAGGATGCGGATCTACCGCCATTACTGCTGGATTGTTCATCCGCATAACCTCCTTCTGAATCGGCCTTCATTCAAAAGCAGCTGCTTAGCTCCTATTATAGCTATTATATTACCGTCAGTCTACGGTCATTCAGCCATTTTTGCCTGAAGGGCCGCTTTCACCTTTGCAAGGCTGGCTTCATCGATGTATACATTCGGGCTTCTCCACACGCCTTCAAGGGACAGGAACTCAATGTCACTGCTTCTGATCGAATAATACGTTTCGAGCATGCGGGTAATTTCTTGCTTATGCATATCAGCAGAAATATTTTTCCCCACAGCTTCGATGACGCCGCCAATTTTAGGGATGCCACCTATACTGACGAGCTTGTCCACGATTGCGCCAAGCACTTCGGTCTGTCGGCGATTGCGGTCGAAGTCGCTGGACATGTTTTTGCCGTCGTTCGATTTCCGGTATCGGACGAAATCTAGCGCTTCCTTGCCCTTCAGGTCCTGAATACCAGGCTGCAGATCAATATCTGTGCCGTCCCTGGTATCCTTGTACTTCATTCTCATGTCTACGTTGACTGAAATTCCGCCTAAGGCATCCACAACATCCGAGAAGCCTTGGAAGTTGATCATAGAGGCATATTTGATATCGATATCAAACAGCTTGCCCATGACTTCCTTTACCGCCTTCTTCGCTTCCAGATCGGCTGCTTCCTTCTTCATACCTTTGTCGCGCGTTGCAACGACGTAGTTGTCAGCGTAGAACCGATTGGCCTTCCGTCCGCGGTATCCTTCCACTTCGACGTATGTATCACGCGGAATTGCCACGACTGTCGCTTTTTTCGTCGACGGATTAAAGGCTGCTACCATCATAACATCGGTATTCAGTCCTCCACCATGGTCGCGTGAATCAATGCCCATCAGCACAAAAGCAACCGGCTTTTGCTTGACCGATTCCTTCACAGGTACAGGCGTAGCTTCTGTCTCATCCAGTGCAATCGTGTCGATTGCATCCGAAGTCTTAAGCGCCACCACAACGATAAGTGTCGCCGCCGTAAGCAGCAGTCCAAAAAAAAGAAAAAAGAAAGCCTTAAGAAACGGATTTCTTTTTTTCTTCTTAACCTTGCCAGGTTTGGCAGGAGGACCTTTTCGCCCGCTTGAACGCGGCGGCAATGAGTTCGATTGTTGGCTCATCCTCTCACCTTCAAGCTTCGTTATATTTGGGAGTAGCGTTAATGTCATGAAGCAGCTGCTCCCCGGCTTCCCGGGGATACAGCTTCAGCAAGGCGCGTCCGTCCTTCACATAACGGACGTGAAGCATGGTCTCGTCAGCCCGCTCAATCTCAAAGGACGACAGACCATGATCTTCCTGCAAAATTTCTTCAAAAAAAGCAAGCGTGTCGCGCGCAGCCCCATCTTCTTGTCTCGCATCGGCAACGAGCCGGATTTGCACCCAATTGAACAGCGCATCCTCCAGTCTCATTGCCCTTGCTCCGCTTTGCGCGATTCCGTACCACCCGTTTTGCCCTTCTTCCACTTATCGTACATTTGGCGGCCTCTGAGCATCAACATCATGATGACGGCAACCGCCATACATTGAATGATCGGAAGCTTGTCGACCTGCATAATCATCAGGACGAACGAGCCAATTACCATTACGAGATAGACCATAATTTCCTTCAGGATCGGCAGCTTCGCCTGAGGGCGGAACACCGAATTAAAGATAAAGATCGTGAATCCCAATATGAGAAGATAGGAAACGAGCTTATGCTCGCTCAACCATTCCTGCATCTTACTTACCTCCTAACGCAAGTTGGCAGCTTGCGAAACGATACACTCTGATGTCACTTCGCAGTTTGCTTATACACCAGCTTGGGACATTTTACGATGCTTCTCCGCACGCTCGCGCTCGCTTTTCACAAGAATCTTCTTGCGCAGACGAATCGATTTCGGCGTAATTTCGCAATATTCGTCGTCGTTCAAATATTCCAAAGCTTGCTCCAGGGAGAAAATAACCGGTGTCTTCAGCTTCACCGTATCATCCTTGCCCGCCGAACGGACGTTGGACAATTGCTTCTCTTTACAGATGTTGACGATGATATCATTGTCGCGGTTATGCTCGCCTACGATCATACCTTCATAGATCTCTGCACCCGGCTCCAGGAACATCAGGCCGCGATCTTCTACACCCAGCATGCCGTAGAAGGTGGATGTGCCGTTCTCGCTTGCCACAAGCACGCCCTGATGGCGGCCGCCTACGCCCGTGCCCGCAAGAGGCCCGTAGCTGTCGAACGCATGGTTCATAATGCCGTATCCGCGCGTCAGCGTCAGGAACGATGTACGGTAGCCGATCAGTCCGCGTGCCGGAATGATGAATTCCAGACGCACTTGGCCGTTGCCGTTATTGATCATGTTGACCATTTCGGCTTTGCGTGTGCCTAGGCTCTCCATAACCGATCCCATGCTCTCTTCCGGAACGTCGATCAACAGGCGCTCGTACGGCTCTTGCTTGATGCCGTCGATTTCCTTGACGATAACTTCTGGCTTGGATACTTGAAGCTCGTACCCTTCACGGCGCATATTCTCGATCAGAATGCCAAGGTGAAGCTCGCCGCGGCCCGATACGATAAAGGCGTCAGGGCTTTCGGTCTCTTCCACGCGAAGCGCAACGTCTGTCTCCAGCTCTTTGAACAACCGATCACGCAGCTTGCGGGATGTTACCCATTTGCCCTCGCGGCCAGCGAACGGGCTGTTGTTGACAAGGAAAGTCATTTGAAGCGTAGGCTCGTCGATTTTCAAAACCGGCAGCGCTTCAGGATGTTGAGGGTCGGCAATGGTTTCACCGATATTGATTTCACGAATACCTGCGATTGCCACGATATCGCCTGCTCCTGCTTCTGCGATTTCGATGCGCTTAAGGCCTTGGAAGCCGAACAGCTTCTCAATTCTCGCCTGCTTCGGCTTGCCTTCACGGTCAATAACGGCTACAGCCTGGCCTTGCTTGATCGTTCCGCGATTGACGCGGCCGATCGCAATACGGCCCAAATATTCGTTATAGTCAAGAAGAGTGACGAGGAATTGAAGCGGCTCTTCCACATTTTCAGTAGGGGAAGGGATATGGCTGACGATGGTATCGTACAGCGCCATCATATTATCATCTTGCTTCTCGGCATCCAGGCTGGATGTGCCCATCAGCGCCGAAGCATAGACTACCGGGAATTCCAATTGGTCGTCATTCGCACCCAGTTCAATAAACAAGTCGAGAACTTCATCAATTACTTCTACTGGTCTTGCGTTCGGACGGTCGATCTTGTTCACTACTACGATTGGCGTAAGCTGATGCTCAAGCGCCTTGCGCAATACGAACTTCGTCTGTGGCATGCAGCCTTCGAATGCGTCCACGACCAGCAGCACGCCGTCAACCATTTTCATAATGCGTTCAACCTCGCCGCCAAAGTCGGCATGGCCTGGCGTATCCACGATGTTGATCAGGTAATTCTTGTACGTAATGGCTGTGTTTTTCGCCAAAATCGTAATGCCGCGTTCCCGCTCCAGATCGCCCGAGTCCATTGCACGCTCTTGCACCGATTCATGGTCCCTGTACGTTCCCGATTGTTGAAGCAGCTTGTCAACCAGTGTTGTTTTGCCATGGTCAACGTGTGCAATAATTGCGATGTTGCGTAAGTTCTCTCTTGCTTGCATAAGAAATAATCCACTCCAATTGTTTTTAGATTAACCTGTTGAATCTGACCTACCAGCGCTTGCGCGGCCCAAACATCATCCAGGCACCGGCCGCAATGAACAGCGCCGCGATGAGATATATGCCCCAGCTCCACATCAAAATAAGAACCAGGAACAGAACGGACGCAACTGCGAGCGCGATGGCAGCCGTAAACACGACACGCGGCACTGCAGCCCCTCCGAACATGTAGTATTCATATAACCCTGCGGCAAAACCGAAGATGAACATCGGCCATAGATACTTTAAGCTATCCCATCCAAAAATGTTGCAAATGATAAACAGCAGTGCGTATACTACGAGCATTCCGCCGGGAACCAGCATGACGGCCGGAACTACTCTGCCGAAATAAAGCACGTGAAGCAGTACCCCGGGTATCAGAACAAGCAGCGGCCAAAATATCGCTCCCAAAAAGCCGAACACACCTATTTTGCCCAACAAGATAACGACCCCAGCTAACAGCAGGATAATTCCAGCGGAATATTTGTTAGTAGGCATATCCATTCCGCTCCTTACAACATCGATCGTATAGAAAGACGAAAGACGCCAGTTTTTTTATCTTTATTAGTTTAATGGAACTGCGGCAAAAAAACCAGTAATCTGTCGAGAGATTCACAAAAAAAAGCAAAACCTTGCAAAAAACAGCGATTGCTCGCTGTTCCTGCATATAAGGAGATCGCTTGACTTAATGCCGTTTTACCGCATCTGCAACCCCTTATCGATATTCCACCCGTTTTTTCAAAATCGCCAAGATGACAACAAGCGGCACGCACAGCAGCGGAATGAGCTGCTCCAGCGTCCCGTTGCCATGGAATACGGCGGCATGGAGGCCGGGGTCCTTCATTAGCATCTCTCCTGCTGCGAAGGCGAGCAGAGCCGCGCCAATATAGGCGAGAAAAGGGAATTTGCCCAGCAGCTTGCCCAGCAATTGGCTGCCCCATATAATCATCGGTATGCTTAGCGCAATCCCGAGCAAAATAAGGACAAGATCTCCGTCTGCGACTGCAGCGATCGCCAGGACATTGTCCAGACTCATAATGAAGTCGGCTGTCACAATGGTCCATACCGCATGTCCCAGAGTTGCCGCGCGCTTGACGTGATGGGACTCCGGCATGGCCCCTGCATCTCCCAGCAGCTTAACCGCAATATACAGCAGCAGAATAGCGCCAGCCGCTTGCAAATACGGAATTTGCAGCAATTGCAGCGCTACGACCGTCAGGATGCATCGCAGCCCCACCGCGGCGAATGCGCCCCACCAGATGGCTTTCTGGCGCTGCTTGGGCGGCAGATGCTGGCTCGCCATCGCAATGACGATCGCATTGTCTCCGCTAAGCAATACATTAATTAATGCGATTTGAAGAAAAATAAGTACGCTGTCCACGATCGATCTCCCCTCTCATAACAGGGGTATGAACAAGCTATGGGGAATATGTCCAAAAATCCATCTTCCCGAAATTCCTGATTTATTGTAGACTTCAATAAGCAAGCATAGAGATAGAGAGGAGGAAACATAATATGGACTTTTTCACGGTCGAATTTTTCACCGCCCTGTTGACTATCGTATTCATCGACCTTATTCTGGCCGGGGATAATGCCATTGTCATAGGATTGGCCGCACGCAAGCTTCCGCAGCATCAGCAGAAGAAAGCTGTCATCTGGGGTACCGTCGGAGCCGTCGGCATTCGCGTCATCGCGACGCTGCTTGTCGTTCAATTGCTCTCCGTACCTTGGCTTAATCTGGTAGGCGGTCTGCTGCTTCTCTGGATCGCATTCAAGCTGCTTGTGCAGGAAGACAGCCACGATAACATCAAGGCAGGCAATACGCTATGGCAATCCATCCGCACGATCATTATCGCGGACGCGGCGATGGGCATCGACAACGTTATCGCAGTCGCTGGCGCGGCAAAGGGCTCCTCTCATGGTGAGCATGAAATCATACTCGTCATTCTCGGCTTGATCATCAGCGTTCCGGTCGTCGTATGGGGCAGCACGCTCTTTATCAAGCTTATCAACAAATACGAGTGGATCGTCTATGTGGGCTCCGCCGTACTTGCTTATACCGCATCCAAAATGATTACGCATGAAAAACAATTCCACGGTGCACTGGATGAAAACAAACTCATCTACTGGGCGTTCATCATCGTCGTGGTCATCGTGACGGTAGGCTCCGGCTACTTCACAAACAAACGGAAACAAGCCTCCGCAGCACAGAAAAGCAGCCAGTCCCATTAAGGGATGGCTGCTTCTTTTTGGTTGATAGCCGAAAATTCACTTTTCATTCCTTAGAACCAATCGTCTTCCTCGGCAGTCTCTTTGGATTTGGTCTCGCCGGGTGACAGGTACATATATTCCGTTCCTTTAATCGCATCTTCAATCATCGTATCCAGATTGGCAATTCCCGCCTCGATATTCTCCACAATATGAAGATTCGGATTCGTGCTTGGCGATTTCGGCAAGAACAGAGTACAACAGTCCTCATAGGGCAGAATGGAGGTCTGGAACGTGCCGATCTTCTCAGCCATGGCAATAATCTCGCTCTTGTCCATCATAATAAGCGGCTTCAGCATCGGCAATGGGGTGGCTCGTCCGATGACGTTCATGCTTGGCAGCGTTTGGCTTGCGACCTGCCCCAGGCTTTCGCCGGTAACAATACCGAGCGCTCCGCTTCTGACTGCAAGACCTTCCGTGATCCTCAGCATGACTCTGCGCATGAGCGTAATAATGAGATTATCCTGCCCGCTCTGGGCAAGTGTCGTCTGTATCTCCGTGAACGGCACGAGATGCAGCTTCAGAGGCGCTCCGCTAAAGTAGGACAGACGTTTTGCCAGCGCGACGACCTTGTCCTTCGCCTGCTCGCTTGTGAACGGATAGCTGTGGAAGTGGACCGCTTCAATCTCCAGCCCTTTCCGCAGCGCCATCCAGCCTGCCACCGGACTGTCAATGCCGCCGGAGAGCAGCAGCATAGCCTTGCCGTTCGAAGCGAACGGGAAACCGCCGGCCGCAGGAATGACCTCGCAGAACAAGTAAGTGGCCTCTTCTTGGATATCCACCTTCAATTCCACTTCTGGATTTCTCACATCTACGCTCAGCTCGGGGAATGCCCGCAATATATGGGCGCCGACGAGATGATTCATCTGCTGGGACTGATGCGGGAAGCCTTTCCATGCCCGCTTTACGCTGACCTTGAACGTCTTCGGCGGCGTTTTCAAGGAATTCA
This sequence comes from Paenibacillus sp. J31R120, assembly GCF_056269225.1. Lineage (NCBI taxonomy): Bacteria > Bacillati > Bacillota > Bacilli > Caryophanales > Paenibacillaceae > Paenibacillus > Paenibacillus sp. J31R120. The sequence goes on along the minus strand of NZ_JBWDNN010000001.1, from coordinate 562,208 downwards.
TCAAGGTCATCGCAGCCGCCCTGATCGCCTCCAGTTCCGATTCAGAGCTAATGACCGGACTGAGCGATATGATGCCGAACAAGTCCTTCAGCCTGTCCGCAATCGGCTCATAGGGTTGGCCGTTCAGCTTCACGTACAGCCGCCCGAAGGTCTTCCAGTAGGTCACGCCTTTGAATGGCGTCAGCGCGTTCTTCACCTGCCGCTGCATCCGTTTCTCGAATTGGTTGCGGTTTCTGCCTTTCATGATCAAATCGCCATAGCGAAGCACTATCTGGTCGTATATCAATGTTGGTTACCCCTCTCAAGCGGCTTTAATTGTTCCATCACGTCCGTGAGAGCTGCGATCAGCCGCTCCACATGCTCTTCCTGGTGTTCGTCCCCGAAGCTGATGCGCACGCCGCCCGAAGCTTGCGCCGGGCTCGCCCCGATCGCCAGCAGCACACGGCTCGGCTTGTTGTCCTTCGAGGAGCAAGCGGATTTCGTCGAAGCTATTATATCATGCTGCTCCAGCATATGAACGATGACTTCCGGCTTCATGCCGGGATAGGAGAAGTGAACGATATGGGGTGCAAGCGGCTCCGCACCATTCAGCTTCAGCCCCGGCATGGTCGCGATGAATGCGCGAAGGCGGCGGGCAAGCGCGTACATTCGCTCTGCACGCTCCTCCATGCTCTCCATCGACATGCGCAGCGCCTTCGACGAAGCGACGATAGCCGGAACGTTCTCCGTACCCGCTCGGAAGCCTCCTTCATGCGAACCGCCTGACGAGAGCGCATGCAGCTTAACCCCATCTCTCACGTACAGCCAGCCTATCCCTTTGGGACCGCGCAGCTTATGGGCTGACGCACTGACCAGATCAATACCCCATGCTTCCGGCTCCAGCGGAACCTTGCCCAGGCTTTGTACCGCATCGACATGGAACAGGATCTGTGGATAATCGCGCAGCAGCTCGCCAATCTCACGAATGGGCTGAATCGTTCCGATCTCGTTGTTCACATGCATGACCGTGACCAGAATCGTCTCGTCTGTCAGCGCGTCCCGCACGGACTCTGCCGACACATGGCCCGACTCGCTGACAGGCAGGAACGTTACCCGGTAACCCTCCGCTTCCAGCTGCTTGAGCGCTTCATTCGCGGAAGCATGCTCGATGCCCGACGCAATAATATGGTTGCCGCGCGAACGATAGTGTCTGGCAGCGCCCTTAAGCGCCAGATTGTTCGACTCCGTACCGCCGGAGGTAAACAGCCAGCTTCCTCTAGTCGTGCCGAGCTGAGCGGCGACCAGCGCGCGGGACCGCTCAATCAGCTTCGCCGCTGCCACACCGCCGGCATGCAAGGACGAAGGATTGGCATAATGCTTCCTCATCACGTCCATCATCGCGGTGATGACCTCTTCATATGGCGGTGTTGATGCACAATGGTCGAAATATAACATCCTGATCATCCTTTCCTTGAAAAAAAGAAGAGATCGCGATTCCGTCGCAAATCTTGCGAACCATGAATCGTGATCTCGATACGTTAAAGCTTAGCCTGCTGCACTTTGCCGATATAACGCTGTGTCTCTCCAGGCAGCTCGTTCCACTTCGCCAGCAGCTCCTCTTGCGAAGAAATGCCCAGACGGTCGATTCTGCCAGGTCCAGCGTTATATGCCGCAAGCGCTACCGCTTCGTCTCCTCCATACTTCCGCAGCAGCATCGCCAGATATCTCGTGCCGCCTTCGATGTTCTGTACAGGATCGAAGGAGTCCGTCACGCCAAGTCCTCTGGCCGTGCCGTCCATCAGCTGCATGAGCCCCTTGGCCCCGGCATGGGACTGGGCAATCGGGTTGAAGCCCGATTCCGTAGCGATCACGGCTTGAATCAGAGAAGGATCTACGCCATACTTGGCCGATGCATGCTGGATTAGCCCTGCGAACGGCGATGACGAGTCGAAGCTGTCTGATGACCCCGTCAGCGCAGACACCGGACTTACCGGGGCGAACGAATAAGAAGACAGCTGCTCCCATAGTGTGTCCGACCAGACCGGCGTCTTGCCGGATTCAGCGGATTCGCCTTGCGAGCCGGCAAGCCGGGACGTTAAGATCGTATCGAATGGCGAGACCAGCTCATCGGATGAGCTGCTCGCCGATTTTTTGGAATTAGCTCCAAAGTCTAGCTTCGGCGCCAATTGCGCCTGCAACAGCGCCTTCATGGAGCGCGGGTCGATACTCATGAATGATGCCCCCTAACTTAGTCAGAAAAATCGCACATGAGTTTTATATCGGTATTCATTGTACATGTTTTTAGCCCCCGCGGCTAGTCTTTCCCAATTAGTGTACGTCAAGAAGCCTTCCGCCCCGCTGCTTGCGGTACGAAAGGCCTCCATCTGCAATTATAAGCTGCCGTTATTCCCCTCTGCGGCAGCCTGCTCCGACGGTTGCTCCGGCGCTTGCCACTTGTTGTTAATCCAAGTCATCACGAAGGACAAGCCACCAAGAACGAGCAGAACGAGCACTTTGAACAGAGCGTCCTTGCCGCTCAGATCCATAAAGATTGCTTTGATCGCCACGATGACAAGCACGACCGTACCGAACCACCTGAATGTTCTTTCCTTATAATACGCACCCCACAGCATGAGCATAAGCGCGTATACAGCCCATACGACCGACAAGGTCAAATTCATGTAGACGGCAGGCGCGTCAGCAAAATATTCCGTAAAAATATTTTGGATTTGTCTTGCCATCAATCCGCCGACAATCAGGTGGGAGGCAAGAGCGAAGATTCGGGATAATACGCGGTTGGTTGTATCCGAGAATCCTTCAAAGGCAAGCTTTCTCGCATAGAAGAAACCAAGCGCAGCCAGCAGCATCCAAGCAATCGCTCCCCAGTTCAGGAATGGAATGTAGACGCCAAACCATTCGCCGCGCGGAGTCCACCAGGTGACGGCATACCAGAAGACGCCGACATAAAGCCAGATCACGATGCCCAGAATGGTCGGAATAATCCACCGTTTCACATAACCTAAAGCGGTCAGCATGCAGGCGTATGAAGTCCACATCAGCACATTGAACAGGACGCCTTCGCCGAAGCTGTTGATCGACATGAGCAGAAGCAGTACGCCGCCTAGGCCGAACGTAACGGAAGATGCCGACATCTTCCCATTTAGCTTATAGATCGTCACACCTGCAATAAGGTACACAAGTGCAATGAACGCCAGCACGAAGCCGTAATCCAGATCACCATGCCAGATGATCAGCGCCCAGATGCCGAAGATAATACCGTTCGCCGCGCTCAAATACAGATCCAATCCGTCAAAGCTCAGCTTGTTCTTCCACGACGATGCCATAAAGGCAAGCGTATAGAACAGGAACGCAGCCAGCGCGTACCGGATCGGCATGCTCCATAAGCCATCCATGGACGGCAAGAAGTGAACAAAGTAAACCGTATACATGATCCAGGTTCCCGCGAAGCTGACGATACGCAGCTCCATCCAGCTTTTGACGATGCTAAGATAGAAGAACGCCGCATTCAGCACGAACAAGTATAGGAACAGCGTAAATACTTGATCCGTCTCCGGCCGCATCAGCAGCGGCGCAAGCAAGGCGCCAACAATGGCAACATTCATGAGCATGCGGGAATCATACCGGTAGGCGTAGACGGAAATGCCGATCGTCACAGCCGTCATGCCCAGCAGGACGAGCGTCGGCTCCCACAAGTTATAGTAGATGCCTGCGAAGGAAAAGGTAGCATACAGGAGACAAGCCCCGATGCCCAGCACTATTTCTCCCGTAATGGCAAGCTTCGGGCGCTGAGCCAGCTTGCCTCCCGCTACGCCAAGACCCGCCCCCGCCAGCAAGCCGAAGCCGATCTTCATGGCATCTGATATCCAGCCGCGATCTACCGAATATTGAAACAGCGTGACAAATGCAGCGATGATGAAAATAGCGCCAAGGAGTGAGGTCCAATGTTTTTTTAACATATCCATCATGTTGATTTCCTCCCATTCATCCAATACGCAAACTGTGATACACCGTATAAAATCAGGCATAGCAGAACAGCAACCAATTCCAGCTGGAGCAAATACCACGGCCATGGAGCTAACAGATCAAGCATGGAGGCCGTAGCAGGCTTTCGGGCCAAAAACATGAAGTTCGTCGTCCCGGTCGCCATGTTGACGATGGCAGCGGGAACAGCCAGCACATGAAGCCACAGCCAAGCCCCGAAGACGGATCGCAATGTCGGCTTATATCGCTCTACCGTCATGAGATACACTGCTGAGGCGATGATGCCGATATGCGCGATAAAGAAATGAAAATATCTGAAATGCGGAAACGCTTCATCCAGGTTAGGGGTCACGAGCGCCTGCAGAGCACCCAGCGTACCGAGGAAGTAAATGATGCTGTACAGCTGCCTGATCCGAAAAGCCAGCGCGGCCGCAGACAGCAGCAGCGTCAAGCTGCACAGCTGAAATGGCAGCGATCCAGCTCCCCAGCTCCCCTCCAAGACATAGGAGGTTTGAAGCGCAATCTCGCATGCAACCAGCAAGCCCGCCATGCCGAGGCGGAATATCCGGTTGCCGCGCTCTCCCCTAAGCCGCTTGCGTCCGAAGGCAATTGCCGCGAATACGATAAGCGCAATGGCTATTGCAACCATATGCTGGACCGAAAACATCTCGAACATCATCCGCCACCCCGATCATTGTTTTTCCAAACTTTAGTACCTGGCCTCAAATACAGCTTACAATATTTTCATAAAAAAAATAGTACCAATTGTATATGGTACTACTTTCGTCCATTCTTATGATCCAGGAGCCCCATATCCTTCACCTTGGCGGCTGCTTCCTTCGAGCCCTCCACCCCAAGCTTCTTAAGAATATGATTGACATGGTTTTTGACTGTTCGCAGCGTAATGAACAATTTGTCCGCGATTTGAGGCTGGGAATACCCCTCTTGAATCAGACCCAACAGCTGCAGCTCGGAAGGCGTAATAAGATCGCTCATCTTCTTCGCTTCGAACTCCCGCTCCAGCGTCTTCAGCCGCTTGAATTCCTCACGCAGCTGCTCCGCCGCCTCCGGGCTGATCGGCGATTGCTTGCGGTACGCTTGCCGGATCGCATCCGGCAGCTTCTCGAAGCTGCTCTTGATCTGATAGTCGATTGCCCCTGCATGGAAGGACTGCAGAATCAGCTCTTTCTCCTCCATGGAGGTCAGCATAATAATGCGTGCCCCTGTTGCGAGGGAGGCTTCCTCCGCCAGCAAGATGCCTTCAGGACGGCCGTCCAGCATAATATCCATCAGGATGACATCCGGCGATCCCTCATCGCCCAGCAGCGCCTCTCTCAGCTCGCTGCCGCTGGACGCTGTCCAAATAAGCTGGAAGCCGGGTTCACCCGCCAAATAATCGGCAAGCCCCCTGCGCCAGTCCGGATCGTCCTCCACGATTCCGATACGAATCGCTTCACTCATCGCATTCGCTCCTCTGTCCGTATTGGATGATACTCCGCCTGCAGCGCTTGCTTAGGAAAGGACAGGTAGAAGGACGTACCTTCGCCTTTTTTGCTTCGCACTTGAAGCGTGCCCTTATGCTTCCTCATAACATGCAGCGCATACGGCAGGCCAAGCCCAAAGTTATGCCCCGTTCTTTTCGTGGTATAAAAAGGATCAAACACATTCATCCGCAGCGTGCGATCCATGCCAGGGCCGGTATCAGCAAGCTCCAGAATGAGCTCGCGCTTCGTCTCCGTCAGCATAACGGTCAGCTTGCCTTGTCCGTTCATCGCCTCGATCGCATTCATCGCAATATTCGTCACCGCTTCGGCAGTCTGGGCGCGGTCGATGCTGCAGATCCAGCCTCTCGCCATCGAGACCTGCAGCTGAACAGCTCCAAGCGAGGGCTCCAGCGCGCGAAGCGCTTCATCCACCACTACCGCCAAATCCACCCGCTCAGGGCGAAGGGTCAAATCCTCCGTTCTCCGGTGAACGCGGGCCACCATCTCCTCCATATGGCGGGAAGCCGACAGCACCGCCTCCACATCCGCCAGCAGCTCCTCTTGCGAGGTCTGAATCGCATAGCGCTTCATCTTCTCGCCGAACAGCCGCAGCTTGCCGGCATCGTTCTTGATCGCATGATTGAGCATCGCGGTGCCGGAAGTCACGGCTCGAAGCGTAGAATCGTATCTTTTGCGGTCAATGAGAATGCGAATGCCCATAAATCCGTATGTAAATAATCCGAGCACAAATACGAGCGTGCCGAGTCCCACAATCCACGTATTATATACCCACATCCGCAGCATGCCGAGACTTGGCAGAATGTAGTTCATCGCCATGGCGAACAATACCGGCGGCAATACGGCGAAGCAGACCAGCCAGTGCGTCCGGGCCATCGCCGCAGGCGGAACCCGCTTGCTTAAGACCAGATAAGCACCCGCAATGATGTATGGCACCGCCCACCATACGACAATCGTAAAGGTGATGGGATGCAGCGTATTATACGTCGGTGTGAACAGTGTGCAAAGCACAATCGGGATGAGCAGCAGCCAAGGCAGCGATAACGCATAGGCGCGTTTTAGCCGGATGCCTCGATAAGCTATGGCGAACAACAGGAAGAAGTACGGCACAAAGTAGTAGGAGAACACAGATGAGAACGCTTGCAGCCGGTACAAGAGAAGTTGAACGCTTGGCTTTGCGCCTTGCTCGATCGCATAAGGCAGCCAGCTCAGATCCAGCAGCGCCGCAAGCGCACCGGCGCCCCCGCTGAATGCGAGCGCGCCAAGCCGCCTGTTCACGGCAGAACCCGGATCGGATAACCACACGATGCTGGCTACGGTCCATAAAGCAATGAACACAAATAACATGCTTCGGCTCCTTCAGTAATAACTCTTATTCCTTTACTTCTATTGTAATAGGTGACCATTCCGCAATGACGGTCTGCCCATGCGCGGATACGCTGCCCTCCGGCGTCAGGTCCTTCTCGGTCATAATGCCGAGCGCTACCGTAAATTCATTGAATTTCACCGGCGTGTTCCGCTCTCTGCGTATTTCTGTCCCATTGACATAGAAGATAACCTCGTCATTCGGACGATTGTACGTAATCTTATAGGTATTGAACTCGCGCGGCGCGAATCCTTCTTTCTCTTCCTTAAATACACAGAAATATTTGGTGCGGTCGCTATCCGGCACTTGCACGCCCGGGAATGGCAGCACCGCATACACGCTGGCGTACTGATCGTTGCTGACGAAGAAGTCCAGCGCGCCTCCCGTAGTGAAGTCCAGCAGATTAAGCGATACATATCCATCATACAGATCGCCTGGAGCGGTATTGGCCGTTCTGGCGCGAATCTTCAGCTCGAAGCTAATTTCGCCTGATTCCGGCACTTTCACCGGCTCGTTGGAATAATACATATGCTTCGCATTGTCCAGAATTTGCACCTTGTCGTTGCCCCGGCTGATGGCTGCGCGCACATACAGGATGCCGTTGCGTACAATAACGACCGCCTCCGGCTCCCGATATTGCCAGAGCGTTCCGTCAGGCAGTTGGAATCCGCCGATCTTCCAGGTGGCCCCTTCATCCAGTATCGTATGGAAATCTCCCAGTGTCCATGTCGTGCTCATTGATAGCCCTTCTTTCTAAGTTGTTGGTTGGAATAAATTATTGCAGCGCTCCTTGGACAATCAACGCCACGATCAGAATCGCGCCGCAGCTCATTGTTGCTTTCAAGGAAGCGCCCATTAGCGGCAGATAGGCGACGGATTGATTATGCGAACCCAATCGTCCATATACCAAATATATCGGAATCGCCGTAAGCAGGGCAAGCAAGGCATATACAGGCAAAGCGCCTGCAGCCACGCACAGGATCAGCGCCGCATAAGCCAGGAACATCAAAATTCGGGAGAAACGAAGCGCCCGCTGCTCGCCCCATACGACCACAAGCGTCTTCTTGCCGGCCTGCCGGTCCGCTTCCCAGTGCAGGAAGTGGTGGTTGAACAGGATCAGCGTCGTCAGCAGACCGATCGGCAGCGACAGCAGCAGCGCCCGATAGTCCAGCTGGGAGACCTGAACATAATACGCTCCTGCGACTGGCAGTACGCCGAAGGAAAGCAGAATCGCAACCTCGCTGTATCCCTTCCCTCTGTAGCCGAATCGAATCGGCGGCGCGACATAGAAATACGCGATAAACGCACCCGCCAGGCCGAACACCAGCACAGGCCAGCCGCTGATCAGACTCAGCGCAACGCCCGACAGTGCCGCAATGGCGAACATCAGCCAGGTTACCGCCTTGAATTTGCCGAGGCTCCATGTTCCGTTCGTCAGAAAACCGGAATTCGTCGATATAGCGCCTTCCGTTCCTTTGGCTGCTATATCCGTCCCGCTCTTGAAATCCCACAGATCATTGACCATATTGGAGAACAGATGGGCAGCGCCAGCTCCAATCAAGGTCAGGATGAACAGCCAGGGATGGAATTCACCCTTCCAGACATAAGCGCCAAGCGCACCGAGCGCCACCGGAATAAGCATAACGGGAATAACCCTGAACCGTGAGGCTTTTAGAAATGACTTCAGCATAGTTGTACGACCTCTCTTCTAGTTTGGGAAAAACAGGACTGATCTATAAGGGCTACCTCATATAGAGCGCAGCTTGGCAATAACGTCTGGCCATAGCCTGCAGGCGGGCAGCCTGTATCGAGATCACCGCGACGAACAGCACCGTATGAAGCGCTGCCCTCTGATCGACAGATAAGGAAGACACCGCTTCGGCGAGCTTGGCCGCTTCCTCCCAGACAACCTGCTCCAGCTGCTCTTCATTCATCGAATCCCACAGCTTGCGTCTGTCCAAGGCTTGGTACAAGCTCGTATAACGCTCAAAAAGCGAAAGTGGCGTAAGCCCGTCCAGCCCCGGCTTTCCGGCAGCATTACAATCGCTGAACAGCATGGCGAACAGCCGCCTGATCGACTCAAAGTCCAGATTGGCCTTCAGATCATCAATCATGAGCAGAAGTGCCGTTTGATCAAGCGAATATTTTTTGCCCGCTTGCGGGGGGTGAAAATAAATCTTGAAATCTCTTTTCACCCAGTTTTGCATGGACGTGACCGAAAGGGTAGAAAATTCCAGCAAATGGCCGAGTTCGGCTATCTCGTGCAGGGAAAAGCCCCGTCTCTCCTTGCATCTCATCAGCTTCTCCGCGATAGGCGGAAGCGGGCTTCCGGGAAGCATGCCGCGCATTTCATTTCCTCCGACTCCTTGTCCATTCCTCGTCCATGCATGGCGCAATATATCGGAAGACTTCTTGCCGCCGTGCTCTTCAAGCGATCGCAGCACGTCCGCGAGCTCCTGGCGAGTTAGCCAATAACGGTCCATCCGCCCACCTCCTGCCGTGCTTCAAGTTCATATGAACTCATCTTACGGCTGCGAATTGTCGTTGTAAAGACTCGAAAAACGATGAGAACGATGATTCCTCCATATCTAAATGAGCCTAACGACATTTAAACGCCTCAAAACGTTCCTTTTGGCAGTTGTCATAACCTGTAATCTTTCGCTATAGTAAAGCATAAGTAAATAAAAAACTATAAATATAAAGGGTAGTGAGAATCGAAAATGGGTAGTGGTATAGAACTTAATTTAATCTTGATTGCTCTTCTTATCTTTTTGACTGCTTTTTTCGTCGCGACGGAGTTTGCCATTGTCAAGCTGCGCCCTAGCCGGATTGAACAGTTGGTGCTGGAGGGCCGGAAGAACGCGGTTGCCGTTCAGAAGGTTACAAGCAATCTGGATGCCTACTTGTCGGCATGCCAACTTGGTATTACGATTACCGCTCTCGGACTCGGATTTCTGGGAGAGCCGACTGTAGAGAAAATACTTTTACCCGTATTTCATGGCATGGAAATGAACGAGACGCTTAGCCATGCTTTGTCCATTGGTATCGCGTTTATCTTCATTACCTTTATCCATGTCGTCGTTGGCGAATTGGCTCCGAAATCCTGGGCAATTCAAAAAGCGGAGTTTCTTACGTTTTTGACGGCAAAACCGATTATTCTTTTCCATACCTTGATGTACCCGTTCATCTGGCTGCTTAACGGCTCCGCCAATGCGCTTGTGCGCTTGTTCGGCCTGAAGCCGATGAAGGAGCATGAAGATGCTCACTCCGAGGAAGAGATTCAATTAATTTTGAACGAGAGCTTCCAAAGCGGTAAAATCAACAATACAGAGTACGGCTATGTAAGTCGTATCTTCGCTTTCGACGAATTGCTTGCCAAAGAAATTATGGTGCCGCGTACAGATATGATCTGTCTGCATACCAACTATTCGCTTATGGAAAACCTGGACATTATCCGCAAGGAACAATATACACGCTTTCCGGTCGCACTGGAGAGCAAGGACAATATCGTTGGCATGATCAATACGAAGCAATTGTTTCTGGAGTACGATGCCAACAAAGCGTTTGATCTGAAAAAGCTCATCCATCCCGTACTTAGTGTATCCGAAGTAACGCCGGTCAAGATGCTCCTTAAGCGCATGCAGCAGGAACGCGTTCACATCGCTATCCTGGTTGACGAATATGGCGGAACCTCCGGTCTAATTACGATTGAAGATATATTGGAAGAAATCGTTGGCGAGATTCGCGATGAGTTCGATGCTGACGAGCGCAAGGAAATCGAACAGCTAGCCGAGAATTGCTATCTTCTGGACGGCAAGGTACTGCTCGATGAACTGGCTCAGCTTACCGGCATGAGCTTCGAGGAAGAAGACGTCGATACGGTCGGCGGCTGGCTATACAGCAAGCTGGTAGATCCGAAGCCGGGCAAAGAGCATTATATCGGAAATTTGAAATTCATCATCCGTGAAACGAGCAAAAACCGTATCCGCAAGATCGAACTGCAGATTGAAGAGCCTGAAGTGGAAGTCGAAACGGCCTAATTGGATATCTTAAATATATTGTAATAAAAAAGACGCACCGGCTGACATCAGCTGGCGCGTCTTTTATTATGTTATACCGCATTTAGTCCAATGCTTGGTTCACCGATTCAACCGCATGTATGAGCGCAGTATCGAATAGTGGCACATCTGAATCCTCTTGCTTGATCAATAAGCCAATTTCCGTACAACCGAGGACGATACCTACTGCTCCACGAGCAACCAGGTTTTGGATCACTTGCTTATAATAGTCTCTGGATGATGGTTGAATGTTCCCTACACATAACTCTTCATAGATCACTTTATTAACAGTATCTCGTTCTGCTTGATCAGGAACCAATACCGTGATGCCGTGTGACACTAGACGCGACTTATAAAAGTCTTGCTCCATTGTATAGCTTGTTCCCAACAATCCTACCGTTCGAATGTTTGTTTTTTGGATTTGAGTTGCCGTAGCGTCGGCGATATGCAAGATGGGAATCGTTATTTTATCCTCCAAATATTCAATGACCTTGTGCATCGTATTCGTGCATATGACGATAAAGTCTGCTCCCGCCTTTTCCAGGGAATGGGCGACTTCTCCTAAATACAGGCCAGCCTTGTCCCACCGACCTTCTGCTTGATAACGTTCAATTTCCGCGAAATCAACACTGTACAGCAGACATTTTGCGGAATGCAGGCCTCCGAGCCGATGTTTAACCTCTTCATTGATTATTTCATAATAGGCAGCCGTTGACTCCCAGCTCATGCCACCTATAAGTCCAATCGTTTTCACCCGCTCCACTCCTTCCTATTAGCAAACCAACATTTCATGTTTACGAACTGCATTTGCTCAAATTATAAAAGGTTTGGTTGGATGCATCAAATACCATGCCTCTTGCTAAGCATTCTCCTTCGCTGTGCGCTCGCGTACGACAAGCTTGAAGACGAACGTACGGCTTCCCATAGAGGAGCGATAGCGTTCCACATGCGAGGCAGCAAGAGGCGACTCATAGTAGCCCGGCACATACTTGTCGAGCAGCGCCTGCATCGCTTCTGTCGCCTCGGTCAGATCGGGAACGGGCTGCATCTCTCCGAAGGCCATGACGCTCATATACGCCGTATCCGTCTTCGCCGGAATCGGGTTTGGAATCGTCCCGAATGATTCGCTTAACGTCAGACACGCCTCCTTATTCCGATCCATCAGCTCCATCTTGCGTCCCTCTTCCGCACCGTGAAAGTAAAAGGCGCCTCGCTCCCTCAGCCATACGAAGTTAAGCGGCACCACATATGGAGCAAGTCCATCCGTCAGTCCCAGAAATCCGGTCTGTGCCTCCTGCAAAAATTGCTCAATCTTCTCGTCATCCTTGCATTCCCTTTTGCTAAGCCGAACGGTAAACATCTGCAACATCCCCTTCACATTCCAATCTTGATTATGATACAGTCACTTTAAAGGGAAACTGTCACTTTCAAAAGAGACAGCTTCTATAAAATCAAAGGGGACAGACAATCCATGTTATCCATTACTCCATTGCTGGAGAGAAGCAGGAGCACACCGCTGTACAGCCAGCTATATAGCTATATTCGAAGCAGCATTGAAGGGGGCAGTCTGCCCGCGGGAGAAGCTCTGCCATCCATTCGCCAGCTCGCCCAGCATCTCGGCATTAGCAAAAATACAGTAGAGTCCGCTTATGGGCAACTGGTGGCGGAAGGCTACCTGGAGAACCGGGAACGAGCGGGATATCTAATTCTTCCGCTGGAGCAATTCCCTTTTGCTGCTGTCCAAGCATCCAAAAGCGATGAGCAGCAGACGAGTCACAGCCAGCAGCCCCGTGCTGCCGTTCATTACGACTTTCATTATGGCGACATTGCATTCGACCGCTTCCCCCACAGCCTATGGAAATCATGTGTGACCGAAGCGCTGTCAGCCGACCATGTCCAGGTGCTTGGCTACGGTAATCGCATGGGACATGCCGGCTTGCGCAAGGAGATCGCGGATTATGTCTACCAGTCCAGAGGCGTCATATGCGAGGCTGATCAGATTATTATTAGCGCAGGCACGCAACATTTGATGAGCGTGCTGGTCCAGTTGCTTCAACTAAACAGGAAACCGATTGCGATGGAAGAGCCCGGTTATTACGGGGTAAAGTCCGTACTGCGCAATTTGGGCTGTACCTTAATCCCCATTGAGGTGGAGAGCGACGGGATTCAGCTCTCGCGGCTAAGCGAGACGGAGAACGCCAAGCTCGTCTATGTCACGCCGTCCCATCAATTCCCGCTCGGCATGGTAATGCCGATTCAGAAGCGCTATCGCCTGCTCCAATGGGCGACGGAGAACGCCAGCTACATCCTGGAGGATGATTATGACAGCGAATATCGTTACAGCAGCGCCCCGATTCCGGCGTTAAAAGCGCTGGACAGCCAAGACCGCGTTATCTATATGGGAACCTTTTCCAAGTCGTTTTTGCCGTCTGCCAGACTAAGCTACGCGATATTGCCATATAGTCTGCTGGAGACATGCAGCGAGAAGCTGAATTCGATCAGTCCTTCGGTATCCCCGCTCATTCAGGAGGCCATTTGGCTCTTTATGAAACAAGGCCACTTCGCTCGTCATTTGAGGCGGATGAGGCGCGTATATCAAGCGCGCCATAAAGCCCTGACGGATGCCATTCGAGAGGTCTTCGGGGACAAGTGCGGCATCATCGGCGACAGCTCGGGCATGCATCTGCTGCTGGATGTGAAGGGGCGGCAAGCGTCAGAGCTTATCCCGCTGGCGGAGCGATTCGGCTGTAGGGTCTATCCCCCCGATAAGCATTGGAACAATCCCTCGGACTGCCCGGCATCATACATCATGTTGGGATTCGGCGGACTGGATGAGCGCCAGTTGCAGGACGGCGTCCGAAGGCTTAGTCAGGCTTGGTTACCCCCATCAATTATTTGAAAATTTAAACTTCAAAAAAGGTATTGCATATCCCAACCTTTCTGTGTAATAATACATCTTGTGTTCGAGAATAATACGTGCCGCTGTAGCTCAACTGGTAGAGCAACTGACTTGTAATCAGTAGGTTGGGGGTTCAAGTCCTCTCGGCGGCACCATCTCTTCTCGGGACGTAGCTCAGCTTGGTAGAGCACCTGGTTTGGGACCAGGGGGTCGCATGTTCAAATCGTGTCGTCCCGACCATCATTGAACTTATTGCCATACATATGACAAACGCCTTCGCAACTTAAGCAGCGAGGGCGTTTTTTTCGAATTTTCGGATAGACTAATAAAAACGGCGGCCCAGCTATATAGTAGCTGATACCGCCGCTTATCAGGCGAGGTCTCCCTGCGCACACCTATTTATTCGTCCGCTTCGTCCCACTTTCTGGAGTACGCTTTTTTCGTCACCCAGAGCGTGACCCAGGAAACAAGGACGATAATAATTGCCGAGAATATCCATACCGATGCCGGAACATTGCCCATCGCAGTACCTCCTCTCTTGTCCCCCTTATTGTACATGAAATCAAGAGGAACATTCATCAATTAAGTTAACAAATTTGGAACAATTTTTATCCCGCATTAGGTATAATAGAAAGGCTATGAACATAGGCAGCCGCTTTTTAGGAGGATACACCCATGGAATTCAGAATTGATCTGATCGATACAAAGGTAGAATGCTATGAAGCGTACAATATGAAATCGCTGGAAGCCCAGCTTGAGAAGGCCATCGAGATCAATAAGGCGCTCATGCTCGATGTGCATGCGGTCTCGCATCAGACGACCTTCGATCCGCGCAGCGAGAAGATGCTGTATAGCGCGATGATTCATTTTCGCATCAAGAAATAAGCTCCTCGCGCAAAAAAAGAACTGTCTTTCGGACCTTTGGAAGTCCGTAGACAGTTCTTTTCCTATTCAGCCGATTATTGCAGTCTCCACAGGGCTGGAACGTTGGATGGCTCCCAGCCTGTCAGTGAAGTGTGAGGCTGCAAGCAAAGATAGGTTTTGCCTGCATAAGTGACGATATCGCCTGCCACGTAGCTCTTCTGGGCCACCCAAGACGTCGGGCCGGTTGTGCCCTCCGAAGTTGAAGCCTGCAAGGCATTGCTCGCGGACGACAAATTGCCCGCCGCATCCTTGGCTTTGACAGTGAAGGTATACGACGTATTCGGCGACAAGCCGCTGATCGTAGCTGTCGTGCCCGTTACATTCACGCTGGAAGTGCCGTAATAGACGGTGTAGCCGGTCACGCCGACATTATCAGTGGAAGCATTCCAGCTGAGGCTAATAGAGCTGGAGGTTGCGCCTGTGCTTGCCAGTCCGCTTGGTGCGGATGGCGCAACTGTATCGCCGCCTGTGCCTGGACCGTCGCCGCATGGTCCAATCACCTTCCATGCTCCCCATGAGCCGCTTAGGTCTGGCCGGTCGCCACGCGTCCACCACTTCGCTTCGTAGATCGTTCCGCCATAAGAAGCTCTTTGGGCACCGTTATAGGCAGTGCTCGCATTCCACTCCTGGACCGTACAAACGCTCACCGGATCGGTCGTGACCGTAACCGGTGCGCTCGCAGCGGAAATATTAAGCGCCGCATCATAGGCCTTGACCGTAAAGGTATAAGCTGTGCCGGGCGTAAGCCCGCTAATGGTCGCGCTCGTCGATGGCACATTAACGGTAATGGAGCCGTATTTCACTTCATAACCGATGACACCAACATTATCCGTGGATGCATTCCAAGACAGCGATACGCTGGTAGACGTCTTCCCTGTCGATTGGACATTGCCCGGTACGGTCGGCGGAGCAACATCCAGAATCGGCGCATCCGTTGTGACGGTTAGCTGCGCGCTGGCCGCAGACAGATTGCCAGCAGCGTCTCTGGCTTTGACCGTAAAGGTATAGGCCGTATTCGAAAACAATTCGTTAATGGTGGCTGAGGTGCCCGTTACGGTCGTCTGTTTGTTGCCGTAATAGACGATGTAGCCGGTGACTCCCCGGTCATCCGTGGACGGGCTCCAGGACAAGCTGACCGAATTTTGCGTTTTGCCTGTGGAGATCAGGTTGGCTGGCGCAGTCGGCGGTGTAACGTCACTTCCTCCCCCGCCTCCGAGTTGATCCAGATAAGCCCTGTGGTTGGTGGAGAACTGGAAGTTGTTATATTTATCCCAGTTGATCGACCACGTCATCAGCCCTCTCATGCCGGGATGAGACCCGCCCCGAAGCTGGTAGGCTCCGCCGTAGGACTGGCCTTTCATCAAATAATTAAGCGCCTTCTGCACCTCTGCTACTGAGGTAAAGCCTCCGCCCGCATTCTGATTCGCAGGCAAGCCGATGACGACTTGATCCGGACGAAGCGGCGGGAAGAAGTAGTTGGCATTGCGCGCAATCGGAAAGCCGGTCAATACCATATCCGCCATCGCGACATGGAAGTCGGCATTGCCCATCGCATAATACTGATTATCCAGCGCGGTGATGGAGCCGGAATTGTAATGCTGCACCTGCAGCCAATCCAGAATATCCCGCAGCGCGTGGATGACTGGCAAGTAAGCGCCTGCACGGTTATCGCATGAGATACAGCTTCCTCCGTAGAACGTATAGCCTACCTGTACGAAGAAGGTTTCCGGAGCCATCGTCAGCATGAAGGCGTCGCCGTAGAAATCATGAAGCTCTCTTACAGCCGAGATCAGATTCGTAATGACAGGCGTCGTCGGATTGCGGAAGTCGCTGTCCCCGCTATTCAGATAGAGCGAATGTCCTTCGAAATCAATGTCCAGTCCGTTAAACCCGTATTTCGTAATGATTGCTTTCATCGAGGAGACGAAGGCGTTTCTCGCTGCCGTGGAAGCCAGCTGCACCTGTCCGTTCGCTCCCCCGATGGAAATAATGACTTTCTTCCCTTGGCTCTGCAAATATTGAATGTCGGAGATGAACTCCGCATCGGTCGCATTATACGGTGCAAATCCGATTGTGCCGCCTTGCGGGCCGTTCGTCGGCTCTGCAAAGGACACGTTGATCACATCAAAGTCGGGTGAAATATCGCGAAGCCTAATATTGCCGGAGCCGTTATCGAAGTTATGCCAGTACCCGACGATTATTTTCTTGTCGGCCGGGATGGAGGCGCTGGCTTTCTCAACGCCCCAAGGCATACCCGTTAATATGAGCGACACCATTAGCGCCAGCAGAAGCGCGCGAACAACTGGGCTGTTCATCCGAATCGGAGTTGTCATAGCCGCTCCCCTCCCCTACACCAAAGTCCACAGCGCAGGAACGTTGGTCGGTTCCCAGCCCGGAAGCGATGTATGCGGCTGGCGGCAGCTGTACGTACGGCCTCCGTATGTCACCTGATCGCCGATCTTATAGCTTACGTTCGGTGTCCATGCCGCCGGTCCTGATGAAACATCGGTTGTCGCTTGTACGGAAGCGTTCGCCGATTGATTGCCCGCCGCATCATAGGCTTTCACATTAAATGTGTACGTCGTGCCAGATGCAAGACCGCTAATGACGGCTGTTGTACCCGTCACGTTGACGCTAGTCGATCCATAACTGACGGTATAGCCGGCGACGCCGACATTATCGCTGGACGCGCTCCACGAAAGCGATACGCTGGAACCTGTTACAGCCGATACTTGCAAATTGGATGGCGTCGTAGGCGCCGCTGTATCATCCTGCGATGGCGTTGTACGGGTCAGTGCATTGCTTGCTGGCGACAGATTGCCCGCCGCATCTCTTGCCTTGACTGTGAAGGTATAGGCGGAATTCGGCAGCAGGCCGGAAATCGTCGCGCTTGTGCCTGTCACATTCACGCTTGATGTACCATAGTAGACCGAATACCCGGTCACGCCTACATTGTCCGTCGATGCTCCCCAGGACAAGCTGATGCTGGTCGCCGTTGAGGCTGTCGAGATCAAGTTGGTGGGTGCAGTAGGCGCTGTTGTGTCAGCTCCGCCGCCGCATGAACCAATCAGCTTCCATACGCCCCATGCCCCGCTCAGGTCTGGACGGTCGCCTCTCGTCCACCATTTCGCTTCATATTCGCTTCCACCGTAGGAGACACGTTGGCCTCCCGAATAAGCTGTGTCTGCGCTCCAGGCTTGAACGGAGCAGACATTCGCTGCATCCGTCGTTACGGATAGCGCCGTGCTCGCTGAAGACACATTACCCGCTGCATCATAAGCCTTGACCGTAAAGGAATAGGCCGTGCTCGGCGTAAGACCGCTAATCGTTGTGCTGGTTGCGATTGTATTCACATTCGTCGTGCCATAGCTGACGGTATAACCGGTGACGCCTACATTGTCCGTCGATGCGTTCCAGGACAAGCTGACGCTCGTGGACGTCTTCGCTGTCACTTGCAGGTTCGCAGGCTGCGACGGCGCCGTCACATCTACGACCGGTGCATCCGTTGTTGCAGCCACTGGTGCGCTGGCTGCAGACTGATTGCCCGCCGCGTCTCTGGCCTTGACGGTAAACGTGTACGCCGTGTTCGGCGTCAACCCGCTAATCGTTGCGCTTGTACCGGTTACGGTCGTCTGATTCGAACCGTAAGCAACAATATAACCGGTTACGCCGCGATCATCGGTAGAAGCGTTCCAGGACAAGCTGACGCTGGTCGAGGTTTTGCCCGTAACTTGCAGATTGGCAGGTTGCGTTGGCGGCGATGTATCGCTTCCGCCTCCACTGCCATATTGATCGAGATAAGCCCGGTGGCTGCTGGAGAATTGGTAGTTAACATATTTGTCCCAGTTGATCGACCAGGTCATCAGACCCTTCAGCTCTGGATAGCCCGCCGGATTGCGCAGTACATAGGAGCCGCCGAACGACTGACCTTTGATCAAATAATCAAGCGCCTTCTGCACATTTGCCGGTGTCGTATAACCTCCACCCGCAGCTTGCGGGGAAGCTGGCAGTCCAATCAGAATCTGATCGGGACGGAGCGGCGGGAAGATGTTGTTCGCATTGCCGGCAATCGGGAAGCCGATCAGCATCATCTCTGCCATTGCCACATGGAAGTCCGGCGTACCCTGCGCATAAGCTCTTCCATCAGGGCCAAGCATTGTGCCGGAATTGTAATGCTGCACATGCAAGTAATCAAGATCATCGCGCAGTGCGTGGATGACAGGCAGATATGCCCCCCAAGGACCGCCGTATGTGCTGGCCCCGCCTTGCACGTAAGCCGTTTCCGGCGCCATCGTCAGCAGGAAATTCGGTCCGTAGCTTGCAATAATTTCTTTGGAAGCCGCGATCAAATTCGTGATTTTCGGCGTAGTCGGATTTCTGAAGTCGGTATCGCCAGCGCCTAGTGCGAGCGAGCTTCCCTCCAGATCGATATCAAATCCGTCGAAGCCGTACAGATTAATAATATTTTTCATCGTTGTGACGAAGGTTTGCTTCGCCTGCGTTGTGTCCAGCTCGAGCGTGCCGTTTGCTCCGCCGATGGAGATAAGCACCTTTTGCCCGCGAGCCTGAAGGAAGTCAACATCCCCCTGGAACTCGCTAACTGTCGCATTGTATGGCGTAAACACCATATTGCCTGTATGCGAGCCGCCCGTCGGCTCGGCGAACGCAACTTGCACCACATCGTAGTCTGGCGATATATCCCGAAGCCTAATGTTAGTGGAACCATTATCAAAGTTATGCCAATAGCCTACTATAATTTTGCCGCCCGGCGCGGCCGCTTTCACTGTCGAAGCCCCCCATTGAAACCCCGACCATACGACAAGCAACGCAAGCGTAATCAGACAAACCCGCCCAATCGGCGACATCATTCGCGAATAACGAAACATAAATTCCAAATCTCCCTTCGATTTTAAATGCAAGAATGGAAACATCAATGTAAGCGATTACATTACGTGGACTGACGAAATAGTGCCCCCTTTCGCTAAGACGGAACTAGAGTAATAGCATTGCTTTTCTTACAGTGGACTTGCGGTGTGCAACTGGCAGGAATGGCTGAAAGCATGAAAGAGAAGAAGATAATAACGCGGAAAACATGAAGAATATTGGAATGGATAGAGAAGATACCTATATTTTGCAGCGGATCAAGCCCCTTTGGAAAGGAGATAATCCTATAGTAGTAGGGGAAATATCTATGGTTCATAGTAGTTTGGAGTTGATAGACACCTAGACCTGCATGTTCTGATTCAAAAGCTCTAAATAAATGGAAAAATATGTACACGCATGAAAAATGTCGACAAGGACATTGTCGTTTCATTGGATTGCCAACGCAAGCAATTCTGTGAACAAGCACTACTTTTTTGAGCATATCGGGCTAAAAATGTAACTTTTTTACTTTTCATTCGTTTATAATCTTAACTACTCCCAGCTTTAGGAGGCGATATATTTTGAAGAAAAGGGTAGTCCTTGCGGTACTCATTGTTATCGCGATCGGTATTACTGTTTTTGCATTCGTCAATCCCTCCCTTCAATCCGAGCCGGTATTGGCAAAGGGAGCCGGAGTCGAGGTGACGGTGAAGCGATTTAAGGATGCGAAGCAAAACCTGGAGCTGGCCCAAAGGATGTTGGCTGTCGAACCGGAGGCCCGAACCGACCAGGAGCTGCTGGATCAGATTCTGACTGACGAGCTTCTCTATTCATACGCAAAGAAAAAAGGGGTGTCCATCCCCGAAGAGGAATTAAGACAGTTTATTGATGAGCAAAAAGCTATGCTGGAGGACACGGATCAAGTGGAAATGGCAGCGTTGATGCAAGAACGTATCCGCCTGACAGGAATGGATGAAGAATCGTTCTGGCAAGACAAGGCAACGGTAGACGGCTACAGGTATTTCATTACCATTGGCAAGCTCACGGAGCTGTTAGTGAAAGAAGACATCATTCAAGGGGGTACATTCGCGGAATTCCAAAAGAAATTGCTACAAGATAATAAAAGTTCAATAAAGGTAAACTGGGATGCTCTGGAGAAGTCTTAGCCATAAATCATACAAACGGATGGATGAGTGGATCTTATGAAAATGGTATGGGTTATGATGCTTTCCTTATTTTTATCAGGCTGTACGATTTGGGGCGGAGTTCAGGAAGCCGAACAGTCATCATCCCCTGTTGTTTCCGGTTCGGACGCAACTTCGACGACTATACCAACAACGGTCACCGCTGAACCCGCACCATTCCATATCGAGCAAGCGATCTATATTGGCAAGAGCGACCAAGGGGATGTGTATGAAGCGTTCGGCCATCTATATCTCGTCGGAGCCGATCAGCAAGCCGTTGAGATCGGCGATACCGCTGTGACAAAGCGGGGAGCCAAGCTATCGATGGACGGCTCCGTTATTGTCTACCAATTCATGGATACGGCCAATATGAGCAGCCCGCTGGCTATAGCCCTTCATGCAATCGATACAGACAAGATCACTGTGCTGGATACGTACTCCCATTTGCCTGTGCTTGGCGATTACCTCTGGGCAGGCGATCAAGTTCTCGTCATGGACGCCAGGCAGTCGCATGCTCCGATGTTCGCCATGTACAGCGGCAGCACTGGAGAGCGGACAAGAACGGGTCAAGTGTTCCAGCGGCTTCAGGAGACAGATATCCGAAGCAGCTATCTGCTTCGATTTGACCCTCCTGAGGAACTTGAATCGATCGTGAGTAAAGATTATCCGATTACGATCTCTGTGCTGACATCCGACGGCGCGCTGCATGATTTGTTGGAAGAATCGTTGTATGAGACGCAATTCCTGGATGTTCGCTTGTCGGACGATCGCTCCGTTATCGCCGTATGGACGCATCTCGTGCCGGACAATTCCTCTCAGCTAATGCTGGCTGCTGTGGACCCGGCAACTTGGAAAACTGGCGAATGGCAGACGTACAAGACAGCACCCAAGAAGGAAGGTTTCATCCGGTTTCACACAGACCGCCAAATCGTGTTGCTTAGCAACGAGCAGAGCTTCCGGCTGCCCTCTCCAATTGACCCTTCTTAAGCGTTTTGCTCATCTGCTGACGATACAGCTAGTTCATCTCGCAACTATCGACGCATATGCGACAACATACGAAAGCTCCGTAAGGCTAATGCCTTACGGAGCTTCTTTGCTGTACGTCCCCATGGAAGGGCGGTTTATAGTTTGGTCAGGATAACCGGACCGTCCTCTGTTATCGCGATGGTATGCTCGTATTGGGCCGACAGGGAGCCGTCGACCGTACGCGCCGTCCAGCCATCCGAATCGATCTTCATACGATGCGAACCCGTCGTCAGTATCGGCTCGATCGTAAAGACGAAGCCTTCCTTGAGCCGGACCCCTTTGCCCGCAGGACCGTAGTGGAGCACTTGAGGCTCCTCATGCATCTTCTGGCCGATGCCATGGCCCGTGAAATCTCGCACGACAGCGTAACCTTTTGATTCGGCATACTTCTGAATGACATTCGACACGTCGCCTAGACGGTTGCCGATGACGGCTTTTTCGATCCCGAGATACAGCGATTCCTCTGTTGTTCTCAGCAGAGCGTCCGCTTCCCCGGACACATTGCCCACACGGTAGGACCAGGCAGAATCGGCTAGCCAGCCGTTTAAATTGACGACCATATCGATCGTTACAATATCCCCATCCTTAAGCGGATTTTTGGCAGGGAAGCCGTGGCACATCACTTCATTAACTGACGCGCATGTTGCATATTGAAAGCCGTGATACCCCTTCTGCTCCGGTGTCGCACCGATCTCGGCGAGGTAACGCTCTACGAATTGATCGATCTCCCAGGTTGTAACGCCAGGCTTGAGCATGGCTTCTATTTCCTTGTGGCATTGCGCCAAAAGCACGCCAGCCTCTCGCATTTTCGCAATTTCTTCTTTTGTTTTCAACACAATCATTTCATTCACCCTCAAATCTTATTGCTGCTTCTCCCCTATTATATCGCGTTTCCCCGCTTCGGTTCTACCCACAAGGAGTATGACCTGGCTATGACGAATAAAGGAAGATATTCGCCTCGGTCACGTGCAAGAGAAAAAGAAATGAGGTTACAACTTGAAATATATCGAAGCAGGAATCGGCAATCGATGGTTCATTCGAACAGAGACTGAGCTCGATGATGGAACGGAGATTGAACAGCGGGGAATTGTGAAGCCAATCCTGTTTCACTCCGCATACTTGAGAATTTGGATCGGCAAAACAGTGTACATTTGGGATACCAAAGAAAGGTTCAAGAAAACGAAAAAGCCTCGTCGTGCCTTTAAGTTTATTTTAGGAGTCGCAAGCTATTCGTACGAAGTAGAGTTAAAGACAAGGCGTACAGAATTTAGGAGCAGAAGTTAGAGCCTTCAACCTACTTGTCTAAAAGAATAGAGCCTCAACCCGCCACAGCGTAGGTTGAAGCTCCCCGTACATTCGATATTCTTAAATGTCATCAAACCGGCTGCATCGCCTGCATAAATTTCCCCATCCGCTCCAGCGCCTTCTCCAGATCTACGATGGAAGTGGCATAGGAGCAGCGCACATGCCCTTCGCCACCCCGTCCAAATACATGTCCCGGAACGACCGCCACCTTCGCCTCCTGAAGTAAACGGAGCGCAAACTGCTCGGAAGACATGCCCGTTGATACGATAGACGGAAACGCATAGAAAGCTCCCTCAGGCTCGTGACACGTCAGCCCAATCGCATTCAAACCTGCTACAAACAGCTTGCGGCGTTCATTATAGCTTGCCATCATCTCATCCTTAGCAGTCAAGCCATGACGCAATGATTCCAGTGCGGCGATCTGTGCAATGGCTGGCGCGCACACAGCTGTATACTGATGAATTTTCAGCATGCCGGCTATAAATTCGTGCGGCCCGCACGCATAGCCTATCCGCCAGCCTGTCATCGCGAACGCTTTGGAAAAGCCGCTGATCACGATTGTACGCTCCTTCATGCCTGGCAAGGAAGCGATGCTGACATGCCCTCTTCCATATGTTAGCTCGGCATACACTTCATCCGAAATGACGGCCAGATCGTATTTGATAATGAGATCGACGATCGGCTGCCAGTCCCGCTCCGTCATTACTGATCCGGTAGGATTACTCGGATAATTGAGCATCAAAACCTTGGAATTGGGCGTAATAGCGGCCAGGAGTGCCTCTGGAGTCAGCTTGAATTGCTGCTCTGCCGAGGTTGCTACCTCTACGATTCTCCCTCCATGCAGATGAGTGATCGGCTCATAGGCAACATAACTTGGCGCCGGAATCAGTACCTCATCCCCGGGATTAATGACGGTCCGCAGCGCCAGATCGACTGCTTCACTGCTCCCCACCGTTATGATGATTTCCTGTTCGGGATTATAGGTAAGACTGAAGCTGTTTGAAAAATAAGCCGATATCTCCTCCCGCAGCTCCAACTGCCCGGCATTGGCAGTATATTTCGTATGTCCGATGCGCAATGCCTGAACACATGCCTCGCGTACCTTCTCTGGCGTGACAAAATCCGGTTCGCCAATGCCAAGAGCGATTGTATCGCCGCCAGATGCCGCATTCAGATCAAAGAAAGCGCGAATGCCTGACGGCCGAATGAGCTGCACACGGGAGGATAAAAATCGTTCCGAACCTTCTTTCTTACACATGAGCCATCCCCCGTTTCGGACTCCGCTCTTGCAAAGAGATTTCAATAATCCGGTCCAGCAGTCCGGCAAAAGTAAATCCTGCGGCAGCTGCGCTTTTGGGAAGCAGGCTGTTGGCGGTCATGCCCGGCAAAGTGTTGACTTCCAGCACGTACGGCGTATCGCCGCACAATATCATATCGACTCTTGCATAGACCGAGCATTGCAGCAGCCGGTAGCTGGCAAGGGCCGCCTCGCGGACACGCTGTTCCACAACGGAAGGCAGCTCGATCACCTTCTCTTCCGCACCGCCGTCCTCATATTTCGCTTTATAATCGAACCACTCCGAGTGCGCGGAACGGATGCCGATAATCGGCAGCGCCTCGCCGTCCACAATGGAGCAAGTAATTTCCGTTCCTTTGATGTAACGCTCAATCAGGATCGTTCCATCCAGATCGCAGGCTTCTTGGACAGCCGACTGCAGCTCCCGCTCATTATGCACAAGCTGAATGCCGATGCTGGAGCCGCCTGTATTCGGCTTCACAATAACAGGGTAGCCAAGTCTCTCCACCGCCTGCGGGTCATACTCATGCATCCCCTTCCAGCTCAGCCCCTCAGGCGTTGGCACACCGCCTGCGGCTAGCAGCGTCTTGGACAGCTCCTTGTTCATGCACAAACTGCTTGCCAGCACACCGCTGCCCGTATACGGAATGCCAAGCGTCTCCAGCGCCCCCTGCACCGTTCCGTCTTCACCGAACTGTCCGTGCAAAGCCAGCAATGCCAGATCAATGCCCGATTGCTGAACCTTCGTAATCAAATCCTCCCGCTGATCAATTACGATGGGAACCACTTCATAGCGGCTGCGATCGAGAAGTCCCACCATCTCTTGCCCCGTCTTTAACGAAACCTCTCGTTCAGTCGAAATGCCGCCCATTATAACTCCGATTTTCATCCTGACACCCCATTTATCATTTTGCGCGCATCAGCTTGCTTGCCTGTTCGCCAATCATCCGTATTCCTTGCTCAATATGTTCATCCGCCACTCTTGAGAATCCAAGCCGCAGCGTATTCGTCCCTTCGCCTTCCCCAATGAAAAAGCGGTCTCCCGGCGTGAATATAACGCCTTGCTCCTTGCAGGCTGCCAGCAGCTCGCGTGTATTCACGCCCTCTGGCAGAGTAAGAAACAGATGCAAGCCTCCGTCGCCTGTCAGCTTCGCATCAGGCAGATAGGCTTCGCAGCATGCTTTGGTCAGCTCATATTTGCGCTTATATTCCGTTCGCGCTTTTTTCACATACTTATCGAAATTGCCGTTGAGCAAATATTGATACAAAATCGATTGATCGATAGTAGACGTATGGATCGATCTTGCCCGCTTAATGCTTTCCAGATGGTCGATCAGCGCACGGTCTCCCAGCACCCAGCCTACCCGCAGGCCGGGGAACAGCACTTTGGAGAAGCTGCCGATATAGATAACCCCGTTCCCTTGCCCTGCTGTCGCAATGAGTGGTGCAATATGCGCTCCCGAGTATCGCAGCTCCTCGTTAAATCCATCCTCAATCACGGGTACACCGTATCGTGTCATCAGCTTCATAACGGCGCTGCGCTTCTCCGGCGACATGACAATACCAGTCGGATTGTGATAGGAAGGCGTCAGATAAGCCAGGTCGAATGTGCGCCCTTGCTTCAACACCTGCTCGAGCTTCTCAGTAGAAATACCGTCGCGCTCCATCGGTATCCCGGTAATTTGGAAGCCTTGCAGCTTCAAATTTTTGAGTGCCGTATGATGCGTCGGATTTTCACAAATAGCCGCTCCGCTTCGTGATTCAGGTCGCAGTGCAGACAAAACAATATCGAAGCCTTCCGTAAAGCCGCTTGTAATGAGCATATCTTTGCCGCTGAGATCGACGCCCTTATTCTCCATATAGCGCATTAAGTAGTCAATCAGCGGCTTATAGCCCTTGGCGTATCCGTAATTGAGCAGTACCTGCCCTTCAATCGCCATCCGATCCATGAAGGCTCGCCTGACATCTCCCAGATCGAACAAATGCTCATCCGGAGCAATGCTGGTGAACGATATCATGTCCTTCGAGCCGCGAATGCCTGGCTTCATAATATCCAGCTCAACTGCCGATAGGGCATATCGGTTCATTCTGGCCATCCAATCGATCTGCAAGCTTGCAGAACCGTCTGAAGTGCTGCCGCCTGCTGCTGAGTGGCCCGACATCGCGGCAACATAGCTGCCTTTGCCGGGGATGGCATACGCAAAACCGTCATCCTCCAGGCTTTCATAGGCGGCAATAACGGTATTGCGGCTTACCTTCAGCAGACTGCTCATCTCGCGTGTGGAGGGCAGCTTCTGGTCCCCTTGAAGCGCCCCTTTTATAATTAAACGTTGAATGTATTCTTTCACTTGTATGACGACCGGCCGATCGCTAACGAGCTTGAAATCCTGGAACATCCTTCATCGCCCCCACTTACATGATGGCATAGTCGCGTCGCGAAAAAAAGAACCACCCCTTTGGATTTTTCAACCTTGGGTGGTTCCTATGTATCTATGATACTTCTGCAACGCTGTGCTCAATAATGAAGCGTATAATCCGCATTTTGTTCATCACTATTTGTGAACGGTTCACAGCAATTGATCTTCAACTTAATTACTCGTAAGTATTATGATAAAGGAATATCCACTCCTCCTCTAGATCAACCTTTCTAATCATGTTTGCACAATAGCATGTAAGCGTTATTGAACTATTTACCCTTATAACAGAAAATGAGGTTAACCAGATTAAGCTGGCTAACCTCACAATACGAAACCATTTTACAGTGAGTCACTATTTGAAATAGTGCCCCTCTCTGCCTCCTTTCACTCTTCGACTTCCTTAGTTTTTGCCGCAATAACCGCATCATTCACAGCACTTTCCATTTCATTCATTACGTCGTCCACTGATTTTGTGCCCATAATGAGCTCAGCCAATAAGGGGCCTGCCCCTTGATATGCTATCCATTCGTACTTGCTTGGTCTATCTAATTCAGGAAGTTCCAACTCAAACAGTGCTTTTACATTTTTGTTGTGGAGTTCCGGAATATTTTTTCCAAAATCATCATTATGAATTAATTCGCTCAGTACAGTTCCTCCTCCATTTTCCACCAAGAACTTTTGCACTTCATCCGATACCAGATATTGTATGATTTCAAACGCGCTTTCTTTATTTTCACTTTCACTGTTCATGTGAACAGAAATTGCCCTCGTTCCAGATCCTATATTGGAACTGGCATCAACTCGGGGGAAGGTCACCAAATCGATATCTTGATTGTTGGCGGCTCCATCTACGATTGGATATACCGGAACACCAAGAAACATTGCCGTTGTCCCGTGTTTCAAAAAGCCATCTGGGAAACTCAAAAAGCTCCTCGTCGGTCTATTCCCGTTCTTTTCATAAACGTTATCAATCTTTTGTATCACTTCCAATAATTCGGAAGATGATTTGAATTGATCGGTTTGCGAATCCAAATACGTGACGTTGTATTGATCTAATAGCATTTGTACTCCGTTGCCACTTATTAGGTCTAGACCTACATATTTCGATCCGTTAGGAAAATCAGAGAACCGACTTGCAAGCAGGATCACATCGTCCCAAGTCATTCCATCGGTTGGATAGGGAATATCGAAAGCATCGAAAGGGGCTTTATTATAAAATAACGCGGTTAAAATCCTTTGGATAGGCACCCCATATAACTCGCCGTTCTCACGGGAGTTTCTTTGCAACAGAGCCGGAGCAAATCGGGATAAATCCACATTCTCCTTGCTTATAAAAGGAATTAAGTCCGTATATAATTTATCCCGCAAATGGGGCGGGACGGACGCGGAATCTGTATCAAAAATAATATCGGGTAAATTCTTTTCTTCGTACAATGATTCGATTTCATGGTATAAAAGGATCTCATAGGTTATTTCATAATTTGGAAATGCGTTGTTAATTTTCGTTTGTAATTCTTCTAGAATCTCCCCAGAAGCACCAATCGACAATTTTATATTTTCTTTCTGTACGGGACCCACTTTGGAGCACCCTGCTATAATCAATACAATTAATGTGCACATTGCGAAAATTTTTTTCAATAGATTACCTCCTGTATACATTTTTAGTTTTAAAAAGGGGCTTAGATATCAGGAATTCAGGGCTAGATGTCCAAGTAAAATTATACATTAATATATATATTTTTGGTAGAATTACGTAAAAATATGTAGGTATGATGGCATAGTCGCGTCATGAAAAGAAGAACCACCCTGTTGAATTTTTCATCCTGGAGTGGTTCCTAAGCAAAGCAATGACCGCCATTCCAGCATCCATGCTTAGGAATGACGGTCATTGCTTTGCAGACAATTATCATGTTCGCCCGCTGAATGGGTATATCGCAGCTTTTATACACGTATGATGTGATTTTGCATAAAAGGTGAGAATACCACATCCAAAACTTTGATATTTCGTAAGCTATTGTTTCAAATAAGTTGAGAATTTTATTGGTAATATTTTATCTCACTAAAGGATTTTTCATAGATATTGCAAAAAAGGTCAGTTAGCAAATATGCAATAATCTTGCATATTATTCATTCCTTTTGGAAATATTTTTTCTCGTGATATTATTAAATATTAATACACGCGGACTTTTCTAAAAGCCTGATAATTAAAGGGTTCCCACAGACCTGCCGCTGCGCTGTGTAAACTTTTAATTGTTCAAAAGACTTTCAATAATCTTTGCAATCACTTGATCTAAAACCAAACACTTGCCTGTTAGGCAGAATTAAAGTCCCTGCCTAGCCATGAATATTTTCAACGTTCATTTGGTTCATTATCAACTTGATTTTTAGAAATCCCAGAAGACACTTCCTTAATCCAATCGCTTCTCAGTTCCTTACCAAATAATTCCTGATAAACTTTTGCTTTAATTTGTATCATCTCTTTTGCTAAACCGCCCTCTAATTCTTGAAGGATTTTTAGGTCTGCATCAGATAAAGGTTTGCTTTTGGTCGCAACATGATTGCGATATATGGAAGTCTCCATACGCCAAGCGTAAAATTCTGCTGAGAACTGCTCCCTCATATTGTTTAACATCTGGATGCCTGGAACATCTAGATCCCCTGAATAGTAAATGATACAGCTTGGGCTTGCTTCAAGACATTTTTCTATAAACACTTTAGAAGCGGTTCTTGCCTGTCCGATCGTACAAAGAAGAACTGGAAAATCCGGTGGAAGTTGTTCTAATGAGAATTCATTTAGATTAAGAAAATGAATGGTTTCATCAACTAAGTAAGAAATTACAGACGGATTTTCGATAATATATATTGACGAGTACTTTGGTAATTGCTTCATCTCTTCAATTTCACGTAAATTTAACGTGCGAGGGGAAGTGCCTTTGACGAGATGTGGTACAAAAACATGTGAAATCGAACTAAGATCATCATCCAGAACGTCGAAATTCCTATAAATTTGGCGTTCGAACAAATACTCTGGTATGACTGTCATATGGTTATCAACATTTACGCTTTGATTTAGACCTTGGCTATTTATATCATTGAGAGCGCTCCATAATAATCTTCCTTTTGCATTTGTTTTATCAAAGGCATGTGAATCCTCAGTAACATAAGCAGCGAACATAGGTAATCTAATTTTTCCAGTTGAGATCCCACATTTATTAAACATCTCATCTTTACTCATGAGCAAATGCCATAAAGCGCTCAGACATGTCAGCAATTCTGAATAGACATTTATGTCTCTGTCAAAAACAGTTCTCAAAACCCTATAGCCTTTGGCATCTCCTTCCTTTAATCTTTGAAACCAGTTAAATGTCTTTTGAATAAATATTTCAAGTTCAGTATTAGATATATTAAATCGAGTAATAAAATCTAGTTCAACTTGAATAAATAGATTAGCCCAAGCCGAAAGTTTTGACTCTTTTTGTTGGCGTTTGGTGGAAAGTTGATGGCCGTAGTATAACTCCAACAATTCAAGTAAAGAAACTGAGTATCCTGCTTCTCTAGCCGCTTTTTCAAAATCGGCGGCTGGAAAACGCGAACCCTTGTAGCGAATGCCAAGAAAGCCACGCAAAGCTTTTTCCTCTTCTTCGGTGGGCCGCATTGGCACCGTGCCGAATGCTCCGTAGCTTTCAAACTTCTTGCGATACAAGTCGAAAAGGCGGCCAAAGCCGCCGCTCTGCCGAAAAATCTCGACCAGTTGCCTGTTATCCTGCATTGCGGGAACGCTCCTCGATACGTTGCTCTAGCGATAGAAGATGTTTTTCTTTCCCATCCCAATAGTAACGTGCAACGGCGAGTACCGGGGAATCCACAGGTCGGAGAATTTGGGCAATGGAGAGTTCATCTACCGTTTCGTAGCAACCCCACAGTACCTGAGAGTTCATAATATAATCGAACTCAAAGTCATGCACAAGTTGAAACATCTGCGCAATGTTTTCGTTATCGATACCCGCAAACGCCTCATCTAATGATATGACACGCGGTGCATCAGGTGCGGCGTAAGAATATTTGGCAGCTATCGCCGCAAAGAGCGGCGAGTAGATACTCATCGCCTTTTCCCCGCCACTGAGCTCCCCGAACACTTTGTTCGTGAAGCGCTCCTCTGGAATGCCCTTGCGCGTGATGAACATGTCAAAGCGGAACCATTTGCGGTAATCCAGCGCTTTTTTCATCTCTTCAAACATAGAGAAACTTGCGTCGTCCTTGCACTTTTTTCGAGCTTCATTGATTTTGGACATGAAGTGCAGGCGCACTTTTTCCTTTTGAGATGGCGTCAAATAGATGGACTCCTTGGATAGGTACGACAACAGTTCCGTCGTCGAAATTTGGTCCTCTTCTTTGCTCGCGAGAGGTATCCATTCGAGCCGCATCTGAATAGTGCCTGTTACACGCCGCAGCATCACGTTCGCGTCTTGTTCCCAGCGCTTCGCGGCCCGCACTTTCTCATGGATCGTAGTACCGACAACATCAATGAGCACCTTTTCAAACAACTTCTGCTCCTCTTCCCGAATATGCTCCGAAATGCGCTTTAGTTGATCATTCACATCGCGGTGCACTTCAAGTGGCGTGTTCTCCACATGGTGGGGCGAAAAGACCAGGAATTGCCGCGAGCAGTTCTGCACGAGGATCTGCCAGGACGGATTCTCCATGTCTTCGGTCTGAATCTCAAGGGAAATCGTACGCCGCGACGGCTTAAGATTGTAATCCACAAGTTCGTGCTGGGCGTAGCCTTCTGCTTCTTTTAACGCTGAAAGCACTACATCGAACGAAAGTCCCTTGCACGATTCTTCCAGTGTCATTATGGTCTCAGAAGCGCTCCGTGGGGGACATACGAAGCCGAGAGATAGCTCCTCTTGGTACAATTTCATCCACCCATTTAGCAATCGCAGCCTCTCTTCCATCACCGGTTGCTCTTTCGTTTGATTTTCAATGAGGCCACGAATTTTAATCTCTGCTTCGTTTATTTGTTTGCGATAAGAGTCTAACCGCCCATCTGCCGACTGCGCCGCATTTCTCGCTGCCTCTATCTCCTGTTTTACGTCCGTATCGCCAAGGTCCTGTATACGCTCGAGAAACATCGCTTCATAAGACTTGTTCTTCGCGATATCCCGCTCGAGATCCGTTTTCTCATCTGCAAGGTAGTCATAATCGCCTGTCAAACGTTCTTTCTCCGACGCAAGATCTGACAGCGACTGATTCGCTGCAAGCCATGCGCTGTGCGCCATGCGGAGATCAACGAGTGTATCTCTGTAAAGTGTAAGGTCGCTAAGAGCCTGTTGGTAGCTGGCCAGCTTAAGCGGCAATTCCAACTGCTGTGTAGCATAATAGAGGGCGTTACGCAAAATTTGTGTTTCGTTGCGGTAGACACGCAAAGCATCTTGGAGCCGTTCTACCACAGAAAGTTGAGTGGCGCGTTCATGACGCTTGGTTTCATGGCGTCCAAGCGACTCTTTAAGCCCCTGGAGGGATGGGAACACTTCCCGTTCCATGACAAGGAGATGCTGCTGCTTTTCTATGGAAAGCTGTTCGGATTCCAGATTATCTTTCTGGTGCGTGAGTTCATCACGCTGACTTTGCAGCTCTTTTAGCTTGCGCAGACGGATTTGTTCCCGCGCCGATTTGCCAATGTATTTATCTTCGTACTGAGGTGCCAGCCCCCCAACCATACCGCTGCGGAATTCCCCGTTTTCCAACACATACCCTTCCTCATGGGGAACAATAGAAATGGTTTGCAGTACAGTGTTAATATCCTCCTCTGTGAGACCGCTGGTTGGCGTCGGACGTACATAAGTCAGTAAATTTTCTCTTTTGTACGACCCTACTTGCACCACGGCCATCGAGGCAGCGACCATGGAGCGATCACTCTCGTGCACCACAAGAGCCGTAAGGAGTCCCGCGCGGGTAATGGCGTCCTCGATGGCTTCTTTTACAGTCGGCTGTATGTGTTCCAGAAATTCAACCGTTTCATAAAAATAAGCAACACGTACGTTTTGTGTGCGCAAGCGCTTCATTTCTACCGCTTCCGAAGCGGTAAGAGCGGGCTCCATCTCCTTTTGTGCAGATAAGGCTTCAGCCTTTCTTTCGGCCTCCTCGATTTGCTCTAGGAGGAGACGGATGGAAGCCGCAAGATTTGCATGCTGCTCCTGTAGTGTGCGCAAGCGTTTGTCGTATAAGAAACTCAGCCAGTCAGTAACCGCTGCTGGAGAGACGTCATCCAGAAGATCTCCAATCCCTTGCAAGATTTCCTTCACTTCGAGAAGCTCTGCGGGCTGAATTTGAAATTGTTGAGCACTTTCCACCCATTCGGCAACGGTATGCTCAACAGATGCTGAGCATACGGAAATCTCTTTCACTATGGTGCCAATCTCAACTTCTATCTGATTTGCACGCTCTTCTTCGGCCGCCACATTTCGCTGCATTTGATCCTCATGTTCGAGGCGAGATTGCATCGAAAGGAGTTGATTGGCGATTTCTTGTACCTTGCTTCGGTACTCTTGGAGAGTTTCTTGCCAATTTTTAAAAGCTGCGTCTGAAAAGCTATCGAGGCAAGATTTAAAGTAGTTACGTAAGGTACCGTGGGGTGAGAAGTAGGTCTCGTCCGCCAGCGAATCCAGTTCCGAAAGCGCATCCTCGCGGCTTTGGACTGCTTTGTATTCATTTCCCTCAATCTGCTTAATCCGGTTCTCCACTTGCCGTTGCTGTTTTTCATTCTTCTCTATAGCCTCAGTCTTTCCCAGCAGTTTCTCCTCTGAATCTCGTAGGGCTTGTCTTACCTGACCCAATTCTTGCTCAAGTGTGAAAATAGGGTGCCCTTGCATGGATGCTATTTTCTTCTGCATGGTTTCCTTTATGTTAATTTGTTCTGCCTGTTTCCGCTCCAGTTCTGTTTTGGCCACGGAGACTACGGCTTCGGCGGCTTTACAATCCTTGATACGCTTCATGGATTCATTAAATCGTTTCTCGCTGAACACAAGATGTTTCGCCTTCTCATATAGAGAGAGTTGATTGTAGGCGTCGTACGCTTCTACCAACTTCGTAAGGAAGCCCAGTTCGTTGCCAAGACGGTTCTTCTTTTCTTGCAGGCTATCCATGCTCTCCAGCGACGATGAAAGCGGGGCCAATTCATGTTGCGACAATTCTGGAAGGGCATCAGAGAGGACGTTGGACACTTCGCTCGCTTTCACGGCATTGGAGAGCTTCGGGCTACGAAGCTGGAGCAACACGCCAATCAGCTCCTTAAATTCCTGCGTAGTTCTAAACCCATAGATTTCTTGATTCACGAGTTCCACATAACGTTGCTGACTGTCGGTGACTTCTCCGTCCCTTCCAATGCGGTCTGCCAAGTCCCCCATAGTAAGAGGAAACTTTTTGGGTTCCCCGCTTATAATTTTTTCATCATACAACTGAATGTCGTGCCCAATGCGCTTGTTGCGGAGAATGAAATACCACGTGCGCATGGTGTTGTCGCTCTCCCGCCGTTTTCCATTCAATCCGATGCCAACGGTCATAAAGTTGTTTCCTTTGCGATACTCCATGTAGAGATATCCCGTACCTTCTTCTCGCTTTGATACATGTTTATTACCAAGCAATAGATCGATCATCCGTCGGTCCTGCGAGCCGAATGGATCAAGACGCGACGGGCGCTTATCGCCGTCGAGCAAAAACGGCACTGCCATGGTAGTGGATACTGATTTACCAGAACCGTTAGCACCACGGACAAAAAGACGTCCATTGCTAAACTCAAAAACTGTGTCACCATGATACCAGAAATTAATGAGACCAAAGCGATTCAAATGGAACGAACTCATCGCCTATTCCCTCCGTTTACATAGATTAAGATACATATTCCCCTGTAACGCGGCCAGCAGCGGAATAGAATACAACCTGCCCGTCCGCGAGCGCATCTGCCATGTGAAAGTCAGACATATACTCTATAACCTCTCCCCAAATGACGGTAAGAGGTCGTTCTGTAAATGATTTGGTCCACCCGTGGCCGTGCAGATCTTTGATCTCTTGAAACCATACGATTGCCTCATATTTCGAACACAGGACATGACCGTTATGATCGAGAGCTACTTCTTGACCGTTTACCTTATCCCAAATGAGGGTTGCATACTGCACGGTTGCATTGGAGATCTGATCATCTTTCGGATAATAGTCCCCGTAACGATTTTCTGCATGGGTGAGCATCGTCGTACGATGGTATCGTTCAAGGTACCAATATTCAAACAGTTCTGATATCATCGCGTTCAGTTTCTCAAGCTCTTCCCTATCTTCCAAAAGCTTGGCTTCCTCTGCAGACAATTCATCATCATATATAGCCGATTCTAAAAATAATCTGCGCAGAAGCCTCTGTCTCGGAGTTGTGGCATAGACGATTTCTTTGCCAATCTGTTCTTCTAACTGCCTACGATTTTGAATTTTGCTGAGATCAAAGAAGTAAAGCAGTGCGAAATGACGGAAATAAGGCGTAGTCTGAAACAAAACATCATGCCGTTCATCGTCTCGAAACACGTCTATTTCACGGTCCACGACATAGACGAGCCTTATTTTCACACAATGTTGCAGAACGTCCGCAAAGGCCCTGCGGTGCGAACGCTCTTCCCATGCGAAAGGAACGGCTTCTTCTGGGTAATACATACGGATGGCATCACAAGCGTTTTGCAGCGTAAATTGCTGATCCTCCCCGTTATCTTCCAAGAAAGCAAGGAAACAGCAGACAAACATATAGTGGCGTGATGTAGTAAAGTCTCCAACGCCCATAAACGCCTTTGGCGAGACAGGAATTTTCTCTAGTTTGATAAACTCATTACGCAGGAGTAAACGATATCCGAAGTATTCACGCACGATGTCGGCAATGTCCGCTTTTCGAGCGAGAATCTGAAAATATAGGTCCGCCTGCGTGTCCCGATGAATCCAGTGGTAATGAAATAGGGCTTCAATGCATTCCTGAAGCACCAAGCGATCTTTATCCATGCTAGTCCTCCATAAACACGAATTCGTAATCATTCATTGCCAACGTACCATCGGTGGAACGCAGGCGAATACGCTTGCTGGAACGTAACTTAAGATAGAATCGGCGCCCATCTTCCGTTCGGCTTTTTAAGTTTTTTGTAATCATGGCTTGTCCCAACAATTCAAGTAGTAGGTCCCGCACTTCGGGATACACGACACCGATTTCATCCAGCGTTATTTTATCTTCCTTGATTAGGCTGTTGAATTGCTCCTGCATCATCCGCGTTTTCTCCAGATGCTCCTGAACCAGAAGCATCTGTGCTAAGGGGTCTTCATATACTGGCACTTTGGTGCGTCCGCTACGGTTCCCAGGTGTCTTTTTGTTAAGGGGCAGTTCGAAAGGATCGCATTCCCACACATGCTTTGTCGTGTCATCCTCAGATTTACGAGGGACTAAAAAGTGTTTTGTGGTGGAAGCGCCAAACATCGCACCAGCAATAGCATGGCAGTCCCGTAAGTCCGAAGTGTTCGCAAAAATGCGGGCCAGTTCCAAATAGTCATTTTTGCGGCTTTTTAAGTAGTTGAATTTATCGCTAATCTGATCTGCAATTCGCACAATTTTTTGGATGGTACCGCGAGTTTGTTCGATGAGAAAACGTGAACTAGCTTTGCGGCCGTTGATTTCCACAAACCACCCTCTAAAACCGAGCCATTCTGCCCTTCTTCGCTCAGAGGCAAGCTCCGCCTCAAACGTTTCATCAATCTGCTGCTCCGCTTCGTATGAAACAATCACGGAAATAATGTGCTCGATCTCAATTTCATCGATAAACCCGAGGCGTTCCTCGATCAGATCTTTCTTCTCCATAATACCGACTACGAAGTCACTTAACAAACGCACAAATTTTTCTTTGTATGGCAAAAAGGACTCCGTGCGGACTAGGCGTTCATATGGTTCGCTGTTCACATGTGACAAAAAATCGGCGGTGCCGTTGCGAAGGGCTTCAAACCGGGACATGAGGTCGCGCCAGATGTTGCGGATATCGCCCAGCGTCCCGTTGTTCGAAGGCCCCCACTTGCGAAGTTTGGTCAGGTCCTCTAAAATATGGTCCGTCAATACTCGCTCGAACGATCCACCGCGAATCGCCTGCAGATTATGCTGCATCTCCTCCAGCATACGTTCGAGAGAAATCGTATATTGCGTGACCTCATAATAATTCTTACGTTTATAAAAATCCTCAATGCGCTGTGCATGGGATTCATCTTGATGGATGATTAGGTTGTTCCATCTCACGAGTGACTTGAGGTCTTCTTCCAAGTCTTTCTCGGAATAATCCATAAAGTGAGAGCCAAATTGCTCGGATGTTACTAATTCTCGATACACATCATCCAGAAACATATAAGAGTTGTATTCCTGTCGGTACTTCTGATAGAATACGTAGCAGATGGGACGGTATCTTTCTGCTTTAGTAACAGAAAGATACGTCGCCTCTTTTACGGAATTAAATAGAAAGCTCATTCGGCCACTCCTTTCTAGGACAGATATATACGTATCTGCTCCGTAATTTTAGGTTCAACATACTAGTCTAAACTCTAAGGGATATCCCAGCCTGCCTCTGACAATTCTTGAAGATGCGGTTCACAACCGTTTTGATGGGCAGCTACACATAATAAGTGCGTTGGTCTAGTCATACCAACATAAGCATTTTTAATGCATGCGAAACTGTTTCAAGCACAGGCGGATTGTGATTTCCTTTCATGTACTCAATGATCGATTCAACATCATACCTTCTATAAAAAGTTTCCAAATAAAGAGTAGCGGTATGCGTTTCACCCTTTACGTTATGAATAGTTGACAATTGAATTGGAATTTTATGATTATCCCTTTCATGAATGTACAAATTTGATTTTTGACTCCCGTCCGTAGGCTGGATAAGCGATGGCCCGTCCAAAAATGCAACTAACCCAGAATTATGTTCTCCCCCTAATTGGGGGCAGATTTGGATTGCTATGAACTCCCTCACATCCGCGAAAATCTCTTCTCCGGTATTAATCTGCATACACCACTGTACGTGCTTACCATTTAATTGATCATAAAGTTCCTTATGTTCTATTTTCAATATCTGACTCAGGGTTGTTTGGGTATAAGGCATATTATTGTTTCTTTTTATTCCCGATAACCGGATACTTTTCAAGCTTCCCCGATAAATAAGCAATTGTTTCTGTCTAATGGAATCTCCCATATGTAATACTGCCATCTTTATATAGTCACAAAGACTTTCAAAATCTTGCTTTTTATTCGCATCCGGTATTCCATAGGGTTGAAAATAGGAAGGTATTGCACGCCGCTCCTTATGTTGACTTACCCAACCAATTGCTTTGAAAACTGTTCTCTTCGTCTCGTGTAATCGTTGCTCACAGATTAGATCTCCAAACTTAAGCAGTACATTCCGTATAGATTCGTCGTTATATATTAGCAACTTTGGTGCAATATCCGGCACACTTATGTTACCTCTCAAGTCCTGCGGTACTAAACAAATCTTCCCGTTGTAGAAATTCAATTAAGCGAAGTTGCGCTTGTGGATGAATATGAGCTTCTATTTCCTCAATCAAAGCAATCTTTAAACCCGAATAGTTTTCGCGGTTCAACAGTAATAGCTCAACGGCAATAAATAATATATTATGGGAACCTAGCCCCGATTTATTTGTAGAGAGCTCCAAACTTAATTTCTCAAGGATAGTCTTTAGTTTCAGATCGGTTATGGAAAATAGGGAGTTCAAAGGTGATGTAATTGGCGTAAATTCTTTCAAATACGTATTGATCTGCGTTAATAGTTGCTTGCCATTTTGATCTTCTATATGCCCCTCCCCATCAAATCCCCCAAAGTAATTTAGAATTGCCTTATTGGCTTGTTCCATAGCCTGTATGAGATAATGAGCTTCCTTATCATCAAACGCTTGATGATAATCCAATATATAGGAAAGTCGAGAGTTTTTTCGCGGAGCTATCTCATTCTCTGCGTCCCGGAGTGGTTTCAAATAAGTAGTTTTTAACATCGCCCTAGCTTCGCTGTTCATTAAACTTCCTTCATCATCGGTCCCAGCCTTCACGTCATAGAAAACGCGTCTTCCTTTGCGCCTTCCTTTCAAACATACTTTCAAAAAATATTTTTGTCGCTCTCCGTCATTCTCTATACTTAACCACTCTAGGAAGTTTTTTCCTCATGCGGCTCAATATCACGAAATAAACACTAGATTTCCAAAGTATCGGTTCGATCTGCCTCCAATGTTTTTCCAGCAGGCATATGAAAGTCATCATATTCAATTTTTATAAAGTCATTACTATGCGTAGTTAAGATCAACTTAATGGCATCTATAATAGCTGTCTTTCCAGAATCATTTTCCCCTACGATTAAGTTAAGCCCAGCAGTAAAAGCTACATGCAGACCCGGCTTCACTTTGCTCGTCCCAGGGACTTGTTCACCGTATCCGTATTTTCTAAAGTTCCAGACATTCAATTCAGCTAAGAACATATGACACGACCACCTTATACTCGACTCAATTCTACAAATAACTTTCGACGCGTTATGCGAGATTTCCTTTGAAGCACATGGAAAGCTGTTGAACCCTTCTCCGCACGTAAGTTGAATAGTACCCCGAATGAAACAAGCCGGCAGTTTCTGCTCTCAGTTGCTTCGAAGAGCTTAAATGATAACCTTGAGATTCTTTCTCTAATTCCGGCTTTTCCGAATGCTTGCCATCTTCGAGTTCGTAACACCGAGATGTTCGCCCCACTATCATAGGCCTATTTTCTGTAATTCGATGACGTAAAGTAGTTTGGGTACCAACATTTGGAGCCTTAACAGGCAACAAAAAAGTAGGGTATTCTCGGGATTGTCGAATTCACCAAGAAGGAGCCCTACTCCATGACCACTATACCCGAAAACCCGTTTGATCATCTACTTGAAAATGCTGTCACTAAGCTGGTCCAAGAAAAGCTAGAGCTACTGCTGCGGGAAGAAATCAAAAATGACATGCAAACTGAACATCAAGGCCCACGTACCAGCTTAAACGGGAACTATACTCGTACGT
Source organism: Paenibacillus sp. J31R120 (assembly GCF_056269225.1). Lineage (NCBI taxonomy): Bacteria > Bacillati > Bacillota > Bacilli > Caryophanales > Paenibacillaceae > Paenibacillus > Paenibacillus sp. J31R120. The sequence goes on along the minus strand of NZ_JBWDNN010000001.1, from coordinate 522,288 downwards.
ACCAGACGCGATACGGTACGATTCATGATCTTCAAGTTCCACGTGATCGAAAAGGCTACTTTAAAACGCGTCTATTTCAGCCGTATCAACGTCGCGAGGGGTGGCTGGAAGAAGCCATCATCCACATGTACAAAGGCGGAATGAGCACCCGTGACGTTGCAAAATTCATTGAAAGCATGTTTGGCACGCACTACTCACCCACGACCATCAGTAACATCACGCAAACGGTCATGGAAGACATTGAACAATGGCAGAAACGCCCGCTGGAGAAGCGTTACTCCGTCATTTACTTAGATGGTCTGTATGTGAAGCTGAAACGCAACACCGTCAGCAGCGAAGCGGTTTAGGCTATGGGGATCGATGAGAAAGGGATTCGTCAGATTCTAGGGTTCTACGTAGGTGGCTATGAAAGCGCAAATGGTTGCCGCTAAAGGCTGTTTTTACTCATTTATATGTAAATTCGTATGAAGTTTGAAACAGATATGTGACTTTATTGGCGCCGCAAAATATCGGCTGTCATTTTTTTCGGTTGCCCTTCCTAGATTTCTTTTGCTGTTTCAGTTTTCGCCTGCTTCGTTTCGCTTTCTCATCTTCTTTTTTGGTATTCATCGTTAAACGTTTGAACTTTTCATACATTGGATCGAAAGGATTTTGCGTTAAGGAGTAATCAAGAAATCCTACTCTTTCATTCGTTTCTTCAATCAACATCAACATCCTCGGAGTCGGTTCTAAGCAGTCGTAGATATCCCTCATTGCGAGTGGTTTTTCAAGGAACTGTTTGAGTTCTTCCGGCGTAGGGTATCCCCTTTTCCAAAGGGAATATTCCCCTATTTTTTTTCTCACTCTTCCGAGTTCAAACAGTTTGACAACGGGGTTTAAGAAATATTTAGTAATAGATGATGCATCCGTGATGATTACATCATCTTTTATTTTTGCAGTAAAGTTGAATATGTTTACGCAAACGACTTTAATAATATTTTCAGCGGACGGAGGATGTATCGGAAGATCGATTGTCGCCACTTTGCGAACTTTATCCCAATCCTTTTGCAACACCTCTGCCCTTCTGATGACTTGCTCGACACCATAATATACCGCATCTTCCATTTGGAAGATTTCTTTTGGCGAATACGGTAGCCGGAGGCATTTCATCTCAATCAAAAGGATTTTGTCTTCAAATGTTGCTAAAAAATCAAATTCCGCCGGCTTTCCGTCGAATGCCTCGATCTTTACTTCTCCTAAGTTCACCTGCAAATTTCGATTATACGAAAGCGATGTCTTGATGTAGCGTTCAAATGCCTTGCCTTTATACGCGTCATCAATATTCCAAACTCCAAATTGCTGTTCGATCATTCTCGGTAGGTTTAACTGTTGAATTAAGGCTGGCACTAAAATGATGTCGCTTCGGCCCATGTAGACCAACGGCTGGGAAAATAAATCCGAAAAATCGTCTTTCTTAGTTTTTGGTTGGAAGGTGAACATCTCGATCAGCTCCGAGGAAATCTCGACTTCTATTGCAAATAACCGAGAAAAACTTGAAACGATCAGCTCCTTTTCAAACCTAGGAGCGAGATGCCTATACTCCTCTCGGTTAGAGTCGTCGAAATCATCGTGAGATTTTTCCGTATACACGGCCGCTAATGCCTGTAAATAAGAAATAAACTTGAAGAACATTTCAAAGCTTATATTCTTATTTTTTCCCAGAGTATCTTTACCCCAGAAGTCAGAGTCAATGAATTCCAAAGAACTGATTGCCAATTGATTACGCTCTTGAAAAAGATCGACCAACCGTCTCAGCTTTTCCTCGTTCGAGCCAAGAAAAGTTCTGATATCTCCAAGCTCAGACATTGCCGCCAATTCGCGCGCTAGTGGGAAAAGCTTTTCAGCGAAGTTCTTAACTAAACTTTCATTTTTATAAAAATCGACCTTCTCTTTATACGAATATCTCTCCACGGCTGCCGCTTCTAATTTGAGAAATTCTTTATCAGGTGGTTCAAAATACATGACCTCTTCGTTGTTTTCATTACGACGCACAGAATAGTTCCATCCCCTGAATTTGACCAATTCCCACAGATGGTCCAGCATTTTTCTATGAAGAGCCAGCAAGCTTAGCTTTTCTATACTTGGAATTTCGTACGGGGAAACGTCCTCCGCGATCTCGATATCGCGTTCTAAGGCCTTTTTTCCTTTATAAAAAAGGAAATTAAAAACCAAATTTACAATTTCGATTCCCGCTTCCAAATTTGAATCCATCGATATAATGCCAGTTTCCGTTGAATTCGCCACATTTCTTGAAAAAAGATCCAAGCGATTCATTCTCAAAACTTTTGCCTGCTCTTCAATTTCTGCCAACCTGTATTGGTTTTCCAAGAAAACGCACAGCATGTGAATGATTGTAGGAACCGGAAACTGAAACAGTTCCGCATCTTCCAAATATTTCGTGTTGCTCTTATTGTGGTCATGTAGCACCAGTATCGCTTTAATCATGCCCATATATTGAACCGTGAAGGAAATGCTGTCTTTTCTTTGATCCTCCAACATTTTACGAACTTTTTTACACGCCGCGTTAAATGTAAACAGTACCTTAGTCTTTTTCCCAAATTCTCTTTGTAGCGGCTCAGGCAGACAATCCGACAGTAAAATCGGAGACATAAAATTTCCGGTGTGCTTTAAGTAAACTTCATGAATTATTTCAGCTGCCGTTGCTACGTCCTCTTCGTCTAGCGCTTTTTTCAATGCTTCGTAGTTTATGTCCATTTGCTGCTCCTCAAAATGTTTCTTATTTCAATTTCCGTTTCCAGCGGCTCTTTATTATTTTCATAATACACCAGTGACTCTGATGAAGTACAGGATCCCCGAATATGCCATAGTGCAACGGAATTCGCTGCTGAATCTTTGGGGAGTAGAACCTATTTATTGTTCAATCTATCCATATCCAATTTATGGCCAGATGAGAAACTACCAACCGGCAAATCTAACCACACTAACCCTGATCATGAAACCAGCCTGTAGCTGCTCAAATGCTGCGCTACAGGCTGGTTTCACACTTTGAATGCTTATGCATCAATTATACGTCAACGCATAAATATACAAAATACTGTATAATCCATTTTTCTCAATATATATGACGAACATTTCTCAACTAGTGTGCAAAAATTATCATCTTTTATGCAAAATCACATATGAATGATTCGTCCCAAAATTAACTTGCTCAATTACACTTACTAAACCCGCAACTAGCACACTGCTTGCAGCCTTCCAAATTAATCAGCGTCGCTGAGCCGCAAGACGGACATAGATCAATCTCCTGATAGGAGGAGATCTCCTCCTTCTGTTCCTCGCTTTCCAACTCAGGAGAGTAATCAAACTCACTCGAACCGGAACTATCAGCCTCCACACTCACCGATGCCTCTGTCTCCATCCCGGCCGCTACGCTGTCCCCATGCATCTCCAGTGCCTTCGCGACCGCATCTGCGATCGACTCCACGCGGTTTACGCCGAAGCCGATGGCGCCGGAGCCTCCGATGCCCTTCAAATGCTTAATCAAAAGCCGGATCTTCTCGCCGTGATCGCCGTAGCGCAGGAACAACGAACAAACGCGTCCAAGCGCCTCCGCCATAGCGAATACATCAGAGCCTGCTTTGCCGACGTTCAGGAAAATCTCCGCAGGCGAGCCGTCCAAATCATTGATTGTAATATAAGCCATGCCGAACGGCGTATTAATCTTGTACGTCGCGCCGCGCAGCACCGACGGCCGCTTCTTGTACTGTCTGTCAACTCCCGGAACAGGCTTGGCGTCTGCCGCCGGCAAAGCCTCAGCTGTTACCGTCGCTTCCTGCGCCGCCCATACGGCTTCGCTTGGCGCTGCGGACACAGCTTCAGCAGCTTCTCTGTCAGACTCTGCGGCTTCTACCATTTCCGTCACCGGAGCTTCCACAGGCAGATCGTCTAGCCTCTCTTCGCTGGCAGTCCCTTTGCTGTCCTCGCTCTTATCGGCCGTAGACAGCACCTGCACATCACGGCTGCCGTCGCGATAGATCGTAACGCCCTTGCACCCAAGCTCGTATGCCAGCTCATACAGCCGCTCTGTCTCTTCCACTGTGAAATCAGCCGGGCAATTGGCCGTCTTGGAGATTGAGCTGTCTACCCAGCGCTGGATAGCAGCCTGGGTACGAATATGATTTTCGGCGGATAATTGCATCGCTGTTACGAAGTAGTCCGGCAGCTCCTCGCCGGGATGCGCATCCTTCCACTCCTGCGCAATCGGAACAAGCTGCTTGTCGAAGCCAAGTCGACTCTGGCGGAAATATTCGAAGGCAAAATACGGCTCGATCCCCGTCGACGTGCCGACCATCGTCCCCGTGCTGCCCGTCGGCGCTTGCGTAATGATCGTCACGTTGCGGATGCCGCTTTTCCCAATCGCCTCTCCTACTTCGGGATACGCCTTGATCATTTCTTTCATAAAGCCGCTCTGAACGTATTTCTCCCGATCGAAGGCAGGGAACGAACCTTTCTCCGATGCAATGCGGGACGATGCCACATAAGCTTCCTTCGCCATAAAGCCGTACAGCTTATCCAGGAACGCCAGCGATTCCTCGCTGCCGTATCGGATCTTGAGCTTAATCATCAGCTCCGCAAGTCCCATCGTACCGAGCCCGATCCGTCTTTCGTTTTTCTGATTTCGCTCGTTCTCCTCGAAGTGGTAAGGCGTCTTGTCGATGACATTGTCGAGGAACCGGACGGACCACTGCGTCACTTTCCCTAGCTCTGCCCAATCGACATCCCTTTTCCCTGCATCGTAGAACTTGGACAGGTTAATCGCGGACAAGTTGCATACGCCCCAACCAGGCAAGCCTTGCTCGCCGCACGGATTCGTCGAGACGATGGGGTTGAAGTACCAGCTGTTCGACATCTTGTTGTAACGTTCCATAAAGACAACACCCGGCTCTGCCGACTTCCACGCCGAGCCGATAATCCGATGCCAGATTTCCTTTGCCCGGAGCTTGTTATAGGTCACCACATTTTTGCCAAGGCTGCGCCACGCCTCCAGATCGCCCGTCCACACCTCGTCATAATCCGGGTCCTTCGTATCCGGGAAGACGAGCTCCCATTCCAGATCGCGCTTGACCGCGTCCATAAAGGCGTCGCTCACACAGACGGACAGGTTCGCATTGGTCACCTGGCCCATTGTTTCCTTCACCGTAATAAATTCAAGCAGGTCGGGATGCCAATCATTCAGCATCAGCATTAACGCGCCCCGGCGGCTGCCGCCTTGCTCAATCAAGCCCGTCGTATAGCTGAACAGCCCGCCCCAGGAGACTGAACCGCTGGAGCTGCCATTGACCCCTGCGACAATGGCTCTGCGAGGCCGGAGCGAAGAGAGATTCATGCCTACACCGCCGCCGCGCGCCATGATCTCGGTCATATCCGTGAGCGTATTCATAATGCCGCCCCGGCTATCATGCGGAGATGGAACAACATAACAATTGAATAAGGTGAGCTCATCGCTCGCCCCGGCTCCCGCTGCAATGCGTCCCCCAGGCACCAGCTTCCAATCATCCAGGATCTCCCGGAACTTCCGCTCCCACTCTACCCGCTTGGCAGGCGTACGCTCCACCGATGACATCGCTTCGGCAAGCCGGTCCCACATCTGCTCCGGCGACAGCTCGATGGGGTGGGTCAGCCGCATGGTCGTCGTCTGCAGCAGTTCGCCTTCACCAGTCTTCACGGTCACCTGCTCCCCATCCCGGCTGACAACTTCAACAACCTCCTTCACAGGAAATTTAGCATCATCCTTCAGCAGGGCAAGTACCGTATCCCCAGCTTTCACCCGACGCGCGTCTTCATGCTTGCGCGCATACCGGTCCAGAAAGATTTTTTCGCTCAAACCTGTTAATCTCCGCATTTCGATTCTCTCCCTTCACACCTATGAATCACACTATAATCAACATATTGTATGTAAATAAGATTATAACACACTATATATAGATATTCTTATGACAGAACCGTGAATCTTATTAATATGTCTCCGGAAGGCTATACTAATGACAACTAATCGCTGCAAGTAGTGAAAGGAGCACTAACATGACCTTCGACTCTAAGACGCAGAGCACAGCGGACAACGATTCGACATTCGCAAGACGCAAGCTGCATCCGCATGTCGACCTGCAGATTGACCGCTCCTGGTTTGATGAGCTTCAGCACCGGATGAGCCGCAACGGCCCTTGGGATGATTGGACACTCTACCAGCTGGCTATGGAAGCAGAGCAAGCGAAGCGGGTTGAGAGCTTCGAGCAGCTGCAATGCCTTCGAACCCTGCCATCCTTCGAACCTATGCCCCATCAAATCGATACAGCCAGCAAAGTGCTGCACGAAATGGGAGGCCGGGCCATTCTGGCCGACGAGGTAGGCCTCGGCAAGACGATTGAAGCCGGGCTGGTGCTGAAGGAATATATGGTGCGCGGTCTCGTGAAACGCGTGCTTATTCTTGTACCCGCCTCCCTGGTGCTCCAATGGGTGAGAGAGCTGAACCAGAAGTTCGGCATTTCCGCCGTTGCCCAGAAAAAAGAACATACATGGGGCTATGACATTGTCGTCGCCTCGATGGATACAGCCAAGCGTGATCCGCACCGCGAGCGCGTGCTTGGCACCGATTATGACCTCATTATCATCGACGAGGCTCACAAGCTGAAAAATAAAAAAACGACCAATTACCAATTCGCGACGCAGCTTCGCAAAAAATATTGCCTGCTGCTGACAGCTACGCCGATCCAAAACGATCTGGACGAGTTGTACAACCTGATTACACTGCTGAAGCCTGGTCAATTGGGCGGGCAAAGTGATTTTGCCGCGAATTTCGTAGTCGACAAACGGCTCCCGAAAAACGAAGACCAGCTGCAGGAAGCGTTGTCCTCTGTCATGATTCGCAACCGGAGAGGCGATGGCGGCATTCATTTCACCAAGCGCTTCGTCAAAAATATCCCGCTCTCCCTCTCTCCAGAGGAGAAAGCGCTCTACGATGCCGTAACCGGCTTCGTGAAGGAACGTTACGACGAAAGCGGCGGTGATCTGACCAGCATGCTGTCGCTTGTGACGCTGCAGCGTGAAGTATGCAGCAGCAGGGATGCTGTCTTCCTTACCTTAGTCAATCTATTCAAGAAAACAACGGAAGACTCCCCTCTTCGTCCGAAGATTTGGGAGCTGGTAGAGAAAATTAAAGGCATCACGGCCAATACGAAAGCCGAAAAAGCGATGGAACTCATCAAGGAAATGAATGAGAAGGTCATCATCTTTACGGAATACCGGGCGACGCAGGAATATTTGCTGCAGTTTTTCCGCTCCCACAATTTGATGGCCGTTCCCTATCGCGGCGGCATGAACCGGGGCAAAAAAGACTGGATGATGGATCTCTTCCGCGGACGCGCTCAAATTCTGATTGCAACCGAAGCCGGCGGTGAAGGAATCAACCTGCAATTTTGCCACCATATGATCAACTTTGACCTGCCTTGGAATCCGATGCGGGTGGAGCAGCGGATCGGCCGCGTCCATCGACTTGGACAGACTGAGGACGTCAAGATTTATAACCTGTGCACACTAGGTACAATTGAAGAACATATCGTTAATCTGCTGCATGAGAAAATCAATCTATTCGAGCTGGTCATTGGGGAGCTGGATCATATTCTGGAGAAGCTGGAGGGCGGCGAATCCCTGGAGCAGCGGCTTGCCAAAGTATTGCTGGAATCCGGCAACGACCAGGATTTGAAGCGGCAATTAAACTCTTTGGGCAGCTCAATCAGCCAAATTCGCAACGAAGTGAAGTCATCCGGCAACAACCCTTATTCCGCCGGCCCTGATCTTCTGGTGAAAATGGATAAGCTCGGTCAGTCCGTGGAGGTGAAGCCGTGAACACGAAACAGATTCATAAGTATGTGAACCGTTATTTGGAGGCGACGGACTGCTCTATTATTGAGAAATCGCCAGCCCACTTTACCGTTAAGCTATCTCCGGATGCTGATCGCGAGCTCACCAATCGGCCCTATTATTGGAGCTTTGTGGACCGGGTAGGCGCGGAACCGGAGACGATGACCTTCCTGTTCGTCACAGATAAGGAGAAGTATGAGGCAGGACTGGTAAGCGAAGCTCCGCCAGAGAAAACGGAAGCGCCTGACAGCCAAGCCGCTGCTGCCGATGCAGCTCTTGTCCGCTCCTTCGGCTTCATCAACAGCTCGGTCACTGCGCCGCGCATTCCCAGGCAAGACGTCTACTTCGGCTCGCAAAAGCTGGAGCAGCTGTTCGGCGCCGCGAAGTCCCGCGGAAGCTTCGTTTATTTGTTCCAGGAGCCGGACAAGCGGGGAGCAAGCCCGTTCAGCTCGACACCCTATACCGCATGGCTTGGCGTCAACATACGGGTGGAATTCGCTTGCGACCGTAAACGCGAGGAAATTCACAGCCTCGGTGTATCGCTTGTAACGGGCTATTGCGCCGATCACTTCCATGACCGGCTGCTGGAGCTGCGGCTTACTCCCCGCCTGCCCGCCAATATTCATGTGACGAAAAACGGGATTTCGTTCGCCAAAGCGCAAGCGATTGTAGAGCAAGCGCTGGAACGCAAGCTGAAAAACTATGATTATACGTGGGCAGGAGACGCCTCCGCCAGGCTGCAAGAAGAGCTGGATCGAATCGACGCTTATTACAAGACGCTTCTGCAGCATGCGACAGATGAGAACAAGCTTGCCATTCAAGAGCAATACGAGCAGCGCCAAGCCGAGACAAGGTGGCAATTCGAGCCGAGAGTGACGGCTTCCGTCATTAACTGCGGCGTTTTTCATCTGGAGGGGATCGATTGAATAGAAATAGACGGGAATCGCATCTTTGCGGCAAAAAAACCTTCAATATTCATCGTGCTGCGCGACAGGTTGCAACAGCCTTCTTCGAGCCCGTCCGCTACACTAAGTATTGAGGTGATGACGAAATGTCAAAAATCGTATCCAAATCATGGATCGCAGCTCTACTAATCCTCTGGTGTCTTGCCGCAGGAATCGGCAGCTTTCAGGCTGACGCGTCGACGACCGGACAAGCATCCGATTCGGCAAGCTCTGATGTGCAGAAACAAGCAAAGTTCTGGGTGGACGAGCTTTCAGCCAAACCCGGATACAAAAGCTGGCAGGGGACAACGATCTCCGTATCTCCCCTTGGTCCAGGTACACATAGCTGGCTTGCCGTTATTCAAAATACCACGCAAGCTTCCGTCGGATATTTGGTCATACATGCGACGGAGGAAGGCAGCTTCCAACTGGGCGAATACGGTACTGGTTCTTACCCTTTATTCAATGAACAATCGCTGCAGCTCTCGCTGCTGCAGCTTGAACTTATATATAAGCAGATCAAAGCGGAGCGCGTATACACTCATCCCCTTCATGCCGCCTGGCGGATCACATCCAAATCGAGGGTCCATTACGCCGATGCCGTATCGGGAGAGCAGCTTCCTGTCAGCAAGGATGACGAATGGAATCAGACTGGCGAGGATAATAATTCTCTGCCTGCAGGCTTGACTGAAGCCCAAGCAAAAGTGAAAAAGTCTACCGTGATCCCCTCTTTTAATCCATATGGCCGGCTGCCGTGGCTCACGAAGGCACCTATATCGTTCACCGATCAGAAATATTCCGCATTGTTGAAGTGGATTGGAGAAAAGAAAGAAATTCGTTATACAGTGGAATCCTATGAGGGCAAGCTGCTTCAAGTGTGGTCGATTGTGGGCTATGATACGTGGGAAGGCGGCCAGCTTTATCTTGCCTTAACCAAGGAAGAGTCAGATGACCGCCGTTATATGCCAATTGATCTTCTAACGAAGCAAGGGAAGTTTTATCGTTAAGAATTACGCTCCGTACGGTTTTTGCTGCGCCACCAGATAAGCAAGCTTGCAGGTCCCCATCCGAACCAGCGCGTAAGCCAGGGCTCTCTTAACGCTTTGGCTGTTGTTCGTGCTTGCTTCCGTTCTTCAGCAGGCGTCTCTATATATTGCACCAATTGTTCGGTCATATACTTAACCAGATCATTGCCTCCCGCCATATCCGTCACCTCCCGTAATGTCTTGCTATCTAAAGCTTTCCCCATTCTTTTTGCGCCTAACCATGCATGAGTTTACCTCTGAATAGCCACGATAATGTAAAGGCAGGCTAGTTCGTCATGGTGGACTGATTGGTGAATACAAACAGAATGCGGGAGGCTGCAATCATGTATCGGTTGCTTGTCATAGGTTTTATTGCGCTAACATACGCGATATGGGGATATGCCCCTGCGGCTAGTGCTTCACAAGAAGATCGTTCCGAACGTTATGACGAGGAGCAGAACTGGACGCTCCCTCATACTACCGTCATTATTGATGTGGGCCATGGCGGCATTGACGGCGGCGCATCGCATGGCTCTACCCTGGAGAAGGATATTAATCTTGCTGTCGCAAGCAAGCTTTATCTCATGCTGAGAAGCCAAGGCATTCCCGCCATCATGAATCGGACGGGCGACTATGCGCTCAGCGAAGAGAACAGATGGCATAATACCCGCTCGCGCCATCGTAAGGATTTGTCCCAGCGCAGACAATTAACCGAAGAGATTGGAAGCGAGCTGCTGGTCAGCCTTCATGTGAACGCCGCGCGAAACAGCACGAAGCGCGGGCCGCTTGTGCTGCATCAGAATGCTGGGGAAAGCGCCTTGCTGGCCTTCTGCCTGCAAGACGCGCTGAACAGACAGCAAGCAACCCTCGGCCTACCACGGCTTGGAGAGCCTTTTTATTTGCTCCGGCGCGTCGACCAGCCCTCCGTCATTATCGAGATGGGGTTCATCAGCAATGCGGAGGACAGAGCGATGCTGACCAACCCGGCTAAGCAGAATGAAATCGCACATGCCATCGCTTCAGGGATTCGGCAATATAAATGGGTCGCTCATTGAACCGTTCACCATATCGGATAGCTTCACGAAGGTAGCAATATCCTGCATTCGAGGAATAGACTGCTTCAGCACGGAAGCGGTCTTCTTGCCCGGTGGGCCGACATGGCCGATCGTCACGGCGCTATCATGGGTTTCCAGATGCTTGCGCAATACGGATACTTGCTTCGAGATATGCTGCTCGGTGTACACATCATCGAGAAACACATCGTTCGAGAGCAGCGTAATGCCGACCTCCTCGGCAATCTTCGGCACAACCGTCTTGAATGTCGTGCGACTGTCCAGGAAGAACAAGCCGCGCTCCTTGCATACCGTCAGTACGACGCGCATAATGCGCTCGTCCGCTGTTATTTTGGAGCCCATATGGTTGTTCATCCCGATAGCGTGAGGCACATTGTCGATCGCTTCCTCAACCCGTTTTCGCACCTCTTCATCGTTGAGATCCGCTGTGATCGCACCTGGTCCAAGCCACTTCTTCAGCCCTTTGTTCGGCTCCATCGGCATATGTACAATTACATCATGTCCAAGCTGGTGGGCAGCCTCCGCATCCTCTTTGGTCGTTGGCATGAACGGCATAACGGCAACGGTGATATGCACCGGAAGCTTCAGCATCTCCTCTGTGCCGGGCATTCCGTTGCCGAAATCATCAATAACGATAGCCAAACTCCGGCTGTCTGCAGCTTTGCTCCCAATCTCCGCCAACCCTTGAATAACGGAAGCGTCAGCTCTTGCAGGTGCCGTCAACGATGCCGCAAGCATCAGTAAGCCGATGAACCACTTCACCAACAAGCTTGCTTGAATTAGCTGCTTTCGTTGTCCGTTGTTCCGGTTCATTTTCATGAGCAAGACTCCTGTTCTTTAAGTATAGGTTCTGCAATGTCTCGCTTATTATTTCCTTTACAGGAATGAATTATGAAAAGCTGGCTTGTTTGAACTAAGGGACTAGACTGAAAATTTAAACTTCAGGCAAATGGTTGACTTGTCCTCCAATAACATGCGACAATAAGGTTCGTCAGTAACATATGCGGTCGTGGCGGAATTGGCAGACGCGCTAGATTCAGGTTCTAGTGGTGTAACAGCCGTGGAGGTTCGAGTCCTCTCGACCGCACCAACCATGCATGATAAGCTCATCCATTGCGGAGACGCAACCGGTGAGTTTTTTTGTGCTTTTATTAGATCAGACTCAGCCACTCATATCGCATGTTTTTTTATTTCGGTCCCAAAAGAGCAGCTTGAAATTATTTATATTCGTTGACTAATTTTACATCATTTGCTAGATTTAATTTGAAGGTGAACGCCTCTTCATCCCCTTGCTGGCCAGCATCTGTCTAGACATCCCCTTCAGATATCGGATTGGAAAGGACGATGATCGATGAGAACCAAAAGAGCTATGCTGACCATGCTGGCAGTTATAATGGCGTTTATATTAGCAATGCCCGCTTCCGCTTCGACACCTGCGCTGCAATACCCTTATGGCTATACCCTTGTAGGCGGAGGAGATCTTACGATTACCGGCTACTCGACACGAGGCGCTTATCCGGGTGATAATGACGTTAAGCTTTACAAAGGCAGCTCTTTGTACAATCAAACAAGTATGTTTGGAATCGGTCATTTCAGCTATACCTATCATAATTTGCCGCAAGGCACGTATTACTTCTTCTTCCCCGGCCAGCCATGGTCCATTTCCGATGTTACCTTTACGTTTAACTAATGCTTGAACCTTGCCCGGGAACTTTGCTCCCGGGCTTTTTTGCTTCCCGACTATTTTTAGTATCAGGAAATAAATGCTTGACCTGCATTCAAGCTTTATGGTAAGATCATTTTCGTTGACGTCAAATGACATGCGGTCGTGGCGGAATTGGCAGACGCGCTAGATTCAGGTTCTAGTGGTGTAACAGCCGTGGAGGTTCGAGTCCTCTCGACCGCACCATAACGTAATCAACAGGTTTCCAATCTGGCTTCACCAGATCGGGAACCTTTTTTGTTACTCTGAGAAACTCCCCCTCCTGTCAACGCCATCTAGCCTCTTGTTTTGATAAATAAAAAAGGCGCTAATCATTTAGCGCCTTCCGTTCGATAATCCAATTGGACTAACTTCCGGGGTAATAGTATACGTTTGTTCCACCTTCTCCTCCATAACTGTAGTAACGCATAGGATCGTCATCCTCCAGAGAAGCATCACGTATCTTGCCCCACTTCATATTCGATACCAAAAAGGGAATTCCATCTCTCTGCTCATCATTTTCCACAGGACCATACTTGTTATAAGAAAAGTTCTCAGCTAATAATAGCCCCTCATTAAGTCCAATTGTGTATAAGTCAGCGCTCTTGCCCCCATATTCAGTAAGCTCACGATACGATACGGCCGGGAAATCCCGTATTGCACGGAATAGGTCGATCAGAGCATAACCGGTAGTCGGATGAGGGATTTCATTTGGTAGCCCTTCAAATTTAATTTCATTTCGGTATAAGATATGAAGCTCCCCGCTTGGAAGAATTTGCAGTTGATAGGATAAGCCAAGATTTTTTTCGGGTACACGGATCGTGAAATTGGACGTTAAGCTATGCCATTTCATATCAAGCTCTTGTTGATGGGGATGATTATATAATACAACCCTGAACGTATCTGCTTTTGTGACAATCGGAACGGCATTCGGATATCCAATTGCGAACAGGATCTCGTTGGTTAGCGTTTCGGGATCTATATGGTCTGCATGCGTATAAGGAAATGGAATAGTTGTTGAATGTGCGTTACTGTTAACCTTCACCGCCCAAACAGATAGACAAACTGCAAACAAAATGAAAACAATCCAACCGCTTGTTTTATGGAATATTTTCTTTACATGCACAGGAATCCCCCTTTGCCAACATGCAGCAGACCTTTTTTCCATTCATCCCTATTTTGAAGCAATTACCAATGAATGTAAAGTTAAAAACGTTCATTAGAAGCAGTAAGTTGATAAAAGTTAAATAAATAGCGCAAGCTTTGCGGCTGACATCGCCTGAAAGCTTGCGCTATTTTCATTCCTAGCATGGGGGCTTTGCTCATGTGCGCCGCTATTCTCCGTAACGCTCCAGCACCCGATAGATTGCATCTGTGCCGAAGTCGATTGCGTTCACCGGAATACGCTCATCCGCCGCATGAATCAGCTTGGTGAACTGCAGCTCCTTGGGCAGCGGCATGGGGAGAAACCCGTAGGTTTGAATGCCGAGCCTCGCAAATAATCTTCCGTCCGTTCCCCCAGGCAGCAGCATCGGCACCGGTACAGCCTCCTTGTCCGCTTCTTTCAAGACATCAGACAAGAGTCCGAACATACCCATATCAGGAGCGGCAGCACAGGGATCATGGCGAAGCACTTCAAGCTGGATAGACGTATCTAACACATGCTCATACAGCTCCTCGATGAACTGCTCTGGCGTTACGCCCGGCAGCGTTCTGCCGTCCAGCTCGACCGAAATTTCGCTGGGATGAACGTTAATCTTCTCACCGCCGCGAACAACGGTAGCGTTCACGGTATTGCGCAGAAGCGGGGCAAACATGCTCCCTTTCTCTCCCAGCAGCTTCAAGATCACATTGCCCAGCCGCGGCCGCAGCAGCCCCTTCAGGAGCAAGGCTGGCAGAATCGGCAGCGCAGCAGCCATGCCTTCAATCATATATCGGGCTGCCGGATGGGGGCGAATCGGCAGCTTGTTCTGGCTCAGCGACTGAAGCATCCGGCCAAGCTGCGCCATGCAATCGGCGCCTGATTTGCCCATCGAGCCGTGCCCGCCGTCTCCGCGGATCGTCGCTTTCAGCCAGCAAAGCTGCTTCTCCGCCACCATAACGGGATAAAAGGTTTTTCCGAGCGCATGGAATGAAAACCCGCCAAACTCGCCAATTGCGTAACGGACATCCTTAAAATAGTCGGCATGTTGGTTGACCAGAAAGGAGGCGCCGTATTCGCCGCCTGCTTCCTCATCGCTCACAATCGCCAGAATAAGGTCGCCGCGCAGCGGCAGCTTGCGGGCATGTGCCCGAAGAAAGGCGGACACCAGCATCGCCACGCCACCTTTCATATCGAGCGCGCCCCGTCCCCAGACGAAGCCGTCATGGATCTCTCCGCCGAAGGGGTCCCGGCTCCACACTTGCTTGTCGACACCGACGACATCCACATGACCGTACAGCAGCAGCGGAGGAGCAGCTCCGCTGCCCTTCAGCCTTGCCAGCAGATTGGGCCTGCCGGGATCCAGCGCTTCAATCCGCGTCTCGATGCCCACATCCTCCAGCAATTGCCGGATATACATGATGCATGCGGCTTCCTCTCCCGGCGGATTGGTCGTATTGAAGCGGATCAGCTCCTGCAGAATTTCGACGGGAGCAGGCAGTGATGCGGAGCTGTCGCTTATATCTCGTTCATCCCAATCTAGAGCTTGCCGGATCACTATACCCAGCTCCTTCCTATTGAAGACTGCTTGCATATTGTGGTGCGTAAGATGATAAGTCTGGCAGCTCATGCAATCCGAACTCATCCCGCAGGCTTGCGAGCCGCCGCTCCCTCTCTTCGGCAGGCGCGCCTTTGGTGCGGAACACCGATTCCAGCATCAAGAGCGACTCTGCCACATGCTCTTCCAGCACTCGCTCGTCCGTCTCGCGCAGCCGCTCGATAAGCTGCTGCACCTTGCGGTAAGGTGCAGCAACGCCTTGCTCGTACTCATCAGTATTCCAGTTCCGGTTGCGGATGCAGGTAGCAATCGCGAGACAGCGATTCAGCAGCTCAATCGAATAAGCGCTTTTTTGCCGGCTCGCCGCCACCAGATGCGCTTCATCCTCCCTGTCATCGAATGCAAATACGCTTAGACGATCCGATTGCGACAATCGCTTTAACACCGTGCCCGGCCCAAGCTCGACAGCGGCAGTAATATGATGGCTCTGCAGAAACTGGACAACCGCTATCCAATTAACGGGGTCAGTCAGCCCTCTCGCCAGCAGCTCTGGAATTTCACCCGCATTCCCGTAAGGCAAGCCTGTCAAGGAAGATACTACGGGAAAGCTCAGCTCTCGGAAGGAAATACGGCTCAGCTCCTCAGCGAATTGTGCTGCGGCAGGCGCCATCAACGGACTATGGAACGGCGCGCTCACCTGCAAAGGAATGACAGAGGCCCCGTACTGAATCAGCCTCTCGGTCGCTTCCTTGACCGCCTCCTGATGCCCGGATATGACCGTTTGCTTCGATGAATTCAGATTGGATACCACGACGACGCCATTGCCGCCCGCAGCATCTGAGCTGATGACCGAGCAAGCAACCTCAACCGTTTCAGGGCTAAGACCGTTTACAGCTGCCATCGCACCGATGCCCGAAGCCGCAGCCCCCTGCATCAGCTCTCCACGTCTGCGCACAAGCCTGAGCGCATCCGGGAACGCAATGGCTCCCGCACAAGTTAATGCCGTGATCTCGCCCAGGCTATGTCCGGCTGCCAGCACGGGCGCATATCCCCACTCCCTGCAGTACACGCGGTACATCGCTACCCCAAGCGCAAGAATAGCCGGCTGGGCATTCTCCGTCTTGGTCAGCTCAGCCGTCGGCCCCTCAACCATCAAGCGATCCAGCCGCAGCCCAAGCGCTTCATTCGCTTCATCCATCGTTTCTTTGACGATCCCGTAGCGCTCGCTCAGCGATTTCCCCATTCCGACGCGCTGTGAGCCTTGCCCCGGAAACCATATCGCATGTTTGTCCAGCATCATCCGTCACGCTCCTTCCGGGATCATAGTAAGGCAGGAACCTGCGTTAGCGTCTTGTTCAGCAGCGCCACAACATCCTTTTCCTGCTCATGCACAAAAAAATGTCCGCCTTCGAACAGAAACCGATCGCAGCCTCCTGCCGCATAAGGCTCCCAATCGCTCAATGAACCTTTCACCGTGCTGTCTGTCTTGCCGCTAAGTATCGTCAGCCGGAGCGGCAGCGGCTTCCGCGGCTGAGCCTCGTATTCGCCAACCAGCTTGAAATCGGCTCTCAGGATGGGCATGAACAGCTCCAGCAGCTCACGATGCTGGAACAGCTCGGCGGGCATCCCGCCAAGCCCCTTCACCTCTTCCAGAAACGCGTCATCCGGCAGCTCGTGTATGCAGCGCCTCTGTTCATGCTCGCAATGAGGCGCGCCTCTGCCCGAGAGAAAGGCCGCGACTGGCAGCGGCCTATTCTCCTCTCTCAGCGCATGGAGCAGCTCGTAAGCCAGCAAGCTTCCCATGCTGTGTCCGAATAAAGCATACGATCCGCCGCCAAGCGCCGCTTCCCGCACCAGGGGCAATACATCCTGTACAGCCTCCGCTACATTCCTGTAGAACGGCTGCCCCATCCGGCTTCCCCTGCCCGACAGCTCGACAGGGACTAAACGCACGGAGGGATGAAGCTTTCCCGTCCAGCGTTTGTAGACTTGAGCGGAGCCTCCTGCATAAGGCAAACAAATTAAAGTGACCATCATAACGCCCGCCTCTCGGGTAGCATGATTGAACGATTGATCTTAAGCGCCTGCAGCAAGCGTTGCCCAGAACGCTTTTTCTTTTGCGAACAAATCGTTTGCCAATTCCAGTTCTCTTCCGCGCTCGAAATCGCCGGTCACAAACCGGTCCTTCACCAGATCCCATCCGTCGCGAACTACACCGAGCTGTTCGGACAACGACTGGCAGAGCGGCTCGCTTATCAGCTTCTTCTCCTGCATGGAACGGAGCAGCGAGGTGTTGGCGACATGCCGGTTGCATATAATGTTAACGCCGACTAGGCCGTACGTCAGATGGGCTTGCTTCTTCTCCGGGTCCGGATCTACATTCCACATGCCCTCAATCGAAAATGCGCCAAGCTCCTTCACAAGCCGCTCCGCATTTTCTACCACCTCGGCCAGCTTCAGCTCGTAGGGTTGAATATTGTCCTGTAAATTGTATACGTAGTAGGCTGGTCCCATGTAGTTCGGATTCACATTGTACTCAGCATTGCCATACGCCTTAAGCAGCCTTTCCGACGGCACTTCATGCTCCTCGTATCCCGCTAGCGTATCGTCAATGACATAGAAGGTGCCGCGTTCCTCGTCATATCCGTTAAACAGCGAATAATGATACCAATGAAACTTCTTCCATGCCATGCTGCCCGGCAGCCAATCATATAAATCGACGTTTACGCTCAGATTTCGACCACCCCGCAGCATGTCCCTAATTTCCTCCAACACCGTGTCCTTGCTGCGGAAATGCCCGGGCTCAATAAAGCGGATCGCTTGCGACAAAGGAAACTTCGCCGGATTATCCAGGTAATACAGCGTGTCGATCGTCGGATAGCGGAAGTCCTTGTCCGTTGCGGCCTCCCACGGATAATAACGGTAAATATTCAGATAAGCCGCATCCCTGTAGCTGGGCTCCTCCGACACCGCAATAGAAAACGCCTGATTTAGCATACAGTTCATCCAAAACTCGTTAAATGGTTTTCTCTCCATCGACTGCTTCATGTCTTGCCGCCTCCTTCAATTCAATGGATAGGTTCAGCCCCCGTTAGGGCCTGCTAGAATTGCGCTGATTTTACGGCTTCCGCCGCCTTCGACCATGGCATGTACGATTGCTAGATAATCATCTATCATCGCTTGTGCCGTCTCTCTCCGGAAGAGGCTGGTTGCATACTCCAATACGAATCCGATGGCGCCATCGCGATCTCCCGCTTCAAGCGTCAAATCAAATTTACTGACCCCCGGGTCAAATTCCTTCGGCTCAAATTCGATTCCGCCCGAGCGGTATGCGACACGGTCCATATTTTGCAGGATAAACATTGTGTCGAACAACGGATTACGGCTCCGGTCTTGTTCAAGCTCCAGCTTTTGCACCAAATCCTCAAACGGGTAATCCTGATGCTCCAATGCCCGCAGTACATCCTCATGCAGCTCGGATAGATAATCGCCAATCGTTCTGTACGCCTCCGGGAAGCTGCGAATAGCTACCGTGTTGACGAACATCCCGATCAGCTCTTCCAGCTGCGCATGATTGCGTCCCGCTACCGGCGTACCCACAATAATATCCTCTTGCCCGCTCCATTTGCTCAGCATGAGCGAATAGGCTCCCAGTAATACCGTATACAATGTCGTGCCGCGCTCGCGCGCATACGTCCGCAGCTTGTCGGACATCTCCGCATCTAACGTGAACAAAATCAGATTGCCCTCGAACCGCTGCAATTCCGGCCTTGGCGTGTCCGTCTTCAGCTCCAGCGTAGGCAATTCGCCGTCGAACGCCTCCAGCCAATAACGTTCATGTCCCTTGTAAACTTCGCTGCCGATTCTGCTATCTTGCCATACCGTATAATCACGATACTGAACGCTGAGCTCCGGCAATTCGTTGCCGCCGTACAGGCTCGTCAGCTCCTTCAGCAGCACGCTGACCGATACGCCATCGGTGATGATGTGATGCATATCCAACAGCAGCAGATGACGCTCTTCGCTAAGCTGGATCAACCCAGCCCTGAACAACGGAAGGCTTCCCAGATCAAATGGACGGATAAAGCGCTCCATCAGCATGCTGATTCCGTTATCAAACCCTTTATCTCCGCCTTCCGCAAGCAGCTTGACTGCCGCCATTCTCAGCCTTGCGTTGCGCTCCAGTGTAAAGACCGGCTCCGCATGCACACGCTGACGGAACTCGTCCTCCTCATGATGGAACGTCGTCCTCAGCGATTCATGACGCTTCATGATTGCGAGGAAAGCCGCCTCCAGCCGGTCCACATCAAGCTTTCCTTGCATATGGACGGCGAACGGAACATGATACATCGTCGCCTCGCCCGATATGAGCCCCATCATATATTGGCGGCGCTGCGCCCGGGACATCGGGTAGTGCTCTTGTTCGGGCTGCTTCGGAATGCGTTCGCCCGCTTCTGTTCCGCTGTTGTCCAGCAAAGCGGCCAAACCTTCCAGCGATGGATTCATGAATATATCGCGCAATGTCACTTGCAGGCCGAATCGTTCCGCAATGCGGCCCACCATGCTAGCCGCCTTCAAGGAATGTCCGCCAAGCTCGAAGAAGCTGTCTTTGGCCCCGATTGCATCGGTCCCCAGCAGTTCCCGCCAGATCGCCGCCAGCTTGCGCTCCGTATCCTTCGACAGCGGAGCAAGCTCTCGCTTGCCTGCATCAGCCTCTCCTGGCTTCGGCAGCGCCCTTCTGTCGATCTTGCCCGTTGGCGTAAGCGGAATGGCATCCAGAAACATCATAAAGGCCGGTACCATATACCCTGGAAGCTTATCCCCCAAATAATCGCGCAGCGTTCCGATCATCCTGCGGGTGTGATCGTCCCCTTCCGACTCCGCAGCCTGAGGATTATTCAGGACGATATAGGCGCATAGCGCATAATCTCCGTCCTCCTCCTGGAAAGCCGTAACAACCGTTTCTTTCACTTGCTCGTGGCGCAGCAGCAGCTGTTCAATTTCCCCGATTTCAATCCGATGACCTCTGATCTTGACTTGAAAGTCACGGCGGCCAGCGTAGACGAATTCGCCGTTTTCAAGCCTGCGGCCGAGGTCGCCCGTACGGTACATCCTCTCGCCCTGCGCATAAGGGTTCGTCACAAAGGCGACATCCCACTCCGGATGGCTAAGATACCCTCGTCCGACGCCAGCGCCGCCAATGCATATCTCGCCGACAACGCCTGTCGGCTGCAGCTTCAATCCCTCGTCAAGCACCATCATGACGGAGCCTTCAATCGGGGTTCCGATCGTAATATCCTCGCCTTCGGTCACTTCGCGGATCGAGGTCCAGACCGTCGTCTCCGTCGGTCCGTACAGATTAAACAATCGGGCTCCCGTTGTAGCGCGCAGCCTGGCCAGCAAATCCGCTGTCAGCGGCTCCGCGCCGATCATGAGCACGCTTAGTCCCTGCAAGCCGTCGGTTTCACCCGTTTGGTTCCTCCACCATTTGAAGCGGGATGGCGTTATTTGCACCACATCCACCCCATGAGCAGCGATTAATCCTTGCAGCAGGATGGCATCATTGCGCTCTTCCTCACTTGCCAGTACGATCCGCATTCCCAGCGTTAGCGGAAGCAGATTTTCCACGACGAAGATATCGAAGGAGACCGATGCCATCGCCAGAATGCCCTGTCCCCGCTCAAGAGGAATTCTGTCCTTGAAGCCGCTGATGAAATGGGACAAGCCGCGATGCTCGATCATCACGCCTTTGGGACGTCCGGTCGAGCCTGACGTGTACAGCACATAGGCCAAATCCCCAGGTTTATTAAGCGGCTCCGGGTTGCCTCTGTCCATAGCGTAAAGCTCAGGGTCGTCCAAGTACCACTCGACAATCGCCCCGGATACCTGCCCGGCATACGCTTTTTCGGTCAGCAGCAGCGCTTCTCCGCAATCCTCCAGCATCCAGTCGATTCTCTCCTTCGGATACGCCGGATCAATAGCTACGTATGCGCCGCCCGCTTTCAGCACGCCGAATATGCCGATGAGCATAAGCGGACTGCGGTCGACCATTAGCGCTACAACACGTTCCGGCCCTACTCCCTGTGCTCTAAGGGAATGAGCCAGCCGATTCGCACGCTCGTTCAGCTCGGCATACGTCACCGTTACTGCGCCGAATTGAATCGCTGGAGCATCCGGCGTACGCGCAGCTTGGCGCTCCACTTCCTGCACAATTCCGATCCATTCTGCCGTAGCTTGCGGTACCACCCGGGCGCTGTCTCCTTGCAGCTCCGATATCCCCTCTTGCGCTTGTTGTTCCATCCAGTCATTGCTCCTCTCTCTGTCCGCGCCCAGTACCGGCACGCTCCTTCCAGCTAATACCGCCAACAGCTGCTCGCGCTCGTCCGCACTAATCAGCTCCAGCTCGCCGATCGTCCCGTCCCGATTGCCGCACATCTCCCGCAGGAGCACAGCATAGCTTCCCGCCATGCGGCGGGCCGTGTCCTCATGGAACAAATCCAATGCGTACTCCAGCTGCAGCTCAATCTCATGCTCCTGCTCCACCGCTTCCAAAGTCAGGTCAAACTTGCTGGTTCCGGCATCGAACGGCATCTCGCCAAATACGACGCCATCCCCCTCCATGACAGCACGATCCATATTCTGCAATACAAACATGACATCAAACAAAGGATTGCGGCTGTTATCCTGATCCAGCTTCAGCTTCTCCACCAGCTCCTCGAACGGATACGCCTGACGCTGAAGCGCCTGCAGGACATGATCATGCAGCTCTGCCACATAATGGCGCACCGTTTTGCCGTTTTCCGGTCGTGTTCGCAGCGCAAGTGTATTGACGAACATCCCGATCATGCCATGCGTATCGGCATGCTCCCTGCCTGCTGCGGGCGTGCCGACGATCACCTCGGACTGGCCGCTGTATCTCGCCAGCATCGCGGCAAACGCGCCAAGCAGCACCGTATATAACGTCGCCCCGGATTCCCGCGCCAGCTTTCGCGCCATCGCTGTTGTCCCGGCATCCAAGGTGAACGCAAGCCTGTGGCCTCTATAACTTTGCATAGGCGGCCTTGGACGATCCGTCTGCAGCTCCAGCACTGGCAGCTTGCCCTCGAAGGTATCCAGCCAGTAGCGTTCATCCTCCTCATAGACAGAATCCGCAAACCTGGCTTCCTGCCATACCGCATAATCGCTGTACTGCACACGAAGCTCCGGAAGAGCGCGACCGGAATAAAGCTCCGTCAATTCCTTCACCAATAGGCCGGAGGACACGCCATCCGTCACAATATGGTGAATGTCCAGCAGCAGCAGATACTCTTCTTCATGATCCAGCCGCATCAATCCCGCCCGCAGCAGCGGCAGCTGATCCAGACGGTACGGCCGCTTGAACGCCTCCATCAGATCCGTCACCGGCATCTCGCTTGGCCGGTCTTCACTAACCGCGCCATCCACGGACCATACTGCTTGATGCAGCCTTTCCAGATGGAACGAATAAGGCTCATGCACCACTTGCATGAACTGCTCATCGGTCAGATGAAATGTCGTCCGCAAGCTCTCATGCCGGCTAATGAGCGACGTGAATGCCGCTTCCAGCCGGTCTGCATCGAGTCTTCCCTGCAGCCGGATAACAAACGGTACATGATACATCGTGGCTTCACCGGCCAGCAGCTGCATCATATATTGCCGGCGCTGGGAGCGCGACATCGGATACCACTCGCGGCGCTCCACCTTTGGAATCGGCTGAATCGCTTCTGCGGAGATGTCCTGCTCCTGCAGCCACGCAGCTATGTCCGCAATCGTCGTGCGATCGAACATGACGCTGAGCGGCACTTCAATGCCTGTAGCCTGCTGCAATTTCCCTGCGACAACAGCGGCTTTCAGGGAATGGCCCCCTAGCTCGAAAAAGTCGTCGTAAATGCCGAACGGCCCTATTGTATCGCCAAGCACTTCACTCCATATCGCGGCAACCCGCTCCTCCGCCTCGTCGCGCGGCAGCTCCAGCTCCGAACGCTCCCGCGTCTGGGCTTCCGGCTCCGGCAAAGCGCGCCGGTCTACTTTTCCATTCGGGGTAAGCGGGATTGCATCAATCGCCACGACATAAGCAGGAATCATCGCTTCCGGGAGCTTATCCTTCAGCTTCCTTCTCCACTCTCGCGATGGTAGCTTATCGGAAGCTACCACATACGCGCATAGCTCCTTCTCGCCGTGCTCGTGCATGCGGACCACAACGGCCGCATCTTCCACTTCGGGAAGGGTGAGAAGCTGGGAGCGAATTTCGCCCATCTCGATTCTGACGCCCCTGATTTTGATTTGCTGGTCGGCACGGTCCACATACATGGCGTTGCCGTCCGGCAGCCACTTCGCAATATCTCCGGTGCGGTACATCGCGCGTCCTTGCTGCTCCGGATGAGGCAGGAATCGGCTGGCTGTCATTTCCGGATTATTCATATAACCGTGGGCAAGGCCGTCCCCGCCAATATACAGCTCTCCGGCTACGCCGAAGGGAGCGAGCTGACCGCCATATCCATAAATGAAAATCTGAACGTTATGCATCGGCCCGCCAATCGGCACATAACCGCCGCGGTAAGCGCCCGGCTTATAAACATACATATTGGAGCAGACCGTCGCCTCCGTCGGACCGTATCCGTTAATAATGCGAATAGCGGGATTCAGCCCCGTATACAGCGCAAGCGTCTCGTCCTTGATCGGCTCTACGCCAACGAGCATCTTGTCCAGCTTAATGCCGCCGTCCTCTTGCTCTAGCAGACGGGCTACCTCTTTCAATAGAGAAGGAGGGATGTAGGCAAAAGTAATTTGTTCCTCCGCTATAATCGCAGCTATCCTGCGCGGATCAAGATGCTTCGGCTCAGGATAAAGCACCGTGCAGGCGCCGAACATAAGCGGCATAAACAACTCCGCTACGCTGACATCAAATGAAATGTTAGTCAGGCTTAATGCTCTGTCCCCCGCTCCATATTGCCCGTCAAAAAACGTCCTCAGCGAATGTCCGAAGTTGAAGAAGCTGCGGTGCGGCACAATAACCCCTTTCGGCTGACCAGTCGAGCCGGATGTATAGATCACATACATGGGATCATCTGCGCTTGCCGCATTTTGCGCCAAAGAGATCAAGGCATGTTCTTCGTTCGAATACAGGGCTTCATCCGCCAAATCCAGCATGTGAAGCGCTGCAGGCACGCAAGCTGCCGCATCGGGACAAGAGCCGTCTGTGAATGCCAGCTCCGCGCCGCTGTCCGACAGCATATAACGGATGCGCTCCTCTGGATAATGAGGATCCACGGGCAGATAAGCGCCTCCCGCCTTCATGACGGCAAGCATCGCAGTGAACATCGGTATGGACCGCTCCGCCATAATCCCGACCACGCTGCCGCGTCCAACGCCTTTGGCACGCAGCGTTCGGGCAAGCGCATCCGTACGGGCATCCAGCTCCCGATACGTCAAGGCATCTCCGCCGAATGATACGGCCGGCAAGTCGGGTACAGCTGCCGCCTGCTCCGTGAAGACTTCATGCAGGCATCGCGGCGGCGGAAATTCCGCTTCGCGCCTCCCTACCGTAAGCAATTGCTTGCGCTCTTCTTCCGTCTGCATGACCGCTTCGCCTAGCGCAGCGCCCGGCTGGAGCGTCAAGCTGCGCAGAAGCTGCACATAATGCTTCATGAACCGCTCCGCTGTCGCGCGGAGGAATAAATCTGTATTAAACTCCACGACAAGGCGCAATCGATCGCCATTTTCCACTGCTTGAATCATCAAATCGTATTTGGCCGTGCCATGCTCGAATCGCTTATGGCGGTACGACAAACCTTCCGTTGAAGAAGCCGGAATGCCTAAGTTTTGCATGATAAACATCGTGTCGAACAACGGGCTTCTGCTGGCATCCCTTCTATCCATCCAATGCGTCATTTCCTCAAACGGATAATCCGCATGCGCATACGCTCCGGTGGCTATCTCTTTCACTTCATTCAAAAAAGCTTTGAACGGCTTATTCGCCTCGGGATAAGCGCGCAGGACCAGTGTGCCGGTGAACATGCCCGCCACCGCTTCCAGCTCGCGCCTCGACCGTCCCGCAATCGGCGTTCCTACTGCGATATCCTCGGCGCCCGTGTAGTGGGCGAGGAACGTGTAATACGCCGCCAGCAGCACCATAAACGGCGTTGCGCCCGACTGCGCAGCGAGGCTTCGTACTTCCGCCATGAGATTGGCATCCACATAAAGCTCGAACGTTTCACCTCGATTGCCTTTGACAGGAGGACGGGGAAAGTCGGTCGGAAGTTCCAGTACCGGCCAGTCTCCCTGGCATTGCTCCCTCCAATATCGCTCCGCTGCTTCGGCAGGTGGCCTTGACTCCTGCCACACTGCATAATCCTTATATTGCAGCTCAAGCGGCGGCAACAAATGACCTTGGTATAAGGCCATCAGCTCTGACAGCAAAATGCCCGCGGACATGCCGTCAGAAGCAATATGATGCATATCCAGAAACAGCATATGCCGCTCCGGTTCCAGTGTCAGCAATGCTGCGCGCAATAACGGCGCCGTATCGAGCTTGAACGGCTGGTACAGGTTTTGCAGCACACTGCCGGCTTCCTGCTCCTCCGCTTCCATGCGAACTAATTGAAATGGGATGCTGGCGTGAACACGCTGCCTGATCTGTCCGTCTATCACATGGAACGTGGTCCGAAGCGTTTCATGCCGCTCCACAATGATTTGCAAGGCGGTCTCCAGCCGGTCCGCGTCCAATTCCCCGGCCAGCTCCAGCAATTCGGGCAAATTATAGCTTCGGTCATCCGGCATCGCTTGCTGTTGCAGATACATGCGCTTTTGCGGTGAAGAAACCGGATAATGCTCTTGCCAGTCGGCCTTCGGTATGGCTTCGTTCTCAAGCCCGGCGACAGATGCAACGGTGCTTTCCGATCCAAGGCCAGAAGGTTCCCCGCCCGCAATAGCAGCATTCTTCTCCCGCAGCCGCTGTTCAATAACTGCTGTAAACGCAGGCAAATCCGAATGGGCCAGCAAATCCACGACCTGGATGCGGACACCCGCAAGCTCGCTAATCCGGTTCACAATTTTGAGCGCGATGATAGAATCACCGCCAAGATCGTAAAAACCGGCATCCGCAGGCATTTCGGCGTAGCCGAGCAATTCTCCCCATACATCCGCAACAGACTGTTCCCACTTCAGGCCGGAACACACTCCAGTTAACATCACACGCTTGCCGCTATGCTCAGGCTGTCCCTGCTCCGCTTCCAGTGCCGCTTGCCATCTGGCAAAGGACTCCTCCATCTCCTGCCTTAGCTGCTGGGGCATATCCTCGATCAGCCACCTGTCACTCCACATGGCCGACGGCGTTCGAAACGCTGCTGCATGCGGATCCTCCTCCACCCAGCAACGATGAAGATCGAACGCATAAACCGGGAGCGACAGCCTTTGTCGGCGTTTTCCCTCATAAACTTTCTTCCAATCGATGGCATGACCGGCAGCAAAGCGACGGCCGAGCTCCGCGGCTTCCAGCTCCCGTTCGTGCTCATCCTGCTGCCTGCGCAAATCCCCGGCCGTCTGTGAATCCGCTACGCCGTAATAGACGCGAGGCAGCGCAAGCTCGGACAGTTCGCCTTCGGCTGCGGCATGCAGCGCTTGCGCAAGCTCTTCCCGGCCGCTCACCGCAATGGCAAGCCGGTAGCGGTGCGCGCCTCTGCCTACCGCCAAGGTGTAGCAGACATTGGCAAGGTCCCAGCTCTCATCGTCGTTGTGCTGTGCAACCCAGTCCCGGTACAGCCGCACAAGCCGCTCCAGTGCCGTCTTGCTATGAGCAGACAAACAGAACAGCTCTGTCCCGGCGGAATCCGGTTGCAATGCGGCAGCTGTCACAGCTTGCCTTGTCCCGATTCCTCCCATGCCACCTCGTCCCGCTTGCCGCTTAGCCGGAGCTTCCTCCAGAATGACATGGCAGTTAGTTCCGCTCATGCCAAACGCGCTGACTCCGCATCTTCTGGCTCCGCCGTCTTCCGTCTCCCATGGGCTTAATTCGTCATTCACATACACCGGGGAATCTACAAATGGAATTTTGCGATTGGGCGAACGGTAATGGAGCGTAGGGGGAATCTGCTTATGCACTAGCGATAATATCGCCTTTAGCAGACCTGCAATGCCTGCCGCATGATCCAGATGCCCGATATTGGTCTTCAGCGAGCCGATCGCGCAAAACTGCTTTTTATCCGTATATCTTCGGAAAGCGCGCGTAAGGCCGTCGATTTCGATCGGATCGCCCAGCGAAGTTCCTGTGCCGTGAGCTTCCATATACGTCACCGTCTCGGGATCAATGCCCGCATCCTGCCATGCGCGTACAATGACGTCTTCCTGCGCCAGCGCATTCGGCGCAGTGATGCCGACCGAGCTGCCGTCCTGATTCATCGCGCTGCCTTTGATGACAGCATAGACGTGATCCCCTTCCTCCAAGGCTCGGGCGAGCGGCTTCAGCAGCAGCGCCACAACGCCGTCGCCGATTCCGGTGCCGTCCGACGACTCATCGAACGTTTTGGCCCGGTTGTCGCTCGATTCGATGCCAAGGCGAATGCCCGTATCCATCGGCAGCACATTCAGCTTCACGCTGCCGGCTATTGCCGCCTCGCATTCGCCGCTGCGAATGGATTGGCAAGCGAGATGCAGGGCCACCAGCGAGGAAGAGCATGCCGTATCCACGCTGATCGCTGGCCCCCGCAAGTTAAGCAGATAGGAGATTCGGCTTGGAATCATAGAGCTTAAATTGCCGGGAGCCGCCATGGATAAAGCGTCCGGGTTCAGCGTTTCAATCAGCCGCTTATAATCATGAAGCGCATCCGCGTTATGCCCGATGAAGATTCCGGTACGCGAGCCGTGCAGCGAATCTCCGCCATACCCCGCATCCTCAAGCGCCTGCCAGGCTGTCTGCAGAAACAGCCGCTGAGCAGGGCTCATTAACGACGCTTCTTTGGGTGAAAGCCGAAAAAAAGAATAATCAAAACCAGATATATCGTCCAAATACGCTCCGTCAAAAAAGGAGATGGAGCCGTATTGCGCCTCCATGAGGCGCAAATACGGCTTCAGTTCCTCCTTGCGTGATTCAGGGAATCCGCCTACAAGATCTCGCCCGCTTCGCAGAAGCTCCCAGAAAGCCTCATGCGATTCTGCGCGCGGCAGCTTGGCGGATATCCCGACAATGGCAATATCCTTGAGGGAAATATCGGAGATGGAACCTCCACTCCGCCCTTTCCGCCCGGATGTGTCATACTCTTTTTTGGCATCCAGCAGATCCAGTTGAAACATGGCGCCAATCCCTCCTAGCTAGTAGTAGTACCGCTGATGGCTTTTCCCTTGTCCACGCTTCTATTAGACCGGCGCAGCAGCAAGCCTGCATGCGCGACAATGCCAAGCCCGCTAATCAGGGCCAGCAAGCCGAGCGTGCCGGATGGCCAATCGCCAGACCATTTCAATAGGATGTAGAGGCTGCCCGTACTGAGGATATGAGCCGCAAGCGACGCCCAGAGCGAATGCGATCCGGCGCGGACAATGCCGTATACGACAGCGCCTAACGCGGCGAACGCCCCCACCGTCACATTCATAAATACGGCGCCGAACAATACGGCCTGAATCAGAATCGTCCACGTCACGGACAAGCGCTGCCTTAAAGTATGGAAGATCATCCCCCGGAACAGCCATTCCTCCAGCAAGGAACCGAGCAGCAGGCTGCCCAGCAGGAAGATGATGAATCGACCTCCGGCTACGAATGCGACCAAATCCGCAATCGCCGGGAAGTTAACCTTGATCCAAGGCAACCGGGTAAACGTGGTGATAAACAGACCCAGCCATATCCCTGTTCCGGCGGCTAGCCAGAACGAACCGCTGCGCGGCGGGACAAAGCCCAAATCCTTTAGCGTCATTTTTTGCCATCGCATTATCGGGATGTATACCGCCAGCACGATGATATTAGAGACAATCAGCACAATGCCGGAGTTGTTCACGATCCAGTCGTGAAGCTTGGGATCGCTGATCCAGTTGTACATCGCTTGATTGACCAGCATCACGATCGCCGCATAGATGACCAAATACAGCACGGCCTTTGCCGCTATCAGGAAACCCTTCAAGCCGATGTCACCGCCTCGTCAGGCAACGACGCGGCAACCCGTCCGCGATGCTTCACGGCGAAGAATATACCGGCTGCAATCATAACGGCCGCAATGGCCATGACGACAGACAGGACGGCTACATTGTCCGACTCGGGCCCGTAATGCCATAGCAGATATTGGCTGCCCTGACAGGCGATTTGCGCAGCAATCGGCGCCCATATGGATTTGAACCATACGTACAGCAGCGCGAAAATAACCGCTCCGAGGAACCCGTACAACGACAGCGGGATATCCCCGAAGAAAAACAGGGCTCCATACAGCACACCTTGAATGCCGATTGCCAGCCAGACCGGAAATACGCGGCTGAACTCATTCATCAGAACGCCTCTGAACAACGTTTCCTTGTAGATGTTGCCGAGAATTAAGAAGGTAAAGAACACATACCATTCCGCACGATTCAGATAATCAAACAGTTCGCGGAATTGATATTTATCCGACGCGATTGCAGGAAGCTGGGAGAAGGCGACGGTAAACAGACCCGCTCCAAGCCCGATCCACAAGGCGATCCCGACCGATCTGCGATCCATGACGCGGAACTTGGCGGCCTTGAACAAATTCCCTTTGAACAAAAAGCGCCAAGCCAGAACCATTAACGGCAGACCTACAATATCATTCAAAATAATGACCGTAACCGTGTTTCGCTCAAACCATGGGCTTAACGGATAAATGTAATCAAAAAACAGCGTCGTAACGGTGAAGAACCAGGCAAAATACAGGCCAATAATGACCACAACGCGAGACAGCATAATTCCCCAAGGCTTCATATCGTTAGATCCCCTTCCTTACCGGCGGCGCATCTGCCGTCAGCGTATGAACTGCGTGCCCATCCTTGCCGCTGCCTGAGGTCCGCCATACATAGAGGGAGCCTCCCAGCAGTGCAGCCAAGAACAATGCTGTAAGGATATACAGCGCAACATCGCCCAGCTTGTCGTACCATTCGTAGAATCCAACGTATTTGAATAGGAAAATCGTGCCCATAGCCGTGTTCTGCACCAGAATCGGCGCCCATAAGGACCCCGTACGCAAATACAGCACGCCGTATATCAGTCCCGATCCGATACTAATAACCGAAAGCACAGCGCTAGGCTGGAAATAAGCGTAGGCCGCGGCTTGCAGCACCAAGGCAACATACAAAGGCATGATTCTGCGAAGCTCGCCAAAGATAAGACCCCTGAACAAAACTTCTTCGAATGCCGGCGCAATCAAGCCCGCTCCCAGAATGACATAAAGAATCGAATCGCCTCTGATCAAATCGTCGACCAGAAAAGGGATGGACGGGAATAGATTCGCAATGTCGTCAATGACGATAAGTCCAATGCTGAACAAGCTTCCCGCCAGTCCTAACCCAATCATCAGCAGAACGCGCGAGGCGCTTAGCTTCTTGAAGCCTGCGGCGCGGAACAAATTCCTCTCCGCATTCGGCCAGATCCAGGCCTTGATTCGAAAGATGAGCATATACACCAGCGTAATGAGCGTAAATAGCACGGCCATAAACATAGCCGGGTTGCGGTCCAGAAACTTGGCGAAGGACAATGTCACTTCGTAATTGTAAGTGGAGCGAAGCAGATAGAGCAGCGCATAAAAGACCCCGAGATACAGCGCAATATTCCCTATCATCGTTAAGACTTTTTTCACAGGAAAGCTCCTTTCTTCCTTCTGTATTGAAATTCTCTGGGGTCCGGTGCAACCCGGCTATGCCGTCTTATCCCCCTGTAGCGGCGCTATTTGCTGCGGCCCGATATTGCTCGACAACCTTGGAGAGCAGCTCCAAGTAATCAGAGGCAAAGTCCATTACCGTATCTCTCTCCAAGCGCCGGGCATTATAGGACCATATGCCGCCGATTTGCGGCTCTCCCGTGTCGCTTGAAGCAGTATCTTCCCCTATATACAACACTAGATCAAATAACTCGAAGAGCTCCTCCTGCTCTTGGAAGCCATGCCGCGCTCCCCCTGCGAATAACGGGAACAGGGCAAATTCATGCTCAGCTTGCGAACGTTTCTTGATTTGCCGTACTGCATAAGAATCGCTCGCAGCAGCCTGCTGGCCTGCAAGGCGCAGCAGCAGATCAAAGTCGCGAACCTCCCCAAAGTCGATAGCCTTTGGTGCGATCAGCCCTTTGTCCGTCATCCAAGGAAGAACAAGCTCCGTTAGGCCGGATTGCCCTCGCCAGAAATACAGGTAAACGGCGAATGCGGCGGCTTCCACCGACAATGATTGAGCCTTCGCAAGCTCAGCTAACCCTCCCGCCACAGCTTCGTCCAGCACAAACCGGATGCTGCCGGAGCGCTCTGCGGCATAGCCGTCATTCGCGAAATCGCGGGACATCGGCAGTCCGCTCCATTCCCAGCTCGCCAGCTCGCGGCTCTTGGAGTCCAAGTAGGCCGCAAGGGAGGCGATCGTCGGATACGTGAACAAATCCGTTACGCTTAATGCGCCGGGATATCGCTCCTCCAGCCGTTGATGCGCACGCACCAGCAGCAGGGACTCTCCCCCGACATCGAAGAAACGATGATGAATGCCGAAGTCGTCTCGCTGCAAGAGCTCGCGCCATATCGCAGCAATGGCCTGCTCGGTATCGCTTGCCGCTTCCGCAAATTCCACTCCGCGGTCTGCCGCAATCTCCGGCTCGGGCAGCGCCTTCCGATCAACTTTGCCGCTGTGGGACAGCGGCATGGCCGAAAGCTCTACCACGACCGACGGAACCATGTAATCCGGCAGGTGAACCGCCGTAAAGTCTCGCAATGCCTGATGCTCCGTTTGTTCGTCGCAAACGACATAGGCGCATAAATATTCGCTGCCGCTAGCCGCCGTCCGCTTCATAACGACCGCTTCCGAAACTGCTGGATGGCGAAGCAGCACATGCTCGATTTCTCCGCATTCAATGCGCAGGCCTCTCAATTTCACCTGATGGTCGATCCGTCCCAAATACTGAATCGCCCCATCCGGCAGCCATCTGGCAAGGTCGCCGGTCCGGTACATCAGGCTGCCCTTCCGGAACGGATTGCGGACGAACCTCTCTTCCGTCAGATCCGGCCGCCCTATGTAACCTCTCGCCAGGCCAACGCCGGATATGCATAGCTCCCCGGCTATGCCTACGGGCTGAAGCGCCATCGCTCCACTCACGATGTAGAGCGCGATGTTGTCAATCGGCTTGCCGATCGGCACTTGAATCGGAACAGGTCCGGTGGAGCAGTCATAATACGAGACGTCAACCGTCGCTTCCGTCGGACCGTACAAATTAATTAGCTTGGCTCCGAACGGAACGCCGATTCGCTCGCGGAACCGCTCCGCCTGATCGGCGGTCAGCGCTTCGCCGCTGGCGAATACATGCGTCAGGCTCTCCATCCTGGCCTCGCCGCGCAGCAGATCGGGATGCTCCAGGAACAGATGGAGCATGGACGGCACAAAGTGCATCGTTGTCACGCTGTGGCGATTGATTGTGTCCAGCATAAGCGCCGGGTCCTTCTCGCCGCCCGGAGGCAGCAGCACCAGCCTGGCTCCAGCGAAGCTCCACCAGAACAGCTCCCACACCGAAACGTCGAACGTAATCGGTGTTTTCTGCAAGATCACACTGCTTGCGTCCAGCCCGTACTCCTTCTGCATCCAGCCGATTCGGTTCACGACGGAATGATGCTCAATCATGACGCCTTTGGGCTGTCCGGTCGAACCCGACGTATACAGAACATACGCAAGCGAGCTGGGATCATGCAGCTTCTCCACCGGGGATGCGTCCCGCTCCAGCGCAATCGCCTCATTCACTTGCAGCACAGGGATAGAATCGCCCAGTCCCTCTGGCGTTTCACCTTGAACCAAGGCAAGCTTGGCGCCGGAATTGTCCAGCATGTACTGGATTCGCTCCTGCGGCAAGCCTGGAGCGACCGGCACATAAGCGCCGCCTGCTTTCAGCACGCCAAAGATCGCTATCATCATCGTCAGGCTGCGGTCCATAACGACCGCCACACGCTCCTCGCGCATGATGCCTTGCTTCCTGAGCGCTCTGGCCAGACGATTCGCTTGCTCGTCCAATTCCGCGTAGGTCAATTGTCCGTCTTCCGCTTGAATCGCAACCGCCTGCGGCGTCTCTGCCGCCTGCTCCTCCATATAAGCTTCAACCGTCAAATGGCTTGCATAGGGAACTGTCGTCCCATTGAACGCTTCCGCTTGCTCCTTCGCCTCCATAGGATCGAGCAATCCGATTGTTCCCAGCGGACGCTCCGGCTCAGCAAGTGCAACTGTCAATAGACGCAAGTACCAATCAGCCATTCTCTGTATGCTGTCTGCGTTAAACAGCGAATCTGCATATTCAATCGTCAAAGCGATTCCTTTGGCGCCTTGGTCCGCGATCTCAAACGTTAAATCCAGCTTCGATACGCGATTGTCCGGTACTTCAGCCTCGAATTGCAGGGAGTCGGCAGCCTTCTGACCGGACTCCGAATGCTGCATGACAAACATCGTGTCGAACAACGGATTACGGCTTAAATCACGCGGCACATCCAGCATGGTCACCATATGCTCAAACGGGAGCATGCCGTTGTCCAGCGAGGCAAGAGCCGCTTCCTTCAGCTGCTCGGCAAATGCTCTGAACGGAAGCTCGCCAGTCGGCCTGCTGCGAATCGGCAGCGTATTGACGAACATGCCGACCAAAGCTTCGGTGCCGGGATGGAAGCGTCCGGCAACCGGCGTTCCGACGATCAGATCGTCTTCTCCTGTCATCAGATGCAGCAGCGTGTGATAGCCTGCAAGCCAAATATGAAACGGCGTCATTCCCCATTGCTCCGCTTCGGACTTCACTAGCCCGGCAAGCGCTCCAGGAATCGGAAGCGCAAGCTTGGCTCCGGTGAAGCTTTGCTCAGCCGGCCTTGGATGATCGGTTGGCAGATGAAGCACGGGAAGCGTACCCGACAGCAGGGAGACCCAATAGTGCTCCTGTTGCTTCCTCTCGTCTGAAGCCATCCACTCCTGCTGCCAGACGGCAGCATCCTTGTACTGAATGGATAGCGGGGCCAGAGCTTGGCCGCCGTACAATTGCTCGAAATCACGTGCCATGACGTTCATGGACACCCCGTCAGCTACAATATGATGAATATCCAGCAGCAGCGTATGGCAGCCAGCGCCATCCGTGGCCAGGAACGCCCGGATCAGCGGAGCCTCGCGCAGATCAAACGGCCGAATAAGCTCACGGGCCCAGGCATCCACATCCATATCAGCAGACAGGCGTTGCAAATCCAGTTCAATCGAAATCGAATCATGAATACGCTGCATCGGCTTGCCGTCCACCCAATCAAAGCTGGTGCGCAGCGGCTCATGACGGTCGATCAGCCCTTGGATGGCTTCCCGAAGCCGATCCGCGTCCAGCAACCCGTTGATCCTTAACATGAGCGGCAAATTATACGCCGTGCTCGCAGGATACAGCTGCTGCAGGACAAACAGTCTGTTTTGCGCCAGCGATAACGGATAATGCGTCCGGCTTGCCGCCCGTACAATTACGGCAGCTGCCTTCTTCTCCGCAGCGTCGATACGGCTAGCCATATCGCGCAGCACCGGTGCCTCGAATACATCCTTCATCGCATACGCTACGCTGTAGCGCTGCTCGATTAGCCCCGCCAGCTGTGCGGCGCGCAAGGAGTGGCCGCCCAACTGGAAGAAATGATCGTCTCTGCCGATAGTGCTGGCAGATGCGGCAGCTTCATCTCCGTCCGTGATACCAAGGACGTTGGTCCATAGCTCGGCTAGACTGACTTCCGTTGCGGTAGCCGGAGCTTCGCCAGAGGATGCTACCGTCTCGGCAAACAACGGCTGTGGAAGCCGGCCCCGGTCCGCTTTGCCGCTCGGGCTAAGCGGGAAAGCTTCCAGAGCTGCAAAATACGAAGGCACCATATAGTCGGGCAAAAGTCCCTTAAGCGAGGCCCGCAGCGCCGACTCATCCGGCATGATGCCACCCGCAGTGACAAGATAAGCGCAGAGCGCCGCCTCGCCAGCCCGGTCTGCAACAGCCATCACCACGGCGTCGCGAATGCCTTCTTGCATGAGCAGCGCATGCTCGATCTCGCCGCATTCGATGCGCAATCCGCGCAGCTTGACCAGATGGTCAAAGCGTCCCAAATATTCAATGGTGCCGTCCGGCAGCCATCTTGCCCGGTCGCCTGTTCGGTAGAGTCTCTCGCCATCGGCAAACGGATTCGGAACGAAGCTTTGCTCCGTCAACTCCGGCCTGTTGCGGTAGCCGCGAGCAAGACCAACGCCCGCAATGCAGAGCTCGCCGGATACGCCGAGCGGCTGCGGCCTCATTCTCTCGTCCACGATATGGAGCGAGATGTTATGGATCGGCTGGCCAATCGGAACCGGTCCCGATGCGTGGCCGGTACAATCGTAATAGCTGACGTCAACTGTCGCTTCCGTCGGACCGTATAGATTAATAAGTCGGGAGCTATGACCTTCCAGCTCCATCATGCTGTAGAAGGCTGAGACATGCGCCGGCTTAAGCGCCTCTCCGCTTGCGAAGACAAACCTCAGCGTTCGTAACTCGCTGCCTCGTCCGGTATCCCTCACATAAGGCAAGAAGACGCCTAGCATAGACGGAACAAAATGCATAACCGTAACCGCTTGCTCCTCGATCACGCGCAGCATGACGGACGGCTCCTTCTCCCCGTGAGGCTCCAGCAAATAGAGCGAAGCGCCGGCAAAGCTCCACCAGAACAGCTCCCATACCGATACGTCGAATGTAATTGGCGTTTTTTGCAAAATCACATCATGCTCGTCCAGCGGATATGCCGCCTGCATCCAGTGGAGTCGGTTAATAACCGACCGATGCTCCACCATCACGCCCTTGGGCTTGCCGGTAGAACCCGATGTATAGATCACATAAGCCAAGTTGTCCGGCCCAGCCGCTTGTGACAACGGCAAGACAAGCTCTTCTCGCTCTGATGCTGCCTCATCCGCAAGCGCATCGAGGTCCAGCACCTCTCCATGGAATGCTGGAAGGGTGTGCGTCCATCTGGCTCCTGCAAGAACCAAATGAGCTCCGCTATCCTCCAATATGCCGCGAATCCGCTCCGCCGGATGCTCCGGGTCGATCGGCAAATAAGCCCCTCCCGCCTTCAGCACCCCCATAATCGCAACCATCATCGACTGCGAACGGTAGGCAGCAATCGGTACCACCGTTTCGACCGTCACACCTTTGCTTTTGAGTAGAACAGCCAGGCGCTCCGCCCGATCATTCAGTTCTCTGTACGTCAGAAAGCCTTCACTTGACTTTACTGCAATCCGGTCCGGCCACCGCTCCGCCGACTGGGCGAACCAGCCATGAATCGTCCCGTCCTGCGGATAGGGATGCGCGGTATCATTCCATTCAGCAAAGCTGGCCTTATCCGCAGGCGTCGCCATCGACACATCGCCGCAGGTTAATTCCGGCTTGGCAGCCGTCTGCTCCAATAGGTGCAGCAGCCGATGCGCCAATCGCTCCATCGTGCTTCGGTGAAACAGCCCCGTATTGTATTCCAGCTCTGCCCTTAAAGCCCCATCGCCGTCATTGTAGATATCCAGCTTCAAGTCCAGCTTGGACGTTCCGTGGCTGACAGAGAGGGGTTCCATGCTCCAGCCGTTGCCGCGAACAATCAGCTGATCGTCCTCAAATTGGTTGTGGACGATCAGCATCGTATCGAATAACGGGTTGCGCGACGGGTCATGCGGAAGCTTGACCGACTCCATCACCCGCTCAAATCCGATATCGCCGTGCTCGTAAGCGGCAAGCAGCCTCTCATGCGTCTCGCTTACAAAATCCTGAAAAGCAAGCTCATCGGCAACTGTCATCCGAATCGGCAGGAACTGATTGAACATGCCGATCATCCGGGCCGTATCGGGATGCGTTCTTCCCGCAGCCAATGAACCAATAATGAATTCATGCTGATGCGAGGTCCCCTTGAGCAGCAGCGCATAGGCCGCAAACAGCAGGCTGTTCAAGCTGGCGCCGGCTCTCGACGACATCTCCTTCAGCCGTTCCGCCAGCTTGGACGAAATGCTGAACGTATACGTATCTCCAGCAAAGATCTGACGCTCGCCGCGCGGATGATCAAGCGGCATATCCAGCAGCGGCAATGGACCGGCAAGCTGCGCCGTCCAATAGGCAAGGTCTGCCTTCTCCCGCTCCGAGCCGAATTGCCGTTCAAGCCATGCGGCATAATCCCTGTAATGCAGCGTAATCGGAGCAAGCTCTGCTCCATCGATCAATGCCGCCAGATCCTCCAGCAGCAGCTTGACGGCAATGCCGTCCGCCACAATGTGATGAAGATTCAGCAGCAAATAGGCATCCTCCCCATCCGCTGCAGGACGGCAATAACATGCAGCCAGCACTGGAGCTGCAGCCAGATCCAAGGGGCGGTAAAACCCGCCGAAGCATTCCTCCAAGGACTGATAAGAGAGATCGGCCCTTTGCAGCGCGAATGGAGCATTGGATTGAACAATTCCACTTGGAACGCCGTCTATGAACCGGTATGAGGTGCGCAGCGGTTCGTGACGGGCAATCAATGCACGTATCGCCCCCTCAATCCTGGCCGCTTCCACGGTGCCAGACAATCTGAGGGCGAGCGGTATATGATAGGCCATTCCGATATTCGCCATGCCCTCCGCCAAAAACATGCGCTGCTGCGGCGGACTAAGCGGATAAGAAACCGCCTCGGGAATAGCGGTAATGGGCTCATAGACTTCCGTTGCCGCTTCGTCAATCCAGGCCGCCTGCTCTCGAACCGTCGGCAGGGCGAATACTTCCCGAATCGGCATGCGCACCCGGCAATGCTTGTAGATTCCCGCTGCCAGTGCGGCAGCCTTCAAGGAATGCCCCCCATGCTCGAAGAAATCATCCAGCGCACCGACCTGATCGGCATGAAGCACCTCTTGCCATAGGCTCGCAACGATTCTCTCCGTCTCCGTAGCCGGCGCTTCATAAGGAACGGACCGCGTTGCTCCGGCAATGATATCCTCCGGTGCAGGCAGCAGCTTCTTGTCCACCTTGCCATTGGCATTAAGCGGAAGCTTCTCCAGCGGGACAAATGCGGACGGAATCATAAAGGACGGGAGCTTGCCCGCCAATTGACTCCGAATGTCCGGCTGCGCCTCAGCTTGCTCTGCAACGACATACGCGCATAGATACGGCGCGCCTTCGCCCTCCACAAGCACCACAACCGCTTCCTTGATACCCGGACAGTCTACTAATCGGCTTTCGATTTCGCCCAGCTCGATCCGGTAGCCTCTCAGCTTGACCTGACTGTCGATCCGGTCCAAAAATTCCAGATTGCCATCAGGCAGCCTGCGCACCAGATCGCCGGTTCGGTACACAAACGACCCTTCTCGAAAAGGATGCGGCTTGAATTTCAAAGCGGTCTGCTCCGGCAAATTCACATAACCGGCCGCCACTCCGTCTCCCGCTATCCATAACTCGCCCGGCACAAGCGACGGCAGCAGTCTGCCGCTCTCATCCAGCACAAGCGTCTCTGAACGGGCAATCGGCGCGCCGATCGGCACCGTAGCCGCCGACTCACCGTCCCAGTTCTCCGCAATCGGATAACAAGTGGCGAAAACTGTCGTTTCCGTAGGTCCGTACACATGAAGCAGCACACCTGGCCCCAGAGCCTGGAGAGCCTTGCGGATATGCCGTACAGAAGCCCGTTCCCCGCCAAACAAGATGTGGCGCAGGCTGCGCAGCGACTCCAGTCCATGATCAACTAAAGTATTAAATAATGCCGTCGTTACAAAAAAGACCGTAATGCCCCGAGCTTCGATCAGCTCGGTCAGACGCAAAATATCGGCTACTTCCTCTTCGCCGACAAGCGTCAGCTTGGCTCCGTTCAGGAGCGCTCCATATATATCAAACGTTGATCCGTCAAACGCATAATTCGATAGCTGCAATAGCGCATCGCTTTCAGTGATGCGCACATAATCGGTATGGATAGCAATTCTGGACACATTGCGATGTGACGTCATAATTCCCTTCGGCCTGCCCGTCGAGCCGGAGGTGTACATCATATAAGCCAAGTCGTCCGCAGCTCCGTCAATGGCCAAGTTATGGCTGGACTCGCCGGCCCAGCTCGCACCCGCCTCCTCCAAGTCGATGACACTGATGCTGTCATCGGCTAACCGGGCGCATAGCTCCCTTGTCGATGCCGCAGCCACGATAGCCCGAGCTTCTGTATCCTGCAGCATAAACCGCATCCGATCCTCGGGATATTGCGGATCAATCGGCACATAGACGGCCCCAGCTTTCAACACAGCAAGTATCGCCGCAATCATATCGCGCGAGCGCTTCATCAGAAGCGCGACCTTGAAGCCCGGCTGAACGCCGCTTCGCACAAGTGCATGCGCGATTCGGTTGGCTCGGCCGTTCAGCTCGCTGTAGGTATACGATTGCTCGCCCATCTCTACGGCAATACGATCCGGAATGAGAGCCGCCTGTCGCTCGAACAGCCTGTGCAGCGACAGCTCCTGCGGAGAAGCTGCGCCTGAGCGGCTAAGCTCCAGAATATGCTCTCTCTCTTGACTGCCGAGAGGATCGAGCTCGGCCAATGTCATTTGCGGCTTGGCAGCAACCGCTGCTGCAAGCGCTACATAATGCCGCGCCAGCTGCTGGGCAGCCACCTCGTCGTACAAATCAAGCGCATATTCCAGCGTGAAGGCGATGCCAGCTCCGGTATCAATGCATTCCCAAGTCAGATCGAATTTGGCCATCCCGGTATCCATCGCTCTTGGCGCATAAGCCACATCCCCGCTCCGCCATTCGGGCAGCTCCATATTCTGCAGCGTAAAGACCGTATCGAATAGCGGATTCCGACCGAACTCCCGTCTGGCATTCGCCAGCTCTGCAATGTCCTCGTACGGCACATCTCCATTACCGATAGCCGCAAGCACCTCACCATTAGCGAGCTTCAGCCATTGATTGAATCCTGTATCGCCTTCAGCGCGCAAACGGATCGGCACCATATTGACGAACATCCCGACCATGTGCTGCTGCTCCAGTCGCATCCGTCTTGCAGCCGCCGTTCCGACCACAAGATCGGATTCGCCTGTATACTTCGAAAGCAAAGAATAATAAAGCGAAAGCAGCACCGTGTACAAGGTAACGCCTTCGCGTTCAGCCAACGCCCGAAGACTTGCCGCTAGCGCAGGCTCAAGCTCGAATCGCTCAATAGCCCCCCGATAGCTCGGAGACTGCGGTCTTGGGCGGGTAGTCGGGATGACCAGAGACGGCACTCCGTCTTGATAGGCTTCGCGCCAATAACGCTGCTGGCGCTCCAGCATGCCGCTGTCCCTGCCCGCTTCCTCCCATAACGCGATATCCCCGCTATGGATCGTTAAGGGCTCAAGAACCGTCCCGTCATAGAGCGCCGCAAGATCGCGCATCAGGATGCCCATCGACGTGCCGTCGGTAATGATGTGATGCATGTCCAGCAACAGCAGGCTGGATTCCCCTTCCCGCTGCACCAGCTCCATACGGAATAACGGGGCTTGCTCCAAACGGTATGGCTTCAGGAAACCGCGCCGCCGCGCTGCCAGCTCCGATTCAGACCAGCCGCGACCGTCAACCATCGTAAGCGGCAGGCAGACTTCTTCTTCGATGCGCTGCATGACAGTGTCTTCCTCCATGAAGAAGGAGGTTCTAAGCGCCGGATGCCGGCGGATAAGCGCTCTCCACGCATCGCCGAATCGATCTATATCCATCGGGCCGCTCACCTCAATTGCAAACGGCAGGTGGTAATTAAGCAGCCCCGGATTCAGTTCTTCCAAAATATACAGCCGTTTTTGCGCGGAAGTCGCCGGATAGTACGCACGCTCCGCCGCTTTGGTAAGCGGCAGCGTCACAGCCTTGCCAGCAGCCCCGCGCTCCTTCGTCCTTTGGTCCAGCAAAGCAGCCAGCGCCTCCACCGAATCATGCAAAAACAATTCGGTGAGCGTAAGCTCGACTCCGAATTGCTCTTGAAGATTGGCAGCAGCATAAGCCGCCTTCAGCGAATTGCCCCCTTGCTCCAGGAAGCTGTCTGTCCGGCTTATATAATCCTTCCCCAGCACTTCGCGCCATATGGACATGACCTGCTGCTCGGTTTCCGTCACGGGTTCCAAGCCGGAATCCAGGCCTGTTCCCTCCCCGGAGGCTTGCGTCATCTCAAGTGCGGCTGCCGCTTCGAACTCCGCAATTTCTGAGAGCGCCTCTGCGAATGCTCCTTCCTGGAGCGCTTCAGCGAGTACGTAACGCTGAATTTTGCCAGAGGTTGTTTTCGGTATGCGCCGGATCGGCACAACAAAGGCTACCTCCAGCCCGGCAGCTCTGTTCAGCAGCTTTCTCACATCGGCTAGAAGCGGCAAAAATCCGCTCGTCTTGCCGCGGTATTGAACAAATACCGCGATTGCGTCCCGTTTAGTCGTTTCATCCTGAACGGCGGTGATCGCCGTTTTCCCTATTTCGGCTCCTTTTAGAACACTAATCAACGCCTCCAGGTCATGCGGATAAACATTTTGCCCGTTGACGAAAATGACGTCCTTCATACGGCCGGTCACATATAAACGTCCATTCAGCATGAAACCCAAATCACCGGTATTCAGCCAGCCCTCTGGCGAGATGATTTGTTCATTTACATCAGGACGCTTATAGTAACCGGCGGTTACGTTGCGCCCTCTAATATGAATTAAGCCTACGCTTCCAGCTTCCGAGAGCTCTCCAGTCTCCGTGCAAATTCGCACTTCGCACTCCTGTACAGGAGAGCCCAGCTCGACGATCTCAATAGCGGCATGATCATCCGGCCCGGATAACTGCACGGGCTCGCCAATCGCAAGTGATTTGCGTTCCAGCCTAACGGTATTCAATGGTTCTTCGATGCCCGGAAAAGTAACGGCGAGACTCGCTTCCGCCAGCCCATACACCGGGAAGATACAATTGTGCTTTAAGCCGTACGGCTGCATCGCCTCCAGAAAATCGCGGCAATGAGCGGCCGAGATCGGCTCCGCGCCGTTGAAGATCAGCCTGACGCATGACAAATCCCACTCCGCGGCGCCTTCCGGCTTCCAATGCTGGAGAAAGTGCACATACCCAAAGTTCGGCGAAGACAGGCAGGTCACCCGATGCCGGTTCACCAGCTCCAGCCACTTCATCGGATGAAGCACAAATGTCGAGGTTGGCAGATGAAGCTGATTCATCTCGCAGAGCAGCGGAGACAGATGGAATCCGATCAGCCCCATATCATGCGTCAGAGGCAGCCAGCTAAGCGATGAATCCTGTTGCGTCGATTGCGCGCCATTCTGAATGGCACGCATATTGGCTAGAAGGTTGCCGTGCGTCAGCACAACTCCCTTCGGATCTCCGGTAGAGCCGGAAGTGAATTGGATAAAGGCGATGTCCGTCTCGGCAGCATCATGGTGCTCCGCCTGCAGCCCGTTTAAGTCCGAGGCTGCCTCCAGCAATGCCGCAATCGACAGGCTGCCGGCTTCCAGCTGCGCTGCCAATTCTTCCTCTCCCTGCTTCAAAGCGTAGCTTTGAATACCGGGCCAAAGCGCTTCATCGCAAAGCAATCTCGGCGATTCCAGCTGCTTCCATACCTGAATCAGCTTATGGCGGCCTTCGTCCGTCCGCGCCGCTGTTACTGGAACAGGGATAATGCCTCCTAACACGCAAGCCCAGAACAGAACGATAAACGGCTCGTTTTCTTCCGTCTGCATAACAGCAAAGTCTCCTGCCCGAAGACCTTGTTCATGAAGCGCATGCAGCGCCCTGCTAGCTGATGCCAGCAAGCTGCCATAGGATAAAAAGCGTTCTTGGCCGCTTTCGCAAAACCGAATTCCCGCTTCACTTTGTTTGCGCTCCTGCAAAACGGCGGTCAGATTACGGATGGTTTTCATATTTGGCATCCCCCGATTCGACTTTTTGTCACACCGTTGTGGAATGCAGTTCCTGATACTCCTCCGTTACGATCCGATTCTGGTCGTCCATAATGACGACATGCGGACGGTATGTGCGCGCGACCGATTCCTCCATCATCGCGTACGAGATAATAATGACGCGGTCCCCTGGCTGTACAAGCCTGGCAGCTGCGCCGTTCAAGCAAATCATACCCGAGCCTCTTGGCCCTGTTATCACATAGGTTTCGAGTCTGGCTCCGTTATTTATATTGACCACTTGCACTTTTTCGTTCTCCAAGATGTTCGATGCATCCAAAATATCTTGATCAATCGTAATGCTTCCTACGTAATTCAAATTCGCCTCCGTAACAACTGCACGGTGGATTTTGGACTTATGCATCTCTCTGAACATGAATACACTCTCCTTGTGGGGTGGTCTTTAAAAAGAATCCTAGCCTAAATAAACCTCTTATAACGAACGTTGGTATCCAAGTATTCTTTGAAAAGAACAATCAGTATACAACTATCCATTACTTCTCTCTGTAAAAAAAAATGACAACAAAAACATAGCGGGTGACTGCATAAGGATGGGTTAATCATACTAAGCCGGTGAGTTCATGCTGGTGAGAGGGTCGTGCTGAGTCAGTGGGGTCATGTTGAGTGAAAATGCTGAAAGTGTCAACGTGGAGTAGGTTCTAAGCCTTCCAAAAGTCTTAAGATAGCAGGTTCCTGTAGGGAGAGCATAACAGTGTAATTGT
The DNA here is from genome assembly GCF_056269225.1 of Paenibacillus sp. J31R120. Lineage (NCBI taxonomy): Bacteria > Bacillati > Bacillota > Bacilli > Caryophanales > Paenibacillaceae > Paenibacillus > Paenibacillus sp. J31R120. The sequence continues at coordinate 478,129 of NZ_JBWDNN010000001.1, read as the reverse complement.
GTGTAGCGGTAATGAGTTAAAGCGTGGTTGCAAAATAAAAAACAATTCCCATGAAGTTGTCAATGTGCGGGTAGCAGATGCAAAAAATGATACATATATCAGAAAAATGATATATACCCACGAAAATTCTTGCATCCTTACCCCTATAGTAGAGCTAATTGTCCACTTGCGTAAGGGTGATAATTGTATCAAAAGAGGGGGAAATTCTATTATTTTCAAGTTCGGCCTACCAAAGGTTTAGAGCCTTGCGCAAAAAAACGTTCCCTCTTCTGTTGGAAATCAGCAGCTTGCCATACAGCAACAAATTAAAGATCGTAACTTTGCAGCGAATGGACTGGCGGCAATATTGCAGCGCCTTTTTGCGCTCGTGGCGGTTCAAATAACTAAGCGTGTAATATTTGCTGGCGATGCCGATATCAATATACATGAGCTGCTTCGATTTGTGGCTGATCGAGTCGGATTGCACAACAAGCTCGCGAATATGCTCGCGCACCTTGATTGATTTGAAGCTAAGGCCTTCGATTTTGGCATAGATTTCCTCGTGGAGATGAATCGTATCCGGGTCCAGCAGCCAGCGATCGCAAAAAAAGTAAAGACTGTCGGGCGACTCCTGATAGACGGAATGAGGCTTCGTCTGAAGCGCGATCCGGTATCTGTCAAAAAAACGGAGCAGATAGGTTGTATCCTCTCCCAAATAAAACTGCTCGTTGATCAACCCGATTTCGTCCAGCAGCTCCCGCCGGAACACCATCGTATTCAGCTGAAAAAAATTGCGGGTATGCGACAGAAACGCTTCGAACAGCCCTCTCTCGCATATAATGATGTTGCCGTCGTTCTGCGTTTCAAACGATGTCCTCATCTTATTCAATAAATTTCGTTCCACCGCATTCTCGAAGTTGTAGGACTCAACCTCTCCATGGCGCTCCACCCAAAGCGCAAAGGTAACATGGGCTTTCGTAAGGGCGTGTACATTCATGCTGTCGCCCAGATGGCAAGGAAACCATGCGTCATCGGAATCCAGAAAGGCCAAGTAATCCCCCTTCGCCTCCAGCATGCCCGTGTTCCGCGCACCTCCGGGCCCTTTTGCCCGCTCATTGCGTACGTACCGAATTCTGGGGTCCTTTAACATCCATTCCCGGATAACCTCTTCGGTATCATCCGTGCTGCGATCATCCACAACGATGAGCTCCCAGTTCGAATAAGGCTGACGCAAGATGGACTCAATGGCGCCTGATATCACCTTTGCCCGGTTATAGGTGGGCATCACGATGCTTACTAATTGCTCCACTAATTCAACTCCCTTCTTTCATTATTGGCGCTCCTAAATCATCGTCAGTGTATATGCGAGAACAACTAGACGTCAAGTCCAGTTCTTATAATTTTTAGTTAAATTGCACAAAAAAGGAGCGGACGGATGAATGATCCGCCTGCTCCTTTTTTCATTTTTCACTCATTTTTGGTGGAGAGATACGCTGCTATACATCATACTCCAGCTGCTTTTTCGCTTGCGCGATGAAGTCGAGCGGAGTCGGAATCGACTCTCGTTCATATTGAATCGCGCCAATCTTCAAATTAAGCGAAACTTTATATTTCTCCGATTCCATTTCATTCAACTCATCCACTCGCCGCTTCAACCGATCGATGACCATCTGCGCGCCAGGACGATCCGTGAACAGCAGCATGCCCCACGTCGGATGCTCCCGATTCAGCATATACAAAGCATCATTGGTCCGAATGCTGGTCTGGCTAAGCTTCGACATGTCCTGAATCGCCTCGGTCAGCTGATCCTCGCTAATCATCCGCTTGATCTCGTCCCAATACTTCACCTGAATAACCAGAAGCGTAAGCGGAATATCATAACGTAAGGACAGCGCCATAAAGATCGTCGCATCGTTCTGGAAGGACAGGGTATTCTTGAGACTCGTATTTGCATCGACTGTTGCAAGGGAGGAATTGTTTTTAAGCAGCTCCTCATTCTCGGCCTGCAGTCTCTTGCTCGACATCGTGATCATCCATGTAGCCAGTGTAAACACCGGCGTCATAATCAGCCAAAAGTAATTTTGCGAACCAATCAGCCCGCCGACTATAACGGTCTGATACAGTGTAAAGGTGCCGTAACCGAATATAAACAAGATGTTAAGAATCAAGCCGGTCGTCACCGTTGTAAAGTACGTAATAATCGCAATCAGAAACGCTACGTTCAAGAATATTATGTTTTGCAAATACAAATCGGGGTCCCGGGCCGTAAAGACAACCGAAACAAAGCAAGCTGCGAACAACAGCATAAACGCCGCGTCCGAAACCATGCTGCTCTGGAATCGCCTCATTCTACATTCCCCCGTTTCTTTCTATATTTCCGAATCATCAGAATCAAGGAGACGAGAACGAACAGCAGCACGAGTACCAGGATAACCATAAAGCTCAGCACATCGGACCGGTCCATAATATCGCTAATGACAGACGGCGACTCAGGCGCTGCCGCTTCCTTGAAGCGGAACGGCCGCACGGCTCCATCCTTATCCGTTAATACGCCATCGCCGTATACCTTCCACAGCAGCCCTTCCGTTGAAACCAGCTGCGAAGCCAATTCATAATACTCCGGGCTGTAGCCTGTCACCGCGAGCATCCCGTTTCGGTCATCATAAGGGGAGTTGATCAGCTGTAATGAACCAACCCGTTTGCCATAATCGATGTCGATGCTCATTTTCTCATTGGAATGAAATCCCTTGCTGTTCGAATCAAACCGGAAATACAAGGATTCATTATTCGATTGGATGACACGATTGTTCTCATAGCTGCCGATGGCAATAATCTGCTTCCCGGACAGCTCCTTCTCTCCCGCTTCATCGCTGTAGAATTGAATGTCTCCTGTATTGGTTTGGGCGAATTGGCCCAGCAGATTGAATACATTCGCAAGCGATTGGTAGAGATAAGCGTCCTTGTCCTTCGGCAGTACGACTGCTACCTGATTATAGCTGCCGTCTCTAACGAACGGATACGGATAATTGTCGAGCAGCAAGTCGGCCCGGTCTTTTGTATGAAGCTGGAGCATGGATTCCTTGTCTACAAAAGCCCACGGCATCTGATCCTGCTCTTCAATACAGCCCGGGTTCGTCATCTCCAGATCAAACGCGACTTTGACGGAGAAATTGCCAGAGATGTTCAGGTTTTTCGGCACTTGCAGCGCCATGTGATCGCGATCAGCCATCTCCATGGACAGCTTCTTGCTGCCGATTGGCGTATCGTTGATATAGACCGTTACCATGGAGCGGTCAAAGTCGAGATTTTTGGCATAACGGAAATCCAGGCTTAGCTTGCTGGCATCCGCAATAGAACGGTTGCCGGGCATGGAGACAAAATAGACCTGCTCCCGATGGCGCGCGCCTGTCAGCTGATCCCCTGTTTCGGTCAGCTTCACATTTTTGCTAATCTCAACAGCCGGCGTTTCTACCTCTGTGGAGGCATCAACCAGCTTGGAAGCGCGGTCCAGCTGCTGCAGCAGGGATTGATTGGCCGCCAGTCTGCCTGCGCGAACCAGCAATTCCGCATCATCGGACGTAATGACCAGCGCCGATGTATTCCCTAGCTGCACGACTTGAATAAGGGCTTTCCCCTGCATGCTCTCCCGCGTAATGAGCTTCTTGATGTCATCGGGCAGATGATCATAGAGTGCAACAACGACGATAGCGCTCTTGCTCTTCACGCTGTCTGCGCCAAGCTCAAGCAATGGAACGACATTTTGCTTAAGCGGATTCGCTTTGGCCAGTCCGGATAAAGCGTAGGCCGCCGCTTCCAGCTCTGCCGGAACGCTGTCTGTTGGCACGACAATGGCATTTTTGCCATCGTTCACGGTATCCAGTCCTTTGAAATGGACATTGAAATCACGAATCGTGCCTTCCATTGGCTTTGTCTTGTATTGCACCGCTATTCTGGAACTATCGAACAGCTGCAGCCAGCTGTTCTTCGTATCGGTGGCCCAACAGACAAGCTCCGAGCCTGGCTTGACGGTCTGAATATTGCCTTGTACCGTCAGCAAATTGGACCCTTCCAGCAGAAATTCTAACGGAACATTGACCGTCAAATGCTGCTTCTCCTGATCATTCACTTCCGGACGAAACGAATGAAACGGCTTCCCGTTCATCAGCAGCGTCACGCTGGACGACTCGTCCTGTGTCAATGGCGTTGCCTTATAATCCAAATAAAGATCAACCGTCTCTACATTCCAGTACGACTCCAGCTGGAAGTATTGCTGGCTAGTGGCGAAGCCGCCCATCATGGACGCATTCGCAAGATTGCTTCCATAGGTCTTCGTTGCATTCGCATTTGCAATTGCATTCTCATTCTCGCTTGTGACTGTCGTTGCGGACTGCTCGGCTGAGGCCGGCGCAATCATGGCAACAAACAACTGCAAAGCTATAAGTGCTGTGAGCAATAAACGTTTATTCACCTTTTTCCCTCCGCATTAGAAACGTTCCGTCTTATACCATTTGGCCTCGCGTTTGAATATGAGGTCCTTTATGTATTGGTACAGACCATAAGCCGCCACGACCATCCACATCTGGCAATACGATATGTACATAAGCATGATGATCCACAGATTGGACAGCCTCATCTCCCCCTTCTCCGTTACGAGGGTGATATATGTGCCGATAATAAATAGAATGATCGCCAGCAGCCACAGGAAGGAGCTAAAGCTCGCAATCGTGGTTGTCACATACCCAAGCGCATGCAGAATGAGCAGCGTATCGGACATAATGAGCGATGTGAGAAGCAAGAAGTAAATCGAAAGAAAATATAAGATATCAAAATGAATGTTGCGGGCGGACTTATCGAACAACAGCGGGATGTTTTTCACAATGACGTATATATTGCCCTTCGCCCACCGAGTTCGCTGCTTGAACCATACTTTGACCGTCTGCGGCTCTTGTTCCCATGTGACGGACTTGGGCTGGAATTTGATCTTGTAGCCCATCATGTAAATGCGGAAGCTGATCTCGGTGTCCTCGGCAATCGCCTTTACATCCCAGCCGCCTATTCGTTCGACAATCTCGCGGCGCATAATAAAGTTTGTGCCGGGAATGGTACACAGCTTGAACAGCTTCCACCGGCCCGCCTGCGCCATCCATTGGAATGACAGCGTCTCTACGTTAATGAACCGCGTGAGCAGGCTGGCGTTGCGGTTGCGCGTTCTGAACTTCCCGATTACCGCTCCCAGCGACTGATCGTTCATAATTTCCGAGACGAGGTACAATAACGCCTTCCGCTCCGGCGTATTGTCAGCGTCATAGATTGCGATCAGCTCGCCTTTACTTTGTGCAAAACCAATATTGAGCGCATTGGATTTGCCCTTCCCGCCTGTCACCGCATCCGTATTAATCACCTTCAGATTGCGTTCCGGGTGCATCGCTTGCAGCTCGGCCAGCAGCTCCCGGCTGTTGTCTGACGAGTTATCATTAATAACGATAATCTCATACCGGTCATGCGGATAATCAAGGCTCAGCAAGGATTCTACGGTTTTGACGATAACCTTGCCCTCGTTATGAGCGGGAACCATGATAGAGACGAATGGCGCTTCGCCCTTAAGCTCGGGGACCGGCTTGTCTTCCAGCTCGATATAATACAGATAGCCGGCGATGATCAGCACAACATTGACCAGCAAGAGCGACCAAATGCAAATGACCGATATGAGCATCAGAATGTCGGCAAGTGTCATAGGCGCCTCCTTATTACGTACTTCCGCTTGTACATCCGGTAGCCGATGATCAGGAAGCAGCCGAAGATGAATAGAGAGAGCAGAATGAGTACGATTAAGATTTTGTTTTGCATAGTAAACAGTTTCTCGAAGCTCTTCTCGCCCTTGGCGATGTACTCGTATTCCGAGCTGATCAGCCTGTCTGCCGCGTTAAGCGTTACGGCTTGTCCATTAAAGTACAAGATTCCGCCGCGTGAAGAAATATCATGCTTCTCTGTATGGACCGCATGGCTGATATTCTTATAATCCCCAAAAGATGTCCATTCCTCCATCAGCTGATCGATGGTCGCTTCCAGCTCCTCTTCATCGGACGGGAAATCCAGCACAAGCGCCGTATCCATCGGCAGCGGGTCCAGATACAGATCCTTCCGCTGCAACTGCTCGATTCGATTCATGTCGACCGTATACAGCGATGAAGAGAACGCCTTCGACGTATCCACTCTCGCCATATGCTTGATCTCCTCGTTAGGAAACAACACGCTGGAATCGAATGCGCCCATCCCTTTTGTGTTGTAGTGCTGATCATACACCCAGTACATCTCCGCCCCGACGCCTAATGGCGCAATGCCGTAGTCCGCCAGCACATTGATGAATTCCGCCATCTTCAAATCCAGTGTTGTCATATCCTGGCTGATCGTTGCGGATACATTCGGAGCCTGGACCACAACGCTGCCATTGCGCGACTGGACATGCTTCAAGGCTTCCAGATACCGCTTCATGGCAGGATAATCCGTGTTGCTGAACACAGGCCGCACGCTTACGATAAAAGGAATGCCCGCATCATAGAGCGAATCTGCCAATCGAACAAGCGCCTTCAGATCCGAGAATGGATAGATTTCAGTGAACAGCACATACAATTGCGTCTGCTTCTCCGACTTCAGCCAATCCTTCAGCAGGTAGCCAAGCGCCAACTCGCTTAGATTGCCTTTCTCGTAATGAGGAATATAAGCCGTTGATCCATTCCGAACGCCGTACGGATGCGTCCCTTGCTGACCGTCCATCGTAATCGTGCCGTAGCCTACCCCGTCATAAGAAGCAATAAAACGGCCGCCGCCCACCTTGATGGAAGACTCTGTAAGCTGTCCGATGGACAGCGACACCGTCTCCTTGGCCCGCGACTCCTCCTTAAGCTGAAGCGTGGCGCGCTTGGAGTCCGGCAGATTAGCGCCGATATGCAGGTAGGCCCCTTGATAAGCGGACAAATCTTGCAGGAAGCCAGTACTGCCAGCAGACAGATCATTCCGATTCCGCACGCCAATCACATACTCGTATGAAGAGATAGAACCCTGGACATATTGACCAAAGGACTGCACCGTGGCGCTAGCTCCGAACGCGGCTACCATGCGTTTCAGCGCCTCAATGTTGCCTTCTTTCGCGCTGCCCAGCGCCAGGCTGTCATATACAATCAGCACATGCGCCGGCTGCTTCTCATCAGACGCGGCAGCCACCACTCCGGGGACTGCCAGCGAGAGGCATAGGATGAGCATGATAAACTTAACAACGATTGAACTACTCAGCCCTGACTGTAAAAACGGAATGTCCAGCTCTCGCAGTCTGCGCCATTCTTGCATGCCGAAACCTCCTTTCCTTATCCATCCGTTACGCCACCGCCTCGTCCTGCTTGCCCCACAGCCGCTTACCGATCAAATCGGCTATCAGCAAGAAGGTAACCAGGTCGAACGTAGCGGTAAAGTGGAAGAGATGCTTCGCAAGATCGGCATCGCCTGCCCCGATAATCGACACGAGCACGCCGGACAAGCCCATCAGCATTAACATCAGCACAAGCCCCAGCCGCAGCTGCTGCCGGGCATTTCGCGTCCTCACAGCATGTACGAACGTAGGCATATAGAAGCCGATGACAACAGCCATCCAGATGATGACAAAGCCGAAGGTCTTCGGCGCCAGCGCATCCTTCATCAGACTGTAGCCTGAGAAGAAGGTGGTGTGCTCGCCAAATTCACGTCCCTCTGACTTCTCGAAGTTTCCCATTGCCGGAGGGCGTATCGTAAACCCGTTGCGAGCTGCCAAATTTAACATTTTGACCGCTTGGTCGGGGTGGGAAATATAATGCGTCAGAATGGACCCGAAGCCATATTTGCTGTAAAAGTTGTCTTCCAACAGTTGTGAATCCACATCGACCGTTGTATAAGGAAGATAATGTATCGTCCCGTTTAACACGGCATACTGCCGGTCGATGCCGAATCCCTTCAGCGTAGCTTCCGGGTCTTCGGAGTAAAGCAGCACGCCTCTGGTCATGGCATGGTATTTGTTGATATTGACGAATTCCTTCGGAATAAGCACATACGTGCCGACCCCGACTACGAACAAGCTGATCAGCGCCGTCCAGGTAATAAGGCGATATTTCTTCTCCTTGCGGATAAAGACCAGCACAATGCCCAGTACGGCCACAATCAAGCCAACGGGCGCGTTCTGCTGTTTACTAGTCGTCAGAATAAGCGCACTGATAACGAAGATGGCCAGCAGTACATAATCATTGTATCGTTTGCGCCAGAGCAGAAGTCCTGAGGCTAATACGAGCAGCGTCATGATCCACACAATGCTTTCGCCAAAGAAAGAGTTGAAGTACGCCGTATAGCCTGTGTCCGCGAACAAGAAGACCGCTAGCGCCGCAATCAGATAGCCTCGCTTGGCCGGCAGCTTCCAGGTCAACGCTTCAACCAGCAAATAGACGGCTGCCACATATAGAAGCAAGTAGATCGCTGCCTGAAACCGGATATCAAACAACAGACTGCTATTGAACCATTGATTGACGATAATCGCCATGCGTATAAATAGGGATTGCGATGAAAACAGAGATGCGCTGTTCTCATTAAAATATTGGAAAATACCGTATTCCTTAACGAAATAACCCAAATACTGCTGATCGTAATCCGGCGCACTAAAGTACAGACCATTGCTGTATATAATACGGAAGTAGTCTCCATTGTCTGCCATGCCAATGAATGGCGGGACGAACAACGCGAGAGTCGTGATGATCAATACTCCCAATGCCGCCACAACAGATGGTGTTCCGAACCGTACCAGATTACGGCTGACTGAACGGACGAACATCGCTTCACAGCCTTCTTTCTATTAATAAGTGTACGCCAGCAGAGCCATTAGATTATCGAACGAATAGGCTTGCCCGGATACGGTATCGCCGTAAGCGCCGTATAACGGATGGCTGGTGTCCTGCACCTTGAACTCATGCATTCTCCGAATGCTGACATCATAAAGCTCCTGATCGTCTATCTCGGCCCCGATCATAGCCGTAATGGCGTAAATCGCGGTAGATCGCACATCATTCGTCGGCACACCATCCCTTGTATACTGACCATACAGATTCCCTTCAGCAACACGTTCCTTAATGAATTCGATGCTTGCCGCCTGATGACGCCCTGTCTCCGCCAGATGCAGAATCGTAAGCAGCGATTCCACCGTATTGATCCCCTCTGATGAATAGCTGCCGGCGCTATAATCATAACGGGTTTCATAGAATGGAAACGCGTCGGATAAATAGCCATTCTGAATAATGTCGTTCATTCCGGAGATTAGCCGCTCCTTCTGCTCATCCGGAATTTCCAGCAGCCGCAGTGTCTCCAGATCGAGATAACATAACGTAACAAAATCATTGGTCACGCGATACGCTTCATCGTAAAAGTCATACATTCGGCTGCTTTGCACATTATAAGTTATAAACCGTTCACCGTAAGACTTCGCTTCCTCCCGGTATTGGTCTGTGCCAAACACCGTCTCCGCTTCGTACAGCGCGCGAATAAGACGCAGATCGTCAACGGCTGCATTAAGTGTATATACCTTTTGATGTACAGGACTGTATCGGTAGCTGAAGCCGGTATCGAGATCAAACGTTGCCTTTGCTTGCTCCCATGTCCGATCGAAGGCTTCCTTCTGCCCTGTCCGGGCATAATAACGCAGCAGCATTCCGGCCGACTCGCTCAGTGCCTCATGTCCGGTTGCGGCAACCTCCGACTGGCCGGTGTCCTTCCAATTCGTATATACGCCATATTCGCCCGTCATCTGTTCGGCAATGAAAGTGTGCAGTGCTTGCGCTTCCTCCTTCCATTCAGCGGGCTGATGATCTACTTGAATCTCCTTCGATGGGGTGTCAGCCGCATCGCGTTCTGCAGCACACGCGGTTAACCCTGCAAGAAGAATGGAGATCATAAGTAGCAATACATTCCGTCTGTGCATGTGAAGCCATTCTCCTTACTTCATACACTCGCTATTATTTAACTCAAACAATTATTGAATGTTGAAATTTATCTATCACAATCTGATAGCCAATCTATCAATATCGTCTAGTTAAATAGAACTAGATTCCATCATACTATAGCTCTACAGAAATGTCGAATAATTGCCAGTTATTATATAACCTATCCAATTTTGTCGATAGAATTATACGGATTTACAAGTTTTGCTGGTTCCTAATCATTAATGGAACGAAGGACTTTCCCTTTTGATCATCTTCGCTCTGTGATACGATAAAATGACTTTCATCCGTCTATCTATCCTTCCAAAGTTATTTATAAAGTAGGTGTTCAGCATGTGGAAGCCCGATCGCGATAGCCCCATTCCTCTTTATCGTCAAATTGCCGATCATCTGCAGGAGATGATCGTACACGGAGAATATCCGCCAGGAAGCCCGCTTCCTTCCGAGCGAAAGCTCGCAGAACAGTTCGGCGTCAATCGAAGCACCGTCGTGCTTGCCTATGCCGAGCTTCGCTCCCTCGGTCTCGTTGAGAGCCGCCCCGGCAGCAAGACTCAGGTCAGCTCTGGCTGGAACCAATCCGCAAGCCGTACGCCGGAGTGGCACCGCTATGCCGAGAGTGGAGGCTTTCTTCCCAACCTGCCTTTTTTGCGGCGAATTCGGGATGCGCTGGCACAAGACGAAGCCATTATCGATTTTGCGAGCGGCAAGCTCTCCACCGATCTGTCGCCCATTCGGGAAATCAATGAGATCATGCATACCTGCACGTATCATCCCGACAATGGATCTGACGTTAGCCAAGGGTTCCCTCCCCTTCGCGAGGCGCTCGCAGCCTTTCTGGAGCGCAACCGTGGCATTCGGACCTCTCCATCATCCATTCTCATTACGAGCGGCTCCCAGCAATCGCTATACCTGATCTCGCAATGCCTGCTGTCTCACGGAGATGCCATCGCGGTCGAGACGCCGTCGTTCACCCGTTCGCTGTCCATGTTCCAATCAGCCGGGCTGAGAATCTATCCGCTCCCGATGGACGAGCACGGCGTCCGTCCCGAGAGCATCCGCGAGCTGTACAGCCGTCATCGCATCAAGATGCTTTTCGTCAATCCCAACTTTCAGAATCCGACAGGCACAGTGCTTCAAGCGGAGCGGAAGAAGCAGCTTTTGGATACGGCAAGCGAGCTGGGACTTCCGATTGTGGAGGATGATCCTCTCAGCCTGACGGCTTATAGCAACGACTATCCTTTGCCGATTAGGGCTGAGGATGCTTCATCCAACACACTGTACATCGGCTCTTTCTCCAAGATCGCTGCCGCTGGCTTGCGCATCGGCTGGATTGTAGCTCCCAAGTCCGTTATTGCGCGCCTGGCCGACGCCAGAAGGCAAATGGATATGGGATTCAGCGTCATCCCTCAGCAGATCGCTGCCTCCTTCATCGAGTCGCAGCTGTTTCAACCGCATATGGAACGGCTTCGCAGCCAATTGCAGCTTAAGCTGGATACTTTGGTTGCGGCGCTGCATCGGCATATGGATGGACTCGTTCATTTTTCGGTGCCGCAAGGAGGCATGCATCTCTGGTGCAGGGTCGTCCCCCAGGTCCATGACGGACGATTGCTGGACGAGGCGTTGAGGCGCGGTGTCGCTTTTGTTCCGGGGAGCGTGTACGGAGCCGAGCCCGGCTACATGCGGCTTACCTATGCGAGACCCCGGGCTGAAGAGATAGAGGCAGGGGTCGTAAAGCTGGCGGAGTCCCTCCGGGCAGTGATGGAATGACATGCAGAAACGATTAATCCCGCAAGAAAAGGGCAATGCCAGATCGTTAATGACCTGGCATTGCCCTTTGTTATGGTCTGCCGACTGCTTCTGTCCGGCAAGTCATCCTATTGTTGTCGGCTATTTGCCCTTGCGAACGAGCAGGATATACAAGAAATAAGGCGCTCCGATCAGAGCGGTTATAATACCCGCCGGTATTTCGAGCGGCGGATGCACGATGCGCCCCAGCATATCTGCCGTTGCGACGAGCACCGCCCCGATCATAGCAGCGACCGGCACGGCATACCTGCTGTCAGACCCGACGAGCAGCCTGGCCAGCGGCGGAACAACAAGACCGACAAATCCGATTGTTCCTGCAATGGCAACCGAGCTTGCAGCCAGACCAACCGCAATAGCCAGCAGGGCAATACGTGCAAGCTGTATACGCATGCCCAGACCCTTCACTGTATCCTCATCCAGCTGCAGCGTATTTAAGAGCCGATAACACATGAGCGTTAATAAAACGCCCACTACTGTCCAGGGCCAGAGCAGCTCTACATGCTGCCAAGAGCGCGCATACAAGCTTCCCTTCAGCCATACGAGCGCCTGAGAGGAGGTAAGCGCGAACTTGACGATCATAAAAGTGATGAGCGCCTGCAAGCCCGTCGATATCGCCACGCCCGTCAGGGCCAGCCTCATAGGGCGGATGCCTCCGCGCTGATACGAAACCAGATAGACCAGCGTCGCGGCCAGAATTGCTCCGGCAAACGCAGCAAGGGGCAGGATATGCGCGCCTAAATGCGGGAATACCAGCAATACGATTACAGCAAACAATCCTCCACCGGCAGAGATGCCGACAATATCGGGCGCGGCAAGCGGATTCCGGGTAATGCCCTGCAGAATAGAGCCCGAAACCGCCATATTAACGCCGACAAGTATGGCGATGAGAAGCCTAGGCAGACGGTACTTCAACACAAGCCATTCGCCAGAACGCAGCTCCTCTATTATATCGGCTACCGGTGTGCTGACTGCTCCAAGACGGAGGCTGAGCACAGCCACAACGAGCAGAATTACCGATAGCCCTGCCATTATAATCAGAAATTTGCTCCTTCTCATGATCGTCCCCCTTCTCTGCGGCGGCGGAGCAAATAAAGAAAGAAGGGTACGCCGAGAATAGCGGTTATGATGCCTACAGGGATATCCGCTGGATAGAACAGCCACTGCGCCGCAAAATCCGCGGATGCCAGAAGCAGCGCGCCCAGCAAGGCGGATAATGGGAGCATGATGCGATAGCTGATCCCGCCCAGCCGCCTCGCCATATGGGGCACGATTAACCCGATAAATCCGATTGGACCGGCAACAGCAACCGCGCTGCCGGTTAAGATGATAATAATGAAGCCTAATATCCCCCGGATGCGTCGTACATTGACACCCAATCCGCTCGCAATCTCTTCTCCTTGCATGAGCACATTCAGCGTATTAGACAACAGGAATGCGACAATGAGGACAGGAACGCCAAGCAGCCACACCAGATAATTATCTCTCCACTCCGCCCCGGACAGCTTGCCCGCCATCCAATATAATATTTCGGTAAGCTGGGTTTCGAACAATAAAATAATACCGGTCGTCAGCGCGCCCATGAAAGCACTAATCGCTACCCCAGCCAATATAAGCCTGGAAGGATCGCTTCCGCTAAAACGAGAAAAGAAGTAGATTAAGGTACCGCTTGCTGCTGCCCCGCACAGTGCCGCCATTAGAATGACATCCGCGCTATTGGCGCCCCCGATGACCATCAGCGCAATGACAGCAAAGCATGATGCCCCCTGGTTCAGCCCCATAATTTCGGGATCGGCAAGAAAATTGCGGGTCACTGCCTGCAACAGACAGCCCGCAATCGCCAGAGCTCCCCCGAGCGACACCGCAAGCAGCAGCCGGGGCATCCGAATATGCCAAACGGTATAAGTAAGCAGCACGTCCTGCGAATCGGCGGCAGGAAAGAAAAGCGGCTTCCAGGCAAAGCCGTTCACCTTGAACGTAACTGTCAGACAGGCCACTCCAACCAGCAGCAAGGCCAGGATGGCAAAAAGCAGCCGCAGGGAACCTGCTGACTGCAGTCCCCGCCGCTCTTTGTTCATGATGCTCATCTATTCAATCTCCTTACTTGCAAACCTATTCTGCTTTCAGATGGAGAAGAAGCTCGTCCAAGATATTGTTCGCTGCGATGGGCCCGCGGCCGCGCGCCCACAAATTACGGTCAACCTCGATAAAGTGTCCGTCCTTGACCGATTTCAGGTCTTGATACAGCGGATTGGCTTTCAGCTTTTCTGTGCTGTCTCCGTAGACCATAATATAGTCCGGATTGATTTCATGCAGACGCTCCAGCGTCATCTTGCTGCCTTCGCCCTTCCCTTCCAGCTTGGAAATTTCTCCATTGAAGGCATAATCGGCTCCGGTGCTGCTCAGCAGCGAACCGACAAAGGAGTCTTTGATCCATACCGTGAACTCATCGTCAAAAAATCCGGCAACGACAATGGAAGGCTCGCCTTCGATTTGTCCTTTCACATCAGCAATTTTGGCTGTCAGATCGGAGATGACTTTCTCCGCTTCAGCTTGCTTGCCCAGGAGTTCGCCGATGCTCTTGACGTTGTCCAGCACCTGCGTGTAGCTCGCGTCGTCGAATGCAACCGTTGAAGCGATGCCTTCAAGCTCGGTGCGAATCATGCTATGGCGATCCACGCTCGCGATGATCAGATCCGGCTTCAGAGATTGAATGACTTCCAGGTTAGGCGCCTTGCGCTCGCCGACATCGGTTACGTCCGCTTGAATCGAGCCCTGCAGGTATTCCGGGATCTTCGTTGTGCCTACACCGGCATTGCCGGCAGGCACGACGCCGAGGCTTGTTAATGTGTCAATAAAGGAGAAGTCCAGCGTTACGACCTTTTGCGGCACTTGGTCCCCTTCCCATGTTCCCCATTCATGCTTGATGCTGCTTCCCTTTGCAGCTCCGCTATCCACCGTCTTGCCTTGATTTGAGCCATTGCTTGCCGCTCCCGTGTTTTTGTCCGACCCACAAGCCGATAGCACTATACTGAACGCTAGCATAATGATCGCGAACATTTGAAACTTGCGCATACATTGCTCCCCCTTGGTTTCACCGTTAATGATTATTATTCTCAGTTACCGATTGTAATAGAAGGATCGCGCTTTGACATCATCCAGTTTTCATCAATCGATACCATCCAGTTAGTTTATGAGACTGAATGTACCGGCTTGCCTGCTTGTTTTAGCTGTTGCTCACTACATAAACTGGCCTTTATGACTTGGATTCATGCTCCTCTTTTTATATAAAAATAATGCTTGACCCGACTTTCTCATTGTGATATATTATTTCATGTTGACACAACAACATGCGGTCGTGGCGGAATTGGCAGACGCGCTAGATTCAGGTTCTAGTGGTGTAACAGCCGTGGAGGTTCGAGTCCTCTCGACCGCACCATCTTAACAACGGACAGCTCTTACGTTTCCTACCAAGGAAATTTAGGAGTTTTTTTGCATTTGGAATTCAATATCGTATTTGATGATTTCCCTTCTTCATGAGAATGGTTCGGCTTCCTCGTTGGCCTACTGTAACCGCTACTTCCCCACTTTCAAAATCGGCTGTTGATGGCCAAAAGTTTCCTTCGTGATAAGCGATCCCGTTCAGTATTAGAAAAACGCGATGACCGCCCCTCGGATCAGAACCGGCAGCGGTCATCGCGTTTTCATTTTAAAGCTGTTGGTTCATGGGTTATAACATCCGCTAGTTTCATCCCATTCCACAAAGCCTGGAAAGCTTGCTCCTCCACCTGGAAGAAAACCGGCGCGCCAACATACATCACATAGTTGCCCGGGAACAGCCACAGTCGCACTTCCGTTCCGTCTTCCAGCGTCAGATACAGCATCTTTTGCAGCTGCTTCTCCCGATCATAGATCCCTTCCGCATTCAACCGATCCCGGTCAAACGGTTTTGCTTCGTACAAAGCCGCTACAAATTGATCAATTATCTCATCTGCTGCAAGCTCCCCGTACTCCGGTTTACTGTAGTCCCAGGCATCAAAAGGCTGCCAAGCTACAGATTGTACACGATCCTTCAGCTTCAGCTTTCCAATCAGGTCTTCCCCTGTCCGAATCGTAATCCCATTCAAACACTCGTATAGTTCGGCATAGATCTCACCGTTCTCTTCGTGATAGGACATAATACGAAAGCTCTGGTCATATCCGTTCACCGCAAATATATCCGTTACTCCAATCGTGGAAGCCAGCTCTTCATAATCGGTTTTTTTGCTCCACTCGTCGATACCGCCCTTTGTCCGTCCGAGCCGCTCGCCGCGCAGCAGCTTGGCGTCGGCAGGCGTCATTCGGGTGCTCGTCTGCGTGTAGATATTGCCTTCATAGACGATCAGCCCGATCATATCTGCCAATGCGTTGCTTTTCTTCGGCAGCTTTATCTTGGGGATGACGACTGCATCCGATACGGGTTGTACAATCATATCCAGTGTATTCAAGCGTTCTGATCCATACTGAGCTACCGCCCAGACGACCAGGCATACCGCTGCCAAGGAAGCGGCACCATAGGTGATAAAGCGGCGTTTGCGCTTCTTCGGTGCGCCGACTGCCCCTTTAAGCCGCTCTTCCATCCCTTGGTCCGGCACTATCGATTCCATCGCATCTTGATAGTCTTGCCGATTCATCATTACACCTCTCCTTCCCAATCCAGCTTAAGCCGCTGCCTGCCGCGGTTCAGTCTCATCTTCGCCGCCGACTCGCTAATATGCAGGATGCCGGCGATTTCCTTGACGCTATATTCTTCATAATAATAAAGATGAATAACGGTTCTGTAGCGGAAAGGCAGCGCAAGCACCAGCTCCACTAACGGATGCGCCGGGCTATTGCCGCTGACATCCGGCAACTCCGCTTTTTTGACCACGCGTCTGAACCAGGCGCTGCGGCGGATATTCCGGCAATGATTCGTCATAACCCGAATTAGCCATGCCTTCTCATGCTCGTCATCCCGAAATACCGGAGCGTGGTACAGCAGCTTCATGAACGCCTCCTGCATCGCTTCCTCTGCATCATGCGGATGGCCCAGATGAACCATCGCCAGCTTATACAGCATAATGCCGTGTTTCTTATAGCTCTCTGTAAAATCCGCGCCCGGCCGGAGCGAGTTGCTATGCATAGTGGAGCCCCCTTTCCCTAAACACAACTATAGACGCCGATTGGTCACATTTCGATACAGAATAATCCCGTTTATACAAAAAAAGCTTTCCCCGCGACATACATCGCAGCAGAAAGCTTGGGTTGAACATTCCTTTTTAGTCAAACAGATCGCCGAATACGTCCAGCACCGTCTTTTTCTTCTTATACGGCCTGCCGTATTTGTCATAGCCGTATTGGCCTTGGTTTTTGCCGTAGCCTGCTTGCGGGTAGCCCTGGTTGTACGGCTGCTGGCCGGAGCCGTAACCGCCCTGTGGCTGTCCATAGCCTGGAGCGCCCTGCGGTGGTGCGCCATACCCGCCTTGTTGCGGCGGCTGCCCGTAGCCAGGCGCCGGTTGGGACGGCTGCCCCCCGTAAGCGCCGGGCTGTTGCTGCGCAGGATTGCCCGCTGCTGGATCCACATGCAGATGTTGCTCCATCCGTTCATAGTCCTGGCGAACCTCGCGAACGCCTTGCATCAGCTTCTCCAATTCGCCCCGGTCAAGCCATACGCCCTTGCAATCCGGGCAGACGTCGATCAGAACATCATCCTTGACGACTTCTCTCATGCGTACATCTTCGCATACTGGACACTTCATACGATCACTCCTGTTTTTGATCTACAAAGCTTTATACGGACGGCGGAGACATGCGTTCCTCCGAGATCGGAATATACCGGTAGGACCTGCTCAGCTTGACGACACGGCGGCTGCGTTTGCGTACCAGAACAGTAGTCTCGTCCCATGCAACGACGATCCCCAGCACGTCATTAGCCTCTATCTCGTCCCGCACAACTCTGACGGTCTCGCCGGATTGCCGGAATGCGTCCAATTGCTCCTCTGACACCATAGACGAACTTGTCCTCCTTCTCATGCTGTGTTACCAAACATGCTTACAAATTCCATTATACTAAAAAAACCTCGACATTCACATTATGCGAATCATCGAGGTTTCAATATGCTTTCTTGCCCTATCCTTATCCGACATGTTCCCGGTTCGTCTCGTACCATTCGTCCAGCACGCGCGAAGACATCACACGTTTGCCGATATATTCGGCTTGCTTCTCGGTGAACTGCTCCTGCCAACCGACAGACAACTCTTCACAAAGCTTCACGATTGTAAGCAATTCTGACCAGGCAACATAACGTTTGTACCAGAAAAACTGCGGATGCTCAATCATATAAGGGTACAGATCATCGAATTCCGTATGCTTGCAATCCAATGCTCTCTCAAAATGTGTCTTGGCATCGGTCAGTTTCGACTGTAAAAACTCAGCAGACATATTCCCCATCACTTGTGCCTCCCCTCGATCACTTACCTTTTATTATAAGCGAAATTATCGCCCGGGAAAAGAGTTTTACTACTGGTACATCTTACTCAAATTTGATTTCTCCATTGTCGAGCGAAGCGATTTTCACCAGCGACTCCACCCGAATGCCTTGCTCCCGCAGCGTTCTGGCTCCTGCCTGGAACGACTTCTCCACCACGATGCCCATGCCGACCAGCGTCGCGCCGGAACGCTCGATAATTTTGATCAGTCCGCGCGCAGCGTCTCCGTTGGCGATAATATCATCAATAAACAGCAATTGGTCGTCACTCGACAGAAATTGCTTGGATACCATAATGTCCGTGACTATGCCCTTCGTGAAAGAAGGCACACGCTCCATATAAACATCGGGATCCGCGATAAGGGTCTTCTTCCTTCTTGCGAATACAAGCGGCACGCCCAGCACGTAAGCTGCAGCGAATGCGGCCGGAATACCCGATGATTCCACTGTAATCACTTTTGTAATTTTCTGTTCCGCGAATCTTTTGGCGAATTCCTGTCCCATCTCCATCGTAAGCGCCGGGTCAACCTGATGATTGATGATGGCATCCATCCGCAGCACATCGCTCGACAATACCGACGACTCTTCCAATATACGTTGCTTTAACTTTTCCATTCGAAATAACCTCCGCCAAAAATTCCTTTTCGATAACGTACCACACGCAAGGCAAAAAGCGCAACCTGATATGTCCAGATTGCCGGCTATACGAATTTGACGCTCACTGACTCCCCGAAAGATGAGAACCATTTAATAGAGAAAAAAAGCAACTTTACCCCAGGTTGCAACGTTTATATATACATAGAAACAAGATTCGGAGGAGCGCATATGAACCTATTTCGGAACGCTCATCACTACCATAGATTACTGCTCGTGCCAGCCCTTGCGCTGACCGTCAGCCTCACGGCCTGCCAAAGCCCTGACAAGCTGGGCGAGAGCAAGCCGCAGCAGAACGAGAGCATCGTCATCGACAGTCCTCAGAAGTCTTATGACGAGAAGAACGGAGCAACAGCTCCGCCTGCTACGCATCATCCGGACCGCGAAGCTTCGACGGAAACCTCATCACTGAACAAGACTGGACCCGGAAATTCCGGCAAGCCCGATGAGTGGAGCTTGGACGAGCCGCGGCTGAAAGGCATTGCGATTGGCGACAGCAATGAGGTGATTCACCGCTACTTCGGCCAAGCGGAGGACAGCTACCATCTCGAAGAAGAAGCGGAATCCATACACGTACTGGAGTATGACGGGTTCTCCATTGGCCTTGATCAAAGCGGCTTTGTGCATTTTGTCGAGGTATTCGGAGCCGATACGCTGGCCGGCCTCAGCGGACTTAGAATCGGCGATGATCCAGATAAGGCGCTGAAGGAACTGGGCAAGCCCGATTCCAGATCCGATTATCTCTTTATCTATGACGCCGCAGGCGCCACGCTCAAGCTGGACGTCAATCCCGATCGGGACGAAATTGTCGCAATGAAGCTGATCGCACAGGGTTAAGCCCGGAAGTATCGGAAGTTGCATATGGAATTTTCCAATAATTATGTCATGCCTGTCCCCCCTTGGACATACCTTCTTAATAGAGAAGGCAGTCGATCGGAGGAAGGGTACGATGCAGAAGCGGACAGGCAAAGTATTGCAGATAGCTTCAACCTATATGGGAACCATTGTTGGTGCAGGTTTTGCCACCGGACAAGAAATTTTGCAGTTTTTTACAAGATTCGGCTACTGGGGATCGTTAACAATCGCTTTGGCAACCGTCCTGTTTATTTGGCTAGGTACCAAGATGATGCTAATTGCCAGCGAGATTCGCGCGCGCTCGTACGAGGATTTGAACAAAGTGCTGTTCGGTGATCGATATGGGCGCCTGATCAGCCATTTCATGCTCGTGATTCTGCTTGGCGTCACCGCTGTGATGCTGGCAGGCGCAGGCACAATCTTTTACGAACATTGGAACATTTCCTATCAGGCTGGTCTCCTCATTACGATTGTGGCCAGCTTCTTTCTTCTGCGCAAAGGCATGAAGGCGATTCTGACCGTCAATGCGATCGTCGTGCCCGTTATGCTCCTATTTACCGTGCTGGTTATGATCGACACCTTCCGGACACCTGGCTCGGACAAGTTCATTACCCTTGTCACCGATTATTCGCCTTGGGCGGCATGGGCCTCCCCTTTCCTCTATACCGCCTTCAACCTCTCGCTGGCACAAGCTGTGCTCGTCCCGCTAGGCGCAGAAATTCGCGATCGAAAAACGATCGTTATCGGCTCTTGGGTCGGTGGGATCGGCATCGGCTTTATGCTGCTTGCCGGCCATATCGCCTTGTCCGTTCATATGCCCGGCATTCAGCAATTCGCAATCCCCATGGGCGGAATCGCCAGACAGCTGGGCCATTATGTACAATTCATCTATATTTTCCTCATCTTCGCCGAAATTTTCACTACCTTGATCGCCGATATATACGGCTTGACGCTGCAGCTGCAAGAGCGGATGAAATGGTCGCGCGAGCTGCTGACGCTTGGCGTGCTGATCATCTGTTATTTGGCCAGCCAGATCGGCTTCGGCCCTCTGCTCTCGACGCTGTATCCGCTATTCGGCCTCATCAGCCTGGGCTGGCTGGTGCTTATTATACGCAAAAGAGTCGCCTACCGACGAACGTAGGCGACCCTCTAAGGAGCTATCCGCTAACTGCGACAGCTGTATCGAGACCAACAAGCTTGGCTCCCGGACAAGCGGCCAGCAAGGCATCACGGGTATGCTCCTGGCAGGTAAAAAATACAATCTGGCGCTCTTCGGACAGCTCCGCCACTAATGCGGCGGCAGCCTTTAACCGGTTGCCGTCGAAGTTGACAAAGAGATCGTCCAGCATGAGAGGGAGCTTGGCAGCTTGCGAGGACTCCTTCGCGAGTGCGAGCCGCATGGACAGATAAAGCTGCTCAGCCGTCCCGCGGCTTAAGAAGCCGCTGTCCAGCACCGTGTTCTCCCTGTCCTCGACCCGAATGCCTGAGCGGCTTGGATCGGCGCTGACTCTCACATAACGGCCCTCCGTCAGCTTGTTCATATAAGAAGAAGCATGGCGCAGGACGATCGGCTGTTTCTCCTGTTCGTAGATGCGCTTCGTACGCTCAATCAGCGATTTGCTTACCGATAAGACCGTATAACGCTCCATATCAGCGTCAAGTCCGGCCAAAATCATCTCGCGCTCTGCAACCAAACGCTGGCGCTCTCCTTCCTGCAACAGCTGCTCCATTGCCGCGCCTAAAGCGCCCTTTCGTTCCAGCAGCTCCTGATGAGCCTGAATCAATCCGGCCTCTTCCTGCCGCAGCCCCTCCAGACGGCTCAATATCCTCTCCTCATCAGCATGAGTTAAAAGCCGTTCCACCTCTTCCCATTCCTCGCCTGCAAGACCCGCCGTAAGCTCCAATTGGAGCCTTCGTCCCTCATCTGCAAGCCCCGTCCATAGACGAAAATGCTCAAGAACGGCCGCATATTCCGCTTCCAGCGCAAGCCCCGCTTCACCGATCGCCGCGCTAATCGCTTGCCCAATTGCGTCAAGCTTGCTCTCTTCATCAGCCAGCTCCAGATTCAGCTCGCGCACCCGCGCCTCCAAGACTCCGGCTTCCCTACGAATATCAGCATGCCTCCTGCACTCGGCCAGCAGCGCTTGCAAGCCAAGCGCCGGATCTTGCCGAAGCAGCCGCTCGGAAGATTCGACACCTTCGCATAGCTGCACTGCTTTTTGCTCATACCGGGACAGCTCCTTGCACGACTCTTCTCGGCGTATCGTCATTCGGTCGTAACGCTTCAGCTGCTCAATCGCCGACTCAGCGAGCTCGAAGACTTCCAACGCCGCCGACGGTGACAAGGTGCCCGGCAGCGACCGTACGGCCAGCCACTCTCGCCATTGCGCGGAGAAGTCCTCCGAACGCCGCTTCAACTCGCCCGCCGCAGCCGCGCGCTCGCTGGCCGATTCCCGGTGGCGCGCCAAACGGCTCTCCGCCTCGTCATGCTTCATGCACCAGATCTCATATTCACCTAAAGCTTCAATACGATCCTGCACGTCTTGCCGGATCATCGCGCGGAACATACTGCCGGAATGGCTTAATAGGCTTTGGCGAAACTGCTCCAGAAACGCCTCCGTCCGGCTGTCCGCCTCCTTCGTCATACCGGCAAACGCCTCGCGCACCCGCTGCTCGCCTTGTCCGACCGGACGGCGGCGACCTCTCCCGCTAGCTGAACGAGCCTTGGAATCCGCAGCCGAGCTTCTAGACCGCAGACTAATCATTAAGCCAACGAAAATCCCGCCCGCTCCGACAGAGGCTGCCCCGCCAAGCAACGTCGCTTCGCCCAGCCAGCCAAGCGCGGATGCGCCGCCAAGCACAATAGCGGATATTGCCGCAATTACGGCCCCAGCCACCCCTTTGACCGAAGAAGCCTTGTGAGCTCCGTAAGTGCCAGTCTGATCGCCAGTATCTGGTCCAAGCTGAAGCTCCCACTCTCTCAGTGCATCGTCCAATTCATTCCAGGCTGCCATCAAGCTGTTCTTGGAGGTTGGATTGAATGCGAATCGCCCTTTCTCACTAGGATGAAGAGCTCCTTTCGCCTGTTGCATCCGAGTTTTTGCTTCGTGTTGCTGTGTAACCATTTCTTTCTCCTGCAGGCGAAGCGCATCAAGCTCGGAGGCCAGACGTTCCTCTTGCCGAAGCAGCGAATGTGCACGCTCCTGCATCGTGCGCGCGAAGTCGCGGTCCGCAATGGTTACGTTCAGTTCACGCAGTTGACGCTCGGTCCACTCTGGCGAGATGCTCATGACCAAACCGCCGATTGTCTCATCCAGCATCCCCAGTTCGTTATCCCACTCCGACACTTGTTCCTTTAATGCATGCATTCGCTCCGCGGACTGCAGCGCAGCTTCCGTGTCTACCGTCCTGGCAATCAAGCCATCGTCATAACTTAAATCAGCTAGCTGGCGCTCCAGTCTTCCGGCCTCCTGCTTCAAGGCATCCCTTTTCTGTTCAGCCTCCTGACGCTTGTTCAGCCATTCATGCCAAGCCTGCTCAGCTCCGAGGGGAAGCGATTCCGTGTAACGATACTTCTCCGCCTCTCCCACCGCCTGACACATACGCAGCCAAGCCGACCTGGATGCCAGCGCCTTCTGCGTATATCTAAGCTGCAGCTGCAACTTTGGCAGTCGATCAGCTATAGCCTCCAGCTTCTGCACAGCTGCTGCCTCATGTTGCTTGCACTGATTATAGCTTTCTATGCCGTCTTCAAGCCGTCTCCATTCCGCCTCAAGCTGCTCCAGCTTCCGCAGGCCGGCATTCATCCGCTGGTTGGTCCCCTTGGGCTTGAACAGCTGCTCCAGCTCCTGAGTAATTTCTTTCTCAGCAGCCGCAACCGCCCCGCCGCTCTCCCAACCAGCCTCATAGAGATGACGGCCAAGCTCTGCACCTGACAAAATGCCCACTTCCTGAAGCTCCGTCAACGTTACCGCAAACAATCCCCGGAACAACCGCTCCTGGATGCCGCCCAAATATTGTCCTTCCCATTCCTGCTGTTCCATCATCCGTTCCTCAAGGCTTGCGGGCTCATAGGCCGTTCCCCAAGAATCGGACGCTTCTCGCAATCTCGGCTTGCCGCCCGCTTCATCCGCATGCCGGAGCACATAATAGGATTTCCCCATACCATCGCGGAACAACAGCCGCCCGCCATGCCGTCCCCCATACAGCGGTTCAGCTCGAAGAGCGGGATAAGAGCGGCGGGCAAAGCCGTACAGCATCGTTCTCAAAAAACCGAATAACGTGCTTTTACCCGCTTCGTTCGGTCCATATACGACGATAACCGGCGCATCCAAATCCAGGCGCCGGTTATGAAACCTTCCGTATCCATCTATGAAAGCTTCTTGCAGTCTCATTCCGCTGCCTCCTACCTGGCTGGATTAAGGACATCTCGCTTGCCGTTAAGTACGGCGATTATGTTCATCATGTCCGGCAATGAGTCCCAAAGTCAGTTCCTTCGCCTGCTGAAGCCATTCCTTCTGCGGCGTATCCCACTTCTCCCGGCCAATCCGATTCAGCCTGGGATGATCGGTCATATCCGCAACCGCTTGTCCAGCCAGCTCCCGCCATTGCTCCTCGTTCTGGAGGAGTCTTGTGCTCAGCCGGAGCAGCTCCCCGGCAAAGCTGTCTTCGTGCTGCAAGACCTGCCAATCGATCGGGGTACTCGTAGACGACGACAACCCGTAGACATAAATCCAGCGCCCGTCTGACAGCTTAGGCCAGCTCTCTTGCAGTTGTTCAAGCCATGCTGCCAGCGATGCAGGCTGGCTAACCGTCCGGTGAAGCTCCCCGCTGCCTGTCAGTCGCAGCCGCAGCATCAAGGAAACCCCTTCTTCCTTCTCTTCGTACTGTGCCACTCTCCGTTCCAATACTCGCAGCAGCTCTTGCTCCGTCACGATGTCTTCGATCGATACCTCTTCCTCTAGCCATCGCACCTGGTCCAGCGGCATAAAACGCATATCCACTTTTCTTGCTTCCGACACATCCACCACATAACAGCCTTTGGCCCCGGTTTCCTTCGGGTTCCGGCCTTGAAGATTGCCGGCATAAACAATATGCGGGTATTCGTGCAGCAGCTCACGCTTATGGATATGTCCGAGAGCCCAATAATCAAAGCCGCTGCCAATCAACCCCTCAAGCGTACAAGGCGCATAGGGGTCATGCGAAGCATTGCTCCCGACGTTGCCGTGCAGCAGCGCAATATGATAAGGCGCTTCGGGCGCTGTCCGATAAGCAGCAGCCAAATTGCGCGTCTCGGCACGCTCCCCGTAAGACATGCCGTACACATACGCAGCCAGCTCACCTGTCCTCCGGTAAGCCGGTATCCCAGACGGCCTGGCCGCGCCAAATATATGCACATTCGGCGGAAGCTCCATCTGAGCCCGCTTGCCGCCCAGATGATCATGATTGCCGTGAATGGCATAGACCGCTATCCCCTCCGCTGCAAGGCGCTTCCATTCCTGAAGCAAGGACAGCTGCGCGCGCAGGGAGCGATCGGCCTCGTCGAAGAGATCGCCGGCAATGACGATAAAATCCACTTCCTCCGCTATCGCAAGATCCGTCAGCTTCCTCAGGGCGGCGAAAGTCGATTCCGCCAGCCCTTTCCTGACCGCTTCCGGCGCCTTCGACAGCCCCTTGAACGGACTATCCAGATGCAGATCGGCTGCGTGAATGAACCGAAATGACACACTCATACCGTCACCAGCCTTTTATTATGCAAAAATAATGATATGGATTTTGATTAATCAGAAGCTGCTCCAGCAGCAACTAACAGGCAGCTACTCGGGTTTGACTCCCGCATTCACTTCGTTGTATACCTTCTTCAGTTGGGAGATAACGCGCTGCAGCGAATATGCCTTTTTCGCCTTGTCCCAGCCGGATCGGGCTAAGTTATAGCGATATGTTGGATCGACTACCACCTTCTCCAGCGCATCAGCAAGCGCACCCGGGTCTTCAGGCGGTACAAGCAGGCCGTTCACACCATCCTCAATCTGCTCTGCGATGCCCCCGACATTCGTGCCCACAAGCGCCAGCCAGCATAATGCAGCCTCGGCAAATACCGAGCCGAATGCCTCAGCGCGCGAAGGCAATACGAACACGTCAAAAAACGGCATGAACTCTTCGGGATGAAGCATGTAACCGTAGAAGATAATGTCGTCATACAGATCGAGCTTCAGAGCCAGCTCCTCCAGCTCTTCGCGAATGGGTCCGTCGCCAATAATATGAAGCACGAACGGATGACCTCTGCGCTTCAGCTCCGCACATGCATGAAGCAGCACATCGATCCCTTTGGCAGGGACAAGACGGCATACCGTAATTAATTGCGTCACTTCATTCTCATGAGCGATCGGCTTGAATCTTTTCTCATCAAAGCCGTTCGGGATCACTTTAATGCGCTCGGCATGATCGATGTACGGAGAAATATAGGTGCGGAACGATTCCGATACGGTCATCAGCTTGTCGGCCTTCAATTCCAACTCACGGTATATGGAAGTCAGGAAGCGGTGCTCTATGCTGCCCTCTTTAATCTTGCCATTCAGCATAAGCTCTCGCTCATAGCTGGAGTGAAGCGTCATGACTAGCGGAGTGTCGGGAAACAGGTCTTTCATGACCATTGCGGCGATGGGATGATGCGCATGAATAATATCGTAGGGCTTCTGGATGCGCATACGCGTCCACCATACGTAATCTTTATAGGTTTGGATATATTTATCGACGAGCGGATTGCCGATATAAGGGGTATGATCGAATGTTCGGAACGAGACCTCTTCCTGGCCTTTGTTTCTGACCCGCTTCGGGAGGGAGAATAATTCCATCCCCCATCCCAGCTTGTGGAAGCGTTCCTGAATGTAAGGGATCATGGACGATACGCCGCCGGGCTGTTCCGGAGGAAAAAACAACGCTTGCAATATATTCATTTGTTCCAGCTCCTGATAGGTTCTGAAGCGGTGATCGCTTCGAATGCTCGTTAACTTCTAGCTTCAACATCTACTGAAATATGATATAATAGAACGTATGTTTCTGTAAAGTTTGCTACTTATCCTACAATATTGGTGGTCGGACGATGACAATCATGCAATGGCTGACAGGCCCGAACGGACAATTGTTTTCCTCTTCATCAGTAATCGTCATTCTGATTCTGATGCTCTTCATGTCAATAAAGCTATACGTAAGCTATCGCAACAAGCATACCTACAGGCTGCTTATCACAGCCATAATGCTCAGCATTGTGCGGCAAGGCGCATTAGTTGCCCTGGCGTTCCCGGGATGGAATCTCTCGCCGTGGCTCTACTTGCTGTCGGATGTGCTGCATATTGTTTCATTTATTATTATAAACTTTGTGTTCATGAAATTATATACTTACCGTTCCGCGCAGCTTCGGATTGTTCCGTTCGCCCTCATGTCGCTCGCCACCGTAGGTTTGGCGGCCATTCAAGTCGCCATCCAGCCGTTCGAGGGCATGGACCGGACAGCGGGGGACTTCGCCTTCCCGATGCTTGATGTGTACAGCATCGTCGTTACCCTCATTATATTGCTTGCAACGCGAAGCGCCGACATGAACAGCAAATATTATACGGGGCTTGTCGTCTTTTTCATCTACGAGCTGGCACGCATCGCCGAAGGCTACGTATTCCACGGGTCCCAGCCATGGCTGATTCTGCTTTCGATGCTGATGCCGATTCTATACTTCTCGCTGCTGTTCATGCTGTTGTTTGAATGGGTCATTGAACGGCTGATGTCGACCTATCAATCTTCGATCGTCGACGGCTTGACAGGGCTATACAATCGTCGTCACTTTCATTCCAAAGCGGAGGGCTTGCTTGCAAGCAGCAAATCAGTGGCTGTCATCTTCTGCGATATCGATAACTTCAAGAAGCTGAACGATACGCAGGGCCATCACAAAGCAGACGGAGTGTTGAAGCGCGTAGCCGAATCATTAAAGAGGAATCCAGCGGCATCGGCGCTGCCGGGCGGTACGGCGGTGAAGAGTTGCTGGCCTGCATTGGCACGGACCGCGTCAAGCCGGAGATCGTCGCAGAATCGATACGCAGACGCGTAGAAACGGAGACGATCGTCACGATCAGCGTCGGGTTCAGCACCACCAAAGACACCTCCTCCGTCCAGGAGATGGTCAAGCTTGCGGACGAGGCCATGTACTACTCCAAGACCAACGGCAAAAACCGCGTCACCGCCTATAAAGCGATTCCCGCTTCCAGAAAGGGAATGAGTGTATAACGAAGACAGGGAAGTATCCGCATGGTTGATCCATGCGCGATGCTTCCCTTTTTTGATACAAGCTCAGTTATCTTACCGATGGTCTGTTTGTATGAGCGAGAATGAATAGGAATGAGGCATCCCTATTATTTCGTGCCATTGCTCCGTTACAAATCCACTCACTACGCCCTCAATATGTGAATTTTTACATAATTGTGCAACAAAATAAGAGCTCGTACCGTTCCTATACATAGATTAATTCTATATACTAGTGCTTCCATATCATGAATGGATGCTCAAGGAGGACATGGCATTGAACAGATTTGGTAAGATAGGGATCGCTTGTTTGCTTCTGCTCGTATTTCTTGCCCAGGGCTGCTCTGCGATAGGAATCGGCAAGAAAAAGCCGCCGAACATAACCGTCAAAGTAATCGCGGAGCCATTGGAGCGATTCACCAGCTTCGAGCCTTTGCTGCGAGAGAAATTCCCACATATCACATTTGAAGCGATAGACCCTATTAAAGAGGTAGGAGAAAATGTAAATATTTCGCCTCAGGATCAACTGAAAGCAGTCATTGCACTCGTAGAGGATACGGATGCAGATCTTTTTCTCAACCTTTCTCCGGATGCTTACATAGAGGAATATCCACTGCTTGATCTGGCTCCATTGCTTAATGTTTACGGGATTGAACTAAACAATCATCAAAAAATACTGGCCGACCAAGCAACAAGACCCGATGGCACCTTGACTGAATTGTCTCCTACGTTTAATAAACGTGTATTGTTTATAAATGGGAAGCTATTGCGCGAACTCAATGTGGATGAGCCGGAAAGTCCGATGACTTGGGAAGCATTCAGACAAGCAGTCTCATCGGTCAAAGAGCAGTATCCCGAAGTGAAAAGTTATATGGCAAACTTGCCGCAATTCTCAGGTTTAGTATGGGTCGGACGCACGATTATGGGCTGGAACGTCGTCGAAGATAGCCAGTTGACGCTGGATCGTCCGGAATGGCGACAATTGTACGAACAGCTGTATGAGGATGGAATGAAGGAAAGTTTTTTAGAAAACAAAACATATTCCCCGCGCACCTTTGACAATACAGGACTATTCATCTCCGGAGCCCATTATATCCGAGAACTGATGAATGGAGGTCTATCGCCGGAGGACTGGTCGATCGTCGAACTGCCGCGCGACCCTATGAACCAATACCGTGTGCCGATCTCGGCAACGAATCCGTTTGCCATCCATGCGGAGAGTGAATATATCGACGAACTGATGCAAGTCATTGCCTATCTCATGAGTGAAGAAGCGGCCGCGCGGATTGATGCTGAAGTGATTGGCGGGATTGGAGCCAAGGGCTTTGGGGCGACGCAGAATCCATTTGGTTTTGTCACCTATCCGGATGCGGTTTCATTTAGTCCCTTCTCGGCTGACGTGATCTTCGAGACGAACGGCGCTGCTCCGCCTCTATCGACTGTTACCTTTACCGGTGAAGCGTATTGGCAACTCAGCAATGTGTTCGCGGAGCAATTCGAAGCTGTTGCCAAAGGCACCATAACGTTCGACCAAGGCTGGGAGCGCGTCCAAACAGCTATTCAAGAGATCAACAGCGATCCGAGCAACTTTACCGCTGCTGATTAGCCAGCGTTACACGCCTGGCAAGCTCGCTGTTGCGCTGTAAGCCGAGAAACTCGGCTTACAGCTGCTTTGCGA
The DNA here is from genome assembly GCF_056269225.1 of Paenibacillus sp. J31R120. Classification (NCBI taxonomy): domain Bacteria; kingdom Bacillati; phylum Bacillota; class Bacilli; order Caryophanales; family Paenibacillaceae; genus Paenibacillus; species Paenibacillus sp. J31R120. Next base: position 448,361 of record NZ_JBWDNN010000001.1, on the reverse strand, counting down.
GCTCGGTTCGGCTCTCCAAGCCGAGAAATTCGGCTTGCAGTTGCTTCGCGAGCTCGGTTCGGCTCTCTAAGCCGAGAAACTCGGCTTGCATCTGCTTTGCGAGCTCGGTTCGGCTCTCTAAGCCGAGAAATTCGGCTTGGAGCTGCTTCGCGAGCTCGGTCAGGCTCTCTAAGCCGAGAAACTCGGCTTGCAGATGCTCTGCGAGCTCGATCCGGCTCTCCAAGCCGAGAAATTCGGCTTGCAAATCCCTTCCCAAGCTTACTCTGCAAGCTCGCCTCGAAGCACCGTGACGGCTTGTCCGGACAGAAGGACGCGCTCGTCCTTCACCTGTACGCGAACGTAGCCGCCACGTTCGGATGCTTGGTAGCCGGTCAGGTCATTCCGGCGGAGCCTCTTGCCCCAATACGGTGCCAGCGCGCAATGCGCCGAACCCGTCACCGGGTCCTCGTTCACGCCGATTCCGGGGAAGAAAGCGCGTGAGACGAAGTCGTAGCTTGCGCTCTCTCCTCTCTGAGCTGCCGCGCTTGTCACAATGATCCCTCTGGTCTGCAACATCTTCAGCAGTTGAAAATCCGGCTGCAAGGATCTTACCGTTGCTTCACTATCCACCTCGATCAAGTAGTCCATCCGATTACGGCCGACATAACGCGGGATAAGTCCGAGCGCTTCAATCAATTCCTTCGGCGCCGTTACCGGCTCTACCGGTTCAGCAGGAAAGTCCATATTCGCCCACTCCCCGTCCCGTTCCACCGACAGGATGCCGCTTTTTGTATGAAAGACAGCCTTTTCACTCTCTGAGAGCACGCCAATATCCCATAATGCATGAGCGGCCGCAAGCGTCGCATGTCCGCACAAGTCGACCTCCGCCTTTGGCGTAAACCAGCGCAGCCTGTACCCCTCATCTCCTGCCCATACAAAAGCCGTCTCCGACAAGTTCATCTCCGCTGCAATCTCCTGCATTCGCAAGTCCGGCATCGCCCCCTCCATTACACAGACAGCCGCCGGATTTCCTTTAAAACGCTCATTAGAAAACGCATCTATAATATGCAAAGCCGTTCCCATGCCACGACCTCCTTTTCTTATGTAATCAGCATCCATTTCTCTATAAAAAAGAAAAAGAACCTGCTTGTCGCAAGCTCTTCGTAGCTTTAGTCTTTCAGCGGAATCAGAAGCTCGACCGGCTCTTCCTCCCAATGCTGCTCATCGATATAGAACAGCTCCAAGGAGACGGCTTGCTCGTTCTTCTTAAGTCCCTTTTCGTTCATCCAGGCATGCAATTGCTCATACCCTTCGCCAATCCGCTTATTGGAGCTTGCAACCATGGCATAGCGGTGGCCAGGGATGGTGAGCTGCACCATGCCTTCCGGCACTTCATCCAGATGTTGAACCTCATAGCAAGCCCAATACGTAGCAAATGCTTCATTCCCAAAGTTAGGGCTGTACAGCACAGTCGACTTCACATTATCGTTCAATTCATGCTTTCTGGCGAGAAACTCGGTCTGCAGCCGGATCGCTTCATCCGGGAAGGATGAATACGGGCCGCAATAACTGATTCCAACGAGTTGCAAAGCAGGCTTGATGACAATCGAGCAGTTTTCCACGCTTTGTTCCTCCTTAACGTTTTGTCGAACAAAACCGGTGTCGAAGGGCATTGGCTGGTATCGGACAGTTCTCTTGCTTGGCTTCATCACCGGAACGATACCGTAGGATGAGCTTTCACAACGCTAGTGTAGCATGTTTTCCCAATTAAAGGATAGTTATTTCGAAAATAATCATTTGAAACCTTCGTGAACGAACCTGTATTCGGCTAAAATCAAAATCTAATCACATTCCAGCCGCTTCATGAAATCTTCAACCGCGCTATAACCTTGCTGCTTCAAATACCAGTTATTCGCCGCCGCTTCGATCAAGCCCGCCACATCGCGGCCCGGCTGCAGCTGAATTTCAAAGTGAGGAATTTGGACACCCATATAGTCCACAAATTGCGGCTCCAGCTCCAGGTCGTTGTTCAAATCGTTTTCGCGCCACCTAGTCAGCTCGATATCAATTGTTATACGCGTCTCGTCCTGGAATGCCTTGCGGCCGTACAAACGGACCACATTCACGAGCCCCACGCTTCGCAGCGCAAGAAATTCCTTCGACTTCTCGTTGTGGCTGCCCAGCAGCGTCTGCGAGCTCAGCTTCTTCAGTACCACGATATCATCGGCGACAAGCCGGTGCCCGCGACGGATCAGCGTATGAGCGGTCTCGCTTTTGCCAACGCCGGACTTGCCCCGCAGCAGGATGCCGATGCCCGATACGTTCAGACAGACGCCGTGTACGGCGATCTCGGGCGCAAGCTCCTTCAGCAGATAGGCATCCAGCATCCCCACAAAAGCGGCGGTAGGCTCTTGCGTCCGAAGCAGCGGAATACCCTCCTCCACGCAATGCTTCGTCAGGTATTTCAGCCCCTCCTGACCGGAGGTCACAATAAAGCATGGTGGATGATACTTGACGATATTGCCGATATGGAAGTTGCGTTCGTCCTCCGTCAGACGGTGAAGATACGTAATTTCTTTTTTGCCCAAAATTTGTACATGCTCCTGCGGGAAGAAATCAAAGTATCCCATAAACTCCAGACCCGGCCGGTAAGCGCGCGCCTTCATGATATTCCGATCCAAATGCTCGGTGCCTACAAGCACCTCAAGGTTAAAGCGCCTGGCCAGCTCCTTTACGGCAATAGACTTCATGTTCCCGTCTCCCCTCTACGCTTACAACGATTCTCCCCGCTCATCTGTAGACAGCAGCGTGAGCGCATCGCTCCCCTGAATGAATAATTGCTGCTATCACCAGCTTACTAGAGAACCTTCCGCCTTGCAAAAATCGCCCCCGCCTTGCCAAAAGGCATAGTCAGGAGCGATCCTATTTGATCCTATGAGTCAAGCTTTCGAATTAGAAGTTAAAGACGAAGTCATCGTCGTTCAATGGCTCGACGTGAATCGTACGTACGTAGCCGTTGCCCTTCTTGGAGAAGAAGTCATGCTGCTTCGTATGCGTGCTTATGCCATTGAATACGATCGGGTTGACCGGTTCCTCCGGAAAATGCGGCTCCATGCCAAGGTTCATGAGCGCTTTGTTCGCATTGTAGCGGACATAAGCCTTCACTTCCTCTTCCAGGCCAAGCGCGCCGTACAGGTCGTCCGTATAGACTACTTCATTCTCGTACAGCTCGTTCAGAAGCGCATAGACTTCAACTTGCAACGAGGCCTGCTCCTCCGGAGTGAACGTCGCGAATAGCTCTTGAGCAAGCACGCCGACATACAGGCCGTGGATGCTCTCGTCGCGCAAGATCAAGTCGATGATCTCGCCGCTGCTTGTCATCTTGCCTTGGCCCGCCAGGTACAGCGGATAGAAGAAGCCGCTGTAGAACAAGTAGCTCTCCAGGAATACGGAGGCCGCCATCGCCTTGTACAGCTCTTTCGGGCCCGTAATGTTCGTATACCAGGAGGCGATCAGGTTCGCTTTCTTCTGCAGCTGAGGATTCTCCTCCACCCACTTGAAGATCGCGTCGATCTCTTCGCCGGAAGCCAGCGTCGTGAAGATGCTGCTGTAGGACTTGGCGTGGATTTGCTCCATCATGGACATGAAGGAAAGTACAGCCTTGCGCTGCAAGCCGTCCACATGCTCCAAAATTTTCGGCATGCCGACGCCGCCTTGTATCGTATCAAGCAAGGTCAGGCCGCCGAGCACGTTTTTGTACAGCGTGCGCTCGTCGTCCGTCATTTGCATCCAGTCCATTTTATCATCGGATAACGGAATTTCTTCGTCCGTCCAAAATTGCATCACGTTCTGCTGCCAGAACGTCAGCGTGAAATCATCGTCCGGGCGATTCCAGTTAACTGCTTTCATAGTAGGCATACTCCTTCTTTGCTACGTAATCTTAATACCTTGATAAGCCGGATTAAACGGCGCAGCTTGTGCATTCTTCGACAGACAGGCGCTTCGTCCGTGTGTAGTACAGGGATTTCAGGCCTTTCTGAGCGGCATAGACGTAGAAACGCGCCAGTTCACGAGTTGTGACGTTGCTGTTCACGTGCAGGACGCTAGAGATGCCTTGGTCAATATGCTGCCCGATCTCGGCGATCAGGTCGATCAGCTTGAACTGATTGATGTTGTACGCCGATTTGTAGTAGAAGAAATTATCCTGCGACAGGTACGGCATCGGATAATAGGTCGTCGAGTTTGCGTAGGTTCGCGTCTCGATATGCTCGACGATTGGCATTACGCTGGATGTCGCGTTCTGAATATAGGAAATGCTTTGCGTTGGCGCAATCGCCAGACGGTAAGCATGGTACAGGCCATGCTGCTGCACCTTTTCCTTCAGATCTGCCCAGTCCTGCGGGGACGGAACATAGATACCCTCGAACAATTCCTTCACACGATCCGTTTTCGGACGGTAATCCGTCTCCATATAGCGCGTGAAGTACGTACCCTTCGCATATTCGGAACGCTCGAAATTTTTGAATGTAGCGCCGCGTTCCTTCGCGATCTCCATGCTTTTCTCCAGGGAGTAGAAGTTCATCATCATGAAGAACGAATTTGCGAAGTCTTTTGCCTCATCGCTCTCGTAAGCGATTTTGTTCTTCGCCAGATAGCCGTTCAGGTTCATCGCGCCGAGACCGACGGAGTGAAGCTCCTCGTTCGCTTTGCGTACGCCTGGTGCGTTGTCGATCTTCGACAGGTCGCTGACTGTGGTCAGCGCTTCGATGCCGACATGGACGGATTCTTTAACTTTTCCGCGTTCCATTACATTTACTATATTGAGAGACGCCAGGTTGCAGCTGATATCGCGGCGAATGACGTCGTCGAAGCCGTAGTCGTTAATTTCCGATGTTTCTTGCAATTGGAAGATCTCTGTGCACAGGTTGGACATTTTGATCGAACCGATATCCTTCAGCGCATGCACGCTGTTGGCGTTGGATTTGTTCATAATGTATGGATAACCGGATTCCAATTGAATGGAAGCGATCTTCGTCAGCATATCGCGCGCGTTCATGACCGTTTTTCTCGTCACTTGGTCGTTCGCAAGCAATTCTTCGTACATCTCGTCCATATCCATGTCGTCCAGATGCTGGCCATATGCCTTCTGTACCGAATATGGTCCGAAGACGACAAGCGGACGATTCTGTGCAGCCAGTTCATAGAATTTGTTCGGAATGATCAGGCCGATGGACAGGGTCTTAATGCGGGATTTCTCATCCGCGTTAATTTTTTTGCAATCCAGGAACTCAATAATATCCCAGCCGAAAATGTTGTAGTAGCCCGCTCCGGAGCCTTTGCGCTGACCCATTTGGTCCGCGTAGGAGAATGCGTCCTCCATCAGCTTCAGCACCGGCATAATGCCTTTCGCCGCGCCTTCTACGCCTTTGATCGGCTCGCCGCGTCCGCGCAGCTTGGACAGGTTGACGGCTACGCCGCCGCCGATTTTGGACAGCTGCATGCATGTCCCAAGCACATAGTTAATGGAGTTGAGGGAATCGTCCATCTCCAGCAGGAAGCACGAGACCATCTCGCCGCGGCGGCTCTTGCCCGCGTTCAGGAACGTCGGTGTCGCCGGCTGCAGGCGCTGCTCGATCATCGCCTCTGCAATGCGAAGCGCGCGATCGGCATCCCCTTCGCCCAGGTTCAACGCTACGATCGCTACGCGATCAGCATATTGCTCCAGATATTGAGCTTTGTTGTTCGTCTTCATCGCATAGTCCTTGTAGAACTTGGACGCCGCCATATACGATTGGAACTCGAAGCCGCTGTTTGCCGTCAGATTGAATACAGCTTCTACTTGCTCGTATGTATATTTTTCAAAAACGTTATCATAGTAGTCGTTTTCGATCAGGTAGTCCAGCTTCTCGCGCAGGGAAGCGAATTTCACGCTTTTCTCTTCCACTTCCGCCATGAACGCCCGTACCGCCTCTTTGTCTTTCTCCAGTTGGTAGAATCCGTCCGCTCCGCGCTGCATTAACTCGTTATTTAATTCAATATGCTTCAATTGCCTGCACCCTTTCGACAAAATGTAACGTATCTTGACTCGTTCCCGATAATTCAAACTTCGATATGACAGGCACATGATACTTCTGTGAGATCGTATCCGCACTCTTCGCGAAACCCGGTCCCCAATTGCGATTGCCGCTCGCGGATACCCCGCGCAGCATATTATGGTTCATCTCGAGGAAGGAATTGACCTTCTCCGGCACTTGTCCGAACCCCGTTGTATAAGTGACCAGCACGAACGGCTCGTCTACTTGATTCTGCTCGTCAATCGGTACTGCACGCATATTCAGTTTTTTGATGAAACGTTTGACATTGCCCGTTTTGGAATCATAGACAACTAGCACCGCACACCCGCTCCCTTACTGAATTTCAGCAATCAAAAAGCGCTTCTGACCGCCGCTAGCAGGCAGACGCGCTTCGATACAACATACTAGTGCTAGATGTTGAAATTCATGATATGCATCAACATCTAGTTGCTGTTTTTGATTTTACATCAAGATATAGGTCTCGTCAATGAAAATTATGGAGAAACTATGAATCGATTTTTGAGAGCTTTTTAGGCGCACTCGACTATTTTAACAGATACGGCTATGATGGGATAGTGACATTTTATAGCTTATCTTGGAGGTACCCATGGAGAACAAATTAACAACGGAAGAGGCCCGCTTGGAGCTGCTCCAATTGCTTCGTGAAGCCGGCCGCGAACAATCGGGACTGCTGCCCTATCTCTCCGATCTGGAGGCGAAATGCAAGCGTCTGGAGGACGAGAACCGGAAATTCAGGGAGGCAGCCGCGCGAAGAGCGTCGTCTGCCGCGTCGATGAACAGCCGCCTCAAAGATGCGCTGAGAGAGTAGCTCTAGCGACATGTGATATCGGCCAATCGTGCATGAGCTTTTTTAGCTGTCGAATAATGGCGAATTTTCTTTAAAGTTTATTAATAGAAGAAACATGACGCGATTCGGCTTGGATTTTCCTTGTTCGACAGTCCTCGGCATGAGACGGCCCCGGGGTCATGGGACCATTCGCATGACGCGCTAAGTGGCTGCAGACGACCTTCAGAATGATCCCCCTATTTACGAGTGGCAGTGAACGCTGCAAGCATCTACAGAGGTACTGGGGCGTCTTTCGAGGGATACGCCGGTCATGTTCAGCACTTCCCTTTATTCATCGAAAAAGCCTCCCTGCGTCATGACCCAGGGAGGCTTATTTATGATTTATTTGATTGCCGCAAAAAACAATCGTTCCGAATTCGCGTCGGCAGGCTTCAGCTCGAAGTCCGCATAACGATCTACCGTATCGAAGCCTGCTCGCTTTAAGGCCGCTTCCACCCAATCAGGATCATAGGCGCGCTGCCTGTGCGTCTCCTCGAAGCGATAGAAGGAGGCATTCCGGTCACGGGCGAAGATCGTCAGATTATGCTCGATCTGGCAGCGGGATTGCTCAAAATCGCATGTCCAGATATACGCAATATCCCGCTCGTCCAGGACGAACGGCTGCTCCTCCGCATAACGGACGAATTGCTTCGGCGGATGCATGTCGAACAAGAACGATCCGCCAGGCTTCAGCGCGGCGAAGGTAGCCCGGAAAGCCGCCTCCACATCCGCTTCCTCCGTCAAATAATTCAGACAATCGCAAAACGAAATTACGGAATCTACGGGCTCCGCCATCTCCCAGCGGCGCATATCCTGCTGCAGCCAACGGATCGTGCCCGTACGGGGCCGTATCGCTTGCTGAGGAGTCTCCTCCCACTTGCTGCGTGCGACAGACAGCATATCAGCCGACAGATCGATGCCGTACACATGAAAGCCGGAGCGAGCCAGCGGAATCGACAAGCTTCCCGTGCCGCAGCCCAGATCCACGACGGTTCCCGGCATGCCGTAGCGCGACCAGCCTGCCCGGGCAAAGCCCAGCCATTCAGCATAGGGCATATCCTCCATCAGCTGGTCGTACACGAGCGCGAATTGCCCGTACGATTGGCTCACTTCTCCACTCCCTCTGCGTCCGCAGCCGGTTCGCTAGGAGAAGCCAGATAGGTCCAGCTGCCCTTCTGCGTGACAAGCCCATCCTTCATCAGCTTGCCGAGCGCCCGCTTGAACGCCGACTTGCTAATGCCGAATCGTTGCTTGATCGTCTCCGCCTCTGTCTGATCAGAGTACGGCATGCCGCCGCCCGGCCGCTCCCTCAGGAAGGCAAGCAAGCGGTCAGCATCCTCCACCCGTCCTACTTCCTTGCGTTCGGTCATGGACAGATTGACACGGCCGTCCTCGCGGATGAAAGTGACGCGAGCGCGTACGCGTTCGCCGAGCCGCAAGGCTCTTGTGCGATCGGGGCTTGGAATAAGTCCATACACGCCGAAGCCGATAACGCCTCCGTCCACCATAACGAACGAGCCCATCTGAAGCGACTTGGTCACCCAGCCCTCTACCCACGTATTGCGCCACGCGTCAGGCGCATGGAACACTAGCGGAGACAGCTCTTCCTCAAAGGCAATCTTGGCGACCAGCCTTCCGATTTTGTCATGCTTCATGACGACGTATACCTCGTCTCCAGGCAGCGGACGGTAATTGATGCCCTCAGGCAGCTCCGACAACGGCAGCAGCAGATGTCTGCCTAGTCCCATCTCCAGAAAACAGCCTAGCTTCGGATGTACGTCCACGACACGCAGACGCGCCAGCTCGTCTAATTGAAGGAGCGGTTTCTTCATCGTAGCAGCAATCCGGTCTTCAGAATCGTAATAGATGAACACCTCAACCGAATTGCCAACCTGAGGCTTCGAGCCGACCAGCTCCGTATAATGAAGCAGTACTTCCGATTCGCCGTCGCTCAGGAAGTACCCGTACGGAGACACCTCTCGCGATATTTTGAGCGTATATGTCTGACCGGCAACAAGACTCATGCGAATTCCACAACCTTAGCGTCGGACCACAATCTCTCGATATTGTAATATTCACGCTCTTCGCGATGGAAGATATGGACGACAACATCGCCCAAATCGATAAGTACCCATCTTGCCGAGTCCATGCCCTCCACGCCGCGAATGCGCACGCCGGCGAGATCCGCCTGCTTGCGCACCTCTGTCGCAATAGCTTGCACCTGAGTGTCCGAGTTGCCGCTGCAGATGATGAAATAATCTGCAACGAGAGAAATATTTTTCAGATCCAGCGCAATAACGTCCATCGCTTTTTTATCTTCAGCGGCTGTCACCGCTATTTTCATTAATTGATTGGATTGTACAGCCATCATATACCTCCTTTGTCATTTACGCGTGCAATTCTTCAATTAGCCCATTGCGGGCCTCAATCGTCAGCGGGTAGATCCGTTTGCCCTTGGCAATCAGAAATCCGATCGTCCCGTCTAGTCCAGCCAGCACCGCTCTCTCCAGATGCTCCTCGCCAAGCGCCCGGATGGCATCGACTCCGGGGAAGTCGCGTCCCGGCTCGATATAATCCGCCAGCCATACGATCTTCTCCAGCTTGCTCATGCCTCTGCGCCCGGAGGTATGGTAGCGGATCGCATCCAGCACGCCGCCGTCTGTCACGCCAAAATCGCGTTCAGCGACCCACGCCCCGACTACCGCATGCCATAGTTCTTTATCGTAGCCAAGAACCTCTTGATCCAATCCATTATCCCGAATGGTATTGCCCTGGCGCTCAATCGGCCAAAACTTCGCAACATCATGAATGATGGCGGCAAGCTCCGCGCGCTGCGGATCTTCTCCGTACCGGAGAGCAAGCGCTATGGCTGTCTCCATCACGCCTTCTGTATGGCGCCAGCGGCGCTCAGGCATCTCAGCGCGGACCCGCTCCATGATGAGTTGTCGATCCATACAGACCATGCCTCCTTATATAGTCGCGTACAGGCTCCGGCACGAGATAGCGGATCGACTTCCCCGCCATCAGCCGTTCGCGGATCGCAGTCGACGAGATGCCGATCTGCGGCATTCGGGCCAGCTGAACCGACTGTTGCAAGTAAGGCGGAAGCGAATCCGTCATTGGCTTCTCGTCCGGACGCTCCAGACCGATAAAACCGGCCATGGACGCAAGCTCCCCAATACGATGCCACTTCGGCAGATCGTTAATACGGTCGGAGCCGATAATATACGTAAAGGAATAACCCGGATGCTGCTCCAGCAGCTGCTTCACTGTATCGTAGGAGTAGCTGGTGCCGCCGCGCCTGATCTCCATATCGAGCGCCCGGAAGCGCCCTTCTCCCTCTACAGCCAACCGCGTCATCTCGAAGCGGTCTCCAGCCGATGTGGAAGGAGCCGCTTCCTTCAGGGGCGGATCTGCGGTCGGAATGAACCATACCTCATCCAGATTCCCCTGCTCTCTCGCCGTCTCCGCGGCAAGCAGATGACCGATATGGATCGGATCGAACGTTCCGCCCATGATGCCAATTTTCCTCATGGCCGCTCCCTCCTCCGATATATAGCCCCTATAAGCTCTATATGAACCATGCCGGTTCGCAGCCGACTCTTTAGGCTCTTGGAAGCTCTATCTTTTTGTGATCCTTGGATTCCTTGTACAGCACGATCGTCTTGCCGATCACTTGGACAAGCTCAGCGCCTGCCGCTTTAGCAACTTCTGTTCCGATTTCCTTCGGATCATCGAGGCAGTTGTTGAGTACCGACACTTTAATGAGCTCTCTCGTCTCGATCGCTTCTTCGATATGGCGGACCAAATGATCGTTGGTGCCGCCTTTGCCGACCTGAAAGATCGGTTGTAGATGATGCGCTTGCGAGCGCAAATAACGTTTTTGTTTGCCAGTTAGCATAATGGTATCCTTCTTTCGTCTGCATCAGTCTTGCTATCATTTGAATTTTATTGTGCGATAAGCCCGCTTGTTGTATCACTGAAGCGCAGCCAGTACCTCTTCCCTCATCGCCGCAACCGGCGCAGGCTGGCCCGTCCAATATTCGAACGCATAGGCTCCTTGATAAATAAACATGCCAAGTCCGCCATGTGCGATGCAGCCTTGCTGCTCCGCTTCAAGAAGAAACCTGGTTTTCAGCGGATTGTAGATCAGATCGCTCGCTACAGCGCCCGGCTTCAGCCAGTGACCAGGCACGGGAGACTGATCCACCTGCGGGAACATGCCGACCGATGTCGTATTAATGACAATGTCCGCCTCTCCGCAAAGCTCCTCCAGCTGATCATTGGAAGAAGCGTCAAGCTGCACGCCGCCGGCTTCCAGCGAAGCCGCCAATTCTTCCGCCCGCTGAACGGTGCGGTTCGTAATCGTAATCCGTGCGGGCTTCTCTTGCAGTAAGGCATACACGATGCCTCGCGATGCCCCTCCCGCACCGATCACGACGACCCGCTTACCTTCTATAGAAGGGGCCGCTTCTTCCTTCAAGGAGCGGACATAGCCAATACCGTCGGTATTGTATCCGGTAAGACGGCCATTGTCATTCACAATCGTATTCACAGCACCGATCGCTCTGGCGCCTTCATGGATCTCATCCAGCAACTCCATCACCCGCAGCTTATGCGGAATCGTCACATTGACACCCCGGATGCCCATCGCTCTTACGCCGCGAATGAAATCCTCCAGCTTATCATCGGTAATGTGAAAGGCCGCATACGCGCCGTTGACGCCCGTCTCGCGGAACGCCCGGTTCATCATAATCGGCGATTTCGAATGGCGAATGGGATCGCCAATTACGCCATACAGCACGGTATGGCTGTCGATGCCTGGTCTTGCGATATGTCCTGTCATGGCCGTTCCCCTCCTAAGCGCATGCCTTAAATCATGGAATCGCGAAGCAATACCTTGACGCCTTTCGGGGCGTAAATGTCAACGAGCGCGCCTCGGGAACCATTGGCTTGAATCCAGCCGAGTCCGGAGATGAAGATATCCTGCCGTTCCCCCTGCCGTACCCTGAGCGAATGCCTTGTCCACTCCGGTATTGTCTCCAGTTCCGCCGTTGTCGGCGTGCCCAGCAGCTCTCCTTTATGGTTGTCGTACAGATCGTCGGCACGCTCCAGCTTCGTACGATGCACATTCAGCGCATTCGACAGATAAAGCGTAAACGACTGGCGCTCGCCCTCGACAAAATCGAAGCGGACCAGGCTTCCGATGAACAGCGTCTGCTGTTCATTCAATTGATAGACAAGCGGCTTGATCGGCTTGTCCGGCATAAGCGTGCCCAGGAAGCTGCGCGGTACGACCTCAGTCATGCGGCTTGTATAGACAATCCCTGGCGTATCGATAATCGCTTTGCCATCCTCCAGTGGAATATGGACTGCATCCAGCGTAGTACCCGGATAACGGGATGTCGTAAGCTCGCGCTCCATATCGCTGTAATCGCGGATCAAGCGGTTGATCAGCGTCGACTTGCCGACATTGGTTGCACCGACCACGTAGACGTCACGTCCCTGACGATGACGGTCAAGCGACTCGATGATATGGTCGAATCCCATATTGCGCTTGGCGCTGCACAGTACGACATCGACCGTTCGGAGCCCTTGCGCCTTCGCCTGCTTCTGAACCCAGTTGCGGAGCCGGTTCAAGTTCATGCCCTTTGGCAGCAGGTCGATTTTGTTCACGACGAGCAGCACCGGATTGTTGCCTACAAACCTCTGCAAGCCCGATATCAAGCTGCCTTCAAAATCGTACAGGTCGACAATATGCACCACCAGGCTGTCGGTCGAGCCGATTCCCCCCAGCAGCCTCAGGAAGTCATCCTGATCAATGGCGACCGATGAAGCTTCATTATAATGCCGGATACGGAAGCATCGCTGACAGATGATCGGCTCCTTCGCGATTGCCGTTTCCGGGATATAACCGGCCTCTTCCGGATTGCCGGATTGCAGGCGCACGCCGCAGCCTGCGCATGATTGCTCCGTATGTTCTCTAAGCTGCCCTTCCATTACTTCGTTCCCTCCTCATACCACAAGCCGCGCTTTCTTAACCGTGCAAGCGCAAATCTCTCCAGTCCTCTGTTCACCTTCGTCATGACGCCTTCGTCGGCTGGTGAGATAGGCGCCACCAAAATCGTATAAAGACCCATTCGATTGCCGCCGAGCACGTCAGTCATCATCTGGTCGCCTATCATGACCGTCTGCTCCGCTTTAAGACCCAGCATAGCGAGTGCCTTGCGGAATGCGGCTTGCGTCGGCTTTCTGGCTGCGTGCACGAACGGAATAGCCAGCGGGGCAGCGAACTGCCCGACTCTCGTCTCATTATTATTGGACACGATGACGACCTTGAAGCCGGCCTCCCGCACCTTGTCCAGCCATATGACAAGCTCCGGCGTGGCAAGAGGCTCCTTGGCGCCGACGAGCGTATTATCCAAATCTGTAATAATGCCGCGCACACCTTGGGCATGCAACACATTCAAATCAATATCATACACCGAATGAACGCGCATATTCGGCAATAATCTCTCGAACATAACCGATATCCCTCTGCTTTCTGCCTGCTATCTTACGAAACTATACCATATAAACGGAATTTGTTGCAAAGAAATACCGCCTGTCAGCATTGCTGTCAGGCGGTAGTCCATGCAATCGCGAATCTGGATCAAATTACTTCAATTCGCCAATCAAGTATCGGACTTTATTCGTATAACGCTCCACGTCTTCCTTCGTTGCGCCTGCAGCTCCGTACTTCGCTTTCTCAAAGCCGTCCAGCACGGTGCGGAAGTCTCCCTGCAGCCGCTTTTGGCTTTGCGACCAGCGGGCTACTGCTTCACGCAAGGTCTCATGCTCTTCCCGCTTCATGCCCCGCTTCTTGCAGAAGCGAATCAAACGGTTCGCTTCCATCACAATCTGTTCGTTTGTGCTCAGATTACCGTGCCTGATTTTGAACCAGGCCATTGCCATCTGACGACGTTTTACAATCAGCCAAGCCGCAGCAGCAAGAACCAGCACCGCCAGGCTCACCAATCCCCATACGCGGCTTGGTCCGCCGGATGTTTTCACAGCGGCATCAGGCGTTTCCGACAGCTCTTCCTCAGGCATGGAAAGCTCAAGCTCTTCGCCTTCCGGCGACACATAAGGGAAACGGAAGCCGGACGTCGGCTCGAACGGAATCCAGCCGAAGCCCTCGAAATAAATTTCGACCCAGGAATGCGCATCCGAATTGCGAACCGTATATGTGCCTGCGCCTGTCGGATTGTATCGCTCGCCTTCCAGCATATTTTCTCCCGGCGGCCCGTAGCGGTCCACCGGGAGGATGCCAGGCGTAAAGCCCTTTACCCATCGGCTGGGCAAGCCGACGCTTCGGGCCATGACAGCCATCGCGGTCGAGAAATAATCGCAGTACCCTTCCTGGAGCTCGAACAGAAACCCGTCAACGAAGTCTACACTGTTGCCTGAAAGCTTGGATAAGTCCGGCTTATTATTGTAGATATAATTTTGCCGCAAGTATGTTTCGATCAGCTTGGCGCGGTCATAATCGGTTGTGCCATCTGCCGTTATATCCTCAGCGAGCTCCCGTACCCGATCAGGCAGGCTGGTCGGCAAGCTAAGATAATATTGGTCAAGACCGCTCGGCAGGCTGGCTTCCGCAGTACGGAGCCCCTCTTCATCCAGCGAGACGACGGATGAGGTAACCGAATAAGACTTCGGATACGGCAGCGACTCATTCCATCTCAGCTCCCAATGCTCCGGCGACCAACGCATTGCATTCGACATGACGGCTTGCGTCTCATCGTTGATCCAATTGACTTTCGAGACGGGAGCCGCGCCGAACAGAATCGGATAAGCATCCTCACGCTCCAGTGTTACAACCTGATGCACTTCCGTAAGCTGCGCCCGCTCCCTGCCAGCTCCGTCGGAGAGCTGCGCTTCCGGAATGACCCGGTCGCCGTCGAGTATCAGAGCATTCCTCCAGCCTTGGCCGGTATACTCTCCCAGCGTCTCCCCGCGCCAATAGCTTCGCTGCGAAGTCGACACCGTCATCATCGGGGAGAAGTCATAGTCGAAGCCTCCGCCCAGGATGTCGTCGTTCCGGCTGTATCCGGAACTGGAATTGCCTACCTCAGCGGTATAATCGTCTCTTTGCAAAGCCTTGTCTCCCAGGAAGACTTGAACCTCTTCCCCGCGCGCTTTTTTCCAGATCGTATAAGGGTCCTGCAGCAAAGGAGAGATGGAAGGCACATTCAGCGCAATCACCAGCAGCACCGACAACACAATAACGGCGGGTGTGAACACCCGAATCGGATACTCCAGCAGCTCCTTCAAGCTCTCGGGATGCGTCCGCTGAAGCCTGTCCAGATGATTCAAGACGAGCCAGGCCAGGCCTATAAATACGACGACGGCGACATTATCCCAAAGCCATATCGGCGTAAAGGAATCCGCGACCGTCAAGACCATAATGCTCGCTCCGATAAAACCGAACATCCTTGGCCGGGTTACGGTCCAAGCCGTGAATAACGAATGGATCACGAGCAACGACAAGCCGATCCATAGAAACGGATGAAGCCCAGCCAGCATCTCTCTGAACCACCAGCCCCATTCTCCGGAACTCTCCGCAGGTGAAGCCGACCATTCCATTCTCGCGAATCGAAAGGTGATGAACACCGTAGCCGCGAATTGAAGCAGCAATCGAATGATCCGTCCTTTTAAAGGAAGAACGATATCGATTAAGGTCGCGACCGCGAGCGTATAATAGGCAATCTTGAATGATTCCGGCCACCAGTAATTTTCGAAAATGGACAGCGAGCTTATAAGAATAACCGCTACGAATAGAGAAACGAAACGATCATACCAACGGAGCTTTAAATAAGAAGCGATCCAGAACGTCAGCTTTTTCATGCGATCCCGCTCCCTTCAAGCGCTGCGGGAAGGTCTTGCAGTCGCTTGATATCGTAGACCATCCAACCCCGGCTCTCCAAAATGCGCTTCCAGGCGACATTCCCGCTAATTCGATTCGCGGATGATCCAATATGAATGAGGCACGGAGTCACCCCTTTGCGCGAGAGCCATTCCATACTTTGAATGACTTGCTCGCCGGTCTCCGAGGAGATCACAATCGCAAAGCAGCCCGGCTCTACAGCGGACTGCGCTTGCTGCAAGGAGGCATACAACGGATGGGGGGCGTCCGCATCGACGCTCGTCAGATGCTTCAATACCAAGTTCCGTTGATCTGCACCCGACTTCGGCGGCAGAATGGTCGTCTCTTCCCCTACCGACAGCAGTCCCATCGCCGTGTCATCCCTGAAGCCGTGCTCTATAAAGGAGGCCGTTACGGAGACGGCAAGCTCGAAGCGCTCCGCAACTGCTCCTTCTTGCGCAGTCAGATGACGATCCAAGATGAGCAGCGTCCGCGGCAGCGACTCCCGCTCGAATGCTTTCGACTTCCATTGGCCGGTCTTGGCCGTCGCGTTCCAATGGACGCGCGACAGCCTGTCGCCGTGATGATATTCGCGCACGCCGTTAATTTGCGTCGTCTCCTTCGCGGATCTGGACGCCGTTGCATGAGAGTAAGGCCCGCGTATGCCTTGCCGGAATCCGTTCCATTGACGAAGCGGAACCGTCTGGGGCAATACGCTGAATGCCGCATCCGAACGAAATTGGCCCGTATGCTCGAACAAGCCGAATACATCGTAGGACAGACATTCCGTGTCTCTGAATTGATAGTTGCCGCGCGCAAGCGGTGGCGTACGATATATCACTTCCCCGCTGCGCTTCCAGTTCGGCACGAAGGAAGTCTCGAAGCTGAGCGTCTGGCCGTTATGACGAATGAGGCCGTCTCTTACGATCACGTAAGGAAGGGGGAAAAACCCCGGAATCCTCACATTCAAACTTACATCGAGCGCTTCGCCTGACGTGATCGCACTATGGCCGGACGCGCTATGTCCGGAATACGATCTAATTCCTGCCACTTTATTAATGCCGCTCCATCGGCCAAGTATCAAATAAGCCAGAAGCATGTTCAAAATGATAAACAGCATAAATGCCGTCTTGCCGCCCTGGAACAGGAAATAAAATAGACTGCAGCCATAGACGAAGGCGACAAATTGCCAGCGGTATTGTTTAGCTTTCGTCGCATGAATCCTCATCGTATTAACGCTCTAGCCGGACTGGCACTTTCGTCGATTGGACGAGCTGGCTGACGATATCCTCCCCGCGCAGCCCGTTCATGCGTGCTTCAGTCCGCAGCAATAATCGGTGGGAGAGTACATAGGATGCGAGCGCCTTCACGTCATCTGGCGTCACATATTCGCGCTGGCGAAGGAAAGCATGCGCTTTCGCCGCTTTGGTCAAGGCAATCGCTGCCCTTGGACTCGCGCCCAGCAAGATGCTGGAGTGCTCGCGGGTCCCCCTTACAAGCTCAATAATATAGTTGCCGACTGCATCATCAACATGAACCCCGGTTACTTGCCGCTGAATGCTGATCATATC
Source organism: Paenibacillus sp. J31R120 (assembly GCF_056269225.1). Taxonomy (NCBI): domain Bacteria; kingdom Bacillati; phylum Bacillota; class Bacilli; order Caryophanales; family Paenibacillaceae; genus Paenibacillus; species Paenibacillus sp. J31R120. The sequence continues at coordinate 430,982 of NZ_JBWDNN010000001.1, read as the reverse complement.
GGCAATATCCAGCACAGGCTGCACCCGGTCGGACGGATGGTCCCCGGAGCCTGATGTAATCATGCGACGCTCGTCTTCGGCGCTTGGATAACCAAGCGACAGCTTCATCATGAACCGGTCAAGCTGAGCCTCCGGCAGCGTGTAAGTGCCTTCAAATTCAATCGGATTTTGCGTTGCCAGCAGAATGAAAGGCCGGGGCAGCTCATACGTATCGCCGTCCACGGTAACATGGCCCTCCTCCATCGCTTCAAGCAGCGCGGATTGTGTCTTGGTCGTCGCTCTATTAATCTCGTCCGCAAGCAAAATGTTCGTCATGACAGGGCCGGGACGGAACAGAAAGCTCTCTTGCTTCGGATGATAAATCGAGACGCCCGTTATATCGGTAGGAAGCAAATCGGGATTGCACTGTATCCGTCTGAATTGGCCTCCTATTGACTTTGCTAGTGCTTTGACAAGCTGTGTTTTGCCGGTACCCGGCACGTCCTCAAGCAGCACATGACCGCCTGCCATGACTGCGATTAGCAATCTTTCAATTTCTTCATGTTTTCCCAGGATACAAGTATCTAAGTTTCGGAGAATCGAGGTGCATAATTCCATGTCAGCCGTGCGGATATCCATGTCATAACCTCCCGGAAATATAGTTCTGAGATAATAGTACCATTTTACAGTAACGCATTGATGGAGCACAAATTGCGGCGCTACAAAAAATATTGGAGAATCCCACAGGATCATCCAATTGAAGAGCCCGTTCCATTTGCCTAACGCCTAGCAAACCTCGAACACAAGCTCCATTGAGAGTGGATTGCCGATTACTCATCTTTCGCTTGGCGGTACTGAATCGATTGAGTATGCATTTCATACACATATTGACTCTTGGCAGGAAGAATGGGTTTTAGCGGGCTTTCGCTCGAAGAAGCCGACTTCTTGCCCGTCTTCACTTCATACGAGTAATAGAGGACATTCGTCTCTCTTAACTCTTCGCCCCCTTGAAACTCATATTCCCTGATCACTGCTGTACGATCGTTTTGCCATCCTATTACTTCGATGCTCCTGCCCCTGGGCGCTTGCAGCTTGCTTATCGGCTTGGCGTTCTTGTCCAAAAAATCAATCTGCTGTGCGGCAATACTTAAGAAATCGATATCAATATCCTTCACCCATCTGTCAGCCGCATCAGCCGACTCGACCCAGGCTATCGTACCCTCTTCATTCCACTTCGCCTTTTCGCTTGGCACATAGCGGTCATCCGGCAGTTGATAAGCTCCCTGCGCCTTTCCGCTCATATCATAGAAAGTTAAAGCTCCGCTTTCGTCATCAAAGGCAAATCGGTCCATGGCCGGCGATACAAAAAGTGACGGATACCCGGTCGTGGAATGAGGGATCACTCTAAACGGCTCATTCAATCGCTTGTACGTTTCATTCTGCAGATTAAACAGCCAGATTGTTCCTTGGAAGCTTTGGAGAAACAGCATACTCTCCTCTTCTTCCCATCGCTTTTGATAGATCGTGTCATAAGGCTCCATCTCCGGCCAAATATCGGATTGTAACCGCTCCATCTGACCAGTATCCGAGTGCAGAGCTGAAAGATGGACCTTCACACCTTCATCCGTAACCTCGGGTTCAAGAAGAAGCACGCGATCCTCGCCGAGCTTGCCGATGATACCGGAATTGTTATTAAAAAAATTATGGCCCGGATGATTCGATCCCGAGACGGTCTGGACGAACTGAATGTCTGCCGTTCCTGCTGCCGGATCAATGGCAATAAGTGCGTCGGTCAAGTTGTGATCGCCATAAAAGATATTCAAGTATTGGAAGATGCGGCCTTGCAGCTCGACAGAAGCCTTTTCGTAAAAGTAATAGCTTTCGCCCATCCCATTGAGCTTCACAAGCAGGCTGCCATCCTGCTGCTTAGTTGGCGACAGTACCAGATTTATTTCGCTAAGGGATACCGTCGGTTCTACTTCAGGTGCAGGCTGCGCTCGCTCCTCAACCGGCACCAGACTGCTCGTAGGCTGAACCGCCTGCTCTTCACCGCCGGTGCAAGCACTAAGGACAAGAGTCCCAAGAATCGCGAGCAGGATCAGCTTGCACTTGAACATGACATGCATGACAAACACCTCCAAACACTAGACGAAAACTTCCTGAAAAGGTTGCCAAATTTTCCAATTCACCGCAAATCCCGCTAGGACTATGGAACGACAACAACCTGTTGAGCAAGCTCAACAGGTTGTGAATGTTTTTTTGAGTAAGTAAGCCCCTCATCAGCCCTTGGGCCGAATAATTAGAGCTGCAAGAAACGAGAATATAATCGCGGCCGATATGCCCGCACTCGTCACTTTGAATATGCCGGAGATGACACCGATCCACCCGGACTTATGAAGCTCCGTAAGCGCACCATGCACAAGCGCGTTACCGAAGCTTGTAATGGGAACGGTAGCGCCGGCACCTGCAAATTTGATGAGCGGCTCGTAGAGATCCAGTCCGTCAACGATTGCCCCGATGACGACAAGGGTAGCCATAGTATGCGCCGGCGTCAGCTTCACCACGTCGAACATCAGCTGTCCGAGCACGCAGATCGCGCCGCCGACAAGGAAAGCCCATAGAAAGATCATCGTTATAGCTCCTTTCCTGCAGCAATGGCTACCGCATGGGCAATGCCGGGGATGCTCTCGCCTTGCTGGAACGATAAGGGAGACAGCAGCGCGCCTGTCGCGACGACAAGGATTCGCTTCAGCTCTCCCTTCCGAATACGCTTCAGCAGATGGCCGTAAGTGACGACGGCGGAACAACCGCAGCCGCTGCCTCCCGCTTGCACCTTCTGCTTCTGGACATCGTAGACCATCAGCCCGCAATCCTGGAAGAGCGTATTGTCCATCGGAACGCCATTCTGCTTCAGCAAGTCCTTGGCAATGGGATGTCCCACCCCAGCCAAATCACCTGTGACGATCAGATCGTAATCGCCGGGCGAGCGGCCTGTATCATTGAAGTGCGCCTGGATCGTATCGACCGCCGCAGGCGCCATCGCCGCCCCCATATTGAACGGGTCCGTAATGCCCAAATCCACAACTTTGCCAATGGTGGCGCATTCGATAACAGGACCATCGCCCGACGCGGCTACAACGGCAGCACCTGCGCCCGTTACCGTATATTGCGCGGTCGGAGGCTTCTGTGAGCCGTATTCGGTCGGATACCGGAATTGCTTCTCCGCTGTACAATTGTGACTGCAGGTGCCCGCCATAACATGTGTTGCGGCTCCGCTATCCACCAGCTGCGAGGCGAGCGCAAGCGACTCCATAGACGTGGAGCAAGCCCCGAATACGCCTAGATAAGGAGCGCCAAGCGACCTTGCAGCAAAGCTGTTGCTAATGATCTGATTCATCAGATCGCCGCCAATGTAGAAGTCAAGCTGGCTTCGCTCCAGCTTGGCATTCTGGAGCGCGAACTCGGATGCCTGTTCAAGCAGCAATCGCTCCGCCTTCTCCCAGCTCTTCTGCTGCATATCCAGCTCCGGATGCACGAGATCGAAGTCCGCAGCCAGAGGACCGTCTCCTTCATCCGGCCCTACGACCGTCGCGGTACCGATAATAACCGGCTTATTGTCAAACCACCAGGTTTGTTTGCCACGAAGCATGTTATTGCCCCCCGGTGCCCAGTATCAAATGAACAATGCCGACGAAAAACGCGGCCACGGTGCCGAATACGATAACCGAACCGGCAAGCTTGAACATATTGCCGCCTACACCCAGCACAAGTCCTTCGCTGCGGTGCTCCAGAGCGGCCGAGCACATGGAGTTGGCAAAGCCTGTCACCGGTACGGCCGATCCCGCTCCCGCGAATTGGGCCAGCTTGTCATAGACACCGAGGCATGTCAGGACTACGGAAATAAAGATCATAACAGCAACGGTGGGATTGCTGGCATCCTCCCGCGACATGTCCATCAAATGAACGAACAATTCCGTAATCACTTGGCCGATTACGCATATGAACCCGCCGATCAGAAAAGCCTTCAGGCAATTGCCCGGTATCGATCTGGGCGGCTCCTTATCCTTCGCATACGCTTGGTATTCCTTTGGCGACATCGCCATTTTCTTGTATCGTTCTGCGTTTGGTTTCTTCGGCGCCAAATGAGCTTCCTCCTTTACCGCCCGCGGGTTCCCGGACTCCCAATCTGACATTGGGACAGCTGTCTGCTTACGCCAGCTATCGGGCCGCTAAGCTTCCTTCCGTTTCATTATTTGTTATTTGCGGGTCTGTTATGCCAACTGTTATGCTCGAAATGCAAATGCCCCAAGATGTGGGCCATCTTGGGGCATTTCATGTTCATTATTTGTTTATAAATGCGAATCCATTGCTTATCATTTCAAATCAGGCATGAAGACCGGCAGCCGCGAACACTTTATCAAAGCCTTCCCTCGACCGCTTCGCCAGTTCCTTTGGCGTGCCAGCTGGCGGTACCGAGGAAAGAATCTCCTGCGCAACATGCCCGTCGTAGCCGATATGCTCCAGCGCTCTCAGGAAGGATGGCAGATCGATCACGCCTTCGCCCGGATAGAGGCGGCCGTTGTCCAGCGCTTCCTCGACCGGCACGTCTGGCGCATCATTCAAATGAACATGAACGATCTGAGTACGGAGCAGCGCCTCAATATCCGCTGCGCCAAGCCCGGTAGTATACCAATGATAGGAATCAAGCAGCAGTCCGACATTCGGCTCTCCGATCGCGTCAATCCAGTCCAGCGTCTCATCCATCGTCCAGATGAACGGATTGGCCCATCTCGTGCGAAGATGATGCGGCCCTACGAATTCCAAGCCGAGCGAGATGCCGTAATCAGCCAGCAGCACGGCGCATTCGCGCAAGCGGCGAGTCGCGACCGCCATGAAGTGAGCGGCCTTCTCATCAGTCGATGGAAGAATATAGGTACAGCAGCTTGCGCAGCCAAGCTTCTTAGCCGCTGCGGCATACGCGGCCAGCTTCTCCAGATCCTCCAGAAACTTCTCTTCCGCGGCACGCCATTCCACCGGCAACCCGAAGGAAGCCACCACGACGCCATTGTCGCGCAAAAGCTGCTGCGCCGCTTCCTCTCCGCATTCCTCCACCAGCGCAAGCGGGTCAAGTTCCACTGAATGGAATCCATGACTCCCTGCGAGCTCAATCAGCTCGCGCTGGCTCCCAAGTGTCCCTAATCCTGCTTTCGACAGTCCTCTAAGCATGATGCTGTCCTCCCTTGTGTCCTGCTCTCTATTTGTCTAGATCCCAGTTCAGAATAACCTCATGACCCGTACGGGACGATTCGTAGATGGCATCCAGAATCAGATTGTTCGTAAATCCGGTCAGCGCCGATGTAATCGGCTGCTTGCCCTCGCGAATGCATGCCAGGAAGTGCTTGCTCAGGCGCGCTCTCTCGCCTTCATCATTTTCCGGCTTGGACAGAAGCGTCTCCAGCGGACGGTCGAATTTCTCCGTCAGCAGCTTGCCTGTTCCGCCTTTGTAGCTAGCGCCGCCTTCGGAGCCCATCAGGTGGATGAACGGCGTGTTGTCCGTATCCATATGGACCGCCCAGCTCACTTCCAGGGACAGCGTGCTGCCGTCTTCCATCTTGATCAGGGCAGTCGCCAGATCCTCTACGTCATAGACGCCATTCCAGTCCGGTGTTCCCCAGTTGCCGATGCCTTTGCGGCTCGGACCGAATTCCGCATAGGTTGCGCCGTATACCGATACCGGCTTCGGATTGCCCATCAAATACAGGGCCAGGTCGAGCATATGAACGCCGATATCGATCAGCGGGCCGCCGCCGGATTGATCCATGCGTGTAAACCATGTGCCCCAGCCCGGAATGCCCTTCCGGCGGAACCAGCCTGTTTTGGCCGTATAAATTTTGCCAAGCTCGCCGCGATCGACCTGCTCCTTGATCGCCATGGGTACTGCTTCCCATCTCATCTGATGGCCGACCATCACGATCCGATCCGACTCTCTGCTCGCTTTCAGAATTTGACGAGCCGCTTCGCTATTTATACCCATCGGCTTCTCCAGCAGCACATGCTTGCCCGCTTTCAGCGCGGCAATAGCCAGTGGAGCATGATGCTGGTTCGGCACTCCGATAATAACGGCATCTACATCGTCACGAGCAATCAATTCCTCAGGCGTGGCAACCACTGCGCCAATACCGTACTGGGCTGCTTTCGCTTCCGCAAGCGGCAAGTACGCATCCGTAATAGCCGTAATTTCGCATTGATCCGCCAGCTTGGAGAACTCCTGGGCGTGAACGCCGCCGATATTGCCTGCTCCGATAATGCCGATTCTGATTGTATGGATTCCCATTCTAAGTAGCCTCCCGAATGAATGTGGTGTATGAACTATTTTTATAATCGCTTACGATCTTTATGTTAAAATAAATAGAGCATAAAAGCGTGCTTGTTTTTTCGAAATATATCTCATTTTTTCGGAGGCTCGACGATTCTATGACGTACTTTCCCGATTATTTCAAAACTTATCCCAACATGAATACGTCAAGCCCCCTCCATATTAGCTTGAACACGCTGCCCAGAGGCTTCCGGCCTCATCGTCACGACTTTCTGGAATTCTCTTATGTCATGGACGGCACGGGCTCCGAAGCGATTAACGAGAAGAAGCATCCGATGTCTCCCGGCACCTTCACCTTTGTGCTTCCTTATCAGGTCCATGAAATCTTTACGACGGAGGGCAGCCAGCTGCAGCTGTACAATTGCAACTTCAGCATGGAGCTTCTGATGGAACCTGGAACAGGCGAGGGCCTGCACACGCTGATCGATCTGGGAGGCGATATTCCCTACGTTCAGCTTAACGGCGCGGAGAACGAGCGCATGAAGGGCCTTATTGAAGATATGTACCGCGAATATCAAGGCCATCAGCCCTGGAGGCAAACCATGATTCAGTTGCGTCTGAAGGAAATACTCGTGCTGTTCGACCGGGCGCGCACCCGTTCCCAGCCTGACATAACAGAGACCTCCTCTTCCAGAAAGGGAGCCTCCCTATGGCCGATCATCCATTATATTCACAAACATTACCAAGACGACCTTGCCTTGTCCGACCTGGCAAAGCAATTCTCCATGAGCATGTCCCGCATCAGCGAGCTGATCAAGGAGACAACGGGGCAAACGTTCGTCCATTTTCTGCGCGATCTTCGCATCCGGCATGCGTGCGGCTTGCTCGCATCGACGGACATGAGCGTAACCGAGATTGCGATGGAAGTCGGCTACGGGTCTTACAAAACGTTCTCGCGTGTATTCCGCGAGAGCCGCGGCCTCGCGCCCAAGGATTATCGCAAGCTGAAGGGCACTCAACTGCCACAGCCGCATTAAAATAAGCCGCATCCATCCGGCCTCACGGTCGAATGAAATGCGGCTTATTAGCGCTAACGATCAACTTTCCCAATTCACAATGATGCTTACTGTCATTACCAAGACGAATATCACATACAAGACGAGTGAAATAATCCGGATCGTCCGTCTGTTCATACCCCCGCTCCTCCCAGGTTCGCATCGGTCCTTATCTTTATCCTATGCGGGCCATGACAGTTGCGGAGCTTGTTTTTTACAAATCGCCCAATCTCTCGGAGACCAGCTCGGCCTTCCAATCCAACTGCGTGCACATTTGGAGCAATCTGCGGATATCATGGCGAACCTCGATTCGCTTCAGCCCCGCTGCCTGGGCTTGTTCTATGGCCCATCTCATCATATAGACAAGCGTATCCGCTTGCGCTTCCTTGGCGCCATGCTCGTGAATAATGAGCGTATCTCCGCTTTCATACGCACGGGCATAACCCCAGTAAGACCCTTCAAATTCACGAGCGCCAAACCATTCCCGCGCTCCGCGTGACGGAAGCGGCTGCTCCAGCTGCTCTTGCCACTCTTCGATCGTAGATGCGCTGTTCACATGGCGCTCCACGCCCCATGATGCCACCTGCGCGGTCAGCTCTGGCAGCACAACGTCAACCGAATACCAGTCTTGCGGCGGATATTCGAGCGTCTCAGGCACGTCCACCATGATCTTCCAGCTTCTATAAGAAGGCTTGACGCCCAGCGATTCCATCATGGTCGGCATGCTAACAGCCCTCAGCTCTTGCTGCTTCGCGACATCGCTGATCAGCTTAAGTGAACCCGGCGATCCAATCGCGATATCGTTGCTGTGCATAACAACAATCGTGCCGTTCTTCAATTCGGGAATGATCACCTTCGCGATCGCTTCGGCAGAAATCCCCGACCAGTCAAACGATTCTACGCCTTCGATATCGACATATCCCGCTTCGTCAAGCCATTGCAGACGTTCATCGTCATAACTTGCATAAGGGAACCGCATGTAAGCGGGACAAGGCAAGCCTGTCGCTTCCTGATAAGCCAGTTCAACCGCTTTCAATTCCTCCATGAAAACATGCTTAGGGATTTGCGCCATACGGCGATGATGATAGGAGTGCGGTGCCAGCGCATGCCCGCGCCGGATGATTTCTTTTGCCCTCTCGGGGTAACGATCCATCCACTCGCCTGTAAAGAAAAACGTCCCGACTGCTCCCTCTGCCTCTAGGGCATCCAGCCATATGCTGATCGGAAGACGGCCAGGTCCGTCATCAAAGGTAAACGCGTAATAACGGTCATGTTCCGTTCCGCTCATTATGATTGTTTCGTTCAAGCTGTCCCTCTCCCTTGAGATGAAATCAATATTTTCAGCTTGATTATAGCCCAAGGGAGTGGACAATGCTATCCTGTTGCAAGACTATAGTTTGATCCTACGCTCAATCAGGTAGATAGTACCATAAACCAGGCAAAACAATACGCCAGCCTCAAATGCAAGCGTCAACCACTCAATGGAGTTAAAGGAACCGAAGGTCAACGTCATGCTCCCGTTGCCGGACTCAATTGGACTGAGACGGATAAAGCCGTATACTTCGCTCGTCGAGAATAGAATATCCTCCAGCCATGGGATGATCGTAAAGATAAGAATACATACGATGATCCCGAGGAATGTCCCGCCCTTGCCCTCCACAATTCGCGAGAAGGCCATGCAGAAGAAGATGACCATCGTCGTAAAAACAGAACCCCATATAGCTAATACGATGGAGATTGCGATTTCACCGGCTGTCAGTTGTTCAATGAGCAGCCGCAAAAACGATGTCTTGTCGTACAGCGAGGAAAAAACGGCATCAAATGCTGCAAACAGCAAGAACAATACAATGGTTAATCCAAACATCAACACAAGAGGCGATGCGATCGTATAAATCGTCGGAAGCGGCAGCAACCGTCTGCTGTAAGCTTTGATATTGGCCATGAACGTCTGGCAAGCCATCAAAAAAACGAGTAAGGCGCTAAAGAAAAAGAGCATGCACGCGATGACAATAACGAATTGCTCATTCCATCCGTTCCTCCAGCCTACAACTATATTGACGATTTGCGCGACGAGAAGAATAACAAGTCCCGCCAGCGTCATCGTCGCATTCCGCTTCCAATCGTATTTCAGCAGCTTAAGCATTAAGCATACACCTCTTTGAATAAGTCAACGACGCTCTTGCCGTGCGTCATCCGTATTTGATCCACTTCTTCATGCAAGGCAAGCTGTCCGTTCTTAATGAATATCACCTCATCAAAAATTCTCTCTATATCCGTTACTAGATGAGTCGAGATAATCAGGCAGCTGTTCTCGCTATAGTATTGGACTATCGCGTCCAATATCTTCTCCCGGGCGACGGGATCTACGCCTCCGATCGGCTCGTCTAGCAGATACAGCTTGGCGTTGCGGGAGAGCGCCAGCGTAAGCTGAAGGCGCTCGTTCATCCCTTTCGACAGCGACGTGATCTTCTCGCGATCCGCAAGTCCCATGAACGAGATCATTTCCTTCGCCTTGGCCATATCAAAGTCGGCGTAAAAATCCCGATAGAAAGAGATGGCGTCGCGAACGCGCATCCACGGCTCAGTCAGCGGCTTATCCGGCATGAACGACGTCATCGCTTTGGACTGCAGCCCAATGGGTTCCCCGCATATCCGCGCCTCGCCGGAAGTGGGATGAATGATACCGGAAGCGATTTTCATAATCGTTGTTTTGCCGCTGCCGTTGCTGCCGAGCAGGCCAATAATGCGGCCGGCTTCGGCTTTGAACGAGATCCCTTCAAGCGCCGACTTGGAGCCGAATCGTTTGCCAATGGATTTCATCTCCAATATGGGCTCCATTCTACGCTTCCTCCTTGTCTTTATCCGGCTGTACGGCGCCCTCGACGAGTGCTACGATATCGTTCTCCGCGAAGCCCAGTTCTTTCATTCCGCTGACGAAACGGCCCAGCAGCTCTGATGCCATCTCTTTTTTCATTTGCATGATTGTCGACTCCTCATCCGTTACGTAGCGGCCCAGGCCGCGCTTCGTTTCTACGATACCTTCCCGCTCAAGCTCCTGAAAGGTGCGCTGGATCGTATTAGGGTTGATCTGCAATTCGGCGGCCAAGTCCCGCACAGATTCAATCTTGTCGCCGGGACCCATCTTGCCGATGACGATCTGCTTCTTGATATAATTCATGATCTGAATGTAGATGGGGGCATTATTATCGAACTCGATAGTCACAATGGGCCATGCTCCTTTTACGATGCCCTGACTCATGGTACTAGGACACATCGCGTTTTCTGAAGATGAAGAAACTTGCAATCAAGAATACAATGAGATAGACGGCGATAACCGACGCCGAGAACGTAAGCGTCATGCCTTGAGGCATAGTCCCGCCATTCTGATAAACGGACAGATCCACGTTCGGGAACAGCGTATACTTGATAAAGGCGTAGCGGTTAAGCAGCATCGACAATATTCCGCCCGCCATAACGCAGAACATGGAGATACCAACTGTAGCGCCGCTCGATTTGGTCAAGACGCCCACCATAAAGGTCAGTGTAACAAAGGCAATGGTATATACCGCCAAGTATAGCGTATTTTCTCCAATAAGGGACCAGGTCTTGGCATCCCCTCCGCCAAAGCCAAACACAATAAAGCCCGTAATAAACGCCATCGCCAGCGTAGCGGCGATTAGCACGATGGAGAACAACAGCGTGACGGCATACTTGGATGCCAATATCTTCGAACGGCTCTGCGCACGGATGAGCAGCAGCTTGATCGTACCCATCCGGAACTCCGAAGGTACAACGTTGGCAATTGCAATGATAGCAATCAGCGGCAAGATTTGTCCAGCGCCCATCATCGATCCGAACAAGGCTGCAAAGTCAAACGCACTATCGATTCCGCCCATCGGGTAGCGGTGAATGAAATACCCGCTTATCCCCAAAAAGAGCGCCATAATGCCAAAGTACACATAAAACGATTTCTTCTTATATAATTTGATCCATTCGTTCGTAAGCAAAGCTCCAAAGTTACGCAATGCGGTTCCCCTCCGTCCATTTCATAAATTCATCTTCAAGCGTTGATTTCATCTCTTCAATCCGGTATAGCCCGACGCCGCCGCCAGCCAGCGAGGCAACAATCTCAGGAATATCCTCATGACGAATCGAAAGTGTGATGCGGTCCACTCCCGCCTCTTCAATCGCTTGCAGACTATCGATCTTAAGTCCGTTCAGGATACCTCTCGCCTGCTCCGTATTGGACACCTGCAGCGCAAGTCTGACGGAATTGCTGTCTTGTTCCTGCTCTCCTCCAATCGATCTGACTGTGATGAGCTTGCCCTCTTGGATGACAACGACCCTGCTGCACATCAGCTCCATCTCGGAGAGCAAATGGCTGGATACCAGTATCGCAATGCCTTCCTTCTCCGCAATGCTCTTCATATATTCGCGCATCTCGCGAATACCCGCCGGATCAAGTCCGTTTGTCGGCTCATCGAGGATAAGCACGGACGGACGATGCAGAAGCGCCTGCGCGATGCCGAGCCGCTGTCTCATGCCTAACGAATAGGCTTTAACCTTTTTGTCCAAAGCATTTTGCAAGCCGACCAGCTTCGTAACCTCCTGAATGCGGGCTTCCGTCACGCCTTCCGACATTCTGGCGTACTGCTTCAAGTTATCCATGCCGGTCATGTACGGATAAAACTCCGGATTTTCAATAATGCCGCCAACATGCCGGATGGCCCGTTCAAAGTCGGTGCGGACGCTATGTCCTCCGATATGCACATCGCCTTCCGTCATGCCGATCAATCCTACAATCATGCGGATCGTGGTTGTCTTGCCTGCTCCGTTAGGCCCAAGCAGCCCGACAATCTCGCCCTTGGCAATCTGGAACGACAAGCCGCTAACCAATGTTTTGCTGCCGATCCGCTTCGTCACACCGTTTAACTGAAGAACGGAAGTTTGCTGTCCTTGCCCGTTTTTCCCCGTGTTCATGTGTTTTCTCCACTCCTATTATTGTTCTCTTTGTATTAGCGTATTAGTGTTATATCTGAATAGTACACTAAGACATTAGTATTGTAAAGAGGATTTTTTTCGCCAGCTCATCGATAGCACATTTGCGATTAACGTTTCCTCGCAACACTATTCCATCGTTTATGCTCTCCTCACTCGATAAAGGTTCCCTTTTGCTTGTCGATCTGTAGGGATCGATATATACTCGATTAGAAATTACATGAAGAATATGGGGGTTATTGCCCATGAATACGAACCGATCCATTCTTATTATCGAAGATGAACAAGATATCTCACGTGTGCTGAGAGACTATCTGGTAAAACAAGGCTTTGCCGCCGATACCGCAGACAACGGCGTAGAAGGCATGCGCATGCTGGCCGCCTCCGCTTACGATTACGTCATTCTCGACATCATGCTGCCTGATATCGACGGCATTGAGCTGTGCCGCCGCATTCGCGAGAGCAGCCAGGTGCCCATCCTGATCTTAAGCGCGCGCGACAGCAACACGGACAAGGTGCTTGGACTCGGCTTCGGCGCGGATGACTATATGACGAAGCCCTTCTCGCTAAGCGAGCTGGTTGCACGGATTCAGGCGCACTTCCGGAGATACGACAGCGTAGTAATGCCAAAACAGCCAGCCGGAAGCGCCCTTCAAGCAGGTCCGATTACGATTGACCGCAAGTCTTACCGTGTGACGCTGCATGAGCAAGAGGTGTCCCTTTCTGCCAAGGAATTTGAGCTGCTCTACCACCTCATCAAACATCGCAATCAGGTTTTTTCCAAAAACCAGCTGCTGGATGCCGTGTGGGGGTACGGTGTCTACGGTGACGAAAACACGGTTACGGTGTACATACGCAGATTAAGAGAAAAGCTCGAACAGGACCCGTCTTCACCTAAAATGCTGAAGACCGTATGGGGAGTAGGGTATAAATTCAGCGAGGCTTTCGATTCGGAATAGAGGAGCTGCTTGAGAATGAATCCGTGGATTACAAGATGGCTGGCCGCTACGCTCTTGTGCTTAGCAGCCCTGGCAGGCAGCGCTATTTATTTGCTTCAGACCGGGCAGCCAGCCTCCCAAAGAGAACAGGATGCGCTTGCTCAAACCGCCAGAGTGAAAGTTAATGAATTGCTGCTATATCTGGAGCGGAATATGCATGAAATCCGGACAGGAATCTATGACGAAGAGCTTGCGATGCTTAGCCGGAACGGTGAAATCGACGTACTTGTGCTCGCATTGGACGGAAGCGTCTTATTCGACTCCACAGGCGAGGCAAATATGGCTTACAACCCGCGACTGCTGCTAACGTACGATCGACTCGCAAACGATGAAGATTCCGGGCGCTACAACATCGCGTACCCCATTATAGATGAACGGGAGGATACCCAAATCGGGAACGCGATCTTCTCCATGTCCCGGCTCTCCTTATCCTCCAGCCTTCCATCTCCAGTCTGGTTCGCCAGCACCCCCTATCTCCTGCCTGCTGTCCTGGCTATCTTATTGGCAGGGCTGCTCCTTCTTATGGCCTGGAAAATGCGCAATCGCATGATGAAGCCGCTTCTGAAGCTTAAAGATCATTCGGAGCAAATTCTTAAAGGCGATTACGGTGAGATAGCGAAGCATGATAAACAGGACGAGATCGGAGAGCTTTACGCTGTGTTTGACCAAATGAGAGCGGAAATCAAACATTTGGACACTAAAAGAATGGAGCAGGATCAGGCGCGCAAAGAGCTGATTACGAATATTTCGCATGACCTGAAAACGCCCCTGACCACCGTCAAAGCTTATATCGAAGCCATTCGCGAAGGCGTATGCCCCGACATGGAATCAGTCATGGCCTATGTCAACGTGATGAAGACGAACACGGACAAGATGTCTCGGCTAACGGAAGATCTGCTCCTGCATGCGCTCCAGGATCTGGGTCAGATCTCCGTCCACCTGCGGGAGCAATACAGCCTGGCATTATTCGAAGATATGATAAAACCGATTGCGCATTTCGCCCGGTCAACCGGCGTAATCATCCATGAACCCCGATCGATCCCGGATGTGCTGATCTCCGCGGACGCGCAGCGGCTGGAGCAGGTCATCGGCAATCTGGTCATGAATGCTCTGAAGCATACGAAGCCCGAAGATACCATTCGAATCGAAATTGAGCGAACTGCGGATGACCTCGCCGTTACAATCGCGGATACAGGCGCGGGCATCTCACCGGAGGATATGCCATTCGTCTTTGAACGTTACTATCAAGGCCGCTCGAACGGAGCGGAATCCGCTCTTCCAACCGATGGTTCGGGACTGGGGCTATCCATCTGCAAGCACATTGTGGAAGCTCATCACGGCATGATTTCCTTCCGCAGCGTTCGGGGAGAAGGCACCCGATTCACCTTCACCATACCGGTTCTGTAAGGATTTATTCATAATTTGATAAGGGGATATTCACGTTTGCTCTCTATACTGACTTTATCACCAACTAGGAGGGTTAACCGTTGACCAAGCAAGCCATCATACAAGCTTCCCATCTGTGCAAGACGTATACGACCGGCAAAGAAAATTATCATGCCATCCGTAATTTGGATATCGACATCTACGAGGGAGACTTCACCGTCATTATGGGCAACTCCGGATCAGGTAAGTCTACTCTTCTTTATCTGCTCAGCGGCCTCGACCGGCTAACGGCGGGAGAAGTCACGTTCAAGGGAAAGCGCATTGACCAATATAACGAAAAGGAGCTTGCCAAATTCAGAGCGGAGCATATCGGCTATATCTATCAGAGCATCAATCTGGTGCCGGATCTATCGTTCATCGATAATGTGGCGCTGCCCGGTTATGTGGCAGGGAAATCGAAATCCGCCGTCAAAAGCCGGGCGCTGTCTTTATTGAAAGCCATGGGCATCGAAGAGCAGCAGCACCGGCTTCCATCCCATACATCCGGCGGCCAGCAGCAGCGGGCGGCTATCGCTCGCGCGCTCATTAATGAACCGGATCTTCTATTCGCCGATGAGCCGACAGGCAGCCTCAATTATGCGCAAGGTGTCGCGGTGCTCGATATGCTAACGGAGCTTAACCGCCAAGGCCAGTCCATCGTGATGGTCACCCACGACATCAAGGCGGCATGCCGTGCCGATCGCTTCATCTATATCCGGGACGGCAAAGTAGGCGGCATGCTGGAGTTCGGCAAATATGAGCCTGCAGATACAGCCCACCGCGAACATCTTATTTTTTCGTATGTATCGGGGGATTAACGCGATGATGGCCATTTATACGCTTTGCCTAGCCCAGCTGAAACGAAAAAAACTGCAAAACATCCTGACAGTCTTGCTTATTATGCTCTCTACCCTGCTAATGTCAACCTCGATGATCCTGCTGGCGAATACGGATAATGTCTTCCTGGATATGCACGACAGAACCAATGGCTCGCATGAGCTGCTCCTGCTCGACCAAGGCATCCATCCTCCAGCAGACGTCCAGCAGTGGTGGTCGGAGCAAGCGGGCGTCTCCACTACGCCTCTGCTGCCCTATCAAACCATAAGCAAGGTGTCTATGAACGGCAACGTCATCTCTAACGTGTTCATCTATTTAATGGATACGCCTAACGTGCCTATAACGGTTGACCGTTTATTGGTTGCACACGGCGAAGAGAGCACCCAGCCAGCGCCAGGCACCATCTGGCTGCCGTCCTCGCTGGCAAACAAACAAGGCATTGAAGTAGGCGACCGGCTGGCGTTCGAAAGCGGCGGCCGCACGTTCGAGCTTTCCGTCAGTGCGATTGTCATTGATCTGCCGTACGGAGCGCCCTTCTCCACTTCATCCCGAGTCTGGATGAATCCGGCCGATTTCAAGAGCCAGCTCACAAGCGTTGCAGGCGACAGCTATATGCTGGGATTGCGATATGATGCTGCGGCAGACCGATCCGCGTTATGGGAGCAATTCGAAACATCGCTGAACAGCCCGTATATCGAAACCAAGCTGACTTATGAAGAGATGTCTTCCTTCTATTTCATCTTGAACAGGCTTATCGGCTACCTGATGATTGCGCTTGGTGCGACGATGCTGGTTATCGCTCTTCTTACAATCGGCTTTACGGTATCCGACGCCATCCTTACCCAATACCGCTCAATCGGCATTATCAAATCGTTAGGCATGACGTCGAACCGGACGCTAGCCGTATTCATGATGCAATATATCCTTCTTACGGTAGCTGCTGTCATCCCTGGACTTGCTCTAAGCGGCCTCATATCAGGTTTTATTATGGACGGGACCTTGTCCAATCTGAGACTGGATCAAGAAGGCCCTGTCTTCCAAGGAGGCGCCATGCTGTCCATCGGACTGCTTGTGCTGCTTCTCGTCAGCGCTTGTACCTTTGCCATCGTCAACAAATCCCGCCGCATCATGCCTGCACAGGCGATTCGTTACGGCATGTCAGAGGAAGACAACGCCCGCTTCAGCAAAAGACAGGCCGGATGGTTCCGGCTCGACCGCTTCTCACCTTCTACTGTGCTGGCGTGGAAAAATATACGGAGTCATCAAAAGGGCTCCTGGCTCATCTTCATCATCACATGCGTAACGGCCGCTGCGCTATCCTTCGGCTATACGCTAGTCAATAGTGTCGCTTCGATTGATCAGCGCGCAGGCGAATGGGGATATGATTCCTCGCATATAGCCGCCATCGCCATCAATCCTGCCTCCTTCTCCAGGGAGACGCTTAACGAAGCTCTGGCACAGGATAATCGAATCCGGTCATTCGCCTGGCTTTCGACGGTGAACGGTGTAGTCGTAACAGACAGTCCGATCAATATGAATATCAGTGTGCTGGATGGAAGCTTTGAGGAGACAGGACTGACTACTATCCAAGGCACTAATCCTCAGCTGCGCAATGAAATCGCGCTTGGCGTTAATGTAGCCCGGCAGCTGAATGTGGGTATCGGTCAACACGCAGAGGTCTACATCCAGGGCGTGAAGCGAACCTTTGTCGTATCCGGCATCTATCAAGCGATCGCCAATAAGTCCTATTCGGCGCGCATCTCGTCAGAAGCCATTCTTGATGGCAAAGGCGTCTCCAGCTTTAAGCCGGACACGGCATTTATTAACGTATTCGATTTGGAGCAGGCGGACAGCGTTGCCTCTGAGTACAATGAGCGATTCCAATCCTCGATGACGATTGTCACGCAGAAGCAGCTGCTGGATTCTGTCTTCAAGGAAGCGACAGGTTTGCTGCTTCTGCCGTTGGGCTTTATCGCGCTGCTGTTCATCGCGGTATCGGCCATTATCATCTACAGCACATGCAAAATTCAAATACGCAAAGAAAGCAAGACGTACGGCATCTACAAAACGATTGGCTGGACCTCGTCCCGTATACGATTATCCATCCTGAGCGGAATTGCTGGCTTAGCCTTTGCGGGCGCTATCGTCGGTGTTCTTACCGGAATTTTCGTACTGCCCAGCTCCATTGAGTCGCTGTTGCACGGTTATGGCATCCTATATTTGCCCATCGTGCTGGATTGGACCGGTATCGCCATTGCCGCATGCTTAAGCCTCATACCCGCAGCACTAGGCTCATGGCTGTCATCATCGCAAATCGCTTCTACCTCGCCTCGCAACTTAATCATAGACTAGGCAAATTGCGAGCAAGCCCTACAACCTATTAACAAAAGGAACCATCTGTTGCCGATAAGCGGCCAGATGGTTCCTTTTGTTCAGTCGTGGAGTTATGACTCTTCACGGTTCCTTCGTCTGAGCCCGGTCAACCCGAGCAAACCCAGCAAGCCTAGCCAGTTCCAATTGGGTCCCTTATCTGCCGCCGGTACGGATGTCATATGGTACGAATTCAAGTCTGAGCGTTGCTGGTAACCGGGACTCCGCAGTGCCTTTGCCCGCTCCGCTTGCAGCTGCATCTGCCTCACTTCCCTGGTTGTAGCGCCCGTGTCCCCCTCTGAACTTGCCGCATAGACAGGCGCTGCGACTGCAAGCATAAGTGATAAGCCGATCATATACAGCTTTAGCCTTTTCATTGGCAACCTCCACCTTCATATGGATATGCTCCTTAGCTTTCCTCTAATGGCAGACGCTATACACCATCTAGCATGATGCAACTGGAAGTTGACTGCATCAAAAACCAACTTTAGTATATAGTTATACATAAATTGCTACATCAGGAAGAAAATCAATGTAGTTAAGGGGGATTTACATCTTGCAATCATTACGTTTTATCGCACTTATGCTCATTGTCTCCATCATGGCCTCAGGATGCTCGCAAATCTCATTCAAGAAAGAGAAAGAAGTAGAATTGAAGATTTTCACGAGGTATGCCAGCGGCTACGGCTACAATGAGCTGATACAATTGGTTGAAGCCCGTTTTCCAAACATCAAGCTGAACACCCTTGTTCCCAAAGAGCCTAACGCCAGCGATGAAGATATCGTGGACTTGATTCTCGCGGAGAAGCCAGATCTCTATTACAGCTATGATCCTGCTAATTATACGGATGAGATTGATTTAATCGACCTCTCGCCCATTATGATCAAAGACCAAAACCAGCTAAGCGATATTCAACAGACGCTGTACAACCAAGCACTCGTCGATAACGGCAAGATCACGCAGCTGTCGCCTACCTTTAGCATGCCCGTCGTCTATATTAACCGCAGTATGCTCCAAGACAAAAATGTAGCCGAGCCCGGTCCGACCTGGACATGGGATGAATTCAGAGAAATAGCCGTGCAAGCGACTGACGCTTCGCTTCGTCGATATGGCTACGAGTTGAAATATTTCAACTGGTTTACCATTCTGGAATGGGCGGGAAAAGTGAACGGTCTATCCATGACAGATAACAATGGCCGGCTTATTCTGGATCAGCCGGAATGGGAAGCTGTGGCGATGCAAATTGCAGAGGATAACGTAAACAGCGTCATCCGCCAAACGCATATGAGCGAGGATAACGGAGAAACCGTTGCGCTCAAAGTTTCCATGTTGAACGACATCTTCCAAGAAATCGGCGATGCGCAATACGCGGATAAATGGCTGATCGCGCCTATGCCATATTTGCCAAGCAATGGCATGACCACCCCTTATTTCTTGCTTGATCCATTCGCCATCGACAGCCGAAGCGAACATGTGAACGAAGCGTCCCAAGTGATCGAATATTTAATGAGCAAGGATGCGGCGCCTGATCTGGCAGCCAAGCTTCCGCAAAGCTTCCTTATGTTCCCCGAATACAACAATACCGGCGAAATCTCAATTGATCATTTGCTGACCAGTCAAGGCACATGGGTTAGGGACGACTACAGTAGATATTGGGAATCAGTAGGACAAATCAGCAGATTGATCGATGATGAATTTAAAAGCTTAACCTCCGGTAACGTCAGCATCGATAATTTCTGGGCTAACATTGTTAGAGCTGCCGAACAAATCAATGCGGAGCTATAAGCGTGACCGTCTTGTCATGAGGAGATATATTTCACTGCTGTTGCTCGGTATTCTGCTTACCGCTGTGGCGTCGGCTTGCTCGAATGAACCAAAAGGCAAAAAAACCGAACCCGTTACCCTTAAAGCGGCAGTGGCATCCGAAAGCCAATTCGCCAAATTCAAAGGTTATTTGGAGGAGAAATTTCCGCATGTGACATTTGACGTCATCGGTGTATTGGATAGAGCTCAAGGAGAGATGATCGATCTGACGCTCAGGCAGCCGGAGGATTGGACCAAATTCCAGGAGCTGAATCGTTCCATTATCGAAGACGATCAACCGGACTTTTATTTCGGATACATCCCTGCCCCATATTCTGATCAGGTAGAGCTGGTCGACCTTAATCCGCTGCTTCAATTCAACCAGGTCACGCTGAATCCTGTTCAGCGCAGCCTCTTCGGATTGGACCAGTCGTTCGACAAAAAACTGGAAGTCATATCACCCACCTACATCAGGGATTTGCTCTTTATAAATCGAAAGATGTTCCAAAGCCATCATATAACAGAGCCCTCGTCGCATCTGTCCTGGGATCAATTCCGGCAGCTGGCGGAACCGTTCGCGAGCCCCCCTGTACAGTCGGGGTATATGCTGCCTTCCGTTGACCTTATCTCCAATCTGTACAGAATTTCTAATGTAATAGGACTTTCTGCCGTGGATGAGAACGGACAAGTGGTGATCCACCAAGAGCCGTGGAGAGAGCTTGCAAGACAACTCGTCGGCGATCTGAAGAACGGAACCGCCAAGCTGGCCAGTGCACCAACTTCCGAAAGGCCATGGTCCCGAACCGCGATGTACATGGGATCGACTGCAGATCTTCACAAATTTGCATTAGGGAATGAAAATCCGGAAGACTGGACCGTCATGGCGTTTCCTTATTCTCCTGAAGCATACGACAGCGGATTCCATATGAGCGAGATCTTCTCGATCGACAGTTCCAGCCGCTATATTAATGAGGTTTGGGAAATACTCGAATATCTGCTTGGTGAAGAAGCTGCAATGGACATTACAAGCAGAAATCTATCTACTTACGCAGTAACATATACCGAACATATCTTATCCAGCGGACTCCAGCTTGATGTGTTGAATCAAATAGGAGACCGGCCCACCAACGCGAAGCCTTCGTCCCCCAGCCGATTATCCCGTTCTGGCAATACGGCGTTATTTCAAGCGTTGAACCGGCAGTTAAACCTTGTCGTGAACGAAGACATTGGCCTGGACGAGGCTTGGGACCAGCTTGAAGTGATCGTCAATGAAATGAACGCGAATCCGGCTAATTTCGAGAATAATTCGGAATAAACAATTGTTCAATACCCGCTCCGGCGACACAGATTTTTATCATTGATAGATAGGGGGATAGAGATGAGTAAAAGAACCGCATATTGGATTTCTGCTGTATTGATTGCCGCGCTTCTGCTGCAAGGCTGCTCAGCTATTGGGATTGGAAAGAAAGAGAAGCAGAACATCACGCTCAAAGTGATGGGGCAAACCGATCTATTTACAAGAATGATGCCCCTATTGGAAGAGAAGTTTCCGCATATCAGCTATGAGATTATCGATCCAATGATTACGTTAAAGGTAGAGAAGATACCTGTGGATGGATGGAACAATCGTATTGCCAAGATGATAGAAGAAGAAGATGTCGATCTGTACGTGAATTATCCGCCCGCAAATTATCTCGCAGATTTCCCGCTCGTAGATATGGCTCCGCTGCTGACAAGAGACCGTATCCAGCTGAATGACATCCAGCAATTGCTCGCTGACACAGCAGGAGGCAAGGACGGCAGAATCATTGAGCTCTCCAATGCCTTCAACCGGAATGTACTATTCATTAATCGGAACGTTTTCCGCGAGCTTGGCGTCCCTGAACCGCAAAGTCCCATGACCTGGGAGCAATTCCGTGAGTCAGCCTTGGCGCTGCAAGAGAAAGATGCAACTGTACACGGCTATGTCTTGAACGAGACATGGATGCAGCCTTTCTATTGGGTCGCGGATCATATCATGGGCTGGAAACAAATCGACAACGGACAGCTGCTCATTACAGGTCCCGAGTGGCGTGAGTTATTCGAGCAGTTATACGAGGACATGATGAAAGAATCGTTCAAAAGCCTTGGAGCCAGTCCAAAACGTGACCCGCAGCTCTCTGGCATGTATCTTACGTCTGCCTCCTTCGTCCACCAATTGTTGGTTGAACAAAAAACGACCGAAGACTGGACAATTGTAGAGCTGCCAAGAGATCCGTCACATACTCAAATGACGCCTTTCGCAGCGACCAGCAGGTATTCCATCCATGGCGAAAGCAACTATACCGAAGATGCTTGGGCAGTCATCTCTTATTTAATGAGTGAGGAAGCAGCGGCCCGCCTCGTAGAAGAGCGTCTTGTCTACGGCTTTGTTACTTATCCGAATCTGATGTCGATCGGGGATTACCCTATAGAACCCATCACTGCCATCAACGGAGAGCCTTGGTCCCCTGCTGCTGAGTCATTAACCGAGGACGCCCATCGCATCTTGACCGATAGCTTTAACGGAAATTTTGAAGCGGCGGCCAAGGGCATGCTTACCTTCGATACCGCATGGGCGAGCGTCGAGAAAAAAGTGCAAGAGCTGAATGCCGATCCGAACTCATTTGAACAATAATTTTGCAACTATTCCATTTGATGCTGTGTTCTATAGGTGGAGACCCCATTTGACGGGAGGAATCATTTCATGAAGAAGGTTTGGAAATGCGTGCCGCTTCTGCTGCTCGCTGCACTTCTTATGCAAGGCTGCTCCAGCATAGGTATTGGATCAAAGGATAAATCCAAGGTTACGTTAAAAGTACTGGCATCATCCAGTCAATTCAACGCGTACGTGCCATTATTAAAGGAAAAGTTCCCTCATTTGTCCTTTGAGGTAGTGGATGTGAACGGCAAGCTGCGGGAAGAGAATACACCAGCGACTGAGCGGGAAAGTCGTGCGGTCCAAATCATCGAAGAGGAACAGCCCGATCTCTACTATAGCTTTTCGCCCGAATACTATACGGAGGAATCCAGACTTGTCGATCTGTCCCCCCTGCTGGAGCGGGATCACGTTCAATTAAATGAGATTCAGCAGCAAGTTGTCGCCTCTACGATTGATTCGGAGGGTGTGCTGACCCGCTTATCCCCATCTATTGACCGTTACGTGCTCTATATCAACCGCAAGCTGTTCCAGCAACACCATATTGCAGAACCAACCGCTCCTGTGAGCTGGGAGCTCTTCCGCGAGACAGCTCTAGCCTTGAAAGAAAAAAATCAGAGCTTATCCGGTTACGAAATGAGCGCTTCCTGGTGGTCCTACTATCCTATCCTCGTAGGCGAAACGATGATGGGACTCCGCTGGATTGAGAATAGCCAATTAACGCTGGATCGGCCGGAATGGCGGGCTATAACCGAGCAGCTTATCGAGGATTACAGCAACCAAGTCAGCAAAAATGACGGCTATAACCCTGACTTTAAAGAGCGCTCGCGTACAGGCATGTTCGTAGAGAGAGCGAGCTACGTCCACAATCTGCTCTCCAACAACGCCACGGCTGAAGGCTGGTCTATGATTGAATTGCCGAAAGGACTAGGATATACAGGACCTGCCCCTTACTTACTGACTGCTGCGTTGTCGCTGGACAAATCGAGCAAGCATATCGATGAGGCATGGGAAATAATCGTCTATCTGATGAGCGAAGAAGGCGCATCGTTGATCAGCTCCCATTCCCTGTCGAGCGGCTTCGTCACCTACCCGCAATTCGTCAATATCGGCGACTTCCCCACCGATGTGATCTACCAGTCGGAAGGCAGGGCCGCCCCTAAATCGGTCGAAACGCTGAAGCAAGCCGCTTACCTGCAATTTGATAGCATTTTGCAAAAGCAATTAGGCGCTGCGGCTTCCGGTTCAATCACCTTCGACCAGGCATGGACCGAAGTCGAAAACATCGTCCGCGAGCTGAACGCCGATCCGGCGAATTTTATAACGAGAAGCAATGGCTGAACGAACAAGGGACGCTTAAGGGCAAGCCGTAATGGCTTACCGTTAAGCGGCCCTTTCGATTAGGCTTGCTACGTCGACAGCATCCACCAGTAGACAGGCAGCATCAACAACGTGGAGATGATGCCTGCGGCTGCCATTGCGAAGCCGCTTACGCTGCCCTGCAGCTCGGAAGTTTCCATCAGGCGCGCAGTCCCGATCCCGTGGGAGGATGTGCCGATGGCAGCTCCTATGCCGATATCCGACTTCACGCCGCATAGCCGAAGAAATGTCGGTCCCGCCAAGCTCCCGAATAGCCCGGTAATAACTGATATGGACGCTGCCAGCTCCGGAATGCCGCCAAGCCGTCTCGCAATTTCCATCGAGAATGGTGCGGACGATGACTTGGCAATAGCGGAGAACATCAGCTCCATGGAGGCGCCCGTCAAATAAAAGAGGCCAGCCGTCATGCCAGCTGATACGATTGCGCCTAGCGTAATGCCTGTCATGACCGGAGCAAGCTTGCTTCGGATAAGCGATGCATGCTTGTATAACGGCACGGCTAGCGCAACTGTCGCAGGACCGAGCGCCCAACTGAGCCACTCGCCGCCGATGCGGTAGTCCTCATATGGAATGTCGCTTATGAGCAGAATCGCAATAATAGCGGCAGCCGTGAACATTAGCGGGTGTACCCAGCGGTGTCTTGCCTTCAGTTTGACTGCACCCCAATATAAACTGATGGTCAGCGCGATACCCAAAACCGGACTATGCAGAATGGGACTCAGTAGCGTCATGCTGTTCCCTCCTGACAGGCCAAAGCTTAATCGCAAGTCCTGCTGCCAGCATCGTCACCAGCGTGCCGAACACAATGCTGGAGCCGATCGCCAGCCACTCCGACTGGATCTGCTTGGTGATGACCATCGTACCTACAATCGCGGGGGCAAACAGCAAGCCCATATGCCGTATTGCGATCTTAGAGCTTGCCTCGACCCACTCCAGCTTGATCCATCCTAGAAACAAAGCGGCTGCAAGCAGCCCCAGCCCGATTACATTCGCAGGCAGTGGAATGGACAATCCCTTCTCCAATGCCAAACCCATCAAATGAAATGCAATAAAAATGGCGAAACCCCTCATCCGTAATTCCCCTTCTCGTTGTCTGCCTGATCTATTTATTGTAGCAAGGATAAGCATGCGTCAACACCCCTTCGCTTTACATCTTCATTCCAGCGAATGGACTTTTTCCCCTAGACATGAAAAACTTCAGACACGCACGTCGGCGAGCCTGAAGCTGTTTTCCATTCCATTCCTAAGTCATATTCTGCCCTGCTATCTTCTTAATTGAAACCGCTGAACCAGCTCTTCCGTATCCTCCCACGGAATCGGCCGTATCCATTCGCTTTGCGTAAGTAGGCTGTCGATCTGGTCTGCTCTGACGGTCCATGTTAACGGGATATCCGCCTTTGCCGCATACCCCGCAGCGAAATACACTTCAGGACCGGCTCCCGTCAAGTCGGCCAAAATATAATGGCTTTCAGCGAGTGCTTCAAGCAGCTCGGAATCTTGCTTGCGCAAGCTCGACGGCAATAGCAGGCGGGTATCGTAGCCGCACTGCTCAAGGCCCGGCAGCAATTGAGCTGACCATTCCAAGCCAATCTGCTCGTCTCCGACCATGACGCTGAACAGCTTGCGCTTGCCGCCTCCCGAGAAAGCCGCCGCCTCGCTCCAGCCCTGATCCGTCAGCTTCAAGATGGAGCCTTCTCTGACAAGCAGTTCCGTCTCCCGCAGCTTCTCCATAATATAGACAAACTCCTGCAAGTTCGTGGAATACGTCAAATTGTAACTTTTGGATAACGGATGCAAATTAACAGGCTCCATTGCCGCTTCCGTCCGGCGGTACAAATATTGGAGAAGTCTCTTCTCCTTCTCCTCCGTCGTCATCGGGATATCGGGATCGACCATCATCTCTTCTATCTTGCCCGGTGTAAGCAATAGTCGCTCCCCATTCTCGGCCCGCTCGCGAATATAGGCCGATACGATAGGCAGCACCTGCCGTTTCTTGGCGTAGGAGAACGCCTGGATATGCGAATAAGCATCTTTGCTCAAATGATAATACGTAGTGGGCGCGCACATGCACCCCGAATAACGATCGAATTCTTCATCCTGTTTCATATCAATCAGTTCGTTGCAAAACAAACAATGTTTCTTCATTCCTGTTCACCTCTCTTATACCCTTCGGAGAAGATCGACAAATTGAGGGCATCTCTTCAGTTCCAATTCCTGTATGGAGAGCTCATCATCAGAAACAGCCTCAATCTGGGATGTTACCGATCCGTTAAAAAAGCCTTCCTAAGTGGAAGGCTTAAACATGTGTATGATTGGCAGCTCATGATAGATAGGCCTTACTTCTTAGTATTCAAAGGTCCGCCCCATGCCATAATGCCGCTCGATAGATGCCCCATATTGCGATAGCCCAGCTTGCTCAGAATTCTCGCTGCTTTCCTGCTCCTGAGACCGCTTTGACAATAAAGGAGCACTTTGTGGTCCTTCGGGACTTCCGTCAGCTTGTCCTGCAACTGGGACACCGGAATGTTGACTGCATTCGGAATATGGCTAGCTTGATATTCATGAGGCTCTCGGACATCAATGAGCAGTGCATCTGTATGATCGACCAGCTCTTGCTCGAACCGGATCGGACTCATATTTTTCAGTCCCCTTGCCGTTCCGAATCGGTTCCATAAAAAGAAGCCTATCACCGCTGCGATCAGAAGATTAATGATTGTTGCGCTATCCATGCGTTATCCTCCGTCTTGATGTTGTTGTTCGTTTTATCACCTTGCTGCAATACGCTCGACATATACCCCTAAGGGTATGAAACAACTATAAACTACCTCTAGTTAGGAGTCAAGGCGGGGCTTTTGGGTGTCAAGTAAGAAATAGCTCGCTGAATCAATTGTTGATTCATTAATCTGATTGTCTCATCCGTATAATACGCCAAATGAGGCGTACAGATCACATTGGGCAACTGGGAAAGCCTCGACTCGGTTACCGGCTCTTCTGGAAATACATCTAATCCCGCCCCATACAGCTTGCCCTGCCGGAGCGCATCTTCCAATGCAGCGTAATCCATTAATCCTCCCCGAGCCGTATTGATGACGATCGCTTGCGGTTTCAGCAGATTAATCATGGTTTTCGTCAGCAGCGGACCTGTTAGCGTTCGAGTAGAAGCATGCAAGGTCACAATATCTGCTTTGGCTAGCACATCTTCCAGGGGGAGTCTGCCTGTTTGCTCTGCATGATCCTTGTTTCCGGAGGCAATTACAATATTCATGCCTAATGCATGACCTAGCGTTGCGACTCGTTCTCCGATTTTGCCGTAGCCGATGATGCCAAGCGTTTTACCCTTCAACTCATAGCTGGGCCGCAGCCCCTCTCTCCATCTCCCTGAGGCGACATTCGTATGATAAGGAAGCAGTTGCTTGGCAATAGCCAACAGCAAAGAAATCGTATGCTCCGCGACCGCTTGCACGCCCATTTGCTCAATGCCTTGAACAAGGATGCCTTGCTGCTGAGCTGCAGCTTGGTCAACATAATCCGTATTGTGTGCGCGCACGCCGATATAACGACAGGCGTCCATAGTGGATATAGCAGCAGCTGTCAGCTTGGAATGAACCAGCGCCAGCTCATATTTCGCCAGTACATCGCCTTCTAGCTGCTTGAAATCCACTGTCTCTACTCGAAAATACTGCTCTAACCGCTCTCGCTCAGATTGCTGCAATTCGATTACAGAATCTACCGCGCATAACGATTTGCTCATGCCCAGGCACCTCCCTTTTTTCATTATTTCAACTTACACCTCTTCGTTGTATATATCTGTATATTTATATAAATTTATCATTTTGTCGATATCAATGTTATACATTAGATTCTATTTTGATTATAGGGGAAATTTAGGATGGACTACAGGCGATTAACTTTAATTACTTTATTCGCAGGGTTAATAGGATGGCTAGCCATATACATACTTGCCCACTACACATTCATTGGTATTTTTGTAGCTCCTTTGTTTACCATCGCTCCTTATGCCAGTCTCTTATTTGCGATTATTATGTTCTTCATGACGAGAAAGTGACTTTCGGTCGAACGGCTCCTCGCTGTTCTCTTATTGTTGCCGATCCTGCTTTCGGCGGTAATACCCCGAATAAATCAACAAATCGATTTATATAAAACGCCTACCGATGCATTAATTCGATCTTATTTTGAATCCATTTATTACTCAAAACTCACAGTCATGGACCTCACTGATCCTCTCGTGGAGTATAGTAATCAAAATAAAACGATGCTGGTCAATATAAAATTAATACCTGAGCTCTTTCTTCAAGATATTGAAGCTCGTGAAAAACGAAATACTCAATCTCAATCCGACCATTCACGTGCTCAATACATAATGAATAGATTAACGACTCCATTTATTTGGCGTCCCAGAGAACTAAAAGAATATACCCTCAAACCTGAACATAT
Source organism: Paenibacillus sp. J31R120 (assembly GCF_056269225.1). Taxonomy (NCBI): domain Bacteria; kingdom Bacillati; phylum Bacillota; class Bacilli; order Caryophanales; family Paenibacillaceae; genus Paenibacillus; species Paenibacillus sp. J31R120. The sequence goes on along the minus strand of NZ_JBWDNN010000001.1, from coordinate 402,688 downwards.
CATTGTTCACGCTTACTGGGGCAACGAAATGTTGATGGAAGTTCACTTTCAGAAAATAAATAAAGAATATGTGATTATACCTCCATTTCCTAATCTAAGTTTAATTGAGGAAAATGCTCAGGGGTATTTACTGGTTCAAAAAGATGATACCTTCAAAAAAATAAAAGTTTATGATAGCGAAACAGAAAGTTCCGATATTAAGATTGATTTAAAGGTGAATTGATGTTCGTTAACGCCCTTGTCCGTACTGTGAAAACATCATTCATTTTTTTAAACTTCTTATCTGCATAAGAGTTTCGTTCTCGATACAACGGGGCGTCAAAGGACGCAAGCAACGCAAACAATAGAAAAACCGATTGAAGTCATAGGACTCAATCGGTTTTTCAACAGGTTTTAGTTTCACGTTCTTATTAGTGCTATTTCAGGCATTATTTCCGCCAAAAAGTTGTACAATCTGCCTTGTCCACGATATTAAACTCAATCATTTTCTCAAGCAATGAGAAGTCGACCGGATTATCCCAGCGGAATCGCACCAACTCCTTGGTATGATCATAGCCAGCTTGTACAATTTCATCCGCAAATTGAACCATTCCCGCTCGCTCAGGCGCAACAGCCAAATGTTGCTTGGATACGCTAAAGCCAATAATATATGTGTCGTGATCAGTGAACATCGGCTGCTTCCAAGCTATCTTGGGCTCCAAATTCGGATATCGCTCGGCTCCCCATGTCAGTACCTCTTCCGTACGGGCTCGATGCTGCTCGTTCACAATATTTGCTAAATATTCCGCAAAAATTTCCATGTTTTTCCCCCCCTCCTTGAATCACCAGTAACCAAGCCTACATCAAGTATATCAATGAAATTTGCGGCTTACCATTCCTATGCTATTATGCGCTCCATAACATTCTGACCATAAAATCATATCGAAGCATACACCCATCGCATTACAAACCTGTATATACAAGTAAGCATCAAACCAATATAATTACTTATAATTATTAATTTTACCATAAATTATAGAAAGGGATTTGCCTATGAATAAAAAATCATCTCATCCAAGGGTATTAACGATTACCCTATTTGGCCTTATTGGGCTTGTCATCGGTGCAGTATTTTTCATTCTTTCATTTTACGGAGTAAACATTCCTATTGTTATCAACACAACCAGTTATGAAGGAACCTCATCTGCTCTCATGCTGTTGATTGGTTTTCCAATTTTACTGCTGATCATCGGCAGTATCGTCTCTATCTTCGTCAGGTCTTCCGGCAGCAGATAATAATACGTCATCATTCAATCCTTTCACCCGAAGAAACCATTTCATTCCAGCAACGTATTACCTAAAAACTGGATGGTCGGAGGTTATAATGAAACGTGTATCACGAAAAAAGTTGGATACTGGCTCATTCATTTTGGATTTTTTGATAGAGTTATTGATATACGTGCCGCGTCTGGTGATTCGGGCAGTAAGATGGATTTTCGATTAGCTGGCCCCATTTTTTGCAATTAATGATTGACAACGATCATAAAGTGTTTTTATACTGAATACCGAAACGGAATAATAAAACCTGTTTGGGATGTATGTGGACTTTTCTGGAGAACACTCTCTATTTTCGCCACACAAAGGCTTATTGGCCTTTTGTGTGGTTTTTTTGCATTCAAAAAGGGGGATTACAATGAAATTATGGCATTATGCGTTGATCGTTTTTTTAGGAGGCTGCTGTTATGGAATCTTGTCCACCTTTGTTAAACTGGCGTATGCGGCAGGCTTTTCGGTGTCGGATGTAACCGGGGGCCAATACTTATTCGGAGCTGTACTTGCTTGGCTGGCTGTTTTATTTACCAAAAAGACAAAGCTGACTCGCATCCAAATCACCAAGCTGCTTCTATCGGGCATTCCATTTGGATTGACAGGCGTCTTTTACTATCAGGCTCTACAAACGCTTAACGCATCATTGGCGATCATTTTCCTGTTCCAATTTGTTTGGATCGGAGCTCTCTTTGAATGGATGTTTCATAAGAAAAAGCCGACAGGGAGCAAACTTCTATCCATTGGTCTGCTTCTGATCGGCTCTGTCTTGGCTGCCAATATTCTGTTCCAGGGAGGGATGACGTTGTCCTTGGCAGGATGCATCTGGGGCTTGCTTGCTGCATTCAGCTTCACTACGTTCATCTTTTTGAGCAGCATCGTTGAGAAAGCGACCCCTCCCCTCTTAAAAAGCGCTCTACTTTCCACTGGGGGAGTTATCGTCGTGTTTTGCGCATTCCCGCCCACTTTTTTATTTGATTTGGATGTATGGATTGGGGTAGCTCCCTATGGATTGGCACTGGGGATTTTCGGGGTCGTGCTTCCTCCCCTTTTGTTCACTATTGGAATGCCGCATGTCGGCTCAGGTTTGGGCACCATACTGACTGCATCCGAATTGCCGATCGTCATTATCATGTCCTCTGTCGTACTGGGAGAAGTCATTAGTCTGCCTCAGTGGATTGGCGTGATCGTTATTTTAATAGGGATTGCTAGCAGCAATATTCGGTTTAAAAAATCGAACAAGAGACCTGCAGCTATTCAGAAATCTGCCAGCAGCTAACACAAAAAAGCCGTTCGAGATGTACTGCCCCTTGTTATGGATAACAGAGGGCAGTTCATCTCGCACGGCTGCTGCCAATTAATTGTCTTTCATTCTCGATCTTTATATTCCGTACTCCTACAAGAAGAGCTTCATCAGTTTAACAAACATGGGGTTCACCTGATATCCTCTTGGATTGACAGAATATCGCTTCCCAGTATCCAACCTCGCAATTCGCTCCATATCCTCCTCACTCAAATTGAAGTTCCATACATCCATATTTTCCTTTATGCGTTGGGGATTCGAGGACTTTGGTATGACGATTGTTTCCCGGTTTAGGTGCCAGCGTAAAATGACTTGTCCAACCGTTTTTTGATGTCGTCGAGCAATGGCCTTTAGTTCCTCATTCTCCAACAAAGCCTTATTCCCTTGCCCCAATGGTGCCCATGCTTCATGCAATATTTGATGACGAGACATATACTCCCTCAATGGCTGTTGTTGAAATTCAGGATGAGTCTCGATTTGATTAATCATCGGAGTAATCTCCGCATGCTTCTTCAGATGCTCCAGGTGATCGATCTCAAAGTTTGCTACACCTATAACTTTTATTTTTCCCTCAACGTACAATTTCTCTAATGCTTTCCATGCGTCGACATAATGAGGACCGGCAAAATGAAGAAGATACATGTCAAGATAAGTTGTATTCAACTTTTTACAGCTATTCTCAAAGGCCTGCTGTGTCTGCCAATACCCCAGATCGGTTGTCCAAACCTTTGAAGTTAGAAAGAAATCTTCTCGCGGAAGACCACTATTCTGTATTCCACGCCCCAATGCTTCTTCATTTCCGTAAATACGTGCTGTATCAAAATGACGATATCCAGCTTTAATGGCTTCATTAATGGTTTTTTCAAAAACACCGTTCTTCCCTTGTTTGAGATTATAGACACCAAACCCGAGCTGAGGAATGTTCACTCCGTTCGCAGCTGCAATGGACAGATCCATACGTTTTCTCCTTTCTGAAAAACTACGATACATATTGCATTTACTTGCAAAGCGACAAAATGATATCAATCATATTCCGTATGTCCTGCAATTTTTCAATCGCATGGATACGATAATAGTTTTTGGTTCCCTCTTTATGAACGCTAACGATTCCGGCATCTTTTAACACTTTAAGATGGTGGGCTAAAGCAGGTCGAGATAGATGCGTATACTGTCCAATCTCGCCCACCCGCATACCAGAATCTTGTGCTCTTTGGGCTAGAGTTATCAAAATGGCTTGGCGAGTTTCATTACCTATGGCCAAAAGCACAGCTTGGTTACTTTTAAAATTACGCAGCGTACGATGCATAACATCCTGTTCCATCCATTCTCTCTCCTTAGCGAAACCAATTAAACCGTCTGGCAGTGAATAGCTTAACATATGTTCTTCATTCATAATCTATCGGTAAAGGAAATCGAGACCATTGAATGTAGCCAAATACAAAAAAGCCGGCATTAGCCGGCTGTCACAAAACGATGAATACCTCGTTACCTCTTCACCTTATAAAACTCATGATATAGCTTCATAAGCGCCCGCTTCTCAATCCTCGAAACGTAACTCCGCGAGATGCCTAATTCCTTCGCAATCTCCCGTTGCGTCCGTTCATCCCCGCCATGCACCAAACCAAATCGGCCGATACCTTATCTGCGTCGTCATCCGTTTCCGTATCCAAGATATCGATCAACGTAATTTCGTTGCCTTTCTTGTCCGTCCCTATCGGATAACTTGTTATTTTGCATTGCGAGATTGTACACATCAGGATAGATCGCGCGTTATAATATATATAACTTTCCATTACGGAATATAGGCGGCTCTACATTAAAGTTTCCAAGCGAGTAATGAAGGAGGTTCGGAAGTTGTGACATCAACGAATACAGGCAAGTTGGCGCTTGCGCTTGAAGGGGGCGGCGCCAAGGGCGCTTACCATATGGGAGTGATGAAAGCCTACCAAGAGACGGGCCAAACCTTCGACGCCATAGCCGGCACCTCGATCGGTGCCCTGAATGGAGCCGTCATCGCGCAAGGGGATTTCGAGTTCGGATACCAGGTCTGGGAGCGGCTGGACGCCCGATCGATCTTCGACATTAGTGACGAAGAATACCGCTTGCTGATGCGGCGAAAGCTCGATACGGCCGCCTTACGCCATTTGGCTGCGCGTACCAAAAGGCTAATCGCGGACAGGGGCATGGACACGCGAAAAATGCGCCTCTTGATGGAATCCCTCGTCGACGAAAGTCGGCTGCGGGCTGCCGCAGTGGACTTCGGTCTCGTGACGGTCTCCTTGAGCGATCGGGCGCCGCTCGAGCTTTACAAGGAGGATATTCCGCAGGGGCGCATATTGGACTATCTGATGGCCAGCGCCGCTTTTCCCGGCTTTCAGACGACGTACATCGACGATAAAGCTTTTATCGACGGTGGACTATACGACAATTGTCCGATCAACATGCTCGCTCGAAAAGGATATACGAGCATCGTCGCAGTCCGAACGCTCGGGTTCGGCGTGACGCGCAAAATCCGCTATCCTGGCCTCACAATTACGACGATCTCACCCTCCGAGCCGCTAGGCGGTATGATGAGCTTTAGTCCCGAAACGATACGCCGCAGCATGAGCATGGGATATTACGACGCGCTCCGACAGCTGAGGGGCTTGCAAGGGCGCACTTACTGTATTGATATAGGAGGTTTAACCGAAGAGGCTTGCGACGAGAGGCTGGTTTCACTCCCCGATGCCAAGCTGCTTGCGCTCGGCCGTATGCTCGGCGCGAGCGGTATTCCTTCTCGGGAACTGTGGAGCAGGGTCATCGTGCCAAGGCTGTCGAGCAGCATGCGCCTCCCCGCTGACGCCTCCTCCATTACTTTTATCCTCCGTCTGGCGGAGGTACTAGCCTCGGCCAAGGGAATTAATAAATACGCCATCTACCGCTTTCCCGATTGGGTGCGCTCCACAATAAACGGCCCTCTGAAGAACGTCCAAGGACTCGGCTTCCGACAAGTGGAGCTCTGCATGGCGGCTCAGCGCATTTTAGAAGGAATTCGGTTGTGATAAGCTTAGAATTTCGCGGTATGTCTACACCGACGTTTAAGGTAGAAGAAGTAATTTAATTAATGCGATCATTGTAATTGAGTTTGTAATCTCCTTGATTTGTTATTGGATCCGTTAGCGGGAATAACGTCGTGGACCCATCAACATCATTTAAAGGAGTATTTTGCTCGAACTTATTTCTTCATAATTGGTTAGCATGGCCTTATAAATTAAAAAAAGCCGGCATCGCCGGCTAATCAACAATTTTGCATTTTCATTTCTTCGCCTTATAAAACTCATGATACAGCTTCATAAGCGCCCGCTACTCAATCCTCGATACATAACTCCGCGAGATGCCCAGCTCCTTCGCGATCTCCCGCTGCGTCCGCTCGTCTCCGCCGTGCACCAAACCAAATCTGCCAATCACAACTTCCTTCTCGCGGTCATCCAGTATGTCCAGGTTTTTGTAAATCTTGCTCTTTTCGATCTTAAGCTGAACCTTATCCCCGACGTCATCCGTTTCCGTACCCAAGATATCGATCAACGTAATTTCGTTGCCTTCCTTGTCCGTCCCTATCGGGTCATGCAGCGAGACGTCCTTGCGGGTTTTCTTCAGTGATCTTAAATGCATAAATATTTCGTTCTCAATACAACGCGCGGCGAAGGTCGCGAGCTTGGTGCCTTTGCCCGTCTGGAAGCTTTCGATGGCCTTGATCAGGCCGATGGTGCCAATGCTGACGAGATCCTCCAGATCCTCACCGGTGTTGTCGAATTTTTTGACGATGTGGTCACAGGCCGATGTCATACTTAATACCGGCGTTATCACTAACAGAAAAAATTAATCTCGATTCAACTGCCAATCCTCATCAATGCCAATGCGTCCAGCTAATATTGAATCTATTTCATACAAAAGCTCGCTAAACAAATGTGAGGGTAATTCTCCCGGAGCAATTCTGTCTTCGTTCTTTATTTCACTATGCACGTAACTCCCACGGGCAACCGTGCCTGCACGATAAAATTCCAATTCGTAGATTGTGACCACCTCATTCTCCATTCCAATTGGAATTCCGCTGAACGTTAAGCTGGCTCCAAACCCTTGAGTTTCGTGTTCCTTGTAATATTGATAATAGCTGCCGCCTTCAACTACAGAACCTTTTGACCAGCCGAATTTGGTCATCGAACCAAGCAACGAATATCCGTTTATTGTTACTCCCGCATATCGCATTACACAAGTTGCATCTCTTTCCTCGCTTGTTACAATGAACGTATTCCGAACCAATTGAACGATAGGCTGCACAACTTCATAATCCGCTAGATGCTGCTTCCACTTCTGTTTCTCTTCATCGTCAAGCTCCAAGGGATGAACAAGCCTGACAAAATCCATCTCCGAATGTGTGATTTTGTTCCCGTAGGATGTGCAAAAACTCCCGTCATCCATATAGCGATATGTTGCTCTAAGCTCTTCCCCTGTATAGATTCCCCAAACGAGGCCCGAAGCAAAGATATGCTGAACCGGATTGTTAACGAATAGTTTATGCCATTCTGCGAACGTCCACCTTCTCTTGGTTGCAAGAGACTGCTCCAAGCGAATTTTTATCGACTCCCGTATGGTTTTTAACTGTTTTTTCAGCTGCTTGAATTCAGTCTGCGCGCCAGCGGCAAGGACGGTATCATCCGCTTTTGAAGGAGTCGGTAAAACTTTATACGTTTTTCCGCTCTCATCTGTAATTCGCAAGTCATGATTGATTAGAAGTTCCACTCTAAATTGCCTGGATCCATACTGAAGCGTTCGGCCCCTCTTGGCATCGAAACCCAAATTCGGAACGACCCGATCGGCAAGCTCCTCGGTTGAAATTCCTCTTATCATTGCAACTTGACTGAAAGCATCGATAGCTGCCTGCCTAACTTGCTTGAATTTAAACTTTCTTGCGATTTGATCGATGAAGACAAGCACCGAATCCAATGGTGACAATATTAGCGCTCTCACCGCTTCACAAGCGATTGCCCCGCGGGATTCCAAAGGCCATACTTTTATTTGCTCCTGTATCGATGAGACAACTCGCTCGTCACCGAAGGCAGCCGCGAAAGCCAAAACCCATTTTTTCGAAGCTTCTGCGCCATCATAAAGCCATCGCTTTAAAACTTCATGAGCTAAGTCAGCTAGATCATCCCCGCGTAGCGGAGCAGCCAACTCATGTGCCTTCCAATTACGGCTGACTTCTTCCTGAACAACATATAGTCTAAGAATATTAAGTATTACATGATCCTCAACCACTTCTCCGGATTGTTGCACACGAGGACGAGATAATGTCGACGACTCAAGCCACGCCATGTTGGCCGAAGGCGGCACGACAATCATTGGGTTAAAAGATAAATCATCGTTTGAGCCTAATTGATCCTTTAATGAATTGGCGATGAGTTCTTTGATTTTCGCGTTTTTCTCGCTAGTATACAATCTCTGCAGTTCTTGAATAGACTGTTCATTTTCCCATCCGCTAAGTAGTCGAACGACACTTTCTCGTACAGCCGCCTTCTTATGAGCAAGTAGCGGAACGACAGAAGCTACAATATGAGAAATAGGTGTCAGGAGCTTTACAGTCTTATCGCGCACAATCTTGCTATCATCAGCCAGATAGGATACCGCTAATCCGGCAAATCGTTCTGCATCAAATGTCATAAGCATGTTTAAAATAAAACATTTTTCAAGATTAGTATTCGCATGATTAGTGAGATAGCTCGCCAAATGATCTGCGAACTGGACCATGTTTTTATTCAGATAATGGAGAGTTTGCTGTGACCAAGCATGGTCATCTGGATGAACTTGATCTATCTGTGCAGTCTTAATAAGAAAAGGAATTAAATCCTGCAATTCACCCCCAGCTTGCAAATAGGCATCTAAAAATGCCTCAAAGCCAAGCCCATTCTTCAACGTCCAACTGCATAAATAAGCTAATGTTTGATTATCTGTATATGCAAGGAAACAAACTACACGATGATAGAGGCTGGAATGCGACCATAGATGCACAGCAGCCGATAAAAATGGACGGAACGTTTGATCATTAGCTTTATATTGCAGCCACTTTGCCTTAAGCTCGTCAACAATTGGATCCCCGCGAAAGAACCTCATAAGATCAGGCAAGTCCTCCGCCGGCACCTTCTCCGCTATCAATATTTCTTCTATATGAATCAGGAATTGCTCCTCCACTAGCTCCAGATAAGGGTAACCTTCTACAAATTCCCATAAAGCAAGGCATAGGTATAGTGTTTCCAGCTGTGACGAACCTGCAATTGCCCGCTCGTATTCCTGTCTATCACGAGATAGCTCTTCTTGCAGCAAACTCTTATTATCGTAGTTTGCGAGCTGCCGTATATACACTTCTCTTGGTATACCATGCATCGCATAAAAATAAGGAACTTCAAGTCTTCTTTCTCTCCAACCGTAAAAAACAGCAGAGGAAAACAACCTGTAGAAAGCTTCTGGATGGAAGATCACTAGAAAACGTATAAAAGATTTCGAGAACTGAATCAGCTCATGGGTAACTTCCGCCACATAAATGGCCTGTTTCAACCACTTTTCGGATAAGCTTGAGTTTAGATCCCACTCTGTTAGCTTTGCCAATTGCCTAATCTGTTCAGCTCCCATATCGCTTCGGATAGCCTGCAAAATAATCTCAGCAACCGCTGAGGTTTGTTGGTCTCTTTTTAACTCATTTTCAACCCAAAACATAAACTCGTGTTCCAACTGACTTGATGATAGATCGCCATTGTTGTTTACTTTTAACAGATTAGCAATCAGAAACAACCTCTCAATCTTATCCGTTTGTTGTAAATTTTCATGAATTAACTTAGGTTCACGTTCGGCGACATGAGCGATAAAATCAAATTTTTGTTTTTCCATTCGTTTGGATAATTCATCATGCTCCAGAAACCACTTCCATACCTGGCCAAGCGGAATATTATAACTGCTCATGATTGTTAAACAGCCCCTACGCCACAATGCGTCTTCCGTATAACCACAGCTTGCTTCCAGAAAACTAGCTTGTCCGATTTCGAGCATCACCGTTAGTAGTCTCCCCAGCAACTCCGGTTCCTTCCCTCTAAGATGACGCTTGCGGATATATGACCAGATTTTATCCATGCCGCCCACCTGGTAATGCCGCGGTGCAATAATAATTGGCAAATTGTCCGGGATGGGGCCTCCCGCTTCAATAAAATACGCGCAAGTCGCAGCCTGCTTCGCCTCTAAGCCAATAGTAATTAGCATTTGTTCCAATTCACTTGATATCAATATGGACTTTTTATCCAAATTTATATTCACTCCACTCCGTAGTTTTCACATAGCTTTGTTACTGACGAATACTTCTGGCAGCAACAATGAGGCCTGCTTCATTGAATTACTGTTTTAGCTGTTCGTAAGCGTACTAAGGTGCACTCTGGGGCATTCTCCACGCCCGAAATAACGATGCGCTATAAGCGCATACTGTCCGATAATCCTTGGGAAAAGGGAGTTCCAATTCTTAGCAGGTAGTCAATCATGACCGATTAACGTTTGATTGATATTAAATAGTGAACTATATTTGTAATATCGACACTAAATGTATTATTTTGCACACACTATAATGGCTTATTAAACGTGTATCAAACCATAACATCTCCATGTAAAAACGCCACCTTCACCAGGTGGCGTTCAATACTACCTCTTCGCCTTATAAAACTCATGATATAGCTTCATAAGCGCCCGCTTCTCAATCCTCGAAACATAACTCCGCGAGATGCCCAGCTCCTTCGCGATCTCCCGCTGCGTCCGCTCATCTCCGCCATGTACGAGTCCGAATCTCCCTATAACCACTTCTTTTTCGCGATCATCCAGTATGTCCAGGTTTTTGTAAATCTTGCTTTTCTCGATCTTAAGCTGAACCTTATCCGCGACGTCATCCGTTTCCGTACCCAAGATATCGATCAACGTAATTTCGTTGCCTTCCTTATCCGTGCCTATCGGGTCATGCAGCGAGACGTCCTTGCGGGTTTTCTTCAACGATCGTAAATGCATAAGTATTTCATTCTCGATACAACGAGCAGCGAAAGTCGCGAGCTTGGTGCCTTTGCCCGTCTGGAAGCTTTCAATGGCCTTGATCAGGCCGATGGTGCCAATGCTGATGAGATCCTCCAGATCCTCACCGGTGTTGTCGAATTTTTTGACGATGTGAGCGACCAGCCTTAAGTTATGCTCTATGAGCAAATTGCGCGAATGCGCATTGCCTTCAGCCATCAACGCCAAATGCTTTGTCTCTTCTTCCTCCTTCAGAGGCTGAGGAAAAGCATTGTTCTTCACATACGACACGAGCAACGTAAGCTGTTTGATAAATAAAGCGATAGCCGTAAAAAATCCCATGCTCCGTACACCCCCAAGCTGAATGGCTCAGGCTTATTTTTAAGCCCTTGCGCGAAGATTCGTCAGTTGTACATTGTATGTGGGCGAGGGCCTATGTGTGCATGTACGGCTTAATGACCCAGAAAAGTCTTCAATTGCTCACGTGTGTCATTTTATTCATATTGTTTGTCCGGTTCAAAGATATCATCTTCCGAATACAGGTGGGAATCCAACAAAAGAAACCATTCCTAGGTAAAATGGAAGTGCGACCTGCCATTTACGAAGGAATGGTTTCTTTGTGCATTCCATATACCATGGAACAACATTAATTCGTTCCGAGCGGATTATTGAGGTGCTCTTGCGCGGCTATGTGCCGCACATCGAGAAGCGCGCGCTCTACATTCAGAACATCATAGGGCATCACTTGGATGAATACACCTTTACGCCCTGAACATATGTTTCGCGAATCCGCAGCGAATCTCCGTTGCGGTCGAGCAATACGAAATCAGCATCCACCCCTGGGCCGAACGCTAATTCTTTTCCGTTCAGGAAAGCCCGAGGACGAATGGACGCCATGTTCCAAGCCTCCGCGAAGGTGCAAAGCTTATGGCGCGTCATCTGTTCCACGCCCCGAAGGAGCATTTGGGCGGAGCCGGCAAGCAAATTCGGCTGATCGGCAAGATGCAGCCGGCCCTCAGGCGTCAGAACGACCTTGCCGCCGATATGAGGCGTATATTCGCCGGGCGGCATACCCGCCAATTGAACCATATCGCTGACGAGCATTACCCGCTCCCCTTTCACCTTCAATATAACCTTTAACACGGATTCGGGAAGATGAAATCCATCGGCAATCATGCAAGCCCATAACCGATCCTGCGCAAGCTGCTCCCATATATAATTCGGATGCCGCGGCAGCATCAGATGAGCGCCATTGCCCAGATGGGTGGACATGCTCGCGCCGGCAGCCGCCGCCTCCTGAATTTGCTCAGCGGTTGCGCTAGTATGGCCTATGGAGACAATGACGCCGCTTGCCGTACACTTCTCGATAAATTCAGTAGATCCAGGCCATTCCGGCGATAACGTTATGATTTTAATTTTGCCTTGGGCCGCTTCTTGCCAACGCTGGAACAGCTCCCAGTCCGGCGGCTGCACTAATGACTTGCCGTGCGCGCCTCGTGGTCCGTCCTCCGGCGAAATAAACGGCCCTTCGAGATGAATGCCGGCGACTGCATAATCCGTGCATGTATCCGCAGCGCAGGCAGCGGCAATCGCCTCGACCGCCTCAGCGATTGCCTCGGAGCTGTTCGTGATGACCGTAGGCAGATAAGAGGTGACCCCCTCCGCCCACAAGGCATGGGTAAATTGCTGCGGCATCCCGGTTGCAATCGGAAGCGTATTGAAATCCATACCCTGATACCCGTTGATTTGCAAATCGAGAAGTCCTGGAGCAATCCAAGGCTGATTGCCCGCCTCCTCATCCAAGCGGGTCATTCGTTCGATCTTGCCGCCGCTTAGCTCAACCTGCACAAGCTCGCCCGATTCATAATGAATCGCCTTCAGCATGCCGGACTTGATTGCTGCCGCTTCGATTGTCATATCGGGTCAACCCCATAGGCATCAGTATCGACAAACAGCGTGCAGCTTGTATGAGTTCGCAGGATCGAAGCCGGACATTCCGTCGTAATCGGCCCATACAATGTCTTATTTACCGCCTCGCGCTTAGTCGCACCCGGCACCATGCAATATAAATGCTTGCCCGACAAAAGCGCCGGAATAGTCAAGGTAAGCGCATGGGTCGGCACATCGTCGAACAGAGGAAAACATCCATCATTCACCTGCTGCTGCCGGCAAACCGCATCAAGCTCCACTGGCTTCACCCAGAGCGGATCATGAAAATCAGCCACCGGCGGATCGTTGAATGCAAGATGCCCGTTCTCTCCGATTCCAAGGCAGACAATATCAATCGGCTGCTCCTGAAGCAGTTGGGCATATCGACGGCATTCCTCTTCGGCCAAGCCGGTACTATCAATGAGATGAATGCGGCCAGGCTGAACCCGATTGAATAAGCGCTCGCAGATATACGTACTGAATTTTTGCCCGGCATCGGCAGGCAGACCTATATATTCATCCATATGAAAGGCGGTCACCTTCGACCAATCTATGCCCTCCGCCTGCGCAAGCTGATCGACGAATTCATTCTGCGACGGCGCGGATGCAAAGATCATGCGCACGTGGCCCTGCTGCGTAATGAGCTGCTTCATCCGCTCTATAACCTGCTCCGCTGCGGATTCGCCCATCTCTTGCCGCGTACGATATACCTGAACCTCCAATTGATCCACTTGTTTGATCTCCAGCGGTTTCGTCTTCATGTTCATTTCCCTCCGAGTTTATCGCTAGTCGTTTGCACGCTCTCTTTCTTTTGTCACCGCTTCCCATGCACCGTTCAAATAAACCGCTCCGAGCGCACGGTCGTATAGCCCGTAGCCCGGCTTGCCCGTCTCCCCCCAGATCATCCGGCCGTGATCCGGCCTGATTGGACCGGCGAAATTAATATCGCGCAATGCGCGGATAATTTCCACCATGTCCAGCGATCCGGCCCTCGAGAGATGCGCGGATTCTTGGAAGGATCTAGGCCCCGTCCATTTTACATTGCGGGCATGAACGAAATGGACTCTGTCTTTTGCCCCAAAATATCGAATCATCTCCGGCACGTCATTGGATGGGTCCGCACCCAGGGAGCCGCTGCACAGGCAGAGGCCATGATTGGGACTATCATGCAGTCCGATCAGCCGCTCCAGGTTTTGCCGATTGGTAATAATGCGCGGCAAGCCAAATATCGGCCATGGCGGATCATCCGGATGAATAGCCATGCGAAGCCCGACCTCATCGGCCACCGGCATAATCGCTTGTATGAAATAGGCGAGGTTTTCCCACAGCTTTTCCTCTGGAACGGATTGATAATGATCGAATAAAATTTGCAGCTGCCCATCCTCATAGCTGGTATCCCAGCCGGGTAGCTTCAGCTCGCCGGAGAGCGGATTCATCCGCTCAATGACTTCTTCCTCATAAATCAGTGCTGTTGAACCATCATCCAGCTCATAATCAAGCGAGGAGCGAGTCCAGTCGAATACCGGCATGAAATTATAGCAAACGACCGGAATTCCCGCTTTCGCCAAGTTGCGCAGCGTTTGCTTATAATGCTCAATATAGCGATCACGCGTAGGCAAGCCGATTTTTATATCTTCGTGCACAGGCACGCTTTCAATCACTTCCAATTGCAATCCCGCAGCTTCTATCGTCTGCTTCAACGCCATAATGTTCTCATAGGGCCATACCTCGCCTACGGGAATATCATAAATGGCCGTTACTATACCATCGACGCCGGGAATTTGCCGGATCTTCTCTAATGTTACCGGGTCCTGATGTCCGAACCATCGGAATGACATTTTCAATTCAAGCGCCTCCTGCCCTAGGTGATTGTTATATCGTCATAGCCCCGAAACCGCCGTCGACGCGCAAGAGCGTGCCGGTGACAAAGCTTGATGCCCGCTCCGCAGCCAGATAGACTGCGGCTCCTTGCAATTCCTCAGGATTGCCGAAGCGTCTCATCGGCGTATGGCCCATAATCGCATCCGTCCTCTCCTCCGACAAGATGCTGCGATTTTGCTCAGCGGGGAAAAATCCCGGAATGATAGCATTCACCCGAACGCCCGCCGGAGCAAATTCTCGAGCCAGAAACTTCGTCATATTGTTGACCGCCGCCTTGGACGCGGAATAAGTAAACACGCGAGATAAAGGAGGGTCCGATGAAACGGATGAAATGTTGATGATGCTTCCGCCGTTACCTTGCTGCACCATCTGCTGGCCAAATATTTGGCAGACAAGAAACACGCTCTTCAGATTGACATCCATAATCGAATCCCATTCCTCGGACGTAATCTCAAAAAAAGGCGTGGCGCTGTTGACGCCAGGGCAATTCATAACAATATCGACTTGGCCCGACCATTCCAGCACCTCAGCCAGCACGCGCTTCAAGTCCGCTTCCTGCGTGGCATCGGCAGCGAAACATCGGGAGGAGCCTCCTGCTTCTTCGATCCGCCTGCTCACCTCGCGTGACTTGTCCTGATTTCTCCCTACTATGGCAAGCTGCGCTCCATGAGCAGCCAGAGCCGCCGCCATCGCTCCGCCAAGCGTGCTGTTTCCGCCAATGACCACCGCCGTTTTCCCTGACAAATCAAATAGATTCATAGAACCTCCGTGACCGGTATCGACCATACTCTCACCCCCTTGGCCTTCCATTAAAGTTTCTTGATCCTGTCTTTGAACCTCCCGATGAATCGGGCGTTGGCTTCATCGCCGCCGGTCGCATTGCCGCTCATCCAGATCGGCGGTTGAATGCCTTCCTCAGCCAGCAACCCGATCGTTTCGGCGACTAGCGAATTCAGCAAATATGCATTGGCAAAGGTTGAAATGGCCGCCACTTGCTGCTCCATGTCGCCAACCTGCAGGATCGCGTCCCCGACAGGAACCTTGCTGTCCAGCACAACATCCACAAGATCATGAAGATTCTGCTTGGAAGGATGTCTTGCCGCGTGGCCGGCCGGCGTCTCCGTCGCATGGCGGACCGAAGTGACTCCGATCGTGCGTACCCCTCGCTTCTTCGCCTCCAGCGCTGCATCAATCGTAGCGGCATTAATGCCGTATGCATTAATAATGATGAGTAAATCGCCTTCTTGCAGCCCATAATCGTCGATCACGATTTTACCGTGACCAGGCAGCCGCTCGGTCGCCATGGACCGCAATGCTCCTCCGCTTAACAACGTGCCTTCATCGAGAATTGCGCTAATATGCATCAATCCGCCTGCCCGGAAAAATATTTCCTGTGATCCAAGATTCGAATGGCCGCCAGGCCCATACGCATAAACGAGCTTATCCTGCTTGATCTGCTCGGCTGCCATTCGGGCGGCACGGAAAACAGCCTCCTGCTCTTCATCATGCAAAAGCTGGATATGAGCGATCACTTTATTTAAGTATTGGGTCATGAGTTTCGTCATCCTGATTCCTCCCATCCTTGATTAACAGCAGCCCTCTTATTGCTTGTATGATCGTATCCTCGACAGAAGGTGCAAATCTTGCCGGCAATTGAAAAAAAACATGCGACTCATCCGCCTCGTATCCACCCTCCGCAAGCTGCCCGGCAGTTGGAATATAGCCGAGCATCCCGTTGCTGTAACCAAGCGGCAGCACCTTCCCTGCGGAGTGCTCCTTCACATAGCTCCCGTATTCGGTGACGACTTCCCCATCCATCGCCAGCAGCGATAATTCATCCGCAATCGTAACTAGACGGATATGGAACGGCACGGCCCCCTTACGGCTGCCGGTGTCCGGCTCTGCTTCCAATGGCAGCTCTACGGTGACTGACCTGCTGTCGATCATGACAGGTGTAATGCTGCGCATCGGACGACGCAATACGCTCATCACTTGATCCGCCAGCTCGGCACCGAAGCGGACAACCTCCTCGTCGCCTCCACGGTAAAACTCGCCGTCTTTGACCAATCTGGGCCTGACATCTCCGCAGCAGCCCTGCATAAAAAACGCCATCGCATTCGCACCGAGCTTCTCCTCCACCAGCGCCATCGCCACGCCTGGAAACTCGGATGAGACCAGATTCTGATCCGTCGTCGTCGGATGGCAGGCAAAATGTACCATGACCGCCTTCTGCCGGTTGTTCTCGGCAACAAATCGGATCACATTCAATTCGGGATCGACAACCCCTTCCTCATGGGGAGCCATCCGAATTTGTCCGTCCTCCCACCGTCTCCGGTTAATGCCAATCCCGCAATGTCCGATGCCCCGCTCCATCGTCACGGGCTCTAGATTGCCGAATGCTTCTTCGATGGCTTCAGCCAGCTTCTGCTCCAGAAATTCCACGTATTGCAGGTCCATAAGGCCAATAGCATGTTCGAACCGATCGCTTGTCTGCGGGCCCGAATGCGTATGGCTGGCATTCAGAATGACAGCTGAGGACGCAATGCCCCAGCGCCGGCTGATCATGGCGTACATCCGCTCCATACGCTCTGAGCCCCACCAGATAATATCCGCCGCAACGATCAACGCAAGCTCTCGCTCACCTGAAGTGCTGCTTGATTGCACAACCATCGCTTTCAAATAAAGTGAATGCGCCTCCCCTTCCATCTCCCCCGTACGGTGTTCAAACCCTGCGAGCGGCAACGGAAGCAAGGGTGTTATGTTTCGTCTGGCAACTCCCAGACTAAGTGTGACGGTCATCGGTTGATTCCCCCTCGCGGATGGTCATTCAGTCCGACTAGGACGGCTTCGCAGCCAGCAATTCAATGGTCAGCAGCACATTCCTCATAATGTGATAAGGATCCTTCACCGGAAGCGCAACCACCTTCTGCGTCGGTTGCCCTTGCCGATCGCGAATTTGAATCCATTCGCCAGTCAGCGGATCAGGATGCGGGAACGTGCGGAACACGTAATGATGCATTTGATCGTACATGCGCAGGAACTGTTCATCCTGCGTCAGCTTATGACATAACAAAAACGTATATAACGCTTCGGAATGCGGCCACCAAATTTTCATATCCCATGTATCGCAGATCAGCGACTCATACCCATCGTTGATTTTCCGGCCGCGCGGTTCGCCTCCATCCCGGTCCACATAGCGGTAGAGTCCGCCATATACCCCATCCCAACCAATCTCGAACGCCTTCTTGACCACGCGTCCCGCCTTCTCGATCAGCTCTGGACGGCCCAGCTTGCGTGCTTCCTGGAGCACAAACCACATGCACTCGATCGAATGCCCGGGAGCGATTTGCCTGGCAAGCAGCGTATCGCGGCCCGCTTCATGAAGCGGCAGCAGCTCGGTTAGCAAATCCTCCTCATGCACAAACCTGTCCATGATTTCATTCATATAATGCCTGCTGCGTTCGCGAATCTCCAGCCCGGCCGGATGGGAAGCGGCCATCAACGCATCTGCCAGCTCCTGCGCAACATTCAGCATAATCATCGCAAATGACTGTGAGGCAAAACCGTCGGGAACCGGATAAGGCTCGCTGCGCACGCTTCCAGCCTCCAGCCTGGCCTCGATGCTTCTGTACAGCTTCAAGGCCAGTTCAAGCACTTCACTATCGTTCTGCGCCCGGGCATATTCGGCAAAGCCCAATACGACGAAACCGTCCGCATAGAAACTGAGGTCATACCCCTGACCCGGGATAAATTCCTTTTTCTCCCCAGTCTCTGTCAGCAAGTAAGCGCAATTTCCGTTGTCCAGAAACACATGCTTCGCAAGAAAAGAAACCGTCTTTCCGGCATGCTCCAGAATTTTGTCCGCCTTCCAGCCAAGCTGCTTCTCGTCCAGCAATCCCTGGCGGCACATCCGGACCATCCGCGACATAATCCAGACAAACCTTCCTTGCGACCAGGTGAACTTATCGGTGCTCAACAATTCTGTTCCTTCATTATTAAAGCAGGTGTATATACCGCCATGGGTCCGGTCCAGCGCACGCTTCCAGAAAGGCCATAAGCTTCCCTGGAGATGATCCCGATAAAACGAAAGCAGGCTGTTCATTTGCATTCACCCGTTCATCCGTTATTTGCTTCCCGTCATGCTGATGCTCTCAATGATGTGCTTTCTCAAGAAGATAAACACAAGCAAGATAGGCAATACCGACATGACCGATCCTGCCGACATGACAGTCAAATCAATAGAGAATGCCGATTGGAACATCGCCAGGCCCAATTCCATCGTATACAGCTTCGTATCGCCAACGACGAGCAGCGGCCAAATAAAGGCGTTCCAAGCTTCGATGAAGGCGAAAATACCGAGCGCGCTCATCGGCGCTTTGCAGAGCGGCGCCACGATGCGGAAGAAAATGCGCCACTCGGACGCTCCCTCCATCCTTGCCGCTTCCAGCATCTCATCTGGAATTTGCTGCATAATGTTTTGCCGCATAAAGAAAATCCCGAAGCTCATAACCAGATAAGGAGCGACCAATCCGCGGAAGTTGTTCAGCATATCCAGCTTTTGCATTTGCAAATACAAAGGAATCATATAAATTTCGAACGGTACGATTGCTGTCGCCAGCAGAATAGCGAATAATACCGCGCCCCCGATAAAGCGGAATTTTGCAAAGATGTACCCGGCAAGCAGTGAGGTAAAGACAATCGCTACTGCCGAAATCGTCGCCATCCGCAAGCTGTTCCAAAAATAAAGATGAAAAGGCACGGCATCAAATACGGCAACGAAGTTATCCAGCTTAAATGATTTTGGAATAAAAGACGGCGGCCAAACGTTCAGCTCGGTCGGAGTTTTGAATGCCGTCGAGATCATCCAAAGAAAAGGAATGATCATGATGACAGCCCCGATGGTCAAGACAATGATTCGGATGATGCTGGAAAGCCGTTTTTTCTTGGTCATCGTTTCATCCTCCTGCCCGAACTTTTTTTCTCACGCGCCAATCCCATCTGAATGCCAGTCAAGACCAGCACGATCAAGAACAAGATAACGGCTTCAGCCGAAGCATAACCCATATTGAAGAAACGGAAAGCGTTTTCAATCATGTCATATACAAGCACCCGTACTACATAACCCGGAGACCCCTGAATATCCGATGCCAGAACATAAATCTGGCTGAATACGTTATACCCGTGGATCAGAGTAATGACAGAGACGAATACCGTAATCGGCTTCAGCAAAGGGATCGTGATAAAACGGAAAGCTTTCAGCCCGGTTGCTCCGTCAATCGAAGCTGCTTCATAATATTCCTTCGAAATTCCGGTTAAGCCTACCGTAAAAATGATCATATTGTAGCCAATTGTCTTCCACACCGTAAGCATGATGACAGAGACAATAGCCAGCGTTGGATCAAGCAGCCACGGCTTCGGACTGATGCCGAAGAAGGACAATGCGTAGTTGAATAATCCTTGCTGCGAATCCAGAATCCACTTCCAGGTTACGGCTACCGGTACCATCGGCGTAATATACGGCAAGAAATAAATCGCCTCGTACCATGATTTGAACCGAATCCCCCTGGACAGCAAATACGCGATAATGAGTGCTATCGGCACGCTGAAGATTAAGATGCCAAAGGCGATAATCGTCGTGTTCTTGAGTGCAGTAAGGAACGGATCACTTTGAAACAAAGTAACGAAGTTTTCCATTCCGACAAACGGCTTGTCGACAGATACCATATCCCATTGAAACAAGCTGATATAGAAAGTCTTAACGATAGGAATGAACCGAAGATACGTGTAAATCGCTATGATCGGAGTCAGTCCCAGCAGCACAAACCAATGATGCGGTTTAAGCCGGAACCTTTTCTTCGCCAAAGTTGCCATTGTTCATTTCCCTTTCATCCGTTAATAAGGAGAACCCTCCCCGTATTCGGTTCGGGTTCCCGGTTCGATTACTCGGCCAAATGTCCCGCCTTCTTCAAGATAGCGTTCGTATCCTTTGCTAGATCCGCCAGGAATGCTTTCATTTTATCCGGATTATCGACGAGCGACGCATCCGTAAAACCTTTCTCCGATAGACGATCTGCAAATTTAGTCAATATTTCATCAAATTCCGGAATGGTCGGATAAGCATGCAGCTCCTGCTTTGTGAAAAAAGCCTTAAATGCCGGATTTTCTTTGAAAAACTCCTCGAAGTCCAGATCTTCTCTCGCCGGCAGCCATCCGGTCATTTCTACCATCTGCTTATGGTTCTCCGGCTTCATCAGGAAGCGGATGAACTCCCAGGCCGCCTGTTCTTTATCCTTGGCAGCATTCGTCACATAGAAATCGGACATTCCGATTACATTGGCTACAGGCAGCGGCGCAGTTGCGTATTCCAGATCCGGCGCCTTCACTTTAATATCGCCGATTACCCAGGATTCGCGGACGAAGAATGCTGCCATTTCCATTTCGAACGCTTCCGCATCATGCTTGATCGTCGGATCGTCCGTTTTATATTTGTGAACCATATCGATGTACATTTGCAACGTTTTGAGACCGGCTTCATTATCGTAATTCGCCTTATACTTTCCAGGCGAAACTTCTTTTACAATACTGCCTCCATGCTGCGCGAGCAGTGTCCAGAACTTCTCGCCCAGGCCGCTGCCTCCGCCCGTCAGGCGCAAGCTCATCCCTGCACGCTGCAAGTTGCCCGAGGCGTCTTTGACAGCCAGCTTTTGAGCGTACTCCAAAAATTGATCCATGCTGCTCGGCGGCTCTGTCAGTCCCGCTTCTTCGAACATTTTGGTATTGTAATAAATAACCCCTTTTCCGAGCTGATGAGGGATTCCATACACCACATTATCCACTTGAGCGCGATCGGCGATCAATTCCGGATAATTGCCTCCTGTCACAAGCTGGGCCAGGTCGTCAGGCGCCTTCTTCAGCATATTGCCTTGAATGAACCGCAGAGCAATGACCGGGTTGAGCGACACAATATCCGCGGCGCTGCTGGACGGCAAACCTGCAGCGACTTTTTTCTCGAAATCTCTAAGCGGGAAGGATGCGATGTTGACCGTGACGTTCGGATGCTCTTTCTTGTAATCTTCCGCCATTTTCTTATACCAAGGGTCAAGCTCCGGGTATCCTCCCCAGATGGTCAGCTCTACCGGCTTATTCTGCTTATTACCGTCTTTTGAATTGTTTTTTTGCGAGTTCGGGTTGTTAGCGCTTGAGCAGCCGACAAGGGCCAGCGACACGATTAAGACTAGAGAAATTAGCGTGATCAACCTCTTTTTTGCTTTCATCGGAAGTCCTCCTAAACGGATTTTTCGTTAGTGAAGCGATTTCACAGAAGAACGAACAACCAATTTTTCATCTAGCGTAACTTGCCTGTATTCCGCAATATTTTCTTCAAAAATACGTTCAAACAAAATATTCGCTAGCAGCTTGCCCGCATCGTAAGTCGGAATAGAGACCGAAGTGAGCGGAAAAATCATAAGTTCGATATCGTCAAAGCCAACGAGCGAAAGATCGTCAGGAATTTTCAAGCCAGCGCTTCCGCAGGCTTTAATCACGCCCAACGCAATGACATCGTCAAAACAAATCAATGCGGTCGGACGATCCTTCATGGCAATCAACTGGTTGCCCACATCGACCCCATCCTCCAAATGTTTGGCTTCATGGAAGACATGCTCTTCCGATAAGCTGAGGCCGCTGGCCATCATCGCATCCTTAAATCCTTGGAACCTCAGCTTGGAAGCTCTCGACGTTCGCTGACCCGTTACAAACCCGATTTTTTTATGCCCGTTCTCAATCAAATGGTTGGTCACCTGAACGCTTCCGTTATAGTCATCGAACTGTACATAATCGCAGGTCAATCCCGGAATGGAACCGAGCAGAGTAAACGGAATTTTCTTTCTCTTTAATTCATAAATGTGATCGAACGCTACACCTTCCAGCAGCGGAGCGATAATGAGACCATCTACCCGTTTGCCGACCATGACACTGACTTGAGTGACTTCAACCATATGATTCTCGCCGCTGCTGCATAAAAAAACGGTATATCCATGCTCATTGGCAACTTCTTGTACACCTTTCGTAATTTGATTGTAGAAAGGGTTGGTAATGTCTTTAATGACCAGGCCAATCGTTTTCGTGAATTTGGATGTCAGTCCTCTGGCAATTTCATTGGGGACATAGCCATGCTTTTCGGCCGCCTCCAATACCTTCACTCTAGTCTTCTCTGAGAACCCCGCCTTGTTGTTCAGAACCCCTGAAACGGTGCTTTTCGCTAAACCAGTTATTCTTGCCAGATCCGCAATTGTTATATTCATAATCACGACCCTCCTATTCATTTGAACCGTTTCAAATTTTGTGTGTACTTATGGAACCAGTTAAATAATAGCAATAAGTGACTGGTTCGATAAAATTTGAACCGTTTCAAATTCTCATTTTTCTGAATTATAAAGCGTTTTCATTTCCATTGTCAACTACTATTTTGAAAAGGGATACGTGGTGTATCATCAATCCAGCCATGCAAATCGCAGATAAACCGTGCTCGATGGCGTGCGTTGCTTTTCCTTTCATCGGTGTCTGCATGGCTTCCTGCAATCAATCGCCAATAAGAAATCCCCGTATGGCTGGCCGTTGAAGATAACGGCTAGCGGCGGAATTCTGCTAAAGTCCTTGCGACTCGAAAATAAAAAAAGCTTTAAGTCGAGGATACGACTTAAAGCTTTTCAGGTTAGCAGAGGTTCGATTCTTGATTAAGACCCATAAGATAAAATTACATCAATCAAAATATCCGCAGCAAGCGCCACCTGCTCCAGCTCCACCCACTCGTCTTCGGTATGTGCCTGGTCGATAGATCCCGGGCCGAACACGACTGACGGGATGCCGACAAGCGCCAGCTTGCTGGCATCGGTGCAGTACGGCACGCCGTGCGTCTTCACTTCTCCGATCCGCTTGGAAGCCGCTTGCGTAAGAAGCCGCACGACATCGGAATCCGCGCTAGTATTAAGCGTATAATCCAGCACGAACGGCGGATAGACATTGACGCGCGCCCGGTCATCCCCAAGATTCAGCGTAGTCAGCTCATCACGAAGATCCGCCCATACCTGCTCGCTGTCCTCGCCTGGAATAGTACGGCGGTCAATCTTGATGCGGGAGCGGTCCGGAATCGTATTCGGCGCGACTCCGCCGACAATCTCTGTGACACTGAGCGAGCCAGCACCGACCAAAGGATGAGGCTGGGCCAGCAAGCGAGGAGTGACGACATCTCTTAGATGGGAGATGACCTGCACCATGGCATCAATGGCATTCACGCCTTCGCTTGGCCGGGAAGCATGGGCCGACACGCCCACCGTCTCGATCTCACAGCGGACAACACCCTTATGGGCAATGACGGCATGAAGCTCCGTCGGTTCGCCGACGATCGCCGCGCCGAATTTCTCATGGATGTTGAGCAGGTCGAGTACACCTTTGTAATGGACTTCCTCATCGACCGCAGCAGCGAGATAGACCGGAACGGCAGGCACTTGCCCATTCTCAGCGCACCACTCGATAGCCGCCAGCATGGCGGCAAGCGAAGCCTTCGTGTCGCAGGCTCCCCTTCCGTACAGCTTGCCGTCTGCAACCTCTGCGGCGAAGGGCTCGATGGTCATGTTGGTCGTCTGCACCGTATCCATATGCGCCTCCAGCAGCAAGCCAGGCGAATTATTGTTCACGCCAGGCAGCATCCCGACAATGTTCGGACGGTTCGGCAGCACCTCGCGGCGCTCGGCAGACAAGCCTAGCCGCTGGAAAAACCGCTCCACATAATCAGCTACCGCAAGCTCCGGCACGCCCCCTTCAAAGTTGGGATTCACGCTCGGAATTTGCACCAGGTCCCTCAATATTTCCGTCGTACGAGCAGCGTCGATTCTATTGGTCATAACAGTGAGCCGCCTTTCGTTTGTGTGTAGGGTAGTAGCCATTGGTCATAACAGGGGTCAGCAACAGGTTGTTTCAACGGCTCGATGGACGATCCGACAAAACGATTGGATCAGCTGTGCAGCCATAGCTGGAATTCATCTTCAGGAAAGTACATTCTCAATAATTGCAGCCTCTCGCATCGGTTTTAATCCGGCCGACAATTTCTCCGCCGCGCACCGCGTATACGTAGTCGTTCAAATTCGGAATGACGCAGGAGTGGTTCGGAATAATCTCGATGCGATCCCCGATAGACAGGCTGACTTGCGCAGGGTCGTAACGCAGCATGCCATGCTCTTCATTAAGCGAAGCGATCATAACATCCGGCTGGCCGACAATCATCCCGAAGCCATCGGTATGATGGGAACGATCGCTGGTCAACGTTTTGGTTCCGGCGTCAATGGTCGCCATGCCCGGCATCGGCATGCTGATGACCGTAGCAATGACCCGAAGCGCGCAATCCTCAGGCTCTGCAAGGCCCATGCTAACTGCGGACACGTCATTGTATAAATAATTGCCCGCGCGCACCTCCGTAATGCCTTCCGCATACTCACACAGCTTCGACGTTGGCGTCGAGCCCGAGCTAACGATATCAACCGGGATACCCGCTTCACGCAGATCGCTTACAACGCCGCGAATGATCTCCGCTTCCTCGCGTACAGCAGCCTTCAGCGCATCGTCCGTTTGGTTCCGATACACCAGGCCGAAATAAGCCATAATGCCGGCAATCTCAATGCCCGGCAGTTCCCGTATCTTGCGTGCGAAGGCTACAATATCCTCGCCAGGCTGGCGTCCGCCGCGATGAAGACCGCCATCCAACTCGATCAGCACGCGCACGGGCTGTCCCGCCCGCTCGCCAACAGCGGACAAGCCAAGTGCAGCCTCCCAGCTGTCGACGGTAACGGTGACGCGGATGCGGCGGTGCAAACGTTCCAGCCGCTCCAGATTGCGCTCGCCGACGATCGCAAGTGCGACGAGAATGTCGTCGATACCTCCATCAGCGAATACTTCCGCCTCGGACAGCTTGGCCACTGTAATGCCGACCGCTCCTGCTTCAAGCTGCTTGCGGGCAACCTCCAATGACTTATGCGTCTTAATATGCGGCCGATGGCGAATGCCATGCTGAGCCAGCTTCTCTGCCATAAGAGCGATATTACGCTCTGCCGCATCCAGATCAACAAAGGCATAAGGCGTTGGCGGATTGCGGTCAAGCTCCGGCAAACCTGGTGTCATCGTATTATCGTTCATCTCTGTTGCTCCTCTCCCATTAGGGCATCTCTATCTCTTCATACATGAACCTCAGGGTATAATCGTTCGTGCGGTCTTCCTCACGAGCCATACTTGTCCCGGTATTCCTGCGGCGTCAATCCGGTATGCTTCTTGAATACATGAATAAAGGAATGCGCCCGCTGATAGCCAAGCCGGGCGGCAATCTCATAAATTTTGTCCGATGTGTCGAGCAGCAACCTGGCCGCCTTCTCCATCCGTATTCGATAGACGTATTCGGTGATGTTCTCCCCAGTCTCCAGCTTATAAATCTTCGAAATATAGACCGGATGGAGAAAAACATGCCTCGATATCGCGGTCAGCGACACATCTTCGTCGAGATGCTGCTCGACAAATTGCCGCACATCGGCAATCAGCTTCGCACGCGAGTCCTGCTTATCCGTTTCTGCTTCACTGCTGAGCCTGCCCAGCAGCTCCAGCGACCAGTCCAGCAATTGCTGCGCATTGCGGAACGGCAAGCCTACAGTCAGCTTCTCATAGCCCGGACCGATCAGATCAGACAATCGCTGTCCATTCTTATGCGCATAGGATGAAACTGCCGAGGCGATGATGAAGTAGGCCTCCAGTAATTGCTCCTCCGTCTGCAGCTCCGCGGCGATGCTCTTCAGCCGCTGCTCCGCTTGCTGCCATTGACCCGCTTCCAGCAAATGCGACAGGGACGGCAGCTCATACAGAGAAGATAACGAACATGTTTCGTTCTCGCCGATTGCCGCATCCGATACGGTCAGAATAAGATCGGACACATCGCCGATGCGCTTGCGCAGCGTCGATAGCGTGCCGTCATACATCATGGCCAGATCAGTCGGGAATACCCCAGTCCGGCTGATGAGGATCGTCGCCGAGCCGCGCAGGAACGTATGAATCGCATCCTTCAACTGGCTTGCTTTGCTCTCCAGCATGCGGTACAACTCGGCGCAATCTGCGCCGCCCTCCCCGTGCGTGATTAGGAACACCAGATATTGATGCACATCCTTCCCGTGCCACAGCTGGCAATCCGGCTGGAACAGCTCCTCCGCCATGTTGCCTACCGCGTATTCCACGAGCGCAAGACTATGCGGATCATAGTTGTGAAAGGGCTGCTCCAGCCTGACCAGCATTAAGGCAAAGGCCTGCTCATAAAATTCCGGCACAGACAGCATCGTCATCTTATCGCGAAGCTCAGCCGCCGCATAGCGCTTCCCAAGCAGCAGCTCCCCCAGCAGATTGCCGCGCATCTGGGGAAGATTCTCCCGGAGCGCTTGCGCAATCCGCTCTTGCGAGATGACCTCGCGCCACTCCTCCGCAAGCTCGGTGCGCACCTGCGCAACGGCAGCCAGCAGCTCCTCATCCTTAGCTGGCTTCAGCAGATAGCTGACTGCCCCGTGCCGGATCGCTTCCTTGGCATATTCGAATTCCGCATGGCCCGACAGAAGAATACACTTCGTCTTGCGCCAGCGCCGCCGGATCTGCTCCGACAGCTCCAGTCCCGACATGCCAGGCATGCGGATATCGGTCAGCACAATATCGATCGTACAGGACTCCATCACATCCAGCGCTTCCTCGGCGGAATACGCTTTATGAACCCCTGTGATACCCGACTCGCTCCACGGCACCAGCTCTGACAGCCGGTCGGTAATATGCCGTTCATCATCCACGATCAGCAATTGCGCCATGCTCCGATTCCTCCCTCCAGATCATGGTGACTTGCAGTCCGCCCAGCGGACTAATCGCTAGCTGAAGGCCTGAACCCGGGCCAAATAGATATCTTAGGCGTTGATGCACATTCCAGACGCCGCAGCTGGTCTGCTCCTCCAACGGCTGGCGAAGCTTCTGCTCCAGCATCAGCAGCTGCTCGTAAGGCATACCTGCCCCGTTATCCTCCACGACAAGCATATAGCGGCCTTCTCCGGCATGTCCGGTAATCCGAATCAATCCGGCCCCGGGTTTTCTCTCGATGCCGTGGACAATCGCATTCTCCACGATCGGCTGCAGCAGCAGCCTCGGAAGCGGCAGCTCCAGCATCTCTTCCGGCACATCGATCTCATAGCGAAGCCGCCCTAACCGCAGGTTGTGAATTTCCAGATAGTTCTCGACAAGCTGCAGCTCCTCGCGCAGCGAGGCCGGCCGATCTTCCATCCGGGTCGTATACCGGTAATATTCAGCAAGATTCTGAGCCATCGCCACGACCGATGGCGTATCTTGCATTTTTGCCGTATTTATAATGAAGAACAGGCTGTTGTACAGAAAATGCGGGTTGATCTGCGCCTGTAATTGCTTCAGCGTAGCCTCATGCCCCCGTATCTTCTCCGCATAGACGCGCTCCACAAGATCCTGAATTTCCTCCGCCATTTCATTGAACCGCAGGAACAGGAAGTCGAACTCATTGCTTGTGCTGTTCTCGATCCGCGTCGACAGATTGCCCTTCTTCAACATCTGCACCCCGCGCATCAGCTTGCCAATCGGCCGCTGAACATTGCGGTACAGCAAATAGGATGCGATGACACCCATAGCGAGCAGCAGACCGATCGTCGCGTAGAACATCGCGTTCGTCTTGTGAATGGGCTGGAGGATACTCTCCATTGGCACATAATCAACCAGATACCAGCCAAGCTGCTGCGACTTCACATAGAAGATCGCCACACGCCCCATGCCAATATCTGCAACCACATGCCCGCTGACTCCCAGCTCTCTGCCGCCGAGCTTACTCATAACCTCACGGACGGCATCCGTATTCATTGTCGTGCTGCCGATCGGATCATAGGCCTTGTTGTAGAGGAACGGATCGCTTCGCCCGTCCCACTTGACCATGTCCAGCATGCCGGAGATGTTCGATACAGGAAAGCCTACCTGAAACATCGCATCCACCTGCTCTACAGAGGTTGCACTGTACGGCTCCGAGATTTGCCTGATGAAGCGTGCGCCCGGCACCTGGGCATAGCCCTTGGGATCGTCGTCATAGATCCAGCCCTTGCGCAAGGCGAACCGCTTCACGTCGCCCCACGGATCATAATCCTTAAGCAGATTCGAAGACAGCATCATATCTTGCTTTGGCAAATACAACGTAATCTCGTTCATCCACGAGCTGGATACGCTCTGAAGACTCAGCTTCTTGTTAATCCGATATTCCTCGCGCTGCCGATCGTACGGAATCGTCTTATCCCGCTCCATCAGCTCGCGCACATGAGGATCGGCGCTAAGTGTAACCGTATACATAGCCAACTGCTCGATGGTGGCATCGAACTGCTGAAGCAAGAACGACAGCTGCCCGAGACTGTTGGCTCCGATTTCATTTTCCACAACATCCACGCTTACTTTATTCGTATAGCCATATAAGACCAGGACGGGTATTAGAAACAAGACGATCATGATCATAATTTTGGAAAAAATCGTGCTTTTTCGCGGCATGGCAGCGCGCCCCTTTGTGAAAGGCATGTCCTCTTGGTTGTACAAGTAGTTTAGCCCTTCACTGCGCCCGCCGCAAGACCGCTTACGATAAACCGCTGGGCAAGCAGCGCAATAATCAGCACTGGAAGTGTAATGACGCAGGCCGAAGCCATCAGTGCGCCCCAGTTAATTTCGGAATAGGACATAAAGTTGAATACCGCGACTGGAAGCGTCTTTGTCTTGTCTCCCGCCAGAATAATCGAGAACATAAAGTTGTTCCATGAGAAAATAAAAGACAATAGCGATGAGGTAACAATTCCCGGTCCTGAGATCGGCAATACAATTCTTAGGAACACTTGAGTCGGCGTACATCCGTCAATCAAGCCCGCTTCCTCAATCTCCGTCGGCAAGCCCTCGAAGAAGGAGATCATCACCCAGATGATGAACGGCAGGCCAACCAGCATATGGCTGAGAATAAGCGACAGATAGGAATCAACCATTCCGAGCTGCGAGAAAATAATGAACCATGGAATAAGGAACGTGATGCCCGGAATGATGCGGGCAACCAGAATGATCAGACTAAGACCTTGCAGCCGGTGACGTGCAATCGCGTACGCTGCAGGCAGTCCCAGAATTAAGGAGCCGAGCGTCGATCCTGCTGCCACAATAAAGCTGTTGATGATAAACTTCATGAAGTCGTATTCGCTGAAGACATTCACATAGTTTTGTCCCGTAGGCTTGAAGATCAGAAACTCATCGGGTGACATGATTTGCGCCTGTGTCTTGAACGAAGCCAGCAGCATCCATACGAACGGAAAGGCAAAGCAGATGACTACCAAGCCCGTGAGCGAGCTCATGATGATCGTTTTTAATCGTTTTTTTCGCTTCATGAAGCCACCTCCAGACGTTTGCGCACATAGATCATGAACAGCGTTAAAGCCATAACGATGGCAAAAAAGATGACAAGCAGCGTTGAAGCCATACCCAGCTTAAAGTACTGGAAGCCAAGCGTATAGCCGTAGATGTTCAGCGTCTCCGACTTCATGTTCGGACCGCCTTGCGTGGTCGCATAGATAATATCGAACGTCTTCAGAACATCGATCAGGCGCAGCATGACCGCTACGATAATCGTCGGACGCAGCAGCGGCAGCGTCACATACCAGAACTTCTGCCAGGTCGAAGCCCCGTCCACATCGGCCGCTTCATACGGCTCTGTCGGCAGCGTCGCCAGGCCGGCCATGACGATCAGCGAGATCATCGGCGTCCACATCCACACGTCCATCAGAATAAGGGACGGCATAACCTGAGACGGCGAGGCAATCCATAGCTGTGGGCTGAGTCCGATCATCTTGAGCAGCGTATTGGCGGCGCCAATGCTCGGCTCATAGATCAATAGCCAGACAAGTCCCATCGCGACAGGCGTTGCAACCATTGGGAGCAGGAAGATTGTTTTGACCAAGTTTTTGCCAAAAAATTCACGGTGCAGCAATACCGCAATCGCCACGCCCAGCACCGTCTGCACAATTAAGGCGCCAAATGTAAAGACGAAGGTCTGCTTGACCGTCACCCAAAAACGGGCATCTGTTAATAAGGCGATATAGTTGTCGAGTCCGACCCACTTCGGTGGCGTCGTCGAGGACATGCTCCATTCATAGAAACTGATTCGAAAAGTATATAAAATCGGGAATACCATCATAAGAAGCACGAATAATACAGCCGGCATGGTGTATATCCATTTCTGGTTGCGATCAAACCAGTTCGTTCGCATTGCCTCCATCCTTTCTCGTTGCGCCCCGGGATGAAGAAGGGACGCGCCCTACGGACGCATCCCTCCAACTCCGCAGCTTATTGACCAGATTCGTTATCAATTAAGGCTTGGAATTCTTTGTTGGCCTGATCGGCCGCTGCCTGGATATCTTCGCCCGTAATCGCGCGCTGCACGATCGAACCGATAATATCGCGGGCTTCGCCTACGGCATTCACTTGCGGCAGAGAGTGGTCGACGCCGCCCTTCTGCGTCTCCATTGTTACTTCAGCCAGCTCTTTCGGGAAGGCTACTGTGCCTTCAGGGCTTGCCCATACGGACAAGCGCGACCCCGGATTGCCAAGCTTCTGCGTCTCCAGCATAATCTCTTTGCTAGTAGCCCACTCGATGAACGCCCATGCCGCATCCTTGTCCGCAGCTTTGGCATTCATCGCGATGCCCCACGAAGCGATGTTGAACGGCTGTGAGCCCGCATCGCCAGCCGGGAATACCGCATAGCCGATTTGATCGGCGACGGTGGATTTCTCCGGATCAGCCGCGTTCAGATAGATGGAGTTCACATCTGCGAAGAAAGCAGCTTTGCCTTGTGCGAATACGCCAATAGCTTGCGGCCAGGACATATTCAGCACGCCTGGAGGGCCGAAGTCACGAAGCAGCGTCGCATAGGTGTCCATGCCCTTAACCGATTCAGGCGAATTCAGAACTGCCTTGCCGTCGCGCATAAATTCGCCGCCTTCAGAGTACATGAACGACGAGATCTGCGACACAAGCGCGGAACGCTGGCCGCGAGCGGAGAAGCCGTACATTTCCTTGCTTGGATCATGCAGCGCTTTTGCTGCCGCCAGAAGCTCGTCCATCGTCTTAGGGACGGCAATGTTCGCTTCCTCCAGCAGATCCTTGCGGTAATACAGGATGTGCTGCTCGGTAATCGTCGGGATGCCAACGATTTTGCCATCGATCATATTCGTACTGACGGATGCCTTCGAGAAATCATCGAAATCGTAATCCGCATTTTTGTTCACGTACTCATCCAGCGGCTGAAGCCAGCCGTTGTTGTAGAATTGCTTCGCATGCTGCAGCGGGCTGTACATGAACACGTCAGGCGTTGCCGAGCCGGATGTGAATTGTACGGTCAGCTTCTGGGACAATTGATCCTCGAAGTAGCTCTGTACATCCACCTTCATCCCGGTTTCTTCTTCGAATTGCGGAATCAGCTCTTTAATCGCATCCCCCCACGGGTGGTTCGCTGTAGCGATGGACAGCTTCTTGCCCTGGAACGGCTTGTTCCCTCCATCACCTTCCGCGCCCGGGCTAGGCTTGTCGTTCCCGCCGCCGCATGCACTCAGCATGCTGACCGCCAGGACTGCGGCAAGTGTTCCTTGCATCCAGCGCTTCATCTTTCTCTTCATACGATTGACCTCCTGTACAAATAGGATGAATAACGGGTGCATGCTGTCAGTCTTTCTTATCGGGTCACCCGTTACATCTAGACTAAAGCATCCCGCTTTCCGGTTAAATAACGCACATTCAACAACGATAACGAGGGATTAAAGAAATGTTTCGTAATCGCAATCTGATATAAGGGCTGAACACGTTATGAATGATCACAAAGCATTTCTTTTCAAGTATTTGCTAAAAATATTAGAAAATCCCTATTAAGCACCCGATAACTTCTTTAAAATGGAATGAAATATGAAAAGTAGGGAGACAAATACCCATCATGAAAAAAATGACCGTATTCATCACACTATTATTTTTCCTATGCAGCAGCTTGGCTTCTGCCCACCCGGGAAGAACAGACTCCTCCGGCGGACATACATGCCGCACGAATTGTGAGAAGTGGGGACTGGCCTATGGGGAATATCATTATCATAATGGGGGCGGCAAAAGCTCCTCTTCTACTTCATCGACATCATCTAAAGCCGCTGACACCAGAAGCGCGGAGGAGATCGAAGCGGACGGCTATATTTGGAATGGAGACTATTATTTGAAGCAGAGCAGCTATTACAATGCTTTGTATTACTATTTCAAAACAAAAGATACAGGCTACAGCTGGAAAGTAAATGCTTCGAATCAATCGGCTGCGGCCAAAAAAGTAGCTGAGCAAGCAAAAGCCTTCTACGAATCCGACCAGCTCGACAAAGCAAAGCTATATTATGAGCTGCTGGGACAGGACGCCGCCTACAG
This sequence comes from Paenibacillus sp. J31R120, assembly GCF_056269225.1. Classification (NCBI taxonomy): domain Bacteria; kingdom Bacillati; phylum Bacillota; class Bacilli; order Caryophanales; family Paenibacillaceae; genus Paenibacillus; species Paenibacillus sp. J31R120. The sequence continues at coordinate 369,659 of NZ_JBWDNN010000001.1, read as the reverse complement.
CAACACATTCCATGTTCCGGCGAAACTCCAGCTCATTCAGGAGCGCCAGGCTTTCCATAATGCCTTTGCCAATGCGCGTTGGTATTTCAATCAGAAGAACTACGTCAATGCCGTCCTGATCGCCGACAAAAAAATGAAAGAAGGGCTTGCCGCGAATAGTCATGCCCTACAATTCATGAAGGATGCAGCTTTAAAGCTCACGCAGCAAGCGTACAGCGCCTTCGCGAATCAAGACTACGAAAATGCCCTCAAGCGCTACAACGTATTGGCGAACGCTGAATACGCCCCTGCCGATCTAAAAGAAGCAGCACGGAAAAACGCTATTATTACAGAGAAACGCATGAGTGAGTAGAACTTCCACCCATTCCATTCTCTCTTTCCGACAAAAAACAAGCTAACTCCGGTGCTGTACCGGCTCCAGCTTGTTTTTTTCGTCGGCATATATCCACTGAGACTATCCTTCCAGAAGACGGCCTTCATCATGCCATTGACCGTACATCTTATTCGCTCGGGTATGCGCTATAAACTTATCCAGCCGTGAAGTATATAAGGCAACATCCTTTTCAACAGACTGGATATTATCGATTCTGATTCTGACATACAGCTCAGGCAATGCCTGAAAGTTGCTATATAGCTCTTCGTCCTGCTTCAGCCTCTGCAGAATATCTTCTTGGATGACGAATGAACCCGGGTCCATCTCTGGCAAAACGCTCCTTCCCGCCTCTGTCATTAAGCCTAAGCGATCCAGCCGCCGGACGCGCTCCTTGTTCAGCTCCGTCCAGCTGCTGTTTTTCCGACGGGGAGAGAAGCGCTGGCCAGTCTGATGCTCACCCCTACGTTTGCGGGTGCTGTCAATCCAGCCAAAACAAAGCGCCTCTTCCACGATGTCCAGATAGCTGATCGGATCGTTCTTCGTTGTAATCAACCAGCAATACGGTTGTACTTGATGATGCTCGCTTAGCCACCCTCGCCATGCTTGGCGGGTACTTAACCGCACGGCATTATCGATGATCATGTGCAATCACACCCTTCTGCTGCTGTTCCCATACGTCTGCATAATGCGGATTGTACATGATGCCCAGCACGTTGCCGAACGGATCTACGACCGAAGCCGTGACGAATCCTGAATCTCCTCTAGGTATAAGAGGCTCGTACTCTGCAGCACCCATCTCCTTCAGCTTCTGAAGCATCGCGTGGATATCATCCACATGCCAATACATAATGACGCCCCCAGGACCAGCAGCTGCTTGGGCAGGCGCAAATCGGCGATCAATAATGCCCAGCTCATGCTGGTAGTCGCCGAGACGGAATTCCGCATAGGCAAGCCGGCCATCCGGTCCCGGTCGTTCAAAATACGGGACGATGCCGAGCAGCTCCGCATACCATGTTTTCGCTGCCTCCACATCATCCGCCCAATAACTGATCGTCGCAAATCCTCGTAAAGATTGTACTTTGCTCATTAGGGTTGCCTCCCGTTTATGGTCAGAGTATACGCTCACTTCGCTTCGCAAGTATGATCACCTCTTCGCAGTTCCAATTGTACGCCCTCAACGCTGACATCTGTCTGTCAGTGTTTCCAATCTTGTTCTGAATAGCCCTGTTGGTGGATGCTGAGAGTGAAGAATTCGCTCGGATCGACTTAAGACTCGGTTCGTGGTGCTGTGGAGTTGAGTCCATTGAGCGATACAGGTCGATGGCATCGACTTAAATGGGCGGGGATGGCGCAATGTGTGAATTAAGTCGATGGCATCGACTTAAAAAGCTCGGGGAGGGTGCATTGTGTCAATTAGGTCGATGGCATCGACTTAAAAAGCTCGGGAATGGCGCAATGTGTCAATTAGGTCGATGGCATCGACTTAAAAAGCTCGGGCATGGCGTATGTGTCAATTAGGTCGATGGCATCGACTTAAATGGGCGGGAATGGCGCAATGAGAGTTGAGTCCATATAATTGTGTAATTATGTACTTCATAAAAAGTAAGCCATGAAGTAAATACTCATCTAGAAAAGTTGCCTAGACCATTCCAGAGGAGAGTATTTATTCATGGCTCACGATCAGGTTACACTAAAAAATCCATTATTAAACCAACTGTTTATCGGAGAAAATCGAGATGCCGGCGCTGCCGCTTTACTTGAGACTGTTTTAAATGAAGTGTCAAAGGCACAAGCGACCGAACAATTAGCCGCTTCGGAATATGAGCGAACACCCCATCCTAAAAAAGCAACAACACCCTCCTCGTGCGGATGGTGTTGTTGCTGAGGCGAACCTTGCGTATCAAGTTTTTCTTCATTTCAATCTTATCCCATTACATGGAGAACAAAGTTAACAAGAAAGAGAGCTGCGGTACAATATAGCGGAAGCGATATTTCTTTTGCTTTTCCTAGTGCAGCTTTCAATATAACATAAGCTATAAATCCGAATGCCATTCCATCTACAATACTGTATGTCATAGGGATTACGGCGATAATAAGAAATGCAGGAAACCACTCGGTAAACTGGTTGAATGGAATGCGCTGTATCCCGGAAAGCATCAAACCTCCGACAATGATCAATACCGGAGAAATTGCACTATCCGGAATCAGCTTAATGATAGGCATACAAAATATGGCCATAAAAAATAGTATACCCGTTGTAATCGCTGTAAGCCCATTGCGCCCGCCTGCCGAAATACCCGCAACACTTTCTACCGTTGAAACCGTAGGGCTCGTACCGAAAAGGCCGGCCGTAATCGTCGAGAGTGCGTTAGCCTGCAAAGAGCGTTTAAATTTCTGAGGCTTCCCTGCCATGCTCAGATGGCTGTTTATCATGCCAATGTTTTCAAACACAAGGACGAGAGCCAGTGTGAAAGCGGCAATCCAGAATGTCGCCGAGGCCAGGCTGCCAAACGAAAAGGCTCCAAAAAGATCCAAGTATACCTGGAGGGACATATTGCCATTCGATGCTTCACGGATGTTTACCTGACCGAGGCCGATGGCAAGCAAGGTGCCACAAGCTATGGTAATCAGAAAGTTACCGGGTACTTTCCTAATGAACAACACCATCGCAATGACTAACGTTACCAAAGTCATCATCGTAGAGGGGTTGGAAAATTCACCCAAGGAAACGAATGTTTGTTCATTGGCAACGACGATGCCTCCTTTTTGGAACCCAATCAATGTTAGAAACAAGCCTATACCTACCGTTGTCGCTTCCTTTAGCGAATCGGGAATGGACAATGATATCGTTCGAGCGAGCGGTGTAAACGCAACAATAGCAAACAGGATGCCCGACACGACCACGGCTCCCAGTGCTTCCTGCCACGTAAGCCCCATCGTTTGAACAATTGTATACGTGAACAGAGCGTTGATCCCCATCCCCGGGACCAGAATGATTGGCGTATCCGCCCACCATCCCATTAGCAAACACCCTACGAATGATGTTAAGGCGGTTGCGATAACCCCTGCTTCAAACGGGATGCCTGCATCCTCCAAAATAGATGCGTTTACAGCGATAATATACACGATCGTGAAAAAGGAAACGAGGCCTGCCATCAATTCTCTCTGCACTGGGCGTTGAAGCTCTACGCTTTCCTTCTTCCGACCAAATCGTTTACTCATTCATGCTGTACCTTCCTTCTTTATAGCCCCTCGCCCACCCGTTACTAGTATGATTGCCGCTTCAGCGCGCTGAGCTGATCTCAACGAATCAACGGATCGCCGCCTTTGCGCTTACATCTCTTCGATTATGCCAAGGACAAGCTGCAAAAATGTTTTTTTGACTTGTTCAGCCGCTTCCATAACTTCCTCATGTGATAAAGGCTGTTCCAGAATCCCCGCGGCTTTATTCGTGATGCATGAAATGCCGAGCACCTCCACGCCTGCATGTCTAGCTGCGATAACTTCCGGGACGGTCGACATGCCAACAGCGTCGGCTCCAATGACTCTTGCGAACCGGATTTCGGCAGGTGTTTCGTAAGAAGGGCCGATATTCCCCAGGTATACGCCTTCACGGAAGGCAAAACTTTTACTGGCTGCAACTTCATGAGCCAATTGAATAAGGCGTTTGCTGTATGCTTCGGACATATCCGGAAATCGTGGGCCTACCTCTTTGTCATTCGATCCGATAAGCGGGTTGGTTCCCATATGATTGATGTGGTCTGTTATGAGCATCAAATCTCCGACTTCAAACTCCACATTAACTCCACCAGCAGCGTTTGTGACAATAAGCTGGTTAACGCCCAGTGCCTTTAGGACTCGCACTGGAAATGTTACGTGTGTCGCAGAGTATCCTTCATATAAATGGAATCGGCCTTTCATCATCACGACATGCTTGCCGTTTATATGACCGGCAACCAGTTCCCCGGCGTGACCTTCTACCGTCGAAACCGGGAAGTGAGGAATAGCGTGATAAGGAATCGAGGTTGCCTCTTCAATTAAATCCGCCAATATACCTAGTCCCGAGCCCAAAATTAATCCAATTTCCGGTCGGTAGCCTAACTCATGTTCGATAAATGATACAGCCTCTTGGACTTGTTGTTTCATGTTGGACATATTTAGCTCTTCACCTTTCAAATACCTTATTTAATTGATTGATTTCCTAATCCCTATACTTTCATGTTTATTGCCGCTGCTTCAATTTCTCCATATGCAGCCGGCCCTCTTGATTAAAGGCAGCAATTCCGGGCACATTCGGTCCCGCAAGATTGCTCTGTCCGGTACCGGTAACAGGCATTCGCGCTCCATCCATCTGCGGATCAGCGTACTTCACGAACCATTGCTCGAGTTGATTCCTCATCGCCTGAACGAGGTCCGCATATGCCGGTTCCCCATACAAGTTGTTGCGCTCCTCCGGATCACGCTCTAAATCGAAGAAAGCAAAAGGTCCGTAAGGATAACGATGAATATACTTATATTGGTACGAACGAATCATGCGCACAGGACCATATTCATCATAGACAACGATGTGACCTTCTTCCTGACCTTCTATGCCATCCAGCAACGAACAGAAGCTTCGCCCCGGCAAATCTGTATTCGATTGATAAGATATGCCTACATACTCGAGCAATGTCGGCATCACATCATATTGACTAAGCAACGCAGAGCTCACTTCGCCTTGCCTAATACGACCAGGATGACTGAATATAGCCGGTACTTTAACAGAATTGTCGTACATATTTTGCGGGTAGGTTGCATTACCCTTGCCCCATATACCATGTTGACCGCAGCTAAATCCGTTATCGCTCATAAAGCAAATTAACGTATTCTCTCGCAACCCAAGATGCTCAAGCTTGTCCAGCAACAGCCCTACGTTATAATCCATCGCTGTAACCGCTGCGAAGTATCCCTTAAGATTCTCCCTGGCCTCTTCGAATACATTCGCGGGATTAGACAGAGACAGGTAATCTGGATGCATAGGTTCCTGTGGACAAGAGTGAAATTGGCATTCGTTATACAGGTCAACATACTTCTGCGGATGCTCTCCAATCCACAAGTGGTGCGGCGCCGTATAATGAACACTTATATAGAACGGGTTCTTCCGCTCGGACTGCTCCTCGATAAATCCCATTGCATCTTGTGTGATCAAATCGGTTAAATATCCCGATTCTTTAATCACTTCCCCGTTTCGCACCATCATCGGGTTGTTGTAATGCCCACCGTCATACAGATAGGTGTACCAGTGGCTAAATCCATTCTGCGGCTTATAGTCATTACACAGCCCCCACTTTCCGCTAAGACCGCATATATACCCTTGCTCGGCTAACAGATCAGTATACGCGACTTGCCCGTCCAAATAAGACAAGTGCGGGTTATCATTCTCTCTGACGAAATCATGTACGCCATGCTGAGAAGGGATTTTCCCAGTAAGAATGGAACCTCTTGCCGGAGTGCACACGGGAGAGGTGCAGAAAAAATGATCGAATCGTATGCCTTCGCTCGCCAATCGATCCAAATTAGGCGTCTTGATCTCATCATTTCCAGCGCAGCCAAGCGCCCATTGTCCCTGATCGTCCGTCAGTATAAACACAATATTGGGTTTCTGAGTTGACATTGTTGTCGTTCCTCCATCCTCTCACAATCTTTTCTACACTAAGCCTGCTTAATCAACGCCTCCTGAGGCTTGACATTTTTCTTAAATATGAATAGGAACATGGACGTCGCCGCTACAATAAGAACTAAAAGTATGACTGACATATTACTGAATGGCGCGGCTTCCGCGCGACCGGAGAAATCGACTAGAGCCTTACTCATGAACGAAGCGCCGAAGAACATCCCGATAAAGGCAGCTCCGATTGAAGAGCCTAATTGCACGACCAGCTTCTCTATGCCAACGCCCGCGCCATGAAATTGAGATGGCAAAAGTTGGGTGTAGTTTGATAAATATCCTGAGAAAAACAGCACATAGCCAATATTGAAAACCCCAAGTCCAATAAATACAGGCACTGCCGAAAATCCGACAAAGAGTGCAACGACCAATAGACCGGTAAAAATGAAACCGCCTCCAAGGATCACCATATTTCTATATCCGATGGCCTTAATAATTCGTCCAGAGAACATGCCTGTCGCAAACGCCAATATATTGGTGAACATATTGAACATCCCGATTACGCTCAGAGACATGCCGTACGTATCCCTCACAATAAATGGGAAAATGAACAGGAACGCCGCTTGGGTCATATAAAAAATTAAGCAAACTAGAAGCGATCCGCTTACCCCTTTAATACTGAGCACACGCAGATCAACAAATGGATCTTTTTTCTTATTGGAATAAAGCACAAAAATGAAGCCAAGTACAATAGCTGCCCCCAACATCCAGAGATACTGCATTTTGAAGGTAAAGAAAAGAATAATAAGTGTGACGACTCCCGTCAGCATAACAACTCCTGCGTAATCAAAAGAATGCTGCCGGCTTTTCTCCTGTGGCATATGCCTGTAAATAGTTGGGATGCTGAATATCGTAATACATGAAAATAAGAAAATGTAATTCCAGCTCAGGTGCTCGGTAATATAGCCGCCGAGCGCATTGCCGAAAGCCGCGCCCAGTTGGAAAATGGCTCCGATAAATCCGAATAGCTTTGCCGCCTCAAGCTTATTGAAATAACGAAGCGCAATAATGACAGCTAGTGCGACCGGTGCTGCAATCGACATCCCGAACAAAACACGGAAAAGAATTAATAGCGTGAAATGATAGACGGAGAATACGCCGAGAACCGAAATAATCGGAAATGTGGCGCAAGTGACAAGCAAGATTCTCCGCATGCTGATGCGATCGGCTAATATCGTATAAACGATCGAGCAAACTCCAAATGCCAGCGTCCCCATTGAGATAACGAGACTCACCGTTGATGGGGCAACTTTGAATTCATCAACAAGCTTTGGGGATATCAAATTGAATACATTGTTATTAAATACAAAGAAAAATTCAAACACCAGCAACCAAGTCAATACCTTCCATATCCCGCGTTTTTCCTCTTTCGACAACTCAGTTGTCGTTCCCATAAATACTCACCCCATCCTTTAGTATGCTCCTTTATTTCAGCTACATGTAACTGTTTTCATTGTAATGGGATTGAGCCTATTTGTACATAACTTTTTTTGAATTTGAATAAAAGTATTTGTTTTTAATTATATAAAACCTGATATTCCAATAATTACTCGTAACTTATTTCGTTTTTGAATGTATGTATACGGATTCTTCATCAAACTATTTTTTCCTATTTTTCTCCATTCTTGTATCCCCATAAGGATTCAGCTAGAATGAGAATGAATTTTCTTTTCTAATGAATAGGAAGTGATTCTTCTGCTTAAGCAATTTACACAACCCATGTCGCCCAAAAATTTGAACTTGCAGACCATGTATCGGATTATTCATAAATTCGGGCCTGTATCGGTCAGTGATGTTGTGGAAATATCCAAATTAAAGCCCAATACTTGCTCTCGCTTATTAGAAGAGCTTCTTCTAGCGAATTTAATTCAGTTGTCCGGATACGGACTCTCCAGCGGGGGACGAAAGCCGCTCATGTATCGGATTAATGCGAAAGCCTATTCGGTAATCGGCATCGACATTTCACTCTCGTATATAACGATTGCGTTGCTTGATTTGGAGCTGGATATTATCGATGTCATAAAGAAAAAACTTCAATCATCTGAAAGTGCCGCAGCCATTCAAGCATTTTGCCTGGAATCCGTTCAAAGCTTAATTCAGGAACATCATATCGATCAAGAGAAGCTGCTTGGGATTGGAATTGGTTCGACCAGTCATCGTCCTGTAAACGGGATCGTGCAATTCATGGAGGAACGATTCCAAGTCAGGATCATAGAGAAAAACGGAGCAGATCTCGCAGCCCTGGGCGAATACCGCAAATTCAATCATGATCAGGGGGAACGGCTCCTTTACACGATGTCTAGCATTGGCATTCGGAGCGGATTTGTAACCAAACTCGGAATCGAAAATCGGCATTCCGTCCTATCCGATCATGCATTCGGCCATATGGTCGTAGATGTGAATGGTCCAAGATGCACCTGCGGCGCCTATGGATGCTTAGAGGCGTTCAGCAGCGTTCGAGCCATTCGTCACGAACTCGTGCGTCAGATTAAGTTGGGGCAACCATCTAAGCTTACTGCGCTTATAGACAATATCGAGCATCTCGAATTCGAGCATATGCAAGAAGCGCTTACGCTTGAAGATTCTTTGACTTGCCACGTTGTAAAAACCGCCGCCTATTATTTTGGCATTGGTCTGTTCAATTTGACCCTCATCACACAGCCGGACACCGTTATTATTGGAGGGGCGCTAGGTCCGAATCCCGTATTTTTCAATACTGCGGTCGACGCAGTTAAAAAAAGAATGTCAACCCTGCCTGAGATGAACATCCAATACAAACCTGCCGCAAACTACAACATTGTTGCCATTGGTGCAGGCTGCCACGTCATTGATTCATTTACGGAATAATATACAGCTCCTTTTGAATCATTTCCTCGCATATTTCCGCAAAAAAGCATCGTCCCGCATAAAGGGAACGATGCTTTTATTACGTTGAATCGCCGCAGCGACTTATCGATATAGATTAACTTATAACGGCGATATCGTTCTTGCGATACACCGAATACGGCCTATTTCGGTTGAGAGCAAGATGTAGCCCGCAGCAACGTTCCAGTAACTGGGGACTTTCTCGACAGCCTGAACAAGGCGCAGCCGTTATTGGCTGCGCCTTGTTCTTTTCATATCCAATTAAGGAATAGCTCGGTCGGCCTCCTTCTCTTCAGAAGCTGTTTGTGCCGCTTCAATGAGCAGCTCGAAGCTGCGGATACGCTTCTCCGGGTGGCGAATCGGAGCAAGCAAGATCAGCTCCGGCACATTCAGCCGCTCAGCCTTGCGCTTCAGCTCGCGCCATACCGACTCGCCTGTTCCTTTTGTAATATGCGGCTGCTTCACTTCGATCGTATACGGCTCCGTCGACTGCTTCTCGAATTGCTCCGCATGCTCCAGCGTCGATACTGTGATCGTGCGACCGCTTGCCAGATGAATCTTAATCAGCTGCACTTCGCTGGCAATCGCCGCAGCCTCCTCTTCCGTATCCGCGGCAATAATCGATAACGCCACCAGCGGTAGCGGCTCCGAGCCGCGCACCGAAGTAAAGGCATCACGATAAGCGTTCAAAGCCTCTTCCGCTGCATCCTCATCGCCCGTAATAAATAAGGAGAATACGTACGGCAATCCGAGGCGTGCGGCTTGCTTCGCGCTTTCGACCGACGTGCCGAGAATGAAGAGATCGGCGGGAATAAGCGGGAGCGGCGTGGCCTTCAATCCGTACAGCGGATGGCTCTCCTCCAAGGAATCCGTTAAGTAGCGGTCTAGTTCCGCGAGCTTCTCCGTCAAATCCGGCAAGGTACCGTCATTGCTCTGCCGAAGCGCCTGCGCAGACTTTGGCAATCCGCCCGGCGAACGTCCGATGCCGAGATCGACCCGGCCGGGCGCCAGCGACGACAGCACGTTGAAGTTTTCCGCAACCTTGTACGGGCTGTAATGCTGGAGCATAACGCCTCCTGAGCCTACGCGAATCCGCTCCGTGCTTGCCAGCAAATACGAGATGAGCACCTCCGGCGACGATCCCGCTACATGAGTGGAGTCATGATGCTCCGATACCCAGAAACGGTAGTAGCCTAGCTGCTCTGCCCGCTGCGCCAGCCGCACGGTACTCCTTAACGCTTCCGAGCCCGTATCTCCTTTATGAATAGGGCTTTGATCCAAAATGCTTAATCGTACAGCCATCTTGCAGCCTCCCTGTGTCATAAGTTTGATCGCATAGATGCGAGCAAGCCGCCCTCGCAAGTAGGACGGCTTTGCCGCAAGTTTCTAACTTGGTTTTTCTTGTTTACTTAGAGAATGTCGCTCGTTCTGGCTTAATCGCCCATTAGAATGCCGGTACAACAGCTACGCCGTACTTCTCTTCAATGAACTTCTTCACCTCTGGCGAAGTGAGCGCATCGTGCAGCTTTTTGATTTCCTCTCGGTTCTCGTCACCCTTGCGCACGACAATGATGTTGGCATATGGAGAATTCGCATTTTCACGGAACAGAGCTGACTCCGGATCAATCTTCGCTTCCAGAATCAAGTTCGTATTAATAATAGCGCCGTCCAGATCCGGCAGTGCACGCGGCAGCGTCGCGGAGTCGGCTTCAATAAATTCCAGCTTAAGCGGATTGTCGACAATGTCCTTCGGCGTCGCCTCATAGGTCGTGAGATCATCGCGCAGCTTGATCAGACCTTGCTCCTGAAGCAGCACCAGCGCGCGGTATTCATTGGACGGGTTGTTCGGAATGCCGATTTTGGCGCCTTCCTTAATCTCATCCTTCGACTTGAGCTTATCAGAGTAGAAGCCGATTGGCTCCACGTGAACCTTCGTCGTCACAGCAAAATCATAACCCTTCTCATCCTTGATCGAATCAAGGTAAGGCACGTGCTGGAAGAAGTTCGCATCGATCTGCTTCTCATGCAGCGCCGGATTCAGCTGCCCTTCATCGTCGAAGACCACCACTTCAAGGTCGACACCCTTCTCCTTCAAAGACGCCTTCACCTCATTCAAAATCTCGGCATGCGGCACGGCGGCGGAGCCGACCTTCAGCGTCACGCTTCCCGTATTGCCGCCAGCTGCCTCCGACGGCCCCGGCTCATTGCCCTTTTCCTTATTGCCAGATGAGCAGCCCGCAGCCAGGATGGCAAGAGTCAGCATAAGAGCAGCTACTGTAATCGATTTGATTTTTTTACGTTTCATCGGAATCATGACCTTCTTTCCTGTAATTGGATTCATGTGATTGCATTGTCTATGTATCGATTCCTGCGGGCGCTGGAATTGGATCATAGGATTGAATTGGATGAATCGGATTGCCTTATTCCCGTTTGAACCGCCGCTGCTGGATGCTTCGGGCCATCCAATCCCCCGTCCATTGAATGAGTTGAACGAGCACAATAATAACGAGCACGGTAGCAAGCAGAATATCCTCCCGGAACCGCTGATAGCCGAATCGGATTGCCAGGCTGCCCAGCCCGCCCGCTCCGATCGCTCCGGCTACTGCCGTAAATTCCGTAATCGCAATGACGGCAATCGTTGCAGCGCGCACAAGCGCGGGCAATGCCTCGGGAATGAGCACCCGAAAGATGATAACGGCGGGAGATGCGCCGACCGACTTCGCTGCTTCGATCTTGCCCCCGGCAACTTCTTTGAGCGAATTCTCGATAATTCGCGCCAGGAATGGAGCTGCACCGATGGACAATGCCACGATCGCCGCTTTCGGACCTAGCGAGGTACCGACGATGAATCGCGATACAGGCAGCAGAATGACGATTAGAATGATAAATGGCAAGGAGCGAACGGTATTTATGAAGAAGCCGATCACCTTGTTCAGAATCGGAATCGGCAGAATGCCGCCCCGTTCTGTCACGACCACCGTAATACCGAGCACCAGACCGATCGCGAGAGCGAACAGCGACGACCAGAACACCATATACAGCGTCTCCAGCAGTCCGGTCCACAGCAAATCGAATAGATCATCCCTCATATGCCCGCACCCTGTCCCTCTACCAAAAACCGATTGGCGTAATAGTTTTGCACAATATGGACGAACCGCTTTGACGTGGCGCTTTCGGGATGCATAAAAAATTTATCCACCGTACCCGTCTCTACAATTCGACCGCCTTCGATGACCGCCATCCGGTTGCAAATATGCTGCAGCACATCCAGCTCATGCGTAATGAGCACAATCGTCAGCTTCAGCTTGCGGTTAATATCCTTCATCAGCTCCAGGATGGAATGCGTCGTCTCCGGGTCAAGCGCCGACGTTGCCTCATCGCTGAGCAGCACATCGGGGTCGTTGGCGAGCGCCCGAGCAATGCCGACGCGCTGCTTCTGCCCTCCGCTCAGCTGCGACGGGTACATGCCCGCTTTGTCAGACAGCTGCACCAGCTCCAGGATGTCGGTCACGCGATCGCGAATTTCGGCTTTGCTCTTCCCCGCCACCTCCAGCGGGAAGGCGACATTCCCGTATACCGTGCGGGAGTCCAGCAGGTTGAACTGCTGGAAGATCATGCCGATCTTCTGGCGCGCTTGCCGCAGCTCCTTCCCCTTCAGCAGCATAATATCCTTGCCGCCGACGAGGATGGAGCCCGCATCCGGCTCCTCCAGCCGGTTCAGGCAGCGGATGAGCGTTGATTTGCCCGCGCCGCTGAAGCCGATAATGCCGAAAATATCTCCCCTGTCGATATGCAGATCGATTCCGTCAAGCGCCTGTATCGCAGCTCCTTTTGCCGTAGAATAGCTCTTGCTCAGTTGTTGTACTGTAATCATGCATACTGCCTCCACCCTGCCCTCAGGCCTCGCTGGCCGGCACTTGCTGGCTTAGCTCAATCGCCTGTTTCAAATCTTCGATGATGTCCTCAATCGCTTCCGTTCCGATCGACAGCCGGATTAGTCCCGGCGTAACGCCTGCCGCCAGTTGCTCCTGCTCCGACAGCTGCAAGTGCGTCGTGCTGGCCGGGTGGATAATGAGCGACTTGGAGTCGCCGACATTTGCCAGATGAGAGAATAGTTTTACGCCATGGATGAGCTGCTTGCCGGCTGCGACGCCTCCCTTGATTCCGAATGCGAGAATCGCTCCCTGCCCTTTTTTCAAATATTTCTGCGCCAAGGCGTAGGAAGCGTGCGACTCAAGCCCCGGATAGCTGACCCACTCAACATCCGGATGGTCTTCCAGATACCGGGCTACAGCCAGCGCGTTCTCGCTATGACGCTCCAGTCTAAGATGCAGCGTCTCCAACCCTTGCAACAGCAGGAAGGAGTTGAATGGGGACAAGACCGCGCCGATATCTCTCAGCAGTTGAACTCTAGCTTTCGTAATATAAGCCAGCTCCTTGAACGCTTCTGTAAACACAATGCCTTCATAGCTCGAATCAGGCTCCGTCAGCCCCGGGAACTTGCCGCTCGCTTCCCAGTCGAACTTGCCGCCGTCTACGATGACCCCGCCGATCGACGTACCGTGACCGCCAATAAACTTGGTGGCGGAATGAACGACAATGTCTGCGCCATGGGCGATTGGCTGAAGCAGATAAGGGCTCGGGAACGTGTTATCCACAATGAGTGGAATGCCGTTGTCATGCGCCGCTTCCGCGATCGTCTCGATATCCAGCACATCCCCTTTTGGGTTGCCGATCGTTTCTGCGAAGATCGCTTTCGTATTGCTGCGGATCGCTTTGCGGAAATTCTCAGGGTCCGACGGATCGACAAAGGTCACGTCGATGCCGAATTTCAGAAAGGTCGTGGCGAACAAATTGTACGTGCCCCCGTACAGGCTGGCCGAGGATACGATATGGTCCCCCGCTCCTGCAAGGTTGAAGATGGAATACGTGATTGCCGCTTGACCCGATGCGGTAGACAAGGCCCCGGCGCCGCCTTCTAAGGCAGCGACTCTTCGCTCGAATACATCCGTCGTTGGATTGCCTACGCGGGTGTAGATATGACCGAACTCCTTCAGTCCGAACAGGTTCGCCGCGTGCTCGGTATCACGAAACCCATAAGATGTCGTCTGATAAATCGGTACCGCTCTTGCAAAGGTAGCGGGATCAAGCTCTTGTCCTCCGTGGACAGCCAGTGTCTCAGGACGGTAGTTTTGCTCGTCTGCCATGTTCAACACTCTCCTCGTATGATGAATGGGTGAACAAAAAAAGGAGATGCAACTGAACGATCAGCAGCATCCCCGGTTATCCGGTAGAATAATATTGAGTATTCATACCTATTTAGTTGGACTTATGAACACAGTATAGGCCAGCTTCCCGGATTCGTCAACATTTCAAAAAAAGATTATTTCAAGCAATCATTTGAAAATGGGGATTGACGCAAGAATTGGCACCGTGTTAAATTATTTTCCAATAAATCTTATATGATTAATTGGATATGGGGGGTGCACAACATGACAGCGAAACGTCAAATTAAACTATCGGCTTATCTGGTCGGGACCGGCATGCATACCGCCTCATGGCGGCTGCCGGGGGCGCAGCCCGGCTCCAGCATCGACATCGACTATTACAAGCGGTTGGCTCAGGCGGCCGAGCGCGGCAAGTTCGATATCGCCTTCCTGGCCGACAGCCTTGCCATTAACGAAGTGTCCCATCCCAACATTCTGAACCGCTTCGAGCCCATTACGCTCATCGCCGCTCTGGCCGGAGCTACGTCACATATCGGCCTGGTCGCCACCGCGTCCACCTCCTATATCGAGCCGTTCAATCTGGCAAGACTGCTCATGTCGGTCGATCATATCAGCAAAGGTCGAGCAGGCTGGAATATCGTCACAACACGTGATCTCTCCGGCAATACTGCCCGCAACTTCGGTGCCGAGGAGCATCTGGAGCACAGCTTCCGCTACAAGCGCGCGGCTGAATTTCTGCAAGTCGTACGCGGGCTGTGGGACTCCTGGGAGGACGACGTCTTCGTGCGCGATAAGGAGTCCGGCGTATTCTTCGATCCTGAGAAGCTGCATCGTATCCGGCATAAAGGCGAGTTTTTCTCCGTAGAGGGTCCGCTCAATATCGGCCGTTCCCCGCAAGGCCATCCCGTCCTTGTGCAGGCAGGCACCTCGGATTCCGGCCAAAGCTTCTCTGCCCAGGTTGCGGAAGTCATCTTCTCGATCAAATACAACTTTGAGGACGCCGAGCAGTTCTACCGTTCATACAAGCGTATTGTAGCGGAAGCCGGACGCAACCCGGAGCATGTCCATATCCTGCAGGGCTTCTCCCCCATCATCGGCAGCACGGAGGCGGAGGCGACGGAGAAGCGAAAGCAGCTGGAATCGCTTATCAGTGAGGATACCGGCATCAGCTTCCTCTCCGATTATTTCAAGGATATCGACTTTACCGGCTATACGCTGGACGCGCGCGCCGATGAGTTGGGGCTCGGCAAGCTTAAGCTCGCCAAGTCGGATTACCGTAAGCATCAGCCAGTGATCGAGCGGGAGAATCCGACGCTTCGGGAGCTGTACTCCTTGCTTACCGGCGCATTCAGCGGCGAAGATTGGGTCGGTACCCCGGAGAAGATCGCCGAAACCATTGAGCGCTGGTTTCTCGGCGGAGCAGCCGACGGCTTCATGCTGATGGCGCCTTCTCTGCCCGACGGGCTGGAGGTCTTCGTCGACCAGGTGGTTCCGATCTTGCAGAAGCGCGGACTATTCCGCACCGAATATGAAGGCGCCACGCTTCGCGAGCATCTGGGCATCCCCATTCCGCCTAACCGATATACAAGCATTCATGCCTAAATGACGGGGCTGGCCCGACGCTGCGGCGCCGTCCAGCCCGCTATTTTTACTGATTCATATAGCTTGCCTTCGCTCGATATACACATTCGAAAATGCCCTTGCGACTTCTGCTCCACACCGCACCCCCACCGGCATAAAAACAGAGGCTGCGTCCGGTTTTTATCAAAGCGCAGCCTTGGTCTTTCCATAACCCCACCCTTCATCCATCGATGTCGGGAGCCTCATCCAGCCCTCATGCTCACAGGGCCCCGAACTGTCCTTCTGATTGCCCTTTGCCCCTTCTATCCTGCACGACAACAACATACCCGTGTCCGGCATACCAGCTCGGGAGCGCATCGTTCATCGTCTGCTTGTCTTCCTTGTTGTACGGCGTGCGCAGCAGCACCGGATGATCTTCAACATCAGCGGGACGGTAGATTTCCGTGTATAGCTTGAAGCCATCTCTCATCACAGCCGCAACATCTCGCCCAATGAGGATATCGCTCCATTTTGGCCGTATGGTCGCTCCTTTCGTGCTGGGATAGGGAACAAAAAAAGAAGACGCGCTGTAACAACGCATCTCCGGTGATCCGGTAAATACCAGCCTCTTTGCAATCGATAAGGATTAAACGGTTTTGGACTATTCATTTCATAATCCCCATTGGATTATTTGGTAATTTGTGTATATACTATCATTGATATGGACCAAGCGTCAAAATAACATACGATCCAGAAATTCACAAAACATTCTTCGACTTTTTATTCCACATATCGCCATTCTTCTCTATTTGTTGTAAACTATAGATAAGAAATGATACTTTCGCATGAAATTTTATACTTTCAAAGGAGGATTAGCCCTTTGGACTGTCCATGTAGGAATCAAATCGAGAAGCTCAGAGTCATTATGGAAAACACCTTTGACGAGTTCCAATCCTTCGTCGACCCGTCCGTACTGCTAGCTAGCCAAGCGCTGGACGACGCTCTTGTCCAATACCGCAAATGCCCGATGTTCAACCAATGCAACCAATGGGGGCGCACATGCACAGAAGATAAGAAGAAGCGCATGGCTGGCTAGCACGCCCCTGCCATCCCTTTACACATAGACTGCAGCACCTGAGTGACTCCAGCTTTCTTGCCCGCTGCCTATTGAAAGAAGCCCCGAGACACTCGGAGGCTTCTATTGTCATGCCTAATGCTTCCCCAGATGCAAATAAAAATCCAAATCCGCCTGTAGATGCTCCTTCATCAGCCTCTCTGCGGTTGCTGCGTCATGAGCGCGAATCGCATCCAGAATATGCTGGTGCTCATCAATCAGGAACGGGCGTTTATAATAGACGACCGCTCTTCGGAACAAATAGATGATGGATTGCATCCGATCAATAATACTAATAATTTCCGGGTTCCGGCTCGCCTGAACGATCAGATCATGGAACTGCTTGTTCGCATCCATCGTTACCTCGACCGTGCCTTCGTGCGCAATCGTGATGCATTCCTGCACCTTGTCCTGAGTCGCCTCGTCCATATAAGATGCTGCGCAGCGCGCAGCGAAACCCTCCAGAAGCATGCGCACCTCGAAGATATGGCGCAAATCCTCCACTGTGGGCTGTACGACACGCTTGCGCTGAATGAGGCCCTCCTGCTCCAGCTTCCGAATCGACTCTCTGACAGGCGTTCGGCTGACGCCGAGTTCTTCCGCAAGTCGTTCTTCTACCAGCTTTGTTCCTCCCGGCAATTCTCCGTTCAATATTTTATCCCTAATCAGCTCATAACAATGCACATATGCCGCTTGAAACGCCTGCTTGCTCATGAATTTAACCTTCCTTTGCTGCTCATAAAAATAGCGGTTCGGTACAGACTATCTCTAAATTATAAAGCTATCGAATCGCCTTTGAAAGTGGAATCCAATATTTATTTTGTATCCATTTCGTATTTTTTGTATACATTTTTAAAATATTTGTGTACAATAACTTTCGAAATCACTAAACAACACGATATAGGAGGTTCCAACATGAAGATTGGTTTCGTTGGACTTGGCATCATGGGTAAACCAATGGCCAAAAATTTGATTCAAAAAGGTTATAGCCTTACGGTGTACGATCTGAATACGGAAGCCGTTGCCGACGTGGTACAGGCGGGTGCAGTGCAAGGAGCTTCCCCTAAAGCCGTTGCAATTGAAAGCGATGTCATAATTACGATGCTCCCTAATAATGCAATTGTGAAGAGCGTTGTTCTTGGCGAGGACGGCATTATCCATGGAGCCAAAGAAGGCACTATCGTAGTCGATATGAGCTCCATCTCGCCCGTCGTGGCGAAGGAAGTGGCCGAGGCTCTTGCGGCGCAAGGCATCTCCATGCTGGATGCACCGGTAAGCGGCGGCGAGCCCAAAGCGATTGACGGCACCTTATCCATTATGGCGGGCGGAGATGAAGCGGCCTTCCAGCGCGTACTGCCCGTTCTTACTAGCATGGGCAAAGATGTGGTCCGTGTCGGCCCGAGCGGCAGCGGCTCCACAGCGAAGCTGGCCAATCAGATCATTGTAAACGTTAACATAGCAGCCATGTCCGAAGCGCTCGTATTGGCGGCAAAAGCCGGCATCGATATCGAGAAGCTCTACCAGGCGATCCGAGGCGGATTGGCAGGCAGCACGGTGCTTGATGCCAAGGTTCCCATGATTCTGGAGCGCAATTTCAAGGCGGGCGGCCGTGTTGACATTAACTTGAAAGACCTGACGAACGTGATGGAGACGGCTGACGCCTATGACGTGCCGCTTCCGCTTACAGCCCATGTGCGCCATGTATTCGAGACGCTCCGGGATGAAGGCAAGCAAGCACATGATCACGGCGGCATCGTTCAGTACTACGAGAAGCTGGCGAATGTGGAAGTCGGCGGCAAGAATCCTAAATAATCAACAACACTACGACGAAAAGGTGGAAGCCCTATGTTAACCGGACCTATGCTCATTGTTGCATTCGTTATTGCATTAGCCTTTCTCTTCCTGCTTATTATCAAATGGAAGGTTGAACCGTTTCTCGCTTTGACTGTTATCGCCTTCGGAACGGCGATCGCCATCGGGATTCCGCTGAAGGAAGTGCCTGGCATCGTCACCTCCGGCTTCGGCAATACGCTTACAGGGGTTGGCATTTTGATCGGTCTTGGCGTTATCTTCGGCCAATTCCTTGGCGCTTCCGGCGCGATCGAGAAAATTGCCGAAGCGCTGCTGAAAATATTCGGCATCAAGAAATCCCCGGCAGGCCTTGCCGTATCAGGTACTATCGTATCGATTCCTGTCTTTTTCGACGCCGCTTTCGTCATTCTGAGCGGATTGCTGAAGAGTCTCGCCTCCCGCACAGGGATCTCGATTATTACGTTCGTCACGGCGCTTGGCATCGGCCTCATTACCTCTCATAACATGATTGCGCCTACGCCTGGCCCGATGATCGTAGCTGAGAATACGGGCTCGGATCTGGGATTGTTCATTCTGTACGGATTAATCTGCGCTATTCCGGCTACGCTTGTCGGGGGCTTCGTATACGGCATGTTCATCGGCAAACGTGTGAAAACCGAAGTGAAAGCAGAGGACATCAAAGAGGTGAAAGTCGAGGAAGGCTCGCGCAAAGAAATCAGCACGGCATTGTCCTTCGGCATGCTGGCGCTTCCGATCGTGCTAATTCTGGCGAATACCTTCTCCAAAATGCTGTTCCCGGGCACGTCCATTGAGACGTTCTTCGGATTCATCGGTGACAAGAACATCGCCCTGCTAATAAGCGTTCTGGCGGCGATCATCTTCCTTCGCCCCTACATTGCGGACAATTACAACAAACTGTATTCCGAAGCGATCGCTACGGCGGGCATGATCGTACTCATTACGGGCGCGGGCGGCGCATTCGGCGCAGTCATTAATCATAGCGGCATCGGTGACTATCTGATTACGACGATGCAGAGCTGGAGCATTCCGGTTCTCATGCTGGCCTTTATTTTCTCTCAAATCCTGCGGGCATCACTCGGCTCTTCGACGGTGGCGCTGGTGACAACGTCTACTATCATGGGACCGCTTATTGTCGATCTGGGCGTATCGCCTATTCTGCTCGGCCTCGCAATCTGTGCGGGCGGCATCGGCTTGTCACTGCCGAATGACTCCGGCTTCTGGGTCGTGAACCGCTTCGGCAAGCTGACGGTGCCGCAGACGCTTAAAGTATGGACGCTCGGCGGTTTCATCGCCGGCCTGACCGCGCTGGCTTCCGTCTATGCGCTTAGCCTGTTCAGCGGCATTCTGCCAGGGCTGTAATCTCCCTAACTATAAATAAAAAGGTGTGAAACCTATGCATATTGGAAACCGATTGGCGAAAGACGTATTTGACCGCTTGCCTGCTGTCGACAGCAGGCAAGTGAATGAATGGCTTAAAGCGGAGCTGCAAAGCTTCGACCGGAAAATCATTGTGCTGGACGATGATCCGACCGGCGTTCAGACGGTACATGGCATCTCCGTGTATACAGATTGGTCGCTGGAGACGATGCTCCAAGGCTTTCGCGAGCAAGAATCGATGTTCTTCATCTTGACCAACTCGCGCGGCCTCATCGCAAGCGAGACGGAAACGGTTCACCGCGACATTGCCCGTCATGCGGCGGAGGCGTCCAAACAGCTTGGCGGCAAGCCTTATCTGATTGTGAGCCGCGGCGATTCCACGCTTAGGGGACATTATCCGCTGGAGACCGAGACGCTACGCCAGACTACGGAAGCGGCTTCCGGCATCCCGTTTGACGGCGAGGTCATTCTGCCCTTCTTCAAAGCGGGCGGACGTTATACGATCGACAACATCCATTACGTTCAATATGGCGAGGAACTGATACCTGCGGGCGCAACGGAATTCGCTCGTGACCGCACCTTCGGATATACCGAGTCCGATCTGGGACGTTGGGTCGAAGAAAAATCAGGCGGTGCATTCAAAGCTGCGGACACCACGTACGTCTCGCTAGACAGCCTGCGCGCGCTGCAAATCGGAGACATCGAGGAGCAGCTTATGAACGTAAGCGACTTTAATAAGGTCGTCGTTAATGCCGTCGACGACATCGACGTGAAGGTGTTCGCCATTGCGCTAGTGCGTGCGATGAAGAAGGGCAAAACGTTCATGTTCCGTACGGCTGCGGCCTTTACGAAAGTCATTGGCGGCGTAAGCGACAGACCGCTTCTGACGAAGGAAGAGGTGGTGGACGGCCAGCCAGGGTCCGGCGGGCTGATCCTCGTCGGCTCGCATGTAAAGAAAACGACCGAGCAGCTTGAGCAGCTGAAAACATGCGATTTTATAACCTTTATCGAATTTGATGTTCATCTGGTGACGCAGCCGGAAGCATTCAAAGCCGAGATTGACCGTGTCATCGCCGAGTCAGAAGCGGCAATTGCAGGCGGCAAGACCGTTACAGTCTATACGCGCCGCGAGCGGCTGGATCTTGGGGAAGGCAAGCAAGAGGAAGAACTGCAGCAATCGGTGAAAATTTCGGATGCCGTCACCAGCATTGTACAGCGGCTGAACGTGCGGCCGAAGTACATCATTGCCAAAGGCGGCATTACATCCAGCGATATCGGCACCAAGGGATTGCGCGTACAGCGCGCAACGGTCGCCGGACAGATCCAGCCCGGCATTCCAGTCTGGATTACAGGAGACGAAAGTAAGTTCCCCGGGCTGTATTACATCATCTTCCCGGGCAATGTAGGATCAGTATCCACGCTGAAAGATACGGTAGAGCTGCTAGAGCGATAATCCATCGGGACTGAAGACAAATCGCGGCGCGTGCGGACAACTGATGATGCCCTGCATACGCCGTTTTATTGGGGAAGGAGTTCAATCATGCTACTATCGACCAAAGACATCTTGCTGGCAGCACAACAAGAGAAAAAAGCGGTTGCCGCCTTTAACGTATTTAATCTGGAGACGGTGCAAGCTGCTGTGCGAGCGGCAGAGGAAGAGGATCGCCCCGTGATTATCGCGCTCGGCGAGCGTTACTTGCCTACCGTCGATCTGGAAGGTTTCGCCGCGCTGGCAATCGCTATCGCACGGAAGGCAACCGTTCCCGTCGCGCTTCATCTAGATCATGCCTACGAAAAGGAATCCATAGTCCGGGCAATCCGGTGCGGCTTCACGTCTGTCATGTATGACGGCTCCAAGTACGAGCTAGAAGAAAATATTGCACGCACGAAAGAAATCGTAGAGCTTGCCCATATGGCAGGTGTATCCGTGGAAGCGGAGATCGGCTCCGTATCAAGAGGCGCTTACTCCGACGAAGAGGAAGGTGACGGACGACTGACCGATCCCGCCGACGCCAAGCGTTTTGTCGAGGAGACTGGCGTTGACTTCCTGGCTGCGGCTATCGGCACGGTACACGGCATGTATACGGGCGAGCCCAAGATTGATCTGGAGCTGCTCCGCAACATACAAGCATCGGTGCAGGTTCCGCTCGTGCTGCATGGCGGGTCTGGCACGCCCGATATGATTATTGCCCAGGCAATCGAAAGCGGCATATGCAAGGTGAACATCAATACCGAGGTATCCCTCGCCGCCGTGTCTCATCTGATCCAATTTGCCTCCACGGCTGAGCCGCAGCGTGCTCACCTGTCCACGATCATGGCGGATATGCAAGGCACAATCTTGCCGGTCATGAAGAAATTCGTAAAGCTGCTGGCCCAACAAAAGCAAGCATAGAGCTGCAAAAGTTAGTCTGTAAATCGTGATTGAGCAAAAGAAAGAAGCCTTCCTTGAAATCGAAGTGTTTGACACTTCCAGTTCCAAGGAATGGCTTCTTTTTCTTTAACAGTTGTCATGGCAGGAACAAACGGAGCAAGAACTAGCTGGAGAAGCGATAGCGTTCGCCTTTGTATTCGGATTCCACCATTAAACTCGAGTTCAGGGAATCCGAATTGGGCAGCGATCGGAAGTATTGGTCTTGCGCAGTTTGTGCTCAGCCATGGCATAGTCTTTAAATTTGTGACATCGTCTTGCAATTAAAATAGAGCTGCCTATTAGTCAAAAAAGACTTTTAGACAGCTCTTGGTGTTTCAGATGAATTCCGTCTCTGCTCAGCTCGATAACCCGCCCAGCTTGCACGAGATTCGCGAAGCGGCATCCCTTACCTGTTCGATCACAGCAGGAATTTCATCCTTGTTCAGCCGATGGATCGGACCTGCCGCCGACAGACTCGCCACAATACGCTGCTGAGGATCAAGAATTGGAGCCGCTACGGCGAAAGCATCCGAATCGTATTCGCCCAGCGTGAAGCTATAGCCCTGCTGCCGGATCGTATTCAGCTCCTGATATAACGCTTCGGCTCCTTGCTCGCCTTCGGAGAACAGCTTGCACATCTCCTCGATAATCTTGTCGCTTTCGTAGGCGAGCAGCGTCTTGCCCGATGCGCCCAAATTAAGCGGGAGCACTCGCCCGTTCTCGATGGATAACCGGATCAGCCGCTTGCTCGTCACATTTTCGATGCAGATCGCCTTCGAGCCGGAGCGCACGAACAGTACGGTCGTCTCTCCTGTCGCGAACGTCAGCTCTTCCATAATCGGCCGGGCAATCGTCAGCAGGTCCTTCTCGATCTGCTGCGACAGGCTTCTGGCCAGATCGAAGATGCGCAGGCCAAGGCCAATCTGGCCCCTGCCCTTGCGCTCGACGAAGCCGTTTTTGATCAGCGTCTGAATGAATCGGTACGCCGTGCTGTCCGGTATGCCCACCTTCTCGGCGATTTCGCTTACAGTGAGCGTCGAGCCGGACTCTGCCAATACGAATAATATATCGATTGCTCTTCCTAACGTCTGTGTTCCGTTCATATCAGCACCTCGGAGGTATGCTATACTTGGTCATTTATCGTGATCATTATATCATACACGCCATTCCCCGCGAGCTTTTGACATCGATCTTTTTTCCAGCCAAAGCAGAATCAGATTGGCCTGTACTTGTAGAAAAAGGAAAGAACAGACCTATGAAGAATACATAACGGGAGGGGAGGGAAATGGATTATGATCTATGTTGTCAGACACGGTCAGACGGATTGGAATAAGGAAGGCAGATTGCAAGGGCTACGGATTGCCGCTGAATGAGGCAGGCATTCGCCAAGCTGAGGAACTGAAGGAGCAGCTGGCCTCCGTTCGATTCGACCATGTCATTTCATCGCCGCAGGCGCGGGCGATTCAGACTGCCGAGATCGCTTCCGGGCTTCCCGTGCATATCGACGAACGGCTCGATGTCTTCGACCTTGGTGAAGCGGATGGACTGAGGAAGAGCGAGGTGACGCTGGCAGGACCGGTCCCCGATGCCAGCATCTATAAGGGCGTGGAAGATATTCAAAGCTTCATGCAGCGGGTTTTCGCGTTCATGGGAGAGCTTGAAGCCCGTTATGGTCAAAGCGGCGTGAACATCCTCTTATCAGGTCACCGCTGTACGACAGGCAGTATCGGCGCTTATTTCGAAGGCGTGCCTGAGGACCGCAATATTTTGCGATATTCGTCGGACAATGGTGCATATAAAACGTACACCTTCCGATCCACAGCTTCTTGATCTTGACTCTTGACGCTCAAGGAAATTCCGCACATCCGAAGCGAGCCATTCACATCCATGCGATACCCCAATCGGCTGCATAGGCTAACGACTTCCTTTAGTAGCTAGCCATGTAGTTGTCCTGGTACCTAGTCCCCTGAGTAGAAACAGACAGGACTTCATAAACGCAAACAACCCGTCCCTTCTATTCAATAGAAGAAACAGGTTGTACTTTGTGCTGCTATCAGACTGTTTTGGAAGCCGCATGCCTCTCCCCGCCAAGCTCTGCCGCAGCTTTGCGATACCAGGCATAGTCCCATTTGCGATTCAAAAAATAATTGCTGTCGATCAGGACAGGGATGACCTCTGCCCCTTTGTATAACGTCCGATCCCCTACCTTCTCCACCCGAAAATGATAATGAAACCGGATCAGCCGGTACAGCAGCGGGTCCAGCAAAGCGATAGCGAACAGCTTCTGGCGCGTCTCCGCATAGTCGAACAAATTGTACATGAGCAGATCCAGTGCCGAGCTGGATCTGAATTCTCTCGCAATCGCGAATTTGTCGATCACAAATACTTGCCGGTGATGACGCTGGATACGATCAATTCCGCTGAAATCAAATACGCGGTGCAGCTCGTCCGATCCCTGCGGATCATACGGCGCGAACTCCGCCGTACCTGCCGGCTTGCCGTCCACATAGAGCAAATACGCGTCCCCTACCGCCTTCTCATGCTCAAATCCTTTTTCATCCCACACTTCCATCCACAAATTGTCGAACTGTCTCCGCTCACTCTCATTTTCTACACGTATGATCAATATCTCCCACCCTCGCTACTCTAGTAAGTGTTCTTAATAGAGAATTATAGCGCTTTTTCTCGTAAAATGCCAACTATTCTATCTTTTTCAACAAATTGTGAAGGATTCATGAATTTCGGCTTCGGCTTTACAGATGTTTCACGCCTCGCAAATGCCCCCATAACATTCGTGGATTACATTGGATACGGGTGAACACCCCCTATAGGCAAGGGTACGAGATGGAGAGAAAACCCTTTTATGAATCGACAATGAATGCGTTCCGCAGATGCGCGATGCTTCCTGAACCGATGCGTAAAAGGGTTTTTTGCCGTGCTCAAATCTCTGCCAACCCAATGGAGAGGATGAGGAATTCATGAGACGAGCTTCAAAGCTGCTGTCCGCCATCATTTGTGTAACTTTGTTATGCGGATTGCTGCCGCCTATGCAGGCGATAAGAGCGGAGGGCTACCCGATGTCTGATCATCTGGTATCGGATACAGAAGGCAGCCTGGATGGCACGCTGGAGGAAGGGACACAGCAGGAGACAGAACAGCCTGCCGAAGAAGGCGGCGATTCCGACCCGGCAGAGACGGAGGCTCCGGCGGAGGAAGAGGGAACTGACGGTTCGGAGGAATCCGGCGAGCCGACAGAAGAGAATTCAGAGGAAGCTGCTGCACTTGCGGCTGCAACGCAGCTGGAACGCCAAGCCCTATCCGTTCCAAAAACCGATTACGCGCCTGTAATCGACGGCAAGCTTGACGACATGAATTGGAGTCTGGACCAGCCGATTGAGCGGCTGCCTGGCGGCGTGCTGCCGGCGGATGCGCCCGTTGCTCCGCTTGCGAGCTTCGGCGCCCTCTGGGATCAGCAATACTTATATGTAGGCGTGCGCATCGAAGACGATACGCCGCTTGCGCAGCAGTCCGGCTACTGGTTCGATCAGGACAGTGTCAGCCTGTTCGTCGATCCGACACTGCACCGCTCCTCCCCGTTCGCTGCTAGCGATATGCAAGCGGGTTTCATCTTCCGCGAGCAATCCGCGACACCGCAATTCAACTTCGGCGCTGCTCTCTCGAATCATGCGGGCAAGGATGACAAAGGCATCATGCGCGCCATAAGCAAGACGGACAGCGGCTGGGAGCTGGAAGTCGCGATCAGCTGGGAGCTGCTGCAATTCGACCCGCAGCTCTCCCGAGAGCTGGGGCTGGAGATCAGCGTCATCGACCGATTCGGCGAGGACACCACGATGCAGCGTTCCGCTTATTGGAGCGCATACGAATCATCGTCCTTCTGGAACGATACGAGCGGTTATGGCACGCTGACGTTAAGCGATGACATTGCAGCCGGACCGGCCGATCCGATCTTGCTGCAAGAAAGCTTTGACAGCGTACCGGATGGAGAGCTCCCGGCAGGCTGGATCTCCGATGTGAATGCGGGCAGTCCCCCATTCGGCGTCAGCAACGGCAGGCTTGAGCTGAAGGGCAACGCTTCCGGCGCACAATCCCGAGTGACAGCTCCTGTACAATGGGACAATTACACGGTCGAAGCCGAGCTGCAATTCCATAGCGTGCTGAATGCGGCGAGATGGGCATCGCTCATCTTCCGCGGAACAACGGAAGGCAAGCAGCCTTACAACCAAATGGCGATCCGCCAGAACGGCAGCTATGAGGTCTCATACCGCAAGCCGGATAACGCCTGGTCCGTTATCGCTTCAGGCCTGTGGCAGCCGCTTGCGCTGAATGAAAGCTATACGATGAAGGTTCGCGTATTCGGCGACAACGTCAAGGAATATATCAAGCCTGCTGGCGCGGACGAATATGTCCTGCTCGTCGACCGGAGCTTCTCCCAGGATTTGCTGAAGCGAGGCAAGGTCGGCTTTCAGGTAGACCAGGCCCATGCATCCTTCGATAATCTGGTCGTCACGCGCCTTACAGCGGAGACCATCAGCTTGTCGCTGCCGCCGCAGCTTGAAGCATTGAGCGGGCCTGTGGCCTTCACCGCTGCTGTCGACTACTCGGACGGCATTAGCGAACCGGTGGAAGCCGCGAAGCTGAAGCTGTATTCCTCCGACGAGAGCGTTCTGAAGGTGGTCGGCGGACAGCTTTATCCTATTCGTGAAGGCGCAGCAACCCTTACAGCGATATATGCTAATGCGGAGGCCACCTATGAAGTAAGCGTAAGCGCGTCGCAGACTGGCGCGAAAGTAGTATCGATGAAGCATGAGCAAGGCTATGAGCTGGCAACGGTCGGCACACCTGCTGAGCTGGCGAACTGGTCCATCCAGGCAGAGCGCAGCGACTTCACATCCGGTACGGTACAAGGGACCGAGCTGGAATGGACGGTCGAAGGCGATGGAGTCGAAATCGCAGACGGGAAGCTGCTTGTGAAGAGCAGCGGTGTACACCGGGTAACCGGGTCCATCGATGGCGTCTCTATTACGCTGCTAGTCGTAGCGAAGAAGCAGGACGAAGCAAGCTACGTGCTCTATGAAAACAACTTCGATCAGCTTGCGGACGGATCGATGCCAGAGGGCTGGACCCGCAAGGAAGGCACGACAGCTTCCCGCGCAACGGTGAGAGACGGCGCATTCGAGCTTCATGCATCCGCAGCGCCCGACAATCCTTCGCGCGTAGTGCTCCCGGATTATCTGGGCCTATTCGGCGACTATAAGATCGAAGCCGATGTCACCCATCTAAGCGCGAATGATACGGCAAGATGGCACTCCATCATGTTCCGCATTCAGAATGGAGATTATCCGTACTATCAAATGGCCGTCCGTCAAGACGCCACTGCTGCGAACGGCGTGGAATTCGCCGAGCGGAATCCGGCGAACGGCTGGTCCATTTTGGACAAAGGCCCATTCAAAGAGCGGATCGACGCCAGCAAAATGTATCATTATACCGTCGTAGCAAAAGGAAATCGCGTGCAGGAATGGATTAACGATTCACTAATCGTCGATACCGATTCTGCCATAGCTTATGCGAAAGGCCCAATCGGACTTCAATCCAATGGAAGCGTCATGCGAGTCGATAATGTAAGAGTTACGCTCCAGCTGAAGGAATTGCCTCCCATGCCGGCTGACCGGTTCGCCAATGTACACGAGCCGGACACAAAAATCGTCATGGGGCCGACCATCGTAACAGAGCTGGCAAATTCAGAGGGGCTTGCTCTGTTGTCCGGTCCTGCAACTCCGGCGACCGTCATCCTTCATGTAGACGAGAAGCTGAATGTCGTGGCTCCATCTCATTTGAATACCGTTCTGTCGGATGTTCCGTCGATTATGGAGCAGATCGAGGGCAAGATCATCCCGGCCTTCTACGTCCATTCGGAAAAAGCGGCGGACGCAGTAGCTGCCTATGCCGAGGCAAACGGCCTGGAGGATGCGTTCATCATCTCTGATCATGGCGAGTGGATTGCCCGCGTGAGAGCTGCTGTCCCGATGCTGCGCGGTATTCTGGACTTCAGCTCGGTGGCCGTAACGAAGGATTCGCTGCTTGATATCCGCAGAGCAACGACCATCAGCGGCTCCAAGATCGCCATCTTGCCGCAAGCGGCAGCAACCAAAGAGCATATCGAATACTTGCAGCAGCGTACCATCGTCGTGTGGACGAAGGAGAAAGCCGCAAGCGCCGACCGCTCGCTTGCTATGCATGGGCTGATTGCGACCGGCACGAACGGCATTCTGACCGGAGCGCCGCAAGCCGCTTTTGACGCGCTTGCCGTCTACAACAACGCAACGACGCTAATCCGCAAGCCGTATATTATTGGCCATCGCGGCATGCCGTCGAAGTCGCCGGAGAATACCATCGAAAGCAATCTGATGGCATACGAGAGCGGCGCCGATTATATTGAAAACGATATGTATGTGACATCCGACGACCATCTGGTCATTATCCATGATTCCGTCTTGCAGAATACAACGAACGGAACCGGCAACGTAGAGAGCTTTACACTTGAGGAAATTAAGAAGCTGAACGCCAACAAGCCGTACCCGAACGGCTTCCCGGACGTCAAGGTGCCAACGCTGGATGAGCAGATCGAGCTGGCCAGAGAGAAAGGCATTATGGTATATGCCGAGATCAAGACGGCCAATCCAAGAGCGGTCGACGTCCTCGTGAAGGTGATCGAGGAACAGAACGCTGAAGACCTGATCAACGTCATGGCCTTCCACTCTTCGCAGCTGCGGCTATTCTCGGAGAAGCTCCCAGGCATGCCTGTAGGCTTGCTTGTCGGCAGCGGCACGGAGACCGACATCAACGTCGGCAAAGCGCTGCGCGATACGATTCGTACTACCCAGTCGCTAAATGCGACCTATAATGCAGGCTTTATCGGTATGGGGCCAGCCTATATGGAGGCGTCCAAGCATCGCGGCATCATTATCTCACCTTGGACCATCAACGGACTGGCAGACTACACCGATTTCTTCCTTCGTGGAGTTTTCGGCATTACGACCGATTACGCTTATTATTCCGCAGACTGGAACGTCGCTCTGAAAGCGAAGGAGCAAAGCTATTCCTTGAAGCGAAATGAAGAGCTAACGCTGACGGCACTGGCAGAGACTTATAATCGCACAAGCCATGAAGTTGTGCCGGAGATCGTATGGCTGCAAGGACAGGAGCTGTTCGATACGACAGGCAACACAATGAAGGCTCAAAAGTCTGGTACAGCCTCGCTGCTGCTCCGCTATACGACGCATCTGGACAGCGGAGAAGCGTATGATCTGTATACCGCACCTATTCGTATCACTGTTCAATCTTCCGGCAACGGCGGTGATGGCGGTGGACAGACGGGTGAAGAGACAGGTACAGACGGTTGCGAGGTTCTGCCTTCAGCAGGCGCTTCCGTGAACCTGACGGTTTCAGAAGCTGGAGCCGCTTGCGATCAAGCGGTGCGCGAAGCGCTTCAGTCCGCTGCAAGCGTACATGTTCAATTCAAAGGGGACACTTGGCAAGTAGCTGCAAACGCATGGACGGAGTCGTCCCGCTCGAAAAACGGCACATTATCGGTAAGCAACGAATGGGCCACTTACCGTATCCCGGCCGCCGTCTGGAATCCGCAGCTATGGGAATCCATCTCCGGCGCCAACCTCAACGAACTTCAAGTTCGCTTCACGATTAAGAAAGCAACGAATGACGAACAAGCGGCCGCGCTGAAAGCTGTGCAGCAAGCTGGCGGCAAGCTGCTGAGCGAGGTTATCTCCTTCGAGATCGAGCTTGTGGATCAGGCCGGTAAGGTCTGGCCTGTACCGCTCGGTACGGCATACGCGACCCGCGATATTATGTTCAAGCCGTCAGGTGACGCCAAGCATACAACCGCGCTGCAATTCATGCCAAGCACAGGCGAGCTGCAATTTGTCCCATCCCGCTTCACATTCGAGGGAGACAAGGCAACCGCCCATATGAAACGCAACGGCAACAGCATCTACCTGATCGCTTCATATGACAAGTCCTTCTCGGATGCTTACGGCCACTGGGCGCAGCAGGATATTGAGCTTGCAGCGAACAAAGGACTGATTAACGGCGTCAGCAGCGATCAGTTCCTGCCTGAACGCAGCATTACACGCGCAGAATTCGCATCCATGCTGGTACGGGCGCTTGGTCTTGCCGACAGCACAGCCGGCAGCTCGTTCACAGATGTACCGTCTGACCGCTGGTATGCGCGTGATGTTGCCGCAGCGGTGAAGGCCGGCGTGATTAAAGGCTACGGGGACAGAACCTTCCGTCCAGACCAACAGATCACAAGAGAAGATCAAGCTGCTATGCTGGTTCGCGCGCTAGCCTATGCCGGCGCTACTATCCCGGCAGTCGATCAAGCGGATCAGCTCCTGCAAGGGCAATTCAAGGACGCACACAACATTGTATGGGCGCATGAAGAGCTTGCCGCAGCTGTAAAGCTCGGTCTGTTGAAAGGCATGCAAGGCGACGTCCTTCAGGCTGACCGCCACTCGACAAGAGCACAATCCGCTGCTTTACTCATTCGATTCCTGACGATAGCAGCATTCATCTAATTCCTATTACGAAGGGGCAGCCCGACAGGTCGTTTATGACCTCTCGGACTGCCCCTTTCTTGATTAGAGATGGGCTTTTAGCTTCTTAATTTGCTCGGCATGCCGCTGCTCATGCATATACAAGAGCTCAATCCACTGATCAAGCGGCAAATCTCCGAAGCGAGGATGATTCACAGCGATCTCCTTTAGAATAGCTTCATCCTCAATCTTCACAAGCACCTCCAGCAATTGCTGTCTAGACCCGTCAAGCAGCTGAATGAGCTCCGTCACTTCAAAAGGTCCTTCATCCGGCTCGGCTATCTCCGGCGCCCTGTATTTCACAGCTTGATCCAGCACGACCTCAACAGCTTTTCGTCCGGCATGGGATATCGGCTTCCGCTTCAAACCGAATACAATGGCTTTGGTAAACAAGACTTCCGTCTTCCATAGATGATGACAAATCTGCCCGATGCTCCAGGCATCCTCTACTGCGAACCGATTGAATTCATTTTCGTTGAGGGAAGAGATTTCTTGCAATAAATACGCTCTGGCTGCACTTAGATCATGTTGATAGCGTTGGATCAGCTCCATATGAATGCCTCCCATGACAATGATCATCTCAAATCCTATTATATAACAAGGTATTAAGACTTGGTACTAAATATGACTTGTGATGAAGCCAGCAAATAATCGCTGACAAAAAAGGAGGTCCAGGGCGTACGCCCCGAACCTCCTTCCTATATCTCTGAACCGGTTTGTGAATGGAATATCTATTCCACGATGACACTCCGCTCATCCATCCTCACTTCTTCGGGCAGCTTCCGTGATGCGCCAGGCACTTCCCGAGGCTGAAGCTCCAGAAGCTCCGATGAATAGATGGAGATGCTAACAGCTCCCGCATTGGCATATGCGCGAATCAGGATCGGCTGGTCGTAGCGGTTCTCGAAGACAAAGTCCGGCCCATACCAGCTAACCGTCGCATCGCGTCCGGCGGGTACATAATGAACTCTTCGGCTGTGGGAATACCGCTCCACGATCGTCAGTCCCGCCCGGTCAACGGCGTTGAACAGCGTCGAGGAAATTTGGCAGATACCGCCTCCAATATCTTCATACATCTCGCCTCGGACAATGACCGGTGCGCGAAGATATCCCTTCTCCTTCGTCCTCATACCGACGGTCCCATTGAATGAAAACCGCTCGCCCGGAAAAACAACATGGTTATTGATCGCCATCGCTGCCAGCGCGATATTGGCAGAACGATTGCGATTGCGGCTATTGTAAAACGTCGTGTATTGCCCGATCTGCCTGACCTTAATGCCTGAGAGCACCTCGCTATCGACGCGGGGATAGATGCGGCGCAGCGGAACTTCCAGCCTAAGCGGCTCACCCTCCAGCATATAGCCGTAGAACAATCGCTTGAACGCATTGCGCTCCAGCTTGAGCCCCGGCTTCTCCGGCACGATACGCCCCGCTCCATCCAATGTCGCATTTACCGGGTCGCGCTCCACCTTGGCTGCAATGGTATCCATCAGCTTGTTCAGCCGCTCCTCGTTCACAAGCGGTCCTACCGGCAGCGGATACGAATAATCGGACATGAACACATCGTCCTTCACAACTTCCCCACGAGATTCGATGGTCAGATTCGGATATACCCATTGATGCAGCGCGATCAGAACGGCAAGCAGCCCATTCCATCCCATATTCGTCCAACTCCCGATTCTATAAGGTAACCGGATTAGTATGCGATAGTTGCAGCCGCTCCATTCTTCGCGATGTGCTTTTTTTGCACACACAACTAAAGGGCATCCTCTTCCGCATCAAAGCGGTTCGGGATGCCCTTGGCCCTTATCGTTACCTCTTATCAATCTGTAATAACGTCACATGTTTCGTCACATACGTGTCCTTCAGCTGGTCCTCCGTAATCACCTTCAGCTTAAGCAGGCTGGCAATCCGAGATAAGTCGGGCTTGGATAGTAGCCGCCACAATTGCAGATCGGGAAGCGCCTCCGATAGACGCGTATCATCATATTCCTTCCGCTCCTGCTTCACCAGCTTTACCTGGAAGTTGCCGACTGTCGTTTCGGTTACGCCTTGCTCTTCGTAGTACGCCAATATTTCATTGCGCAGCTCCTGAAGCTCTTGCTCAATCTCCTTTTGCTTGCTCTTAAGCTGAAAATAACGGCCCACTTGACGATTCACCCTGATCACGCTCCTCTAACGCCATTTATATGCGCCAGGAGATGCATCTAGCATCAAGACGTTATCGTGTATCCGTCTGCGTCTTCCCGCTTGCCGGAATCGCGCTCGCGCTTGGGCTGACGAGCTCATTTTGAGAAACGGCATCGTTCTCTTTAAGCGCGAGCTTCGCATTGGTCAGCTTGTTGTTCTCTATCGTATAGGCAGGCGCACCTGTGCCCGCATAGGATGTGGAGATGCCGATCACCGGAATATTGGTGATGATCTCGTTCCCGCGAATAACGGCAGCCAAGATATCATGTCTGTCATTCCGCTTCCAATAATCATTCAGCTTAATGATTTCAATCTTCTCTGATGTCAGCGCGTTGCCCGTAATCACATTATTTTCGATCAACACATTTTTGGCCGACTGCACGCTGATCGCTTGCGTATTGCCCAGCAAGTTGAAGGTGGAGTTCTTTACCGTCAGATCCAGCTTCGCATGATCGGCAGAGATGCCGGTCCAGGCTGATTTGCTCAGATTGAAGGTGCACTGATCGAACACATACTTCCCGGCAAGACTGACTCCGATTGCGCCATGACTCGCTCCCTCCGCTCCCGAAAACTCGCAATTGTTATAAGTCGCAGGAGGCAGTGATACACCATAGGTGGAATTGAAGCCGCGCACCTTCAAATTGTTAATGACGCTTCCTGGCTCAATGCCTCCGGTCACGGTCCGAAGCGCGGACTCACCCGTAATCGTAATATTGTCGAGCCGCAGCTTTTTGCCCCACAAAGCGAGTCCGGACTCCAGCTTCTTATCTTTGCTTGTAATGGAGACATTCGAAACTTTAATGCCGAATGCGTCTTTTGAGGAAAGCGACAGCACGGAATCCGTCATCGTCATCCCGTCAATCGTCACATTCGTGCCGATAAAGGAAGCAAGCGCCCGGTCCACCCGGTTGCCGATAAACGTAGCGTTATGATAAGCCAATATGCGCGCCCCGTCGAAATGATTATTTTGAATAACGGCGCCTTCGAACGGTTCCGATATGGCAAGTCCAATGACGCCTTTGGACCGTAACCGATTGCCCTCCACCAGCGCTCCCGCGCCGTCGTACAGAATCAGATCGTAGGAAGCATTGCTGTGAAAGTCGTTGTCTTTGATATAAATATTGCTGTTGAAGTGCCCGTTATAATGGTAACCGCCCTCCACATCGATACCGGATTGAGGCAGCGTCCCCTTCATATGATGCAGCTCGTTGTTTTGGATGAGAACCCGGTCGGCGCCGCCTACCGTAATTCCTTGCCTCCGGTTATAAGCAAACTCTGAGTTTTTCACTACGATATCGGAGCTGACGGTGCGGCTCCACAGCTCAATGTAAGCATCTTTGCTATCGGCTTTTTGGAAAATAAGATGAACGCTCGCGGCTTTGTCCGGAATAGGGATCGTCTCCCGAACCTTCTTGCCCTTCACCAGCTCCACGAATTTGCCGGACTTGTCCAAAAACACCAGGTCGAACGTGCCAGGCAGCTTAATATTGTTCGTAATCTCAAACTTCTTTTGCGATTGGAGCAGCGAGTGGCTAAGGCTGATCGGCTGCTTGGTTCTAATCTTTTGCTTATTCGCAACAGCCTTTCCCTTGTCATTAAATTCTCCTGATACGAAGCTGGCTGCGTATAAGTCCATAATAAGCTTGCCATGTCCGCCGATCATCAGGCCATCACCTGTAAATTCCGTCGCCTTCACCCCGTCGATGGTAACGGCGTTCGCGCCTTCTATCGTAATACCATAGCCGCTCTCATGCGTGCCGGCAGAATGCACGCTGTCCTTCTTCTTATAATTATGCGTCTCCTTGTCTCCTTTGTAGCTGCCGCCTCTCAGCACGACATTTTCGACGCCGACTCCGATATAGAACGTATGGTAAAATTCCTTTTCATTCGTCTCTTTCTGAATGACGACATCGTTCGGAAGATCGAGGATCAGGTTGCTCACCATGTTAATATAACTGTTTTTGTCTATGAGATAAGTGCCCTTTGGCAGAGTGACCGCGTGTATTTTATTTTTGTTCGCCCATTGCAGCGCTTTGTTAATGCCTTTCGTCGTCTCGATAGGCTTCGTCCCGTCGTTGTGGATGCCCCACTTCTTCAAATCAATCACTTGCGGCGTCAGCTTCTCATCGGCAAGCGCGGCTCCCTTCGGCAGCTCGCCCTGCACGACCGCGTGGTTAGCCTTGCTCGAATCACTCGACACAGCTGCTGCAAGCAAATGAGCATTAGACGCAAGTCCACGTGTGAACCACGCACCCGCTCCAGCCTGAGTCCATAGCGAAACCTGTATCGCAATGAGCACGCTCCAAACTATCCATTTCATTGTAATCCTCCCAGCTTGACGGTATATTTTATCAGAATAGACATAACCGTCCACATTAACTATAGCAGGATCATCGTTCTTGATAAAGAACATATAGACCTAATTTTATGGGAGACTGCTCATAAAAGATTACCGATTCCTTTATGACCTTCCCTTGTTATCCTTCTCGTTGCCTCGTTTGAAGTTCCCCGTAACCTTAGCCATGATGAGCTGAGCTTCTTTATGTTCTTTGCCCTCGATCGCTTTCAAAAACTTCTCGCTCGCCTTGCCGGACAGAATCGTGACCTGTCTCCCTTGCCAGTCAATAAATACCTTATTGTCTTTGCTCGTTTTGAATGTGAACACTTCTTCGCTAAGTCTATCTCGTTTGTCGATGTTGCCCATTTGAACGCCGCCATTCTTATTTGTTGAAAAACATAGTTAATATGCCGAGTGCCCGGATTTCGGTTTTCTCGCCGTCTTCGAAGGTGATATTGCGCCTATACTCCGTATAAAACCCCGTATTTGTCGTCTTCCCAGATTTGTGCGTAATGATTTTCTCCGTGTTGTCTATGACTTGTTTACAGTTTCTCATGTTACCATCATAAGTGCAGTAAATCCCGTGCTCCCTCTCCAGCCAACTCGTAAACCTGGGATCTGCATTACCAGGGTTCGTAATCCCTAATATAATGAATGCGACCATAATAACGCCAAAGGTTAATTTCACTTTTCTGTTCATTTTTCCTCCGCTCCATGGTAGTAAAGACGGATCAATGCTCAAACCATCTTTTCATTTGTTCTCTTACCGCATCTGCTATCTTATTGTCTCTCTTGCCAATCCATCTGTATAGAGGTCCATCTATAAAGTCATGAAGGTGTTCTACTGATTTATCAAGACTTGCTACAAGCTCTTTATACTGATATTCAATTGACGAATAACCCTTGCTTACGCATGCCTCCGGATCATCTGGCCAAACCAACGCATTATCCCCTTCATACGTGATACCTGGGAATGGATCATGTCCCAGCCATGGACTTTGTTTATTTGTAATCGAATGTACAATATCCGAAATCTTTTCCAAGCCACAACAACAGCTTGGCAGAATAAAACTCTGCTCATCTTGAAAAAAAGCAATTCCGCCAGAAAGAGCAACTTCCTCTTGCTTTAATAATTCATTGAACGACTTCTGGAATGACTGATTAACAGGGATATGATTGAAACCAAATAAAAGGATGAGAAATAACGCAACATCATGATCATTGGATTCTGAGGATAAACAAATAAACTCTCTTCGTATGACTTCGCTGGTCATCCATTCAGGTTGATCATAGTAAGGGTCCATAACTACTGGTTTTGTGTATGGCATTTATCCATTCTCCTTCTAATGCCCATCACTTGTTAAAAAACATATTCAAAATCCCGACAGCATGGATATTGACGGATTCTCCGTCCAGGTTCCTGTAATGGTCCTTGTAAATGGTATAGAGTCCGGCATTTTTGATCGATCTTGATCGCCAGTCCAGTTCTTCTTCCGATTCTGCAGCTTGTACACAAATAACGAGATGAATGGGGTCGTGAGTACAGAAGATGCCATGTTCTTTCTCCAGCCAGGCCATATACTTCGTGTCGCCACTAGAATCAGGGTTTGTCAACATAAGCACAATGGTCGCTGCTACAATAACCCCTAATCCAATTATCACTTTCCTGCCCAGCTTCCCTCCATGATTCGGCATGTCTATCCCCTCCGATGCTACAATTCTTTTCTGAAGATCTCGTCAATTTGCTCTCGATCATAATCGAGAATCCATTCATTGAACTTGTGATATAGAAAAGCGATATCCTCTTTACGGGACGCGACAATATCGATCCCCCGGTTATCATACATATGGAACACAGTACGGCGGTCAGGATCAATGAAATATACCCGGTCAACCACAGATTCTTTCTTTTCCGAAAACCCGCCGATCGATCCGAGCAGCGACATACAGTCTACATCCGAAGCGGTGCAGCGAACGCCGTACATGATGGAATAACCTGTTAGCTCGTTTGTATCTTCATCCAGCGCCGGTTCTTTATAGATTTCTTCAATTGCTTGCTGTAATTGGTCACTTAAAAAGGTCGAGGTGAAGTCCACCATACCTGCCACCGCCCATTCCATCGGCTCTACAGGTTCATACGAACCCACCACGATGTACATGGTCTGGTCCGGCTGAAACAGCGCTTGGAATAACGTAATTGCCCTTTCTTTCACAATGGCAAAATAGGTCTGATCATCGATCGAGGAATCCGATAGCCCCGCTTCAAAACGAATGCCAACCTCAGCGTTATAAAAGACCGGAGGTTCCAGCACAACTCCCGTCAATTGCTGTTCGATAAATGCTTTTATGGACATGTCCTGCTTCCCCCTCAGCCTCAGCTTCCTATTAATTGTAAACGAAGCAAGCCATAGCCTCCACACTTTTCGCCAAAAAAGTATTATGCCGCCTCATAAGGACAGCGACATATGCGTCATTCATGAACATTCACCGATTAGGGCATCATTTGGTCATGACCAAGCATTTTCCAGTTGCGGAACATGGTTTTATTTGTTAAGATAACTGACGAACGTTCGTTAATTATTTGGGGGCGGTAAGCATGAAAAGTGATGAAATTAAGGAGGCAGCACTTAAGTACTTCACCATCCATGGTTATGAAGGGGCATCCTTATCCCAGATTGCCGATGAAGTAGGCATGAAGAAACAGTCGATTTACGCCCATTTTAAAGGAAAAGACGATTTATTTATGCAAGTGTTGCGGGATGCCAAGGAGACCGAGCTATCTTCTAAGCTTGATTATTTCAGCGAGCTTGACGCGCAGCATCCGGAGAAGGATCTGTACGGATTTCTGAAGCTGACCATTGATTTGTTCCAGAAGAATGAGCAATTAAAGTTTTGGCTGCGCATGTCGTTTTTCCCCCCTGCTCATCTGGTGAAAGATGTCAGCGAGGAAGTCTTGGATATTGAAGATCAAGTTCAAGCAATTCTGGAAAACAAATTCTTGGAATGGCTTAAAACGGATGCCATTGTCGGCATAAATGCCAAGTCCGTGACTATGGCTTTCACAGGAGTCGTGGATACGATCTTAATCGAGCTTGTATACGGCAATGATGAGCAGCGGCTGAAGGATAAGCTGGAGGCTTGCTGGTCTGTATTTTGGCGAGGCATTTCACATCACTGATTCTGACACAATGAGGTAGAGAAAGATGAAGAAGAGTATCCATCAACAAAAAGCAGTCTTAATCATACTGCTCAGCAACATTTTTATCGCATTTCTAGGTATTGGGCTTGTCATACCCGTCATGCCGTCCATTATGACGACGATGGATTTGTCGGGCAAAACAATGGGCTACTTGGTTGCCGTATTCGCAGTCGCACAACTCCTGATGTCGCCGATCGCCGGACGTTGGGTTGACCGTATCGGCCGCAAAAAAATGATCGTCATCGGCTTATTCATATTCGGCGTTTCGGAACTGATATTTGGTTTAGGCACTCATGTCTATTTGTTATACATTTCAAGGGTTCTTGGAGGTATTAGCGCCGCATTCATCATGCCAGCCGTTACGGCATACATTGCGGATGTGACGACTATCGAAGACCGTCCGCAAGCGATGGGCTACTTGTCCGCAGCCATCAGCACCGGATTCATCATAGGTCCCGGCATTGGCGGCTTCATTGCGGAATACGGAATTCGTCTGCCGTTCTTTTTTGCGGCGGGAAT
This sequence comes from Paenibacillus sp. J31R120, assembly GCF_056269225.1. Taxonomy (NCBI): domain Bacteria; kingdom Bacillati; phylum Bacillota; class Bacilli; order Caryophanales; family Paenibacillaceae; genus Paenibacillus; species Paenibacillus sp. J31R120. The sequence goes on along the minus strand of NZ_JBWDNN010000001.1, from coordinate 330,316 downwards.
TGCGTTCCTGGCTTGTATCATGTCATTCTTCATCTTGAAGGAGACACTCACCAAAGAGCAGATTGCAGAATACTCGACTCAGGCTAATCAATCCAGCTTTCTGGGCGATATGAGAAGATCGCTGAAGCCGGTTTTCTTTATCGCATTTCTAATCGTATTTGTACTCGCCTTCGGCTTGTCCGCTTATGAAACGATCTTCAGCCTGTTCTCAGATCACAAGTTCGGCTTCTCGCCTAAGGATATCGCTGCCATCATTACAATAAGCGCAATCTTCGGCGTCGTTGTACAAGTCTTCATGTTCGGCAAGATGGTCGAGAAATTGGGTGAAAAGAAACTGATCCAGCTCTGCCTGATCGCAGGCGTTATCCTGGCGGTGCTGTCCACGATGGTGTCCGGTTTCTGGATGGTGCTAGGTGTGACGTGTCTGATCTTCCTCGCCTTCGACTTGCTGCGCCCGGCATTGACATCCTACTTGTCCAAGGCAGCTGGCAAAGAGCAAGGCTATGTCGCAGGTATGAACTCCACGTACACGAGCCTCGGCAACATCGTCGGCCCGGCTATGGGCGGATTGCTGTTCGATATCAATATCAACTATCCGTATCTCTTCTCCGCTGTCGTGATGTTCGTCGGTCTGGCGATAACTGTATGGTGGAAGGAAAAACAGATGTCTGCGGGATTTGCGGAGTAAAGCTTGTGGGGGGTTGCCTTTTGGGACAGCTTCAGGTGAATAGATGAAGCCTTCCTTTGGATGCATACAGCGCATTCGAAGGAAGGCTTTTTGTATATCCTTATTATTGAGGACTGCCCGACTCCTGCCCAACGACTTGTTCCGTTGCTATCCTGAATTGTGTAATGGAACCAACCAGGTCGGTAATCTCGTCTTTGGACATTCCTTTGGTATCGATCTGAAACGCTCCCGATATCTTTTGTGATTCATTGCTTTTCACAGGGGTATTCACTTCTAATGTAATATTACGCTCGACTAACCGTTCCAAAATCTCCTTCGAAATAACGGGTGTCACCGATAAGACGACTACTGATTTCCCGAGCCTGTTCCACACATCAAAAGAATACGACACTCGCGTAATGTCTGGATTATCGCCGCCTAGCGAGGTGGAAATCATGTTAACGACAATGCCATCTTCAACAACCTTATCTTTCTCTCCCGAATTCGTGCAGCCGATCAAAGCTGCGAACATCAATAGACATACAAAAACAAACGCAAGTTTCCTCGTCACTTTATTACGACTCCTTCCTTTCTTGATGATTTGTTGCAAGCAACCTCAGAAGCTCGGGCAGTTCTTTGATCACACCATATGCCGTGCCATCAGCAGGCACGGGCTTCCCCATCTCATTGAGCCATAAAGCTTTGATTCCCAATTTAGCAGGGCCTGCCACATCGTTCCTCCAATTATCGCCGACAAATAGGGTTTCATGAGGCTCCACGGAGAAGTAATCTAGAGCTGATTGATAGATGAGCGGGTGGGGCTTCTCAACCCCGATTTGTTCGGAGATGAAGATGCTCTCTTTTGGGAAAAACACATCATATCCTAATGCCTCGATCTTATTGTACTGCCAGCTGGCCGTCCCGTTGGTTACAATACCTAGATGATAGCTGCCGCATAATAGTTGCAAGGTTTTTGTAATTTCCTCGTTCGGCTTGATATGAATTCTGCTGAATGTCTTGTATCGATCTTCAAAAGTGAGCGCGAATTCTGGAGCAATCTCCCTGCCATGGTCTCGCAATGTACGGGTAATTCTCTCGACTCGATATTGTTCCACCGTAATTTCCTGCCGCAGATACAACTGCTCCAGATCCAAATCGTGCTTCCTGTATGCTTCAAATAGCTCATCGATATTCAAGTCCCTGGTTTCCCGAAAATAACGAAAAGCATCCTTCGCGCTCGCTTCCCAATAATCACGGAAGTAGACTAGCGTATCGTCCAAATCAAATAATACCAGTTGGAAGTTACTCATTAACATACTCCGATCTTTTTTCATACTAAATTGTGGATATAATTGTCAATCACTCAAACCCAATATATCATTCCTTTTGTGCTAAGCATAGCTAATTAAAAGCTATCGTTTTTTCCGAGGGCTTTCGTTCATTCTACATCGATATGGATTGCTCGAAACTCATTATTTTGGATATAGCAAACCATCATAAATCAGCTAGGATAGACTCATAACTATAAAATTTATGTATTCATTTAGCAGAAGAAAGGAAGCCACTCCCTATGAAACCCATGATTCATGCACAAAGAAACTGCGAGGATCAGGAAAAGATCGACCTTTTCTTGACGAATACGCGTACTGGCTTATTAGGCTTGGCAGACGGACCCCAACCGTACGTCGTGCCTTTGAATTACGTCTGGTGGAACAAATGTATTTACTTTCATGGGCTAAGCAGCGGCAGAAAGATTTCCGTTATCCGGCAAAATCATAACGCTTGTTTTACTGTATTCGAAGAATATGGAACCGTAACAGATCCCGTCCCAGCCAAAACAGATACGGCTTACATGAGCGTCATGCTATTCGGAATTGTGGAAAAGGTGGATCAATTGGATGATTCGACAAGTGTTCTTCAACAATTTTTGAACAAGTATGTACCCGGTTATTATGACCGCCCGTTATCGAAGGTTCATGTCGATAAATACCGCTCCTCGCTTGATCATCAAGCCGTATCGGTATATCGCCTGCGGCCGCACACCATAACAGCGAAAGAAAATCCGGTAGACGAGCAAAACATGTTTGATTCGGGAAGATCGGTTTCCAATTGCCCGGCACACTAAATTTCAGAGGCAATCCGTTTGATCTTGCTTACAAATTGCAGAAGAGGCACTCTATGTGATAGGATTCGTACAATCTATCATTTACACGAGTTCCATTGGAGGGGGTAGCCCAATGCTATCATTCAACCGTGACGACAACCGTCCTATATGGCAGCAATTGCTGGATCAAGCTATCCATAACATTAAGACGGGAAAGTGGCCGCCAGGCGAGCTGCTGATTCCTTCTCGCGAGCTTGCCCAGCTGGTAGGAGTGTCACGCTCGACGATCCAGATTGTATACGAGGAATTATATAGCCGTGGATATACGATCACTTCGCGTCGGGGCGGTACAAGAGTGAGTGATTGGACGTTCCGTCCTCATTCCTCCGAGTCCGTCACTCCTCAGGGGCCGCTTCAACCCGAGTTGCCTGCTTTAAATGCAACTGCAAGCCACTTGCAGAGCTGGCTCCGCGGCAAAGAGAATACCTATGCTGATATTGACTTCAACCCTCATGAGCCTTATTTGGATGACCAATTCCATAAGCAATGGCGGCAATCCTATATACAAGCCTCGTCCGTACCTGACTTGACTCAATGGTCATATGGCAACGCCTACGGTTATGAGCCGCTGCGCGAGCAAATTCAAAGCTACTTGTCGCTTGCGCGTGGCGTCCATGTACAGATCGACCAAATCCTATTAACTTCAGGGGCTCAGCATAGTCTTGATCTAATCGCTCAAGCGCTCTTACAAGAAGGCGATACGGTTTCAGTAGAAGATCCCGGCTTTCCTGCTGCCTGGATGGCGATGAAGTACCGGGGCATGGAGGTCAATCCCGTACCTGTCGATGAGCATGGTCTGCAAGTTGATCATATTGACCCCAGTTCCAAGCTGGTCTTTGTTACCCCGTCGCATCAATGTGCGACGGGTGTCATTATGTCGGAACCGCGCAGGCAGCAATTACTTCATCTGGCGGCACAACGCCCTTTTTGGATTATTGAGGATGATTATGACAGCGAATTCCGCTATCGTGGCGATCCGCTTCCGACTTTGTTCAGCCAGTTGCCGCAAAATACGCTGTACATGATGAGTTTTTCCAAGATGGTCGCCCCCGGTGTTCGGCTATCCGCGATTGTTGGTCCTAAGGCGGCCATTCGCCAAATTGCCCAAGTACAGGAGCTGGTGTATCGGCATCTTCCGATTATGGAGCAAGTTACACTTGCTCATTTTATCGAGCACGGCCACTTTATTCGTCACATGCGCAGAGTCCGTAATGTATACCGGCGCCGGCATGAAGCGATGACGAAAGCAATCGCCGCAACCGATCTGGGTCAACGCTTTACGCTAAGCGGCGTAGAAACGGGGCTGCACATGCTGCTTGAAACCGAGGCGTCCTTCGACGAAGAAGCTGTCGCGAATCAAGCGCTCCAGCATGGGGTTCGGGTTTATCCGCTTAGCACGTATTGCCTGGAAAGCAATCGCAAGGGATGGGTGCTGGGTTTTGCCAAAGTAGATGAAGCCGCCATAGAAGAAGGCATTTATCGCCTCTCGGAGATGCTTTAAGTAAGCAAACTTGCCCGATTAAGATTTCTGGCCAGCCTGATAAGAATCATCCGCATCATATGACTTTCTCCGAAATTGCCCATGCATCCATGCGTGGGCTATTAAGCCTGCCATCAATCCCCAAAATGCGCCTCCGACTCCTAGTAAGGTAACATTGGCTGCTGTCGCCAAAAAAGTAATAAGTGCGGTCTCGCGGCCTTTGGGGTCCGTCAAAGCATTAGCCAAGCTTCCCCCTATTGTGCCGAGCAGCGCCAGCCCTGCCAACGTCGCAATAAATGTGGCGGGCAGGATGAGGAATAGTGCGGCCAGCGTAACCCCAAAAACCCCAACGATGATATAAAAGATTCCACAGGCAATCCCGGCAAGGTAACGTTTTTCCGAATTTTCATGTGCATCCTTCCCTGTACAAATCGCTGCCGTAATGGCCGCTACATTAAAAGCATGCGAACCAAATGGCGCTGCAAGGAGCGAACCCAAACCTGTTACGGTCAGAATGGGATTGGCGCTTGTCTTGAATCCGTCGTTCCGCAGCACAAGCATGCCAGGCATATACTGTCCCGTCAATGTTATGATGAACAGAGGCAATGCCACGCCTAATAACGCATGCCAAGAAAATTCCGGAACAACAAATACCGGTGAAGCCGCGGCAAGCTTGATACTGCTGAAATCAGCTTTTCCCGTAGTAATCAAATAAACTAACCCGATTGCTAATATGCCTATGATCGCATACCGGGATGTAAAACGCCGCAGTACGATATACGCAGCAAACAATATCACGACCAGCGTAGGATCAACCTCAACGCCGCCAAAAGCCGAGATCCCGAATTGGAGCAAAATACCTGCCAGCAATCCGGATGCAATGCCAGGCGGGATCATTCGCACGAAGCGTTCGAACATCCCGGATAATCCCAACAGGATAAACCCCAGAGCGGAGATCATATATGCGCCAATGGCTTCCGCATAAGGGGTTACCGCAAGTGCCGAGACGAGAAAAGCGACCCCTGGCGTTGACCACGCCGTAATAATCGGCGCCCTGTAACGGTAGCTGAGCCATATGCCGGTTATTCCTACCCCAATGGATATCGACCATATCCATGAAGCGGTCATTTCAGGGCTCAACCCTGCGACTTTCGCCGCCTGAAATACGAGGATAAAGGTTCCGCCATAGTTGACTACGACCGATATTAAAGCCGCGATCGTAGGCGATATGAAATCGCGGCCGCGCAGCGAAGGGAATCTTGTGTCCATCAGCGTTCTCCTGCCTCTCCTCTATTCATCCTCGCGTGCTTCTTCATTCCAGTAATACCCGTCCGGCAGATAGCGCTGCCCGAATACGTTTGTACCTACTCGAATGATCGTGGCACCTTCTTCTATAGCCACCCTATAATCACCGGACATCCCCATGGAGAGAATATCCATATCTACTCGCGGAATCTCTTTATTCTTGATTTGCATCTGAATTTGCTTTAATAATCGGAAGCAGTGCCGAGTCTCGTCACTGCTCGCGCCAAGCTTTCCAATCGTCATCAAGCCTTTGATATTCAGTGTTTCAAATTGGGACAGTTGTTCCACCAGTTCTAGTGCCGCTTCCGGCAAAACGCCAAACTTGCTTTCTTCATATGACGTGTTGATTTGCACTAGAATATCCATGGCCTTATTCTCGTTCTGCAGCTGCTGATGCAACGCCTGGCCTAACTTCAAACGGTCTACCGAATGGATGAGCGTTACATATTTGATTACATCCTTAACCTTATTCGTCTGCAAGTGGCAAATAAAATGCCATTCCACCTGTTCGTATTGCTGCATAAGCGGAAATTTGCTTCGCAGCTCCTGAGCTTTATTTTCCCCGAATAACGTTTCACCCGCTTGCATGGCCCTTTCCAGTTTCTCAATCGGTACTGTTTTGGTCGCCAGCAACAATTTCACTTCATCTATGTTGCGCCCTGATGCGAGACAAGCCAGTTCCATCTGTCGCCTGATTGTTTCGAGATTCTTTTCTACTAAAGCATCCATATCCATTCCACCTCCAAATAAGGCTAATCAAAGTTGATCTCTCGTACACGCTTAATTGCAGAGAGCGCGCTTAGGGCCTCCATCACTTGCTCGGGTACTTTCTTATCCACTTTCAATATCATGACCGCCGAACCGCCAATCTCGGTACGGCCAACCTGCATCGTAGCAATATTAACGCCGCTTTCTCCAAGCAACATGCCGACTCGCCCAATGATTCCTGGCTGGTCAAGCTGTGAGATTAACAGGATGTACCCTTCCGTTTTGAGCTCTACCGGATAAGGCCCTATGCGAATGAGACGTTCGCCGACGCCAGCCAATACCGTCCCCGTTACCCATCTTTCTTCTATCGTAGTCTTTAATCGAATCGTAATTTCATCGGCCATGCCTTGGGCAATCATGGATTTGCGTGTCTTGACCTGGACGCCCCGCTCCTTCGCCCTATATAAGGCATTAACGATATTGACTTGTTCCGGGCCGAGATGATGAGACAATATCCCTTTGAGCACATAGGGTACAAGTGGCGCAATATCAGTGTCTGTTAACCCTCCCGCGCATTCAATCGACACTTCCCTCACAGCGCCATCAGTCATTTGAGCCAGCGACTTTCCCAGTTGGTCGCACAAGGTAAAGTAGGGCTGCAGCCTGTTACGAAGCCCGGCCGGAATGGCAGGCATATTAACCGCATGCTGAACCGGTTCGTTACGCAAACAGCGGATAACCTGCTTCGATACTGCTACAGCTACGTTCTCCTGGGCTTCAATCGTAGATGCGCCCAAGTGCGGGGTAACAATGATATTGGGATGAGTAAAAAAGGGATGACTCGGCTCCGGTGGTTCCTTCTCAAACACGTCAAAAGCAGCGCCGGCCACAATCCCTTCATCTAGCGCTTCGAGCAGGGCGGCTTCATCGACAATTCCCCCTCGGGCGCAGTTAATCACACGCATTCCCCGCTTCATTATGCTGAATTGCCGCTTCCCGATCATATGATGCGTGTCGCTCGTCAGCGGCGTATGCACCGTAATGAAGTCCGCTGCTCGCATAATCTCATCAATTGTCATAAGCTTGATCCCCAGTTCATCCGCCTTTTCTTCTGTCAGAAAGGGATCATAGCCAATTATGGTCATACCGAACGCCGCGGCGCGCCTTGCTACTTCGATTCCGATACGGCCGAGCCCCAGCACGCCAAGAACCTTGCCTCGCAGTTCAACGCCAAGAAAGGATTTGCGATCCCATGCCCCGGCAACGGTTGTCGAATAGGCTTGCGGGATATGCCGAGCCAATGCCATCATCATGGCAAAGGTGTGCTCGCATGTCGTAACTGTATTGCCATCCGGAGCATTAACCACTACCATTCCCCGGATCGTTGCGGCATCCAGGTCAATATTGTCAACGCCGACTCCCGCCCGGCCTATAACCTTCAATCGGACCGCAGCTTCCAAGATGCGACTAGTAACTTGGGTATGGGAACGGACGAGCAGCGCGTCATACGCACCGATGATGGCTATAAGCTCGTCCTCGCTCAATCCCGTCTTCTTCGTCACTTCCACATCCGCCGCACAAGTCAGCTGCTGTAGACCAAAATCGCTAATCGGATCTGATACTAAAACCTTATACATGGAACATCCTCCTTCTTTTCCGAGCACTTAACCAGAGGCTGAGCGGAGGCAAAAGTCAAATAGCCCACTCAACCAGTCATACCTTGTCGGAGTTCCCTGCTAGTTTATCAAGAGTTGGATTGGAAATGGATATCCAAACTTATCGTTATGATGCAATCCAAAAAGCAGGTGAAAGTAAAAAAAGAAGACACTTGTGCAGTGTCTTCTCTGTTATTTGATTAACTTTTCGGTTTTGAGCTGAACAAACCTACACCTTTTTTGAATAGCTCTCTAATTTGAAGTCTTCTATGATTTCAATATTTCTTCGGCTACTTATGTATTCCACAATTTCTTTTCTTATGTTTGGAAATAAAATGATGCTATCGAGCGTTTCTAAAGGAACCCACTTAATATCCGATTGACTCGAATCGGGATAATCAGGGAGTCTAGGATCAGCTCCCTTTTTTAGCGTACATTCAAATATCAAATTTAATGTGTGAGGGGCATCAGGATAATCGCCTGACTGTTTGTGTGATGCACATTCGTATACAAATGCAAGCGGTCCTACTTCTACCTCAGCCGCTGTCTCCTCATAGACTTCCCGCTTCACACCTTCGATTATGGTTTCACCTGGTTCGGCCCCGCCACCAGGCAAATTATAATGAATCCCCTTGTCGTCTTTATATTCTACTAGCAAGATGCAGTTATCTTTTATGACTAATGCAGTAGGTCTGACTCTTATGTGGTAGGACATTGGGCACCTCGCTTTTTTATCTTTTTAGAATGGATGATTTCTAAAACACAGTGATGAAAAGTGTCACTCAAATAAAAGAAATGTTTTCGACGACACTTAGCGTGTCCATAGCTATAATCGCCGACATGTTCAGCTTGATCACTATCATAATCCAGAAGAATATTAAAGCTGTTCTCGCTTTTGGTATAAACAGTTTAATTTTAGTTCTAATCCTTTTTGTCATTTTCAATATCATCAAAAGCTACTCTTTATTAGAGTAACCCTCATTCTAATTACAATAAATAACTCCCCTTACAGCTCACCGAATATCATCCACGTTAAAAACAACTCATAATAATTTAATAGCAGATAAAGCACAGAAGCATATAAGATCCCTGAAAGGAATGCCGTTCGATCCCTCCATGGCCTCAAAAAGATCAGTCCAGCCATAATCTGAGCCATCAAAATTAAAGAGCGTATGGATTCTTCCATCGGCGCAGACTTGCTGAGCGAGTCGATCAGTTGTTTAATCAAACCGTCGTTCCCGTAATCTAGCACCAATAAAAACCCCAGAATCAGCGGGATATATAAGGCGATCATCATCCTCCAAGCTGCATTCATTGTGGGAAGCTTTATTTTTCCTATCGCTAAAATCAACGCGCATACAAAAGTGAATAGCAACTGCATGATGACAATACGCAAAAATGAACTGGCAAACCATTCATTTGAAAAATCAGAATCTATGAAATAATGAACCCCTATCAGAATAAAATAACCAAACATCAAAGACAAAAATAACGATAGCCATATCCTGATCAGCTTGCCAAAATACAACTTGGGAGATGCGGCATTCTTCAAAATCATATCCTCCTCGGATTGGAGCGCTCAGATGATGTTAAAAATCATCTGAAGTATACATTTTGTTGCATACAGGGCACTTCAAAAAGTATGTTCTTTTATAGTTCTTCGAAAAAGAGTATGTTCCCATGTTATTTGACCAACCTTCACCTAGAAAATCATCTTTAGAATCTCTTTTCAATCTCGAATCGCAATCCACACAGTGGTGTTTCTTGAAAAAATAATGCTTTAATTGTTTAATGGTAAGCTCAGCTGTATATGATCTGCCTTTCAAGATTTTAGTTGTAATTAACACCAACATTAATATGACGAAAAAACCCATAATAGATATAAATGTGAAACTGAAATCCTCCACCTATTCATTCTCCTTTGAATCGTTTAACTACAGCCAGTTATCGTATAAAATACCCGTTAATAGCAGCATATAATTTAATATAAGTATGTAAAATACGGTTGAATATATAATTCCCTTTATGAAACTATTCTTGCTTTTCCAAGGTTTTATAAATATCAGACCCGTTGTAATCATAAGCATCATTTGTAAGTGAAACACAATCGATTCAATATGGTGAGACAACTTATCGGTATTCACAAGCTTGGAAAATATATCAATAGTACCATTATCAATAACTAGTAAAAAACCTGCAATTAACGGCAAGCATATTGATAATAGTAACCGCCCAATTCTATGAATCCTCGGAGTCCTTACTTTAGAAATAATAAATGCAAAAGGGAACGTAAGTACAATACTAGTTAATACATAATAAATATAAGTGATAGCCGATTCCTCAAAAAGAAATTCAGAACCCGTTAGCTCAATATAAACAATTAAAATAAGACAACCAAGCAACTGGGACAGAAATAGCGACAGCCAAATTTTGATCAACCCGAAGTATGAATCGGAAAATGCGGTATTTTTCAAAGGATAATGACCTCCTTAGAATTAAACCCTGATAACCTTTTTACCAAAGCACTCACTGTTTACATGCATCTGATATCAAAATTTGTGCTGTAGCCATCATTCAAAGCAGTAATCTGATAAATCAATTTATCGTGGTCATTCTCATTGAAGCTCACTTCGATCGTCACTTTTGAAGTACCTTTTGCAGATTGAATCGACACATCTTTATAATAGTCCATAATTTCTTCTTTAGTTAAAGTTGTTTCGAATGTTCGTTCCGCTTTAAAATCACAGTGGTCACCGTTGGCAACCTGGACACCTACTTTTGAATCTCTTGATAGCTCCTGGGTTGACGGGGGCACTGGGTAATTAAATAAATTCTTCGAGTATTTATGTAGTGTTATATTGTTTTGAATCATGTTAATGATTGGCGGTGAAATCATTGCTAATAGAAGACAGACCATTACCGCGAAAAATACCAGTATTCTTTTTTTCATCAGGCACCCCAACAATGTACTTATCCTTAAAAGCCCATTTTAAAATAACCCTCAATCATAAATGATAGTCTTTCAAACTTCATCAAATCTCGCTTCTTCAACAAGCGAATATAAAAAAGCACCCTTTTTCAGATTGTAATTATCATTAAGGACTTGATATTTCCTTGGCATTTATAAACCACTTTTTAGTTTCTCTAAGGAACTTCAGATCACAACTTATCTACAAACTTCCAAAAAACAACTGGATAATATTACAATCCCTTTTGAATATACCATGTCTTTTGACCTATGTATAGAAAATAACCCCGCCCATACTGGGCGTACCATAAAAAAAGAAACAGCCTCTACGCTGTTCCTGTTCATATTGATTCAGAGGGAATGCACCGTTACTGGTTGAATTGGTATATATACGCTATTAAAAACAAGTGCCGTCTTGTAACACGACAGACAAATCCGTCCCTTTACGTCTATAGCGTGAGAATGATTTGATTATTCCCCCTGATTATTCGGACTGTTTCCACTCGTCGAGCGCTTGCTGATGCAGACTTTGCATCATCTCCGCCCACTTTTCCATCTCCTGAAGCTTTGTGTTCCCCGTTTGGCCGGTGCTCTCCATTGCCTGACGACCCTGCTCGACAATTTTGTTAAGCTCCTGAAACCCTTGTATTCGAAGCCGTATCGCGTTCACCCAAGCCTCATCCGACAAAACAAAATAATCCGTTCGGTCCAGCGGTTTCTGGGTGATCTCCAACATGCCGATGGTAATCAGCAGGCGAATATTCGTTGAGACGCTGCTTCTGCTCACCTGCAATGTCTTGGATATGGCTTCCGCCGAAATCGGTTCGGAAGCTGTCAGAAGCAATCCCAATATTCTCCCGCCAATTCGAGGGATTCCGTAACTTTCATAATACAATCCCATTTTATCGATGAACTTTTGGATAGCTGCAGATATCTTCAACTCATTTTGCTTCTCTGACATAATGATTTCCTCTCATTCCATATTGGCTTTGGCATTAACGGGATTATGATGGTCGAGAAACGATAACAGAAGTCGGTTGAACGCTTCCGGATGATCCTGGTTGGCACAGTGCCCTGCATGATCGATCCAGTGAAATTCGCATGCCGGTTCGCGTTCTGCCCATAATGGCGCATTTTTCTTAATATTCCCGGTCTGGTCATCCACTCCGCAAACCAACAGAAACGGCCTCTGAATTCGATAGTCTTCTTCTTCATGCAGGCATGCCGTCGTCGCCAGAAATATTTTCTTAAAGTCGGTTGCACCGACCAAATGGAAGCATTCGCGCAAATACTCGCGAACACTCGCCTTGACCGAGCTGGCACGAGCACTTTGTTCGACCATCGTGTTCCATGGATAGATGGACAAGAGAAAAGGTGTCATGCCGATAAGCAGCTTTTCCATGAACGAGAGTTTCATTGTGTTGCAGGTGCAATCGATCAGAATCAGGTTTTCCACTCTGTCGGGGTGATAGAAGGCGATCTCTTGCGCCGTATTCCCGCCCATGGATTGACCGATAAAAGTAGCTCGTTCTATGCCTTCCTTGTTCATAATAACCAACATGTCCTCGACCAGCAATTGAATGCTAAAGTCTGCTCCGATCGGTCTGGATTGTCCATGCCCTCTGGCATCCCACAACAGCACGCCGTATCTGTCATCGAGGGCTTGAAGCTGTTCGTTGAACATCAGGTGGTCCGCTCCCGCGCCATGCATAAATATTAACCACGGGCCGTGATGTTCAGGAGTAATCCAGTAATGGATCGTACAGCCATCCTTCCCTATCGTTCGAAGTTCCAGCGTCATTGTCGTTCCCCCTTTAATACATTTCTCTGATTTCAGTATATACTGAAATCAGCGAAAGAACAATGCGCCCGCTATTGCGCCCCTATTTACCATAAATCCACATCATCCAACATTTTACTCTCCCAAAATATAGCGTGCTCTCCTGCCCCTCATTATCTCTTCTTCATATAAAACTCACTTTTTTTCTATTGAACTATGTTACTAGACATTGTACATTAATATTAATCTGGAAATGATTAGTTAAACCACTGCAATCCCATGCCTGACACCTCAGTCACATTCTTTCCTTACTGTATTCCCCTTTCATGACTTGTATCCGATCAATCACCGTATCTCACTAGCTGCGTTTCGACATCAAACATCCTTTTTCCCATTTTGGTAAAACAAACGTTTCTTCAAGTATGGATAAAATCAGGGGGCTAATCGAACATGCCAAACAAAACGATGGAAAGCTACTGGCTTCAGGAGCTTGAAGAGCCGTTGCCAAGACTGGAGCTGCCTACCGACAAGTTGCCGGAAAAGATTCGATCTGAAAAAGGCAGTGTAGTTGCAACAAATGTAGGAATGGATCGAATGGAGCGTGTGGAAGCGTACGTGCTGCAGCAGCATGTGGATAAGCAGACGCTGCTTTTGTCTTGCCAAATCGCTTTGCTTCACAAGCTAACTGGCGATCATGACATCATCGTTGGTATCAAGTCTGAGGTGGATAATCATTCGAACGGATCGCTGTCGAACCTGCCCGGGCTTCCTATAAGGGTTAGCTTCCATGAGGGAATAGGCTTCTCTGGCTTGCTGCGGCAAGTGGAGGGAAAATGCTCACTTGGACTTCGCAACAGCCAGTTTCTGTATGAGGAGCTTGCATCCAAGTTTGATCTTAAGCAATCGGGCCTGGAGAACGCGCTGTATTCGTCCATGTTCCGATATATAGATTCTTCCTTCTCTCAAAATACCGCTGGTGACACTTCTTTGCCGCTAGTATGGCAAATCCGCATGTACGATGACGATGCTGAACTACAGCTTGTATATGATCCTTCCTTATTTCGGGCGGAGACGATCGAGGCTTATATGCGTTACTACTTCCATATTATCGATCAGGTGCTGGACAAACCCCAGTTAGAGTTAGCTTCTATCGGTTTGCTCACTGAACAAGATATTAAAGAATCGCTGCTGGCTTCCTCTGTACTACAAACGGACAACGATACGGATCGTCTGATGGCGCATGAGCAATTCGAGCGGCAAGCTTACCTTACCCCTGAGGCCCCGGCCTTAATATTTGAACAAAAGACGATGTCCTATAGGGAACTGAATGCCCGTGCTAATAGGCTTGCCCGTACCTTGCGTGCCGACGGAGTGGCGCCTGATGAGATCGTAGTGCTTATGGCCGATCGCTCACCTGAATTGCTTATTGGCCTATTGGCCGTGCTGAAAGCGGGCGCTGCTTATCTGGCTATTGATCCGACCTTCCCAGAGGATAGAAAGCAATTCATGCTGGAGGACAGCGGCTGCCGCTACCTGCTCCTGCAGCGTGAGCTTCAAGGAGATATCAATGCGCAGCGAATTTGGTATCTCGACGAGGAATCCAGTTATGATGAGGATCACCGCGATCTTGAGCCTGTATCCGATATGGATAATCTTGCCTATATCATTTACACATCCGGTTCGACCGGACGGCCAAAAGGCATTATGATCGAGCATCGCGGTCTGGCGCATTTTTTCGCCGGATTTGCAGCTCAATTGCCGCTTAAGCCAGAACAACGCATCTTGGGACTTGCGACAGTGTCCTTTGACATCTTTATTGTAGAAACGTTATTGCCCCTCTCGCTCGGCATGACGATTGTGCTGGCAAGCGAAGTGGAGAAAAACGATCCTGCCCGCCTATCCTCCCTGCTGGCAGAGGCACAAGTTGATGTCTTACAACTGACCCCGTCCCGCTACAAATGGTGGTCGGCTCAAACCGGCGCCACCGAAGCCTTCAGCTCCTTAAGCTTGCTTATGATTGGCGCAGAGCCGTTAACGCCATCCATCTGGCAATCGCTAAAGGCTTGTTTGTCGCCTTCCGCCCGCCTATTCAACCTGTACGGTCCGACTGAGACAACTGTGTGGGCGTCGGCGCAAGAGGTTACGGAGGAGCAACATCCCATTACCATTGGCCGCGGCCTAGCGGGAACACCGTTCCTTGTCATGAATGCCGACGGACAGCTACAGCCGGACGGAGTGCCAGGCGAGCTGTACATCGGCGGGCCTGGACTTGGCCGGGGATATATGAATCGTCCTGATCTGACGGAGACTGCATTTGTCAGCCATCGTTATCGCAAGGGCGAGAAGCTATACCGTACCGGGGATATCGTACGCAAGCTTCATAATGGCGATTTCTTATATATCGGACGACGGGATTTCCAAGTGAAAATACGCGGCTTCCGTATTGAAATGGGCGAAATTGAGCAAGTGCTGCTTCGTTATCCAGGCATTCGCGAATCCGTCCTTCACACTGTGCCGATTGCGGGACAGGATGAGCTGGCGCTCTGCGCCTATATCGTGGCAGAGGAACAACCGGATGCAGCCGAGCTGCGACAATATCTGGCCAGCCAGCTTCCGGCCTATATGATCCCTTCCTATATGATGAGTCTGGAAGCTATTCCGCTCACCCCTACCGGGAAAGTGGATCGCAAGTCGTTGCCTGATCCGACGAAGCAGCCCGAAGGCATGCTTCAAGACTTCGCAGCTGGCGGCGAGCATGACAACGAACCGCAAAATGAGCAGGAAACTATTTTATTTGCGGTATGGGAGAAGCTTTTGGGTCACCGCGCTTTCCATCGGAACCAGCCTTTTTTTGACTCGGGCGGCAGCTCCATCATGATCATTCGGGTATGCAGCCAATTGGAGCAAGAAGGCTGGAAGCTGAAGGTGGAAGACTTGTTCCGGCATCAGACCATTGCCGGAACCGCTCCACTCATGAAGAGAACGAATTCGGAGCATCAGGAGTGGAGTCTGTTCTCAGGCACGATTGAAGGAAAGGTGGAGCTGATTCATGGGCAGCAAGCATATCTGGCGAAGGCCCGCTCTAGCACAAGCGGAAGAGTATATGACTATAACATCGTTTACCGTCCTGAAGGTTTTGAAGAGAGATTGCTGAGGCTTGCTCTATCACGTGTGATGGAGTGGCACGACGCTCTTCGCATCGGTTATTTTCCGAAAGGCGATGAAATCATTCAATATAATCAGGGAATGTTCGCGCCGGTATTCAAGTTCGAGCAAAGCGAGCTGCCGAAGGATCAGCCCATTATCCCTTATTTGGAGCAGATGATGAAGGAAACTGACTGCCGGAGGAACAGATTTTCCGACTGGCGTCTTGAGGCGCATTGGTGCAAGGGAGTTGCGGGTGATTATTTGGCCCTCATGGGTGACCCGCTTGTGCTGGATGCCTCCTCCTGGAATATCTTATTGGAGGATTTAAGGTCAGCCTACCAACAGGCAGAAGCTGCAATAGATATTCGCCTGCCTGCCAAAACAAACTCGTTCCAGCTTTATGCCCAATTAATGAAGGAACAGGAAGCCACGCGTGGCGGACAGCATCAGCTTGACAGGTTGAATCATACCGCAATGCATAGATGCACCGTTAGTCTGGGAGCGGATTTGACGGAGATCCTCCTCACCTCTTTCACCGATGAGAACGACGAATGGTTTGTGGAAAATATATTGGCGCATACCTTGCTCCAAGCCCTTGCTGAAGAGTGGCGTAATGAGCAGGCCCATATCAGGCTGGATGGCAGAAGCATAACCATACCGGGGCTGACTTACAGCCGGACGATCGGCAGAATGGATCAGACGTTGACGGTTGCGCTGAGCCAATATGCTTTTGAACCGGATCGACCTATTCAGGAATTTGGCTCTGCAGGTGATAAGACCTCTGTGGATGATGACATTGCTCCCCCAACTCGTCTCCTCGTTCGGATGGACAAGCTGGCAGCTACTACGCCAGAGCTGGAAAGCATTCATCATTACCTGCAGCCTACAGGACACTATGAGATCGAAGGCTCCTTCGGCAAGTCCGGGGCGGAGCTATATGTAGCGTTCGATTATGAGAATAGCGAGGATTCAGCTAAAATAAGATTGCTTGCGGACAGAGTGCTTGGACTGATGCAGGACGTTGCCAGCTGGTGCAAGTAAACCGCATTAGTAGATAGACGAATAGCCGCCTGTTCGTGCAGGCGGCTTTCAGTGTTAAGCGTCACGCTAAGACGATAGTTACATTATGCAGGCAGGAGCAGTTCCGTATGCCGCTTCAGTTGGTCCATCAGCTTGGGGATCAGCTCTAGCTCCATTTCCCGCATACGCTCCAGATTTTGCTTGATGCGTTCATTCACCCCCGGGATTCCCTTCACGACATGCTCGGCATAGAGGTTGCGGGATTGACGGGCCAGCTCCTCCAGTTCAAGAAATTCAAGAAGCATGCCTTCGTCTTGCGGAAGATTGTTTTCTTTTTGCAAGTAGGCGACGCGGTTTCTGAGCATTTTCTTATGCTCCCAGAGCAGATGAAGCTGCCGTGGCGGATTCGCCCGCACAAGGGATTCGGGATGAAGGTTTAAGATGTGGAAATGCTCGATCAAGTGGTCATAGCAGGCGATCCCGAAGGTCAGAAATTCTTTATCAGGCGAGAAGTAGCGATTCTGGTCATTGTTGCTGCTTTCGGAACGCAAGTATTCCCCAAGCTGCTCATAGATTAAGCGGATGTTCAAGGAGTAGACAAAGTGAGGCAGCAGCGAGAAGAAGTAGTTGTATTGGTCGTAGATGGCATTGTTTTTCAAATAGTTGTCGATGGAGTGAAAAGCCTGTTCCAGTTCGTCAAAGGTTGTCTCGTGGTAGCCTAGCAGCAGGTCTTTGCCGAAGCCGTAGGTGTGATAGATTTGGCGATCCTCGTCATAGCCGTAAATAAGCACATGATGGGGAAATGGGTAAGCGTGGTACGCGGTGGTGTAGGAGATGTGGTATTCATCAAGAAATAATACGGGATAGACGCCCTCCTGAATCTTTTTGATCAAGAATGGATGAAGCTTATCCTTGAAAATCTCATAAAGCATAGGTGTATCAAGCGTACTGGATAATAGGAAGGGATTGTGATTAAGCTCGTTATTCCCTCCGCGATAAAAATCGAAAAACAATTCTTGCTTGTCCTCCAGATAATTCTTGTTGCAGCATACCTGGATAAAGTTGCTGTAAAACCAAGGATTAAAGTTCGGCATCGAGCTAGTGATGCTAAGGGTGTACGCCCAGCTCAACAGCCCATACAGCGGTGGATGGACAATTGGAAGCACATGCTTGGCCAACATGAAGAACCTCCCTGTTCGTCGGATAGGATAAAAAAGATTGTATAAAGTTGTAGTTATTATAAAAGCTATTCCTTGTTATTATATCAATTTTTCGGTTTTTTTGTAATAATTTAAACAGAAATGCAGCGATTAAATCATAATAGCGATTGCTTCCAGTATGCATATACGACAATAAGACACGTACCCTCTAAGGTAGTGTCTTGTCCTGACCGTATGTTCGAGAGAATAACCTGGCGGTCATTGCACTCGTGCAGAAGATTCGCAGCTCGGTGTCCCAATCTCTCGATCTGGTTTGCGATTCATCTGTTTGAATAGAAACATTTTAAGCATCTTCATCCGCCACGCCAAGCGCTTTATTCCTTTCCTTGAACTTGGCATTATGGGAAGAAACATAGGCCATCTTCGACGCCTCTGGCTCCATATACAGCTTGGCGCTATTGACTGCCAACACTGCATCGTTAAACGCACCTGCGATTAGTTGAACTTTAGACAAATAGTTCGCTGTATCTCCTGCTACAAAAATACCGGGCAAATTGGTTGCGAGCTTCTCGTTCACATTAATCGTCCATTGATCCATATCCATACCCCAATCGACAATAGCGCCGAAGTCACCACGCAGCCCATGATTGACGATCACGGCATCTACCTCTAATTGTTCCGTTTCTTCCATTAGAACACCCTCTGCATTCACCCGGGCAATCGATACCGCTTCAATGGCGTCACCGTTAGTATTGCCATGAAGCCTAGCCACCGCAAATGGCGTACGAACGTCAACGGATGATTCCTTCATCCGCTTCACATTCTTCTCATGTCCGCCGAAGCGTTCACGGCGGTGTACGACAGTGACACTTGCGGCAATCGGCTCCAATTCGTTGGCCCAGTCGACTGCGGAGTCGCCGCCGCCGGAGATGAGCACACGCTTACCCCGGAAGCCTTCGAGCTCTTGTACGGTATAGTGCAAATTCGTCACTTCATAACGCTCGGCGCCTTCAATGTCCAGCTTCGCCATCTTCAGCACACCATACCCTAACGCCAATACAAGCGTACGTGTATGGTGCTGCTCTCCCGTTACGGCAGTCAGAAGCATGGTCCCATCTGCGAGCCGCTCCAGTCCGCTGATCTGTTGACCCAATACGATGGTTGGATCAAACGTATGCGCCTGCTGAATCATTTGCTGAATGAGCTGTTCGCAACGGATTGGTGTAATCCCGCCAACATCCCAGATCATTTTCTCCGGGTAAATCAACAGCCGTCCGCCCAGCTCTTCCTTTGCTTCGATCAGCTTGGTTTTCATATCGCGCATGCCGCTGTAAAAAGCCGCATACAACCCGGCGGGGCCTCCGCCAATAATCGTAATATCATAAAGCTCCAACGCCTGTGTCATGCCGCTACCTCCTGATGAAATGGTTGATCGTCTTCCACTAAACCAAATCAAATCGTTTTCTTCTTAAACATATACGGCAGCACCTCTAACAACCGTCCACGTGTAATCGGATCATCATAATTCCATGTAACATCCATATAATGAAGCTTTCCTTGAGTTAACTCGGCTATAGCCGCGATCTCTTGGCAGTGAGCAGCTGTTTGCAATTCTGGGCGGGAAGCCACGATGAAATTGCGATCTCCGGCATAGTATTTCATTTGATGCTGCTGAATTTCTATCCATGCTTGCCCTTGCTCGATTAGTTGCAATACTTTGGCAGAGGGACGAAAGCCAAGAGATTCATACAAGGTGGCAGCCAATCCGTTGTGGCCCATCATATAAAGTTTTCCACCTAACTTGAGATAAACAGCAGCAGTCTCCCCAGCAGCATAAACATCTGATAATTGCCTGCGCACCAGTCTTACTTTGTCCTCATATCTAGTCATCCACTTCTCAGCCGCTTTACTGCGTTCAAATAATTTAGCGATATACCTTAACCGCTCAAATAGACTAAACTTGCTGTTCAGAATAACAGTAGGAGCAATTGCATCTAATTTCTGCAAATCTTGTTCTGGATGAAAAAAGCTAAGTAATGATAACTCCGGCTGCAGTTGTGCTATTTTATCCGGATCTGCCCAGTACCCGATATTATGAATATTTCGCAGCTTATCGTGATAAATCACATTATCTTTCATGATAGAGATGGCAGCTCCTATGGGAGCTATGCCTAGAGCCAGTAATTCCCCAAGTGTAAATTTGCCATCAGTCACAATACGTGTTGCATCATTAGGAACATGAACCTTTCTGCCAAGCGAATCGATAACTGTCTTTTGCCCAGTAAGAACATGGATATTGGCATATTCACGCGGAGTGCTCCCCGTTAATTTATGAAAGCACCTGCTAAAATAGTATTCATCCCTAAACCCAACTTGCCGAGATATTGTGCTCAATGGCTCGGTGGAATGACACAGAAGTTTCTTGGCATGTTTGATACGCAAATGCGTCAAATAATCAGTTGGCTTCTGCCCGGTCAATGTTTTAAACTGTTGGCTATATTGCCATCTGACCATTCCGGCCATATTAGCCAGTTGCTCTACTGTTAATTCCTCATCAAAATGCTGTTCCATATAATGTAGAGTATGTTGAATCATTTTAATCTTATCTTCGTTCTGCACATGGGAAGCTTGCTCATCTAACTGGGCCATCCATCCTAAAATAAGTTGAAGCCTGCCTTGCATCATAATCATCTCTGATGCGGATAGAGAGGAACAAGCCCGATTCCTCATCCATGGTTCTTTCCCTAATACTTGCTTGACCCCAGAAAATAATAGATGATAAGGATAACCGCAAAGCAAGGGTGGATGAGCAACCGGATTCAAAGCCAACCCTTCTACCTCGAAGGTTTCAAAGATAAAGCGCGCAAGCTGTGCCTCCCCGTTGCTTGATTCCACAGTGCAGTGATGTACAGGTAAAACGAGAATGCAGCTCCCTTGACGAAGTTCGATGGCAACTTTGTCTATATACAGCCGTATACCGTGACTGAGTGCTATTAATAATGTGCATGAATTTGTTTCATTGTCGATTGTTCCTTCATTATCGCTGATTACTGGCGACATCTGGTCAACTTGTAGCCTGTCATAGTGTTGCAGCCTAATATACAAGGGCACTAGATTCATAAGCAACTCTCCAACTATTGAAAGTGATTATCATTATCGTTATTGTAACATATAATGACCTGCTTTTAACTACAGCTCAGCTTTACTAGTTGGAGAATCACTTTTTTAGAAAAACAAACGGTTTAAAGAACTAACTGAGCAGTTACAACTTCTTATGACCGTTGCATCCACTTTGGCAGCTCTTTATACAATTGCTCCAAAGCCAACAAGCCATCTGTATTCCATTCAGAAGAAACAATGTACACATTTCCCTTTTGGACTGCAGGCAAAGTTCCCCATAGCGGACTTTGCAGTATTCGATCAGATTCCGATTTACTTTCATCCGTATCTTGTACAAGTACAAACAAATGATCACCAGCATACTCGGGAAGCACCTCTTCTGAAACCTCAACGAAAGATACGCCTTTGTGATCAAGAATATTTTCTTGTACAGCTGGCGGGACGGCAAAGCCGTGCTCTCCATAAATAACGGCGCCAAGCGAACGATTGCCCATAACATAAAGCGTTTTACCTAACTGATAAAATACGGTAGCTGTCTCCCCTTCAGCTAATTGAAGCTTATCGAACATTTCTTTCGACTGTGCTTCAAACTTAGCAGTCAACTTAGCTGCCTCATCCTGTTGGCCAAAGATATTCCCCATCTCCTTAACACGTTCGGCATAAGGAACAGACGGGTTGAAGGGGATCGTAGGAGCGATTTTCGACAATTTCTCATTTTGCTCTGCATCCGCATTGTAATAACTATTAATGATTAGATCCGGATTCAAAGATAGAATTACCTCTGCATCGCCTGGATTACCAACATCGACTATTCCTTCAATTCTACCCTTATAATAACTTTCATCAGCATGAACAAGATTACTGCCAACGATCGGAATATTCATTACCAAGAAATCGCCAAGCGTCGGACCGATATAAACGACTCGTTTTGGATGTGCAGGTATTTCAACTTGCTCCCCTTTAATCGTTGTATATTGAACTGTTTTTTCACTTTCCTCTGCCTGCACTTCAGCTTGAGTTGGTTGCTCACTTTCCTTTCCCTGTACATCAGGCTCGTTGCCTCCAGTATTACCACATGCCGATAATATGAATAAAAGGAGCAGCATCCCTCCCCATAACATAATTCGCTTTCCATGATGTCTTTTCACGCTTGTTACCCCTTTCCTTCTCGCTTTTAATTGAAAATGATTATCATTACCTGTGTTATTATAGCTTGTGGCAAAAGGGGAAACAATGAAAAAAGCGCAATGATTTGTTTGGAAAAATGTCAATAGAGCGTGTCTATAAAATGTAAAAGAACCGTACAATAGTACGGCTCCAGACTATATAAGCATGACTCTCCGGATTAATTCAATCCTTATTCATTTAAAACAAAGCTCGTAAAACTCTTCCGAGAATCCGAACCAAATGATTCCTAAAATAATCATAAGCACTCCAATTATTTTCAATATCATTTCCAATGGTTTTAGTATTGATTTTGTTGTGAAATTTTCTTCAAATTCGTAATTAGGTTTCATCATCCTGTAACTATTAAATCTAACAAATGTATAGATCAAATCAGAGAATGAAAAAAATACTATTCCTACTATAAATACGGGTATAGATAGATAACCAAACATTTCTGGAGACCATTCTGAATCTAGACCTCCATTATAACTTCCTCTAAATCTAATAATATTACAATCTTATAATGCGTTTGTACGCCCGACTCAACAGCCCATACAATGACGGATAAACAATCGAAAACACATGCTTGGCCAACCTAATTCCCCCTGTTCGTCGGATAGGATAGAATGAATTGGTAAAAAGTTTGTCATTCTTATGAAGCCTATTGGTTGCATTTATATCAATTTTGTGGTTTTTTGTAGAATAGGGATAGAAGTTTTGGGATTAGCCTCATACGAATTACATGTTAGTCCGGCCATAGACATTGATTGTCAATGGTCGGATTGAAACAGACTTGGATATATAAAACTTAATAAATTTTACTCTGTTTTTCTTAAGTCTGTACTTACTAACCTCTTTACTACTATTGTAGATCATGATCAAATAACTAATGTAAATTCCTTCAATAATTTTATCCAACAGACCATACTTAAGTTCATTTTTCATTAGAGACTTTGAAAAATCATCAATCGACAAATGTGATTTTGCAATATTGAAAATATCCTCAAACTATTTGCCCTACTTGCTTTAAATCAGAGCTACTAGAATCTAATTCAATTACTATCCTTTTCAAGAACTGGGTTATACGGGTAACCTATCTAAAAATCAGTCTCTAATTGAATGCACCGAATAAAAAATAGTGATGTCAACCTACATAGATATGAGTATAAAACATAGTCTATTTAGTCATCTTTGAATCACTTTCATTAATACAATCGATCCTATCTACTTTATAAAATGGATGACCGACTAGGCAAGGATACTCTTTAGAACTCTTTTTTCTGAAATAGCATCCAGAAACAGAAGATCACCGCCCATTATTTCTCGGTCATGTTCTACACTTCCAATTAGAAGCCATTAAACTTGTTCTAAATTAGACTCTCCAGGTTTTTAATAGGAATACTTCATATCTAAGCATTTCATTAACTCCTAAAATAAAAAGCATCTCTAAAAAGCGCTAGGATTCTTTAGAGGTGCTTCCTCAAAAAAATTAAGTTAACCAGATTATAAAGGCTTCTTAGATATTCCGGACTATCAGGAAGTTGTTTATAAGATAAACGGGTGGATCCAGCAATAGAAAATCTAATGTAACTCGCGCTTACACCTTTCATTTAAAAATATTGTGGTGCAGTGCCAGGATCCTGGAAACTCGATATATCCTTTCTTAGCATTGAGGTGAATTCGCTGTTCAATATGAACTGATGAATCCGCCTCTTTATCGTTAGCATTTGTTCAAAAAATATTCCAAATTTTCTAGTTCTAAGGTTGATATTTTCCGACTTTCTAATACTTTAATAGTATCACACGCTGTTTTTAGACAGGATATGCTATTCTAAAGTAGTGAAAAGCATCCGGTTCTTTTTTTTTTTGAATAAAAACGAACATATGTTTTTATTTTTAATGCAATTGGGTACAGATCCCAAATTATGCACACCATTTTAGGGGGTTTTCCGACAATGATTGCAGACTTTCAGAATAACGAAGTTAGCACAAAAGTCCCGTTTATACATTCACCTGCAGCACAAGAAGAACTACCGAAAAGTGATCATCAAGATTTGTCTACTATCGATGAAGAAGAGTCACATCGCCAATTCATATTCAGAATCAGATTCATCAAATACTTAACTTCAGCTATGCGTTTTAGTCAAATTGATTTTGATAAGCGGAGACAAAAGAGAATTACAAAAACACCTTTGGTATTTGATACACCACTAGGCGAGAGTAAGGATATTAAGTATGGTGAACTCATTCAATTGGAACATACCCAAAATGATCAGGAAATGTTCGTCCTTAGTACGGAACAATTTTTAGCACAGATCAGCGACGAACGAGTACACCATGCAATTACACAATTAACATCCAAACAGAAAGAGATTATCACACTGTCATACGGCTGTGACGAATATGATGTCGAAATCGCAAAGAGGTTAGGTGTTTCCCCGCAAGCCGTGTGCAAATCAAGAAAATCTGCTATCGATAAGTTAAGAAAAATCGTGACCACTGCCTACTCTAAGTAGGGATTACAGATTCATCGTTGTATGGGAAGGAGGTGAGGCGTATGAATGAAGACATTTGGGTTAATCTGATCACAGGTTTAGGCAATCAAAGCTTTGCTATCGTGATAGCATCATACCTGTTGATTCGGTTCGAAAAGAAAATTGAGTCACTTAATCTTTCTATCATTAATCTTGTCCAAGTCATTAAAGATAAGGAAAGTGGTGATCTGAAACGAAACGTTTGAATTTATATCACTTAGTGGAACGAGCACAACAAGGAGATGTTGAAGCGTTAGATGTGATTGTGAAGCAATTTTCGCCCCTAGTCTATAAAACTTCCATGAACACCCACCCCCAAGAGCGAGAAGATTTACAACAACATCTATTCGAACGTCTCATTAGAATTGTGTTGTCGTATGATCTGAAATCTACACCTACTACTAGCGAATTCAAACTAAAATGACATCTCAAAAGGCCCTCAATTTATAAAGTGAAAGAGATGGCTTTTGTATTTCCGTACTAGCCAAACATATGCACATCATTGAATGTAACTTTAGTTGATTGAACAGAACAAGAAAAATATTTTAAAAAAGTTTCTCGATAGGTTGATTCTAGAAGGCTTAAAAATACTTTATAGATATGACGCAGAAATCTTAACTACGTCACTCGATAGAGAGTAGTAATCATCACCCCGTTCGAAGTGAGGGATACACTTCGCTAAGGGTTATATCCCAAAGATCCAATACCTCCATCGACCTAACCAGAAAGGAACGATACCCATGACAACAGCTAAAGTGGTAAAAACAACGCAAAATGGTAAAGAAGTAAGGTACATTATCGCAGATTTGGATTGCGTTAAAGTCGAAGCGATCCCTGGATCTGTAGGAACATCAACAAAGTTCGGAATAAACGGGACGTTTTTCAAAGGTAACGGTGATCTAATGGGGGTTGCTCTTAACAGGACAGGCACAACAGCTGCTCCAGTGAAGACTGGTGGTAACAAAACTGCTTATGCAGATAATGGTGAACTTAAAGATACTAAACGAGGCGTTCTGTATCATTTTAATCCTTCGCATCCTATAACTTCGCTAGAAATTGACAATAAAGTTGTAGACTATTGGAACGACTTTATCGGGGCAACATCTTCTAATGTGAAATGGGCGATTGGCGGTATCAGTTTACACTTAGATCAGTCATACACTACTGACACTACCTACTATGCCGCTATCAAAGATTCGCCGGAATATGGTAGAAATCTTGGTCATAATCTCCCGAATGGCCGTTCAGCCATCGGTTTTGCCATTATCGGCGGCCAAAGAAAGATCATCCTTGCCACTTTCCAAAATGCTAATTACTGGGAAGTAAGACAGTTCTTGAAAGGGCTTGGTTGCACAAAAGGCGTTCACTTGGATGGTAGTGGATCTTCGCAACTCCGTTATAAACGTGTTATCAATCCTGTAGGTTCGTCTGTAACTGAGGTTTGGGAGCCGAAACCAGATGCGCCCAGCGGTAATCGACCTGTATTCAGTATGGTGACTGTCAATCCAACAACATGGGAAATTGCGACCGGTTTTTAATTAGAAAACGGACTGACACAGTTTATGTGTCAGTCCGTTTTATTGTGGTTCTTAAAGTGGATTTCATTATCACCAGTCAGCTGTTGTGAAATACCTCCATTTATTATCTTCGAATTTAAAAATAAATAATTGTTTCCTTTCGTCCAAACCTTGAAACTCATAAATGTTAAAAACGTAATCCAACTCAACAGCCTTGAAATTTTCAGCTTCATCAAAAGAATCGTATTTATTTGGATCATAGTTAAAATTCAAACTCTTAATGCTAGTAAAGTACCCATTGAGTTTTCCCTCGGACTGATTGTTTTTTGTTACTTGTAAATTATAAGCTTCGCGATCTTGTTCGAATGCTGCTTTCATTATTTTATTAAGCGTCTGCACGATACCCAGTTCATCACCGTCATACAAACTCTCATCAATAGGTTCCGCAGGAGGTGGATCTGGAGCCACGGTTTCAGTTGGCTTTGCAGTACTGTCTACAGCAATTTCAGTTGGTTTCGGAGAATTTTCTAAAACAGTTTCGATGGGTTTCTCGGTAGCACTAATTTCTTTCATTTCGGAATCTGAAACACTGTTTTCTTTCGAACAGCCAATTAAAAGCATGGTGAGCATGAATACATAAAATATTTTTTTCATCGTCGATACTCTCCTTTAATTGAGAATGATATTTCCAAATGATTAGACGCAACCTGCAATTGTAAAGTTGCTGCAAATAAACAAAAATCAGGAAAACTAAAAGGGCGTGCGTAAGTAGTATTATTGTATTACCAATTACCAATCGCTTTTTAAACAGTAGGTATTTTAAGTCTTTATACTTAAAAACTTATACATAGGTTACTAGTGTTTTTTTGGTAGAACCTACTTTATATTTTTCCTGAATTATATGAATTAACACTCAGATATCCAAAAAATTCATTAAATAGGTAAATGTTATTCCTGGCTTAATAGTTATTATTTTGATAAGTCTGTTACTATGGGTTATCGATTAGTTAGAGCGATCAACGGCATATCAAATAGCCCTTTCTTTTTACGAGGAGGAGTTAAGGGGTTATAACTATAAGAAAGTGAAGTCTAGGCAACTACAGGAGATACTTCTCCACAAGTTTCTTCTGAGAACAACTCCCAAATAAAAAAACCGCACGAGAGTACGGTTCTGAAGCTTTTAAGCATGGCGCGCCCGTTACAATTCGAACGTACGACATGCAGTTTAAAAATCATCTCACAAATATACCATAATCCTTTTAACTTACTCCGAAATATCTACTTCCGCAAATAACTAATCGCCACCGTCTTAGGCCCAGTATGCGAACCAATCGTACATCCGCCCTCGATCATAATGATCTCTTTAACAGACGTATGCTCTAGCAAGTAGTTACGCATATAGTCCGCCGCCTTCTCAGCCACAGTCTGAGCGATGATGACGACATTTTGATCAATAGAGTCAATATTATCTACAATATTTTGCATAACGCCCTCAAGCGCCTTTTGTGTCTTGCCACGGTATTTCTTAGTAGATAGGATAAGGCCTTGCTTGATACCAAGCACAGGACGAATATTCAATAAGCTGCCGATCATGTTCTGAATGCTGGATACGCGGCCGCCCTTGTGCAAGTAATCCAGGCGGTCAATCAGGATGTCGATCTCGACGCGGTCTCGGTGCGACTCAAGATGTGCGACCACCGTATCCATATCCTTCCCCTGCTCCAGCAGCCGTGCGGCCATAATGACGAGCATGGCGGTGCTTGCCGATAAGTGGATGGAATCGACGAGCGTGATCCGTCCCTCGGGGAAATCATTCATGGCAATTCTGGCATTCTGGTATGTGGAAGACACTTTGGCAGACATGCTGATAAACAAAACCGAATCTCCAGCGTCAATTGCGTCTTGAAATGCTTGCGTGAAATCATCCGGCGAAGGCGCTGCTGTACGAGGCAATACCCCGTTCTCCTCCACGCGCCGGTAGATCTCCTCAGTCGTAATATCAATTCCGTCCCGGAAGACTTCCTCGTTGAAAATAATATATAAAGGCACGATCGTAATGTTATATCTCTCTATCCATTCTTGCGGCAAATCCGACACGCTGTCTGCGAATAATCTAATGTTGTTCAGGCCTGCTTCCTCCATTCGATAGTCTGTCTATCACTATATATAGTATAAACGATTTAACTTTAATGTCAGCGTTTTCTTTTCAGGGTAATGTGTCCATTCCGCGAAAAAAAAAAGCCCCTACCGCCAAGCGGTACAGACTTTCCCTCCATTACTTTCCTAAAATAGATACTCCAGCAGCGGCCCATAGATGCCATGCAGGAACACGAAGATAAGTGCCCCCACCCCAGCTCCGATAAATGCACCGTTTAACCGGATACGCTGCAAGTCCGTTTCGACCTTGCTTTCGATAAATTCTACCAGCCGCTCCTCGGTGAAGCCCTCCAGCGTCTTGCGCGCAATACGCCCGATCAAGGCATGCTCCTGCTCCATGATGCCGTTGATGAATTGCTTCAAGTAACGATCGAGCTGAGCCTTGGTCTCCTCATCCGCCTTGAACGCTTCCCAATACGCGCCGATCAACTCCGACAGCCAGTTCTTCACATCGTCGACATGAAGCTGGCGCTCTTCTGCTGCCAAATACTTCAGCTCGCTGCCTGCAAGCAGCATGCCTCTCATGCTGTCCAGCAGCGCATGGATGGAAGGCTGGAGCGACAGCTCATCCAGCAGCTCAAGCTTCCACTTCTCGATGGTCGCAGCCATGTCCTCGCTCGTCTCCAGCTTCTCCGCCAGCTCCATCAGCCGGACCTCTACTAGCACACGAAGCTCATGCTTCGGATCCCTCAAATCATTCATAAACGATTGCAGATCATTGTACAGCGTATTCGCAGCATCATCCAGATTCAACGCATCCGCTGCCTCGGCGAAATCAACCAGCTTGCGCTTCAGCCACTTGGTGAAGGAGCCTCCTTCGGAGACGAAGTTGTCCTTCTCCTTCGTCAGCATGGCGCGAATCGCTTGCTTCGTATCCTCGCTAGCGACCCGCTTCGCCGCATACTCGACGACCTGGCCCATCCACTTCTGAAAATCGCTGTTCACCAGCAGCCAGCGAAGCCCTCTCCCACCGTAACGGGACAGATCCATCCCTCGAAGCGAGCCCCGAACATATCCGTCCAGCTTGCCAGCCAGCTTCTCCGTATCCGTTCCCTTCACCCAGGAGAGCAGCAGCTCCCAGCCTTTCTCGGCAATACCCATGCCGCCGCTGCCCTTGCGGTCCAGCCAGCCGATGATGGCATCCACTATGCTGTAAGCCATCAGTTTATCCTTGATCATGCTTTTGCTGAGCAGCTGCTCCTCTACCATAGCGGCGACACCTTCGACCAGCTTCGTCCGATTGCGCGGAATGATCGCCGTATGCGGAACCCAGCGCATGCCAAGCGGATGCCGGAACAAGACCGTCACAGCGAACAGATCGGCCAGCGCCCCTACCAAGCCCGCTTCCGCGGAATACAACAACAGCTTGGACCACCATCTGCCAGGATACCAATACGTCAAGGCAGCCGCACCGATGAATAATAGAGCCAGCAGCAGCAAGCTAAGATTGGCTTTTCTTCTCATCGTCATGTTATCGCCCCCCTATCCAGAACGTGAGCAGATAGAGAACGAGGCCGACCAGCCCGCCTACAACCATCCCGTTAAGCCGAATGTATTGCAGGTCCTTGCCTGCCTTTTCTTTGATTAATTCAATAAGCTCTGCCTCTGAAAAAGAATTCAGCTTCTCTCTCACCAAACGTCCGATAAGCGCATGCTTGTTCTCAATCCAGCCGAGCAACAACGACTTAACGCCAGTGTCGAGCGCTGCCTGAAGATCCTCACGCGTCCTTAATTGCTCTAGCCCTCTGTCAATTTCCTGGCGCAGCCAGCCTAGCGGGGATGACTGCGGGGCTCCCTCTTCTTGAGCGGCTGCCATAAGAGCTGCCCGCGCCTTCTCGATACGGGCCTTCAGCAACTCCTCCAGCGGGACATTCTCCTGAATCTTGGCCAAAATAGTCAGCTTCCCAGCCTCAATACTCTGGCGAAGCGATTCATCCTCCCGCAGCCTGCGTACAAACTCGGCAAGAAACAGCTTAAAGCTCTGACGCTGCGGATGATCCTCCGCAGCGAACTGCTCGATGAAGGTGGCCAGCCAGTCCTGAACCTTCACGCTAATTGCCGGCGCATTCAAGCCCGCTGTGAAGTCGACCAGTCTGCGGCGCAGCTTCTCCCCTTCATAGGATCGGATCGCCGAATCAGCGAACTGCTCGACAAGCGCCCGGAATGGCTCCGACTTCACTAACTGCACGAGCGGCTGAACGACAAAATTGATAATTTTATCATCATAGCCGTTGCGAATGGTCCATTCTCCTACATCTGCGAGCACATCGGACACCTGTAAGGAGCCAGCATGATCGTAGGCGAATCGTTCGATGCCTCCGGCCAGCCCGCCCGGCTCCACCTTCTCCAGCAGATCGCCTGCCAGCTTGCCTGCGAATTGCTGCACCTCTTCGCTTCCGCCACTCTCGGACAAATAGCGGACCAGCACCTTGCCCAGATCATGTTCTTCGAGCGTGGCTTTGATCGATGCAACCGTCAGCAGCTCCTTCTCCACCATGTCGACAAGCTCGCCAATCAGCCGCTCTTTATTACGGGAAATAATATGAGTGCCCATCCATTTCGGCCATTTGATCCGCAGAGGATCACCGAATAATGCGCTAATTGCAAAAGAATCCGCCAGTCCACCAATTGTCCCGGCGCTGAATATGGCGAATAACAGCCCTCCCGCAAACGTGTGCTGGAAGGGGAACGCCGCCAGGATACCTACCCCCGATAAGATCAAGATGGCGTTGGCTTGTTTTTTCACGCTCCAATTGTTCATCTCGTTGCCCCATTTCGCTTGCTAGAATACGGTAATGATAGTTTAACCTTTTTTGGATCGCCCATCCACTCGTCTCTAGTCGCGTTCATGGCAAAAAGCCGCCCCGACCGGCTATTCTCCGTAAGGAGCACCCATCGAGACGGCTCTTATTCGTTACCTCTTATTGCTGACTGCGCGGCTGGCTGTCGATCTTGCCGCTTGGGGGAACTTTGCCGCCCGGAGGCGTTTTGCCCGCTCCGCCACCGCCGACATTGCCGCCCGGTGCTTTGCCTGCTCCGCCGCCGCCGACATTGCCGCCTGGCGCTTTACCTGCTCCGCCGCCGCCAATGTTGCCGCCTTTACCTTCGCTAGCACCACCGATGTTGCCGCCTTTGCCTGCTCCGCCGCCGCCGATGTTGCCGCCTTTACCTTCGCCAGCACCACCGATATTGCCGCCTTTACCTGCTCCGCCGCCGCCGATGTTGCCGCCTTTACCTTCGCCAGCACCACCGATGTTGCCGCCTTTGCCTTCACCAGCTCCGCCGCCAATACCGCCTTTGCCTTCGCCACCGCCGATGCCGCCTTTGCCGCCGCCGATACCAGCTCCGCCGCCTGCACCGCCACCAGCTCCGCCGCCTGCACCGCCACCAGCTCCGCCGCCTGCGCCGCCACCTGCGCCACCACCAGCTCCGCCGCCTGCACCGCCACCAGCTCCGCCGCCTGCACCGCCACCAGCTCCGCCGCCTGCGCCGCCACCAGCTCCGCCGCCTGCACCGCCACCAGCTCCGCCGCCTGCACCGCCACCAGCTCCGCCGCCTGCGCCGCCACCAGCTCCGCCGCCTGCGCCGCCACCAGCTCCGCCGCCTGCGCCGCCACCGGCTCCGCCGCCTGCACCGCCACCAGCTCCGCCACCTGCACCGCCATCTGCGCCAGCGCCAGCTTTACCAGTGCCTTTCGCTTTGCTCTTCGCTTGAGCTTTCGCTTGGCCTGCTGCGCCTTTTGCTTTCGCATAGGAATAGCTGATCGATTGCAGCGTCTTCACATCCACTGAACCTGATACAGATAGACCATGCGTCTTTTGATAATATTTAACGCCTTTGACCGTTGCAGGGCCATAGTAGCCATCGATTGGACCACTATAGCTGCCGATTGACTTCAGCATGCCCTGAATAACGTAGACGTCCGGTCCTTTCGCTCGTTTGCCTACAGCTAGAGATGTATTCGGCAAGCTGAACATCAGCGCAAGCGTAATGATTGCCACGCTTAAGTATTTGGCCGAGCGCCATCCCGCGCCCACTTTCTTTTTCGAATATCCTTCCACTTGCTTATCCTTCATTCGTTTGCACCTTCCTTTTGTCAGCCTGATATGGATTGTTGCTACCACCGTTACTATCCCCAAAAATCGCATTTCATTTCATCCAAATGAAAAAAAATCCGCAAGCTGAAAATTTGCTGAATATCGCCCTATTTGGGCTGCAAGGAGTTGGATATTAGCAGCCTTACGCTCATAATAGAAGGATAAAGCCATCAAGTGGAGGACAAATGATGCGAACGCTGAACGGAATCAAAATTCTCGTCGTCGATGACGAGACGGCTATCGTGCAATTTTTGGAGATGGGACTGGCGAATGAAGGAGCGCAGATCGCAACAGCCGAAGACGGCAGACACGCGCTTCAGACTGCGGGTGAATTCCAGCCGCATGTCGTCATACTGGATGTCATGATGCCGGATATGGACGGATTTGCGGTATGCCGGGAACTCAAGCAAGCGGGATCGCAAGTGGCGGTCATTATGCTGACAGCCAAGGATGAAGTAGAAGATCGCGTCTATGGACTGTCGCTAGGTGCGGACGATTACTTGGTCAAGCCATTCAGCTTCGAGGAGCTGCTGGCGCGGATTCACGCCAGATTGCGCAACCAATTCCCCAATCTGCTTGGCGAAGTGGCCTATGGCCCCTTCGCCATCGATGATAAGCGCAAAGAGTTTCGTTATCGGGAGGAAGCTGTCGAGCTGTCGCCTACGGAATATGAGCTGCTTAAGTACATTGTCATGAATCATGGCGTGGTGCTGAGCAAGTCGCTAATTTTGGAGAAGGTATGGGGCTATGATTTTGGCGGGGAGCAAAATATCGTCGAGGTCTATATCCGCTCCCTGCGCGACAAGCTCGGCGACAAGGAGCACCGCTTAATCCGCACGCTTCGCGGCGCCGGATACCGGATGGACTTGCCATGAGGGAGCGTACCGGAATCGTCCGCCGCATGCTTCGGCCCGGTTCTCTCCGGCTACAGCTGCTAGTTCGTTCCTTGCTTGTGCTGGCAGCATTGTTTGTGCTGATCGGCTCCCTGCAATTCCTGTTCATGAGGGACTTCCTATACCGCAACAAAGCAGAAGCGCTGAACGCCCAGCTCATGTCCCTCCCACCCGATCTGTTCCGGCTGGACGGCAAGGAGCCGGGCATCCGACATCCCGGCAAAGTACGGCCGGATTCTCCGTTATTATTCCAGCCGGGATTTTCGTTAATTGTCATTGATGCAACGGGAGAAGCGCAGGCTGTAACCAATGACGGCAATATCGATCCGAAGGATACACCGCTGCTCAGAATCGAGGGGTACAACGAGATCCACCTGAAGCTGCAAGCCGGAGAACGTCCCGACTATCAGCTCATCACAGCAGAAAATGGGACGCCATATATAGCCGTATTCCGTTTGGCCGCCCGCCCCGGCGACAAGGACGGCAGCATGCTGCAAGCCGCCGTCGAGACGGAATCGCTGCGCAATCAGCTGCTTACACAGGTCGCCATCTTCGCCGCGCTTGCTGCCGCGGCTCTAATCGCGGGACTACTGCTGTATCTGCCTCTGCTGCGAAGAACGCTGCACCCGCTCTCCAAGGTCGTACAGGCAGCGGAGCTGACGGATGCAGGCAGCCTGAACACACGGCTGCCGGAGCGGCAAGGACAATCCGAGGTCGACTCCTTGTCCGAGGCGTTCAACAGCATGCTTGTGCGTCTCGATTCCGCATTCGAGCAAGAGCGCGCAACCAATGAACGGATGAGACGTTTTATTGCAGACGCCTCCCATGAGCTGAGGACGCCAATTACTTCCCTGCACGGATTTATCGAGGTATTGCTTAGAGGGGCGGCTGCGGATAAGGAGCAGCTCATGCGCGCGCTCGCCAGCATGAAGACAGAATCGGAGAGGGTCAACAAGCTGGTGGAGGACCTGCTTCAGCTGGTCAGGCTTGAGCAGCCCGCGCCGCTCAAGCTGGACCCGGCAAGGCTCGATCTGCTGCTGGCGGAGATGGAGCCCCAGCTTGCCTTGCTGGCAGGCAAGCGGAGTCTCGTTGTACGCGCCACCAGCAACGTCACGGCCCTCATTCACCGGGACAAGCTGAAGCAGGTGGTACTTAACCTCTTTCATAATGCTGTTCAGCATACCGATGCCAAGACCGGAGATATCGAGGTTATTCTTGGAAGCAGCGGAAATACCGCCCGCCTCGAAGTTCGGGACAACGGCTCCGGCATTGCTTCCGCTCATCTCCCGCATATCTTCGAGCGCTTCTACCGAGGGGAGGAGTCCCGCTCGCGCGCGCGAGGCGGAACCGGGCTCGGTCTTGCGATTACGCAATCAATCGTTGAAGCCCATTATGGGCATATCGAAGTGTTCAGCGGTGTTGGTGAAGGAACTTCGTTCCTCATTACAATTCCGCTGTATGAGAATCGATCTATAGACCCGCATCCATAAATCATCACGCGGACTATGACGACGTATGCTCTAGCACGAACTCGTCCCATAGCTTGCCATCCGTATCGTATGCCTGAAACTTAAGGATGTTCCCGCTGATCCGAATAGCGGCGAACATCCTTTTGCCATTCTGGAGGTGTACCTTGTGGTAGAACTGGTCTTGCTTCTTCTCGTTCAGCTTCTGTCCGGCGGCATTCGTCACGACATAGACCGTTCCGGCGCGATCCAGCACATGCGAATCGTTGCCTGTGGCCATCTTACCATCCCGCAGCGGGTAGGAACGTGCGTATTCATGGTTATGCCCCTGCAGCACCAAGTCCACCTCGTACCGGTCGAACAGCTCCACCCAATCTCCGATGTTCTTGTTCTGATTGCCGCCGTATGGTCCTCTATGAAGGGAGACGATGACCCAGTTCCGCGTATTTTTCTCCAGCACCTCCTCCAGCCACTCCGTCTGGCCTTTTATATTGGATTCCGTGTTGAGCATGATGAACCGGGCATCGTCATAGTCGAAATAATAGGTCGTCCCCTCGATCGAATCCAGCGCGCCATTGTCCGGCACATGGAACAGCGAGACGAACGGCTCCGCATCCCCGTCCACCTCGTCATGATTGCCCGCAACCGGCATGAGCGGAACGGAGGACAGCCAAGGCGCAGCCTCGCGAAAGAAAGCATCCCATGCTCCTATATCCTTCGGATTTTCCGTCAAATCGCCATTATGGACAATAAAGGCGGCATCCGGCACACTCTGGAACGCTTGCTTCAGCGTATCTCCCCACAGCTTGAAGTCCGCGTCCGTCTCTCCTTGCGAATCCGTCACATTAATAAATGCAAAGCCCCCGTCCGCATGCGAATCCGTAATGGTATAAAAAAGCTCTGTCCCGCTCCAGCCCTTCGCAGAGCCGTCCCCGACCCGGTAAGCATAGGTCTTGTCTGCTTTCAGACCGGAAATGGTTGTCTGATGCACCATCCGCCGGTTGCCATCTGTCGCAATTAGATCAAAAGTGCCTTCCACCGTCGCCACATGTGCGCTTTTCCAGTCCACCTCACGGCTTTCGCTCTCTACATATTGAATCAGGCTTCTATTCAGCTTGCTGCCGCTCTGCCATGTGAACGACCGGACGGTCGCCGCATCCTCTCCTACATTCATGACGAGAGAATACGGTTTGTCCTGCGCTCCGTTCTTCCGGCCTTCCACCCAGAAGAACACGCCAATGATGACAATCGCAGACAAAGCGATAATCAGTCCTTCCTTCTTCATTCTGCTCACCTGCACCTTCGTCCATTTGTTAGCCAAAGCTTAACATAACCGTCTCTTGACGCGCATTCAGCAATCTTTCAGCGGGCCTTAAGTTAAGAATAAGTAAAGATTTATACAATAGCAGTGGTTACAGAGAAGCGATCGAAACGAGGTGTGAAAAATGAACGGAGAACTCCAATACCGCAACGAGCTAAAGTTTATGATTAACCATCATCAGCATTTCATCATCCGTCAGCGATTGAAGGGGCTTATGAAGCGAGACAAGCATGCCGGCGCCGGCGGCGAATATCATATCCGAAGCCTATACTTCGACGATATCCATAACACGGCGCTGCATGAGAAGCTGGGCGGCATCCGGGACCGGGCCAAGTACCGCATCCGCATCTACAACCACTCCGACGGCGTCATTCATTTTGAGAAAAAAATCAAATTTAAGGACTACATCACCAAAGTGAAGGAGCCGCTTACCCGTGAGATGTACGATGCGCTGCTCGCCGGAGACATCAGCATCCTGCAAGAAGGCCGCAAGCCCTTGCTGCTCGAAATCCACGACCGGATGAAGCACAGCCTGCTGGCGCCCAAAGTCATCGTCGATTATGTACGCGAGCCTTATGTGAACGAGCACGGCAATGTGCGCATTACGTTCGACAAGGAGCTCCGCACCGGACTGCATGCGACCGACATCTTCAACCCGGAGCTAGCTCCGATCCGAGCGCTTGACCAGAACCTGATCATTCTGGAGGTCAAGTTTGACGAATACATGCCTTCGGCGATCCAGACCGCGATTCAATTGGAAGGCTTAAACCGCCAATCCGCATCCAAGTATGTCATTTGCCGCAAATATTTGAAATCGAACTCATGGGAGGATTATTAAAATGGATACATCTCAGCAATCAACTAATTTCTCGGATATTATACGCAATTCGGTATTGGACAACTTCGCGTCAGACATCAGCCTTAGCAAAATCCTGCTGACGCTGGCCATAGCGTTCATCATTGGACTGTTCATCTACCTGCTCTATCGCCGCATCTTCAGCGGGGTGCTCTATTCCAAAAGCTTCAACGTCTCGCTAATCGGTATGACCATGATTACGGCAGTTGTCATTATTGCGATCAACTCCAATCTGGTGCTGTCACTCGGTATGGTCGGCGCCCTGTCGATCGTCCGCTTCCGTACACCCATCAAAGATCCCACTGACCTCATCTTCCTGTTCTGGGCAGCTGTAGCGGGCATCGTAACGGGCGCAGGCTTCTACAATCTCGCGATTATCGGCTCAGTCATCGTCGGTCTGATCCTGTTCTTCTTCGTAAAAGGCGGCACCGCAGAGACACCGTTCCTGCTCGTGGCCCACGTCGAGAGCGACGAAGGCGAAGAGCTGCTGCACAAGCATGTGAGCCAGCATGCCAAGCGCTTCAACGTTAAGCAGAAGAACGTCTCCGCAGGCTCGATCGAGCTGACGCTAGAGCTTCGCCTGAAGGACCATACGGGCCGCTTCGTGAACCAATTGAGCGCATTGCCAGGCGTGCGCAGCGCCGTCTTGATCAGCTATAACGGAGATTATGTATCTTAAGAAACGGAGGGGATGAACCGATGGGAGCAATCCGTCAATACGCGTACCGGCTGATGACGCTTCTGACCGTCGTCGCCCTTGTCGGCGTCGCGCTGGCCATGGACTCCGGCGTAACGGGAACATTCGGCGCGCAGACCGTCTCAGCGGATGAACAGTTGCTCGATGAGCGGTATTTTCCACAGGATAAAGTTGTCGATGTGAAGATTACGATTGACCCTGACGACTTTCAGGACATGCTGGACAATGCCGCAGCAGAGCAGTTCAAGCAAGCGTCTGTGGAGTACAATGGCGAGACATTCGAGAACGTAGCCATTCGGACCAAAGGCAACCTGAGTCTGAACAGCGTCGTGAACATGCCGGACTCGGACCGCTACAGCTTCAAGATTTCATTCGACGAATACGTCAATCAGACGCTTGGCGGCATCAGCAAGGTTAATCTGAACAACAACTATAGCGACAACAGCTATATGCAGGAATTTTTATCTTATGAATTAGCGGAGGAGATGGGATTGCCCACGCCAAAACGCTCCTACGTCAACTTATATGTGAACGGTGAGCTATGGGGCTTCTATCTTGCTGTAGAGCAGATTGGCGACGCTTATTTGGAGCGGCATTTCGGCAAGGTTTACGGCACGCTTTACAAAGCTAATGGAGGCAGCGGCAGCGAGCTGACATGGCTGGAGACGGCGGAAGCCTACACCGGACTCGATGTGAAGTCCGATAAGCGCAATGATGAGGCTCTGCTCGCCATGCTGGACGAGCTGAATAACGGAAGCAACTATGATCAAGTACTGGATACCGACAATGTGCTGAAGTATATCGCGCTGAACGCCGTCATCGGCAATATGGACAGTTACTTGTCCGAGAAGAAGCATAACTACTATTTGTATGAGCTGGACGGCATCTTCTCTGTACTGCCATGGGACTACAATATGGCTTTCGGAGGATTCGGCGGGTCGGGCATCCTCATCGACGAGCCGACGACAGGCGCTGTAGCTGATCGTCCGCTCGTCAGCAAGCTGCTTGCCGTCGATGCCTACAAGGAGCGGTATCACGAGATTATCTCGGAGATGCTGGACGGTTATCTGGAGAGCGGCCGCTTCGAAGCTAGAGTCGCGGAACTGAAGGCCATGATTTCGGAGGATGTGAAAGCTGATCCTACAGCTTTTGTCACCTATGAGCAATATGAGCAAGGCGTAGAGAAATTACTGAGCTTCACGGAAACGCAGATCGCCAGCATAGCCAAGCAGCTCGACGGCACGGAGCCATCGTCCGGGGACGGCACCGGCAGCGGCAGCCGCGGTTTTGGCGGCGGAGGGTTCGGCGGATTCCCAGGCGGCGAGTTGCCGGAGGGCTTTACGCCTCCTGAGGGCGGATTCTCAGGCGGGCAGATGCCGGAGGGATTCACACCTCCTGAAGGCGGATTCCCAGGCGGGACTGCATCGGAGAACAGTACGGTCCCTGAGAACGGCGGCTCGGCCGAAGCCGCTTCTTCTAGTGACACTGTTGCGGCCAGCCTAACGAACAGCCAAGGCGGGCAACTCATACTGGCTACGGCGACAAACAGCCAGCTTGGCGCTGTCCAACAGCAATCCGCACCGAATGCTGCTCAACCTGACAATCCAGGCGAAAATGCACAAGGGCAAGCCAATCCCGATGCGTCTCAGTCTGCTAACCCAGACGGCAATACGCAAGAACAGACTACGCCAGACAGCCAGAACGGCGAGCAACAAGCGCCGAATGCGGGCCAGCAGAACGGCAATGGGGCCGGAGGCAGAAATCCGCAAGGCGGCATCCAAGGCCAAGGTGGACAAGGCGGCTTTATGGGCGGCGCTAGACCGGAAGGCATGGGCGGTATGGGAGGCTTAGACGGCGGACGCTTCCCAGGCGACACGACAGCGATGAACGAAGGAAACGAAGAGGAAGCGATAATGGCAGCTGTCTCCGCCGTTATCCTGCTGGCATCATGTCTCTTCATCGTCTTCTACAAGCGCAGACGACTCTAATCTGTTGGAATTAAAAAAGCAGCGCTGAGCCGCTGCTTTTTATCTATGCCTCTTTTGCCGACGAAGCCTGCTCCGTCACTGTCTTAGGCTGATCCTCACTGATCAGCCATGCCAGCGCATATTGCATCAAGGCAGCGCCGAACAGGATAATCGGCATCCAGATCGATTCCAGATCGGAGCCGAATATGGCCAGCAGCACAATCGACACTACTCGTCCAATATTCAAGAACACCTCTCGCATGACGACCGACTCGATGCGCAGCTGTCCTTTTAGCGGCAGCTCTCCGATAATCCGGTAGTAATAAGAAGTAAGCGTATTGATCGCAAGCGGATTGCAGATGGAGAACAAAATCATGAACAGGACAACAGACCATAGCTCCACCTGAATGAGCAACAGGGCCGCGCCAAGCACCGTTCCGCTCGTTGCGAGGAACACGTATCTGCGCACATTTTCTTTTTGCGCCCTGCGGGAGATGACATAGCCTGTCGCCACCGTCAGCGCAGAGAAGAAGACGCCGAGATAACCGACCCAGTCCTCCCGGTTCACAGCCTGGAAGAGCAGGATGTTGGGCAGGAACAGCATTATGCCTTGGAACAAACCAAGGATCAGGAAGCTGTACAAGCCTTTGACCCACCGCTTATTGCGCCGCATGACCTCGCCCATCAGCTTCAGATAGTACGTCTTGTGATGCGTCTTGATTGTTGGAATCTTGAAGCTGATCAGCGCGGCGACTACGAACATGATAAAGGCAACCGTAAAGATCAAAATATAGCCTGACAAACCGTCATTCCGCTGGATGACGAAGCCCGCTAGCGCGGGACCAGCCAGACCGGCAGAATTGAAGGTAACCATATTAATGGCTAAGAAACGAATCCTGTTGGCATCCGTCGAGACATCATATTGCAGCACCAGATACCCCGTCCAATAGAAGCCTGACGCAAAGCCGTTAAAGATCGCAAACCAGATAAAATAATTCGGCACCTGCTCCTGCGCCAAAATAACAAGCAAATAAAAAAACGCAATCATGACAATACCGAGCCGGTAGGTCAACATGCGATCATATTTTTTCGATATCCAGCCGCCGACTGCAAAGGCAATAGGCGTAATAATAAAGCTGATAATATTGTAGGCGGCATTGATGACCAGATCCTCAGTCAGCCTCCACAAATACAAGTTCAGGAACAGTCCCGACATGGACGCGCCGAACTGAAAACAACTATGAATAATAAGTGCCGTTACAGCTTCTTTGCCAAGCTTGCGCTCCGGCGGCAAATCCCCTCCTTTTATCCCGCTCCAGATTCGTTCCAAGACTTCTCCCAGTCGCATGTGACGTTCCTCCGTTGCATAAAGCAATTATGTACGTACGTCTCTTATCTACCAACAGTGTATCACATCCATGAAAGATAGAAAGAGCGAATTGTACAGAATCCAAAATTCACATTGCATAAGGAACGCCCCCTTCGCCTCACACTAAAAATATCTCTTGGAAAGGAGGTCGAACTCATGGCGAAGCAGCAAGGACATGCGAGCAAAAACACCAAAACAAAATCGTCGGACAAAAAAGGAAATGCGTCCGGCAACAACCACTAATCCATAGAACGACGCGCCTCGGGACTGCTTTTTTGAAGCCGGTTCCGAGGTTTTTCGCGTTTTTGGAAAGGGGATCGGGCTTGCGTGTAGAAGTTATAAGGATAGTGCTCTACGAATTTACATAAAAAGTGGTGAACATATATGACTCTTTTACATGAACGATCCTTTACCGTATTCGATTTCGAGACGAGCGGACTCGATCCCAAGAACGACCGCGTCATCGAGATGGCGGCCATTCGTGTCGTCAATGGCGAGATCGCAAGTGAATTCAGTACGCTAGTCCAATATGATGGCAAGCTGGCGCCGAAAATCACCGAACTCACCGGCATTACCGACGATATGACCGCATGCGGGATGGATGAGGACACCGCGTTCCGCATCTTGAACCGGATGATCGTTGGTGACCAAGTGCTCGTAGCTCATAATGCACAATTCGACCTGAGCTTCCTGCATCATTCCTTGATGCGCATTGCCGGTCGATCCTTCCGCAACGACTTTATCGACACCCTTACCATCAGCAGAGAGCGGCATGTCTACCCGCATACGCTAAAAGATATGTGCGACCGTTACGCCATCCCGCTCGTCGGCGGACATCGTGCTCTCAACGACGTTATCGCTTGCTGGGAGCTGTTCCGCACATTAGATGAAGAGCAGCCTGTACACGATTATCTCAACACACTAGGCTACATGCGCAAGTACGGCCCGCCAAAGTGGAGCCCTCCCAATGCCAAGCTCAATGCCATTGACTTGAAGTACGCACCTCGGGAAGCGTGATGATGGCAGATTGTTCTGATTGTCTTGCAAAATCGAAAAGATTGGACTACAACAGCTGTAGTCCAATCTTGATCGCAGCGCCGTCCTATTCTATTGCTTGCCCGCCTGGCGCCACCATCTTTACTTCGTAAAATGAGTAGGCGAATACCCGACATACTTCTTGAACACTTGACTAAAATACTTGTATTCCTTAAACCCTACCAGCTCCGCGATTTCATAGATAAGCTTGCCGCTATTTTCCATAAAATCAATCGCTTTAATAATTCTGTACCGGTTTAAAAAATCATTAAACGTATAATTCGTTTCATCCTTGAACTTGGCATTCAGATACACCGTGGATACCTGCAATTTTTCGCTCAGATCCGTTATCGAAACTCTATGCGGGTAATTTCCTTTAATATAGTCCAGCATGGCCGATACATAGGTGGAATGAACCGATAACGCTTCAACATCGAGCACCTCCTGATACATATGAAGGTATTCATGCTTCTTTTCTTCATGCTGCCTTGCATCGATTTTCTTTCTAATTTTCTGAATCGCTATATCAAGCAATCTAAAATCAATCGGCTTTAAAATGTATTCACTAACTCCCAGCGAAATCGCTTTTTGGGCATAATCAAATTCACTGTACCCTGAAATAATAATCGTTTCAAAATCATGTACAGCCAGTGCTTCCTCCAGCATGATAATTCCATCCTTAAAAGGCATCCTTATATCGGTGATCACGATGTCAGGCTTTAGCTCTTTTATTTTATCCAGCCCATCATTCCCATCGATCGCACTGCCAACGACTACACAGTTATTGTTCAGCCAATCCACCTTATAGGTAAGTCCTTTGCGAATGATGTCCTCATCTTCCACGATAAGCACTCTATACATGCTTTCAATCCCCTTTATTTAAAGGTATCTTGATTTCAACATTCGTTCCTTCTCCATGAACGCTGTCAATCGTCATCCCGAACTGCTCGCCATAGATGAGCTGAACGACGCGATGCGAATGAAAAATTCCGAAGTGCTCCGTGTCATTCGTTCCCCGCTCGAGCGATTGCTGAAGCAAGGCCAGCCTGTCCGGCTCAATTCCTTTCCCATTATCCTTTACAGCCATATATATATAATCGTCTTTACGCAAAATGCTGATCGCAATATCCAAATGAGCCGTGTCCTCGATGCAATGCTTTATACTGTTCTCGATGAGCGGCTGAATAATAAGCTTTGGAATTTTTATATCCCTTATAAATTCATCCGCATCTATCGTATAATCCAACCGTCGGTTAAAGCGCATTTTTTGCAGCTTCAAATAATCCTCTACATATTTGATATCGGTTTCAACAGGAACCATAGTGCTTCCATAATGGATGTTGTACCTTAACAAGTTGGCAAATGAAACGACAATTTCCGATGCATTCTGAGGATCGAATAAAATTTCAAAACGCAGCATTTCCAATACGTTAAAAGCAAAATGCGGATTGAATTGCGCCTCCAGCTGCTTTATTTCC
This sequence comes from Paenibacillus sp. J31R120, assembly GCF_056269225.1. Lineage (NCBI taxonomy): Bacteria > Bacillati > Bacillota > Bacilli > Caryophanales > Paenibacillaceae > Paenibacillus > Paenibacillus sp. J31R120. Next base: position 286,588 of record NZ_JBWDNN010000001.1, on the reverse strand, counting down.
ATTTTCCTCTTCATCTCTGCTATTTCTGCATTGCTTTGCATTAAGGATTGAATTTGATCCATTTTAATTAGGAACTCATCCTGAATCATTTGAAACTCTTCAAAGGCCTGAGACTTTATCCCCTTGGAGGGCGTTTGAATAAAGTGAATTAACGAATCTACGGATTGCAGGCTTTGCCTCATAATTTTAGGCAGAACCAAATAATTAACAATAATCATAACTATGCCTATACTTATAAAAGAAATCAGCCCGATCCACACCGATTGTATGAACGTGTTAATCGATAGCATGTTTATAATATGAATATCTTGATCATGAATCGTGCGGCTCGTTACATAGTAAGTATTATTATCAATCGCAGCTGTATTTCCTTCAAGGTAGTGCTTGTTTACCTTGCCGACATGAGCCAGCAGCTTTTGATCAGATACATAAATCGCTTGGTCAAACCGGTCTGTTATCGCAACCAAATCTGCTGAATGCTGAAAGTAGCGGCCAAGATCTTCAAGAAAAAAGAATAAATAGCCTTGGATCTTTTCATCTGTCATAATCGCTTTAGCGAAAATATAGGAGCTGCTTTGTCCTTCCTTAAACAACGAATAATCAACGGTTCGCTCTATCCCATCTCTTAGATCCGTATCTCTTAGTAAGCTTTGCATCAAATAGTCACTTTTTAACGCTTCTACATTCCCTTTGTAAAGACTAGTGGTGACGATATTCCCGTTTTTATCGAAAAGAACAAAGTTCCCTTTAAATGGTCTGGAATTAATAAACGGATACAAGATATTATTTACTTCCAATAATTGCGATCGCCCCTCTGTCACCTGCTGAAAAGCTGCATTCTGGACGAGCTTATCAAGTGTATTGCGATACCTGGAAAACTCATTTGCGACAGTAGCGCGGATCTGGTCATTGACCTGATTGTTTTTCTTGACGACGACAACCATAAACGTGACGTATAGGGATAAAATATACAAGGTGAAAATAAGAGCGATCGTAATGATCGAATATTTGAGAAACACTTTTTTCATGTAGTCTCTAAAGCTTTTTTGCATATTCATTTCCCCCTTTACCCTAATACAATCACGATGCTTGAGATTCGTTAGAAAATGTGACACTGTCTTATCTGTTAAAAAGAACAGCCTCCGTTGCAAGGCTGCTCTTTATATAGTACTCTGCCGCTGCTTCTAGCCCATTTCAGCATACTTAAATACCAATTCCACGTCCAGCTAACTATACGCTTACCTCGCGTTTGCCTGTCAGCTTGAAGAATAGTAATAACGAGATAATTGACGTTACAGTCAATATTGCTGAGTATGCGGATGCATTACCGTAATTACCGCGAATGACCTCCGTATAGATCGATACAGTAAGGGTTTGCGTACCGCTCGTATACAAAATAATCGAGGAGCTCAGTTCACTTATAACCGTAATCCAGCTCATAATTGCTCCTGCCATAACCCCTGGCATCATCATTGGAACAACTACCTTACGGAATGTCTTCGCCTCTGATGCGCCAAGGCTAATCGCTGCTTCTTCAAGACTTGGGCTGATTTGGCCAATAATCGCTGTACTTGAACGAATCGTGTAAGGCATCCTTCTAATGACGAACGACATAACCATAATTAACACTGTACCGCTCAGCACAAACGGCTTATCACTAAAGGCAAAAATAAACGCAATTCCTAGTACCGATCCTGGAATAATGAACGGGAACATCGAAACCGTATCTAGTATATTCGTAATGGCATTTTTCTTCCTTACTGTTAAATAAGAAATCAATACCCCTAGCACGACAATAATGATGATCGCGATAATACCCATTTTATAAGTATTCCAAATGACAGCCGTATTTTTCATAAACAAAATATTTTTGTAATTGTCGAATGAGAAGTTCCCGGTATAAACCTGGCCTCCCTTCGTTTCCAAAAACGAAGTAAACGTTACGACTAGCTGCGGAAGAATCGCTAATAAAACAACGAAATAAACAAATGCATGAGACAAAATATTTTTAAAGCCTTTTACCTTTTCAACAGACATTGGCTTTAGCGCCGACATCGAATAAGAGAAGCGGCTGGCTACGATGCGCTGGACTAAAAACAGAACTAACGTTACAACAATAAAGATCATACATAACGCGGCAGCGAATCCATCATTACTGCCTACTTCACTCATAAACTGCGTATAGATCAAAACCGGGATAGTGCGGTAGCCTTCGCCAATCAGCATCGGCGTACCAAAGTCCGCAATGACTCTCATAAAGACAAGGAGCGCGCTAGCGAGCATGGTTGGGATAATGAGCGGGATAATGATTTTGAAAATACGCTGGATATTCGAATAGCCAAGACTCTCTGCGGCTTCATTGAGCGAGTTATCCAGATTTTTCAGCGCGCCCGAGATATAAAGATAGATGAGTGGAAACGATTGCAAAGATAGCACCAATACAATGCCTGCAAATCCGTAAATCCCATCAAACTGCGTGCCGAACAAATTATTGACGAACTCCGTGATTACACCTCTGCGTCCTAATAGCTGAATCCATGCATAGGCGCCGATAAATGGGGGAGAAATATACGAAATAATAACAAAGATTTCAATAAACTTACTGCCTTTAATTTTTACTTTCCGCATCATGTAGGCCAGCGGCAAACCGATAACCATAGATAGCAGCGTAGCAGCCACTGTTACCTTGAAGCTGTTTAAAATCGTAATCCAATAAAATTTCCGTTCGAAAAACTTGCTCAAGTATTCAAAGGTAAATTGTCCGGTCCCGGGATCAATCACACTTTTCTTTAAAACTAGAAAAAGCGGAAACGCGATGAAAAGCAAAAATATACATAAAATAAGCAAGGTGGAGGTGTTCCAAATATTAAACGGCTTTTTATTTACTTTCATTGATCCCACCTACTTTAATTAGTGTTGTCTCATCCTCGCTGCTGAAAACGTTGATTTTAGTTGGCTTTACCTTCAAATATACGGTAGCCCCTTCCGGAATTAGCTCCTCTGCGTCGGCATCCTGGATAACCTCTACCTCTTCACCATGCTCCAGATCAATAAAGTAATGCGTATTAACGCCAAGGAACATGCTTCTAATCACTTTTCCCTTCAATCCAGCCTTTTCCTCATTAATCATAAATTCCTGAGGTCTGACCGATACTAAGACGGTATCGCCGGGTTTTGCTTGATCCTTCAGATTCGCCATCTTTTCTTGATAATTATCGCTTAGTTGAACATATTTTTCGCCGTTCTCTACTTTTAGCTTTGCTTCTATTACATTTGATGTACCGATAAATTTGGATACAAAAATATTGGCTGGACGCTCATAAATGCTCTTCGGCGTTCCAATTTGCTGAATAACTCCGCCATTCATAACGGCAATGCGATCAGATATCGCAAGCGCTTCCTCCTGATCATGCGTAACGTAGACGGTAGTAATGCCAACCTGCTGTTGAATGCTTCTAATCGCATTGCGCATTTCCACGCGTAGCTTCGCATCAAGATTAGATAACGGTTCATCCATAAGCAGTACTTCCGGGTGGATAACAATCGCTCTTGCCAATGCTACACGCTGCTGTTGTCCGCCGGAAAGCTTATCTGGCATACGATCCTTATATTTCTCAATATGAACGACGCCTAAAATATCGTTAATCCGCTTCTCCATTTCTTCCTTGCCCAGCTTGCGATTTTTTAGCCCAAATGCGATATTGTCTTTGACAGACATATGCGGGAAGATCGCATAGTTTTGGAACACCATCCCCATATTACGCTTGCTCACTGGTATATGGTTAATCTCTTTGTCTGCAATTCTAATGCTGCCGCCATCGATGGAATTAAACCCGATAATCATGCGCAAAAGAGTCGTTTTTCCACAGCCTGATGGTCCTAGCAGCGTAAATAGCTCACCTGGCTTTATTTGCAAAGAAAGCTTATTAATGACCGTTGTATCTTCAAACTTCTTCACAACGTTGTCGACTATAATAGATACACTCATGTTCGTCATCCTTTCAAGCCTTAATAAAGATAGAGCAGCTTATAAGTAGCGTATAAACTGCTCTACTTTCGAAAAACGATTAATCCATTGATCTTTCTAGCAAATCCGTAAATTTAGCCGTAATTTTATCTTTGTTTTCCGAAATCCAAGCTTCGTCATAGTTTTTAGCAAGAACAATGCTGTCAGTTGGAACCATGTAATCTGCCAATTTAACGCCGTCACGAAGAGGTCTAACCGTAAGCTCAGAGCCTACTAAAGTTTGAACCTTGTCGGAAAGCACGTAATCAATAAACTTTTGCGCATTTTCCATATTTTTTGCACCTTTAATAATTTGAACGGATTCGCCAGGGAAGATAGCGCCTTCAACCGGGAAAATAACATCTACAGGAGCGCCGTTGTTCATGTATTGAACAACTGGGTCCTCCCAAGTTAGACCAACAGGGTACTCGCCGTCAGCTACACCTTTGTGAACTTGGCCAGAGCTGCCTGCAATTTTACCGTCCAAATTAGCGATAAACTTCTCTACGAAGTCCCAAGCCTTGTCGGACATGGGATCGCCGTCACCCATTGCATAAAGCATCGCTGCCAGCGATTGGAATGCGGAGCTGGATGCCGATGGATCACCGAAGGAAACTTTACCTTTTAGCGCTGGGTTCAAAAGATCTTCAAAGCCTTTTACCTGCACATCGCCGACAATATTTTTATTTACGATAAATACAGTCGGGTCAGCAAAAGCTGGCGAGAAATAACCTGTTTTATTACGGAATGCCGGAATCATTTTCTCATCTTCAGTTGATACATATTTTTCGAAATGCTCTTTTTTGCTGGAAAGCATCGTCTCGTCAGCTGCCCACAAAATATCTCCCATCGGGTTGTTCGTCTCAGATTCTACGCGCTTGATCAGCTCGCCTGTGCCTGCGACAACGATGTCGACTTTAATGCCCGTATCCTTCTCAAAGTTAGGGATGACCGCATTGTTCAAGCTCTCGCTTCGTGCTGTGTAAATCGTTAGCGTGTTTTCATTCTTTTTACCACCGTTATCCTGGGAACAGCCTGATAAAATAAGTCCAGTTGCGAGTACTAGGGTAAAAGTAAGCGATTTCAATTTCATGATTTTTGACCTCCTCATATTTGTCTTAAGCCAAAGTATACGCTTCAATTTTCCGCTGCAAAATCCTAAAATAATAAACAAATACTAAAAAAACAAAACTAAATGAGGCTGTTCCGAACCTCTTCCTTCCTAGTCTTCCCTATTTAGGCAGAACAAATAAAAAACCACCACCGAGTTACTCCTATGCTTACGGCATAGGGCAGCTCGATAGTGGGAAACTAGAAACAACAGACTACAACTTCATTCGATATACTCCAGCTTCACCGAGAAAATCATTTCTGGTCAATCCTTTTTCTCCAAGCAATATCCGATAATTCGTTATCGTACCATCATGTGAAATAATGAATATTTTTTTATAGCTCTCCCCGATCCAATCTAATAACCGCTTAGCATATCCTTCAAAAATATCTTGTTCAATCCTATTAATCCCTTCATTCCAGCAATCCAAATTGAAATCAACAATTTCAGTATCTCCATAGAGATTTGTAATTTCAATTTTAGAAAGGATATGATCACATGTCAAAAAAGGAAATTCGGGGTTCTGAGGAAACATTCTCGGACCAACAAATCGATTCCAATTTCATTTCGCAGCTGTGTGACTTGAAATTTACCGTACTCTGTAAGGCTGGGATGCAGAGTATTCAATCGATTTGGATAATCGTTGAGATGTTCTCCATGACCGTGCCGAATAAATATGAATTCCATTTTCCGCCCTCCTAACTTCAACTCCAATATTAAGTATTCTGTAATTGTATGGAGCAATCCTACCCATAAGCTTAATAAAGCAATGTCAGTCTACTTTTAGCACAAATAGCGTCGGCTCTTCATCCGCAATTATCCAAGAGGGAATATGTGGTTTAAAGAAGATGCTCCGGATCAACTAGGCTGTGATTTATTTAATTTTCCTGTTGACCACGCTTACATCAAGGATGTAATATAAACTTAATTCACATAAAACAACATGATTAATACCGTAAGTTGCGATATTCACTTTTATTTTGGCCATTTAGGTTTATAATATAAACTTAAATAACGAACAATCGATTGAAAGTAGTGTGATGACCCTATGAATGTAAACTTACCCAGCACGATACGCAAAATGAACAAAAATATTGTTCTTAACATCATCAAAGACCTGGGACCTCTGTCCCGGTCAGAGATCGCCAAGCATTCCGGGATCACGAAAGCGACCATTTCGGATATTGTCAAAGAACTAATTGAGGAAAAGCTGATCTTTGATGAGAAGGACGACGCCGATTTAAGCAAGCGCGGCACCAACCTTCACTTCTCCAAGCATGCCTCTTTCGGACTTGCTGTAGATTTAGGCGGCACGACGATTCATATGGGGCTGTTCAATTTAGCGGGGGAATGCTTTATGAAACATACAGTATCAACCTATGATCTAGAAACGAGCCAAGCTTTCCTGGATCAGATGGTGGTCGATATGAAGGCCTTTATCGAGCAAGCGAATCAGCCTATGGGGCGGCTTTCGTTTATGAGCATTGCTACCCCGGGCATCGTAGATCCTGTAACGGGAATTGTGCTGGAAGGCTCCCCTAACCTCCCAGAATGGAGGAACATTCACTTAGCGCAGTATTTTCAAGACGTGTTCCAAATCCCTGTCACGATCGAGAATGATGTGCGGGCCGCATTGGTTGGCGAGATGTATGCCGGGGTGTTCCAGCATGTAAACTCTGCGGTTCTGATCGGCATTGGCACGGGGCTGGGAGCTGCAGTGCTCATTGACGGAAAAGTCATTCGCGGCGCCAAAAATGCAGCCGGTGAGATTGGTTACATGGTTTTCAATTCCAATCAGTTGTACGCCCCGTCAACGAAGGGCCACTTCGAAATGGCGTGCTCCGGATCAGGTCTGGAAGCGGCCGCGTCGGCGCTATTCCACCAAAAAATGTCGGCCAAGCAAGTGTTCCAACTAGCTGAGCTTGGAGATATTCAAGCCGAGCGCTTGGTTAATCAATTCGAAGATCATCTGGCATTGGGTATCCTAAACATCATTACACTCGTAAATCCGGAGAAAATTTTACTAATGGGCGGCGTTACCCAATCGCTATCGCTGGAGGACCTCCGGAAGAAGGTGAATCTCCATACTTCGGAGACCACTAGCGTAGCAATCGAAATCTCAAGTTTACAGCATCAATCGGCCCTGCAAGGCATCGCGATATTAGGACTGAATCAAGCCTTTCCATCGTTGCAATTCATGAAGGACAAACAACTTTACTAGCCAAGGAGCGTGAAGCAACATGTCAGGTATTCAATTGCACCCGCACGATATTCTCGATGAAGGTATGCCGCAAATCATGTCGCACATCAGAAAGTTGCAGGATATCAAATACATCTTCCCTGAAGTGAATACGATCTTCGAAAGGAATCCTTATCCGGTCGGCAAGCTCCCTCGCAACCCTGTTCATGAGGTCGTCTACGGGACAGGCACAATGCATGCGATCCTTCCTTCATACAAGGAATCCGGTCTGGATCAGCGCCGGGAGCCTGGTTTAAGCGCTGAGCGCGATCCGCTGATGATCATCAAGGAAGCGATGCAAGATGAGGAGATTGAGGTTATCCCCTGGTTGAATATTTTGAACGGCCACTTTGAAGGTCCTCTGCTGGAGAACAATCTTGTCATCGATTTTCAAGGACAAGCTATCGCTCATTGGCTATGTCCCAACGCACCGGATGTGATCGATTTTTGGGAGAAAACATTCGTTCACTTATATGAGCACTACGGTTTTGCTTCCTATATGATTGATCGGATTCGCTACCCGGATTGGGCTGGGCAAGAAGTGAATCCAAAAGGATTGCTGACCTGCTTCTGCTCCCACTGCCAGAAGAAAATGGCTGATCAGAACCTGGATGCCGAGGCTATCAAGCATGCGCTGCAAGCCTGGGTTATCCTGTTAAAAGACAAGCGCTTCGACGAGGCTGTTTCGTATGCGGAGCAAAATCCGACGATGCAAGCCTGGATCGCTTTTCGTCAGGAAAGCGTATCGGGTTTTGTGGAACGGTTGATTGATCGCGTAAGAAAAGTAAATCACGACTTTACAATATGGCTTGATCTATGGCCGCCTGCTTACAGTTGGATGCTGGGACAAGATTATGCCAACTTGACCAAGCTTTCGCCTGCCTTGAAGCACTTCCCCTATCACAAGCTGGGCGGGGGCGCTGACGTGCAGGGGTTGATCCATCACTTGGCGGCGACCGAGCAGGAGCAGGAGGCAGCGTTTCAAGCTTTCAAAAGATTTTTCAACCTGCCTTACGACTTATCTTACGCTACCTTCAAGCAAGAAGGCTTTCCCATTCAATTCGTAGCGGATCAGAATAATATCGTTCGTACTCAATCCGCTCCGGGGACACGCATTTTCAGCGGGATTCAAATGTGGAATTTAACTCCACACAACCTGATCCAGGCCATTCAAGCCGGAGAGAGCAGCGCTGCGGATGATCTCCTGTACTATTGCTATGGCTGGGCAACAGATGACTTATTTGACGCCATACAAACTTACCGAGTGAAAGGAAGCAACTAACATCATGGAAAAACTACAACGCTCGATTATTTATTTCCTCATCTTTGCGACGATGTTCGTGCTTGGCGGAGTTCAAAATACGAAAGGTCTTATTCTGGAAAAGGTGCAGAACGATATTTCGTTGGATGTGAGCCAGGTTGGCATCATGGTATCTACTTTCCAAATTGGTTTCTTGCTGGCTAGTCTGATCGCAGGGATTTTTGCCGACCGTAAAGGGATCAAGATTGTCATGAGCATCGGTACGGTATTGATGATCGGCGGTCTCATCGGAACAAGCGCTGCCTTTACCGTAGCATTTTTCCTGGGATTCTATTTGATTGTCGGACTCGGTATTGGTTCGATGACGGTATCGGTTGCCACTTTGATTCCTACGTTCTTCAAAGAGCGAGCGGGTGTGGTGTTTAATCTGGCGAATGCGCTGTTTGGAGTCGGAATGATCGTAACGCCGCTTTTGTTAAACTTTATCTTCGCTCATAACGTGAGCTGGCGCTTCTTTTATATCGGGACTGCGGTTGTAATCGCGGTCATATTGCTCGCCCTGCTTGCCTTTAAACCGGCAAAGCAAACCGCCTCGCAAGGGCAAGACACGGTGACGATCAGCTCTATATTGAAGCTTTTTCAGGACCGCCAAATTCTATTCGTGATTCTGTTCATTCTCTTCTATGTCGCCGTTGAGGCAGGGTTCCTTAACTTTTTCCCGATCTTCTATACTGCTCTTGATATTGCAGGTATGGATGCTGCGCAAAAAGCGGCTACGGCCGGTTACATTATTGCCAGCTTTGCGTTCTTGTTCACCATCGGCCGTTTTGTAGGCGGATTTATCATCTACAAGCTTGGCGAAAGACGCACCCTCGTCGTATTCTCGCTGTTCGCGCTCGTTTCGTTGATTGTCGGACGCATCTTCATGACTGATTTTAGCTATCTCATGATGCTATTCGGTCTTGCCTTGTCTGTGCTCTTCCCGACGGCGCAAGGGATTGCCTCCAAGCTGACCCGGCAGGCCGGATCTTTGCAGGGCTTAATCTATGTGGCCTCAGGATTAGGCGGTGCTGTCATCGGTATCCTGATCGGGCAAGTATCCCAAGTCTTCGGGATTTCGAACGGATTTAATTTGCTGATTGTGCTTACCTTGGTCATCGTAGTGTTGGCTTTGCTGATTCGCACGCCGAAGGAAAGCGTTGGTTGATCATCCTATGATTTCAAGAGAAGGCTTCCAGGCATGGGGGCCTTCTTCCCTCGTCATTTGAATCGTTCATAAGCAAACGACTATCTACAAATTGAAAAAAGCAGTCTATCCTCATCCAGGGATAGACTGCTTTTGCTTTATTAACTTAACCATCCGCTTTACGTTTACCACAAATGCGGTGAGGGATGCCTAATTTGTTCCACCATCCCACATAAGAATGGCGCCAGGATCTGGAAATGCTATTTTTTGGCACCGCTCAACCAACAAAAAAAGAGCCATCCCCCGACAGGCTCCCCTATAAGCGATACCGATACCTGAATCTCCGGCTTTGCTTATAGCGGGGCCTGTCGTTATGGGGACAGCCCTTTATGTATTAAACTTTATGCTTTCGCAAGCTTAACGATTGCGCCCAGTGCTGTAACGATTTCACGTTCAACCGCGTTCGAGACAACGTCCGTGTGCGGATCATAGTCGGCTGCCAGATCGGAATCGGCATAGCCATCCAGTGCGAGAATCGCTCCCGCTCTTACGCCGCGAAGTGTTGCTACGATGTACAGTGCTGCGATCTCCATCTCTACCGCCAGCGCGCCTGCCGCCTTGAATTGCTTATGCGGCACTTCAACCACGCCGTTGAAGAATACGTCAAGCGTAACGGTAATGCCCTTCTTGACGATCCCTTCACTCTCTTGCGCCGTCTCATACAACGCATCGACGATCGCGCTGTCCGCCACAGCCGGGAAGCCGTCTGGTACGAGTTGCTTCGTCAGGCCTTCGGCACGAACAGCTGCCGTGCTGACAATCAAGCTGCCCGCTGGATGATCGGCAGAATAAGAGCCTGCCGTACCTACACGAATCAGCGTCGTAACGCCACCGCGAATCAGCTCCTCGAAGCATACCGCCGCACCCGGTGAACCTACGCCGTGGCTGACGACAGCCAGCTTGACTCCATTGTATTCGCCCACGAAAGTACGATACTCGCGAGCAAAAGCGAGCTCAACCGTATTCGTCAGCTTAGACGCGATCGCTTCCGCGCGTCTAGGGTCGCCGCATACAATTGCATATGGCGGCAAGTCTTCCGCATTCACTTGCAGAATAGGCAAGTACATCTTAATCAAACTCCTTTTTCAGCCATTCATCTTCCGGCATGCTGTTATCGTCACTGCTGAATCGCTGCTCCTGGAACGGATCAGCGTAGTTATGGAAGCCGTTGCGTTCCCAGAAACCCGGACGGTCTTCCTTCATAAACTCGATGCCGCGAATCCACTTCGCGCTCTTCCAGAAATAGAGATGAGGCACAATCAGGCGCATTGGCCATCCGTGCTTATCAGTCAGCGGCTCTCCGTCATAGCGGTGCGCCAGAATGACATCCTCTTGCAACAAGTCTTCCAGCGGCACATTCGTGTCGTAATCCTGATCCGCATGGATCATCACATGCTTAGCTTCCGCTTTGACCCCAAGCAATGGAAGCAAATCAGCAAAACGAACGCCCTCCCACTCCGTATCCAGCTTCGACCAGCGCGTCACACAGTGAATATCGCGCACAATCTTATGCTGCGGCAGCTCCAGCAACTGCTGGAAGGTAAATACACTCTCTTGATCTACCTCGCCGAATACGCGGAGCGTCCACGAATCCAGATCATATTCCGGCACTTCTCCTTCATGGAGAATCGGGAACCGTTCCGTTACCGTCTGGCCTGGTGGCACACGATGTGCGATTTCTTGCGGTACTTCGAATACTTTGGGAGACACTTTCTTCAGTCGTGCGGCCTTGTTGTGCATGTCAGTTATCACTCCTCCAAAGATGTTCAAAGGTCAGGCGAGTCACTTGCCGCGACTGGCAAGCTCCCCCGAATTGAATAAGTTGAAGCTCAATTGTTCCAACTAGCCATAAGCGGAGGGAACCCATTGTTGTGGAGAAACGAAGTGTTCGCCTTTGCAGCCGGAAGATAACCTTAACTTATATCATCATAATCTTCCGGCTGGAACAGCGATCGGAGCAACAATGGGTTCCCGCAGCGCCTTAGCTAGCAATCTTGTTAACGCGAGCTCTCATTCGCCTTGCGCGCTTCCTGCATATAATTCTTATCCTTGAAGAAGAACATCGCAATAATCGTCACCACATAAGGTACCATCATCGTAAAATGCGTCGGCAGCGCGAAGCCCTGGAGCCTGATGCTGAGCGACTCCATAAAGCCGAACAGCAAGCTCGCTCCGGCTACGCCAAGCGGATTGGACTGGCCAAGCATCGTCGCAACCAGCGCGATAAATCCGCGTCCGGCCGTCATGCCTTCCGTGAACATCGTCACATTGCCCAGCGACAGCTGCGCCCCTGCAAGTCCGCAGAGCGCACCGCTTAGAAGCACTGCGCCGTATTGAATACGAGACACCTTGATACCAAGGCTTCTTGCCGCTGTCGGATTCTCACCCGCCGCGAGCAGCCGGAAGCCGGTCACCGTCTTGAACAGGAAGTACTGCAAGCCGAGAACGATCAGAATCGACAGGTAGACAAGCGCCGAATGGCCCGACAGAATATCGCCGATATACGGAATATCTTTAATGAGCGGAATTTCCCACTTCGGCAGGCCTTTCATGCTTTTGTCGTAAAAAGCGCCCTTCACGTCAAAGATCGCGCGCAGGGAGAAGGTCGTCAGCCCGAGCGCCAGGAAGTTGAGCGATATCCCGACTACGATGACATTCGCCCTTAGATGAATGCTCATATATCCGAATAACAGGGAGTACAGCAATGTGCACATCATTGCGAACAATACTGCAACTATAATATTGCCCGTTAAGTAATTGCCTACAATAGCTGTGAATGCGCCGACCAGCATCATCCCTTCCAGGCCGACATTGAACAGTCCCACTCTGGCACAGATTGCGCCGCCAAGCGCGGCCAGCAGGATTGGGGTTACGGTCCGCAAGGCCGAAGCGAACAACGAAATATCAAAGAGCCCGTCCATTCTTCGCCCCCGCTTTCTTCCGTTTAATAAATGAATACGTTAGCTTGGCGGACACGAACAGAATGAGTACCGCCTGAATAATGCTGGATACCTCAAGCGGAACATCCGTATTCCGCTCCATCCCCATGCCGCCAGTCTGAAGCGCAGCGATCAGGATCGCAGCAAGCGCCGTACCAATCGGATGCGAGCCAGCCAGCAAGGTTGCCATGATGCCTGACCAAGCATAGCCCGGTGAAGTCAAAGCTCCATCAATGAACCGGTACTGCGTGCCCAGCACTTCGACCGAGCCTGCAAGCCCAGCGAGTCCACCGCTGACGAACATGCTTGCGAGCATCAGCTTGCCCCGTTGAACACCGCCGTAGCTGGCGAACAGCGGATTGCCGCCCAGCATCCGAATCTCGTAGCCCTTCACCGTATGCTTCATGAACAAGAACATCAGTATGGTCACAATCACGGCAATCAGGAAGCCCGTATGCAAGGTCATGCCTTGGAACAGCTTGGGCAGCCAAGCCTCCCTGCCGAGCATGACCGTCTGGGACATTGCAGCGGATCCCGTCTTGTCCTTGAACGGATAGGTTACCATATATGCCGCAAAATAAGTCGCAATATAATTAAGCAACAAGGTGGTGATAAGCAAATTCATGCGGAACTTGGCATCCAGCCATCCCGCGAACGCCGACCAGAGGCCGCCCGCGATCACCCCGGCGAATAGGGCCGCGATTATCTTCACGACGCCAGAACCCGGCATGTAGATTGCGGTGAGCGCTGCGCTTAGCGCGCCAAGCACCATCTGGCCTTCCGAGCCCATATTGAAAAATCCGGCACGAAAGGCGAGCGCTACACCAAGGCCGATCAGAATAATCGGGGTCGCCCGAGTAAGCGTGTTCGTCAGAAAGTAGAAGCTGCCAAAGGCGCCCTTCCACATCTCCGCATAGGTCTCTGTTATTGATCCGCCGACAATGACGATTGCAATCGCGCCGACGGCAAGACCTGCGATTACCGCAAGCAGCGGCTGAATGAGCGATCGCAGGGCTGTCGTAACCTTATCCAACGTGTTTACCTCCCGCCATTAGCAAGCTGATTCTCTCTTCTGTTGCCGTCTCTGCCATCAACTCGCCAACGATCTTGCCTTCGTACATAACCAGGATTCGATCGGACAGCTTCAATACTTCAGTCAACTCTGAGGAAACAAGCAGAATGGCGCCCTTCTCGCTGCGCCGCTGAAGCAATTCCTTATGAATGATTTCCATCGCGCCGACATCTACGCCGCGTGTCGGCTCCGCCGCTATGAGAAATGGCGTCCCCTGTGCAAGCTCGCGGGCGACGATCAGCTTCTGCAAGTTGCCGCCAGAGAGGAATTGAGCCTTTGTATTTAGTGATCCCGTTTTGATGCCGAATCGCTCTACCCACTCCGCTACCATCTCCCTGATGGAAGATCCGCGCAATAGACCCAGCTTCTGATGGCGGGCTGTATGGCCCATTAAGCCATTCTCCAACACATCAGCCTCCTTGGACACGCCCCACTGGTATCGGTCCTCCGGAATATGGGCTAGACCGCCTCGCCTGATTTGACCGACAGGAGCACCCGTTATATCTTCTCCAAGCAGCTTAACCGAACCCGTGTCCGGCTTCAGCAGACCTGATATGGCTTGCAGCAGCTCCGACTGTCCATTGCCGGATATGCCTGCAATGCCGACGATCTCTCCTTCATTCACTTGCAGCGAGACATCGCTCAGCAGCGGCTTGGTCCGATCGCCGCGAACCGACACTGAATGGACTTCCAGCACCGGCTTGCCCGACTGTTTCTTCTCACGGGTAAGCGTGACCAAATCCCGACCTACCATAAGCTTCGACAGTTGCTCCTCATCCGTATCTGCGGCCTGAACGGTCCCGGTCACCTTGCCGTCGCGCAGCACCGTAATCCGGTCCGCCACTTCGATAATTTCCTGAAGCTTATGGCTGATAATAATGAAGCTTTTCCCTTGAGCTGCCAGGCTCTTGATCGCTGCCAGCAGCTCCTTCACCTCCAGCGGCGTCAGCACGCCGGTAGGCTCGTCCAATATAATAATTTCCGCCCCTTGATAGAGAACCTTCAGAATCTCGACACGCTGCTGGACGCCCAAAGAACACTCGCCGACTTTCGCCCAAGGATCAACGGGCATACCGTACAGCTTGGCCAGTTCATTCGTTACCGCGGCCGCCGCCTTGCGGTCGAAGCCAATAGGTGTGGAGGGCTCTCTGCCGATCACGATATTTTCGGCAACGGTGAAGGAGGAGAACAACATAAAATGCTGATGCACCATGCCAATGCCGTTCATGATCGCGTCAGTAGGAGAGTGAAAAGAAACCGGCTTCCCGTCCAGCCTGATCCCCCCGCTAGTCGGAGTTTCCATGCCGTACAGAATGCGCATGAGCGTCGTCTTGCCCGCGCCATTCTCGCCTATAATGGCATGAATCTCTCCTTTGCGAAGATCAAAGCTTACATCGCTGTTCGCTGTGACGTTGCCGTATGTCTTCGTAATATTGTCCATTTGCAGCAGCATATCGTCGCTCCTTTCAACAAGCAAACCGGCTGCGGGTAGCAGCCGGTATCATGGAATATTCAACAAAGGGTATTATTGAGCCAATGGATTAACTACTTCAATTTTACCCGATTTGATGTCTTCCGCAATAGCTTTTACTTTATCTACCGTTTCTTGGCCAATGAACGGGCTCAGCGGAGATTTGCTGTCTTTTGTAACAAAGGTAAGACCGACGCCATCTTCCTTCACGCCATAGTCTGCGGAGCCGAATTCGAATGTTCCTGTTGCAAAAGCTTTTACCGTCTCGTAAGCTACAGCGTCTGTCCCTTTCAATTGGGACAGAACGATATGCTCAGGGTCCAGTTCTGTACGGTCAACGTCCTGGCCGGAGGAATAGAAGCCAAGTTCCTTCGCTGCTTCGAATACGCCAAGGTCGCCTACAGCAGCCATACCAGCGATGAAGTCTGCGCCTTTGGAATGCTGCAGAATGGCCAGCTCTTTGCCCTTCGCGGAATCATCGAATCCGCCAACGTAGTTCACCAGGAATTTCGCGTCCGGATTCGTGTAAGCCAGACCTTGCTTGAAGCCTTCAGTGTACTTGCTCAGAAGCGGAGCGTCGATCGCTACAACTGCGCCAACCGTGTTCGTTTTTGTGGAAAGACCAGCCGTTGCGCCCAGCAGGAACGCTGCTTCATGTTCGCGGAATACAACGCTGCGTACGTTCGGCAGATCAACCACCGTATCGATAATGGCGAACGACTTGTCCGGATTTTCTGGAGCTACTTTATTGAGAGCATCTTCCGCTTGGAAAGTTGCCGTAATGATCAGATCGTAGTTTTCAGCGACCGTTGTACGCAGGTTTTGCTCGAAGCCTGCAGGGTCTGTCGATTCAATGGTCTTTACTTCAACGCCGAACTCTTCGCCTGCGCGCTTGAAGCCTTCATCCATCAGTGCGAAGAATGGGTTCACGCCGATTTGCTCCGGCAGTACCAGCGCAATACGCTGCTTTTTGCCTTTATCCGCATCTCCGCCGTTTGCCGGAGTGTTGCCTTCACTGCCTTTATTATTGTTTGTAGAACCGCATGCCGCGAGGACGCCAATCGCAAGAACCAGTGTCAGCAGCAATACCAGATGTTTCTTCATGCCGATCTCCCCTTTTTTGTCCGTGAAATGTGCTAATTCCTATTTATCCTAGTAGTTTTATAGGAATTTGTCAATCCTATTTATTCGACATTTTTCTACTTTATTCTACATTAATAACTCGCAGAAGCAATGTCGCACGGACAAACGTTCAAAAAGTTGTAACATTGATTCCGTTTTCATTCTTCTCTTTCCATATTGCCCTTCATTGTCGAGAACAGGTCAAGCGCTTTCTCCATATCTTCTGTGCTCATGCCGCGGAACAGCTTGATCATGACTTTCTCTCTTACTTTGAGCATCGACTGGACCATCGCCTCGCCGTTTTTGGTCAGCATCAGCATCACTGCCCGGCGGTCTTCCTCGCTGCGCTCCCTCGATACATAGCCAAGCTCGATGAGCCTGTCAGCAATGCCTGTTACGCCGCCGCTCGTAATTTGGAGTCCTTCCGCAAGCGCGGAAGCTTTCTGAGGTCCGGATTCCGACAATATAATCAGCATTCTGCCGTGGGTCATGCCAAGAGCATGCTCGTTCTCCCTGTTCCACTCCGCCTGAATCAGCTTCCTAACCTCGCGGAACGATTCGTCTAGCGACTTCATTAACTCCATTCTTTCTTCCATGGAAGTCATATGGGCCGTGTCACTCCCCTCTGGACTTTAGTCCCGATTTCTTGAACACAGTATAGACTTGACTCGGTGTAACGTCAATGTCCGGAAGCAGAATGAAGCCAGCCGGATCTCTATCCGGCTGGCTTCATCTAATGGCCGGGCAGTCAGCCCGTTATCGGGTATGGCACAACCACCAGACGCGTCCCCTCCGGAAAGTCCGCCTCTACCTGGACCTCCCGAAGCATCTCGGCAATGCCGCACATCACTTGATCCTTACGCAGCGTGCTTCGCGCCAGGTCGGCAACCTGCGCCACGCTCATGCCTTCGCGGGCACCCTCCATCATCCGGGAAGTGATCAGCGCCACACTTTCCAGGTAATTCAGCTTAACACCGCGCTTTAATCGATGTTTGGCCAGATCGGCTGCTATCGCGTTAAGCAGCAGCTCCTTTTCCCGTTCGGTCAAAGCCACATCCACTCTCCCCTTCCGGAATGTATTCGCTCTTCAATCAGCCAATCATGCCGCAAAAGAAAACGTATTCTTATATGTTATATAATATAACATAAATTATTCCGTTTGAAGAGGGAATCCACAACTTCACGAAGGAAAAATAACATTTTCATCACACGATCCGATCCAATACTATCAAAAACCTAACGCTGTTCTCAGTCC
Source organism: Paenibacillus sp. J31R120 (assembly GCF_056269225.1). Lineage (NCBI taxonomy): Bacteria > Bacillati > Bacillota > Bacilli > Caryophanales > Paenibacillaceae > Paenibacillus > Paenibacillus sp. J31R120. Next base: position 268,866 of record NZ_JBWDNN010000001.1, on the reverse strand, counting down.
TGACTTCCCTTTCACTTCAAAACCGTATTCGTACAGCTTTATCGTCTCCAAAAATCTGGAATCTATATTGTCTGCTCCCATAATGACAGAGATCAACCGCGTATCATCCTGCTTCACAGTTCCCGTAAAACAATAACCCGCATCCGGCGTATAACCTGTCTTAAGGCCGTCATTGCCGGGATAAGCGAATGGCTTGTCGGCCAGCATCAGATTCGTAGACGCCAGCGTCTGTCTCTGAGTCGATACGTTGACGCTGCCTCGGCTCGTAACCGCAAGCACCTCAGGATACTTCCCGATCAGATGTCCCGCAATGACTGCCGTATCCTTCGCTGTCAGCAGCGTATCGCGTGCACTGGCTGAGCCGTTGTACGGCGCAATATCCGATTTGCTTAATCCAGACGCATTGCCAAATACTGCCCCATGAGATAGCCCGATGCTTGCAGCTTTCTTATTCATCAAGGTCACGAAAGCTTCCTCGGAGCCTGCCAAATGCTCAGCCAACGCTACGGCCGCATCATTGGCCGAATGGATGGTCATCGCGTCGAACAGTTCTCTTACGGTCACCTCTTGACCTTCGATCAGCCCCATTCTGGCGCCAGGCACTGCGGCCGCGTAGCTGCTTGCCCTCGCTATATCGCTCCAGCGGGCTTCGCCTCTTGCTACAGCGTCCAGCACTAATATTTCTGTCATCATCTTCGACATGCTTGCCGGAGGCAGCGGCTCGTTCGCATTTTTCTCAAAAATAACCTCTCCTGTCGTCGCATCGATCAGGATCGCAGATGCTGAGGCCAGTTGCAGCACATCCTTTTTTATAAAGCCGTCTTTCAGCCATCCCGCACCTATATATACAATCGCGACTACTGCCGCGACCATCGTCAACCGCATGCCGTATCTAGGTTTTGTCTTTACGATCATCTTCAACAAAAAAATCCCCTTTCGCTCAGTTGTCTATACTGTTCAGTATAGGCAGCCAAGCTTAAGGAGATTGTAACTGTTTCATAAATAAACCTTAAGACCTTCTTAGTTTTATCTATAACCGGGCACTTCAGGAACCCACTATGGCTCCGATCGCGGCTGTAGCCGCTTCACTTCCCATCCTCATCTTACTGCAAGGGCAGAATGACGCGGAAGACCGTACGCTCCGTGTTGCTGTCCGCATCAATGGTGCCGCCGTGCTTCTCCACGATGCTCTTGCATATCGCAAGCCCAAGGCCGGAACCGCCGGACCATCTGGTTCTCGACTTGTCGGCCCGGTAGAAGCGGTCGAAAATATGGGGCAGGTCAATCGCAGAGATCGGCTCGCCATAGTTCACAATCGCGACGGAAACCTTGCCTTCAATTAAAGTAATCCACACATCAATCCGCTTGCCCTCGCGTCCATATGACATGGCATTCGAGATCAGATTCTCGAATACGCGCGCCAGCTTGCCGGCATCCGCCTTGACCGTAATTTGCTTCTCTTCGCTATGCAGCTGACTAACCATTCCCGCTTCCTCCAGCGGCATATGGTACTGCACCAGCAATTGCCCCAGCATCTCAACCAGATTAATCGGCTCCAGCTTGAGCGCAATCGTATCATGCCTCATCCTCGTATATTCGAACAGATCATCAATCAGCTCGTGAAGATGCTGCGACTTCTTATACGCGATCGCAATATAATGGCGCAGCTCCACTTCGTCCCGGTACCGGTCCTGTTCGATAAGGCCCAGATAACCCACTACCGAAGTGAGCGGCGTGCGCAGATCATGCGATACGTTCGTAATCAATTCGTTTTTCGCTTGCTCCGCGCGGCGCTCTTCCTCGAGCGCATGCTGAAGACGATCAGACAGCCTGTTAACATTGCGGGCAAGCACGCCGAACACGCTTCTTTGACGGACGGCAATCTGATGGTTCATCTCCAGCTGGCCGTCTGCAATCTGGCGTACGGTCTCGTTGATTTTGCCGAAGGCGCTGAATTGCACCCACTGCAGGATAAAGAAGCAGGCGCCGAATAGCAGCACCCATATGAACCAGAGCCCCAGCGCATAGGGTAAACCGTTAACAAAAAATATACCCAGGTCCCGCAGGAACCAAAACGATCGGAAGTTGCTGGACAGGAAGAGCGCCACAACATACAATAGCGCGACCCCCACCAAAGACAGGATGGCAGCAAAGAAAATATTCAGAAACGACCGGAACACAAGCCGGAAGACGACGTTATCCTTCAATTTTGTAGCCAACCCCCCACACGGTGACAATCAGCTTCTCGCCCAGCTCCTTCTCCAGCTTGTCCCGAAGCTTGCTGATGTGCACCATGACCGTATTGTTTGATTCAAAATACTTCTCCTTCCACACCTGCTGGAAGATATCCTCGGCGCTGAACACCCGCCCCGGCTGGCTGGCCAGCAGATGCAGAATACCGAACTCTGTCGACGTGAGGTGAAGCGGCCTGCCGTCTACGTTGGCGGAATGGCTTAGCTTGTCAATACGCAGTGCGCCTAGCCGCAGCTCCTTGCTCTCGCTCTCGCGGCTCCCGGCGGCGGAATCAGCAGGCTTGCTGTACTGATAAGACCGCCGCAGCAGCGAGCGTACGCGGGCGATCAGCTCCAGCGGATTAAACGGCTTCGTAATATAGTCGTCCGCTCCCGTCATCAGGCCCATGATTTTATCCATATCGCCAGTCTTCGCGCTAACCATCAGAATCGGCACATGATGATCCTTGCGAATTCGGCGGCATACTTCCAGCCCGTCCAGCTTCGGCATCATAATATCGAGAATGACAAGATCGGCAGCTTCCCGCTCGAACGCTTCTATCGCCTGCTCGCCGTCGAATGCGACCTCTGTCTGGAATCCTTCGTTTCTCAAATAAATTTCGATCAGTTCGGCGATTTCACGCTCATCGTCCACGATCAATACGCGACGCTCCACACCATTCATCCTCCTTGTTTTTGTTGATTCTACTATACATGAACCAAAGTCGAAACGTAATCGGGAAAGCCGTATTTTCACAAAGCTTAAGTCATTCTTAAGGATTAATTAATGAAGCGGCCGGATATTGGCAGTGGTTCCCTTTATATAGCCAACGGTTGTCCGTTATGATAAAATTATGAGTATTCATTATTTTAGGTCATAAGCGCCGGGGCGCATGCAGCGCTCTGGCTATTTTTAAGGAGGTTCTACATTAATGGCGGCCAAAAGAATGCGTTCTGACATGATCAAAAAAGGCTTCGACCGCGCGCCACACCGCAGCTTGCTGCGTGCTGCGGGCGTGAAAGATGAAGACTTCGGCAAACCGTTTATCGCGGTATGCAACTCTTATATCGACATCGTACCAGGCCACGTTCACTTGCAAGAATTCGGCAAACTGGTCAAAGAAGCAATCCGTGAGGCGGGCGGCGTACCGTTCGAGTTCAATACAATCGGCGTAGACGACGGCATTGCCATGGGCCATATCGGCATGCGTTATTCCCTTGCCAGCCGCGAGATTATTGCGGACTCCGTAGAGACAGTTGTGAACGCGCACTGGTTCGACGGCATGATCTGTATTCCGAACTGTGACAAAATTACGCCGGGCATGATTCTGGGCGCACTTCGCGTTAACATTCCGACAATGCTAGTCAGCGGCGGACCGATGAAAGCCGGCAAAACATCCGACGGACGTCCGATCTCCCTCTCCAGCGTATTCGAGGGCGTAGGCGCGCACCAAGCAGGCAAGATCAGCGACGACCAGCTGCTTGAGCTTGAGCAATACGGCTGTCCGACTTGCGGCTCCTGCTCCGGCATGTTCACAGCCAACTCCATGAACTGCCTTGCGGAAGCGCTTGGCCTTGCTCTTCCGGGCAACGGCACGATTCTGGCGGTTGCGCCTGAGCGCAAAGAGTTTGTTAAAGAAGCTGCTCGCCAGCTGATGAAGCTGATCGATCTTAACCTGAAGCCGCGCGATATCGTAACCAAAGAAGCGATCGACAATGCTTTCGCTGTCGATATGGCGATGGGCGGTTCCACGAACACCGTGCTTCATACACTTGCCATCGCTCATGAAGCAGGTATTGAATACCCAATCGAACGCATTAACGAAGTTGCTGAGCGTGTGCCGCATCTGGCTAAGATCGCTCCGGCATCCGATTATCATATCGAAGACGTTCACAATGCGGGCGGCGTAAGCGCCGTATTGAACGAGCTCTTTAAGAAGGAAGGCGCGCTCCACGGCGATACCATGACCGTGACGGGCAAGACGCTGCGCGAGAATGCTGAAGGTTGCGAAGTGAAGGATAACGATGTGATCCGTTCCATCGACAACCCGCATACCGAGCGCGGAGGTCTAGCTGTCCTGTTCGGCAACCTTGCACCGAATGGCGCCATCATCAAGACAGGCGCAGTCGACAAGTCGGTTGGCGGCTACCACAAAGGTCCTGCGATCTGCTTCGATTCGCAGGATGATGCGCTCGCTGGCATCGCTGGCGGCAAGATCAAAGAAGGTCATGTCGTTATTATCCGTTACGAAGGACCAAAAGGCGGCCCAGGCATGCCTGAGATGCTTGCTCCAACATCCCAAATCGTCGGCATGGGTCTTGGCGCCAAAGTCGCTCTCATCACGGATGGACGCTTCTCAGGCGCATCCCGCGGTATTAGTATCGGCCATGCTTCCCCGGAAGCGGCTGAAGGCGGACCGATCGCATTCGTTCGCGATGGCGATATCGTTGAGATCGACATGAACAACCGCACGATGAACCTGTTGATCAGCGATGAGGAGTTCGAAGAGCGCCGCGCCGCATGGCCGGGCTTCGAGCTGAAGATCAAACGCGGCTACCTTGCGCGTTATGCTCATCTCGTTACATCCGCCAGCACTGGCGGCGTTATGAAGATGTAGTTAGGATGTCCCAAGCAGAAAGAACAAAGAAAGGGCCCAATGAGGGCCCTTTCTTTTGTTATAGTTATTTATCCAATATCATTCTTAAAAGGCCCGGCTTATTGGTAATTATTCCCGCTACGCCCAAACTTATAAGTTTTCTCAAATCTGCTTCTCCATCCACCGTCCATGGATAGACGGCTTTGCCGGCAGCATTAGCGGTCTCCATATAGGATTCAGTGACGAACGGGTAATGCGGATGCAATGAAAATACTTCAACGCCCGATTCCTCTTCGAATTTTTTGCAGTCCGCAACCTCTTGATGATATAGCAAACCAATGCGAATTTCAGGCAATTGTTTTTTAAGCTCCGCCAAGCTGCCATAATGAAACGATGATACGACCGTACTTCCGATACGATCCGTTTTTCTTAATACATCCATTAGGCTGCTTACCAAACCTGGCGTTCCCGCGGCTTTTATTTCCACATTAAACTGGACATGGGCAGGCACTTTCGTCAATACTTCTTCAAGCAGAGGAACATATTCCCCAGCATATTGAACGCTAAACCACTTGCCGCAATCAAAACCTTTAATATCCTCGTAATTAAGATTAGCGATGTCGCCTACACCGTTAGTCGTGCGATCTAACGTGTGGTCATGAATAACGACGACCTGCTTATCCTTCGTAAGATGAACGTCCAGCTCGATCATATCGCATTCCTGCATTACACCTAGCATAAATGCTGCTAATGAATTTTCAGGAGCCTCCGCAGAAGCACCGCGATGTGCGATTACAAGTGGCTTTGCTGCTTTCATTTTGTTTCCTCCATTATAAATAAAAATAACGGCGCATAGCTACGGCGTAAAGGGAATCCCGCCCGCCGCATTAATTCTCACCTTATAGCTAGCTGTTTTTCCTTGATAAGAAGCGGTAATCGTGACTGCACCCGGACGATGAGCGGTTACCACACCATATTCGGATACAGATGCTGTCTGCGGCTTGCTGCTTGTATACATAGCGCCATCGCTTATCGTTTGCCTTGTTCCATCCTCATAGATGGCGGTAAGGACTAAACTTAAGGTAGAATTGGCCTGCATTCGCGGATCCAATCCGCTAAGCTCCAAGCGATTCAGCTTCTTGTCGGGCTCATCTTTCTTAACAACGATCAGCTCATAGGATGAAATCAAACCTGCATACTCTGCCGTGATGAGTACGGTTCCTTCCGACTTCGCTGTGACTACACCGCTAGCGCTGATCTCCGCTATAGTTGGATTACTGCTTGTATAGGCAACATTGGTCTCCACGTTTTCACGGGTTCCATCGCTGTACACAGCGGCAGTCATCGTCTGGTCATTCTCTCCAACGACCAGTGTAAGCAGCCCTTCGAGCTCAAGCTCAATCAGGCTAACTGGCTCTTCTTCGTTGCCCTCTGATACGGATTGTAAAACAGGACGTTTGGCTATATTATCCCATCTCCAAATCTCGTTAAAGTCCCACCCTAACCGTTCTGTATAGGTGGACGAAGTCTCTATTTCAGTTCCAGATAGGCCTAAGCCTTTAAGGGTTGTTAATGCTCCTTCAGCAACACCTTCCTTATTCACAATCATACCGTCAAATGCATAATTATTTTCGAGCGTGGCGGTATGCCCCGCAAGAACCCGTCCCATCACACGGTTCGCCATAGTTGGCGCCGTAACCGAAGGGCCCAATGCAATGACATTTCTGACGACTGTATCATTATAGCCGTAGCCAGTCACTCCGCCCGCATTGCTCGTGATCGCCCGAACGGTTCCAGACGCATACACGTTTTCTGTTAAGCTGCCTGCGTTCGTAATTCCGATTAGTCCGCCGGCCTGACTTACCTGGGCGGTGATATCCGCAGTAGAATAGCTGTTCCTTACGATACCATTGGAATAGCCAACTAAACCTCCGACTGTGCTAGAGCCTGCAATGGAGCCTGTTGAAAGACTATTCTCTAGCTCGCCATTGTTCGTGTTGACGAGTATGCCTATTCTGCTCCCGCCAGTGACGCTGGCATCTATCATCGCTATATTTTTAAGCAGTCCGCCATTGAGATGGAATAAGCCACCGCTCGAAGCATTAAAGTGATAGATTTTCTTCCCGTCTCCATCGAAAACACCAGTAAACGAAACAACTTTAAATAGCGACTCCGCCGTTTGTCCAGCGTAATCCAAATCCTGATCTAACATATATTTTTCTGCCGGGAAGTCTTCCATCACGTTCAGATCAGCAATGGATTTGATTTTGTAATAACCCGCTTCATTTCTTTCCAATGGCACGGCAGGCTCTCCTGCCTCTTCAGGATTACTGCTCAATACCGGACGCTTTAATGTATCATTCCACATCCACACCGACTCAAAATCCCAATTTAGTTTATCGGTATACGTATTGGGATCTTCAACCTGCTGTTGGGATAGCCCTAAACCTTTTCTGTTATTAGCAGCGCTAATACTTTCGCCTTCTTTATCCACAATCATGCCATCGAACGCATAATTATTCTCAAGCGTTGCGGTATGCCCGGCAAGAACGCGACCCACCACACGGTTCGCCATAGTTGGCGTCACGACTGAAGGATTAAGTGCAATAACATTTTTAACAACCGTATCATTATAGCCGTAGCCTGTTACCCCGCCTGCATTGCTTCTAAGCGCCTGGACGTCTCCCGATGCATACACGTTTTCCGTTAAACTGCCCGAGTTCGTAATGCCGATCAAACCGCCGGCCTGGTTCAGCTGAGCCGTTACATTTGCCGTAGAATAGCTGTTTCTCACGATGCCATTGGAATAGCCCACAAGACCGCCCACCGTGCTGGAGCCTTCGATTGAGCCCGTTACATAACTATTCTCTACCTTTCCGTTGTTCGTATTAACGAGTATGCCTATATTACTCCCGCCTGTGACACTCGAATCTACCATAGCTAAGTTTTTAATCGTTCCGCCATTCAGATGGAATAAGCCGCCATTTCCTGAGTTGAAATGGGTCAAAGATTTATGATTCCCATCAAATACGCCAAGGAAAGGCGTCCCCTTGAATAATGGCTCAAAAAGCTTCCCTTCAAAATCAAGATCGTTTTCCACTATATAATTTTCATTCGGAAATTCTGAAATGGTGTTCAATTCATTAATCGAACGAATCATGTAGTACCCGTCTTCGTTTTGATCAAGCTTCGGCTTTGGATTATGATCTTCGTTAATGGGTTCCAAATTGCTTTGCAGCAATGGACGTTTTGCATCTTCATTCCAGATCCAGATTGAATCAAAGTCCCAACCGAGAGTTTCTGTGAAAAATGATGACTTCGTGAATGCTTCTGTACCAACACCCTGTCCCTTTTCATTGTTCGGATCATTCACTGTCACATTCTCACTGCTGACAAACATATTTTCATCCGCGTAATTATTTACTAAAGTGGCTGTATCGCCAGCTAATACTCTGCCGACAATTCGATTAGATGCAGTACCTGTAACAACAGACGGATTTAATGCCATACTATTTTGAATGACGGTATTGTTGTATCCATATCCGCTGATGCCGCCCGCATTTGATTCGTCTGCTATAACGGCTCCCATTGCATAGACCTGATCTGTTACGCTGCCCCGATTTGTAATCCCAATAATGCCGCCGGCTTGCTTGCCTCGTGCATGGACTCGAGCCGTTGAATAACTGTTCTTAACGGTACCGTTCAAGTAGCCCACAAGACCGCCAACCGTAGAGTTGCCTTTAATGGACCCGGTACTGTAGACGTATTCCATGATTCCATCATTCTGATCAACCAGAATCCCCACATTACTCCGGCGGACATCAATATCAGCATGGATGATACCCACATTTCGAATGATCCCTTCATTAATGGCAAAGAGGCCCGCTCCGCCTGAGGAGACAATAACGCCTGTAATCGTATGCCCTTGCCCATCAAACGTCCCCGTAAATGGAGTTCCATTGGCGCCAATGGCTTCGAAAAACACGCCTTTCCCATCAATATTCCGTTCTAAAACATAGTGTTTGTCCGGGAACTCATGCATTTTATAAAGTCCCTCTACACTTTTAATTTGATACGGGTTGTCTTCCGATCCATCGCCCAGCATTCCCTCTTTCACTATTAAAGGGTCCGTTAACGGCTCTCTGTCGATTGGGTTATTAACTAATCTTACAATGATCATATGTTCATCCCCAAACGCAAGCGGGCTGTCAAGCAAGATGATCTGCTCACGTCCGAGATGTTCCAGCGTCACTTCTTGAATAACCGTTTCTATCAGCTGTTCACCCGTATGATCACGCTTTTCAGCGATAACCGTAACCCGTTCAAGCGAATTGGGGTAATTTAAAACCCCCACGCCCTTCAAGACGTTATTTTCTACAATCGCGCTTGTTAAGTTCATATAGCTTTCAGGTTGTTGAACCGTAAATGTATCTATTTCAACACCGTCGCTGTTGTAAGCTTTTAAAATGAGAGAATGTTCGTTCGATTCTAAAATAACACCCGTCTGCTTATGTTCATCATAAACGATATGATCCCAGTCAAAGGTTTTGTTATCATAGAACGTTGGACCTGATGAACCAACTGTCACAAAAGTTGTTCCAAGGTTTATCGCTGCTTCCGATAGATCCTTTACACCGTTTCGTATGGTTGTCCGTTTATACACATGATCATGACCGCCAATATACAAACTGACGCCAAGCCTTTCAAATGCCTGAGACAATTTCACTCTCATGATGTTCATCCCGGTCTCATCGCCAGATTGACCGCCATAATAAGGATAATGTCCCATTACGATTTTCCACTTTTTATCCGTTGCCCGCATATCCTTTTCCAGCCATGACAGCTGCTTCTCGAAATCCAGCACAGAATTCAGAACAGCAATGTGCATATCGCCGTAATCAAACGAATAATTCGTTTCTCGATAGCTGCCCTCACCGTTCTTCGGCAGGTTGAAGAACCCGGAGAATGCCCCGAATTTCCGTTCCGTCACACGTTCACGGTCCCCGGCAACATGAGCAGAAATTAAACCCAAATCGTTGTTGTAAATGTTGTTAAACACATCATCCCATGCATACATATTGCCGCCAAGCCAGGCCAAGTCTCCGACTTGAATCATAGTTTGTCCGTTAGCATTTTTCTCCTGCAGAACGTCCAGCATATCTTTAAAGAGCCGGAAGCTTTCCGGATTTCGATCCGGAACTTCAAGATCCCCCATCACATACATAACGGCATCCCCTGAAGCTGATGCGGTCCTAAAACTATAACTATCGCTCCAAGGTCCCGTCGGTGAAATGCCATACCGATAGTCATACTTAGTTCCTAAGTCGAGATCGGATAAATTCGCTTCATGAGCTGCAAGCACACGATAGTTACTCTTGGCAAATGTATCGCCATACGCGACTTGAAAATAAGAGGCTCCCGCTTGTACGGCTTCAGCATTGTCCCACGACGCCTCTGACTCAGGTTTATACTGAATATAGGCTGCTTCTAATGCCTTATCGGTTACTACATTTATTCCTACCTCACGTTCATTTGCGCCTACATTAACAATGGGTTGAAATTCATTTAAAATGTTGTCTGCATCCAGATTGTGTTGATCAACAAGCAGCCGGATAAGTTCAACGCGCGTATTTCCTTGATTGTCGGTAGCGACATATTTAATGAAATATTCGCCATACATCTCTACCTTGAATTGCTGATCCAGAGCGGCTGCTTCTCCCTTATCATTTAAAATGATTACTTCCACCGGTATAGATTGACCGCCATTATCCGTCGCCGAAGCGTCCAGCACTTCTACTAGATCCCCAAGCTCAACGGTATCCGGATATTGTCCATGGACCGTAATTTCAGGCGCATGCACCGTGCCTCTCGTTACATCACCAATCCATATTGGAGCGCTAACAGCTTCTTCACCATCTCCTTGGAAAGCTCTAACGATAAAATAATCCCCGTCTGCGCTTGCAAAGGCTTCTTCGATTTCAAATGAATGGCTGGCAATATTGCTGTACTCCTTGACTACTTCACCGCTGTTTTTGTACACAACGACTTTATCCAACTGATCGCTGGCATCAGGGTCAATGATCCGTACATACAGATCAATTTCATGGGTATCAGCTGGAAGGATCGCCCCCATCATCTGACCGTTTGCCGAAACCGCCATTTCTAAATTTCGATCAAATGATACATAGGTGCGGTGATTGCGCATCGCCTCATATAGACCTTCTCTTGATAGATTATCCCCCCATATCCCGGTTACATGAGGTTGAACCATTCCCCAATTTCCTTTGTGCTCGTCTCCGCCAAATACAGGAGACACATGCCAGCCTCGATCTAATGCCTTGGTATAGATGGCAAAATCATTGGAGGATTTGTATTCGATCATATTCAGATTTCTGTCCACATCTCGGTTATAGTGTTTAAATTCATTGAAACTCCAATTTCCTGACGAACGCGGATGGTTGAATTGAGCAATCGCATCAGGATCTTGAGCAAGTCTTGCGTAAAAGGTGGGCAAATCGTATTTGATGTCGCTCCAGCCCCACGTGCCATCCGCACCTAATCCATGTGTTCTTGGGAACCATGCTGTATTAAATAAGTTGATATGACCCGCTTCATCGTACCAGGTCACTTCCGTACCCGGCAGCGTAATAAATTCATCATCACGATTGTGAGCATCGGATTGCTCATGCAGCAATTTGTATTCTTCTGAATAAGAGTCTTGCACATTCGTAATAAAATCACTGCCCGTACTGATGTCATAAGTCACGTCGTGTTCCGTCACAGCATAAAAATCAAAATCTGTATTAGCTTTCACAAAACGGTAAGCATCATCAGGCAACAATATCCCATCACTGAGAGAGGTATGGGTATGCATGTGACCCTTGAACAATGAATATCCTAAGTACGCCTCTCTATCTTTTTTAGAGACACCATCAGCTTTCTCTGAAGACGCGAATACCATAATGCCGTAACATAGACTAGCAACTCCAGCAATTAAGCAGACCATTACGATTAAAGGCAGGTTTCTACTATTGGATTTCATTAAGATCCTCTCCTTTGTCGTCTTAACATGTATTACAGGTGTCTGATAGACAAACAGCCCTTAAACTAAAACATGCAGTCTGAAGGCTGTTCCTATCATCTATCTGGTTAATCACAGTCGCAAGAATGGCTTAATAATAGGTGCAAGCGATTGTGCCATGCGCAAAAAACCGAGGTCAGTCGGATGTGTTCCGTCAACCGTACAATCATTGACGAAATCATCGCCTAGCAGCTTCAAGCCGTCAACGAAATGGATATTGCGGTCTCCTTCTATCCGCCTCTGTTCCACATTCTCGATCTGAATCAGCCTGCGGCGATCATTAAGCTCCCTTCTCTTCATATAGAACTGGTCTTCGGCCGTGCTAATCCTGGAGACGACTAATATTGGAACTACGGGATGCCGCTCTCTCAATATTTGAATAAATGCAGGCAGCGTTCGTGCGATGTTATCGGCATCGCCCGTATTCCCCTCATAATCAAGAATGAAAAGCGCCGGATCATCGATTTCCGACATGATATGCGCGAGCTCCGGCTCGCCCTTTCCATTGCCTGAGAAGCCAAGATTGACGAACTCCACCGGAATCATCCGGCTGAGAATATTCGTATAAGCCATACCCGGCCGGGAGGCGCATCCCCCTTGCGTAATCGAAGTTCCATATATAATAACGGGTCTGCTGCTTGCATAGGCAGGCGCTTCGCTTATGACAGCGTCCTGATCTACACCGATCCACACCTCTTCCACTCCTTGGTAGAGCGGCAAGTTTAAGGTGACGGCCACATCTTTTTTTGTATCCCACTGATAAAGCTGTGATTCATATTCATTTGCCGTTGGCTTGAATTTAGCCGTGGTGATAAAGCTCTGCTCGCCCGGCTCTCCAAGATAACAGTCAATCCCGCACTGCCCTGTAGGCGCCATATGATACATATTGGCCGGTCCGGCAAGACGCACCCTTATGACCAGCCTCGAAGAATTGGTGCGAAAGCGAATCTGCCCGCCTGCCGTACAATAAGCAAGCGTATCAACCGCAGGCGGCAAGACAGCCCCCGAAGCGAGGGGCAGGCGTCTGAATAGCCCATCCTGCGCAAGCCAAGGGAATCCCGCGATGTGAAAGGGGGCCTCAAGCGGAGAATGCCATCTCAACTGTTCTCCATTTATGGTCTCCCGGTATATCGTTTCGCCCAATTGATCTAAATTTATCTCTTTCGATTGAACGTTCATCTATGACTGCTCCCCTCTATCTCTACATGCATACACTTACTGCATTTATTCGATCTGGAATACATGCTTCCGAATCGCCTCAGCAACGCCGTCCTCGTTGTTGGTAGCCGTGATGACGTCCGCTATGGATTGGATATGCTCTTCTCCGTTGGCCATCGCCACACCGAGACCTGCCGCCTTCAGCAGCTTCGCGTCATTATAGCTGTCTCCTATAGCGATGACATCGGACATAGACAAGCCCAGCAGCTGACAAACCTGGCGCACTCCGCTTTCCTTTGAAATGCCTTGCACTGAAATCTCCATATTGACAGGGGCAGAGTGGGTAATCTCAAGCGTTCCCCAACTGAGCAGCTCTTTCTTTATTCCCGCAAGCTTCTCTTGGTCATGGCTGCCGATGCCGAATTTCATCCAATCCCGCTCGAACATCTCCGGCGTCCAGTCCGCGGCGCCTGTCAGGCTTTCTACACTGTAGCCCCAATACCATTCACCCCGTTCAGCAGCAATCGCGTGAATGCGGCGAATCGTGTCCCGAGGAATAAAGACGCGTTTATTAAGTCTGCCCGGCCCTTCCCAAATCTCTGCGCCATTGAGCAGCACCATTGGGGAATCGAGACCGAGCTCATCCCAGAAGCCCTTCGCATTTTGCAAGCCTCTTCCGGTAGAAAATATGACGGTAACTCCGTTGTCTACGGCATATTGAATCCACTTTTTCGTCTCTTCCGTAATTTGCTCCCGGTCTGTCAGGAGAGTCCCGTCCAGATCCAATGCCATCAGCTTATACTTCGCTTCTACCTGATGCATGACATTCATCCCTTCACCCCGCCCATTGTCGCGCCTTCCATAAGAAGTTTTTGGAATAGGATATAAATAATAATGGACGGTACCATCGCAATGGTTACCCCGGCAAACAAAGTTACCCAATCCGCAGTAAACTCCATTTGCTTGTTCGCAGAATACATTTGCACCGCAATGGGATATTTCTTTGGATCGCTCAAATAGATGAACGGCGCCAAGAAATTGTTATAGAATCCTAGGAACTTGAATACGCCAACGGTTACAATTCCCGGTGTAGACAAAGGCACAATAACGCGCCAGAACTTTTGGAATAAGGTGGCGCCATCCATCGTTGCGCTCTCTTCAAGCTCCACTGGCAGAGAGCTCATAAATCCTCCGAGCAGCATAAGGTAGAACACGCTTTCCCCCAGACTGGACAAGAGAATTAATCCGGTCAAGCTATTGGTCAAACTCAACTCCCGCATAATGACATACTGGGGTACAAGCGCATTGATGCCCGGCAGGAACAGAGACAACATAATCAAGCCCCATATCAGTTTTCTTCCTTTGAATTTCATTCGAGTAAGCGCATAGGCGTTAATGGTCGTAAAGAATAGACCAAGCACCAGACTTCCTCCAACATAATATAGGGTATTTAAGAGTGATTGCCCAAAACCGTATTGATTCCAGGCCTTGGAATAATTCTGCCATCGCAGTTCCGAAGGCAGCGCCCATATATCTTTAAAAAACTCAGGATTGCTTTTTAACGATTCGTAAATAACCCAGACTAAAGGAAATAATATGGTCAGCGCCCAGACATACAGCACCACACGCCACACAATGTCCATTAACGTTCGTTTTTCCTTCAAACAGATCCCTCCGAACCTTTATATGGAAACTAATACTCGTAGCCTTTGTTCGGCACAAATTTATCGATTAACAGCTTTGCTGTTACTAATATAGCGAACAGAATCATACCGACTGCCGAAGCGTAGCCGTAATTCCGATACTCTACGCCAAAAGCTAAGTTAAACATGTAAAGGCCGATGACGTCCGTCGACCCGAATGGTCCCCCATTCGTCATAATGAGGATGATTTCGAAGCCCTTCATTGTGCCGACGACGAGGAACAAAGCGCTGACGCGGATAATGGGCGTAACGAGCGGCATTGTAATTTTAAACAAGCGTGTCATATGTCCGGCTCCTTCAAGAATCGCCGCTTCGTACAATGACTTTGGAATCCCCAGCATCGCATTGGCAAAGATTATGACGTACAAGCCGACGCCGCCCCACACCCATGCCGGGATAATAGCTGCAAGCGCCGTGCTTTCATTGCCCAACCAATAGAAATTCCCGATATTAATGCCAACGAATTTGAGAAGCCCATTGAGCAAACCGTACGATCCGTCATAAATGAAAGCCCAGAGGAGGGCGACTACGACCGTAGATAAAACATTCGGAAAGAAAAACAATACCTTCAAAAATTTATTTTCTTTATACGATTTATTTGTAATTAAATAGGCAAGGAGCAAGGAGATGATAATCACAAAGAAAGGCACGGTTATCATAAAAATTAAGTTGTGAGTAAGCGCGCGCCACACATATTTATCTTGGAATGCGGTGATGAAATTGGACAACCCGACAAACTTGGCATCCGTAAATCCGTCCCAATTGAGCATCGCATAATAGACAGATAGAATGTTCGGAAACAATGTAAAAAGCAAATAGCCGCCAAAGGGAGGCACGATGGCTACGAACAGAAAGATCCACTTCTGCGTATTCGCCTTATCTAGACCCAGCTTGCGCACAGTCTTCTCAGCGGTTGAATCAGACATGAGAGGTCAACTCCAATCTTACGAGACGTTTATAAGTCAGTGTGAAGCCTATGGTTGCAATGGAAGAGCGGAGATGATCCTCCCCGCTCCATCACGTTTTTTTATTTCTTTTCAGCCTCTACAGCCTTCTTCAGCAGCTCTTCAGCTTGCTCCAGAATCGGCTTCGGGTCCTGCATGCCCATAGCAAATTTCGCAATATTCTCATTCATTAATTTTTCCGCTTGAGCAAGATTCGGATCGGAAATGCTGACAGACCGGCTTGCTTTGTAAGTATGAGCCTGATTATCCGCAATGTACTTCAGTACAGATTGGGCAGAGCTGGACAGCGTAGCCGTTCGGGCAGCATCCTCCGTAAAGTCCTTGCGCATGGGCAAAGCGCCTGCTTTTTCGGCAGCAAATTGTTGATTTTCAAGCGTAACCAGCCATGCGATCAATTCTTTGGCCCACTTTTTATTCAGCTCCGGCTTAGCTGCCCAGATATAGTTGAAGTTTGAAGTACCGCTTCGAATCCAGAGCTGTTGATTCGTGTTATCTCTGAAAGGAACAGCCATGTAGCCCCAATCGAAATCCTCAGGCGTTGCTTCCTTCATTTCATTCTCGACATGAGTCCCTGTCGATACCATCGCGGCTTGCCCCTGAATAACCTGCATTTGCGATTGCGTATGGTTCAATGCCGGAAGTCCCTCTGCAAAATATCCTTGTTGACCAAGCTCGTAGAAACGCGTCCAGGTTTCAACTGTCTCCGGATTGGTGTATTGCGGCAGACCATAGGTTCTAAAATTTTCGATAAATTCATCGACATGGCCATTGATATCAGCCAGCTCAAAGTTTTTCGCTGTTCCGAAAGCCCAGTTATGGTAGCTTGGATGAATGCCCGGGAACGTAATTGGAGCTATGCCGTCCGCTTTAATGTCTGCTAGCAGCGCTTTAAATTCATCCCATGTGTTCGGGTTTTGGTTCCAGCCATGCTCTTCGAATAGCTTTTTGTTAAAAAACAACCCGCCAAAGCTGCTCGCCGTCGTAAATTCATACCTTTTCCCATTGATCAGCGGCGTTGACTCGTACATGCCGGGCATCATAAGATCCTTGACCTTTTTGTCCGGCACGTCTGGAAGAGGATATTCCCAAATATCATCCATTGGCTCAAGCTTACCGGCTTCAGCGAGCCCCACAATACCTCCAGATGGCTCTGTATTGAATAGATCAAACATGTCATTATCATTGCCTGCAGAGATTTTTGTAGAAAGAATCGTCTTCATATCAGCTGAAGCCGTGATGTCTACTTTGACATTTGGATACTTGGCTGTGAACGATTCAACTGCATAATCAAACCACTCTCGGCCATAACCCCCTACAAAGAAGCCTACCTTTAGCGTGACTTTCTCATTCTTTGACAAGCCATTCTCATAAACCTCTGTCTCTGCAGAGACACCTGGCTTATCCGAGCCAACAGGAGTTGTACTTGGGCTAGTCCCGTTCTTCCCGCCGTTTCCAGCGCATGC
This sequence comes from Paenibacillus sp. J31R120, assembly GCF_056269225.1. Taxonomy (NCBI): domain Bacteria; kingdom Bacillati; phylum Bacillota; class Bacilli; order Caryophanales; family Paenibacillaceae; genus Paenibacillus; species Paenibacillus sp. J31R120. Next base: position 251,668 of record NZ_JBWDNN010000001.1, on the reverse strand, counting down.
AGCCAGCATCGTTAGAGATAATACGGCTGCAACACCCGTACTCATTAATCGTTTCATTTTTGCATTCAACATTTTAGTTCCCCCTTTAATTAATAAATAAATTGGATTAACTATTTGAATATAGCTGTATTTTGTTAATTACCAATCAAATCAGGGTTAATCATTTGTAAATAAGTTAATGGATTTCCTCTTTTAAGCCTCACCTCCCGCAATTACTTGTAAGCGTTTACAATTTTAATATTATTTGTTGGACCGTTAACCTTCTTACCCATTATTTTGATCATGAATGGCCCTTTTAATAATCGGGAGCGTTAACCTGAAAGCCCGAATTTCCAAAAAGGTTAATTTGAGCTGAAAGACCGCAATACTTCTAAAGCTTCGATTAGCGCTGAAACCGCCTTCCATCCCGAGTCGATGCATAATATACTTCGTGCGGCGAATATGGAATAAATTTGATATAATAATAAAGGATTCTAGCTGATACTGCTCCATCAATTGCTTGCTAAACATTAAATTCTGAACCGTATTAGATGATTTGTCTTCTTTTAATACTCTTTTTGCTGGAACGCCCTTCTTCACCAGATACTTTTTCATCAGCTCCGCTTCCGATCGGCGTGAACCAACTGCTCCCCCCGATACAATGATATATTGGTGCCCATACTGCTGAAAAAGTTTGTAAGCCTCATCCAGTCTTTCCTTAAGCAAAGGATGTATTCGGCCGTCTTTCGATACATAACCAAGCACAATAAGCGCATCTGCCCTGCCAGGTTTTAACACAACTGCATGCAGCCAGCATATGTAAGTCAGCGCCGCCATCGCTGCTGCTGCAAGCATCCATCCCATCCATCCCATGAATTGCTCCTCTAGACGTCTATTTGTTTTCTTTAATCAAATCAGTTTACAAATTAATCATATCTATTTTTTCCACATTGTCAATACAATCCTTTGTTTTTTTGGTATTGTGGGATTAAAAGTTCCTTTTATCGGCCTGACTAGCAACTTTTATTCACTTGATATTAATGCTACACTTGAAGCAGAGCAGGTGAATCATTTATCAAATGTTTTGAAGATCGATTAATATATAATAGTTGTCGGAAAGAGGATGCATATCGTGAGCGATTCGGTCAAAAAAACTAGCCATATGTTATTAAAATCAATTAATCAGCAGAAGGTTCTTTTTCTCATTTATTCAGAAGGACCGATCTCTCGCGTAGAGCTTTCAGAAAAGACTGGACTTAGCAGGCAGACCGTAACCAATATCGTGAACCGCCTGTTAGAAGAAAAAACAATCGTGGTAGGAGAACTCATGGATCTGGAGGCAGGAAGCGGACGAAAAAGAGTGGGCCTTCATATCAACAGCGGCAGCTTTTATGCCATTGGGCTTGAACTCGCCGGCAAATATATTCGCGGACAAGTCTACAACCTACGTCAAGAAGCTGTCGCATCAGCAGAACGTACGATTTTCAAATATGGCTCCGTAGATGTGCTGCTGAAGCTGCTTCATGAAGTCATTGATGAATTGATCAGTCAAATGCCCAACACCTCCAAAATAAAAGGAATTGGCATCAGCATACAGGGCCTGGTGGATTCTCAGCACGGTATCGTTCTCCGTACGCCCGGCATAGGTTTTCATCGTCTGCGGCTCAGTCAGTTGCTCGAAGACAAATATCATATTCCTGTGCATATCGAGAATGACGTTAATCTTCTTTCCGTCTACGAGAACATGAACGGCAGCTTGAAAGAATCCACTAACAATATCACCATTAAGTTCGATTATGGTACAGGCGGCGCTCTCGTCCATGATAAACAAATTGTAGCGGGATCCAACTTTGTCGCAGGGGAATTCGGGCATTATAAAGGGTTCTATGGGGAAGACGCTTATCCTTGCCATTGCGGCAGATCCGGATGCTTAACGACGCTTGCTTCCAGCAGCGGACTGGGTGTGTCGATCAAATGTACGCTTGCGGAGTTTGCCGAAGGCATCAAAACAGGTGATGCCAAGTTTCTTGGCTTGTATGAAAAAATAGTCGATGGCATCTCGGTAGCTCTCGCCAACATTATTACATTCATCAATCCAGACAGCTTGCTTATGACGGGCAGTGTCATTCAGTCTATCAGTCCCGAAATGTTCAGCGAAATCAAAGCCAGAGTCATGCACCAGCTGCCAGTAACGGTTAATCACGTCCAAATGATGTACCTTTATAACAAACCGGATGAAACGAAGCTTGCTGCCGGGTTAGTTATTAAACGGGCCTTTGAAATCCCGCTGGATACTTTGTCTCTTTAATTTTAATTCTTGCTGGAACGGTTCATTTCTGACTCAGAATGAACCGTTTTTACTTTTTTAAAACCCACATATCCTTAGCCGCACATCTCTTACAAGCCAAATCATCCGCACACTTCTTACCACATCCATGACAAAACCGGCTTTACAAGTAAGACATATGGTTCTAAACAACAAAAGAACGGTCCAGCCCGTCATGAGGGCTGGACCGTTCTTCTCTTGCTGCCTTGGAGCATTAAATGGCCGTTGTCTTCGAACCAATCGAAGACGCATCCTCCGCAGCACCGCTAATGACCCGGTCTACAGATTCGGACACGCGCTCCACTTCTTCTTTGATCATTCTCGTCTGAACCGTCGCATACGACACAATCTTCTGTACAGGCATCAGCAGCATGCGCGGTGAGATGGCCTCACTTCTGTCCTTTCGCTTCCGCTCCTTGCCGTATTGCTTCGTATTGGTCAATACCTTAAGCAGCAGCTTCAAGTAAATGCGTGTCGACTTGGCGAATAGCCCTTCCCTCAGCTTGAAAATTTCAAAGCCCAGCCGGTCTGCCCCGCGATGAATCATCGTAACACCATATACTGCCTTAATATGCTTAGCTTCAGGATCGGCTGACAACTGGTCCGCAAGCTGCGGCAGCGCGCGCTCCACTTCCCTCAGCATACGAATGCCTGTAGCAAGCGGCGACTTGGACGTAGCGGCGATGCTCGACAACATCCGGTTGTCGAAGTGCAGCTCCGCTACAGTATCCCCTTTCGCAATGCTGCCGCCTTGCTCGAACTTCAGCTCGTCGCCGTTATACTTCGTCACGCGATAATGGAAGGCCGGCGTATCGCTGTCGCCGACTTTCTTCAGACGGAACAGGGTATGGAAGGCCTGCTCCCACATCAGCCATAACGAGATGATAATTCGCTTGCCCAGCGAGCGGTGCATCGCCCGCTTCGCATCCGTCAGCTTCATCATCTCTTCGATGGCAACGAACGTATAGCCTCTCTTCGTTGCTTCTTCCATATACGCTTCCAGTGCACTTAGCATATTGCGGGGTGCATCATGATCGGCGCCCAGCGTATTGCCGCAGTCGTGCAGCAGCAGGACTTCGCCTGGACGAAGCTTCTTCATCATCCGCTTCTTCAGGCGTTCCGCGCCCACGGACTTTCGCCAATCCCCGAACATAGCCGACCATAGAATGATTCGCAAATAACCGAGATTGGAGTAATCGAACACATTGACGATCCCCCATGGTGGACGGTAGTAGATCGAGCGGGTGCCTGTAGCCTGCTCAATAATATCGTTCGTCTTCTCAATCTGGCGCCTAACCGTTCGAGGACGCATAACCCAGTTCGATTTATGCACATAATTATGAATACCGATGGTATGTCCTTCCTCTTGCATCCGGCGCAGCAATTCTTCTTGCCCATCAGCATGCGACCCAACGACAAAAAAAGTCGCTTTCGCATTGTAGCGGGCGAGCAAATCCAGCAGCTGTGGCGTATAGACAGGATCTGGCCCGTCATCGAACGTCAGTGCGATCTCCTTCTCCACTTTCCCCTTCTTGAATACGCGAAAGCCGAACGTTCGGCTTATCACGCCAGGGAGAAAGGCGTAGAACGTCATGACGTAGAATCCCCATAAAAACAAATTTTCCATCTTGTTTTCCCCACCGTTTGATGAAATAGTCGATGAATGATTAGCGGTTCAGAACAACAACAATACCTCTAATTGTATCATACTCAAATAAAAAATAGGCACAATTCATAAAATCTATAGTACAATCTTAATGGAAAGATAACCAAATCAAGATCCCGAAAATGGGAAGAAGGGGAACCGAATGCTGCCTTTCTACAAAAAATACTGGAGAACCGCATTTGACATTGCACTCATCGCATTAACCGTCTATTTGATCATGTATGCCTTCAGTTATGTGTACAAGATCGCCACTCCAATCTTTTTTGCGTTCCTGATCTTCCTTATCATTGAGCCGCTCGCAAAAAGATTGAACAAATGGGGCGTAAAGAAGTCCATCGCCTCCGGTATATCCATACTTATATTTACCCTGCTCATTCTGGGCGCCTTCTCCGGGGCGGCTGTGCTTATTACAAAGCAAGGTAACGCGCTGATTGAGAACTTCCCTAGATATCAAAGCATCCTTGCCGAACAAATCGGCAATCTGGCGTCCCAGGTAGAGAAACAGCTGGACAAGCTTCCTAATGACGTCAGCCTTTCGGAAGAGATCAAAAACCTGACCAAAGGCGCAACCGATAATCTGCAGAAGTGGATTACCGCCTTCCTGAACGGCTTGATCGGATACGTATCATCCTTCTCCACCTTTATTTTCAATTTTGTGGTCGGGATTATATTAGCTTATTTCTTAAGTATCGAAATTAAAACCTGGAAACAGGCCGCAACGGACAAAACGCCAAAAACTTTTAAAAATGCTTTTTTCTTCCTTAGAAACAATGTATTCAGAGGCATCGCATCGTACATCAAGGCACAAGCCAAAATGATCAGCATTACGTTCATCGTTATTCTGATCGCTCTTATCCTGCTTGGTGTAGATAATGCCTTCATCATAGCGGTAGTCGCTGCTATCTTCGACGTGTTGCCGCTGCTCGGTGTCAGCACACTGTTCATCCCATGGATTATTTATTTGTTCATCGTTGGGAAATTATCGCTGGCCATTTGGCTGTCTGCGCTGCTGCTGGTCGTCATTCTGACGCGCCAAATTCTGGAGCCGAAGATTACGGGCGATTCGCTGGGCGTTTCGGCGTTCACTATGCTGTCGTTCATGATTATCTCGCTTTCGCTGTTCGGCATCGCCGGCGTCATCCTGTCGCCGATACTTGTCATTCTCGTCAAGTCGCTGTACGACCAAGGCTACTTCCACCGCTGGATTCGCACACCGGTCGACGAATTCGATGAACCCGTCGTCGCAGCCGATGTGGCGAATGAGCCTGGGAAGCAAGATACCGCCTTTATTGACTCACTGAAAAAATAATACAGTTACGAAAAAGCTCCCGCCTCTGCATCAGAGTGACGGGAGCTTTATTTTTGGTCGCTGGCCCACCGGGTAGAACCATGCAACTAGCCGCTGTAACCGACGCCATTAGCGGTGTCGCCTAACACTATTTGCTCGATTATGCTTATCCAAACGATTTAGTGGTGCCTCACAACGCTAATCTGCCGAAATAGCTCATCCATCCCATTTAGTGGTGACTCACAACACAAACCTCCCGAAAAAGCTCATCCATCCCATTTAGCAGTGCAAGGTAACGTTAATTTCTGATTAGATAGCTCAGAAGCGGTGATCATGCCTATGAGGCTCATGCGCATGCTTCGCCGCGATGTCCATGACGCCGCGGAACAGCTTGGTCGCTTGGTGGGAGCTGCCGATAGGACGATTAGCCGCAAGCACCGCTACCGCATAGCGAGGCTTTGCAGCAGGTCCATATCCGGCGAACCACTGGTGATTAAGCGCCACGCCGTTTTTCTCCGTCTCCGCTGTACCGGACTTGCCCGCTACCTTCCAGGTTCCCTTACGTATCGATTGCCCTGTACCGTGATCGACGACCGCCTCCATCCCTCGCAGCAATGCCATTGCCGTATCCGTACGGATGCCTCGGCCGGTCAGGGGCAGCTTACGCGCCGGAAGCTCGACCATTTTCTCGCCGCTCGCGTAGCGGACCTCGCTGACAATTCTCGGCTCCATAACTCGGCCTCCGTGGATGAGCGTTACCATCAAATTCGCGGCCTGGAGCGGCGTCATACGGACGTCGCGCTGCCCGATACCGCTCTGAACGCGCACACCTCCGTCCTCCCCGCTCCGCTCACCCGCGAATAAGCGCCCCGCTTCCTCTTCCGGCAGCAGTCTGAGCGGCTTCGGGAACGGGCCGAAGCCTTGGCTGCTATGCCAGCCTATGCGCTCCTTCACACCAAGCGCCTCCGCCGTTCGATCCAGTTGCTCTGCTTCCAGTCGCTCCGCAATAGTAGCGAACACAATGTTGCAAGATTGGGCTATTCCTTCCTGGAAGGTAAGCTCGCCATGTCCGCCTTCCTTCCAGCAGGATAGCCCATACCTGCCGTAATGACCGTTGCAATGAAACTTTTCCCTCGGGTCTACCACGCCGTGCTCCAACGCAGATGCTGCCGTAACCAGCTTGTATATTGAACCCGGCTCTACCGCGGTCAGCGCATAGTTGCGCCACTCCGATCCGTCGCTGTTGCCAAACTTGCCGGGCCTCAGCTTCGGCCTCGACACCATCGCCACAATGTCGGCATTGCGCGCATCCAGCACGACAATTGACCCTTCCTGCAACCCCATGGCATCGGCATACTCTTCTATTTCATTCTGCATCGCCAGATCAATTGTCGTTACAACCTTAAGCGGATAATACCGGTTGCTCGGCTGTACGACGCGCAGATCAAGCCCGTGAAGCGGCGCATTGCGGCCATCGATAAAGTAGGAGACCGATGTTTCTCCAATGCCGTGCAGCAGGCCATCAAGCGATCTCTCCAGCCCTGAGCCGCCAACCTGTTCCGTTAGCTTCCTTCGGCCTTTCGCAATGTCCTGCTCATGAGCGGACATGAGCCATTCCGGATGCTGGCTTGTAAAGCCGATCACATGCTTCGCATCGAACTGGGACAAATAACGATTACGGTATGGAAGCACACGGACACCTTCTACCTTTAGACTTCTAATCGCGTTGGCCTGAGCTTCTGTGAGTCTGACCGGTCCGTCCTTCCCTGATCCCTCCCGCCAGAAATCCGGCTGCGTCATGTCATTCCAGCGATGGATGAGCTCTTCCTTGGAGATGCGCAGCTGCTCAGCCAGCTTGCCCAGTTGCTCCTGGCTACCCCGCACATCAGGCCTCACGGGGAATAACACGACCGTCATATAAGTCTCGCCTGTAATGGACAAACCGTTCCGGTCGAGGAAATCCCCTCTGCCCGTATCCAGAACAAGGCTCCTCTGCCGCTGCACAACCGCCATCCGCTTCCAGCCGTCCCGTCCGCCTGCTGCAGGCGATGCAGTCGGGATATGCGACGGGAGCAGCTGAAGCCATGCCATTCGGACCACGAACAGCAGCAGTACGAGGGTAATCAAGATGCCGATAGCTCCTGCTCTCTTCGTAATCACCGGACTCACCCTCCTGTTCTTTCAGCTAATCGCATTCCAGCTACTCTTAACGAGAACAGCCTCTTCTCACTATTGTTGCCTTTTGCCGATCTTCCAAACTTCGACAAACATGAGACAATCGGAGAATCAGAAATCATGGTTTACGAACCAAGCCATCCCATGAAAGCGCAAAAAAGCTGCCCCCATTACGGGGACAGCTTGCAGTATCGTTCTATTATTGCACTTTAAACTGTGACAACGAATCTTTCAGTCCGCGGGATACGGAATCCAGCTTCTCGGATAATCTGACCAGTCCATCACTGATGCTAAGCTGCTCGGTGCTGAGCGAAGCCACTTCCTCGGATGTAGCAGAGGACTCCTCGGCTACCGCGCTGACATTCGTCATAGCTTCCGACAATACGGATTGCGACTCGTCCAGTTGGCCGATCGATGTGGTCGCAAGCTCCAGCTTCTCGACGAAGTGGCCCATTTGTGCTTGCACCGTCAGGAAGATCTGATTCGCTTCCTTGACCGACGTAATCTGCTCCTGGAAGATCGGATATGCTTCGGACAGAACCTTAACCGTCTCTTCAATCTCTCCTTGAATCTTCGCTGTAATTTGACCAACAATATCGATCGATTGCTTCGATTGGTCAGCCAGCTTGCGGATTTCATCGGCAACGACCATAAAGCCTTTGCCTGCCGCGCCTGCGCGCGCCGCTTCAATCGTCGCATTGAGCGATAGAATATTCGTTTGCTTCGTCAAGTTGTTAAGCACATCCAGGATCTTCACAATCGAACCGGTGCTGTCCTTCAGCGCATCAACCTTCTCCACCATGGAACGCGTCATCTCTTCCGTCAGACCCGTCTTCTGGATCAATTGGCCCATGTACGAGGTACCTTGCTGGCTCGCTTGATCCACTTCGGATGCGGATTGCGACATTTGCTCGTTCGCAGAGATAACTTCCTTCATCTGCGTATTCATATGATTCGTCAGGTCGCTGCCGCGCTCCGCCTCAACAGCAAGACTTGTTGCGCCGTTGGCGATTTCATCCGTTGCCACTGCAATCTCTTTGGCAGCGATCGCGGTCTTCTTCGATGCGTCTGTCAGCTCGGATGCCGTCTGTAGAACCTCTGCTGCCGAATGAGTCGTTTGCAACGCCAAGGACGTGATTTGCGTCATCATGTCATTGAAGCTGTCAGCCAGCTGGCCGATCTCATCCTGGCGCTTCTTGATCGAAGAGCGAACCGTCAGATTGCCTCTTGCACCCTCAACCATCAGATTGCGGAGCTTCACAAGCGGAGTGGCAATTGTACGTATGACCAGAACCCCGATCGCGATGGCAATTAGCGTTGCCAGACCAACCATCAGCCATGTTAAGTTACGGATAACCGACGCTTGCTCTACCAGTTTCTCAACCGGAATCGTCGCTACGAATCTCCAGCCCGTAATCTCGGAAGTCTGATACGCAGCTAGCACGCTGTTGCCCTCTACCGTAGTCATCTTCTTGCGATCCGACTTAGCCTCTTCGCCCTCAATCGGCAGCGTAACAATATGCGGCTGTCCCAGCAAAGCCAGATCATTGTTCGTCACGTATTGACCCGCGCCATTCACGATGGCAAGCGTGCTGCCTTCGCCAAGCTGTACATCCTGGTATCGCTTCACGATCGCGTCCAGATTGACTTCCATGACCAGGACATAAGGTCTGTTTGCCGCTTTGATCACACGCGCAAGTGCGATCGAGTTAGGCGACTTGGAAGCAATGATCCCTGTGCTGCTCGGCTCGACCCACACGAGTCTGCCGTCCTGCTCAATCGTCTGCGTGAACCAGTCCGCCTTAGTCAGCGTATCGCCACGGTAGCCGTTATTGTTGCCAGCTGTAATGACACCTTCTTCTTCGTCGGTTGAAATAATAGCCGCACCTGTAATCGTGGTGTTGCCCATAATATAAGTAGACATACGATCAGATATCGTTCTGCTGGACTGCAGGATATCGTAAGAATCATTAGTTGTGGACAGAACTTTCAATTCTGTCTGAAGCTCTTTGTCGATTAGCATTTGAAGCGTCAGGTCAGCATACGTCTGGAATACGATATCCAGGTTGTTGGTTACCTGATTGACAGTCTGGTAGCTAGCTTCTGATACGTTCTTCTCCACCAGATTTTTGGCTTGGGAATACGCGATCAGCCCGACAGTCAATACGCAGGCAACGATACTGACGATAATAATAAAGAAAAGCTTAAGCCCAACAGATTTGACTGGGCTGGAAATGTTCACATCTTTCAGGCTGCTTTTCATCCAATTTGCTGTCGACTTAACGCTGGCGCCTGCTTTCTTCTCGCTCGCAAGCTTGTTTTCAATTTGTTGCTTGTTGTCCAATTCCTTTTCCTTTTTCTTCCCTTTTGTACCCGGCATGAAGGTAGACACCGCCTTTGTAGTATGAAATCCTCATATGTAATGTGTATTAAAGCCTACGTCCATAGAACGATACTACTAGATTTATCGACAATTAACATCTCATTCATAATACTAAAAACAAAAAAATAGGACTGATTATACCGAAGTATCCATTCAGTCCTAGATTAGGTGAATCCATCAATACCTAAAGTTTGAATTGAGCAAGTGAATCCTTCAGTCCTCGCGATACGGCATCCAGCTTCTCTGACAGCAGCACCAGGTTATTGCTGATATGAAGCTGCTCGCTGCTTAGGGAAGCTACTTCCTCCGACGTTGCAGAGGCCTCTTCCGCTACCGTGCTGACATTGGTCATCGCTTCGGCCAGCACCTGCTGCGACTGCTCCAGCTCCCCGATGGAGCTTGTTGCGCCGCTCAACCGCTGGGCAAATTGCGACATTTGTTCCTGTACGCTGACGAATATCCCGTTTGCCTCTTTGACGGACCCGATTTGCTCTTGGAAGAGCGGATAAGCCTCCGTCAATACTTGTACCGTCTCATCAATCTCGGATCTGATCTTGTCCGTAATCTGAGCAACGACATCAATAGATTGCCGTGATTGGTCAGCCAGCTGCCTGATCTCGTCCGCGACGACCATAAAGCCTTTGCCCGCTGCGCCTGCTCTGGCAGCTTCTATCGTTGCATTCAGAGAAAGAATATTCGTCTGTTTTGTCAAATTGTTAAGCACATCCAATATTTTCACAATCGAGCCTGTGCTTTCCTTCAGCGCATCGACCTTCTCCACCATGGAGCGAGTCATCTCTTCGGTCATGCCTGTCTTCTGAATGAGTGTCTTCATATAAGCGGTTCCTTGCTCGCTCGACTGCTCCACGCTTGCAGCGGAACCGACCATCTCTTCATTCGCCGAGATAACCTGCTTCATCTGCTCGTTAATATGGACTGCGAGCTCATTGCCTCTCTCCGCTTCGACTGCGAGACTAGTCGCGCCTCCTGCAATCTCTTCCGTAGCCGCGGCTATTTCTCTGGCGGAAGCCGATGTCTTCCGCGAAGCCTCCGTCAGCTCGGATGCCGTCTGCAGCACGTCTTCCGCCGACCTTGTCGTCTGCTGAGCCAATCCCGTAATCTGATCCATCATTGCATTGAAGCTTACACTCAGCGTCCCAATCTCATCCTGCCGCTTGCGCATGGACGAGCGTACAGTCAAGTTGCCCCGCGCTCCCTCCATCATCAAGCTGCAGATTTTCACAAGCGGCTTTGCAATCGCAAAAATGACGAGCACGCCAATTGCAATCGCAAGAACCATTGCGGCAAGCGCTGTGATCAGCGTAATATTGCGGATAGACTCCGCATCCTTCACCAAGTGCTTAACCGGTATCGTTCCCGCCAATCTCCAATCCATCGATTGAAGCTTCTGATAGACCGCAAGCACTTCTACGCCATCGGTCGTATACAGCTTCGGCGATCCGGCTTGCGCCAGCTCTCCGGATACCGGCAAGCTAATACTGGCCGCTTTTCCAATCTTCGCATTATCGCTTGCGATGACATAATTCCCGTCACCGTCGATAATCGCCAGCTCGCTTTCGTCCCCCAGGACGACATCCTTGTAGCGATTCACGATCGTATCTGCTTCAATCTCCAGTACCAGCATATATCCGGCTTCGCTCGATACCGTATTTTTCAACAGTCGGGTCAAGGCGATTGTTGGCTTATCGCTTAGCATCGAGATGCCTGTAGGCTGCGGGGCAATCCAATTCACCTTGCCGTTCAACTCGATCGTCTTCTGATACCACTCCGTCTTCAAAAGCGGCTCCGCTCGAGTCGTCAGCGACGAGCCTGCCGCCACTACATGCAGTTTTTCCGACAACGGCAGCAGCATAATGCCTTTGATCGAGTTATTGCCAAGCGTCATGCCTTGCATCTTATCGCCAAGCCTTCGAGCAGCCTCGAACTTCTCGTAATCATCAGTGCTCGTTGCAAGCTGGTCGACGATGGCATGGAAATCCTTGTCGATCAACAATTGAAGCGATAGGTCCTCGTAGGTTTTGAAGATGACATCCAGATTGCTGGCTACCTGATTGATCGTCTGCAGGCTGGCATCCGATACTTTTTTCTCAACCAACGTCTTCGCCTCGGAATAGGCCAGCAGCCCTACCGTCAATACACATGCCAAAATGCTTCCGAAGATGGCAAAAAAGATTTTCAAACCAACCGATTTAAAAGGATTCGTCAAGAAAGAGCGCCAGACGGACGACTCTTTTATGTAACCGTTTTCAATTCTCTTTCCCTTCTCCCCTGTCTCCTTCGCAGACACATGAAGCAGCTTTTTCTCTTTACCGGCCATGATGGCAAGCACCGCCTTTAGTTTGGTCGAACGCATACGATCCTTTTTTTTAGCGAATTATGCCGAACAATGTATGTAGTCTATTTCCTATTATTTGATATTGTTGGTTTCTTGTCAATTAGTAGAGAAAAAACCCTATTCCTCGTAACCGGCATTCATACCGCCGCGGAATAGGGTTGCTTCATATGTCTTTTAATAATCGGTCAAGCACGTTTCTCCATATTAAATTGGGCAAGCGATTCTTTGAGCCTTGTGGACACTTCATTAAGCTCCCCGGACAAGCTGACCAGACTGCCGCTAATACCTAGCTGCTCATGACTTAGAGATGCTACCTCCTCGCTCGTCGCAGATGATTGATCGGCCACTGAGCTTACACTAAGCATCGCTTCAGACAACGCAGCCTGCGAATGCTCCAGCTCGGCCACTGAGCCTGTTACGCTGTCGAGCCCTTGCACGAATTGCTCCATCTGCTGCTGAACGCTAATGAAGATGCCGTTCGCTTCCTTAACCGAGCCGATCTGCTCCTGGAAGATCGGGTAAGCTTGCGACAATACCTGCACCGTCTCGTCAATACCGTGCCGGATCGTCTCTGTCGTACGTGCTACGATCTCAATGGATTGGCGGGACTGCTCTGCCAGCTTGCGGATCTCATCGGCTACGACCATAAACCCCTTGCCAGCCGTTCCTGCACGAGCAGCTTCAATGGCAGCATTCAAAGACAAAATGTTCGTCTGCTTTGTTAATTGTTGCATCACTTCCAGAATACCCGCAATCGACGCTGTACTGTCCTTGAGCGCGTCTACCTTCTCGGCCATAGAGCTTGTCATCGCTTCCGTCATGCCCGTCTTCTCCAGCAATTGCTCCATATAGGCCGTACCTTGCTCGCTAGCGCGCTCCACCTGTGCAGCGGAAGCCAACATCATCTCGCTTGCCGACAGGACTTGCTTCATGCCTGCATCGATACGTCCCGTTAGCTGGCTGCCGCGATCAGCCTCGGATGCCAGATTGGATGCGCCGCTTGCGATTTCCTCCGTCGCAACGGCAATCTCCTTCGCCGCTGAGGACGTCTTATGCGAGGCGTCCGACAGCCTAGAAGCCGTAGCGAGTACGGCCTCAGCGGAACGCGTAGCCTCCTGCGCTAATTCCGTCATCTGCCCCATCATGCGGTTGAAGCTGTCGCTCAGTCCGCCGATTTCATCCCGCCGCTTCCTAATCGAAGAGCGAACAGCCAGATTGCCATCCGCGCCTTGCAGCATCAGATTACGCAGCTTCACGAGCGGACGGGCAATGGTCATAATGACCAGCCCCCCGATGGCGACGGCGATCAATGCGGCAGCCAGCGCGGTAATCCACGTCAAGCTCCGAATAGCCTCCGCATCCTGCGTAAGCGCCTTCACCGGTATTGTGCCGACCAGCTTCCAATCCATCGCCTGGAAAGTCTTGTATACGGCTAGCACCTCACTGCCGTCTGTCGTTAAGCCCTTCCAGGAGCCGTCATCCGAAGGCACACTGATGGAGGCTGCTTGCCCGATTAATGCGGCATCCTGCGCCAGCACATACTTGCCTTCCCTGTCCACGATAGCCAGAGCGCTGCCTTCGCCAAGCTCGACGCTTGCATAGCGGCCGCTGAACGTAGCCGCATCCATCTCTAGCAGAAGAATATAAGACGCGTCGCTGGACACTCCGTCCTTCAACAGTCGACTGAGGCCGATTGTCGGAGTCTTGGAATCGTAAGAGATTCCGCCAGCCTGAGGTGCGATCCATTGGGTTTTGCCGTTCAGCTCCAACGTCTTGCGATACCAGTCCGATTCCTTAAGCGCTTCTGCTTTCGTGCTGAGCGAGGAACCGGAGGCTACCACATGAAGCCCTTGCTTTACCGGCAGGAGCATCATTCCCTTCACCGACTGCTGGCTAAGTGCATATCCCCGGAACTTATCCGACAGCGCCTTGGCCGATGAATAGCGAACCGATTCGTCCTCATGACCAGCAATATTGCGAGCCATAGCAAAAAAATCCTTGTCCACCAGCAGCTGCATCGTAAAATCCTCATACGTTTTAAAGACGACATCCAAATTATCCGCAGCTTGTACAATGGTCTGGTGACTGGCTTCCGATACATTTTCTTCCACCATTTGTTTGGCTTGTGAATAGGAAATTAGACCCACGGTAAGCACACATGCCAATATGCCGACAAAAATAATAATAAATAATTTAAAACCTACTGACGCCCATATTCGCGTAATATTAAATGACGCTATTTTATGTAATTCCTGATTCTTTGGCTTTCCGCTTTTTAGTCCATCTCTGTTTCGTTCAGATTTACTGCCGTCTTGCTCCATCTTTGTCAACATACCTGACACCCACCTTGTTTGTTGTGGTATAGAACGTAAAACAAACAACAGCTATAGACAAAATGATAGTGACACAATCACTAGTTCCTAGGTTCTATTATTTAGGTTCCTAGTCCCTGTTGTCAATGGAAAAATACAAATAAACCCTTAACCAATTTGGTTAAGGGTTTATTATGACTTTATGTTGGTTTTTTTCTAATTTCTACTAAACATAGTTAACGAATTTTCTTGCGCATCATATCCATCGGCTTTACCGGCTTTAGCGTGCGCACGCGTACGGTTTGCAGGGGATGTCTTGCCACATCCAGAGCAACTCCAGTCTCATCCGTCAGCTCCGTCACCGTCTGCTTGAAGAATGTGCCGCCCGGTCCTACGAATTCTACTTCCTGTCCTACCTTGAAGTGATTGCGCTGCTGCAGGGTTGCGAATCCGGTCCGATCATCATAATCCAGCACAATGCCGGCAAAGTCGTACGGAGCCGCTTTTTCCTCAGGGCCATAAATATGATCCTCCACCCCTGGGGTATCCAGGAAAAAGCCCGTATTGAGCGGACGGTTCGCGGCTTTGTTCATCTCCTCGATCCACTCCTGCTTCAATTCGTAGCCTTCCGGATCGGCGAAGTAAGCGTCAATCGCCTGCCGATAGACATTAACCACCGTAGCCACATAATGAATGCTCTTCATGCGGCCTTCAATCTTGAAGCTGTCAACACCAACCTCAATAAGCTCCGGCAAATAACCGATCATGCACAAATCCTTCGAGCCCATCGTGAACTGGTCTTCGCCTTGTTCGTACATCGGTGCATCGTCCACGAACAAATCATACTTCCATCTGCACGACTGGCAGCAGCCGCCGCGATTGGAATCCCGGTCGGTGAAGTGGTTCGATAAAACGCATCTTCCGGAATACGACGAGCACATCGCGCCATGAATGAACGCTTCAATCTCGATATCGACATGCTTCTTGATCTCTTCGATCTCCTCGAAGCTAGTCTCGCGCGCAAGCACGACCCTAGGCAGTCCTTCATCCTTCCAGAACTTGACCGCCTGCCAGTTCATCGTCGATTGCTGTGTGCTGAGATGCACCTCCAGCTTCGGCGCAACGCGCTGTGCCGTCTCAATAATGACGGGATCAGCGGCAATAATAGCCGAGATGCCGACTGCCTCCAAATTACGCAAATACTCCTCGATACCTTCAATATCCTCGTTATGCGCATAGATATTGGTGGCGACGAACACCTTCGCTCCGTAGCGATTGGCGAATTCGACGCCTTCTCTCATCTCTTCGAAGCTGAAGTTGTCCGCATTGGATCTAAGACCGTACTTTTGTCCGCCGATATAGACGGCATCCGCCCCGTAGTGAATGGCGAATTTCAGCTTCTCCAGATTGCCTGCCGGAGCGAGCAACTCCGGCCGATCCAGCCTGTTGCGCTTGCCCTGATAGCGGCGGGAAGCCGTTCTTATGCCTGTAGTCATCGTGGTTCACACCTCCTGCATGTATCCGATCAATAGACTTGTTCCTTATAAAAGAAGCCATAGCTTAGCTCGCGCTTCGGATCTTGCACTTCCTTGATCGAATCGAGCCACTCCTCTTGGAAGCGATAGCCTTCCGGGTCAGCCAAATAGACATCAATCGCTCTGCGGTAGACGCTAACGACTCTCTCATTGTATTCGACCGATTTCATGATGCCTTCGATCTTGAAGCTGTCAACCGAGACGGCCAGCAGCTCGTGCAAGTTTTCGAGCATGCAAATATCGCTGGAGCTCATAACATGCGTGCCGTTAGCATCCTCGAAGATGGGATAGCGCTCGTCGGGACGATCCGCTTCCATCATATACAGTCCGCGCTCAATCTCCGCATCCGGGATGCGCTCCGGGTCCCCTTTATGCTCCAGATAGCTGTGCACCAATGAACGCTTCGAATGATAAATATTCGTCATGCCATGCACTTGAACTTGAATTTCAAGCTCCGACCTTGCCTTCGTATCTTCGATCTGCTCCATATTGAGCTCCCGAGCAAGCACATAACGTGTTGCGCCTCTACGCGCCCAATATTCGGCCGTTGCGAAGTTCGTCGAGGTCATCTCCGTATTCCAATGCAGCGCCATGCCGGGCGCATGAGACTTCGCAGCCATTAGCACGGCCGGATCGCCGAATACGATGGCGTCTACTCCCGCTTCATGGAGAAACGCTACATAATCGGGCAGCTCTTCAAGCGCAGCGTTATCGATAATATTGTTGACCGCCGCATAGATTCGAACATCTTTGGCGTGTGCCAGGCTTACGGCTTCCTTGATCATCTCTCTCGAGAATTCACCGGCAAGCCGAGTCCCGTAACGGGACTCGCCAATGACGAACGCGTCGGCGCCGGCTGCTATAAGCCGGGACAGCTCTTCAAGCGACGATGCGGTGACAAGCAATTCAGGTCTGTACGTCATTATGGTTCTCCTTCGTCTATACTAGGGGTGCCAATTCACAAAGTTGGTCTGCCGGCACCTGCTATTGCGTCGTTTTTTCACTCAATGCTATATTCTTCTGATGCTCCTTGAACGTCTCTGCGAACAGATGCGACTGTGAGCCATCCTTTTTCGTCACATAGAATAGATATTTGGTATCCGCAGGATACAACGCCGCTTCAATCGAAGCAATGCTCGGACTTGCAATCGGTCCCGGCGGCAAGCCGTCGATCTTGTACGTATTATAAGGGCTGTTGATTTCCAAATCAGACAGAGACAGGCGTGCCTTCGGCGTATCCAGGGCATATTGGACCGTAGCGTCAATCTGCAGCCGCATTGGGGCTGCAATCCGGTTGTAGATGACACCGGCAACCAGCGCGCGCTCCTCGTCTACGACAACCTCGCGTTCAACCAGCGATGCGATCGTCAAGATTTCGTGCAGTGTTCTGCCCGTAGCTTCCATTGCATCTTGCCAGCCTTCCGGCAAAGCGCTAAGCTTGCGGTCAGTCTCTGTCAGCATGCGAATAATAATATCTTCCTCGGTGCTTTCCTTCTTCATTTCGTATGTCTCCGGGAACATATAACCCTCAAGACGCTTATGCAGCTTATCCGACTTCGGCAAGCCGCGGACCGTCTCTGAGTCTCCCCAGGCGCGGTCCGTCTCGGCCAGCTCCAGAAACTTGTCTTTATTAATGAGTCCATCAGCCGACAGCTTGTCCGCAATCTGCAGGACAGTGAAGCCCTCCGGAATCGTGAATCTGATCGTCTCTGCTGCGATCGTATCCCCCGCGTTAAGCTTCGCAATAACCGCAGTTTTGTCCATGCCGGGCTGCAGCTCGTACGTGCCGGCTTGGAACTTGGCTCCTTCATCTTTCATCTTCAAATAATAGCTGAATACAAATCCATTTCTAATAATGCCATTCTCTTCGAGCAGATCGGCCACTGAATTGGCAGACATGCCCCGAGTGATCGTCACCTGCTTCATCTCGCCCTTGGGCGTAGGTTTAAGATTGTTCCACAAGTAAAAAGCCGCACCGCCGGCGACCAGAACCATAATGCCCACCAGGCTGACAAAGACCCACAAATTAATGAGCCATGTTCTAGGCTTCTGATTCTTGCTCCGCTTTTTCTTCTTTTTTTGCGTTTGCTTCTCTTCCATCGTATCCAACCAATCGCACCCTCTTCTGCAAGTTTCCGAAAAAAAGAGCGGTGGTAAGCCGCCCTTTTGGTTCCACTATACGAATGTATTTATTGCGCAATGACAAGCTGCCGAATGATAACGCCGTACAGGACGCTATGGGCGCTCTTCTCCGTCAAACAGCAGATCGTCATAGGCTTCCGAGACCGATTCCCATTCCTCATCGTCCTCAATCGTCTCCAGATGAGGCTCATCGGAGTCCAGATTGATGCGGAACAGCTCAACCTCGTCTTCGGCGCGCATCGCCTCGCTTTGCAGCGCAACATACTGCACGCCGCCTAGCTTGAACTCGGCTTTAATCCGGAAAAATTCGGCTGTGCCATCTTCAGACACGAGTTCCACTTCGGTGCCGAACAATTCCTTCAAGCGGCTAAGCCGCTCAGGATTGTTATGTGAAACATCAGTCATTTCCCTGCTCCTCCAACTCACCGAGCAGCGTGTTGAACGTTTCCTCGACCATGTTCCATTCTTCTTCGTCTTCAATCGTATACAGCTTCAGATCGTCGCCATCTTCTTCATAACGGAAGGCATAGACTTCGTCTTCCTCGTCATCCGCGCCGATCAGCGGCACAACCATCATATATTTCTGATCCGAATCATCTACTTCGAACTTCATGATGACTTCGAATTCCTCTTCGTTGCCCTCTTCATCCGGAATATAAATGATTTCCGGCTCTTCGTACTGCATGTCGTCCTTTGTCATCGTAACCCTCACCTTTTCGTTTTAGAATCGAGATAATTTTGCAAGATGATCGTTGCGGCCATCTTGTCTATGACTAGCTTTCGCTTCTTCCGGCTGACGTCCGCTTCCAGGAGCGTTCGCTCGGCTGCTACCGTTGTCAGCCTTTCATCCCAAAGGTGAACTGGTAATTCTAGCTTCTGCCCAATCTGCTCGGCAAATGCGATGCAAATTTCGCCACGCGGGCCGACGGATCCGTTCATATTCTTCGGCAAACCAACTACGACTTCGGATACTTCATGTTCCTTTGCCAGCTCGGATAACCGATCCAGCTCTCCTCCGTCGCGTCGTTTTTCCACGACTGTGATGCCTTGAGCCGTCCATTGGAAGGCATCGCTGATCGCCACTCCAATATTGCGGTCCCCATAGTCCAGTCCCATCACTCTCATCTAATTGTCCGGCTCCTTGTTATTGTTTCTTGTGCTGCAAGTAAAACCGGACCAACTCTTCGATCAATTCGTCGCGTTCCTTCTTGCGGATCAAACTTCTGGCGTTGTTGTGCCGCGGAATATACGCGGGATCTCCGGACAGCAAATACCCAACGATCTGGTTAATTGGATTGTATTCCTTCTCCAGCAATGCTTCATGCACGCTAAGAAGAATATCTCCAGAAGAAGTCTCCACCCCCTCAGCCTTCACGTTAAACTTCATTGTTTGGTCCATAGAACTCATCAACAGCACCTCGCTTTCCAAAAAACCGTTAAAGAGACATTGCCTAGCACTATCATATCACATTCGCCCGGTTAACAACCAGTTCTTCCGCAACTTTCAGCGCTTCGTCCAGCTTCGTAATATCCTTGCCGCCTGCTTGGGCCATGTCTGGGCGTCCGCCGCCGTTGCCGCCGCAAATAATCGCCGCTTCCTTAATGATCTGACCGGCATGGAAGCCCTTCTTCACAAGATCAGCGGATACCGCTGCCGCAAGATTGACCTTGTCGTCCGCAACCGCGCCCAGCACGATGACGCTTGCGCCGAGCTTCGGCTTCAGTTCGTCCACGATGCCGCGCAGCGCATCCATCGACGGCGCGTTCACCTTCGCGCAGAGTACCGTCACTTCGCCCGCCTTCACCGCTTGCGATTCAAGTGAACCCGCCTCGATCCGGCTCAGCTTCGCCTGCAGCGATTCGTTCTCGCGGGACAGCTCCTTCAGTTGCGCGTTCAGGCCTTCAATCCGCTTCGGCACGTCAGCTACGCCTGACTTCAGCAGAGCTGCCGATTGCTTCAGCAATTCCACTTGCTCCTCGTAATACGTATAAGCATGTCTTCCGGTTACAGCTTCAATTCGGCGAACGCCGGAACCGATGCCGCTCTCGCCAAGCAGCTTGAACAATCCGATCTGCGAAGTGTTGCGAACGTGACAGCCGCCGCACAGCTCAAGGCTATAATCGCCAACACGCACGACGCGCACGACATCGCCATATTTCTCGCCGAACAGCGCCATAGCACCCATCGCTTTTGCTTCCGCCAGCGATTTGTTCGAGATGTCGACATCTGTGCCCAGCCAGATTTGCTCGTTCACTTTGCGCTCGATTTCTGCCAGCTCTTCCGCTGTAACGCTGCCGAAGTGGGAGAAGTCAAAGCGCAGACGGTCTGTCTCCACCAGGGAGCCGGCCTGATTCACGTGATCGCCAAGCACTTCCTTAAGCGCTTTGTGAAGCAAGTGTGTTGCCGTATGATTCTTAATAATATCTTCACGCGCAGCCTTGTCGATCGCCGATTCCACGGTTGCGCCTGCTTTGGCCGTGCCGGATACCACAACCGCATGATGAACCGTCTGACCATGCGGAGCCTTGGATACATTCTCTACGCGAAGCTCGAAGCCGTCGCCTGCAATCGTGCCGCGGTCTGCGGTCTGTCCGCCGCTCTCTGCATAGAACGGTGTGCTGTCAAGCAGCACCAGCACCTGATTGCCTTCGCCCGCTTCCTCTACGAATGCGTCGCCCAGCACGATACCCTTAATCTGGGAGTCAGTTATCAGATCAGTATAGCCAACAAATTCGCTTTTATCCGTATATTCGGACAGCGGTCCGCCCTGCACCTTCATGCTTTCGGTCTCGCGGCGTCCGCCTCGTCCGCGCTCGCGCTGAAGCTCCATCTCCGCGTCGAAGCCTTCACGGTCGACGGTCATGCCATGCTCCGCCGCAAAGTCCTCCGTCAGGTCGAACGGGAATCCGTACGTATCGTACAAGCGGAATGCGTCTGCGCCTTGAATGATGGTGCTGTCAGCCGACTTGGCGGATGCCACGATATCAGACAGCATCGCAAGGCCGTCGGACAACGTCTCGTGGAAGCGCTCCTCTTCCGTGCGGATGACACGCTCGATGAATTCGCGCTTCTCGACTACTTCCGGATAGTAGACACCCATGACATCGCCCACAATCGGCGTAAGCTCATAGAGGAACGGACGATCCACGCCCAGCTTCTTGCCATAGCGCACCGCGCGGCGAAGCAGTCTGCGGATGATGTAGCCACGGCCTTCATTCGACGGCATAACACCGTCGCCGACGGAGAATACAACCGTACGGATATGGTCGGCAATCACTTTAAGCGCCACATCCTGCTCTTCGTTCACTTTGTACGTCACGCCTGCGACTTCACAAGTGCGGTCGATGATCGGACGGAACAGATCCGTGTCGAAGTTCGAATCCACGTCTTGCAGAATAGAAGCAAAACGTTCCAGGCCTGCGCCAGTATCGATATTTTTGCTCGGCAGCGGCGTGTAGCTGCCGTCTTTGTTATGGTTGAATTGGGAGAATACGAGGTTCCATACTTCCAGGAAACGCTCGTTCTCGCCGCCCGGCCAGCACTCTGGATCGGACAGATCGCCGTACTTGTCGCCGCGGTCGTAGAAAATCTCCGTACACGGTCCGCACGGTCCTTCGCCGATATCCCAGAAGTTCTCCTCCAGCTTGTAGATGCGCTCAGCCGGCAGGCCGATCTTCTCATTCCAGAAGCGGAATGCTTCTTCGTCCTCCGGGTACACCGTTACGGACAGGCGCTCCGGATCGAAGCCGATCCACTTCTTGTCCGTCAGGAACTCCCACGCCCAAGTGATCACTTCTTCCTTGAAGTAATCGCCGATGGAGAAGTTGCCCAGCATCTCGAAGAACGTATGGTGGCGGCGAGTCTTGCCGACGTTCTCGATATCATTGGTACGAATGCACTTCTGCGAGTTGGCAATCCGCGGATTCTCTGGAATGACGCGGCCGTCAAAATATTGCTTCAACGGCGCCATGCCCGCGTTGATCCATAGCAGGGACGGATCGTTATGCGGCACGAGCGAAGCGCTCGGCTCGATCTTATGCCCTTTCTCTTCAAAAAACTGCATCCACTTGGCTCTGATTTCACTTGCTTTCATCGACGATTGCCTCCTATAGGTTCTATATTCTGAAAAAATAAAAAAGCCCCTGTCAATGACAGGGACGAATCGATATCGCGGTACCACCCTGGTTATCGCGCAGCATGCGCAATCTCCTTAACGGACGATAACGGGTCCAGCCGTTGAAGTTCATTCACACTCCGAAACTAGCTTTCGGCCACTTACGCACATAAACGCTCTCTCAACCGACGCATATCGCCGCGATGGGCAACTGCGAAGAAGCATTCTCTCTGGACGGCTTGCTATGGCTTACTCCATTTCATCATCGTGTTAGCTATTATACGACAAATTATAACTTTGCCCCTGTAGGCTGTCAAATAATCTTTCGGCGCACATAGTAGGCGAACATATGCTGGACGATCACCTTGCAGGCCGCGAAGATCGGCACGGCTAATATCATGCCCACAATGCCCGCAATCTCGCCGCCCACCAGCAAGGCGAAAATAATGAGCAGCGGATGCAGATGAAGCGTTCTGCCGACCACCTGCGGCGAGATGACATTACCCTCAAGGATTTGGCAGGCCGTATTCACAATCGCCACCAAAATCATCATTTTCAGCGAGACGGTCGACGCCATCAGCAAGGCTGGCGCTGCACCGAAGAACGGTCCCAGATAAGGAATCACATTCGTAATCGCTACAATGCTGGCCAGCAATAGCGCATACGGCATGCCGATGAACAAATAGCCGGTATAAGCCAATATACCGACGATCAAGCAGACAAGGAACTGCCCCCTGATGTAGCTGCCAAGCGCATGGTCGATATCCTTCATGAGCCGGACCGTATTTTTCCGATGCGACTTCGGTACGTAAGTAATGACCGTTCGTTCGAAGACATCGAAGTCCTTTAATATATAGAAGGCCAGGAACGGAATGATAAACGCAATGAATACCGCATTCAACATGTTCCCGATATTATTGATAAAATGCAGTAGCGATTCTGACACCCGCTTCTCGATTCCGATCAACGCCTTATTGACGCCATCACGGAAGCTCTCAGGCAGGAACGATGTGTTGTTAATATCGGTCACCAGACTTTGCGCCCGCATGGATAGCTCCGGTATATGGCGGTTCAGCTCCTGGATCTGATTCACGAACATCGGAATCATATTGACAAGCAGCACCGTCACCACAGCGCAAAATACCGCATAGATCAACAACACCGCAATCGTGCGCGGCACCTTCCTCTCATGCAGCAGCGTCACAATGGGATTAAGCACGTAGGATATAATCATGGCAATAATAAACGGCCCCAGCACGGCTTTCAAAAAATCGTAGATGGAGACAATCAGCGGCTTCAGCTGCAATAAAAAGTAGATCGCCACTAAACTCAATATCAAATAAATGAGCCCTACGAACAACCGGTTTTTTGTGAATCGTTCCACCTCTTGCACCCCCGAACATCCCGCGCGCATCTGACCAGCCGCATGCGAGCAAAGGATCTCCTATGTTGTTCAGTATATGTACAAGTCATGCCAATCATCCTTGGAACGCAAAAAAAGACGGCCTTATGGCCGTCCCTGGTTGTTTTATTCAATGGAAGTTATTTGTTAGTTGACGTGAATCTCTTGCGAAGCGATATCGTCCTCGAAGAACAGGTCGTCGAGTGAGCTCAGCGTGCCGTCCTCTTCCACTTGATAGACCGACATTTTCTCGCCATTCACCGTCAGTTCAATAAAGCAGCCCCAGCAGTAAAATTGGTGGGAACCGATCTTGCCGATATCTTTCGAATTGCAATTCGGACATCTGAGCATATTCATCATAAACATTTCTCCCTATTCTCTGAAATTGGAAGCTGCGACAGGCTCCAATTCCGCTTCACTGACAGCAGGAACGATAATCGCGTCTTCCCCGAGCAACACCATATCCGGATCGCTCGGCGCCTTTAGCCACTTACGCCCCTCCATCAGATCCGAAACAAAACCGTCAGTAAGCTCATAGCCTACTATCTGTGTACCCTGTAAAGGGTAAAAATAAACATCCGACAGTAAACCTAATTGATCGCCGTGTACGGTTACAACCGGCATATTCTTCAATTTCACGACGCCGGTGTAAAAAGCGCGGCTTACTTCCTTGGGCTTCATCATCATGACGGCCTCTTCGCTTGCGATGATAACAACATCCTCACCACAGGTGAGTACGTCGCTCCAAGCGACAATGCGAACCTTCGCCGCAAACCATTTGCCGTATTCCAGCACGACGCCGTTCAGCTTCCAGTTCTCATCGAACCAGCAGTCCTTCACGGTTCCTACTTGCTTGCCGGAATGAATAACGATGACCGGCAGCCCGATCAGCTGTTGAAGTTTGATCACTTTGGCCGGAAGCCTCCTAACCTAGCTCCGTATCCGCCTTACGATACCCGCGACAATAGGAGCGGCTTCTTGAAGTTCCTCCAAAGTATTCCCCAACCCGAAGCTAAATCTTACAGCTGAATCCAATCTTTCCTGCGGAATGCCCATCGCTCTTAGCACATGGGACTTTTCCAGCGAACCGGATGTGCAGGCCGAGCCGCTAGCTGCTGCTATACCCGCCATATCGAGATTCATAAGCATCGACTCCGTATGCGCGCCGATAAAGCTAAGATTGATGATATGCGGCAAGCTGTTCTCCAAATCGCCATTCACGATAACCTCATCGCTTGACAATTCGCCTATCATCAGCTCTACCCATTCTTTACGAAGTTTGTCCAAAAAAGGTTGCTTTTTTTTCATTTCGTTCACACAAATGTCAACAGCTTTGGCAAAGCCGGCAATTCCGGCTATATTTTCGGTGCCTGCACGGCGCTTCCGCTCCTGCGAGCCGCCCTGCTGCAGCGACTCGAACGGCGCTCCGGCGGCCGCATACAAGGCGCCGACCCCTTGTGGTCCATTAATCTTGTGCGCAGAGAAGCTCATAAAGTCAACCGGAAGCTCCGATAGCCGATAGTTGGTTGTACCGAACGATTGTACAGCATCGACATGAAACAGAGCGCCCCCCGCATGCGCGGCTTCGCCGATCGCCTCGATCGGCTGCTTCGTGCCGACCTCGTTATTGCCGTGCATGATGCTTACGAGCGCCGTATCCGGACGCAGCGCGTCTCTCACTTGATCCGCATGAATGCGGCCCTGCTGATCGACAGGCAGCACGGTCAGCTTGAAGCCTTCCTCCTGCTCCAGCCACTCGCATGTATGCAGCACGGCATGATGCTCTGCCGCTGAAGTGATCAGGTGGTTTTTGCCGCGCTTGCGCTGCGCCTTCGCCGCGCCGATCAACGCCAGATTGTCGCTCTCCGTGCCGCCGGAAGTGAATAGAAGCTCTCCCGGCTTGCAGCCAATCGCCGCCGAAATCAGATCACGCGCACGACTGAGCTCTCCCTTGGCTGCTCGTCCGTACGCGTGCATGCTCGATGCATTGCCCCCGACTCCCTGCATCAGCCCGAGCATCGTCTTCACGACATCCGGATGCATGGGCGTTGTAGCGGCATGATCAAAATAGTATGTACCCATCTTCCGTCACCCTTATAGTAGATGCTCAAAATCTGCGCCTTGCGGCGAATCCTTCAACCATCGAATTATTTCGCTTGTCCTACAGCTTTATCTAGAAAAGTATAACACATTCGTCAAGGCTCACCTATCGTACGAATTGCGCAACTATAGCGCGTTTTGAAGCGTTTTATAGGCAGGAGGAATTATTATGAAAAAATGGATTTTATTATTGACAATTTTCGCAGGTGGTAGCATACTTCCGGCATACGACTCTGCTCCTGCTGAGCCTTTCCGAAGGATCGTGCAACGGATGACAAGGCTACTGCGTGGTTGGGCTCGATCAAGGCGCTTTTCTGATCGAAATACGGAATTCAAAAATTCATGAACAATAAGGCCAACGAGGATTATGGCTTTTCGTATACATCTTTTAATAAACAATTGAAGCAACTAGCGAAGGAAAATAAACAAAATCCGGGACAAATTGAATAAGAGCCCGCCGAATAAATGATCGGTGGGCTCTTCCTTATGCAAAGTATGCGATTAAATGTAGAACATATAACTATCCTTCGCTTCTTCTTCCTTGAAAGCGATTAAGTTTTCCAGCGTGGTGGAGTCGAGCACCTCAGCGATGCTGTCACGGATGCGCAGCCACAGATGGCGCTTCGCCGGATCGTCTTCTTCTGTGAAATCTACCGGAGAGATTGGGCCCTCCAGAATGCGGATAATATCTCCGGATGTAATTTGCGCCGGGTCCTTGGACAGAATGTACCCTCCATATGCGCCTCTAATACTCTTTACCAATCCTGCGTTGCGCAGCGGAGCGACCAATTGCTCCAAGTAATGTTCGGATAGTGAGTTACGCTCGGCAATGCTCTTCAGCGAGATTGGACCTTCGCCGAACCTTGCTGCAAGCTCCATCATAATGGTAAGACCGTAACGTCCTTTAGTCGATATCTTCAAGGTAGCACCTCTCTTTAATCACTGTATTCCTATTATCTTTATATGGTAACATATTGGACACCCCTCGTGTCAAAAAAGCCCCCACTTCTTCATGAAAACTTTTTTAGCATATGATACAATGATGAAAGTTTCAAGAGACAAGGTGGTGGCATAGATGAGCAAATCAAACGCCGAAACGAGAGTTGTCGTCGGTATGTCCGGCGGCGTCGATTCCTCCGTCACCGCGCTCCTGCTCAAGCAGCAGGGCTATGACGTAATCGGCATATTCATGAAAAACTGGGATGATACCGATGAATTCGGGCATTGCACCGCGGAAGAGGACTCCGAGGATGTCCGCCGCGTCTGCGATCAGATCGGCATTCCTTATTATACGGTCAACTTTGAACGACAGTATCATGATAAAGTATTTACCTATTTCCTCGATGAATATAAGCGGGGCCGCACGCCGAATCCCGATGTCATGTGCAACAGAGAAATTAAATTCGGCGATTTCCTGAACAAAGCGCTTGAGTTGAACGCCGACTATCTGGCGACCGGGCATTATGCCAGAGTCGAGCGGACCGAGGACGGCGTAACGAAGCTGCTGCGCGGCATAGACGCCGGCAAGGACCAAACCTACTTCCTGAGCGCGCTTAATCAGGACCAGCTCGCGAAAGCGATGTTCCCGATCGGCCATCTGCCGAAGCCGGAGGTTCGCCGCATCGCGGAAGAAGCCGGACTGCATACGGCGAAGAAGAAGGACAGCACAGGCGTCTGCTTTATCGGCGAGCGCAACTTCAGGGAATTCCTGAGCGGCTATCTGCCGGCCAAACCAGGCGATATGATTGATATTCGCACGGGCGAGAAGAAAGGCCGTCATGACGGCCTCATGTATTATACACTGGGTCAGCGCCAGGGACTTGGCATCGGCGGCTCCGGAACCGGCTCCGGCGAGCCTTGGTTCGTAGCCGACAAGAACCTGCAGGACAATGTCCTTTATGTCGTGCAAGGAGAAACGCATCCAAGCCTGTATTCCGATAGCCTGATCGCAACAGGCCTCAACTGGATCGCTCCTCTGAACACCAGGGAGCCGTTCGCTTGCAAAGCGAAATTCCGGTACCGTCAGCAGGATCAAGGCGTAACCGTCACGATGCGGGAAGACGGAACGGCGCTTGTTACATTTGATCAGCCTCAGAAGGCCGTTACGCCAGGACAAGCTGTTGTCTTCTATGACGGCGAAGTATGCCTCGGAGGCGGCACGATCGATGTCGTCAACAAGATTCAAGCCGAGACCGTGCAATAAAAACAAACAGGGCTCAATCGGGAGGTTCACACACTCCCGTTGAGCCCTTTCTTTATGGTCCGCTGCATATCTTCGGCCAGAACAATAACCCGTATGCGCAAGATGCGCAGATGCTGCATCTCCTCGACGACAAACTGGAATCTTCCATCCACACTTGCCGAATGCCCCTTCGCCGGGGGAAAAGGAAGCTGCGCGTATAGCCAGCCCCCAATCGTATCGTAATCGCCGCTCTCCAGATTCATGCCGAAAAAGCTGTTCATCTCCTCGATCAGCATCGATCCGCTGACCAGACAAGAGCCGTCCTCCTGCCGTATAATTGCGGCGTGCTCGCGATCGAATTCATCCTGAATATCGCCTACAATCTCCTCCATGATATCCTCCAGCGTCACCAGACCCGAAGTTCCGCCGTACTCGTCAATCAGGATCACCAGCTGCGTTTTGTTTCGTTGCATCAGCTTCAGCAGCACACTAATCGGGATTGAGTCAGGCACCGCTGTGACCGGCCTCATAACTTCCTTGATTGATGCTACTGTTCCAGAGCTTAAGTTAAACAGATCCTTCATATGCACAAAGCCGATAATATCGTCTTTGTCCGTCTCGCAGACGGGATATCTCGTTCGCATATATTGGACGGCGATCGTTTTGTTCGCCTGCAGCGAAAGCCCCGCATGCAAGCAGATCATGTCGGTGCGGGGAATCATAATTTCTCGCGCGGTCGTCTCCGTGAAGTCAAATATGTTATCCACCAGGGTCAGCTCGGTCTGATCAATATAACCGCTGCGGTGGCTTTCCTTCAGCAGATTACGCAGATCCTCTTCCGTGTGGGCTGGCTCCTTCTCGGTTGGGAGTGCGATGCCTCCTATTTTCAGCATAACAGAGGTTGAATGATCGGCCAGCCAGACTAGCGGCCATATGGTGAGGTAGAGGAGATGGAGGGGCCTCGCAGCCCGAATCGCGGCAAGCTCCGCTCTGCGGTGCGCGGCTGCTCTGGGCACCAGCGCGCCTATCGTGACATGCAACAGTACAAGGGGAACAAACACAATCGCTATGGAGCTCCATACCGCAGCGGACGGGCTGATCGTCGCGGCATCCGACATCCAGGGCGCTACCCGCCCGGCTGCCAGGTTCGCTCCCAGCCATCCGAGGCCAATCGAAGACATAGTAATGCCGAGCTGGCAAGCCGTCGCATACCCGCTTCGCTCCAGTATCCGTCTCGCCCGCTCCGCATGAGCGTCCTTCCCAGACGTCAAGCGCTCCATCCGATTCATTCTTGCTCTGGACATCGCATGCTGCGACGCAGCCAAAAAACCGTTCAAGCCAACCAGAAGCATCACAAGCGTCAGCGACAAGCCAAGCGGCAAAGGCTCTCCCAACCCATCCCCGTCAACCGCGGCGCATGGCCCGGCGACGGGTGCACCTCCCTTTTTTGCACATACGTGTATCAGCCTAATCTGCGCGTAGTAGTCATATGTATTCAGGATGGCTTAGTCGATATGCAATGGAATGCGACTTCCTGCTCCTCTGAACTCCCCGCATCGGTTTGAATTACAAATACAAGCGTTTCCTCCGTGTCCTTTAGATAGAGCTTAAACCCTCTGATCGTTGCGCCCGGCTCATAGTCTGCGCTCTGGGAGCTTAAATAAGCGTGCATATTTTCCGTCAGAACAAAGCTGCCGACGCCCTGATCGAATTGTATCTCGGTTACAAGACTAGGCTCTATGTTTTGTTGGGTCTTGTATTTCAGCGTTCCGTCCTTCTTTAATAGGACGTCCCTTATTTCATAACTCCCCGATAAGTCGCGATTTGCCTCAATGGTCATTTTGTCTCCGAGCTTAACGTAAGGAATCTTTGAATAGCTGTTCATCCAGTTCTGAAACAGGCGTTCATCGGATGAGACAAGCCCTTCCTCACCGGCCCCCTTCTCAGTGACTCCCTCAAAAGCTATGGTACCGGACTTGATCACAATATTGGCGGGGTCTGAAGCATTCGAATACGACGATAACGCCAGCACCGCCAGTCCGAAGAACAGCATAACAGCCAGTCTTTTTTTCATAAAGTGCATCCCCCCTTGTCCCTAAAGTTTCCTTATGAGTATTAAACGCGCTGTACCCGGATAAAGTTGTATTTTTTTCTAGCCCGCATTCATCAAACGTTCAAAAGTCTGCAACGAATTGATCACGACCTTGAAGCTTTCCGTATGGTAAAGATGGTATAATGCAAGGAGCGATTGCCATGCTGAAGCGCTGCCACTCGCAAACAAAGAAACGGAGGATTGATCCCTTATGAAACGAGCATTACTCATCGTTATGGCCCTCATCTGGCTCCTGCCCTCCGCGGCACTGGCGCACTCCACGCTGCAAACCGCATTGCCTGCAGTTGACGCCACGGTAGATGTATCTCCAGAGCGTATTGAGATGAAGTTTGACACCAAAATCGAGAAGTTAAGCACATTCAAGCTGTTCAACGAAGCCGGGGAGCAAGTGGAGACCGGCAAAGCCGAAGTAAGCGGCGACACGATGACCGGAGCCGTACCTGCCGCGCTGGATAATGGCAAGTACACGGTGAAATGGACGATTATCGGAGCGGACAGCCATGCGGTAGAGGGCGAATATGCTTTTACGGTAGATGCGCCTGTTCTAGCGACGCCGTCGCCTACCCCATCCGAAGAGCCATCGAACGAGCCAAGCGAGCAGCCGAGCGAACAACCTAGTGAACAGCCGTCCGCTACGCCAACAGCAACGCCGTCGGATAACGATTCCGGCGACGACATCGGCGATGTGCTGGCATCACCGCCTGTGCTGGTCATGATCGGCATCATCCTTGTAGCTGTCGTCATTTTCGTTGTGCTGATGAGGAAAAAATCGTCATGATCTACGTAAGCGAAGGACTTCTTTATATTAGCTTTGCTATTCTGATGGGAACGCTTGTGCTTCGGCTTGTGCCGGAGCGCAAGCGTCCTTCCGTTCATGTCCCGAACGGGCTGTTAATGGCATGTGCGATTGCCATTCCGATCTTGTCCTTCGCGCCGATTCATCAGCTTGCCAGCCAGTATGCCTCCCAATTCGAATTAACGTACGGCGAGATGCTGAAGAGCATTCTGATGGACGTTAAATCGGGCAAGGCGTGGATCTGGACGACTGTTGGTTCTCTTGGCCTGGCTCTCTTGCTGGGCATGAAAGCATTCCGGAACGATAAGCATATGCCCAAGGTGGCGCTGTTCGTTACCGGATTGCTTGTTATATGGCTAGGTTACGCAAGCCATGCTTCGTCGCTTAGTTCCTTCAAAGGTTTGTTTGTACATACGATGCATTTTCTGGCTTTCAGCGTCTGGATCGGCATATTGTTCGTCGTGAGCTGGTTCTCCAAGGATAAGGACAATTGGTCCGCATTCCTGAAGTGGTTTTCGCCGGTCGCGATTATATGCGTGGTCGTCACGCTGCTGGCCGGACTGACGCTAATGACCTTTACTACGCCGCAATACGTCAATTCATGGATGATCCCGTATGGCCAGGCGCTGCTGATCAAGCATTTGCTCATTCTGCCGCTCCTGTTATTCGCCTATACGAACGGCTTTCTGTACAAGTCGGTGGCCGCGAAGGACAGCAGCTTCCAGCCGGTCAAATGGCTCCGGGCGGAAAGCGTGGTTGCGATGCTGGTGCTTGGCGCTACAGCCTTCATGGGCCAGCAGGCGCCGCCGCATAACCTCAAGGATACGCTGCAATCGGTATCGCCGTCACCGCTGTTCACCTGGCTGTACAAGGGGGCGTTCAGCCCGGATGTTCAGCTTGCGTTCACACTCCATATGGAGAGCGTGCTCATGTTCGCCGCAGCGCTACTAATGGCGGTGGGCGTCGTCTGGACGTACCGGATGAATCGCCCAAGCGTAGCCTTCCTTCTGGGGCTGCTTATGGCGGTGTTTGCTTACTTCGGACTCATGTTTTCTATTGCGCAGTAACCAATAAGGAGCATCTTCCCCTTGGCGGGAATGATGCTCCTTTATGTTTAAATCGATTAGACGATGTCGCGGACGTACTCCGCTCTATTCTGCTTTCACCCCGGGGTATTGTCGTCATGGCTAAGCCGAAATCTCTTCTCGAATATTATCCATCTCAATAGAGAGCCTATGCCTCCAACAAGCAGACTAACAGCCAGTACGATTAAAACTTCCTTTATCCCGAACTCATTGCCGTTAAGCAACGACACAAATCCATGAATCAACGTCATAAATAAGAAGAAATACAAGACCCACTTCAACATATAGCGAAACTTTCCTCTTTGCCTAATCAGAGCCCATTTCTTATATTCTTCATGGTCCAATACGTTCATCGCGGCCTCCTCATCATTTGGTATGATTGATCCCAGAATTGAAATCCGAACATTTATTCGTGTATACTTTTAGGATATTTCATTCAGGAGGCAATTATGAACTCAATTTCTCTCATTCTTTTGCATTTCAATGAAGTTCGGCGTCGAAGCATTAAAGTGTGGACATCTATTCCTGAGAATATGCTCGGCTGGATGCCGGACGACAGCGCCCTGACATGCATCGAGATGGTCAGGCATGTACTTGAAAGCGAGCATTATTATCATTTGGCGCTGCAGCATAGAGGCAGTCTGCCGCATTTCGATTCCCCATTTGAGCATCGTTCTTACACAACCGTTCAAGATGAGCTTGAGTTTGCGGAGCCCTATCGCAATCAGTTTCTAGAAACGATTGCCGCTTTCACCGAATCCGATCTGGACGAAATCCAAATCGACCGATCCGATGCGGGGTATATCAGAGGCTTGGGCGATATGCTTCTGCGCATTGCTTATCACGAGTCTGTTCATACGGGGCAATTACTGGATTATCTAAGAACGGCAGACATTCCTCGTGTACGAATATGGGACTAGCAAGATATTAGCAAATAACAATCAGCAGCGTCACTTCAAGCGACGCTGCTGATTTTGCTTGATCTTATCTTCCATTCCCTGTTCTGTCGCTTTGTAGAATGTGACTTTCGCAAGCGGATCGGGCAAATATTGCTGCTTTACGTAGTGGTTCGGGAAGTCATGCGGATACTTGTAGCCCTCGTGTCCGAGCTGCGCCGCGCCTTTGTAATGCGTATCGCGAAGATGGAGCGGCACTTCCAGATTGCCGTTGCGCTCGATCGCATTCATCACATTCCCAATCGCCACCGCAGTCGCATTGGACTTCGGACTTTCAACTGCGAACAAAATTGCCTGGGAAATGTTATATTTGGCCTCGGGCCAGCCGATCTTGTGATAGGCGTCCATCGCAGTCACCGCCTGGACCATCGCTTGCGGATTCGCGAGCCCTATATCTTCGCTGCAAGCTACGATTAATCTGCGCAGGAACGTCATCGGGTCCATGCCGAGCTTCTCCACAGCGTACAGAAACCAGAACAATGCGGCATCGCTGGAGCCTCTGATGCTCTTATGGAAGGCCGACAAAACATCGTATTGCGTGGACATGTCCGCCCGGATGGAAGGCTTGCGCACCGACTCCTGCGCAACCTCCAGCGTGATACGGACGGAGCCATCCGGCTCGGAAGGCGTCGTCACCGCCGCCAGCTCGAGCGCATTGAGGGACCGCCGGATGTCGCCGCCGGACATATCGGCGATATGCTGCAGCGCTTCTTCCTCCGCAATCAGCTTCATAAAGCCAAGACCGCGATCCGCATCCGCAATCGCCCGGCGCATCGCTTCCATGGAATGCTTCTCCTCCAGCGCTTCAAGCTGGAACAGCGTCGACCGGGAGAGAAGAGCCCCGTTCACATGATGAAATGGATTCTCCGTCGTCGCACCAATAAAGATAATAATGCCCTGCTCAACCGCAGGCAGGAGCGCATCCTGACGCGACGTGTTGAAGCGATGCACCTCATCAAGGAACAAAATGGTTTTGCGGCCGTACAGCGTCTTGTTCGACCTTGCCCGGTCAATGACCTCCCTGACATCCTTGACGGAAGCATCTACCGCATTCAGCTTGACGAAATCGCCTTCCGTCCGCAGTGATATGATGTTCGCAAGCGTCGTCTTGCCGCAGCCCGGCGGTCCGTACAGAAGGATAGACGACACCTGGTCGCCCTCAATCGCCCGGCGCAGTAGCTTGCCTTGGCCTATGATATGTTCTTGTCCGATATATTCATCCAGCGTCTGCGGTCTCATCCGATCAGCGAGCAATCTCGCCCGGGGCCGTTCCGCTTCTTCATAGCTAAATAAGTCCATGCCGACACTCAATCCTTTATGATGGTATACCTAGATGATAGCATACAGGCACAGACGTTCGCCAGATCGACAGGCTGTCTACCTAAACTTCTCCCCAATACAGCTCCGTGACATATTCCATCCTGACAACGCCGTCTGCCTCATTGCTCTGGTAGATGTCCTTCAGTTCCTTCATCATGGCCTCATAACGCGGGTGGTCCGGCGTCGGGCTGTACGAGGAGGACAACAGCCTGCCCTTCAGCGCATCTTCGTCCAGCAATTGCTCTATCGAGAACGTATTCAGTGTCGGGCCTCCGTCTGCGAAATATGAACGCAACGTATCCAGTGTGATGTTCTTATGACCGACCTTCTCGTAATCCGTACCGTATTCAAACAGCATCTTCTCGAATTGCTCCAGGAATGGCGTCCCGAAGGTTTTTCTCGAATTCCAGATCAGAACGACCTTGCCGCCCGGCTTCAGGATACGCTTGAATTCCGCCCTCGCAAGCTCCCTGTCGAACCAGTGATACGATTGTGCGCAGACAATGAAATCTACAGAATGCGCCGGCAGTCCCGTCTCCTCCGCCGAGGCTGCAACAGCTTGGTAGCGCTCAGAGCCGCCAAGCGCCTGCACAGCGGCCCCGCGCATCGCTGCATTTGGCTCTACGCCGATAACATGGCTGCCTCTCTCCAGCAGCAGCTTGGAGAAGATGCCCGTACCCGCCCCCAGATCCGCGATGACGCTGTCCGTGCCAAACCCCAGCTTTTCGTATAAGAAATCAATCGCTGCTCCCGGATAGGTCGGGCGATACAACACATAATTGTCTACCCGATTCGTAAATCGTTCCTTATTGTCCATATTTGTTGTCCTCCTTCTTGATTGGATTAAGCCATACTCTCGATACGCTCCAGAAACTCCAGCCGGTTACCGAACGGGTCCGATGCAAAGAAACGGCGATACCCTTCCTCCAGCCTGAGCTCGTCATCGATGACAGGAACGCCGGAGCGGCTCAGCCTTTCCTTCAAATGCTGAAGGCCCCGTACGGCAAAGGCAGGATGGGCTTTCAGCGCCGGTACGAACGCGGGTTGGACGCCAATATGAACCTCATGGCTCCCACAGCGGAACCACACGCCGCCTCTATGCCGCAAGGTCTTCGGCTTCGCAAGCTCACTCCAGCCCAACATGTTCCCATAAAACAACCTCGCCTGCTCCTCGCAGCCCTCTGGAGCAGCCAGCTGCACATGATCAATTCCTTCAAAAACGTAGGACATCCGTTTCCTCCTTCCGATTTAGGATTGGAATTTCCATGTCTGCTAACACTAAGTTCCACCTTATGAAACTCTGTTTCATTTTTATAAACCTATTATATACCAAATCTAGCTGTCCCGCAATCTGCATAGCTACCGCTGCCGAACGAACTGGCGCTAGCGGGCAACTTTCCATGCATAAAAAACAGCGCTGCAACGGGCTTAACCCGTCGCAGCGCTGCTGCTAAACCTTTATTTATCGGTAGGACGCTTAAGTCCCTTTCCAAGCTTCTCGATCGATGCAGACACCCGTTTTGCCCTGGTCTCCTCCCGTTTCGCCTCCAGAATCCAATTCAAATAATCTCTTCTCATGGAATCCGTCAACATGTCGAAAAAAGTCCGGGCTTCCGGTGACGCTGTGAACGCGGCTTTCAGGTCATCCGGTAGATCAGGCACGACCGCAGATGACTTCACCGCCAGAGCTCCAAGCTCGCTCCCCTTCTTGCGGGAACGACTCGATTTGGCAGCGCCCTCCAGCCTGTAACGCATAGCGGACCACGTCTCGTCCATCGAGATCATCGCAACGCCTTCGGTGCCGAACGTCTTCATTAGCGCCCAGCCTGTATCGCGATTGATATCTGTCTTGATGCGAGATGTCCCCTTCGGATAACAAATCCATAGCAAGGCGTCCGTCTCCGCTGCGCGGATAGCGACAGGCGCCCGCTTCTCCAGCTCTGCGAGCGAAGTGACAAACAGCAGAACAAATTCATATGTTCCTTCGCCAAGCTCATCCTCCGTCGACCGGCTGGCGGAAGCCGGCAAGCCCAATTCGCGGATAATATCATAATCATCGGGCGGATGAAGAATGACTGCCCGCTTATCCGGCTCCAGTCTCAGCTTGCGGGAAAGTTCGGCATTCACGCGCCGGCTTCTCCCGATGCAAGCAAATCCTTTACTACCACGCTGACCATGATCAGTCCGGCAACCGGCGGCACAAAGGCGTTGCTGGACGGCGGCTGCTGCGCTTTGCGGATTTCCGGAGCGTTCTCCGGTACAATGCGCTGCGTTACGTCCTCTCGCGGCTTCATCGGCTCCTCATCGGAGAAGACGACCTTCACGCCCTTTTTGATTCCGTCCTTGCGCAGCTTCGTGCGCACGACACGAGCGATCGGGTCTGTATGCGTCTTGGAGATATCCGCGACTTTAAAGCGCGAAGGGTCCATTTTATTAGCTGCGCCCATGCTGGAGATAACAGGAATGCCGCGCTCCAGACATTGCTTGATCAAGTGAACCTTATAGATGATCGTATCCGATGCGTCGACCACATAGTCCAGCGGATAAGCGAACAGTTGCTCATACGTCTCTTCCGTATAGAACATCCGCAAGGAGATGACATCGCACTCCGGATTGATCAGCTTAATGCGGTCACGCATCAGATCTGCCTTCGGCTCGCCGACTGTCGTCAAAAGCGCATGGATCTGACGGTTAATATTCGTAATGTCGACAACGTCCTTGTCGATCAGGATGATGCGGCCGACGCCGGTTCTAGCCAGCGCCTCTGCCGCAATAGAGCCGACTCCGCCGATGCCGAGCACGGCAACCGTGCTCCCTTTCATCCGCTCCAGCCCTTCCGGACCGATCGCAAGCTCCGTACGCGAGAATTGATGCAGCATGCTCTGTAAGCCTCCTTTGCGTTAAGCCTATTTCTCTTCGCCTTGTGCGGAAGCTGGCGCTCCTGCTGCAGCGGCTGCCGGCTTAGGCTTCAGAACCGTACGGATATGAAGCTGCTCAAGCTGGGACAGCTCGACTTCGGACGGCGCGTCGACAAGCAGATCTGTCGCGCTTGCCGTTTTCGGGAAGGCAATCGTCTCTCTCAGGTTTGTGCGGCCTGCCAGCAGCATGACCAGACGGTCGAAGCCGAAGGCGATGCCGCCGTGCGGAGGCGTGCCATATTCGAATGCATCAAGCAGGTAACCGAACTTGTCTTGCGCCACTTCCGGCGACAGACTGAGCGCGTTGAACATTTTCTCCTGAACCTCACGCTTGTAGATACGCATCGAACCGCCCCCTACTTCGTAGCCGTTCAGGACGAGGTCATACGCTTGCGCGCGGATTTTGCCAGGGTCAGTATCGAAGTAGTGCAGATCTTCTTCGTTTGGACGCGTGAACGGATGATGCTCCGCTACATAACGCTTCGCTTCCTCATCCCATCCAAGCAGCGGGAAGTCCACAACCCAAGCGAATTTGAACTTCGAATCGTCGATAAGTCCCAAATCGCGGCCCAGCTTCAGTCGCAGGTTGCCCAGCACATCCGCTACCACTTTCGGCTTGTCCGCGGAGAAGGTCAGCAGGTCGCCTTCCTCAACGCCCAGACGCTCAGTCAACGCTTCGATTTCCTCCGGCTTCAGGAATTTCACGATTGGACCTCTCCACTCGCCATCCTTCACTGTGATCCATGCAAGGCCTTTGCCGCCGTAGCGTGCTGCGAACGGCTGCAGGTCGTCAAGCTCCTTGCGGCTCCAGCTTGCGCAGCCTTTTGCGTTCAGCGCTTTAACCACGCCGCCGCCAGCTGCTACGCTTGCAAATACTTTCACGTCGCTCGATGCGACAATATCAGTAATATCTTCGATCTCCAGTCCAAAACGCAGATCCGGCTTGTCGGAGCCATATTTGTTCATGGCATCTGCATACGTGATGCGTTGGAACGGAAGCTCCAGCTCCACGCCTAATGTCTCGCGAAGCAATCTCGCAGACAGCTCTTCCATCATACCAAGCAATTGATCCTGCGAGAGGAACGAAGTCTCAACGTCGACTTGCGTAAATTCCGGCTGGCGGTCTGCACGAAGATCCTCGTCGCGGAAGCAGCGAGCGATTTGATAATAACGCTCTACGCCGCCGACCATCAGCAATTGCTTGAAAATTTGCGGCGATTGCGGCAGTGCGAAAAATTCGCCTTCATGAACACGGCTAGGCACCAGGTAATCGCGAGCGCCTTCCGGCGAGCTCTTCGTCAGAATCGGCGTTTCTACTTCAATGAAGCCTTGCCCATCCAGGTAGTCGCGGAAAATCTTCGCCGCTTTCGCGCGAAGCAGAAGCGTCTTCTGCATCTCTGGACGACGCAGGTCCAGATAACGGTATTTGAGGCGAAGCGACTCGTCGACTTCCACTTCGTCTTCGATCGGGAATGGAGGCGTCTTCGCCGCGTTCAGCACTTCGATTTCCGTTACACGGATTTCGATCTCGCCTGTTGCCAGGTTCGCGTTGAATGTCTCAGGGTCGCGCTCGACTACTTTGCCTTTGACAGCAAGCACGAACTCGTTGCGCGCACGATCAGCGACAGCCAGCGCCTCGCCGGAGAAATCCGGGTTGAATACAGTCTGTACGATTCCTGTACGGTCACGAAGATCGATGAACAATACTCCGCCCAAGTCACGACGGCGCTGTACCCAGCCGTTCAGTGTTACAATTTGTCCTACATCTGCTTTCGTCAATGTTCCGCAGTTATGCGTCTTCAACATCATCGTCATAATCATGTCTCCTCACTTTATCGTTAGTAGTTGTTCATTCATCCTGCAGGTATTCCCGCTTACGGCTGAAGCTCCGAAGCAAGAGCATTCATTGGAACCATGCGCTGCTCGCCCTTCGCCATATCCTTCAGCGCAATCTCGCCGCGTTCCAGCTCATCGTCGCCAAGAATGGCAGTGAACCTTGCGCCGAGACGATCCGCAGATTTAAGCTGAGCTTTCATCTTGCGGCCTTGGTAGTCGCGCTCCGCGCGAATGCCTTGCTGCCTAAGCTGATAGACCAAGCGGGTTACTTCCCGGTCCGCCGTATCGCCAAGCGCTACGATATACACGTCGATTTCATGCAAATTCGGCAGCTCCGTCTGCTGGTGCTCCAGCAAAATAATCGTACGCTCCAGGCCGAGGCCAAGACCGACGCCCGGCTGCTCCGGACCGCCGACATCGGATACGAGGCCGTTATAGCGTCCGCCGCCGCCGATGGTATCGATGGCGCCAATCCCCTCCGCCTTGTATTCGAATGCGGTATGCGTGTAATAATCAAGACCGCGAACCAGTCGATGATTAATCTCATAAGGAATGTCCATATCCGTCAGACACTGCTTCACCTTCTCAAAGTGAGCGCTGCACTCCTCGTCCAGGCTGTCCAGAATGGAAGGGGCCCCTTCGAAATGCGCCTGATCCACTTTGCAATCCAGCACGCGGAGCGGATTGCGGTCGATTCGGGACTGGCAGTCCTTGCACAGCAGCTCGCGCTTCGGATTGAGGAACTCCAGCAGACGCTCGCGGAATGCCGCGCGTACAGCAGGTGTGCCGACGGAATTGATCTCGACGCGGACACCCTTCAGGCCTACTTCGGTGTAGAAGGTGTAGCCAAGCGCGATAACCTCCGCATCTATCGCCGGATCAACTGCACCGATCGCCTCAATGCCGAATTGGTGGAACTGGCGGTAGCGTCCCGCCTGCGCGCGCTCGTAGCGGAACATCGGGCCGATATAATACAGCTTGCTTACATCCGGATCGCCGAACAGCTTGTTCTCCACGTAGGAGCGCACAACGCCAGCTGTTCCTTCGGGACGCAGCGTCAGGCTGCGCTCGCCACGGTCGATAAAGGTATACATCTCCTTCTCGACAATATCCGTTGTTTCTCCAACGCCGCGCTGGAACAATTCTGTGGATTCAAAGAGCGGCGTTCGAATCTCTCTGAAATTAAAGCGGCGGCATATGTCGCGGGCTTTGCCCTCCACGTATTGCCATTTCTCCACCGCGCCTGGCAATATATCCTGCGTTCCGGGCGATTTCTGAAATTTCATGCCTTTCCCTACTTTCTTCATTGATTCGTGACAATCAAAAAAAGCTCCCATCCAATCGGCATCGCCGAAGGGACGAAAGCTTGTGCTTCCGTGGTACCACCCACATTCCGAACGAATCCGCAATACGGTTCGCTCGCTTGCAACGGGTAACGTCCGTCATTCGCAGAGCAGCTACTAGAGGAATTGCCTGACGCCATCATGCGCCATGCTCTCGTTCGCCATCTGTTCTCGGGGAGGTCTTTCATTCAACCGTCATAAGGACGCTTGCAGCCAATTGGCGTCCCTCTCTGTATATTTCGCGAAGAATTACTTTTTCCCGTCATGGAATCCATATATCTTATACTGATTGTTTATTTTACTTGCCGATGGGTGGAAAGTCAAGAACGCCCTTCTGATCTGAAGCGGTCAGAGCGGTTTTCCGTCCGCAAGACAGAAAAAAACCCGCAACAACGTGCAGGTCCAAAGTAAAAGTATATTTTAAAAAAGGGGGTCGAGATCTATTATAGGTCCTGGATGTTAATAGAACGTTAGCGATTGATTACAGTAATATTACAAATTCGAAAACGCTTTTATCGCGCACGTCTCACATCCGGTTGCCCGAGCGCCCCGCATGCAGCGGTCTGCCTTCCCATTCCTCAGCCGCTTCCATATCCGCATCCAGCTCCGCTGCGATCCTGACTTCACGCAGGTCCGGATTGATTAACGCACTCGCTATTCGTTCCATGGCTTGCTCTTTCCTCGACTGATGCATGACAGACATTCCTCCAACATCGGTATCTCGCATGAGCGGCCAGCTTCGATGCCAACCTTCATGCCGTCTACCTTTATTGTTGCCTGTCTGTCCAATCTTAAGCGCCGCTCTCCAAAATTAACGTCACCGGTCCGTCATTGGTCAACTGCACGTCCATCATGGCGCCGAACCTCCCCGTCTCTACACGCAGACCCAGCTCCCGAAGCGCATCGTTAAACGCGTTATACAGCGTCTCTGCTTGGTCGGGACGCGCGGCAGCCATAAAGTTAGGCCTTCTGCCCTTACGGGAATCTCCGTACAGCGTGAACTGGGATACGGACAGAATAGAGCCGCCGACATCCGTAACCGAAAGATTCATCTTCTCCGATTCATCCTCGAAGATTCTAAGTCCCGCTACCTTATCCGCCATCCAGCGCGCGTCCGCCAATGTATCCTCATGCGTAATGCCGACCAGCAGCACCAGTCCGAAATCGATGGAGCCCGTCACTTCACCTTCCACCGTCACTTTTGCCGCTTTGCTTCGTTGTGCCACGACTTTCAATGCCTTATCTCCTTTATTGCATAATGCGCTGTACAGAGTAGATATCCTGCACACGCTTGATCTTCTCCACAACGGAAGACAAATGGTCTACGTTGCGGATCAGCACCGTCATATGAATAAGCGCCATCTTGTTCTTGACGGAACGTCCCGTCACAGCGGATATATTCGTCTTGCTCTCCGACACTGCATGCAGCACCTCATTCAAGAGGCCTCTGCGATCATGGCCGGTAATCTCGATATCAACGCTGTAGTTCGCTTCCACCGACTCTTCCCATTCCACTTCTATGACGCGTTCCGCTTCTTCTCCGTCCATGCCAAATGGAATGTTGAGACAGTCCATGCGGTGAACCGATACGCCGCGGCCGCGTGTAATATAGCCGACGATCGCGTCTCCCGGAACGGGGTTGCAGCAACGTGCGAAGCGTACGAGCAAATTGTCCACGCCCTTGACCGTGACGCCATGATTCGGGCGTCCCTTCTTGCCTGAGGCCGCTTTAATTTCCTTCTTCTCATTCGTAAGCTCAATTTGGTTCGCTTCTTCCGCTTCGCGGCGCATTTTCTCCGTCAATTTGGTGCAGATCTGAGCCGCCGTAATACCGCCGAATCCAATGGCCGACATCATATCCTCAATATCATTGAACGTGAATTTGCCCGCCGCTTCCTGAAGCTTGTCGTCCGTCATCCATGCAGACGGCTCAAGGCCAAGACGCTTCAGCTCCCGCTCCAGCAGATCGCGTCCCTTGGCGACATTCTCCTCGCGCTTCTCCTTCTTGAACCATTGCCTGATCTTGCTCCGGGCATGTGACGATTGCGCGATCTTCACCCAGTCCTGGCTTGGTCCGTACGAATGCTTAGACGTCAGAATCTCGACGATATCGCCGGTCTTCAGCTTATGATCAAGCGGCACGATCCGGCCGTTCACCTTCGCGCCTA
The DNA here is from genome assembly GCF_056269225.1 of Paenibacillus sp. J31R120. NCBI lineage: Bacteria > Bacillati > Bacillota > Bacilli > Caryophanales > Paenibacillaceae > Paenibacillus > Paenibacillus sp. J31R120. Next base: position 209,172 of record NZ_JBWDNN010000001.1, on the reverse strand, counting down.
TTGTCCGGTTGCCTACTTCCGTATGAATGCGGTAAGCAAAATCAAGCGGGACTGATCCGGCAGGCAGCTCGATCACTTCGCCGCTTGGCGTGAATACGAAGACTAGGTCGGCGAAGAAGTCCATCTTAAGCGACTCCATGAACTCCGCCGCATCGCGCGTTTCATTCTGGAGCTCCAGAATTTCGCGGAACCATGACATTTTGTCTTCAAAGTTGCCGTCAGGCACAACCATGCCTTCTTTATACGCCCAGTGGGCGGCGATCCCGTACTCCGACGTACGGTGCATCTCCCACGTACGGATCTGCACTTCGGTCGGCTCTCCGTTCGGCCCAATCACCGTCGTATGCAAGGATTGATACATATTCGCCTTCGGCATGGCGATATAATCCTTGAACCTGCCCGGCATCGGCTTCCATAGCGTATGAATAATGCCAAGCGTTGCGTAACAATCCTTAATATTATCCACGATAATCCGAATCGCCATCAGATCATAAATCTCATTAAACTGTTTGTTGCGACTCGTCATTTTTTTGTAAATGCTGTATAGATGCTTTGGTCGGCCGGAAATATCGCCTTCGATGCCCATTTCCTCCAGCTTCTCGCTAATGCGGGATATGACATCGTCGATGAACTGCTCCCGCTCCGCCCGCTTCTTCTTCATCAGATTGGCAATACGGTAATATTGCTGCGGATTGAGATAACGAAGCGCGATATCCTCCATTTCCCACTTGATGGCGGAGATGCCGAGCCTGTGCGCGATCGGGCAAAATATCTCCAGCGTCTCGTAAGCGATTCTGCGCTGAGACTCTTCCGACTGATATTTCAGCGTACGCATATTATGAAGGCGGTCTGCAAGCTTAATCAGAATAACGCGAATGTCCTGTGCCATTGCGACGAACATTTTGCGGTAATTCTCATTTTGCTGCTCTTCCTTGGATTGAAACCTGATTTTCTCGAGCTTGGTCAGTCCGTCCACCAGCATGGCACAGGTTTCGCCAAATTTCGCGCGGACGGTCCCCAAATCCACCGTCGTATCTTCCACGACATCGTGAAGAAGCGCTGCGATAATCGACAGCACGTCCATGCCCATATCCACCAATATGTCGGCGACCGTAACAGGATGCAAAATATACGGCTCTCCTGATTTCCGCACTTGTCCATGATGGGCTTGCTCAGCGAAATCATAGGCTTCCTTGATGCGTATGAGATCCTGCTCTTTCATATAGACGGATGCCTTCTCAAGTAACTGCTCTATGCCCATGAAACGTCCCTTTCCAAGCGTACGGGTTAACGCCATCGTATTCTCATATGATATGCCGCTGCGGCACGATCCGAGTTTTCTAATATTATGCCTTTAAGTGAGCGGTTACGTCAACTTCCTGCGGAATAAAATCGACGTCTTATGACGCCCGCGACATAGTCCAGTATCACCCGATAGAAAAAATCGCCCCGGATGGCGTATCGTCCGAAGACGAGTCCATGTCGGGGCGCATTCATCAGCCCGCTCTCGCGGCCTTTAGTGACAATCATCTTATTCGTAGGTCATCAGGGAGAATACGTCTACGCCGTTCAGCTTCTCGCGTCCGTTCAGGTAGGCAAGCTCGATCAGGAAGGCAGCGCCAACCACTTCTCCGCCAAGCTGGCGAATCAGATTCATCGACGTTGCGATCGTGCCGCCTGTAGCCAGCAAATCATCCGCAATGAGAACGCGCTGTCCAGGCGAGATTGCATCTTTATGCATCGCTAGTTGGTCCTTGCCATACTCCAGGTCATAGCTTGCTGTAATCGTCTCGCCCGGCAGCTTGCCGCTCTTGCGAATCGGTGCAAAACCAACGCCTAGAGCCAGCGCAAGCGGAGCGCCTACGACGAAACCGCGCGCTTCTGGGCCGGCAATAACGTCGATTTTCAGATGCTCGACAGCTGTGCGCATCTCTTCGATAACGGCACGATAAGCTGCTCCGTCCTTCAGCAGCGTCGTAATATCTTTAAAGCGGATTCCCGGTTGCGGGAAGTCCGGAATAACTCGAATGTAATCCTTGAAATTGTATGATGCCTTCGACACGAATGGTCAACCCTTTCTTCTACACACTTGTTTAATTGAGAATGTTTTATGCGAGATCATGAAGATGATCATGCTGCTCCTTCGCGGCACGATAACGTTCCGAAGAGGCAAGCTCTCGCTTCTCCGGCGCTGCGGCTGCGACGTAAGCGCCATCATGACGTCCGACAAACTTTAATTCCTCGAATACGTCAAGCATAAGCTGAACAGCTTCCACAGTCAAGCCGACCTGACCCGCAATTCGCATGGCAAGTCCTTGCTCTGGAGCCCTTCTTGTTTGGCGCAGCCACTGGTATACTTGACCGAATTGCTCTCTGCTTGGAAAACTCGCCAGCGGCGCTGGCATATAATGCAAATCATGCACTTGCAGCTGCGGCTTGCGCTGATTGTTCCACTCATTAATCGACAGCTCGCCTACGATGTCCAGCCGGCTGCCTGCCGGCACGGTGGAAGCCATCTCACCCATGCCAAAGCCGATCGCATCCAGCAGCTTGCGTCCGCCGCCAAGCGCCAGCTTGAGGTGCTTGGACTCCTTGCCGATCGCACGCCGGTCTGCAAGCTGGATATCCCGGAACATGATACGCGGGGACGGATTGCCAATGCCGAACGGCTCTAGAAGCGCCAGCTGGCTAATGGTATCAAGCGTTGCATCCTCCAGGCTGCATGCCATATCCACCAGCGTCTTCGGTATCCAATGCTCTGGCGTCAGCCATTGCTTCGCGAGCTCCGACATTCGCTGCTCCAGCTGCTCCAGATTATCCCGATGCAAGCTCATGCCAGCCGCAGCCTGGTGTCCTCCATAGTGGTCCATCAAAGATTCACATTCCGTAAGGGCCGCATGGAGATCGAAGCCTTCGATCGAACGAGCTGAACCTTTGCACATGCCGGTCTCCGCATCGATTCCCAAAATAATGACCGGACGATAATGCCGCTCCAGCAGCTTGGAAGCGACAATGCCAATGACGCCGACATTCCAGCTCTCCCCGCTTAACACAATAACCGACGGCGGATCGATGCCTATCTCCTCGGCGGCAAGCCGCTTCGTCAGCCACTGCTCTTCCGCTTCCTTCACAATCGACTCGACGATTCGCTGGCGCTCCTTGTTCAATGTATCCAATTGGATCGCCGACAGAATCGCTTCATCGTATACAGGAGTTGTAAGCAGCTCGACGGCCTTCTTCGCATGATCCAGCCTGCCTGCAGCATTGATGCGCGGCGCCATCCCGAATGCGATGCCTGTGGAGACGATCGTCTGAAGCTCGATACCTGTCGCTTCCGCCAAGGCCCGGAAGCCCGTTCCTGGCTCCTTGCGCATGCGTTCCAATCCGTATCGAACCAGGATTCTGTTCTCATCCGCCAGCGGCATCAGATCGGCAATCGTGCCGAGACTGACGATATCCGCCCACTCCAGCGGCGGCCTCGCAAGCAACGCACTCGCCAGCTTGAAGGCAACGCCAACGCCGGCCAGCCCCTTGAACGGATATCCGCAATGCGCTTGCTTCGGATTCACCACGGCGCAGGCTTGCGGCAATTGCTCCGGCGGCTCATGATGATCGGTTACGACCACGTCGACACCTAGCGATTTGGCATATTCAATTTCATCATACGCGCTAATGCCGGTATCGACCGTAACGATTAGTTTAACCCCTTCATTCGCGGCCAAAGCTATGGCATTTTTGTTCAGTCCATAGCCTTCCAGCGCCCGATGAGGTATGTAATAGTCAAAATTCAGTTCCATAGCCCGGAAAACATGGATAAGCAGCGACGTGCTAGACACGCCATCTGCATCATAATCCCCGTAAATACGAATTTTCTCTTGATTGTCTCCTGCTAGCCGAATGCGCTTAACCGCTTCCTCCATCCCGCTCAACAAATACGGGTCATGAAGTCTGCTCTCGTCTCCATAGAGGAATATTCGAGCACTCTCCTCGTCACGGTAACCCCGCTGCACGAGCAAGCGAGCAACAAGAGGAGGAAGGTTCAGCCCCTTGCTCAACTTCCCGGCTGCACCTTCCCCCGACTCTTCCCACTCCGCAAGAGCCCAGCGTGTCTTTCTATGAATCATCAGGTTCTCACTCCTTCCTGCTGTCCGATAACGGCTATTGCAGCAGTGTCGGCATCTGCTCCTGATTTGGATCGTGATTGGATTTGTACGGATACCCTGGATCATAAGGCTCTACATAGATGGACACTTCCGTCAAATGATGGAACCTGTGCATGAGCAGCGTTCGAACCCTTTTGGCAATCTCCTGGCCTTCCAATACCGTAATGCGGGGATTGACGCTGATGATGATTTCCGCCACCACGTAATGCCCATGCTCTCTGGCGCGTATGGACTGTACCGTTACGACACCTTCCACACGCTGTACCACCTGCATCAGCTCATCCGCATTTTCGTCCCGATCCGCATCCTTGTGATTTCTTCGTGCGCCCCGAAACAGAACGTCCAGCACGTTGTCCCATATACGAGCTCTGCCCCGGGTCGTCTTATTCCCATCTCGCGGTCTGGTTGACATTTGAACCTCCTGAAAGGTTTTGCGAAGCAAAACCTGACTTCGTAAGCATAAGCTTAGGTTTTACGGAGTAAAACCTGACTTCGTAAGCATTCTATTCATCTATACAAATCGCACTTGCTTCATGATTAAGGTGTCGGTTTGGCAGCAACCTTTGGCTTGTGCTTTTGGTTGCGCTTGAACAGATACCACAGCGGGCTCGCTACGAAAATCGTGGAGTACGCGCCGCTGATAAGACCAACCAATAGCGCAAAGGAGAACATTTTGATCGAAGGGCTGCCCCAGATGAAAATACATACCGTCACGATGACAACCGTCAACACCGTATACAAGTTCCGGGCCATCGTCTGCCAAATACTAGCGTTTACGATTTCAGCAAGCTGAGTCTCGTTTTTAACCGATGCAAAACGCATGTTCTCACGAATACGGTCGAAAATAACGATTTTATCGTTAATGGAATAACCAAGCGTCGTCAGAACTGCAGCAATAAACGGCAGGTCTACCTCAAAACGGAAGATGGAGAATACCGCTATAACGATAAAGCTGTCATACAAGATAGAGATATTCGCGGCAAGCGCGAAACGCCACTCGAAACGGATCATGACATACAGCATAATGCCCAAGCTTGCAATCAGGATCGCCCAGATTGTCTTAATGCCCATCTCGCGGGCAATATCCGGGGAGACGACGTTTACTTCCGTATCGATATCTTCACCAAACTTTGCTTTTAAAGCAGCCGAAACCTTATTGGACTCATCCTGATCAAGAACATCGCTGAAGCGGATCGAGATCCGGTCGTTGTTCTGTCCGCCAATGGTAGGCGCTAAATCCTCATACCCCAAAGATTTCAAAACTTCATTGACCTCTTGCTGAGATACAGCCTTTGTTGTAGCTACGTCCATATTTGAACCTGCTTTAAAATCAATACCCAGATTCAATTGAAAGAACACCAGCGACAATATGCCGATGATCGTCAATGCAAGAGAAGACAATAAAAACTTATTGCGATTTTTTACGACATCATAGCGAATTTTCGTATCAAAGTTCACGAATTTCACTCTCCTTCACGCCATAGTAGCCCGGCTTCATGAACTTGTTGCTTCGAACGAGAAGCGTCAGCAAGAAACGAGCAAGGAAAATATTCGTGACAATACTCACCAAAATACTGAAAATCATCGTCAAAGCAAAGCCTTTGATTGCGCCGTCGCCAATATAATAAAGCACGACGCTGGCAATGATACTCGTAATATTGGCGTCCATAATCGTACGGAAAGAGTTTTTGGAGCCTGTCTTAAGCGATGACAGCATGCTCTTGCCGGTGCGAATTTCTTCTTTGATTCTCTCCGCTGTAATGATATTGGCATCTACAGCCATACCAACACCAAGCACGAATGCCGCAATACCAGGAAGCGTAAGCGTAGCGTTCATTAAATTTTGTACGAGCAAAAGCAGCCATGCGTACGTAATAATAGTAATCGCAGCGACAAAACCCGGTACCCGGAAAATAACGACCATAAATACAAGAACAATCAAAGAGCCGATAATACCGGCTGTAACCGTATCTTTAAGGGATTCCATACCAAGCTTCGCGCCTACGCTTTGCGTATATTTAGCTTCAAGCTTGAGGGGCAAAGAACCCATATTGATCAAATCACGCAATTCTCTCGCTTTGTCGGACGTCGATCCGCGCATTTCGATCACAGCATTTTTACTTGCAATAACCTGATTCACCCCTGGATTAGAGATTAGCTCTTCATCCAAGTAAATAGCCATCGTCTGTCCAACCAATTTGCCAGTCACTTCTTCAAACTTCTTGGCGTCTTTCAGTTCGATCGTAACCATAGGCTGATTCATATTATCAAAGGCTACTCCAGCAGCGTTTTCTACGAAATCCGTACCTGTCAGCATAATTGTGCCATCCGGCGCACGGAACGTCAGGTTGATAGGCTTGGACAACATTTTAAGCACTTCATCGTCCTCGCTGTTGATGCCAGGGAGCTTCACGCGAATGCGGTTTTTGCCCTCCGTCGTAATCTCAGGCTCTACCAATCCCGTATCGTCGATCCTCTTCTGCAAGCTTTGAGCCGTTTTCTTCAACGTTTCAGGCGTTACAGCGGAACCACCCTCGAACGGTACAGCTTCGTACAACACCTCGTAACCGCCCTTTAAATCTAGCCCAAGCTTGACGCCATCGATAACCCACGGGCTTGTTGCGGCCATTGCCGCAAACCCGACGACCACGATAGCAAGGAAGGCAATTATTCTCTTCCCGAACATACGTCTGAATCCCCCTTATGATCTCAATATTCCCATTATACAGATGCGGCAAAAACGAGTCAAAAAAAGAAAGGCCCCGCCACTAGAACGGGTTACCCTTGAAAGCGCTAAGCGTCATGAAATTCATGAATTGCGTAATCTTGAGCGATAAAATATCATTCACCAACTGATGCAGCTCCGGCTGGCCTGTCTTCGCGTATTTGGCGCTGACGCAGTCCCAAATCTCCTTGCCGTCCACATGCTCGTAGCCGATCAGCCGGAATTCCTCCGCTTTGCTATGGCATAATTCCTCAATCACAGCGTCCAATTCCTCATTTGCTTCTGCCATATGCTGCACCTCCTCGTTCACATTGCTGTCCCTTGTATATATTCGATCATGCCCGCCATTCTCCTGCATCCGTTGGAAGATGGGTCAAATTGACTGACATGGAAGAGGACATGCCGAGCATAAAGTGTTAGTACATGCATGTCCGTGCGCTTAAGCGCCCATGAGGCGTTACCTTGAATGAGAAGAGGTCTCCGCTATGACGAAGCAATCCTTTATCAAGGGTGCGATGATTCTGCTCGCAGCAGGCATCGTGAACCGTCTGCTCGGTTTCGTGCCGAGAATCGCTTTGCCCCGCATCATTGGAGCGGAGGGAGTTGGTCTGTATCAGCTGGCCTATCCTTTCCTCATTGTATTGCTGACCATTATAACCGGCGGTATCCCGTTGGCTATCGCTAAGTGGATCGCGGAAGCGGAGTCACTAGGCGATACGCGCCGTGTGAAGCATATTTTTCGAACGGCCATGATCCTGACGATTTCTATTGCGGTTGTGCTGACGATCGGGATGCTGCTATTCGCTCCGTTTATTATCCGTCATATCCTCCCGGACACCAGGGTGTATCGAGCCTTCCTTATGATGACGCCCATGCTGCTCATCGTCGGAGTGTCTTCCGTGTTTCGAGGTTACTTCCAAGGCAAGCAGAATATGATTCCAAGCGCAGTATCCCAGCTGGCTGAGACGATTGTCCGTATAATCGGCTCCCTGTTCTTAGCTTATTTATTCCTCCCGATGGGACTGGAGTGGGCAGCAGCTGGCGCTATGCTTGGCGTTGTAGCCGGAGAGATCGGCGGGCTGCTTGTTCTTCTGTGGAAATATGTACGCGAAAAAAAGAAGGCAGCCGCAGCAAGCGAGCTCCCTTCCATGCCGCCCAGCCGCACGAAACCTCCTATTCTTCGCAAGCTGCTCGGACTGTCTATTCCAGTAACCGGCAGCAAGCTGGTGGGGTCCTTATCCTATTTGCTTGAATCCATCTTCACCGCTCGCAGTCTGGCTGCCGCTGGCATCGTAACCGGTGTGGCTACCGCTCAATACGGCGCCCTGCAGGGTATGATTATTCCGCTGTTGCTGCTTCCTACCGCTTTGACCTATTCACTTGCCGTCTCGCTTGTGCCTTCGCTATCCGAAGCTGCCGCGCGGGGAGACAAAGCGTTGATTCAGAAGAGACTTCACCAGTCGATGCGTATCGCACTGGTATCCGGCGCTCCGTTCGTTGTCGTCATGGGCTTGTTTGCGGAGCCGTTATGCCGGCTGATCTATGATCATCCCGAATACTCGCCGATGCTTCAGCTCTTGAGCCTGGCCGGCATCTTCATCTACCTGCAAGCCCCGCTGCAGGCGGCTCTGCAAGCGCTGAACAAACCAGGAACCGCCCTGATGAATACCTTCATCGGGGCGGCAGTCAAGCTTGTATTGATTGTCCAATTGGCGTCCAAGCCTGAGCTTGGCATCTATGGAGCGATCATTGCCATCAGCGTCAACATCGTATTGGTCACGATTCTTCATGGCATTAGCGTCATGCGATTCATCGGATTCCGAATGAACGTTATGGACTTCCTGAAGGTCGGTGCTGCCATGACCATCATGGGTGCAGCCGCTCAGTGGACGATGAACCATTTTGTGCTATCCGCCGAATGGCTGGGCATGATCTTTGCTTGTCTGGTGAGCGCCATCATTTATATGCTGCTCATGATCTGGATGCGCATCATTGACCGCTATGATATGGCGCGAATTCCATGGCTAGGCGTATGGTTCAAGTAATTTTTTTCTGATTGACATCTACAAACAGCTTCCCTTTATGGTCGATCGTACATAAAAAAACATCCTTGAAATCGGTCACTTTCTGATCCTGCAGCACATTTTTCAGCCAAAAGCGCGTCTTTTCGATTTTCCCCAAATTTTCATCCTGCACTTTGCCATCCATGATGAGCGGAATCGGCAGTATTTCATACCGGAACCCGGGAGGAATGATTTTCTCCCTTCCTCTTGGCAGAGGGGTGTGGCTGGATGTTTCAACATTAATATCTGGCGTCTCTGTACTTTGTACCGAATCCGCTTCCTCTGCCCCATCCTTCGGGATAACAGACAGCTTGCCGCTTGTCTCCAGAATGGCGAATTCTACATCCGCAACCGATGTTATTTTATTTTCTCGGAGCTGCAGCATGAGATCATCCAGGTTATAACGCTGTTTGCGCATCACTTCCCGGTTGATTTTACCTTTTGCGATGATGACGCTTGGCTTGCCATCGAATAGCAAGCGCATCTTGCGATTGTTCATCGATATCATGGCTGTACTGACCTGTATAAGCAATAACATCACCATCGGGACAATACCATCCCACATGGATCGTTCGGTATCCTCTATAACGATTACCGCGATTTCCGCCACCATTACCGATATGACCAGATCAAGCACGGACAGCTTGCCAATTTCCCGCTTGCCCATAAAACGCATGATCAAAAACACGACGAAATAAATAACCGTCGTCCGGATTAAAAGGCTCCAGATTTCCAAGTAAGCGCCTCCTCGAAAGTACCATACTGGCTGCTTGACCAGCTGTAACGTTGTACAGCTATTCTCACCCCGCCAATCGCTCATCATACGAATAAACACACACGAATTAATGGCAATGATGCAACTCATTAGGCAAATATTGATCCTAAGGACCTGTACTATTTCCGCATGCTTGGCCATAAGGTTAAGTAATACGCGAATATCGGATAGGAGGAATAGGATGAATTCCGTCAAGCAAGCTCCCAAACCGCCGATTATCGGCTCGCCTGTGCTCGCCGGCGTCGTCTTTTCAATTATTTGGCTAGCTGCAGGCGCATTGCTGCTCTCCCTGATGCTTCACTTCTCCAGCATGAAGGAAAGCAATCTGGGCACTTACTCACTGCTCGTTCACAGCGTCTCTGCTTTGGCAGGCGGTCTAACTTCCGGCAAGCGATCGGAGCGCAAAGGCTGGTACAACGGCGGCTTGCTCGGTCTGATCTACGGTGTAATCGTCATGATTGTCAGCTTCCTGGCGGCTAATGCCGCCCCGTCATGGAACAGTGCGCTTATCCTGGGAGCCGCATTGCTGGCAGGTGCGCTAGGCGGCATCGTCGGTGTCAACCTGCGCAAATGAGGACACTTCTATCGTGGACTTACGAAGAGAAGCAGTCTTAAGGTTTGCTTAGCAAACCCGCCTCATAAGAATTTGGTAGGTTTTATCGCCAAATAGAGCTTGTAGATCTGGCAATCTCGAAATCTGACATTTCTATTGTGATAAAAGAAATGGCCGACAAACCATAAGGTCTGTCGGCCATTCTATGTATGCAATCATTTATTCCGTTGCAGCTGCTGGTGCAGTGCTAACAATCGTGTTAACTGCACTGCGCTCGAACGTCATCTTTGTCGTATCGTTGACACGAACAACAACTGTGTCATCCGTCAATTCTACAACAGTGCCGTGCAATCCGCCGATCGTCGTAATCTTATCGCCCTTTTTAATTTGATTTAGCATGGCTGAACGCTGCTTTTGCTTCTTCTGTTGCGGACGGATAAGCAAGAAATAGAATACGGCGAACATCAGAATGAAAGGCCAGATCAGCCCCCAAATACCACCTGCATTACCACCTGCTTCGGTTGCCAGAAACATCAAAATTCACCCCTTTCAAAATCCTTTGTCGTTATCATGAAGGCCGTAAGCATCGAAGAAGGAATCCCTGAAGTCTAGCAGCCTATCCTCCATGATAGCTTGACGAACGTCCCGCATGAGCTGCAAAAGGAAATGCAAATTATGATACGTCGTTAATCGCATGCCGAACGTTTCATCCGCTTTCAGCAAATGCCGTATGTAAGCACGGGAATAGTTCTGGCATGTATAGCAGGAGCAATTCGGATCCAGCGGCCCGAAATCCTCCGCGAACTTGGCGTTGCGTATGACGAGTCGCCCTCCGCTTGTCATGGTTGTCCCGTTTCTTGCGATTCGGGTTGGCAGCACGCAGTCGAACATGTCGACTCCGCGGATAGCCCCCTCAACCAATGCATCAGGAGATCCGACGCCCATCAAGTAACGCGGCTTGTTCGCCGGCAATTCAGGCACCGTATAATCAAGCACCTCATACATCAGATGCTTAGGCTCGCCAACGCTCAGTCCACCAATAGCATACCCCGGGAAATCCATGGAAGTCAAATCTTTAGCGCTCTGAATGCGCAAGTCTTTGTGCATGCCCCCCTGAACGATTGCGAACAAGGCTTGATCGTGAGGTCTTGCATGAGCTTTCAAGCAACGCTCGGCCCAACGGGTTGTTCTTTCTGTCGATTGCTTGATATATTCATACTCTGCCGGATAAGGCGGACATTCATCAAAGGCCATCATAATATCCGGACCAAGCGCGTTCTCAATCTCCATGACTACTTCCGGGGAAAGGAACAGCTTGTCGCCATTCAGATGGGAGCGGAAATGCACGCCTTCCTCGGTAATCTTGCGCATTTCGCTCAAGCTGAAAACTTGGAATCCGCCGCTGTCTGTCAGAATCGGGCGATCCCAATTCATGAACTTATGAAGGCCGCCTGCGCGCTTAATCAAGTCATGTCCCGGTCTGAGGAATAAATGATACGTATTGCTTAAAATAATTTGAGCGTCCATCGCCTTCAGCTCTTCCGGACTCATCGTCTTGACGGTTGCCTGAGTGCCTACCGGCATAAAGGTCGGTGTCTCAATAATGCCATGAGGCGTGTGTACGCGTCCAAGACGCGCTCCGGATTGCTTGCATTGTTTAATTAATTCGTATTTTACAGCCACGTTGTCACGTTCCATTCTTCTTATTTAATAAATAAACATCGCGTCTCCAAAACTGAAGAAGCGGTACCTTTGTTCGATTGCTTCGCCATATGCCTTCATAATCGCATCTCTGCCGGCAATCGCGCTCACCAGCATCACCAGTGTCGACTTCGGCAGATGGAAATTTGTCAGCAGTGCATTTACAAGCTTGAAGCTATACCCCGGATAAATAAATATAGAAGTCCAGCCGCTGCAAGCTTGCAGCTCCTCGTCACCGAATCTGTCCGCAAGCGTCTCCAGCGTCCGGGCTGATGTCGTTCCGACAGCTACAATCCGTCGGTCGCTTCTCTTGGCTTCATTCAGAAGTTCGGCATTGGCTTCATCCAGCTCATAATATTCCGAATGCATCTCATGCTCTTCCACCGTATCGACTGACATCGGCCGGAAGGTCCCAAGGCCAACATGCAGCGTGACATAGACGAGCTTGACCCCTTTTTCCTCCAGCTTCCGAAGGAAGTCTTCCGTGAAATGCAGGCCAGCCGTCGGAGCGGCGGCGGAGCCTTCATGACGAGAATAGACCGTCTGATAACGTTCGCGTTCATCCAGACGTTCCTTAATATAAGGAGGCAGCGGCATCTCTCCCAGCCGATCAAGCAGCTCCTGGAAGATGCCCTCATAGCGAAATTGGATTACCCGCGCTCCCATATCTCCTTCCGACAACACCTCCGCTTCCATTAACGGTTCGCCATTGCCATCGTCGCCGAAGACGATTACCGCCCCGGCCCTGAGCCTCTTACCGGGCTTGACCAGAGCTTCCCAGCGATCCTCTCCCAGCTGCTTGAGCAGAAGCAGCTCGGCTTTGGCCCCGGTATCCTTCTTGCTGCCAAGCAGCCTCGCCGGAATTACTCTCGTATTGTTCAAGACAAGCACATCGCCTGCCTGCAGCTTCGCTTCCAAATCCGTAAATATGCCGTGCTCGGTCACTCCCGTCTCCTTATTCACCATAAGCAGCCTGGATGCCGTACGGTCCTGCAGCGGAGTCTGTGCAATCAGCTCCTCCGGCAGGTCAAAATCAAACCAATCTACATTCATCTCTTAACCTTCATTCCTTGGCTATCGTAATGCCCTTATAATAGTATTTCAAAATATATTGATAGTCATACCCTTGCTGGGCCAGACTTAACGCGCCGTATTGCGACATGCCCACGCCGTGGCCGAAGCCCGTGCCGGTAAAGCTGAAGCCCGGATTTTTGGTTGCTGCGCGAATATCTCCGTCGCCATCCAAAACATACATATAATCTTGGCCATAGGAGGTTGATTTGCCGTCCGCTCCTATGACATACACTTGCCTGGAGCTCTCCGTCTTGGTCGATTGTGCGCCGCCGGCGCCTTGAATAACGACCTTGCCCGTTTCCTCTACATTGAACAGCGTGCTAGGCAGAGACTCGCCTACGCCAAAAGTCGATCGAATGGAGTCCGGCGAGGAAAGCGTGAGCTTGGTTCCGTTCACCGTCATCTCAATTGCTCGGCCAGAAATGCCGCGAGCGCTAATTTCCACCGACGTGACCGTACCCGTCAGCTTGGGATTCACACGCGCATTAATCGTCGTTAACAGCTCATCACCCGTGAAGGGTCCTCTTGTCCAGCTCATCGGATTGGATTGGATCACCTGCTCCAGCTCGATGACTCTGGCCCCTTTTTGCAGCTGGGCTACAACCGGGATTGAATCCTGAATGACAGGATGGCGGCGAATATTCGTGCCGTCTGTGGTCAATTCCAGGATGCGGCTGCCTGCCGCTGTCTTCTGACCGGTATCCTTCACCAGATCCTCACGAATATACCCCACCTGCCCGCTTGGCAGAACGATGCGATGCCAGCTTTGCAAGCCTGTCTCCGCCGAAGTGTCCGGACTGGACACGGATTGCAGATAAGGAATTTCGTTTTTCCATACATCCCTCGCATCTGAAGTCTTCCCGCCGCCATTGGAGGAGAATACCGCTTCGATGACTTTCCCGTTATAGAGCGCCACCTCGCCTTTGGTCGCTTCAACCGCTTCCGTGGACGATGGCTTCTCCACGCCTGTTCCATAATAAGCTTGGCTTAATGTCGTATCGACGACATGGGCGATCTGGAAGCCGAAGCCTTTGTTCAAGGCGTAGGACCTTGCCGCTACCGCTTGTGCCTTAAGCGCTTCGATCGGCCAGGATGTGTACATCTCTACCGCCACAACGGAATACAAATACTGTTCAAAGGGAAGCTCATTGATGACGGTCAGCTTGCCATTGAACGCGCTAAGCTCGAAGCTTCCGCGATACGTTCGGTTGCTGCGCTCCGTCAACCCGATCGGCTGAGCGCCGCCAGGTGCTGCCCATACTTTGATCTCGCTCGCCGGGAAGGCATACAGCTCAAGAGCCGAATCCGACTTGCCGCTGACCGAATGATCAGCGCGAATCAGCATGTAAGGCGAGGCTGTGTCCATTGGCTTCAAGGACGCGCCGTTGGGTGCCTTCATGGCTGCCGCCTGAAGGTTCTTCAGCTCATCCGCCGTAGATGCGCCGCCGACCATAACCGAATAGACGGCGCCCTTCTCTCCTGCTCTTACCGCCACATATGCATCCAGGCCGGCGCCGCCGAACGACGCAGCCATCGCTTGCGCCGCAGCCTTGCTCTCCAAGGCTGATGATTCCAAGCGCAGCGGTCCATGTTGTGCCGGCTTATAGCCGCCAAGCAAGCTTGTCAGCTTCGCATCCGCATTCCAGCGGCCAAGCGCAGTTGCAGATTCCTGTGCTGAGGCGTAAGTCCCCTCGAACACCTGATACTGTGTGCCTCCGTTTTTGGGAACCGATGTGATATAGCCCATACCTCTTAAGGATTGGACATGCTGATAGACAGCCCATGCATTCGCAAAGTTCGCCGTCTCGACCAGCTTAACTTTATAATCGTCCACGGCAAAGCGCACGCTTCTGTTCGCCTCTACGTTGAACCATTCTTTAATGCCCGAAGGCTCTCGCGTGCCAATCTTGATTCCACCAGCGGACTGTAAGGTGGCCGCAGCCGTCATCGACTCATATTTGCCCGGCAATTGAAGGAACATCGCAACTCTGATCGTATCTAGCGCGGGGACCGCAGCCCGTGTAGGCTGGACCGACAAGGTCGATACCAGCACCAGCAGCGCAGCAGTCGCCAGAGACAGTCTTTTCCATGAAGCTTTAAACGTCATTCTGTTCTCCTCTCTCATACCGCTTAATTTCGTTTCGGCACAGGCAAGCCCAGATGGGTATAAGCGCTGTCCGTCGCAATCCTTCCTCTCGGCGTACGCTGCAAGAATCCGATTTGCATCAAATACGGCTCGTATACATCCTCGATCGTTTGGCTTTCTTCCCCGATCGTCGCCGCAATCGTGTCCAACCCGACTGGTCTGCCCGAGAAGGTCGTCATCATGGCATGCAGCATTTTATGATCGATATGGTCTAGTCCCATGGGATCTACTTGAAGCAATTCAAGCGCAGAGCGGGCGATGTCATGTGTAATGACGCCGTCTCCCCTCACCTGGGCAAAGTCTCTGACCCGCTTCAGCAGCCGATTGGCGATCCGCGGCGTCCCTCTGGAGCGCATCGCAATCTCCGCCGCGGCTTCTCCGACAATCGATACATCCAAAATCTCGGACGCGCGCGATACGATAAACGCCAGCTCATCCACCGTATAGAACTCCAGACGGCTTACAACCCCGAAGCGATCCCGCAGCGGCGCCGACAATAGTCCGGCTCTCGTCGTCGCGCCGATCAGCGTGAACGGCTGCAGATCGAGTCTTACCGAGCGGGCGCTCGGACCTTTGCCGATCATAATATCCAGCGCAAAATCCTCCATAGCGGGATAAAGCACTTCCTCTACGGTCCGGTGAAGCCGATGAATCTCATCGATGAACAGGACGTCTCCCTCCTGCAAATTCGTCAGCAGAGCAGCCAGGTCGCCAGGCCTTTCAATCGCGGGTCCAGACGTCGTTCTGAGGTTAACCCCCAGTTCATTGGCGATAATATTCGAAAGCGTCGTCTTGCCCAGTCCCGGAGGACCGTAAAGCAAGACATGATCCAGCGCTTCCTTCCTCATCTTGGCGGCTTCAATGTAAATGGTCAGGTTTTCCTTAACCTTTGACTGTCCGATATATTCGGCCAGATACCGCGGACGCAAGCTTAGCTCAACGGCTTGGTCTTCCATCATCAGGTTGGCGGAAATAATTCGATCATCCATCGCTTGCTGTTACCTCCTTCTTCCGTTACCCTTTGAACAATTGCTGCAAGGCCCGCTTCATAAGCGAGTCCACAGTGTCATCCGCTTTCACGCTATCCTGCAATCCATTCCAGGCCTTATCCAGCTCTGCGGCTGTATAGCCAAGCGCGGCCAGCCCCTCCCGGGCTTCCTTCCACGCCGTGCCTGCTCCTTGACCGTCGGCATCGCCTGCAAGCTCGGCTCCGAATCCGGCAGCGGTAAGCAAGCCTCCCTCCGGAACAGCAAAGAGCAGCTTGTCCTTAAGGTCCAGTATCATGCGCTGTGCCGTCTTCTTGCCAATGCCAGGCAGCTTGGTCAGCAGACCTATGTTCTCCTGCTGGATCGCCGAAACGACGGACTCCGGCTTGCCCGCAGACAATACCCCCAGCGCTACTCTTGGACCAATGCCCGATACATCCAGCAGCTTGCGAAACAGCGTCTGCTGCTCTCTCGACTCGAAACCGAACAGCAGAATGGCATCCTCGCGCACATGATGGTGAATAAAGACCGTCACAGCTTCATCCTTGGCTGCAAAGGCATAAGGATTGGGGACGAACACTCGATAACCGATATCCCTGACATCCATTACAATATATTCTGCTTCAATATGTACAACCGGCCCGCGCAAATAGTCGATCACGACCGCTTCACCTCGTTTATTTTCTGTGTCATGACAGCAGAGTGCGCGTGGCAGATTGCCACGGCAAGCGCATCCGCTACGTCGTCAGGCTTCGGAATAGCCGACAGCTTGAGGAACATCTTCACCATTTCCTGCACCTGCCTCTTCTCCGCCTTGCCATATCCGACGACCGACTGCTTCACTTGCAGCGGCGTATATTCCGCAACCGGCAACCCTCTCTGCGCGGCTGCCAATATGATCACGCCCCGCGCCTGGCCAACCGCAAACGCTGTCGTCACGTTGCGATTGAAGAACAGCTTCTCCACCGCGACGGCATCCGGCTTGTACCTGTCCATAAGCGCACTGGCTGACTCGTAAATTTGGACAAGCCTCTCCTCCGGCGGCGTATGCGCTTCTGTCGTAATGGCGCCGTACTGCACAGGCGTGAGCTTATGTCCTGCTTTGTCTATAAATCCGAAACCCGCAATCGCAATACCCGGGTCAATTCCTAAAACGCGCAATTCGCCAACTCCCTACCAACCTATCAAACTAAATAAGACCTGTATATTATTATAGCAAAACTTGCCGTGAATGAGAACGGACGTTTGATGTTTCTAATGAGTGATTACAGATTAAGAGTCTAGCCCACCAAATATAGACGCAACAAAAAACCTCTCTTCGCCAATCTCTAGAGAGGTTGTATTCTGTGGCAACGCCGCTTTTGCAGAGCTTGTCCGCTAATAAGCTTCTTTCATTGCTCTTTCGTCACGCTGAACAGCATAGTCGCTGAACGTCGACAATACACTGTTGTATTCATCGATATCATTAACCCGAATACCTTGATTTAGCAGATCCAGCTGCCGCTGAGGCAAGCTGCTCTCCATATAATGAATATCCAATTGAAAGAAGGTTCGCATCACCTTTTCTTCTTTTGGCATGCCGTCGAATAGGGAGAAATTCCCTCGCTTATCTACACCGAAATGCGCATGCTCCCGGCAATAATCCGAGATGTCCTCAATGCGGTGCACCAGCATCACCGTTTCATTATCCTTTTGCAGCACCGCGTTCCATTCTGGATGATCCGACAGCAGCATCACGACCTCATGGGAGCTCAATTGTCCGATCGGCTCGGTTTCTTCTCCGCACACGTAAATGCGCTGCAGAACAACAGGAACGGCTTCTTTCCGTTTTTTCAAATACGGTATAATGGACGGCCCCATATTCATATATGCCGATTTCATCTCTATGTCTTGTTCGGCTTGTGAAATCCCCCATCTACCGTCCATTGCATGCGCCGATACAGGCATTACGGCAGTTGAAACGATCAGAATCCAGCATATGAGCCCGCCTAACGTCCAGAGCGGTCTGCGGTTTCTGCGCAGCCTTCGTTTCAATTGCTTCCACAGGCTGAATGTCATCATGAGGAAGCCCCCTTTATTACGTTTTCCGATAGTCTGCTCCAAAGTTGTATAATTATTCAAATGAAGTAGCGGATAGCAAAAAACCAAACCGATCGGTTGCTTCCTGATCGGTTTGGCTGTATTTCTAATATGCAGTTTGCCGCTTCGAATTAAATGATCAGCTTAATGCTGCTAACGATTCAGCCACGGCCGGCTGCCGTTTTTTCTT
Organism: Paenibacillus sp. J31R120; assembly: GCF_056269225.1. Taxonomy (NCBI): domain Bacteria; kingdom Bacillati; phylum Bacillota; class Bacilli; order Caryophanales; family Paenibacillaceae; genus Paenibacillus; species Paenibacillus sp. J31R120. Next base: position 190,717 of record NZ_JBWDNN010000001.1, on the reverse strand, counting down.
TTCTTTTTGCTGCTGGGAGCAACGGTGCGAATGACCGCTTTTTTGCCTTTTTTGCGCGGCTTGCCGGATGCGGAATTTGTTTTGCCGGTCGTGCCCGTCAACTCATCCTCCCGCTTCCCTCCACAACCGCAATCATCCTTTGATTTGCCTGCAGGCCCTACAGGCGCAGCGTTGTTCGCCCATCCGGGATACGGATAGCCGCTTGGGTAGCTGTTCAAGTAGGCGTTTGGGTTGCTATTCGGATAGCTGTTTGGATATCCGGCATATCCCGGCGGCGGGTACATAGCGGACAGAGCATGCGTGCTAGAGTATGGCGAAATGCCCGCGTTCGACGCGTTGGACATCGGCGAGAACATACCTGCGTTCGGTGCATCCGACATCGGTGAGATCATGCCTGTATTTGGCGCATTCGACATTGGTGAGATCATGCCTGCATTAGGTGCATTGGACATTGGCGAGATCATGCCTGCATTAGGGCCAAAGCTTGACGGGGATAAAGCTGTATTTTCGCCCATTCCATAATAGGAAGGATTACCGCCATGGCCCCAGTCAGGACCTGCCCCGTATGGCATAATGGATGAATTCGGATAGCTGGACATGAACGTTCCCGGCGGACAATCGTAAGGATACATCGGTTGTGTCTCCGAATATGGCGCCAGATTGGGCTCGGCATTTACACTGTAAGGCATGACGCTGTTCGGCATGGCATAGGGCTGAACATTCGGAGCATTGGCTTCCGGATAGTTCGGCAGGTCGTAAAGCGACATGACGTCAGAGGCCGGCATGCCGTATTGTTGGAACAGGTCGATGCTTTCCATATACTCGGAATTAGATGCTTGAATTTTCTTCTCTACCGGCTTTTCAATAGGCAGCGGTTTTTTACCGGCGTATGGCATCACTTTGGTCACAGGCGCATTGGACAATGGACCGATATTGGTATTTGGACCAGCATTGGACGACAATGGCGCAATATTACCCGTGGATAGTGGCGCGATGTTCGATGACATAGGACCCATGTTGCCCATGGATAGAGGTGCTACATTCGAAGACAGCGGACCTACGTTGCCACCAGACAGTGGCGCGATGTTCGATGACATCGGGCCCATGTTGCCCATGGACAGCGGCGCAATGTTCGATGACATCGGGCCCATGTTGCCCATGGACTGCGGCGCAATGTTCGATGACATCGGGCCCATGTTGCCCATGGACAGCGGTGCGATGTTCGATGACATCGGGCCCATGTTGCCCATGGACTCCGGCGCGTAGTTCGATGACATCGGGCCTACGTTGCCCATGGACTGCGGCGCGTAGTTCGATGACATCGGGCCCATGTTACCCATGGACAGCGGTGCAATGTTCGATGACATCGGGCCTACGTTGCCCATAGACTGCGGCGCGTAGTTCGATGACATCGGGCCCATGTTGCCCATGGACTCCGGCGCGTAGTTCGATGACATCGGGCCTACGTTGCCCATGGACTGTGGCGCGTAGTTCGATGACATCGGGCCTACGTTGCCCATAGACTGCGGCGCTATGTTCGATGACATAGGGCTCATGTTGCCCATGGACAGAGGTGCTACATTCGAGGATAACGGCGCAACCTTACCAGTACCTAACGGTGCTACTTTACCAGTGCCTAACGGCGCAGCTTTACCAGTACCTAACGGTGCCGCTTTTGAAGCCAGAGGAGCTACTTTTCCAGTAGCCATAGGCGCAATGTTACTGTTTGGCGCCATATTCGACGACAGCGGAGCAATATTACTGTTTGCAAGCGGTGCGACATTACTGCTTGCAAGTGGTGCGATATTGCTATTCGCAAGCGGTGCGATATTGTTTTCGGCTAAAGGACTTACATTAGATGATAATGGAGCTACTTTTCCAGTAGAGAGTGGCTCTTGTTTTTTCGCTGCAAGCGGTTCTATCTTCGTGGCCAGCGGCTCAACCTTCTTGGATGCCAGAGGCTCTACTTTTGTTGCGAGCGGCTCTACTTTCTTAGCAAGCGGCTCGACCTTTTTCTCTGCGACTGGCTCGACTTTTTTCTCTGCAACTGGCTCGACTTTGGCGGCAGGCGGCTTAGGAGCTGGCGCTGGCGGTACGGGAGAGACGATTGGAGCCGTCGGTTTTTTCTCCGTCACAGGAGCGGTATTTTTCTTCTCCGTGGTAAGGCCTGTGAACGTTTTGCCGACTACCGACGGGGCAGTAGACAATTTGCCTACAATGCCCTGAACGCCTTGCATAAGGGAAGACGGATGAAGCGGATGCGTTGGCGTTTTGCCGCCAGTGCTTTGTTGAGTCACGGTCGGCACCTGCGCATCGGCTTTAGGTATGTTTACAACTTCTCCTGTCAGAAGCACGTTTGGGTTTTTGAGATGCGGGTTCGCATGAATCATCGTGGCCAGCGGAACACCCCAAGCCTTGGATAGCTTCCAAAGCGTATCTCCTTGTTTGACGACATGCTGATGCATGATATCCATTCCACTCACTCCATTCTGTGCAGTAGGGGTCGATGGAATCTTCAGCTTAGTACCTACCTCCAGCATATCCGGATTGGTTATGCCCGGATTGAGCTTCAAAATTTCTTCGAGCGGCACATTATACTTCTGACCGATAAAGTATAAGGTATCGCCACTTTTGACCATATGGATTCTCACTCGCCGATGACCTCCTGTCACGTTCTGAATAACTTGGCAAGGCTAATGCCCGTTATCAATCTCTACATCCTATGCAGATCATGGGCTGGTGTCTCCACTTTCTTGAAAAAATTAGTCTCGCGGCATAAGGAGACAGTTGGTAAGTTGAACGGACGAGAGTAAGTAGATGGGATGGTCTTATTTGAGCAAAAAGTGCGGTTTATGCCTGATTCAGGTCGGTTGAAGCGACTTGGAGATCGTAGTAGTAGGGATACAGCATTTACTTGAACCAGCCAAATGAAGAGAATCACATCGCTATATAACCCTAATTTGCCAAAAGCGCAGAGTGTTCGGAAACAGTGCTGCCAAGCAACACTAAATTGCTGAAAACGATGGAATGGGAAAAACAACGTCGCCTCACACCACTAAATCTCAGAAGTCACAGTAATTCCCGAAATAGCGTTGCAAGACATCACTAAATTGCTGAAAACGATGGAATGGGGAAAACAACTTCGCCTCACATCACTAAATCTCAGAAGTCACAATAATGTCCGAAATAGCGTTGCAAGACATCACTAAATGGCTGAAGACGGTGGAATGTAGAAAACAACGACGCCTCACACTACTAAAACTCAGAAGTCACAGTAATTCCCGAAATAGCGTTGCAAGACATCACTAAATGGCTGAAAACGATGGAATGGGAAAAACAACGACGCCTCACACCACTAAATCTCAGAAATCACAATAATCTCCGGAATAGCGTTGCAAGACATCACTAAATTGCTGAAAACGATGGAATGGGGGAAATAACGCCGCCTCAAACTACTAAATCTCAGAAGTCACGATAATCTCCGAAAGTAACTGATTACTGGTTTTAAGTCGGTCAGGCCGACTTAAAACTCGCAGGGCCGACGCAACGGGTATTTTAAGTCGATGATACCGACTTATTGCTCCGAAAATGGCTGATCACTAGTTTTAAATCGGTGAGGCCGACTTAAACTCGCAAAGCCGACGCATCGAGCATTTTAAGTCGATCAAATCGACTTACAAACCTCCCACGTACCGACCACACAGCGCTACATACGCAAAAACAACCCTTCACCGCATGCAGGAAGTCTTGTGCTTCGCGCACAAGCTTCTCTCCAATCGATCAAAGGGTTGGTTCTTATCTTAATATCCGGTCTACTCGTACACCTTTACGCCGTCAACCTTAACGATACTGCGGAATTCCTGTAGCAGATGGGTTGTGATGGGGCCGGCTTGTCCGGAGCCGATCTTGCGTCCGTCGACCTCGCGCACGGCGATAACCTCGGCGGCCGTTCCGGTGAAGAAGACTTCGTCGGCAATATAGACGTCATGCAGCGTAAACGGCTCTTCTTTCAGCTTGTAGCCGAGCTTGTCGCACAACTGCATAATCGCTCCGCGAGTGATGCCCTCCAGCGCTCCTACATAACAAGGCGGCGTATAGACGGTGCCGTTCTTAATGATGAAGATATTATCGCTGGACCCTTCTGCGACATAACCTTGCGCATTCAGCATGATCGCTTCGCCGACGCCTGCCAGGTTAGCCTGGATTTTGACCAGTATATTATTCAGGTAGTTGAGCGATTTGATCTTCGGATTCAGCGCGTCCGGAATATTGCGGCGCTGCGACACCGAGACAGAGACTAGCCCGTTCTTATAGGCCTCCTCCGGGTAGATCGACAGCTGTTCCACAATAATAATCACCCAAGCGGAGGGGCAGCGTCTCGGATCAAGTCCCAGGTTGCCCGGACCGCGAGAGACGACAAGCCGGATATAGCCGTCGCGCAGCTCATTGCGGCGGATGGTCTCCACGAGCGCCGCTTGCATCTCGTCGAAGGTTAGAGGTATGTCCAGCATAATGGATTTGGCGGAATCATAGAGCCTGTCCAAATGCTCTTTGCACTTAAAGATGTTGCCGTCGTAGATGCGAATGCCTTCGAAAATACCGTCACCGTACAAAAAGCCGTGATCATACACCGATACCTTTGCATCTTCTTTCGTTACATATTCGCCGTTTAAGTAGATCCATTGCTGTGCCATACCTTACCATACACCTCCGCAAAAGTAGTCAGTCATTCATTAAAGCAATTGCTCATACGAAAAACTAGGGTAGCAACCCAACACCCGAATCGAGCAGCCAATCGCTTCAATCTCTTCAAGCGCCGCTGGCAGCAGAACCGAATCCAGCGACATCTCAATTTCGATGTAGAAATAATAGTTGCCCAGCTTCTTCTTCGTGGGACGGGATTCAATCCGCGACAGGTTGATTCTCCGCCATGCGAAAGCGGACAATACTTGATGCAGCGCACCTGGATAGTCCTCAGGCAGCGTCACCAGAATACTGGTCTTGATGCGGTCCGACTTGCGAGCGGTGTAAGGCTCGGAGCCAACCAGCATAAAGCGGGTATAGTTGTTGTCGTGATCGGTAATCTCCGTCGCAAGCATATCCAGCCCGTTATTCGCAGCGGCAATACGAGTGCCGATCGCCGCAATGCCTTCACCCGGATGATCGCGCACAATGCGAACCGCCTCAGCCGTGCTGCTCACATGCTCCGTCTCCACATTCGGCATATGCTCTCTTAGAAATTGCAGGCATTGTGCCATAGCGACGGGATGGCTGATCACTTTTTTGATGCGGGAGAAGTCCAGCTCTCCCGCGCCGTTCAACAGCTCCGACCGTCTGCTGATCAAATTCTGAATGGATGGATACACCCATTCCGCTTGCATAGGCAGATCGACTTCATGAACAAGCCAATCCATATGAAGGCTTACAGAACCCTCAATCGTGTTCTCTATAGGAATGACGCTATAATCGCTTATTCCATTTACTGTGGAATTGAATACATCCGCTATGAGCCGATGATACTTCCACTCGACCCGGTCTTCACTGGCAAATAAATGTTTGGCCGCTTCATCCGATACGGAGCCGGCCGGCAACAAAGCTATCGTCTTCATGCTTTTACTTCTCCTTTAATTCGATCCAACAGCGAATCTTGCCCGCTGCCGCTCGGTCCTTCCTCTATAGTGACAATAGGACCGCTTTTGCAAGGTGAAAGCCATAACGTCTCCGCGTCGATATCTTCCTTCGCAAGTGTCCCCTTGAGAAACGCTTCTAACTCCGCCTTGTCCGAGCTGTTCGCATCAACGAATGCGATCAGCGTCGGCCCCGCTCCGCTAAGCGCTGCGCCCAGCGCGCCAAAGTCGGCGGCGCGCTCCAATATCTCCGCCATGCCTGGAATAAGGGCTGCACGATAAGGCTGGTGCAGCCGATCCTGCATCGCATGGCGGATCAAGCCGAGCTCGCCGCTGGCGAGTGCCGCGACGAGCAGCGAGCTGCGGCCGACGTTGAATACCGCGTCGGCCATGGCAATCTGAGTAGGCAGCGCATGGCGCGCCTTCTCCGTCGCCAGTTGGAACGCTGGGATGGCTACCAGCGTCTGCAGCCGCTCATTCGGCTCGATCCGCACATGCTGCGCCTCCGAGCCGTCCCAAGCAGATACGACAATGCCGCCGAACAGCGAGGCGCCAACATTGTCGGGATGCCCCTCCAGCTCCGTTGCAAGCTGGAACAGCTTATGATCGCTGAGCGGACTGCCGATCAGCGCGTTGGCTGAGACAAGCGCGCCGACAATCGCCGAAGCGCTGCTGCCGAGACCGCGTGCAAGCGGAATATCGCTGTACATGGCGATACGCAGCTCCGGCAATTCCACGCCTGCTTCCTTGAAGACCAGTTGCGCCACCTTGTAGAGCAGATTGGATTTATCCTGAGGCAAGCCATCCATGCCGTCGCCATAATACTCAAATGTTGTCTCGCCTGTAGCGGATGCCGACATTTCAATCCAAGCGTACAGACCGAGCGCCATGCCGAGTGTATCGAAGCCGGGACCCAGATTAGCGGTGCTTGCAGGTACTTTTACAATAACTCTGCGATTATTCATCCGCTTAACCTTCCACCCTGTATACACTCTTCACTTTATGCACAACATCCAGCGATTCGAATGTGCCGAGCACCTTCTGGACCGCAGCTTTGCTCGCGTCATGTGTAATAATGATGATTTCTGCTTCCGGATTCGTCGGATTCGGCTGCTGAAGCACGGACTCCAGGCTTACTTCGGATTCCGCGAACACTTGCGTAATACGCGCGAGCACGCCTGCACGATCGGCCACATGAAGCAGCATGAAATATTTCGAAGAAATCTGCTCGTCGGTTTTCAGCTTTGTTTCTTTGTACGCGATGCCGCTTTGCTTGCCGTTCACGCCCAGCTTCAAGTTTTTAACTATTGCGACCAAGTCCGCAACGATGGATGTTGCCGTCGGCATCTCGCCCGCACCCGCTCCATAGAACATCGTCTCGCCAACCGCTTCGCCATAGACGTACACCGCATTGAACACGCCGTTGACGGACGCGATTGGATGCGAATGCTTCACCATTGTAGGCTGCACGCTGATGCTGATCAGGTCATCCTGACGCTCCGCGATACCGAGCAGCTTCAATTCATAGCCAAGACGCTTCGCATACAGGATATCCTCTTTGCTAACCGCGGAGATGCCTTTGGCGGACACATCCTCAAGGTTCACGTTGGTACGGAAGCCGAGCGTGGCCAGAATCGTCATCTTGCGGGCAGCGTCAAGACCTTCTACGTCGGATGTCGGATCAGATTCAGCATAACCAAGCGCTTGCGCTTCCTTCAGCACGTCGGCGTAGGCTGCACCCTCCTGGCTCATTTTCGTCAGGATATAGTTGGTTGTCCCGTTCACAATGCCCATAATTTTCGTAATGCGATCGGATGAGAAACCTTCCACAAGTGTACGGAGAATTGGAATGCCGCCTGCTACGCTTGCCTCATACAGCACATCGCAGTGATGCTCCTTCGCCTTGGCCAAAATTTCCGGGCCATGCAGCGCCATCAAATCCTTGTTCGCCGTTACGACATGTTTGCCGAGCGCGAGCGCTTCAAGAATGTATTCCTTTGTTTGACCGATGCCGCCCATGACTTCAACAATTACATCAATATCCGGGTGGCGGATAACCTCCCACGGGTCCTCCGTCAGCTTATCTTGGGAAATCGAGATATTCCGCGACTTGCTCTTGTTTTGCACAAGCACCTTCTCGATGATAATGGACGACCCCACCTGGCTTTGCAAATCTTCCTGATGCGCCTCCACGATGCGTACGACTCCTGTCCCCACTGTTCCTAGTCCTAGCAAACCTACTTTTACCTGCTTCATATATTCCCTCCGTTACCTCTTAAATTATATTCGTTATCCTCGTCCGATAATGGACGCTTTGCGTACTCCCGATTGAAGGCGAAGCAGCTCCATCAGCTCAGTAGCGTCACCTGCAACCTGAGAGACATCGATGGAAAGCACGACGTTGGCGAATCCCTGCAATGGAATGCTCTGATTCATCGTCAGCACATTACCTTCCTGACTGGCTACCAGTGCAAGCACGCTCGATAGCACGCCGGACCGATGCTCCAAATCCATGGAGACGGTAATAATCCGCTCTCGCGCAATTTCATTCAACTCGTACACGCCATCCTTGTACTTATAGAAGGCGCTTCGGCTAAGGCCCGCGCGCTCTACGGCCTCGTGTACGGTCGCTGCGCTCCCGCTGCTGAGGAGCGACTTCACCAGTATGGTTTTCTGTATCGCTTCCGGCAAAATATCCTCCCGAACGACAAAATAGCGATCAGCCATCCCAGTCCTCCTCAAAAAGACAATTGTACACCTATAGTGGACATTATATCGAAATCCCGACGATGCGGCAATAGGCTGGAAAGAAAAAAGACGACTTTCGTCGTCTCTTCCATTTAATCGTACGGATTGTAGTCGCTGCCTTCAAAAAATTCAAAAGCAAAATCCGCTACACGCACCATATCTCCGTCCTTCGCTCCCGCTTTGCGGAGTGAGTCGTCTACGCCAAGCTTCCTCATAATACGGGCGAAGCGCATGACCGCATCGTAGGAGTTCAGGTTCATCCGCTTCATCATGCGGGTGATCCCTTCGCTCTCCACCACAAACACTTCGTCTTCGCGGTGGATGGTAAACGTAATATCTTCCTTCTTCTCATAGCTGTATACCTTACGCTCTTCGATGTCCTTCACTTCTTCAATCTCGGTCTGTACCGCGACTGTATCCAGCACATCAGCCGCCTTGTACAGCAGCTCCTGAATGCCTTGCTTCGTCAGTGAAGAAATCGGCATGATCTCGTACACCCGCTCGCTGCCGGACTGCTCCAGCTGCTGCTTGAACAGCTCCAGCTGCTCAGCCGCCTCCGGCATGTCCATCTTGTTGGCTGCGATAATCTGCGGACGCTCCGCCAGCTTCTCATTGTAAAGCGACAGCTCCGCATTAATTTTCTGCCAGTCCTCGTAAGGATCTCGTCCTTCCGAAGCAGCCATGTCAATGACATGGATAATGACTCGCGTCCGCTCTACATGGCGCAGGAATTCGTGGCCAAGTCCAACGCCCTCATGAGCGCCTTCAATTAGCCCCGGCAAATCCGCCATAACGAAGCTGCGGCTGTCGCCTACATCGACAACGCCCAGATTCGGTGTAATCGTCGTGAAGTGATAGGCGCCAATCTTCGGCTTTGCGCCGGATACGACCGACAGCAGCGTGGACTTGCCAACGCTCGGGAAGCCGACGAGTCCGACATCCGCCATCACCTTCAGCTCCAGCACAACCCAGCGCTCCTGGCCTTCCTCTCCATTCTCGGAGATATAAGGTGCAGGGTTGGTCGCAGTCGCGAACCGGATGTTGCCGCGTCCTCCGCGTCCGCCCTTAGCCACGACAACCTGTTGCCCATGACGCGTCAAATCCGCAATAATCTCGTTCGTGTCATCATCGACGATGACCGTACCCGGAGGAATGCGGACGATCGTATCATCGGCGCTCGCTCCGTGCATGCCTTTCACCTTGCCGCGTTCTCCACGCTGCGCTTTAAAGTGCTTCTGATACCGGAAGTCCATCAGCGTACGCAAGCCTTCATCCACGCGGAAGATCAGATCGCCGCCATGGCCGCCGTCACCGCCGGCCGGGCCGCCGTTCTCTACATATTTTTCGCGACGGAACGAGACGATCCCGTCTCCGCCGTCTCCGCCTTTTACAAAAATTTTCGCCTTATCGACAAACATGTCTTGCCTCCGTTCAGGCGCGCATTTCCGCCCTTAGCAGCACCTTGGAGAAGTTCTGCACGGAGCCGACAGGCTTCAGCGGCGCACCCTCCAACTGCTGTTTTATTTTTTGACTCCATTGTTGTTCATTCATCAGTTCGCCTTCATAATAAAACGAAGCATACAGCGCATCCTCATCCGCGCTCAATTCCAGCTTCAACACGGACAGAGCCGCGCTGTCCGTCTTTACGGCGAACCGGTATGCATTAATGGTATGTATGATCGTCTCTGCAACAGCCTCTCCATCCAGAGACAGCTCGTTGAGATGAAGGTCTCCCTTTATATCCACTTCCAGTGCAAGCGAATTGGTAACAGTCCGGAAAGATTGGATAAAACTGATTAGTGAAGGTGAACCAAGCTTCGAGATGGCGCTTTCGGCAGCCATCCTTTCTCTTATTTTCTCCACATACCCTATCGTCTTATCCAGCTTGCCCATTCTAGTGTAGCCAAAAAGGACTTGCAGGTCGTTCATCCAATCGTGGCGATGATGATTCAAGGTGCGAATACCAGCATTCTGCATGGCTCCGATCGTTCTTGCGAGCCGCTCCTGATGTTCCTTGCGCTCCTCGCGAATCCAGATTGCCGCACAAGCGACAAGCCAGATGAGCAACAAGGCTGTCAGCCAGACTTTGCCCGGCCAAATCAATGTGGCGCTTCCCGGCAGCAAGATGGATGCCGCCGCGTAATGCTTCGCTGTCCTAAAGCGTCCCATTCGCAAGAACCTACCTTCACCCTAATGTACTAGCTCATCCAGTATACCATGGCTATCCAGCTTGGTCATCTCTTTAAATCACAAAAGCCCCGGGCCTAGCAATGCCGGCCGGGGCTTTATCGGAATACAAGTCGTATAGGTTTCGCACTTATACCGGGCTTCTATTCCGCCGCAAAACGTACGCTGTGCCGCCTAGAAGACGGCGCCAGCCGCTTACGTTTCTGTCTTAAGCTTCTACTGCCGCGGCTACTGGAGCCTGAGCAACAGGGTATACGCTCACTTTTTTGCGATCGCGTCCGAGGCGCTCGAACTTCACGACGCCGTCCACTTTTGCGTACAGTGTGTCGTCTTTGCCGATGCCCACGTTCGTGCCTGGGTGGATCTTCGTTCCGCGTTGACGGAACAGAATGCTTCCTCCAGTAACGACTTGACCGTCAGCACGCTTAGCGCCAAGGCGCTTGGAGCGGGAGTCGCGTCCGTTCTTCGTGGAACCTACACCTTTCTTCGATGCGAATAGCTGAAGATTCAGTTTCAACATGGTGTATCCCTCCTTCTTAAGTTGTTGCCTTGCCGGGTGGAGCCGCTTATTGCAGCCGCTCCTGTATAACGACGTGCTTGCCGTATGATGTAGCGATCGTCTCGAGCATAACCGCCATCGATTCAAGCAGCAGCTGCATACGGCCATCCGCTTCCGCATCGGGCAGAACCGGAATATCCGAAGACAGCCAGCCGTTCTTCATCGTGTACGGGAGCTCGAGCCCCGCCAATGTCTCAATCGCATTCACCGTGCCGACCGATACCGCCGACACGCCGGCGCAGACAATATCCTTGCCGGGCTTCGCATATTTAGCATGTCCTTCGACCGCAAATGATACGATGCGCTTGTCAGTCTCATTGCGTACAAACGTAACAGTAATCATAGAACAATCCTCTTACGCTTGGATTTTTCCGATTGTTACTTTTGTGTAAGGCTGACGATGACCTTGCTTACGACGGTAGTTCTTTTTGGCTTTGTATTTGTAAACGGTGATCTTTTGGCCTTTGCCGTGTTTCTCGACTTTGCCAGTTACCGTTGCGCCGGATACAACCGGAGCTCCTGTAACCAATCCGTCCTTGCCGGATACGGCCAGAACGCGATCGAACGTTACGTTTTCGCCTTCGTTGCCGTCCAGTTTCTCGATGTAGATAACATCGCCTTCCTGAACTTTGTATTGCTTGCCGCCAGTTTCGATAATTGCGAACATTGTGGTGCACCTCCTTATTTTCGAAGACTCGCCTGATGTAGGTGGCACACGGCCAAAGCCAGTGCGCTTATGTACCTGATCGGAGCGGTACCTGTACATTCGCACCTCTAGATACGGAACATACACCCAAACAGTTTATCACAACCGTCAATCTATTACAACCTATTTCCATTCTAATGATAGGAACGCCCTGCAAAGCCCGACTAACTGCCTCGTCCGCAGGTTTTGCATACGCCGTTCATCTGGCGGATCGCATTGTCTCTCGCCTTCTTGCGCGTCAGCTCCATCAGGCCAAGCCTTGTCCATCCGACGATGGTGCATTTGGTGCCGTCGCGCCTGGTCTCTTCTGTCATTTTGTACAAAATTTTGCTTTTGCTGTCGTCCTGCTGCATATCGATAAAATCAATGACGACAATACCTCCAACATCCCGTACGCGAAGCAGCCTGGATATAAGCTCAGCCGCTTCCATGTTGGTGCGGAAGACGGTATCCTCCAGATTGTCCGTTCCCGTGTACTTGCCCGTATTGACATCAATGACAGTGAGCGCTTCCGTTTCTTCCCAGATCAGATAGCCGCCGTTTCTCATCGGAATGCGTCTGCCGAACGCTTCTTCGATCTGCGCAGAAACTCCAAAAGCCTGGAACAAACCGCCGGGATTCCCATCCGGCTCATATAAGCGCAGCCGTTCCTTAAGCGCAGGAGCCATGTCTGCCAGCAGCCGCGAAGCTTCGTCGAATCGCGACGGACCGTCGATCCATACTTCATCGATATCCAGCATGAGTGAATCGCGTACGACACGATGCATAAGTCCAGCTTCGCTGTGGAGCATTGCCGGCGCTTTTGCTTCGGCAGCACGCGCTTCTACTGCCCGCCACAGATCACGCAGCTTGCCCACGTCCGCATCAAGCGATTCTTCGCCCTCGCCTTCTGCTGCCGTTCGCATGATGATGCCCTCGTCATCATAGCGCAGACGCTCGCCAAGCATCCGCAGACGCTCTCTCTCCGCCTCGCTGTCGATCCGCTTGGATACACCAACGTAGCCCGCGCTCGGCATATAGACCAGCCATCTACCCGCCAAGTTGAAGTGTGTCGTTACACGCGCTCCCTTGCCACCGAGCGGGTCCTTCACGACCTGCACCACCAGCTCCTGCCCTGGCCATGAAATATCGGCAACCGCCGGCTTCTGTTTAGGCTGCTTGTCCGCATGAGGATGAAGCATATCATCGATGTACAAAAATGCGTTTTTGCCGAGCCCGATATCCACAAAAGCCGCTTCCATGCCCGGCAGTACATTTACGACCCTGCCCTTGTACACATTGCCGACGAGGCTTAAGCCACCGGATCTCTCCATAAAAAACTCGTCCAGACAGCCGTCCCGCAAAACAACCGTTTGCAGCGCATCCCCTTCAATATGCATCAGCAATTGTTTCATCCATACCGTCCCTCCCAGCAAGCCTTTTCTCTAGTTTAACTGAAAAGCTCGCTCACTGCACGATACGGGCTTAGTCCCGACAAACAGCCCTCTACGATCTTGCCCTCCGTAAGCACAAGCAAGCCCGGTGCAGCGGAATCCATCACATAGACAAGATGATAGCGCTCCCTGCTGAACAGCCTGGCGACGGATAGAATCGACTGTGTGCCGTTTACGATAAGCGGGCTGACAGACTTGCCTTGGTCTCCCGCTTCAGAGGCTGCGTTGCTGCGATGGGTAAGGAAGCGGTAGAACAAATAAGGGATATTGCGATGGTATGTCCAGTTCGAGAGTAATAGAAACACGCCGACAATAAAGAGATTGAGCTGAATGCCTCCCCCGCCGAGGAGGGGAAGAAAAGCGCTTATCAGCATGAAAGTACTGAATAACAGGCTTAAACGTGCGGACCAAATCAGCATGCGGTAATAATTCATCATATAGCTGAGAAGCGCTTGCAGCAGCTTCCCCCCGTCAAGCGGATAAATGGGCAGCAAATTGAACAAGGCAATCATCAGATTGGCCCCGCCCACATATTGAGCCCATGCCTCATCCCAGACACCCGTCGCGCCTAGTCCCCAGGCAAGCGCGCCCATCCATACGTTTTGCAGAGGTCCCGCGATAGCTACGATCGCGTCCTCTTTGGCCGATATGCCGCCTGCCTCCTCGACTTCCGCCACGCCGCCGAAGGGAAGAAGCTTCACTTCCCGGATGGTCCAGCCGAACCCTTTGGCAACGACGACATGGCCTAATTCATGAACCAATACAATAATAAAAAGCGTAAGCAGCTCGGCAAAATATCCCGTTATGGCGGATGCAAGCATCACGATTACGAATAAGGGATGAATCGACCAGCGTATGCCTCCCCATTTAATCAATCGGTATCACGTCCAGCGGGTCCATGTACCGGTCCTTCTGCTTCACCGCAAAATACAGGAAGCTATGGCCGTCATACCCGGCCGGCTGCAGCTTGCCGATCGTCTGTCCCGCTTCAATCCAATCATTGACGGCTACATTCACCGCCGCCAGCTTGCCGTATATAGTCGTCCGCTCATTGGCATGCTGGATCAATACGCTGTCCCCTTGTACCGAAACCTGAATGACCCTTCCCGTCTCTGCCGCCACGACAGCCGCCTCCGGGTCGCCCGCCAACTCCACGCCGTTCAGCAATTCGGCGAATGTCCGGACCACCGTCGCATTCTCTAAAGGAGAGACGACCGGCTGCTTCGGCTGACCGTCCACCAAAGTCGCCTGACCGCTATTGCCTCCGAATATCGGAATAAAGGATGGCGCCCCCGCAAATACATCTTTGTACCAAGTAGCCACAGAGGCAAAATCAATCTCGCTCGTCATCGCTTCCGATACAAAAGCCTGGCCTTTTGCCGTCCAGGGATATTCGGTTTCAAACATCGCCCAGATCCCGCCAAATAATGCGACGGATACCGCAAATTTCCATGCCAGTTCTTTGCGAAATCTCCTCCACCCGCTTGATCCCGGCGGATCAAAGTCATCCGTATGCTGCGATTTCACGTAGCTTCGAGTCCCTCCCGACTGCCGTTCCTCATCCCAGGTAGCCCAAGGATTCGGATTTTGCTTCCATGCCAGCTCCGGATCAAGCGGTCTCGCCTTTCCTTTGCCAGAAGCGGAAGGATCAACAGCAGACCGCAAGGTCTTGTCAGCGTTATGCCTCGCAACCTTTTCCTCTTGGTGCGTTGTACCGGCATCCATGTTGCTGCCTGGGCCGGAGTTCCATTCACTGGCTTGCTTATCCGGTCCATTGTCCGGTGACTCATTATAATGATGGAGCAGACTTCTAATTTTCTCATGTCTGCGCTGCTTCACGTCATCTCTAAGTCCCATGGCTTGTCCTCCCCGAATCGGCGACCGCTCCCGCTGCCGCCCAGATCTCTTCACTCATAATTATGAGAGGAAGGAGACAAGTATTCGCACTTGCGCTACACAAAAAAAGCATCGTCTGCCAGAGCGGAGCTCCAGCATCCAATGCTTGTTCTTCGACTATTAATTATCGGCCAGCTCATAAACTTCCTGATGCGCCTTTATGCTGAATACCAGCCCGATGGACAGCATATTGAGAAGCAGCGATGTGCCGCCATAACTGATGAATGGAAGCGTAATACCCGTAATTGGCATTAATCCGATCATCATGCCAATGTTCTGGAAGATTTGGAATACGAACATGGATACAACCCCGATGACAATGAATGAGGCTCGCCTGTCATAACACTTGAAGGCAATCATAATCATTCGATAGATCAACAGGAAATAGAGAAGCAACAACACCGCCGCGCCCTGGAATCCGAACTCTTCCCCTATGACGACGAAAATCGAATCCGAATAGGTGTATGGAACGAATCCCCCGTTCTTCATATCGCCTTGCAGGAAGCCGTCGCCGTTTAAGCCGCCCGATCCGATCGCGATCTGCGCATTCAGCGACTGACGCCGCGCATCCGCGCTGGCTTCGCTTGGATTAATGAAGGTATTGATGCGTTCATACCAGTGCGTCTTCTTGTGTCCATCCAAATATTCTTTGATTTCCGTGTTGAAGCTGTTGAACAGAAAGACGAACAGCATAATGCTGCCTACGACAATCGCAAGTCCGATCGCGACATGGGTATATTTGATATTGCCGATCCACAACATGCCAATGACGATAACCAGATAGATGATGGCATTGCCAAGGTCAGGCTGTATCATAACGAGCAGGAACGGAAGAAATACAAACGCTCCGATTGTGAGGATATCGTTCGTAAAGTTCAGCTTATCGCCTTGCCGCCTGCCCATAATATAAGCAATGCCGATAATCAGAATAATCTTCATCATTTCCGCTGGCTGGAAGTTGATCGACTCTCCGAGTCTGAACCATCCTTTGGCACCGTTAATCTCGGCTCCGAAGAAATAAACCAGGATGAGCAGCGCAACTCCTATGCCGTAAAATACATACCAGAACTTCAGCACGATGCGGTAGTCGAACAGTACGGATACAATGGCGACGATAAAGCCAAGGCCGAAGAAAGCCAATTGCTTCATGTCATTATTGTGATACATCGGATTGTTGGCTGTCGCACTGTGGATTACGAGTGCGCTAATCCCCATCAGACAAGCTAGAATGATCAAGATGCCCCAATCCAGTTTTTTCAGTTTGTTAAGCACAAGGCAATCATCCTATTCCCAGGAACTTGCGGAACCGCTTGAAGGCACCCGCCTTTTCGTCCAGCACCATAAGCGGCACCATATCGCCCAGAATGCGGCGTGCAATATTGCGATAGGCGATCGCTGCCCTGGAAGCCGGATTCATGACGGTCGGCTCACCGCTATTGGCCGCTGAAATAACTTTATCATCATCCGGCACAATCCCCAATAAATCAATGGCTAATACTTGGCAGATCTCGTCAATATCAAGCATTTCCCCGTTCTTCACCATGGACTGGCGGATACGGTTAATAACAAGCTTGGACGGGATCTTATCACCCTCCAGCAAGCCGATGACGCGGTCCGCATCTCGAACAGCGGCATTCTCCGGCGTTGTCACCACAATCGCGCGATCCGCTCCCGCAATCGCGTTGCGGAAACCATGCTCGATGCCTGCTGGGCAATCGATGATCACATAATCATGATCCTGCTTCAGCTCCTGCACCATATTCCGGATCTGATCCGGCTTGACGGAATCCTTATCCTTTGTCTGAGCAGCGGGGAGCATATACAGCTCATCAAACCGCTTGTCTTTGACAAGTGCTTGACTCAGGCGGCAGCGTCCTTCCGCTACATCTACCAGATCATATATAATCCGATTCTCGAGGCCCATCACAACATCCAGGTTGCGAAGCCCGATATCGGTATCAATCAAACATACTTTTTTGCCGAGCAGCGCAAGCGCTGTTCCGATATTGGCTGAGGTCGTCGTTTTGCCTACTCCGCCTTTGCCCGATGTTACCACGATCGCTTCTCCCATGCTCTACACCCCTTTAAACATTATAGGATTATGCCTGATTCGGAATAATTGAGATAGCTTGTCGATTTGCATCTGTCCTTCTTCCAAATAAGCAAACTCCATCGCAGCGTCTCCGGTCAGCCATTCCTCCGGCGGTCTGCTTACGACATCCGCTATACGCAGCTGCGTCGGCCTCATAAGAGACGTAGCAATGACGACATCCATCCGCCCCGCTACACCGGCATGAGCCATTCCCCGCAGCGCGCCCAGTACATAGATATCGCCCGTACACAACAAGGTACCGCCCGGATTCACGTCGCCGATCAGCAAGAGATCGCCGTCATGCTCCAGCGTCTGCCCCGAGCGCACGATAGACGTGATGACATGAAGTTTGGATGTGTTTGATGTATGGTCCAAAGGCTCCGGCAAATCTGACTCCATCGATCCGATGATGAGATTGCCTTGAGCTCGGATAATGCTTGCAAGCTGCTCCTTTTGCTCATCAGTAGCTATTCTCGAACCCAGCTTGACATGAATATGAACAAGCGGTCCGGTCAGCAACTGCTGGTGAGTCTTCTCCAGCTTATATTGCAATTCGGCTAGCAATGCATCGAATTCGCATTGATCGTCGAGAAGGAACAATAGACCTTCCTTGACGCCTTTAATCATGATATGCTGCTTCTCGGTCACAACCGTCCCTCCCCAACCTAATGAATTCTTGCTGGCTATGCCGAATTCCTGCAATTGCAAGCTGGATTATTCATCGTCATTATCAGGCAAAGCCTTGCTGCGGGATTCGAATATGCGTCTGACCGGAATATAGCAAGCAAGCGCGAACGCGAGTTGAAGAAACAAGCTTGGCAATATATGATTCAGCAGCGCCCATGCGTAGGCAGCATCGGTAATTCGGAATACTTTGTAGATATAGAACAATGCCGTGTCGTATACGATACAAGCAAAGCCGATGACCGTCAGCGCCATCATCACCGTCACGCGCTTGCGCTCCAGCAGCACGCCGGTAAAATAGCCGATCAGACCCATCATGAAGAAATGTCCGCCGATCAAATGCCCATAATAGATCAAATCCTGCAGCAAGCCAAAGCCCGCACCCAGCATTAATGCCTGGTGGCGATTGCCATAGAGAGCCGAATAAAGCACAATGACAAAAATAAAGTGCGGAATGATCCGATCCCCGAACCCGGCTGGAATAATCCACGGCATAATGGCGCCCTCAAGTAGGAATAGAAGCAGCATGAGGCCAACTATCCGATTCATGCTCATTCCTGCTCCTCCGGTGTCTCCGGCGGCTGAACGACGAATACCTCCGTCAAGTGATCGAAGCTGGCAGACAGCTTAACTGAGGCGGTATACGTCAGGCCAAAATCGCCGACCTGCTTCGTCTCCACAGTACCGACGCGGAGTCCGCGTGGATAGATGCCGCCAAGACCTGATGTAATGACGGTATCGCCGATCTCCATCTTGTCAGTCTCGGCAATCTTCGTCATGACCAGCATGCCGGTATCGCGGTTGTAGCTGCTTAAGATACCGAACGATTCATTCTCCCGTCCCTCAATCGTAGCGGCAATGGAGTTAAACGTAATGGATACTTCATTCAGCTCGGTAATCGGCGTAATAGCAGCCGTATAAGGCGTGACAGAGCTGACCAAGCCGATCAGTCCGTCGACTGTCGTCACCGCCATATTCGGCTTAATGCCGTTTTTCGAGCCCAGATTAATGTTCATCGTGCGATTGTTCGCATCGTTGTTAACCGATATAACCTGCGCGATCAAGTAATTATAGTTGTGCATCTGCTTCTGCTGCTCGGTGAAATTAAGCTCCCGTTGCAGCCGCTCATTATCCTTCTGAATGAAATTATATTTCACCTTGTCGCGGGCGTAAGCCGCCGCAGTCAGGCGAAGCTGTTCGTTCTCTTCATAGACTTGACGCAGTTTTGCGATATCCTCAAAGAAGCCCGCTATATAACCAGCGGGCTTGTAGAACCATTGCTGCACGTAACCGGTTGTATCTTTTAGAAACTTCTCCGGCCAGGTCAGCTCCTTGCGATCACTTAATGAGAAGCCGATGATCGCAATGAACAATATCAATCCGATCATAAGCATGAATACTCGCTTATTCCTCATTAGATTAAACAGCCCGATCACCTGCCCATCCCTTATCCATTCCTGTTAATTGTAAACCGGCTTAGCGCTTGGAACGTCCCGAAGAGCCTCTGTTCTTGAACAAATGGATGTTATCGAGCGAACGACCCGTTCCGATTGCCACGCAGTCCAGCGGATTCTCAGCTACGATAACCGGCATCCCCGTCTCACGCTGCAGCAGCTTGTCCATATTCCGTAGCAGAGCTCCGCCGCCTGTTAGCACAATCCCTCTATCCATAATGTCGGCGGACAGTTCCGGCGGACACTTCTCTAGCGTAATCTTGACCGCATCGACGATTGCATTAATCGTATCCGTCAGCGCATCCGTAATTTCATCCGATGTAATCGCGAGTGTTTTCGGAAGGCCCGATACCAGATCGCGGCCGCGAATCTCAAGCGTCTCCGGTTTGTCCAGCTGAAGCGCCGATCCGATCTCCATCTTGAGCTGCTCCGACGTTCTCTCGCCGATCATCAAATTATAGAGTCGCTTGATGTATTGAATAATCGCCTCATCCATCTCATCGCCCGCTACGCGGATCGAACGGCTAGTTACAATGCCGCCCAGCGAGATAACGGCAACCTCAGTCGTACCGCCGCCGATATCGACAACCATGCTGCCAGTCGGCTCCCATACCGGAAGATCGGCTCCGATAGCCGCTGCGAACGGCTCCTCGATGATAAACGCTTCGCGCGCGCCTGCTTGCTTGGCTGCATCCTCTACCGCTCTCTGCTCGACAGCTGTAATACCGGAAGGCACACAGACCATCACGTTCGGATGACGGGGGAACAACGACCGCTGCTTCTGAGCGGAACGGATGAAATACTTGATCATCGTCGCCGTTGTATCGAAGTCTGCGATAACGCCGTCCTTCATCGGTCTGATCGCGCGGATGTTGCCCGGTGTTCTGCCGATCATTTTTTTGGCTTGTTCGCCAACCGCTTCGATTGTTTTTGTATCAGTACGCAGAGCCACCACCGATGGTTCTCTTACGACAATGCCTTTTCCTTTTACATAAACAAGAGTGTTTGCCGTACCCAAATCAATACCCAAATCTTTCGAAAAGCTTCCAAACATGTTCTTGCTCCCTTCTCATTACGACAATCCCTTATATTATATTACAGATGGCCTAGCTCCTTCAAACTGACGAATCTGCCGTCTCCGATAACCAGGTGATCGAGCAGTTCAATTCCGACCAACTGCCCCGCTTCCGCCAATCTCCCCGTCAAGGAGATATCCTCCGGACTTGGCGCAGGGTCGCCGCTAGGATGATTATGTGCGCATATAATAGATGCGCTGTTATATTTGATCGCTGCCCGAAACACTTCTCTTGGATGCACAAGCGATGCGTTAAGCGTTCCTACT
This sequence comes from Paenibacillus sp. J31R120, assembly GCF_056269225.1. Lineage (NCBI taxonomy): Bacteria > Bacillati > Bacillota > Bacilli > Caryophanales > Paenibacillaceae > Paenibacillus > Paenibacillus sp. J31R120. Next base: position 169,989 of record NZ_JBWDNN010000001.1, on the reverse strand, counting down.
GACAATGTTTCCCGGGCAATAATGTGGTTTTTGGTGTTGAGAAACATACATACAAAATGCTCTTTCTTGAGGTAACGAAGCTCTTCCATAATATAGTCGGCAGCATCCTTCGGCCTTCTCACCGTCGTGACATCGCCAAGCCTGCTCCTTGTAATACGCCGCCCAAGCTCGATCCCAGCACGCAGCTGGAGCGCCTTGGCCGGACCAACTCCGGATATGGCCGTCAACTCTTCCATGCTCATGTCCATCAAATTGCGCAGACTTCCGCATTGCTTCAGAATCGTGCCTGCTACATGTACAGCAGACTGATTCCGGGTGCCTGTCCGCAATAATATTGCCAGCAGCTCCGCATGGCTTAAAGCTTCAGCCCCATATGTCATCATGCGCTCTCTTGGACGTTCTTCATGGGGGACATTCCGCAAACCTGATGTATGCGCAACCATGTCCCTAACCTGCTTTCTTGTTCAAAATAATGATACTTCATCCCTCTTCAAGACGCGGTCATACATTCCCTTAAACAGTGCGTATGCCGTAATGCTCCAGCATATCGGATAATAACGACAATGGAAGGCCGACGACGTTGAAATAACAACCTTCGATTTCTTCCACAAATGTAGATCCAAGTCCCTGAATGCCATATGAGCCTGCCTTGTCCCGAGGCTCGCCAGTCGCCACATAGCGCCTGATTCGCTCGATGCCAAGCTCCTTCATTTTCACTTTGGTTCTCCGGCTAGCGACCAGCGTCTTGCCGGAATCCGCAGCGATGCAAGCAATACCTGTAAAGACGTCATGGTGTTGTCCCGACAGCCTCTCCAGCATGCTTGCCGCCTCATCGTCGTTCCGCGGCTTGCCCAGAATATCTCCATCCAGCGCCACGATCGTATCTGCAGCAATAATTAGATCGGAGGTTCCGGCGATCTTGTCCTCCCGCTTGCGAAGCATCGCCAGCGCCGCTGTCGCTTTGCGCAGACTGAGCTCCTCTACGGTCATCTGCGGTGTCCAGTGGTCAAGGACCGTCTCATCCGCATCCGTAGACAAAATATAAACCGGCAAGGAAAGGTCTAAAGATGCGACCAGTTCCTTCCGGCGCGGTGACGATGAAGCCAGTACGATCCGGCTTATCGATTCGATTACATTTTGATTGGTTGTCATGCTTCGTATTCTCCTTAGATTGCCTATCCAATCGCGATAATGGTCCAATCGCCGGACCGCATCCTACATCTTGCGATACAGCCAAATAGCGAGCGCCGCCCCAACGATGCTGAACAGGCTCAGTTGCAATTTCAGCGTGAAATCAAAGCTGAGCACATACAAGTCAAGCGCAGGCGACCAGGTTGTCACGATCGGCTTGGTCAAAAAAGACAGCCCTTGAACGGGCTCCAGCCAGCGGGCTACAAGAGCGCCGGCTACAAGTCCAAGCACGATAAACAAGAAAAGGATCCAGCCATTTTTCTTCATCGTTCAATCCCTTTCGCCACGAAATGACACCTAACTCTATTATACGCAGGTTGCCCGCTCTTTACAATGCGCTCATAGACTCGAACCATTCTTTTTGGGCCAGTACAGCGCGCATCAAGGCTTCCTGAGCCTTCCACAGATTCGCTTTGCTCGTCGCCTTGTCATAAGCGAGCATCGCGTCGCCGACATCGCTGATCGCATCCGTCAGCTTCACTAGATGATCACCTTCCTTGCCGTTGCCAACCCCTTTTTTCATCGTCTCGGCAGAGGTCTTCCATTCACTGAGCTTGTCTTGCCACGCCTTGGATGCAGCTCCTCCGATTGGGGACAGCTCGGCCTGCTCCAATTGCGTCACAATCAGCGACGACCACGCAGCAACCAGTCCATGCGTGCGGTCAAAGAACAGCCTGGCGTCATCTTCGCTGCCTGTGAAGGCAAGCTGATCCGGGAGAGCAAGCTTCAGCTCTTTTTTGTAAATAAGCATATCTGGCATCTGGGCAGCCAGCACCCCGGCTTCCTTCTGGTTCATCGCTAGACCCGCATACACATAATAGGAATCTCCCGAATGAATCGTGGCGCCTGGCAATCCTTTTGCCGCAAGCTGCTTAAGAGCTTCATCGCGTCCCTCCGTTCCTTTGAACACGCCGTATTGCAGCACTGAATACGCTTGTTCTCCGCCCAGACTTACCGTTGCAGCGGAAGGCTTATCCGGCTGCGCGGCAGGCGGAGTCTTTGTACCGGTATTCTCCTTGCCTTCTTCCCCGATGGCTCCGGTGACTGGAAGATTCACAACATCGTCCAACGTGACACCATTCCCTTCTACCGACTCGCCATTCTGGGCGCTTCCAGGCCAGATGATACCGCCCGTGAACAAGGTCAGAATAAAGTAACCGAACAGAGCGCCCGTCGCCAGCGCACCTGCAACCGACAGGAAGACGTTGAACCATGATGGTCCGCCTGATTTGCGAACAATCGGCCCTTCTTCCTCCAGCATCGGCTGATGGTCACGATCGCCGCCCCAATCAGATGCAGACTTTCTCTCCTTCACTTCCGGCATGGAAATATCATGCTGCAGGGAAGACCACGGATCAGCCAACTCAAGCTTCTGGTGTTCCTCAGACTCCCGATCTGCGCTATGGTTCCGTTTTGGGCCTCGGAACCCCGCTTGCGCCGCATGATTTTGCTCCTCTGAACCATCGGCAGAATCACGGATCATCTTCTCCAGTGCGCCGACATCCTCATGGAAGGCGCCCTCCCATGGATGAGTGTCATCTATAACATTCGAAGCCAACGGCTGATATAAGGGGATTACATTGCCAGTTGGCGATTGTTTCCTCCGCTGCTCGTCCATTCGCGGCTGCTTGTCTTCCTTGTTGCCGATCTGCTGGCCTTGCTGATCAAAACGATAGGTTATCCGGTTGTTTGGCTTCATGTCCATCTCTCCTCGTCCCATTGTCTGCTATTAGTCTATGAAATGAAAAAGAGAGTTATGACGGGATAATGAGAGATTCAAAAAAAGAAGCGAGGCCGTCTAAAGACAGCCTCGCTTCATATATTATTCGTTTAAAGAATCAAGATGATACGGAAGTCAAATATTTGGCCAAAGCGTCAGCCGCTTTCCAAATATCGCCTGCACCCATCGTGATCACCAGATCTCCTGGAGCGACCCGCTCCTTAAGCACGCTGAGCACTTCTTCCTTGGTTGCGATATACTCCGCTTTGGCATGACTGTTCTTGCGAATCAGCTCAACCAGCTTGCCGGAGGTCACGCCTTCGATCTGCTTCTCGCCAGCCGGAGAGTAAATATCCGTAATGATAACCTCATCCGCTTCCGAGAACGATCTGCTGAATTGCTCGAACAGGAAAAACGTTCGCGTATAGCGCTGCGGCTGGAATACGGCAATGATGCGTTTCCCTGTTGCCTTGGCCGCGCTGATGGTCGCTTGAATCTCAGTCGGGTGATGAGCATAATCGTCAATAACGAGAATGTCATTCACTTCCCCGAGTACCTGGAACCGGCGCTTAGCTCCGCGGAAGGAGCTGATCGCCGCTTTGATCGCGTCGAAATCAAGGCCCGCTTCCAGACAGGTTATGACGGTCGCCATCGCGTTCGACACATTGTGAAGTCCGGGAACAGACAGCTCGATATTGCCTAGCAGCACGCCGTGCTTTAACATATCGAAGGATACCTTGCGGTCGCCAAGAATGACATTGTCTGCCTTGTACATCGCGTCCTCATGAATGCCGAACGTAACGAGCTGGGACGCTTCACGGTCCGCGTCATCCTTATAGATATGAGGCAGAAGCTCCCTTACCGTCTCACTGTCGGCGCAGACGATTGCTTTGCCGCCATCCTTCACCTGCTGAAGAAACTGCACGTAGGCAGCTTTCAGCTTTTCGAAGTCGCCATCATAATTTTCCAGATGATCCGGCTCGATGTTCGTAACTATCCCGATGGAGGGATGATACTGCAGGAAGGAGCCGTCGCTCTCATCCGCTTCCGCCACCACATATTCACCTTTTCCGGCTTTCGCGTTGGTGCCAACGTTAACGATTTCTCCGCCGATGATGTAAGTAGGATCGGCTTTGCATGCTTCCATGACAAGTGCGATCATGGAGGAAGTAGTCGTCTTGCCATGCGCTCCCGCTACGGCAACGCCCTTCCCCGCATTCATTAGCCTTGCCAGCATTTGGGCGCGATGCAGCACCGGAATATTAAGTTCTTCCGCCGCTCTGCGCTCCACATTGTCGCTCGTCAGAGCTGTCGAGTACACGACCAGATCGGCGCCTCGCACATGCTCCGGCTGATGGCCGATATAAATATCAGCCCCTTTTGCAGCAAGCTTCTCCGTAAGCTCCTGCCGCGCGACATCGGAACCGGTTACCTTATAGCCCATCTCCAGCATGACGCGTGCAATCGCGCTCATGCCGTAACCGCCGATCCCGATGAAATGAACGTGTTCTGCCGTATTCAAAGACGGTTCACCAACCTTTTTCAGAATCCGAGTTGTACAGCAAGCGGGCGCGAGCGTCCGCTATCAAATAAAGCGTCCCTGTCACGACCCCAAGATCCGAAGACCCGGTAACCTGTTGTAATGTTTGCAATGCCTGCTTCCAATCCTTCTCGATGACAAGCTCGAACGGCTTCCCGCCTTGCAGCTCCTGGCGCAGCTCCTGTACGATAGCAGCCAAGTCCTGCGCTTCCATCTTCATCCGATAATCGGGCTCGGTTAAGATAAGCGTATCCACTATTGGTAGTATATGCTTAAATGTCTCCCGATGATTCTTATTCTCCAGCATCCCCATCACAACATGAAGACGCTCGTACTTATAAGTCTCTTTCAAGGCCTTCACCAGCATCTCCGCACCTTCTGGATTATGGGCGCCGTCAAGCAAAATGCGAGGATCGCGCTTCACCATCTCCAGTCTGCCCGGCCATGCCGCTTTGAGCAATCCCTCTTCCAGGGCGTCGTCATCGACGACAAGCGCCTGATATTGCCGCAGCACCTCTAATGTCATAACAGCCACAGCCGCATTCGTCCGCTGATGCGCCCCATTAAGGGAGATGCGAAGCGGATCGATCGTCCGGAACATGCCCTGGAAGCGGAACTGCTGCTCATCCTCCCTCACATCGAGAGCCGATTCACTGAACTGTTCGCCGAGCATATACAGCGTGCTGCTCTTCTCGCTGGCTACCCGCCGAATCACGTCGACCACTTCCGGCTGTGTTACTGCGCTGACGACAGGAATGCCTGGCTTAATGATGCCCGCTTTCTCCTCCGCCACTTGCGCAAGCGTGTCGCCAAGACGGTCCATATGATCATGTCCGACATTGGTAATAACAGATATAACCGGATAGACAATATTGGTCACATCCAGCCGACCGCCAAGACCGGTCTCCCAAACAACATAATCGGGGAAAGTCACCTTGGCAAAATAAAGAATAGCGAGCGCTGTTGATACTTCGAACATCGTCGGCGAACCGAGCTCCGTCTCCGCGATTGCCTCGACATGCGGCTTCAGCTCATTAGCCAGAGCCAGCAGATCCTTCTCTTCAATGTCCTTGCCGTTATATTGAAACCGGTTAGTGAACTTCGTGATATAAGGCGATGTGAACGTACCGACATCATATCCGCTCTGGAACAGCACGCTAGTCAAATACGCGCATACCGATCCCTTGCCGTTCGTTCCAGCAACGTGAATGAACTTCAATCGGCGGTGCGGATTGCCAAGACGCTCCATGAGCGCCTCAATCCGGTCAAGTCCGGGACGGATGCCGAACGGCACAAGGCCCGTGATCCAATCCGTCGCCGCCTGATAGGTAGGGAGAGCTTCGCTCTCCCTATGCTGTTGCATCGTTGTATCTGTCATGTCTATCCCTTCTTCCGCTTTAGGACTAACCTCGCAATTCTGTGATGCGTGCCAGCACTTTGTCTCTCTTCTCGGCGTAGTCCGCCATCTTGGCGCGTTCTTCCTCGATAACCTTGGCAGGCGCCTTCGCTACGAAGCCTTCATTGCCAAGCTTCTTCTCCACCCGCTCTACCTCAGAGATCAGCGTCTTCAGTTCTTTCTCCAGCCGGGCGATTTCTTGCGAGATGTCAATCAGGCCTGCAAGCGGCAAGTATAGCTCCGCTCCCGTAATAATGGCGGTCATCGCCTTATCCGGCGCGGCAATGGAGATTCCGCTCTCCAGCAAGGACGTGCCGCAGAAGCGCTTGATGAACTCTTCGTTGCGGGATAGAATTGCAGCTTCGAACTCTCCAGCCGGCTTGATCAGCAGTTCGACCTTCTTGCTCATCGGCACGTTCACTTCAGCCCGAATATTGCGCACCGCACGAATCATCTCCATGAGGAGCTCCATCTCTTTCACCGCGTCAGGAGCTTCCAGCGCCGTCTCGTATGTCGGCCAAGGAGCCAGCGTAATCGTCTCGCCCTCATGCGGCAGATGCTGCCAAATCTCTTCGCTGATAAACGGCATGAACGGATGAATCAGGCGCTGTGTCCGGTCCAGCACGTAAGCCAGCACTGATTGCGTGGCGCGCTTCGCCGCTTCATCCCCGCCATTCAAGCTGAGCTTCGAGAATTCAATGTACCAGTCGCATAGATCGTCCCAAATAAAGTTGTACAGTACGCGGCCGGTCTCGCCGAACTCATAGCTGTCGATCATTCTTGTCACATCGCGTACAGTCTCGTTCAGGCGATGCAGAATCCAGCGGTCCGCTGTGCCCAGCTTCACGTTAATATCAATATCGCTTGCGCTGAACCCTTCCAGGTTCATCAGCGCAAAACGAGAAGCGTTCCAAATCTTGTTCGCGAAGTTGCGCGCCTGCTCTACTTTCTCATAGCGGAAGCGCAAGTCCTGGCCAGGCGTGCTTCCCGTCGAAATCATAAAGCGCATCGCATCAGCGCCATATTGCTCGATGACGTCAAGCGGATCTACGCCGTTGCCAAGCGACTTGGACATCTTCTGTCCGTCCTTGTCGCGTACAAGGCCATGCAGCAGCACGTCCTTGAACGGCATCTCGTCGGTAAATTCGAGCGCAGTGAAGATCATGCGGGCTACCCAGAAATAAATAATGTCGTAGCCGGTAACTAGAACATTCGTTGGGTAGTACCGTTTTAAGTCCTCGGTCTGATCCGGCCAGCCCAGCGTGGAGAACGGCCACAATGCGGAGCTGAACCAAGTGTCCAGCACGTCGTTGTCCTGACGGAGATGGTCGCCCTTCATATCCTCGCGGGATACATGCATCTCGCCAGTCGCATCGTCGTACCATGCCGGAATCCGGTGGCCCCACCATAGCTGTCTGGAGATACACCAATCGCGGACGTTTTCGATCCAGTTCAGATAGATTTTCTCGAATCTCTCTGGCACGAATTGTACGCCTTTGCCTGCTTTCTGAGCAGCAATTGCCGCTTCCGCCAGCGGCTTCATCGCAACAAACCATTGCGTGGACAAATAAGGCTCAACGACTGCGCCGCTGCGCTCGCTATGGCCGACTTGATGCACATGGTCTTCAATGCGCACGCAGACGCCTTGCTCCTGCAAGTCCTTCACCAGCTGTTTGCGGCATTCGAAGCGGTCCATGCCCTGGTAAGGGCCCGCTTCAGCGTTCATCGTGCCTGTCTCGTCCATCACGATGATTTGCGGCAGGCTATGGCGCTCGCCTACCTCGAAGTCGTTCGGGTCATGAGCTGGTGTAATCTTCACCGCGCCGGAGCCGAATTCCTTCTCGACGTATTCGTCGGCGATGATCGGAATCTCTCTGCCGACTACCGGCAGCACGATCATGGAGCCGATCAGATGCTTGTATCGATCATCCTCCGGATGAACGGCAACCGCCGTATCGCCCAGCATCGTCTCTGGACGCGTCGTCGCCACCGTGATGTGGCCGGAGCCGTCCTTAAGCGGATACTGCAAATGATACAGGTGGCCGTTCAGCTCCTTGTATTCCACTTCAATATCCGACAGTGCCGTGCGTGCCGCAGGGTCCCAGTTAATAATCTTTTTGCCGCGGTAGATCAGGCCCTTCTCATAGAGACGAACGAACACTTCGCGAACCGCCTTGGACAAGCCCTCATCGAGCGTAAACCGTTCCCTGGAGTAATCCAGGGACAGACCCATCTTCGCCCATTGCTCGCGGATTGTATTCGCATATTGGTCCTTCCACTCCCATACCTTCTCCAGGAACGCCTCGCGTCCCAGATCGTGGCGGGAAGTGCCTTGCTCGCGGAGCTTCTGCTCTACCTTAGTCTGAGTTGCAATGCCGGCGTGATCCGTTCCCGGAAGCCACAGCGCGTCATAGCCTTGCATCCGCTTCGTGCGGATCAATATATCCTGCAGCGTGAAGTCGAGCGCATGGCCAATATGCAGCATGCCCGTAACGTTCGGAGGCGGAATAACGATAGTGTATGGTTCCGCATCAGGACGCTTGCCCGCTTCGAAATAATTGCCTTTTACCCAGTATTCATACCACTTCTGTTCTGCCGATTTGGGATCGTAAGTCGTTGGCATTGCCGGTTTGAATTGGTCATCTGACATTGATTTCATCCTCCACTTATTCTTCTACACATGCAAAAAGACCTCTCGTCCTGTCAATAAAGGACGAAAGGTCATGCTTCCGTGGTACCACCTTTGTTCCGCTGAGAATCCTATCTCACGGCACTCGAACAGATAACGGCTGCTACCGGCCCACATTAGCGCGAGATGATCCCGCGGTTCGTATAGGCAACTCCGGGGCGACCCGTATGCAGTCTCATCCTGCAGAACCTCTCAGCGTAACGGTTCCGCTCTCTGAAGGCTCGCTGCGTACTAATCCCCTTCAACGTTGTTGTCACACATATATGTTTTATCATACCTTTGTTGAGGTTCGGAGTCAACCTGATCCTATCACGATATAGGCAAAAGCTATAAAGGACCGTTCCTTATCTTCATTCCAGACATATAAGCATAAAAAAAGATCATTCCTGGCTAAACACACAAACTGCGCAAGATATATTCGTCTAGATACCAGGCGAACGCTATCGCTTCTCCAGAACATATCTTGCTTCGTTTGTTGCCGCCTGTGTAGTGGTGTGTGGCACAACTAAATATGCTGATTCGGAGATTGGAGTGAAATAGTGGCGTGTGACACAACTAAATGTGCTAATTCGACAATTGGAGCGAAATAGTGGTGTGTGACACAACTAACCGTGCAAATTCGGCGATTGGAGCGAAATAGTAGTGTGTGATACAACTAACCGTGCAAATTCGGTGATTGGAGCGAAATAGTGGTGTGTTACACAACTAAATGTGCTGATTCGGCGGTTGGAGCGAAATAGTGGTTTGCGGCACAACTAACTGTCCTGATTCGGAGATTGGTGCGAATTAGTGGCGTGTGTCACAACTAAATGTGCTGATTCGGAGATTGGAGAGAAATAGTGGTGTGTTGCACCACGCTTCGCTTCTCTAAAGTATTTCTTACTCCGTTTTTTCGGCTATGCAGTGATATTCTTCAAAAACGCTTATTCTTAAAAAGCCTGGTCTGGACACAAAAAATGGCTATGCCAGGAATGATACCCCTGAGCACGCCATTAATTGTAATCCACTTATCCAATCAGGGATGGCTATCCTTGTGTGAAAGACTTCACCTTTTAGACAGCCTGCCTGCCATGGCATTATGGAATATATAACAGCTGACCTTCGGCAACCGAAGATTCATGCAAGCCGTTATGAACAAGCAGTTCGCGCGGATTCAGGCTGTAACGGAGCGCAATCTGCTCCAGCGTTTCTTCGCGCTGCACGATGCATACCCGGATTTTGCGGAACTCATTCTCCTCGGCCTGCTTGCTGAGGAACAGCTTTTTCCACTCGATCTCTTCCTCGGATGTTGTCTGGGCTCTTGCAGCCTCCGCTTGCTCCGTAAGCGTCTGCTCGGCAGCTTCCCGGGCGGCTTGCTCGCGTTTGCTGGACTGAAGCAGCGTACGGAAGCCGAGATCCCCTTGCGCCTCATTCGCCCCGGCCGGCGGTTTGCCGGTGAATGCGATCTGCACCTCTTGCGGCTTGCGAGGCTCCGCCTCCGCTTCGAGCTCCTGGAATACCGGCGCCTCTTCCTCAGGTTGGATGGACAGCTCTCCCTCATGCTGCGCGAATACAGGCTCCTCCGCGGCTTCTGTCTCCTCTTCCGGGCGATAAGCCTGGCTTGCGCTCCACTCCGCTTCTTCCCTGCTGCTCACTTGCGCAGACTGTGGGGGCTGCGGCGTATATGCAGGCTGCTGGAATTGCTGGTACAGCGATGCCAGCTGCGAGATGCCCTGCTGCTGGTATGGCTGCTGAGGCGCGGCCTGCTGATAGGACTGGCTCTGCTCCATTTGCTGCTGCTGTGCATTCCACTGCAGCCAGCTTTCCTCAGAAACCTCTTCCCTTGGCGCCAACGGTATCTCCTGCTCTTCTGCCGCCTCCTGCCACTCGGCGGCCTGCGCGCTTTGTTCCGCTATGTAGGTTTCGTCAGCGCCCTGCTCTTCGTTGTCCCTCGCTGCCTGGTATTCCGATTCGGCCTCATTCGATAACAGCCCTTGGTATACCTTTGTATCCGAGTCGTCCTCGAATTCATTGGGCTCCTGCAGCGCCCTCTGATGGATTGCCGTAAAAGACTCATCCTCCCACTGCAATCCCTCTTCCTCCACCGGCTCAACGGATATGCCGCGAAGCGAGAGTACCCCCGTAATGTTCAAGGTGCGGGCTGACAGCAGGTCCACATCAAAGTTATCGATTTCGATTGAAATGTCATCCAGCCGGGACACCCGGTTCATTGGCAAAGAAATTTCTACCGGTATCCAATGCTCCAGCGCAAGCGGTCCTGCCGCGCTATCTTGTCCGCGATAGACACCGCTTAGCAGCAGCTGACCCTTCAATATTGCCTGGTCCCCCTGATCAATAACCTGTATACGGGGAACAAGCTCGATCTCCTCCAGCTCGTCAATTCCTGCGACGTCATCGGGCAGATGAACCCGTTCATATACGTCAAATCGCAATCCGTTCGACCCTGTTGACATGACATATTCCTCCCTTCGTACTGAATGCTTGGGCTAACTGTACATTCACTACTTATCTATATGGTAGATAGGTCAGGAGCATGACTGTCATTTTATTCAGGAACGAGTTTCTAGAGACAAGCGCTTTAGCCAGTCCGGCCAAGGCGACTGCACGTCCAGCAGCTTGCCTGTCAGCGGATGAGGGAAGACCAGTCTCTCACCATGCAAAGCCTGATGGCCAAGCAATCTGCTAGAGCCGCCATAGAGGGTGTCCCCGACAAGCGGATGGCCGATATGGCTCATATGGACGCGTATTTGATGCGTCCTTCCCGTCTCCAGCCGGAGACGGACAATCGTCATGCCGTCCAGCTGCCGTATCTTCTCGTACGTCGTCAAAGCCGCATCGCCCGACGGCGTGACGCGCCTGCGGGAAGCATGATGGCGGTCTTTGCCAATGGGCCCGTCTATCTTCCCCTTGTCCTGCCTTAGCGCACCTTGCACGGCGGCAACGTAGATACGGTCGATCTCCTTCTCCCTCATCGCCTCATCGAGCTTCCATTGCGCAAGATCGTTTTTGGCATAAAGGACCGGTCCGGAGGTCTCATCGTCCAGGCGGTGGATATGCCGCATCGGCAGAGGGTCGTTCTTCTCCATCATGAGCCTGCATGCAGCTTCATCCAGTGTACCGGTATGCCCCTCATAAGCGGCATGAACCGGCATGCCTGCCGGCTTATTCAGCACAAGACAATAATCGTCCTCGTACAACATAGCAGGAACGGCTGTGGACTGGGACGGCGGACCGCTTGCCAAATTGCGATATGACTTGTCTTTGGCTGGGTCCAATGCGGGAAAGGCCAGCAGTCCGATGCTATCGCCGACCCACTTGATTCCTCCTACAGAAAATAACCGGTTGACCCATTTGGCCGGGAACAAGGAAGAGGCCAGCAGCCATTGCCGCACATGATGCGGATGACTGCCGGCCTGTAGCCCTGGCATCTCGGCTTTATCAGGGAATAGCTGTGAGGCATGATTCTGCAGCGCAGCTGCATCCAGCAACAGCCATTCCCCGCTTCTGCGTGTATAGTGATCCAGCTCCAACATGCCATGAGCCTCCTCTACCTTAATTACAGACGGCTCAGCACTTGATCCTGAATAGCGATTGTCTCGTCGATATCCGCATCGCTGTGGACGGCGGAGATGAACATGCCCTCAAATTGGGAAGGCGCAATGCTGACACCCTGATCAAGCATAGCCGCAAAATAAGTCTTGAATCGTTCCAGATCGGCTGTCTTCGCCGTCTCATAGTTAATAACGGTCTTCTCCGTGAAGAACGGGCAGACCATAGAACCTACACGGTTGATCGTCGAGGCAATGCCATGCTTGCTCGCATTCGCTTCGAAACCAAGCTGCAGACGGACGGCTTGTCTCTCCAGCAGCTCATACGTCTCCGGCGTCAACAGCTTCAATGTCGTATAGCCGGCTGCCATCGCAAGCGGATTGCCTGAGAGGGTGCCCGCCTGATAGATTGGACCGCTTGGCGCAATCATCTCCATAATCTCCCGTTTGCCGCCGTAAGCGCCGACAGGAAGTCCGCCGCCGATGACCTTGCCGAAGCAAGTCAAATCCGGCGTAACGCCGAACAGCCCTTGCGCGCACTGGTAACCTACACGGAATCCTGTCATGACTTCGTCGAAGATCAGCAGGCTGCCGTATTGCGTGGTCACATCGCGTAAGCCTTCCAAAAAGCCCGGAAGCGGCGGCACGACCCCCATATTGCCGGCTACCGGCTCAACGATAATGCACGCGATTTCTTCTCCGAACTTCTCAAAGGCAAGCTTAACGGACTCGATATCGTTGTAAGGCACCGTAATCGTATGGGAAGCTACATGCTCCGGAACGCCAGGGCTGTCAGGCAAGCCCAGCGTTGCCACGCCGGAGCCCGCTTTAATCAGCAAGCTGTCCGCATGGCCATGATAGGAGCCTTCGAATTTCATAATTTTGCTTCTCTTCGTATAACCCCGGGCAAGTCGCAGGGCGCTCATCGTCGCTTCCGTACCGGAGTTCACCATCCGTACGACGTCTACGGAAGGCACGCGCTCGCATACGAGCTCGGCCATAAGCGTTTCCAGCTCAGTAGGCGCGCCGAAGCTCGTCCCGCGCTCTGCCGTCTTACGAAGCGCTTCAATTACCTCAGGATGGGCATGACCCATAATAAGCGGTCCCCACGAAGCCACATAATCAATATAGACATTGCCGTCGATGTCATAAACGCGGCTGCCTTCGCCGCGCTCCATGTAGACAGGCGTGAGCCCTACCGACTTGAACGCGCGAACAGGGGAGTTGACGCCCCCCGGAATCACTTTCTTCGCTCTGGCGAACGCCTCGGCGGAACGTGTATCATTGCGTCTTCTGTTGCTCTCAGTCATCGCTTTATTCTCCCTTCAGCCAGCGGACAGCGTCTTTGGCATGATACGTAATAATGATATCGGCTCCCGCTCTCTTCATGCTTGTCAGTTTCTCCAGCACGATAGCACGCTCATCGACCCATCCGTTTGCTGCTGCAGCCTTAACCATCGAATATTCGGCGCTAACGTTATACGCCACGACAGGAAGATCGAATTGCTCCTTGAGCGTCTTGACAATATCCAAATAAGACAACGCTGGCTTGACCATCAGCATGTCCGCGCCTTCGGCCACGTCAGATTCCGCTTCGCGCAGCGCTTCCTGCGAATTGGCCGGATCCATCTGATACGTCTTGCGGTCCCCGAATTGCGGAGCCGAATGTGCCGCGTCGCGGAACGGTCCGTAGAAGGCCGACGCATATTTGACCGAATAAGACAAGATGGCAATATCGCTGTAGCCCGCTTCATCCAGGCCCGCGCGAATCGCATGTACGAAGCCATCCATCATATTGGATGGCGCAATGATGTCTGCGCCTGCCTCGGCTTGCGAGACAGCCGTACGGACTAGCAGCTCCAACGAGCGGTCATTATCAACGACCGCCACACCGGTAGCTTCATCCTGATGAACGATTCCGCAATGTCCGTGATCTGTGAACTGGCATAGGCAAGTATCAGCCACGACAACTAGCTCAGGCGCCCAGCCCTTCACTGCGCGGATCGCTTCCTGCACGATGCCGTTGGGATCATAGGCCGACGATCCGTGCGCATCCTTATGATCCGGCACGCCGAACAGCAGAACGGACTTGATGCCAAGTGCGACGATCTCACGAATCTCCGCCTCCAGCAAATCCATGGACAGGTGATACACCCCCGGCATGGATGGAATTTCTTCCTTAACCTCCTTGCCATGGGTGACGAACAATGGATATATAAAATCATCTGCGCTTAGCACGTTCTCGCGAACCAGACTGCGAAGCCCGGCCGTCCTGCGCAGTCGGCGATGTCTTACGATTGGAAAACTCATCATAAACCTCTCCTTCCCTGATTATAGACAGTGATCGCTTCAAGCAAGCTGTCCAGTGTCGAAGCCTCTGCTTCGACAGCTGCATGCAGTCCAGCCTCTTGGATTGTCTTGGTTGTAATCGGCCCGATGCTCGCAATCGGAATGTCCTTGAGAAGCTTCACAGGCTCCTCGACGCCTCTGCGCCGCAATACTTCAAGCAGGTTCGTCACCGTGGACGAACTGGTGAATGTTATCATATGAATGCCGCCTTCACGAAGCCATTCCAGCGCCAAATCATCCTGCGTATCGGCCAGCGTCGTCTCGTACACGTCGATCTCGACAGCCTCAACACCTCTTGCCCTAAGCTCCTTCGGGAGAACCTCGCGCGCCAGATCGCCGCGCGGCAGAAGCGCCTTGTCTCCGGGCCTCAGCCACTCGCTTACCCGATCAAGCAAAGACTCCGCATAGAATTGAACGGGCAGCTCCTCGACGGTTAGTCCCTTTGCGGCGAGTGCCTCTGCTGTTTTGGGACCTACAGCAACAATGCGGGCGGCATGGAATCTCCTCATGTCGATGCCGAAGCGACGCAGATACCGGAAGAAATAATCAACGCCGTTCACGCTTGTGAACATGAGCCATTGGTAGCTCTCGGCCTGCTCCAGACTCGTCCGGATTGTTTCTATAACTTGCTCGTCCTGAGGCTCCCGGATGTCGATTACGGGAAATTCGCACGGTTCTCCGCCAAGCGACTCAATCGCATCCGCAAGCTCGCTCGCCTGCGGTCTTGCGCGGGTGACCATCACTCTCATCCCGAACAAGGGCTTGCTCTCGTACCATTTCAGCTTCTCCCGCTGAAGGACTACCTCGCCGACGATAATGACGGCTGGAGGCTGGAAGTTCGCTTCCTTCACAATGGCCTCAATGGTCTCAAGCGTACCGACAATCGTTTCCTGCTCCACCCTTGTGCCCCAACGAACAAGAGCGACAGGCGTTTGCGGAGGTTTGCCGTGCTTGATCAGTTGATCCGCAATATATCCGATTTTGGCCACGCCCATTAGAAACAACAGCGTACCTGTCGCATTGGTCACCTTGTCCCAATGAATCGAGCGGTCAAGCTTATCCGGGCTTTCATGCCCTGTCACAATGGACAAGGAGGAGGCCAGATCGCGATGCGTCACCGGTATGCCTGCATAGGCCGGTACAGCAATAGCCGACGTAATGCCCGGCACGATATCAAATGCGATGCCATTCTCTTGCAGCAGCTCCGCTTCCTCGCCAACCCGTCCGAAGATCGTCGGATCGCCGCCTTTCAGACGAGTAACGGTCTTGCCCGCCAGTGCCAAATCCACGAGCAGCCGGTTAATTTCCTCCTGCTTCATCGTGTGGCGATCCGGCAGCTTGCCGACATAGACCATCTCCGCGCCCGGCTTGGCATATCTCAGTAATCTGGGACTAGCCAGCCGGTCATAGACGACCACATCGCTATCCTTCAAGCACTCCAATCCTCGTACGGTGATCAGCTTCGGATCTCCTGGACCCGCGCCAACCAAATAAACCTTCCCCTTGTTCATGGCTTTAGCCCCCGATCTCCGCCAGAATGCGGTCGGCGCCGCTTGCAATAAGCGACTCGGCCACTTCCTTGCCCAGCTTCTCCGGATCCTTTCCTCGCTTGATCTCCTTCAGAAGCGTCTCTCCGTCAGGCGATCCCACCATACCGGTCAGCTCCAGCACTGGGCCGTCTGTCTCCTCTGACACAATCGTTGCATGCGCCCCAATCGGAACCTGGCAGCCGCCGTTAAGCGTTCCAAGGAAGCTTCGCTCAGCAAGAACCGTAATCTCTGTCTCCCGATCATTAAGTAGAGCAAGCAGCTCCCTAACTTGCGAGTCGCTCTCCCTGCACTCGATACCAAGCGCGCCTTGACCGACGGCTGGAATACATACATCCTCCGGAATGAGTGCCGAGATGCGGTCTTCCCATCCCATACGCGTCAAGCCCGCAGCAGCGAGCACGACCGCGTCAAAGCCGTCCGTCTCCAGCTTGCGAATACGGGAGTCGATATTGCCCCTGATCGATTCCAGCTGCAAATCCGGTCTTCTGTTCTTAAGCTGGCTGGCTCGGCGCAGGCTGCTCGTCCCGACCCTAGCTCCCTGAGGCAGCGAATCCAGGTCCTGACCGTCCCGCGTCACGAGGCAATCAAGCGGATTAACCCGCTTTGGCGTAGCGCCGTTCATCAAGCCCTCTTGCAGCTGGAACGGCATATCTTTCATGCTATGTACAGCGATATCAATCTCTCCATCCAGAAGAGCTTGTTCAATCTCTTTGACGAACAATCCTTTGCCGCCAACCTTTGACAGCGTGACATCCAGAATCCGGTCGCCCTTCGTTACAATCTTGCGGATTTCAAACGAATAACCCAAGCCTTGCTGCTCGCTAATGCGTTTCAGCTCGTCAATCACCTGGCCTGACTGCGTCAGCGCAAGCGCGCTTTGGCGGGTTCCTACGACGATTACGCGTTGTCCATTCGAGTTATTGCTCACGATTAAGCCCTCCCTTTAGTCCTTGCGATCAAGCTCTCTAACCATTGCTCCGGGGTTATATTCTCTATTCCTCCGTCAAGCGCTTCCCTCGATGCCATCCGGAGCAGCTCATCCTTCTCCTCGCGAATACCTGCTCTAGTCAACATTAGCTTCCGAAGCTCTCCAAGCCTCGCTGCCGCTTCACCATAGCGTTCCCCATATCTTTCGTCCAGTTCTTTGTTCAGCGCCTTAGCCAGCGCGGGGCTAGCTCCTGATGTGGTAACCGTGATTACCAGCGGTCCCCTTCGCGTAACGGCTGGCGTAATAAAGCTTCCTCTTTCATAATCATCCGCAATATTGGACAGGATGCCCATCCTGTCCGCTTCCATCGCAAGACTTGCATTAAGCGCGCGATCGTCGGTCGCCGCAATCAAGAGCCAAGCTCCCTCTATGTCGCGTGCCGCATATGGACGGCTCCGCCAGATCAACCGGCCGGCAGCCGCCCATGCCTCGATGTCCTCCGTCACACCGGGGCTGATGAGCTCAATCCGGTCAGCTCCCGACTCCAATAGCCCTTTGAGCTTGCGCTCAGCCACCTTGCCTCCGCCAATGATCATGCAGAGCTTGCCGGACAACCTTAATGCTACGGGGTAGAAGCCGCCAGGCGTACAGTCTTCCATGCCGGAGTCCATCCTTTCCTGTTGCCGCTAGTGGAATGAAGAAAATGAGTTCGTCAGCAAATTCAAAAGAAGCATACAAAAGGCAACGATATAAAGCTTGGCCAACTGATGGCCGGGACGATCCTTCACTGCCCGTTGATACACATAGGCAATATACATGACAAGGGACGCAAAGGAGGTCAACACCTTCCAGTCCAGCAGCAGCATCGCCCTGCCCTCTACGATCAGCGACACGGTCGCAATTGCAAGCGACATGGCCAGCAAGGGAACGCCGATAATGACGGCGCGATCGGCGTAACGCTCGATCGTGTCCAGACTGGGATACCTGCGCACAACCTGTGACCAACGCTTGCGCTTAAGCCGGTGATGGAGGAACAGATACATCCCGGCAAGCAGCGCACCAATCGTCAGCGCGACATAGGCGCATAACACCAGGCTGATATGGACGATCAGCAGCTCTCTTGTTGCCTGCCAAGGCTCATAGGATGTGCCGCCCCCCATCCCGCTGTACAAATTAAGGGCCAGAACCGCGAAGCTGACCACATTGACGAAAAACACAATATAATCAATATGAAAAAAACGACTGATAACCAGAGACACCGTGGCGAGCAGCCAAGAGAAGGCCAGCCAATACAAGAAGGTGTTCTGATCGGGGTGTCCCAAGTACAGCTTGGCTACCAGATAGCCAGTCTGCAATATCCATACAAAAACAAGGAGCCCTGTGCCTATCCGCTTCGCTTTCCGACTTGCATGCATAAAGTCGGAAAAGTAAAACAGCAGGCTCAGGGCGTAAATATAAAGTATCGCGTCGTATATCCAGTTAGCCGTTTCCATAGCTCCTCCACTTCACAGCCCTTCACGGATTGACAGGCGAGTACTTCGATATCAAAGTGATGAGCCGGTTATGGGCGGGCAAATACGGGAGCGGCATGGGAATGCACGAGTTTAGGTTGTACGGCAGCAGGCGCTGGCTCCTGGGCCGCAGCCAACTCCTGCTCACGGGATTGTTCCAGCTGATTCTCCAGTGCGAACAGCTTCACGAACATGTCCATCGCTTCATCCGCCCGTTTCTCGCCGGCCATTTCCTTGATACGAAGTATAGGATCCTGCATCATTTGATTGACGATGCTTTTGGTCAGCTTGCGAATGACCTTCAGCTCATGCTCGTCCAGATCAGGCAGCTTGTTTGTCAGGCTGTTCATCGTATCCTCATGAATCTCTGCCGACTTCGTCTGCAAGGCCCGGATAAGCGGCACGACGCCAAGCGTCTTGTACCAATGCTCGAACAGCTTGATTTCTTCTTCGATCATCACTTCAATCTTCGCAGCCTCCTGACGGCGTTGTTCCAGGTTGCTCTGCACAATGCCCTCCAAATCGTCGATGTCGTACAGGAAGACGTTCTCTACAGCTGCAATCGTCGGGTCGAGGTCCCGAGGAACCGCAATATCGATCATAAAGAGCGGCTTTGATTTGCGGCGCTGCATCGCTTGGTGCACTTGTTCACGGTTCAGCACATAACCATTCGCTCCGGTGGAGCTGATGATAATATCGACCTCATGAAGCTTCTTGGCCGCCTCTTCCATCGAGCATGGCACGCCGTTGAACTTGTCAGCCAACGCTGCGGCACGCTCGAACGTACGGTTGACGACGAGCACGCGGTCCGCCCCGTTCGCATACAGATGCTTGGCTGTAAGCTCACCCGTCTCGCCTGCTCCGATCACCATAACGGTCTTCTTGTTGAATTGGCCGAAGATCTGCTTGCCAAGCTCCACTGCTGCATAACTGACCGACACCGCCGTCTCCCCAATCATCGTCTCCGAATGGGCGCGCTTGGCCATTGTCACGGCTTGCTTGAACAGCATGTTGAAGATCGTACCTGTCTTCTTCTCGGCTTGCGCCAGCAAGAAGGCATCCTTCACTTGTCCCAAAATTTGAGTCTCGCCAATCACCATGGAATCCAGTCCGCTTGTTACCCGGAAGAGATGCTCGATCACCTTAACGTCCTCATACATATATAAATGGTTTGTAAACTGCGCACGCGGCAGATTGAACCACTTCTCCATAAAGCTTCGGATATAATGACCACATAGATGATGGCGATCCACTACGGCATAAATCTCCGTCCGGTTGCACGTAGCCACGATAACACATTCCATAATGCTCTTCGTTTCCATGAGGCCCTCAAGCGCAGCCGGCAGCTCATGCTCGGCAAATGCGAATTTCTCCCTCACTTCTACAGGAGCTGTCCTATAATTCAGACCTACTACGATAATGTGCATGTGTGATCTCCTGCCTCCTTCTGATGCTGGTCCAATCCCTTGATGTTATCGAATATTATAGCATAGTTCGACATTCATATTGGGTTCATTTATGAATAATGTTTGAAAAATACATTCACAGTATGCCCTGAATTCACAAAGAAATAACCATGGAATGGCTCCATGGTTATTCCCGTATCTTACAATAATGAGCCTTACACAAGCTCGATTTGTTTCATTTTCGGTTCTTCGACTTGCAGCTCGCCCATGCCGCGAACCAGCTTCTTCGCGTGGGTCGTCTTTGGCTTAAGCACCGTCAGCATGTAATCGATCGCGAGCTGAGGATCAACAGTTTCACCGCAGGTATAGCAGTCAAGCGCAGCAAAGCCTCTCTCAGGGTACGTATGAATCGAGAGGTGACTCTCCGACAGCAGCACGAGTACCGTCGCGCCTTGAGGTTCAAATTGTTTGGATTGTACCGACATTACAGTTGCGCCGCAAGCTTCAGCAGCCTCTACCATGTGAGATTGCAAAAATTCAGCGCTGTTCAGCAATTCAAAGTCTACACCCCAAGCATCAACAGCAACGTGTCTTCCGAAAGTTGAGTATTCCATCTTCCGGTTCCCCCTTCCTAGGAATAAAATGTTTAAAAAATTTCATCCGCTAGGACCTACGTCATTCACTTCCCGAGGGACTAATCTCTCGCAACATAACTATGTCCTGAGTGAATCCTGGTTCCTAATATTGTAGAGCAACAATGTTTTCAACGAGAATAAAAATAACATCTATCCGCGAGAAATGCAATACCTTTTTTTATTTAGGCTCCATTTGGCAGCAGCTCATTCCGTTACGTATCAATCTATGTACGAGCAGATTGTCCTGAAACCGTGCCTATAAAAAAAGAAAGACCGGCTTACCGGCCTTTCCCTTTTCGCTTCGGGCGTTCCCGTGAGCTTCTACGCTTCAAGCACAAACAGCTTGTGAGTAAGCTCCGTCAGCCTCTGGTCAATGGTGGCAATTTCAGCGCGATCGGTTGTCTGGTTGCGCAGATCAAGCAGTTCATTCACCGCGCCCCCAATCAAGCCGATCTCCCGTTCAATCAGTCGACTGCGGAATACACGCTCAAGCTGACCCAGCGTATCCTTGTGTTCGAACACGATACGCTCGCCGGCTTCCGAGCTCTCCACAATCTTCTGGACGGCGCCGTTCCTATAGTGATAGATCATCGTATAATGGCTGTAAATGCGGTTGACGATCGCGTTGCCCCGGAAAGCGGTCACCGCTTTGCGAAGCGCGTTGGTCAGCTTAGGTTCTACAAGACGGCAAGAAAGCTCGCAAACATAATATCCTTGCCTTCGCTCGAAGGTCAATCGGACTTCTTCCCTCCCTGCGATATCGTGAAGAAGGAGTTCCTGGTTGCCGTTATCGAGTACCAATACCTGCATGCGCAGCTGCTGATCCTCCATAAAAGCGATGAACTTTGACATTTCTTCTTGATTTAACTGCAGTTTGGCATTTACATACTCTGTGGCTAGCCGCTTAGCCATAAAAATCTCCTCAATTCTTTGAGACCCCACCGGCTTTTGCGCCAGTAGCAGCCTTTTCAGCATTGCTTATGTTTATTATACGTGATCCATCATTTTTATTCCTGCCGGCCAGCCTTCATTTTTGCGCATATTTCAATAAAAATCGGAGGATTCCAGAAGGAATCGCAACAATTGCACTGTATTCTTTAAATTATACGAGAACTTCCCGTGCTTTCTGCCTTATGTGGCAATCGCTTCGTTAATTACATCCCACAGCTGCTCGCGACCAAGCCCTGTCTCGGAAGAGAATAGCACGACGGAATCGCGCGGGTCTGCTTCCAGTGTAGTTTTGATCATCTTGATATGCTTGTCCCACTTCGACCGCGGAATCTTGTCGGCTTTGGTCGCAACAATGCAGGTCGGAATCTCGTAATGCTTGAGCCAGTGATACATCAGCACGTCGTCCTTGGACGGCTCGTGACGGATATCGATAACGAGAAGCTGCAGCTTGTGCGGCTCGCGACTCTGCAGATAGGTCTCGATCATCTCGCCGAACTTCTCCCGCTGCGTCTTGGATACTTTCGCATATCCATAGCCCGGAAAGTCCACCAGATAGACCGAGTCATTCACCCGGTAGTAGTTGAGCTGCTGCGTCTTGCCCGGCTGCGAGCTCGTTCTAGCCAAGTTTTTGCGCATGATAAGCTTATTAATCAGGGATGATTTCCCGACGTTGGAACGCCCCGCCAGAGCGATCTCTGGCAAGGCATCCTCCGGATATTGATGCGGACTGACCGCGCTTATAATAAATTGTGCGTCTAGTATTTTCATGAAATGATTGTCCCTGCCCTCTCTTCAGTTGCTGCCGGCAGCAAGGCATGCTTAAGCACATCGTCCATGTGGCTTACCGGCACAAAGTCCAGCTCGCTGCGAATGCTGTCCGGTATATCGCGCAGATCGCGCTCATTGTCTTTGGGCAACAGCACTTTTTTAATACCGGCACGATGTGCTGCGAGCGACTTCTCTTTGAGCCCGCCGATCGGAAGCACTCTTCCCCGCAGCGTAATCTCGCCCGTCATAGCCACTTCCTTGTCGACATGCCGGTTCGTCAGCGCCGAGATCAGCGCTGTCGCCATCGTAATGCCCGCAGATGGTCCGTCTTTCGGAATTGCGCCTTCGGGTATATGAATATGAATATCATTCTTCTCATGGAATTGGGGATCGATGCCGAGCTGCTCCGCTTGGGAACGCGTGAAGCTGAAGGCGGCTTGAGCCGACTCCTTCATCACATCTCCCAGCTTGCCTGTCAGCGTAAGCTTGCCACTGCCGGGCATGACCGTCACTTCGATGACAAGCGTATCGCCGCCCACCTCTGTCCATGCCAGCCCCGTAACTGCGCCAATCTGATTCTCGCTCTCGGCAAGGCCATACCTGAACTTCGGCGGACCGATCCATTCCTTGATCCGCTCTTCATCCACCGTAAGCGCTTCGGCAGAATCCTTGTTTTCATCAGCGACAAAATACTTGGCCGCCTTCCGGCACACCGCCGCAATCTGCTGCTCCAGATTACGCACGCCAGACTCTCTCGTATATTCCCGTATAAGAAGCTGCAGCGCCTCTTCCTTAACTTGAAGCTGCTCCTCGCCAAGACCATGCTCCCGCTTCTGCTTAGGCAGCAAATAGCGTACAGCGATCTGGTGCTTCTCAAGCTCGGTATACCCCGGAATGTAGAGCACCTCCATCCGGTCCAGCAGCGGACGCGGAATGTTATGGAGCGCATTAGCCGTCGTAACGAACATGACGTTCGAGAGATCGAACGGCACCTCGATATAGTGATCGCTGAACGTTCCGTTCTGCTCCGGGTCCAGCACCTCCAGCAGAGCGGAAGAAGGATCGCCGCGGAAGTCGGATGCCATCTTGTCGATCTCATCCAGCAAGAATACCGGGTTAAGACTGCCAGCGGTCTTCATGCCTTGCATGATGCGGCCTGGCATCGCGCCTACGTATGTACGGCGATGACCCCGTATTTCCGCTTCGTCTCTGACGCCGCCCAGCGATATGCGAACGAACTTGCGTCCAAGCGATTTGGCAACGGAACGGGCCAATGAAGTTTTGCCGACGCCGGGAGGACCCACCAGACACAGAATCGGGCCTTTCAGCTTCTTGACCAGCTGCTGCACCGCCAGATACTCCAGCACGCGCTCCTTCGGTTTCTCAAGACCATAATGGTCTTCATTCAAAATTTCTTCTGCCTTCGACAAACTAAGATCGTCTTCCGTTAATTTACTCCACGGCAAAGCAAGTAACCAATCGATATAATTCCGGATGACGCCTCCCTCGGCAGAGGATGGCGGCATCTTCTCCAGACGGTCAATCTCTTTATTAACCTTCTCCATCACAGACTCCGGCACGCCCGCTTCTGCCAGCTGCGCGCGAAGCTCTTCCGCTTCGCCGGCGCGACCTTCCTTGTCGCCAAGCTCCTTCTGGATCGCCTTCATCTGCTCGCGCAAATAATATTCCTTCTGCGTCTTCTCCATCTGCTTCTTGACACGCTGGTTGATCTGGCGCTCCAGTTCAAGCACCTCGCGCTCATTGTTCAGCAGGTCGAGCAGCCGCTCCAGCCTTGCCGCAACGTCGATCGTCTCCAGAATATCCTGCTTATCCTTGATCTTAAGCGACAGATGGCTGGTAATGACATCCGCCAGCCTGCCCGGATCATCGATATCCGATACTGCGGCATACGTCTCCGGCGTTACCTTTTTGGATAAGGAGATATAATGCTCGAATTGGCTCAGCACCGTCCGCATCAAAGCATCCACTTCAGGATCATCGGTCTCCTGCTCGGGGAGCTCCTTCGCCAGTACTTCGTAGTACTGGTCATTCTGCACGTAGCTTTGCACTTCCGCGCGCACGACGCCTTCCACAAGGACGCGTATCGTTCCGTTCGGAAGCTTGAGCATTTGCCGCACTTTCGCAATGGTGCCGATTTTATAGATATCCTCTTCGGTCGGATCTTCAATATTCACTTCCGACTGCGAGCAAAGCAGAATCATATGATCTTCTACCATCGCTCTCTCCAGCGCGCGAACCGATTTGTCCCTGCCCACATCCAGGTGGAGCACCATGCTGGGATACACGAGCAGTCCTCTTAGCGGAAGCAAGGGCAGACGACGACCTTTCGATTTGCCAGGTCCCATACCAGCACCTCCATTCATTAACATCTACCTTATATTATCATTCAGCTGAATCCGCCTGCAAATACGGAACGTTTGTCGAGATAAAAGCATCTGTTCCAAATGGTTTCTCGGACTGCTCTTCTGCCCGTGCCGACTGCGGAAATACGAGGTCGAACACTTCTTCTACCTTGTCAACC
Organism: Paenibacillus sp. J31R120; assembly: GCF_056269225.1. Lineage (NCBI taxonomy): Bacteria > Bacillati > Bacillota > Bacilli > Caryophanales > Paenibacillaceae > Paenibacillus > Paenibacillus sp. J31R120. The sequence continues at coordinate 145,265 of NZ_JBWDNN010000001.1, read as the reverse complement.
GGTATGACCTTCAGGCCGTCCAAATTACCAAAAATCGCCTGCCAGTTCTCTTTTGGAATGACAACCTGCACGGCACCGGCCTGGAATGCGGCTTCCACTTTAGCCAGTACGCCGCCAACAGGCTTCACGTTGCCATGGATGCCAACCTCGCCCGTCATCGCCAGCTTATTGTCGATAGGCACGCCTGTAATAGCGGACGCAATGGCCGTTGCCATGGCAATGCCAGCCGATGGACCATCGATCGGCGTACCGCCTGGGAAGTTAATGTGCAGATCGTAATCCTGCGGACGAAGTCCGATGCGTCTGAGCACGGTCAGCACATTTTCGACGGAACCCTTCGCCATACTTTTCCTGCGCAGCGTGCGCGAGCCGCCGCCAAGCTCTTCTTCATCCACAACGCCTGTAATCGTAAACTGTCCTTTGCCTTTCAGTGCTTCTATGGCGCTTACCTCGATCTCCAGCAGCGTTCCCATATTCGGTCCATATACGGCAAGACCGTTCACGAAGCCGATTTGAGGCTCGCTTGGCACCTTACGGTCCGGACGCGGAGGAATCTGGCTGCTATTGACCACCCATTCGATATCGGACGCCGATATTTGATCGCGCTTCTCCGATAAGGCTACGCCTGCCGCCAATTGAATGACATTGACCGCTTCCCTGCCATTGGTTGCATAGCGCTTAACGACATCAATCGCTTCCGGGCACGGACCAAAGCCGATTTTCTTCACAGCGTTCTCTGCTACCAATGCTATCTCATCGGCAAGCAACGGGCGGAAGAATACTTCCATACAGCGTGACCGTATAGCAGGCGGAATCTCCTGCGGCGAACGTGTTGTCGCCCCGACCAGGCGGAAGTCTGCCGGCAAGCCATTCTGGAAGATATCATGGATATAGAGCGGAATATTCGCGTCTTCCGAATTATAATAAGCGCTCTCCAAAAACACTTTCCGGTCTTCCAGCACTTTTAACAGCTTATTCATCTGAACGGGATGCAATTCGCCTATCTCATCGATGAATAGAATACCCCCATGTGCTTTCGTTACAGCACCTGGCTTCGGCTGGGGAATCCCTGCAACCCCCATCGCTCCCGCACCTTGATAGATAGGATCATGCACCGAACCGATAAGCGGATCGGCAATGCCTCTCTCGTCAAAGCGGGCTGTTGTTGCATCAATCTCCGTAAATTTCGCTTCCGGCAAAAACGGTGAAGAAGGGTTTTTCTTCGCCTCCTCCAGCACGACACGGGCTGCCGCTGTCTTGCCTACGCCAGGGGGTCCATAAATGATGACATGCTGAGGATTGGCGCTGCAAAGCGCTGCCTTAAGCGCCCTGAGGCCATCGCGCTGACCGATGATGTCGCCCATCGTCTGCGGTCTTGTTTTCTCAGCCAGCGGCTTGGTCAGCGATACCGATCTCAGCTTCCTGAGCTTATCCATTTCCTTCTTCGACTCGCGATCCACCGCTGAGCGGTTCGTCTTCTGATTCCGAAGCAAATTCCAGAAATACAGACCAATGACAACCGCAAAAAACACTTGAACCAACATTAATACAAGACTTAAATTCATTTCTCACCCGCTCCTTTCAAGCGCAAACATAAGACGGCGGTTATTGGCGTACTGCGAGATTACTGATGTTCGTCCGTCAACTTTATCCGTATTAAGTCAGTATTGCCTCTTGCCATGCGGAATAATCGCCTTCCGACAACGAAAATAGCATTTTCAATTGTCCCCCTCCTTGTCTCCACAACAAAAAGGCTCGCGCCTTCGGACAACTCACCCTGACCTTTCTTGTCCTTCCGACATATCTTATGAATATCAACAGGAAAAGAGGTGATCCACCTGAGTGAGACAAGAAATGAGGCGCATGCGACAGGCCAAGACGGGAAGTCGGGCAATGACAGCGCCAACGGCACGGCAGGCACAGACGAACAAGCATCTCACACCCAAGAGACAGTAACGGGTAAAGTGGCGCAGGGCGCTCCGGGACACGGAGGCGACGACGAGAATGGAGCGGATGGCGCTAAAGGCAAAGACGATTCGCCCAAATTCGGAGACCAGGATGCGCTTGCCTTCTATGTCGCGGGACTGGACTGGCCTAACGGTTTGGCAAGACTGCTAGACGAAATCATCACATCGCACAAAAACAAAAAGAAGCACAAATCATGAAAGCATCACAATGGACGAGCTTGGGAGGACAAGCATTCAATATCACGTATGCAGACAACCTCGCTCTCCCGATTATTCTTTATCTGCTAATCCAGATGTTGAATGCAAGCAACAAGGAAGCCGACGATTAAATTCGAATCCATCCAATCCGTAGTCGAAACGGTTCTGGAGCAGCAGAAGGAGCATCGAAAAGCTTTGCTGGACGCCATCAAAGCAATCAAGAAATCAAGTCCCGGGTAAAGGCGGTGTCTAACTATGCGCGTCGATGATATCAAAAAGCTTCTAGCAGCCACAATCATAGCTGTTGATCAAATCAAGGTCGTCTTGAATGATCAATATGCAGCCTTGGAGAAGCTGGAAGCCGCCATCGGACAAGCCGAGCTATCCAAAGAGGACTTTCTACTACTCATCGAAAAGCTGAAGCAATTACTGCAGCCTTCCTCCCAGCAGCCACCGGCTTAATGCTAACGGAAGCCAAGTGAAAAAGAGGACTCTGCCCTGTAAAGGGTAAAGTCCTCTTCGTTGTTCAGCGATTAAGCGTGTGCATGGTTCTTGCGGCCAGGGATTTCGCCTGTTTCCTCAAATACGCGCACGATCTCATCAATTTCCTTTTTCAATTCGTTAAGCAGCTCCGCCTCTGGCACTTTCCGAATCATCTCTCCGTAACGGAACAGCATGCCCTCGCCGCGAGCGCCGGCAATGCCGATATCCGCTTCGCGTGCTTCGCCCGGGCCGTTCACCGCGCAGCCAAGCACGGATACTTTGATCGGTACTTTGATCTTGGATATATACTCTTCCACCTCGTTGGCAATCGAGAACAAGTCGATGTCGAGGCGTCCGCAAGTCGGACAAGATACAAGCGTTGCCGCATTTGTAATAAGGCCGAATGTCTTCAGCAGCTCTCTGGCTACCTTCACTTCCTCAACAGGGTCTGCGCTTAAGCTGATACGCACCGTATTGCCGATCCCCATCGCCAGCAGGGCGCCAATACCCGCAGAGCTCTTGATTGTGCCGGTATGAAGCGTACCCGCTTCCGTAATCCCCAGATGGAGCGGATATTTGATTTTCTCAGCCGCCATGCTGTATGCCGCAATTGCCATCGGCACATCGGAAGCTTTAAGCGACACGATAATATCGTGGAAGTCCAGCTCCTCCAGAATGCCGATATGGAACAAGGCGCTCTCTACCATTGCCTCTGGTGTCGGATAACCATACTTCTCCAGCAAATGATTCTCAAGCGAGCCCGCATTGACGCCAATACGGATCGGAATGCCTTTTTCCTTACAGGCTTTAACTACGGCTTCCACTTTCTCACGGCGACCGATGTTGCCCGGATTGATTCTGACTTTATCAATACCATTTTCGATGGCGGCAAGTGCGAGCCTGTAATCGAAATGAATGTCCGCAACTAACGGAATATGAATGCGTTTCTTTATTTCTTTAATGGCATCCGCGGCTTCCTTGTTGTTCACGGTTACGCGTACGATCTGGCAGCCCGCTTCCTCCAGTCGCAAAATCTCCGCGACGGTTGCTTCCACGTCGGCCGTCTTGGTTGTGCACATGCTTTGAATAATAACTTCATTGCTGCCGCCGATCGTCAGATCTCCAACCTTCACCGCAACTGTGTCCTGACGCAAATACATAAGTGATCTCTCCCATCAAACGTATAAGACCCATAAGCCTCGGATGTAAATGCCCATACATGCTTACCGAATTGGAAGATGTATGGAATCATGAATCATTTATATTATCTTACATTAAAACACGAAAGTCCACCCCATGGCCGGGTGCGAACGCACTAAGACCATGGGGTGGACTCGTCATCCTATATCAGAGTTAAGCACTTTCTTCCTTCTTCTTGCCTTTTTTGGCGGAGAGCTCAGGCATGATTTTGTCCTGTACCGATTTCTCGGTAATAAGACAAGTGCTGACATCGTCGCGCGATGGCACTTCATACATGACCTCAAGCATAATGCCCTCGATAATCGCCCGGAGTCCGCGTGCGCCTGTATTGCGCTTGATCGCTTCCTTCGCGATAGCGTCGAGTGCCGCCGGCTCGAAGTCGAGCTTCACATTGTCCATCTCCAGCAGCTTCTGGTACTGCTTCACAAGCGCATTCTTCGGCTCGGACAGAATCCGTACAAGCGCATCCTCGTCAAGCGGCTCCAGAGTGGAGATGACCGGAAGACGTCCTACGAATTCCGGAATGAGACCGAATTTAAGCAGATCTTCCGGCAATACCATGGACAAGTATTCGCCCGGCTTCAGGTCTTTTTGCATTTCGCCGGAGGAATTGAACCCGATCACTTTTTTGCCGATACGACGCTTGATCAGCTGCTCCAGGCCGTCGAATGCGCCGCCGCAGATGAACAGAATGTTCGTCGTGTCGATCTGGATGAACTCTTGGTGCGGGTGCTTGCGGCCGCCTTGCGGCGGTACGGATGCAACCGTGCCCTCCAAGATTTTCAGAAGCGCTTGCTGCACGCCTTCGCCGGATACGTCACGCGTAATGGACGGATTCTCCGACTTGCGGGCTACTTTATCGATTTCGTCGATATAGATAATGCCGCGCTCCGCTTTCTCAACGTCGTAATCCGCGGCTTGAATAAGCTTCAACAGGATGTTCTCGACGTCCTCACCGACATAACCCGCTTCTGTAAGCGAAGTGGCGTCCGCGATTGCGAATGGCACGTTCAAAATTTTTGCCATCGTCTGAGCCAGCAAGGTCTTGCCGGAGCCCGTAGGTCCCAGAAGCAAGATATTGCTCTTCTGAAGCTCGACATCTTCAATTTTGCTGCCGGAATTAATCCGCTTATAGTGGTTGTATACCGCTACAGACAGCGATTTCTTCGCGGATTCCTGACCGATAACATAGGAATCGAGAATAGCTCGAATGTCCTTCGGCTTCGGAATGTCCTTCAGATCGAGCTCTTCTTCATTGCCGAGCTCCTCTTCTACGATCTCTGTACACAGCTCGATGCATTCATCGCATATATATACGCCAGGACCGGCTACCAGCTTGCGCACCTGATCCTGGGATTTTCCGCAGAACGAGCATTTCAATTGGCCTTTCTCGTCATTGAACTTAAACATGCACTCACCCCTTCGTATAGGTCATCGTCAATTATACAAGGCCCGGCGAAGTAATGACCTTGTCGATCAAACCATAGGCCAAGGCTTCATCCGCGCTCATGAAATAGTCGCGATCAGTATCACGGTCAATCTTCTCGTACGGCTGTCCGGTACGATCGACATAGATTTCATTCAGCTTCTGCTTCGTTTTCAGAATCCAGTCAGCATGAATTTTAATATCTGTCGCTTGACCACGCACGCCGCCAAGCGGCTGGTGAATCATTACTTCGGCATTAGGCAGCGCAAAGCGCTTGCCTTTGGCGCCCGCCGTAAGCAGGAGCGAGCCCATACTTGCGGCCATGCCCATGCAGATCGTGGATACATCCGGTTTGATGTATTGCATCGTATCGAATATCGCCATGCCCGACGTTACAGAACCGCCAGGAGAGTTAATGTAGAGATGAATGTCCTTCTCCGGATCGTCGGCCGCCAGGAAAAGCAGCTGGGCGATAACAGAGTTCGCGACGTCATCATCAATCGCGCTTCCAAGAAAAATAATGCGATCCTTCAGCAACCGGGAGTAGATATCATAGGATCGTTCTCCGCGATTCGTCTGTTCAACTACGATCGGTACCAGATTCATGCGACCAACCTCTTTTCGTTTTGGAGTGTATATTGCTCACTCATTGTATCACGTACTTGTTTTCATGTCATTTTTCCGAATACTACAGTATACGGCGACGGTCAATCGATATGTACGCGGATTATCCGCATATGCAAAGCTAAAAACCAATATGTAGGGTAAAAATAAGGCACGTATTATACACGCGCCTTATCTTGGGGTACTTCCTATTCTTCTATACCAGCCAAAGCCGGGGATGTCTTAAGCCGTTTTGCTGTTCTCAAGAAGGAACTGAATCGTTTTGCGAAGCAGGATATCTTCTTCCAGGTTGCTGATGTTGCCGTTCTTCTCGAAGATGTCGCGCAGCTCTTCAGCAGGACGGTTGTATTGCGTGGACAGCTTCTCCAGCTCTTCCGTCAGATCAGCATCAGTCGCCTCGAAGCCTTCAGCTTTCGCGATTGCTTCCAGCACCAGGTTGTTGCGAACGCGCTTCTCAGCATCGGAACGCATTTGGCCGCGAAGCACTTCTTCGCTTTGACCGGAGAACTGGTAGTACAGATCAAGGTTCATGCCTTGCATACGCAGGCGGTTTTCGAAATCCTTCACCATGTAATCTGTTTCAGTGTCGATCATCGATTCAGGAATTTCCACTTCAGCCGCTGCAGTCGCTTTGTCCACGACAGCTACTTCGCGAGCTTGCTCCGCTTCTTTTTCCTTATTCACTTTCAACTTGCTTACAAGATCTTGCTTGAACTCTTCAAGCGTATCGAATTCGCTGACGTCTTTTGCGAACTCATCGTCAAGTGCCGGCAAGGATTTGCGTTTCAGCTCATGCAGCTTTACTTTGAAGATCGCTTGCTTGCCTGCCAGGTGCTCAGCGTGGTAGCTCTCTGGGAACGTTACTTCAACGTCCTTGAAGTCGCCAAGCTCCATGCCCACTACTTGCTCTTCGAAGCCTGGGATGAAGGATGCGGAACCCAGCTCAAGGGAGTAGCGCTCGCTGAAGCCGCCTTCGAATTGCTCGCCGTCTACATAGCCGTCGAAGTCGATAACGGAGATGTCGCCGTTTTGAGCAGGACCTTCCTCTACAACTGTCAGCTCGGCATGACGTCCTTGCAGACGCTCCAGCTCAGCCGCGATTTCTTCTTCCGTCACTTCCGCTTGAACCGCTTCAACTTCAAGACCTTTGTACTCGCCAAGCTGAACTTCAGGCTTAACGGTTACTTTAGCGTTGAATTTGAAGGATTGGCCCTTCGCGAATTGCGTTACGTCAATCTCAGGACGGTCAACCGGCTCAAGATTGTTTTCTTTCACAACAGCTGTGTACACTTCAGGCAGCAGGATGTCGATTGCGTCCTGATACAAGCTTTCTACGCCGAAACGGGATTCAAAAATGCCCCGTGGCACTTTGCCTTTGCGGAAGCCAGGTACGTTAACCTTTGCTACCACTTTCTTAAAGGCTTGGTCGAGTGCGACCGTTACTTTCTCAGCGTCTACCTCGACGTCGATCGAGACGAGGTTCTTGTCTATTTTTTCCCAAGTTGCTTTCATTTTATGCCTTCCCCTCCAAAAATGCGCATGCATCACAAGTTTTCACGTTACATAAACCATTCCATTATAAACAAGATGGACAAGCTTTTCAAGGCTAGCCTTCATCGCCGCCAGTTTGGAGCAGCATGGCCACTCCGCGAAGCGTTCTGCACGCCTGCTCGTAGCGGAATCTGAGGCTATCCGTAATCCCATATGTATCGCGTATATCGTCGTCATTCGCCGAACCGTAGACCGTCAAGTTAAGTGTCAAGTGCAGCGCTGCCGCGTAGCAATCGACAGTCTCATCATTGTCGTGCAGCATCCATCTGTATGCGGATGTGCCATACAAATATTCCAGACTTTCCTTCCACAGCTCTCTGGCAAAATGAGGCAGCGTCGGATCATCCGTCTCGGCGATCGTCGCCGTTCGATCCAGAATGCGCCCGATAGGCTGCGGGAATTCATCCAACGTTAGCGGCGTCGCTTCGATCTCCAGCTCTGCGTGCTCGTCCAGCCGCTCAAGCGTCAGCGTACCCGATACTCCGCGCTTGCGCAAGCATTGCAGAGCTTTGAATTGCAGGAGCGGATGAATCGTCTCGCTTCGCAGCCATTCCAATATCGTCTCGGTTACTTGACTGTCATCTATGTATGCCGCTCTCTCCAGCGCGAGCATTTGCTGATCCATCATGGGATGATGCTGCATAATATACATCACTTGATGGATGTAAGCTTCGTCTTGAACGGGCGGCTTCAGCAATTGCTCCCGGAGCGTAGCTTCTTCATTCTCGGCATCGTCCGTCTCGAGGCCAGCGCCTCTTTGCGTATCGTCGGGGAATGCCATCTCCAGCCAGCCAAGCAGACTGTCCCATTCCTCGTAATGCCGCTTCTCCTGACCTTGGCACTGCAGAAGAAAGGTTAACAGCTCTTTGGCTTCGCCATATTGCTCCGCCTCCAGCATTCGGGTCAACTGAATTTGATATTGATCCAGCATGCTGGGAAATAAATAAACATTGTCTTTACCCTCTGTATGAGGGTCTTGAGGAGTTGTAATGATAACACCGCCTTCGAGTAACTCCCGTCTTGCTTAAGGAATCAGCCTGTAATCTTGGGTACGATTATAACACGCCGAGTCGCAAGAAAAAAATGCCGAAGTTTTTTTGAGAATATCTAAAAAATGGCTTGCAATACCTCTACGTCGCATGCTATATTATTACTCACGCGTCCCAGTAGCTCAGTCGGATAGAGCACTCGCCTTCTAAGCGAGTTGTCGGGGGTTCGAATCCCTCCTGGGACGCCATAGCATCGCATATACAGCTGCTCGTTGAAGCCGATATCCGGCTTTGGGAGCGGCTTTTTTGTTGTTTGGCGATGCGTTTTGTTATACGGATGCATGCGTGTTGTGTGTATTTGTGTACACATTTTTTTATATACTTGTAAGCATGTGATTGTTTGCTCATGCTGTAAGCCGATTTTCTCGGCTTGCAGACTGCTTTCAGCTCGGCTTGGGCGCTGTAAGCCGATTTTCTCAGCTTGCAGACTGCTTCCAGCCGGGCTTGGGCGCTGTAAGCCGATTTTCTCGGCTTGCAGACTGCTTTCAGCCGGGCTTGGGATGCTGTAGGCTTCTGCCGCTTGCATGACTCGTATCCTACATACCCAGTTTTCGTTCGTCCGAAACGGAAACGAAAAAGCTCCCCGCGCGAATCTTGCGGGGAAGCTCGAATAAATCCGGTCACTATATAATGCTGCTAGAAATTTCAATCGAAAACCGGCCTCATCCACATCACACTGTCAGCTGCCCATTGATGAAACTCCCCTCCAAAACAGCTGCATACTACCAAAGCTCCACCGCACCGCCTATATAACCACAGGCACGCCCATATCGTTCACCTGGACGAATTACAAGCTAGTTACAAAGACCTGCGCACGATTAAGGCTAGTTTGCCGGAGAGACAGACATACACACTACATCTACTCACCATCCGTGCAGTTGCTCTACCTTCTCTTCGTGCTACTCGCCAAGCGCAAACTTGCGCAGTTGCTCTACCTTCGCCTCTGTCAGCTCGCCGCTGTTGTCGAAGATCAGGATGCTGCTCTCAGGGATGTCCCAGTTGATCGCAGGCACAAAATCAACCCGCTTCTGGAAATCGCCCCAATTCTCCAGCTTCCACGTATCGCGCTCCGTTCCTCTAGCGACGATCCGGCTATGCTGCAATTCCATATCCTGCAGCGTAACGACAATGACCTTCACATCTACCTGCTCTTTCGTCAGCTTCGCTGCTGCAAGTACGTCTTCGATCCACTCACGGTTTTTCAGCTCTGCTGTAAACGGGGAGATCATAAAGACGTTTTGGCCCGCAGCTAAGTTCTCGATACAAACATCCTTAGCCGTGTCGTATTCCAGATCACGCAGGTTTTTCTTATAGAAATCAGAATCGCGGTCCTTCGGGTCCAGCCCCTTCATCTCCAGGATCGCTTCCACAAATCGCCCGCCAATCGTATCCCGGTCGAGAAACGCTGCCGGAATAAACTCGCTCAGCTTAAGCGCCACCGTCGTTTTTCCTGTTCCTGCTACTCCTACAAAAAACACCAGTTTTTGCATCCTGTACGCCCCCAAAACATTTTAGGACAAATTATATCATGGATGCCGATCAAAGAGTATCTGCAAGCGCCGCTTCCACATCACGCCTGATATGCTCGTCCGCCAGCACGCCCTCCTGAAACGAATTGCGCCCTGTCTCATCATCCGAATAGAGCGCGGACGACGTCATGTCTTTAAAGGCTTGATGCAAATTGTTGTCGAACCAGTCCGTCTCTCGGTCCGCATCATTGCGAAGCACCGACCGCAGAACGGCTTTCCCGCCCTCATTCGCAAAATAAGCCAGCACGACCGGTGCGGATTCGGAATCCGTCTCCACCTCAACCTCAGCGCATGGTTCTTCTCCGCGGCGAACGATTCCTCTTACCCGAGCACTTCTAACGTTCACTGTCTCTATCTCCTCTCACTCGTTAAAATAGTTCCATCGATTCAATATGATGCTTCGTATCGCTAGTGCCGCATTCATGCAGCAGCTTATAAATGCGGCTAATAATGTCGTCATATGCGCCATTCAGTGACTCGTCGTTATTGGGCGAGTAGGGACTGCCTGCGAAGTGGAACGTCTGCGCTTCATCCATGGATGACAGCTCCTCAAACAGCTCTCTGAGCAGATTGACCTGATCTTCGTTCGCATGAATCTCCAGCTCGTAAGCCGCCGCCCCTTGGTCCTCTAATATTTGTCCGGCTTGTACGGACACATAAAAGGTTTTATTGCCTTCAAATCTTTCTTCATGACGATGCTCATCCACCATTTTATACCCATTCCTTCCATTTTCAAATTGCCTTTCAACGTCATGCTATCTAGCTTAGCTTCCCCCGTTGGACAGACATTTTATCCCTTTTTTCAGCATATAACTGTTATTATCGCAACTGGAGTCCAGCATAGAGAGGAATGAGAAGGATGTGCGGAATAACCGGCTGGATTGATTGGAACAGCGACTTGACTAGAGAAAGCGACAATCTGGAGCGCATGACGGATACGCTTGCCCCGCGCGGCCCCGATGCGGCGGGCACCTGGATTACGACCCATTGCGCGCTTGGACATCGCCGCCTCTCCGTTATGGACCCGGAGAATGGCGCCCAGCCCATGATTCGGTATACGGGAGACGATCAGTACGTGGTCGTCTATAACGGAGAGCTATATAACGCTCCAGAGCTCAAGAGGGAGCTTGCGAGCCGCGGACGCTCCTTCACGACAACCTGCGACACGGAAGTGCTGCTTGTCGCCTTTATGGAGTGGGGAAGAGCTTGCGTGGAGCGATTCAACGGCATATTCGCCTTTGCCATTTGGGACATGACCGCCCAAGAGCTGTTCCTCGCCAGAGACCGGCTAGGCGTCAAACCGTTGTTTTTCAGCCAACGGGATAGCTTGTTTATTTTTGGATCAGAGCCAAAATGCATTCTGGAGCACTCAGCCTTCAAGGCGGAGGTTGGAGCGGAAGGACTGGCCGAAATCTTTGTCATCGGTCCTGCGCGAACGCCGGGCCACGGCGTGTATAAAGACTTGAGCGAAGTAAAGCCCGGGCAGTGCATGGTCGTAAACCGGGCGGGAGTGAAGACGATCACATATTGGCAGCTAAGAAGCACGCCGCATGAGCATGACGTACAGCAAACAGCGGAGCATGTCAGAGAGCTGCTGGAGGATACGGTCATCCGCCAGCTTATTTCCGATGTCCCCGTATGCACACTGCTGTCAGGCGGTCTGGATTCAAGCGCGCTGACGGCGCTGGCGGTCAACTATTATGCCAAGAACGGGCAAGGCAACGTCCATACGTATTCCGTCGATTACCAAGACAACGACAAGCACTTCCAGGCGCATGCCTTCCAGCCCAATAGCGATGCGCCCTGGATTGAACGAATGACCTCGCATCTGGGCACGGTCCATCACCCGATCCAGTTCGATACACCGGAGCTGGTTACAGCGCTGCACAATGCGACGCTCGCCCGCGACTTGCCGGGTATGGCCGATGTGGATGCTTCCTTGCTGCTCTTCTGCCATGAAATTAAGAAGGGGGCGACTGTCGCCATCTCGGGTGAAGCCGCAGACGAAATATTCGGCGGTTATCCGTGGTTCCACCGGGAGGAAGCGCTTCAGGCTGAGACCTTCCCGTGGTCGCTCGCCACAACGATGCGCGCAGACCTGCTCTCGCCCGACATTGCAGCCTGGATCAGACCGCAGGAATACATCGGCGACCGTTACGCTGAAGCGGTAGCGGAGGTGCCTCAGTTGGTGGGTGAGGACGAGACACGCAGACGGATGCGGCGCATGTCTTATTTAAACATCACGCGATTTATGCCCACACTGCTGGATCGGAAGGACCGGATGAGCATGGCTGCCGGGCTCGAAGTCCGCGTCCCCTTCTGCGATCATCGCCTGGTGGAGTACGTGTGGAACATTCCGTGGGAGATCAAGGCAGCGGGCGACCGGGAAAAAGGAATCCTGCGCCAATCGCTGCAAGGCATTCTTCCCGACGACGTCCTGTGGAGAAAGAAAAGCCCCTACCCGAAGACGCATAACCCGAATTATCTTACGGCCGTCAAAGGCTTGCTGCTGGATGTATTAGATGATCCTACCTCCCCCCTGCTTCCCTTAATCAATGTGAAAAAGATTAGGGAGCTTGCGGAATCCGATACAGCCAGCTCGAACCTCCCGTGGTTCGGGCAACTGATGTCCGGACCGCAGCTGTTCGCATATCTCTATCAAGTCAATCTGTGGCTGAAGCACTATAAAGTTTCGATCGGTTAGCATATAGCAAAGAAGGGCTGACATCAAGTCATCGCGACTTGCGGCAGCCCTTTCTGTTACCCTCAATTTCCTTCTTTCCCCTAAGAACGAAACAAAAGAAACCCGGCAGCGCATTCCAGCAGGAATGTCTTCCGGGTTCTTGCTCTACTCATAGGCTTAGCCGTTCGAAATACCGAGCTTCGTCATCAGAACCTTCAGCGCCTCGCCTCGGTGGCTGATCGCGCCCTTCTCCTCTTTGGACAGCTCCGCCATCCCTCTGTCGAGCTGCGGCAGCCAGAACAACGGGTCGTAGCCGAATCCACCGTCGCCATGCGGACGGTCCGTAATGATCCCATCCACGGTGCCTTCCGCTTCGATGAACTCGCCCGTGGCAGGATCGTACAGCGCAAGCGCACATACGAATTGAGCACGGCTGAGCGCCTTGGAGCCATCGCTCAGCGTGTGCCCCGGCAGCTTGGCGCCAATCTGGCCTAGCTCCTGCAGCAGCTTCGCGTTATTAGCGGAATCAGCCGCTCCTTCTCCCGCATATCGTGCGGAATAGACGCCTGGTCTTCCCTCCAGCGCATCCACACATAAGCCGGAGTCGTCCGCAAGCGCCGGCACGCCAAGCGCGTCTCCGGTTGCCTTCGCCTTCAGCCTGGCATTGGCAGCGAATGTATCTCCATCCTCTACGATGTCGGGAATGGAAGGATAGTCGTGCAGGCTGACGACCGCTTTCCCCAGCTTCTGGAGCGCATGGGCGAATTCCTTCACTTTGCCAGCGTTTTTGGTAGCGACGACGACCGTATCATGACCTTCTAGCCAGTTGTTCGCCATCCGCTTAACCTCCAATACGAGCGCCAACCTCGCCCAGAACCTCGCGCTGCTTCTCGATCAGCTCTGCGATTCCCGCTTCACCAAGCGCCAGCAGCTCGTTTAGCTCCTCGCGGGAGAATGGCGCATCCTCGCCCGTGCCTTGCACCTCGACGAATTTGCCTTGTCCAGTCATCACGACGTTCATGTCGACCTTCGCCTTGGAATCCTCCTCGTAGTTCAGGTCCAGCAGGGCTCTCTCCTGAATAACGCCTACACTGACGGAAGCCAGGAAGTCGCGAATTGGATATTTATTGAAGGAAGCCGTCTTCGAAATATGATGCACCGCAAGAGCCAATGCCACGAATGCGCCCGTAATGGACGTCGTACGCGTACCGCCGTCCGCTTGGATGACATCGCAATCCAGCGTAATGGTGCGCTCGCCCAGCGCGCTTAGATCAACGACAGATCTTAGCGCTCTGCCAATGAGGCGCTGAATTTCCATCGTGCGCCCTGTGAGCTTGCCTCTGGCGGACTCGCGTTGGTTGCGCGAATGGGTAGCTCGCGGCAGCATCGAATACTCTGCCGTTATCCAGCCCTTGCCCTGCCCCTTCATAAAAGGCGGCACACGCTCCTCGATGCTGGCTGTACAGATGACCTTCGTATCGCCTACCTCGATCAAGACTGATCCTTCCGCGTGCTTGTTTACATTCGTCGTAATCGATACCGGCCGAAGCTGGTTCGGCTCCCGGCTGTCATTTCTCATTTGATAAGCCTCCTGAATCATTCATCCATTTTTAACCCTTTCTATTTTAACAAAGTCGTGGATGGAATGCATCTAAAGGCGCAAATAAGTGGCCATGATACCACCGATCTTCCAAGGTCATGTCGTATTGAGCAAGGAGATGGATCAAGGAGCAGACCCTTTTAACATGAAGCGCTCGCCGCACGCCGTGTTCGTAACTTCTATTTCAGTAAAATGAGTACTTACCCCGTCTTTTTCGGTGCCGCCCGTTCCTCTAACATTAATGCAAAACGGATCAATCTCCGTGCGAATGCCTTCCCGATTCACATAGTAATAACGATTAATGACGGTGCCGGCTTCATAAGTGGGATTGGACGTATCGTACCTGCCTTGGTCGCCCACAGGAATAACGTCGTATTTCCCTTCTTTTGCGAGAAGTGGTGCATTCGGCACATTGTAGGTCACTCGGATAATGCCCTCATAATGCTCCGGTATCAAAAAAAGGTCATACGTTCCTCTATCATTCGAGCCGCAGCCTGCCAAGAGGATCGCAAACGCGAACAGTGCCAGCTTTTTCATAACAAATCCTCCTTATCTTTTCATTTATGCCTATAATCTAGTTCATTACCCGCTTAGAGAACAGAACGGCAATTAGAGGGGCAAAGTTGCAATATGGTGGATATCCATGATTGCTTTGCTCATAAAAAAACTGACCCTCGGCAGCAACAGCTCCCGCTGGGTCAGTCTTTTTAAGGTCTTGCAACTCTCTTTAAGATTTCAGCGCATTAACATGATGCGGTCTGCCAACAGGCTGACTATAGGAGTTGTTGCTGTCGTCCACCAGGTTGGTCTCACCGTTAATCCGGATTTGAACCTGACTCGCCTCTGTGCTCTCCGTCAGCGACAGCACAACGGCTTGCAGCATCTCGGATGGGACAGGCAGTCCTGTAACATAAGACTCGTCTTGCAGGTCCACGACAAGGACACCATCCTTCTCTTCGATGTTCGTCACTTCCACATCTGGCAAAATAACGCTTGTCAGCTTTTTCTTATCTAGCGGCCCTGCGATTAATTGCTCTAGCGCAGCGTGTGCCGTCGAATCGGAACGTTCAATGAGTCTTGTGACCGGAACATAATATTCCTCTTCATGCAGCGTCTCGGCGGAGAAGTAGAGCGTGACCGGATAGGAGCTGGCGATGCTTACGCCGTCAGCCTGCTCGATATTGATGCCGATCGTGCGCGTCAGCTCGCCTTGAATCGGGAAGCCCGCTACCGGCATCGCCTCGAGCGGCTCGCCTTCCACTTGGAGCTCTACGCCTTCAATGCCGCTCATAGCCGTTAATGTCCACGTGATCGCTTCTACAATCGCGCGCTCGTCCTGCTCCGGATAATTTGTGAAGGACTCGGACAAATTGATTTTCGCGATTTTGCGCTCTTGATCATATTCATACGACAGCACCTGTGTGCCTTGAGGGAGAAGCGCACGGAAGTCTTCAGGCAGAAGCGAAGCGTATGCACCGCTGTCGACCATAATTTCCAGTGCCTTCTGCGGCGCTGATTCCTTGGCGGTCAAAGCCGACGGCACCGTTACCGGAGCCAAATAGCCATTGCCATCCTGCAAATAAACGGTCAGTGTGGAGGCCGTTACGCCATCTGCCGGAGCCTGTCCGGTAGGTTTATTTTCGCCCTCGATGCCGTCGGTTTCCTCCACCTGCTGCTGCGGCGGATCAATTGACTTGCTTGTTTGCTGTGAGAACAATCCGCATCCTGCGGTCAGAACGGGCAGCGCCAGAAGGGCAACGTATGCGGTGCGGCGAATCCATTTTTTCTGAATCATGTAGATAATTCCTCCCCAATTGATTTTAGCCTGTCGGCTTTGTACAACTCCTCATTTGTAGTAATATGTATACGAGCCCTTCCCTGTTTTAGACCAGTTTTGTCCATAAAATCATGAGGGGGAACCATATTGAAAGAGAACGCGAATATCTACAGCCTGAACAGCTCGAAAGTAGCTGCCGCAACGGATGAATGGCTCGCCAAACGCGGAGTGACCAAGGGGGACATCGCAGAGCTTGTGCTCTTCCTGCAGAAGGATTATTTTCCCGGCCTTACTGCCGAAGATTGCCTGGAGCATGTTGACGCCGTATTGTCCAAGCGTGAAGTGCAGAACGCCGTATTGACCGGCATTCAGCTCGATATTCTGGCAGAAGAAGGCAAGCTGCTGCCTCCGCTGCAAGACATGATCAAGCATGATGAGAGCTTGTACGGCTGCGATGAAATCCTGGCTCTGTCGATCGTGAACGTATACGGAAGCATCGGATTTACGAACTTCGGCTATGTCGATAAAGTAAAGCCGGGCATTCTTGTTCGCCTGAACAGCAAAACCGACGGCGAAATACATACCTTCCTCGACGATATCGTTGGCGCGATCGCCGCTTCCGCAGCCAGCCGCATCGCCCACCGCAAGCAAGCCGAGCGCGAAGGCGTCACCACGCCGCCGCTTGACTAGAGCGCAACAACAGAGGCCGTTCCGAAGGTTGCTTAACCTTGCCGGAACGGCCTCTTTTTCTATGCCTATTCTTAGGTCCGCTTTCAGGATGGCTGCAGCAGCGGCTTATTGGGCAAATAATGAATGGAGCGGATGAATCGGACCGTCTTCGTCTTCGCCCGCATCACAATGGAATGCGTCTCCGCACGCTCGTCAGGAAAGTAGCGCACCCCACCCAAAAACTCTCCTGGCGTAACCCCCGTCGCCGCGAATATTACATCCTCCGTACCGACCATATCCTCCATCGTCAGCACACGGTAAGGGTCCTCAATGCCCATCTGGACGCAGCGCTCGTATTCCGAAGCGTCTGCCGGCATGAGACGGCCTTGCAGCTCGCCTCCCATGCACTTCAAGGCCGCAGCCGCCAGCACCCCCTCCGGCGCCCCTCCCGAGCCCACATAGAGGTCTATGCCCGCCTCCGGGAATGCGGGAGCCATTGCCCCTGCCACGTCGCCGTCCGACAGGAATTTGATGCGGACGCCTACCTTACGCAGCACCTTGACGATTGACTCATGACGCACCCGATCCAGAATCATGACGGTCAGATCGGATACCTTTTTATTCAGCGCGTCGGCCGCTTTGTACAAGGTCGTCTCCATGGGGTCGGTAATGCTCAGCTTGCCAACAAGCGCAGGCCCGTACGCCAGTTTCTCCATGTACATATCCGGCGCATGAAGCAATTGGCCTTTGCCCGCTACGGCGATGACCGACAGCGCATTATTCAGCCCCTTGGCTACAATCTCGGTGCCCTCCAGCGGATCGACCGCAACATCAACCTCGGGTCCCTGCAAGCTTCCTACTTCTTCGCCAATATAGAGCATCGGAGCTTCATCCATCTCGCCCTCTCCGATGACGACCGTTCCCCGAATCGATACAGAGTCGAACATCGTTCGCATTGCTGTTGTCGCAGCCCCATCAGCGCTGTTCTTATCGCCCCTTCCCATCCATGGTGCGGAAGCCAGTGCCGCCAGCTCGGTTACACGTACAATCTCCAGTGCCAATTCTCTCTCCATGCGCATTCTCCCCCTTGATTTCATTCGAACTAATCCTCTTGAATCTTTATATATGATGTATTAAATATATATAATGTGTAACATATAATTCATTAATGTGCAATATATCATGCAATGAAAAACCTTGCTTCCAGAAGCTTCACACAAAAAAATCCCCTCTCTTTGCAGCGGGAAGCCGTTCATCAACGGCTTCCCTGCAAATTCGAAGGGATTTAAAATCCGATTATTTTTTCATAATTTCAAGGTTTTCTTTCCACTTTGCGCTCTTCCAGTCCAGCAGCTTCTGGTAGCCAAGACCTTGTGTCTCTTGATCGGCCTTCTGGATCAGCGAGATGACTTCCTCATCGCTCTTCGCGAAGACGATTTGGGAGACAGCTTGCTTATAGTAATCGGTCAGACGCTGCATGATGATGCCTTCCTCCGACGTAGGAACCGGCGTCATATTGGAGAACTCCGTAATGTTTTTGGACGTCTTGAACGATACGGTCGTCTGTCCGACAGTCGTCCAGTCTTGCGCTTCCTCAGGCAGCAATTGCTCGCGCTTGCCTTTCGTTGTATCGATAAACACCGTGTTGCCGTACCAGTTGAATTCGCCGATTTTCAGCTCATCGTATTTTTTCGGATCGCGGTTGATGTAAGCATCGTTGGGAACCGGGACGCCGTCTTGCACATCGTCATAGAACAATCCCGGAGGGCCGAAAAAGAATACGCGCTGGCCCTCTTCGCTCGTAGCCCAGTTCATGTAAGCGAAGATCGCTTCCGGATCAGCAGCTTTGGTCGTAATCACGTTGACGTTCCAGCCGAGTGCGTTGTAGCCGGACGGGAATACCTGATTTTTGTCTACGCCCGTCTTGTGAACCGGCCAGATAACATCATAGCCCGCCTCTGGATCTTTTGCTTTGAGCACGTTATTCGCCTCGCGTCCGATGCCTTCAACTACAGCGTCATAGGCTGCGAATACGGCGATATTGCCCGCTCTAAGCTTCTCGTTGATCTGGTCGCGAGTTTGGGTGAACATATCCTGGGATGTCAGCCCTTGGCGGAACAGACGGCTCGTATACAGCGCCGCTTCCTGGAAGGACGGGTCCTGGAAGATCGAGACGATCTTGTCGCCTTGCGGTACGCCGAATACGCCGCCAGGAGAGATGAAATGAGGGGTGTTGCCGTTCGCCGCGCCGCTGTACAGCATGCCGAGCAATTGCAGCTCGGAGCCGTCGCGCACTTCGCCTGCGTCGAATGGAATAATGTTCGGATATTTGTCTTTCACTTGCTTCAAATAAGCTTCTAGGTCATCCCAAGTCTCAAGCGGAGGGGAGCCCAGGTCTTTATAAATTTTCTTATTAACGATGTACGCTGCGTTGCCGTTTCCTTGGTCGCCGTTAATGTACCAGTTCGGAATCTGATAGAGCTTGCCGTCGGCGCTGCGCAGCATGTTCAACGTCTCTTCGCCGATTGTTGCTACGAACTCAGGGTATTTCTCCAGATATGGATCAAGGGCAACCAGCTTGCCTGCTTCCACCAGACGCTCTACATCCTTGCCTTTGTCCAGTACAAGTGCATCCGGCAGCTCGTTGGATACGATCATGGAGTTGAGGCGCTGCGCTGCCGCGCCGTTGGATTGGATCGGCTCGATCTTCACCCCGAGGTTGTCCGTAATCCATTTGCCATGCGGGCGCTCTTCCCACGAAGGCGCTGTAAACCAGTCATAATGCACGTATTGCGTGAAGGTTACCGGCTTTATCTTGGCACGCGGATCTGTGGAGACTTCGCCGCCTTCCCCTCCTTCGTTGCCGGAACCTTGTTCATTGCCGCTTGGCGATGCTGTCGGGCTTGGCGAAGGCGCCGGTTCATTTTTGCTCGAACAAGCGCTAAGCACGAGGATGACGCTAAGCGCTAGCACGATAAGCGCTTGAAACGATTTTTTTCTGTTCATGGATCATTTGCCCCTCTCTTGATTATGTGCTACATGCTCATTATAAAATTGATAGGGGAGGCAAAAAATCGTCCCAATCAACGAAATGTGTACTAAATCAATGACGCTTTTTGCAAACGTTTACGATCGGGAGCTTCCTTCATTCAATCCCTCTCGCCGCTTGCCTTCTCGACCTCGGCCACAGCAGGAATGCGCAGCCGCACCGCCGTCCCGTGACCGATCATGCTCCGGATAGTAACCCCGTAGGACTGGCCAAAATGAAGCTTGATCCGCTGCTCGACATTACGAATCCCGTACCCGATGCCGTTGCCCGATTCGCTGAAGATTGCCGCAATCGTCTCGTCCTTCATGCCAAGCCCGTTGTCTCGAACCTCCATCACAATTTCCCCGCTGTTCTCGGCGAATACGGCAACGTCAATCTCAATCTGATCATCATACCAGGCATGCTCCAGCACGTTCTCGACGAACGGCTGCAGGACGAACTTGACCGTCTTGAATGCCAGCAGCGAGTCGTCAATCTCGAACCTGACGATGATCCGGCCTGCGTATTTAATGTTCTGGATGCTCAAATAAGATTCAATAATTTCGATTTCCTTGCCGATCGGGATGAACATCTCCCCTCGATTCAGCGTCATGCGGTAGAACTTGGCCAGCGACCGGATGATCTCATGCAGCTTCTCCAGCTCGCCAAGCTTGGCCATTCGGCTGATGGACGAGAATGTATTATAGAGGAAATGCGGATTGATTTGCGCATGCAGAATTTGCAGCTCCGCTTCCTTCTTCTCCAGCTTGCTTATGTAGATCTCATTAATCTGGCTTTGGATCGTGGAGGCCATATCATTGAACGCTTCGGATATTTGCCCGAACTCATCGTTGCCCTTGTATTTGATCCGCCGCTGCAAGTCGCCTTCCTTAAAGGCCTGCAAAGAATGCACCAGCTTGCCGAACCGCAGCGTGAACACCTTGGACGTAAAGATGCTGATGAGTATCGCGACGAGCAAACTGGACAAACAGATCAGAATTACCGTATTTCTCATATGAAACGATTCCTTATGGAGCGAATCCAGCGGAACAAGCACCGCAATTCGAGCGTTTATCATGCCAAGTGGGGACTCCAGCAGCATATCGCCGTTCGTCTCGGCCTGTACAAGCATCGATTCCCTGTACTCCTCTTCCGGCATGGAACTGGTATACAACAGCTTATGGTTCTCATCGACAACCACCAGCTTCATCTCTTCGCCGAAGGCGCTGAAATCGTAATCTTCAAATATATCCTTCAGCTTCACCGTCACTTTGATCAGACCGATCTTGCCGATCCGCTCATAGTCAATTAACGGCCTGACGAGCGAGATGTTCTGAAACTCCTTGTCATTGCCGATCTGCTGCCAGATGATGCTGTCATAAGCGAGGTCCTGCGTATCCCGGTACCACGGCTCATCCTGGATTCGTTCGGTGTACCGAATGCCGAACTGCCGCTGGCCGTCTCGCAGAAACTTCTCCTTCGCTTCATAGTAATATTCATCCACGGACGGTCGGTCCAGATACACATCGAGCATCACCTGCACATTCGGCAGCGCAGTGGCCATATCGAGCTTCGGCAGCACGTATGTCGTCATAATTTGATGGCGCTCGTAACCTAGAATATACCCCGATAGATAGCGGGACAGCACCTGGTCGTCGAAGATGGCGTCGGAGCTCCGGATAATATCGGACATGCGAATCTGCACGCTATTGGAGAATTGGCCAAGCGCTACCTTCAGATTGTCCTTCGTCCGCTCCTCAATGGAGTGCATCGTATAATAGTAGGAATAACTGCCGATGGCCAGTACCGGTATGAGCGCAAGCAGGATATAGGAGACTAGCAGCTTGTACCGAAGCGGGAAAAACCATTTGGAACGGCGGTTCATGAGATCACCCCTGCTTTCTGTAGTCTCCCGGCGTCATGCCCGCGTATTCGCGGAATGCCCGGCTAAAGTACGTCAGGCTTTTGTACCCGACCTGATCGGCTACTTCATACACCTTCAGCTTATGGTTGCGAAGCAGCTCCTTCGCCCTCTCCATGCGGCACATCGCCATATATTCGTTAAAGCTGACGCCCATCGTAACCTTAAACATATGACCGAGATGATTGGGCGAATAGGCAAAGTGGTTCGCCATTTCCTTCAGCGTAATTTCCTCCGAGAGATGATCCTTTACATAACCCGTAATTTCATCAAAGAGACGGTTGTTTCGGCTTTGCTTGCGCGTATAGACCATCTCCGAGATTTCGAAGAGCGTCCGCTGCAGCCAGGACTGAATATCATGGGCTGTCTCGAACTGATTGATCGTATCAAAATAATCATTACTCCAGCCGAGCAAGCTCTGGAAGCTTTCGTTCATTTGCTCCAAATAATGCTCCAGCTTCATCACGATATGCAAGGAGAAATGATAGACCCGGATCGGCTTCTCGAACGTCTTCACCAGCTGGAACAGCTCCTCCATACAGTCGCATATGCGAACAAGCTGATAGTTGACCGTCGCCGTAAACATCTGGTCCAGAATGGAGTTGACATCCCGGACCTCCCTCGCTTCATTCCACTTGGCTTCGCCGGGAAGAATCAGCCTGTCCCGTCCCAAAAACATCTTGAAGCCGATCAGCTCGCGCGCTTGTCCGAAGGAGGACACCAGCGAGCCCCGATCCGTAACGGAGTCGCCGAAGCTGACGGTAGCCGTAAGCGGACCGTACGACCTCACCTGATCGATCATACGGTTCAACTCGTCGATCATCCCGGGTTCCGAGGCGGTATAGATGAGTCCGATACGGGCATCCGACACTTTGCAATACAAGCCGAGACTGCGCTTGTCGATATAATTCATAATCAGCTCCAGCGTATGATCCAGCAGAATGGCATGATCCCGCTCCGAGTACCGGCTCGGCAAGACGCGGTCTACTTCAATAAGCACGGCGGCGGCAGCCGTCTTCGGAATGTTGACGGAATACTTCTGCAGGAACGTATGCAGCGTCTGCTCGTCCATATCGCCCTCCAGCAGATGGAGCACCACATCATTGCGGATGAATTCGAAGGAATCCATGCTGGTTGCCTCTTCTTCCTTCATCGCGTCCAGCTCCGCTACGATTCTTCGCAATATATCGATCAGCTCATCATCATCTACCGGCTTGAGCAGATACGCATCCGCTTTCATATCCAGCGCTTGCTTGGCATAATCGAAATCCTGGTAGCCGCTGATGAATACCTTCTTCACCCGGTTATTTTTTTGCTGGGCCAGCTTGGCCAGCTCCAGACCGCTCATGATTGGCATCTTAATATCGGTAATCAGGATATCCAGATGGTTCTGCTCAATGAACGACCATGCCGCCAGCGGCTTGTTCTCCCAACGCAATACTTCAATGCCCAGCTCCGTCCACGGAATGAGCTGTCTCATGCCTTCCAGATCGAAATTTTCATCGTCCACTACGATTGCTTTATACACGGATGTTCCTCCCTCGAAAACAGAAAAAAGCGAACTGGAATATACTGATACCAGTATATCCCCGTTGCTCTCAATTGTTAATGCGGTATTGCAGATGAATCGGGCAGTTTCTGAGCCCTCATAACCTATTCCTTGAGCGACCCGATGAGCACGCCTTTGACAAAGTAACGCTGAAGGAATGGATACACCATCAGAATCGGCAGCGTCGCCACCATCATCGTCGCCATCTGGAGCGCCTTGACCGTTACGGTCTGAGACACGGCGCTTTGCGCGTAACTATTCAGATTGTTCAGCAGATTGGCCGTTGTGCCGGCGTTTATGATCTGGACAAGCAGCGTCTGCAGCGGCACCAGATTCTGATCATTGATGAAGACCGCAGGAATGAACCAATCGTTCCACAGGAATACGGCCGTGAACAAGCCTAGCGTTGCCAGTACCGGTCCCGATACCGGAAGCACGATCCGGAAGAAGACGCCGAAGTTCGAGCATCCGTCGATCCGGGCCGATTCCTCGATGCCGTCCGGCAGCTGAGTGAAGAACGTCCGGAAAATAATCATGTTATATACGCTGACCATCCCGTGCAGAATCAGGAAGAAAAACGTGTTGTACAGGTTCAAGCTATACACGATGATGAAGTACGGGATAAGTCCGCCGTTGAAAAACATCGTAAAGATGGCGAACAGCGTGTAGAACTTTTTGAGCAAAATGCCTTTTTTCGATAACCCGTAAGCGAACAATGCCGTAAAAAACATGGATAGCGCTGTGCCAAGCACGGTTCTCATGATGGTAATAAAGTAGGCGCTGAAAATTTGTTTGTCCTTGAACACGATCTCGTAGTTCTGGAGCGTAAAGTCCCTCGGCCAGAACGTGATGCCGCCAAGCGCCGTATCCGAGCCGCTGTTGAATGAGATGACAAACGAGTTCCAGAACGGATAAAACGTAATAAATGCCAAAATCGTGAGCAGTGCGTAAATCGTGCCGCGCAATGCCTTATCTGTAAATGACAGCTTCAATGTCGCCACTCCTCATGATAGTTTCATCGTGATCATACATACCGCTTACCATAGACTCTCCCGTCCCAATTTTCGTGCGATCGCATTGGCACCGACCAGAAGTACGATGCTAAGGAATGATTTGAACAAGCCCGCCGCAGTCGCATAGGAATATCGCTGGTTCATGATGCCCATCTGGTACACGTACGTATCGAGCACATCCGCGACCGACATCACAATTCCGTTGTTCAGGTTGCGGGTAAGCATCATGATGTCCTCGAATCCGGCGTTCAGAACGTTGCCGACGCCAAGAATCAGGAAGATGATAATGACAGGCGCAATGCCGGGAATCGTAATCGTAAAGATCTGCTTCCATCGGCTGGCGCCGTCAATAGCCGCAGCCTCATACAGTGAGGGGTCGATGCCGACGATGGCCGCCAGGTAGACGATGGAGCCGAAGCCGATTTCCTTCCATACATTCGTGCCTACCAGAATCGACCAGAAGTAATTGGGCGACGACATCCAGTTAATGGGGGCGTCGATCAGCCCGATGGCGAGCAGCAGGTTGTTCACTGCCCCGTCATCCACCGCGAACATGGAGAATACAAAACCGGAAATGACCACCCACGAAATAAAATGGGGAATATACGTAATCGTCTGGACAAAGCGCTTGAACAATACGCCGCCAATTTCGTTCAGCATTAACGCAAGAATGATTGGAGCCGGGAAGCCGATTGCCAGCTTCAACAAGCTGATGACGAACGTATTGCGCATAATGCGCCAAAACTCCGGCGATTCAAAAAACATCTCAAAATGGCGGAAGCCTACCCACTCGCTTTCCCAGAAGCCCTTGAACAAATTGAATTCCTGGAACGACATTAGCACGCCCCACATCGGGCCGTAACTGAATATCAGCAGAAACAAGATAGCCGGCAAAATCATGAGTTGATAGTCCCATTGCCTCGCAAACCTCACCCAGAACGAGGCTTTGTCCAAAGAAACGTTAGGCTGCATGCTTGCTGAATCTTTCCTCTTAGCTACTCGATCTAACACTTCTAACCACCTACTCATTCGTAATCTTGTGTATGGAATAGTACTATCTTAATCCGGGTGCCCGCCCCATTCCAGAACACTAACTAACGATTGTTGTACAAAATCAACGGTGATCGCAATACAGCTTTTTTTTCAGGTAAATAAACGCCCAGACGACGGGTTCGCGCATAAAAAAAAGCCCCTCACACCGTTTCCGGCATAAAGGACTTCGCGTTCAGAACGACTCATAGATTAGTGCAGCAGCGGCTTCCCGGCTCCGAATTCGGCCTTCCCGCTCCAGGTAATAGAGATGCGCCAGCGTCTCGGACATCGCAAATCTGAGGTTATGCGGATTGTCCCGCAGACGGGCGCCGAACAGCGTCTCGCATAGCGCGAAGGCGGTACATGGCTCCTCCTTCAGCAGCTCAGCCATCCGATCCAGCCTTCTGGCGTGATGACCGATCAATTCTTCAATACGGCCTCCGAAATCGGTAAAGGGATCGCGGTGCCCTGGCAAAGCGAAGGCAACGTCGTACGACTTCAGCCCTTTCAGACTGTCAAGAAAGGCTTCCAGAGGGTCCAGCTCCTCTCCCGGCACTACGCTGACATTAGGCGTAATATGAGGCAGCACCTGATCACCGCATATCATCCAGCGGATTTCCGGCTGATAGAAGCATAAGGCGCCATATGCATGGCCCGGCGCATCGATCAGCTCCCACTCCCACTCGCCAAGCTGAAGCCTCTGGCCCGCTGATATGTACTGTACCTGAGGCTGCGGCGATACAAGCTCAATAAACCCGTCCAGGTTGTGTTCAATGCGATCCATGATCTCCCCCGGCATGCCATGGCGGATGTACAGCTCGCGCAGCGCCCCTGGGAAGCGACTTCCTTCCCCCCACAGCCGCTGCGCATAAGCATGCGACCTCTCGCTCATATAGGCGGGTGCTCCGGATCGTTCCTGCATATACCCCGCAAGCCCGTAATGGTCGGGATGCTGATGCGTAAGTATGATTCGTTTGATGTCCTTCCACTCAAGCCCTGTTTCCGCCAGCGTACTCTCCCATAGCTTCTTGGCTTCAGGTGTGCCCAGACCAGGATCAATAACGGTTACGCCCTCCCGCTCCGGGATGATATAGCTGTTGACCCATTTCAATGAGAAAGGCAGCGGAACCTTCACCTGCAGCCATCCATGTTCTAATGTGGATATCGTCGTATTCATAATGCACTCCCTGCCATAATCATTCGCGGCGATTCTTCCTTATCATACGGACTGCTGTCATAATTGCCATACAGCTGCTCCAATCGGAGTCCGCATTCCTCGTAGCTCCGCTCGAACCACTCCAGAGGATACAGCCGCACTCTCTCCAAATATTGTCTCACCCGTTCAGGCTCATCCGGCTTGAACACGGATATCTCCTTCTGTACCCATCCGCATGAGATTGAACGTTCCTCAACAATCTGCAGTCCGCATAGGTCGTCGAACCGCTTGGACCACGCAACGAGATTCCGTTCAACATAATCGGGATTCAGAAAGTCGATCAAGAAGGAGCCACCCTTGCGCAATACACGCCGAATCTCCCGCAGAACGCTCCTATTATCCTCTTCAAACGAAAAATAGCCAAATGAGGTAAAGAGATTGAACGTCGCGTCGAATGTTCCGTCGGCAAATGGCAGCTCCCTCATATCGCCATGCTTCCATGCCACCCGGCCTTCGCGATCATGCTCCCTTGCTTCTTGCAGCAGAGCTTCGGACAGATCCACCCCCGTCACGTGAAAGCCCGCTTCTGACAAAGCTAGCGAATGCCTGCCCATGCCGCAGCCGATATCCAGCACGCAGGCTTGCTCAGGCAGTGCCAGCCACTTCGCCATCCTCTTGGCCTCCTGATTAGCTTGTCCTGAGTCCCGGTGTCGATAAACGATCATATAATCCTTGCCAAAGCTTTGTTCATACCACGGTTTCATCACGTTAAGTCTGCTTCCTTTCGTCAGCCTGAAATGAATAGCGGCCATGATGATACCTTATCTTAGCATAAGTTTTGCCACGCGGCGCAAACTATGGAAGCTTGCCGCGTCCTGCGTGTAAGACATTCGTTGATCCGGAGGCGAGCGTCATGAACGAACGAATTCGCTTATTATTCGCCGAAGCGGCGGATCTGAAAACCTATACACTAACCAACAATGCCATGAGCATCGACATTGCGTATATCGCTCCGCTATGCGACGAGAAGATGGTCAGCGATTTTATTACCGTTCCCTTTACCAAGGAAGAAATCCCTTACCGCAAACAGCTTCAGACCATACCGGAGTACCTCAAGGTTGAGGACCCTGCAAGATGGCAGGACCTTTTACTGCGCGGCAATGTCTTGATCCGAGATAACGAAACGGGGGAAATCTATTCTTTCTTTACAGGAGACGTCATCTGTAATGAAAGCCCGCAGACACAAGTTGAGAGCGCCATCCAAGGGCCGCAGATTGCCCTGAGCGAGGACTTGAACAAATCGATTAATCTGATTCGGACAATGTATCCGGTACCCGAGCTTGGCATCGAGGAATATTCCGTAGGCTATATCTCGAAGACGCCTTTGCTTGTCGTATTCGATCAGCGGCATGTCGATCCGTCCGTTCTGGACAACGTCCGCTCAAAGCTGAGCAGCATCAGCGTAGATATGGTGCATGCCGCCGGAGAACTGGAGAAGCTGCTGATCGGCAAGCGCCGGCATCTCTTCCCGACCGTCCTCATTACCGAGCGCCCGGATCGCATAGCAAAAGCGCTAAGCAAAGGCAAAGTGGTCGTACTTATTAAAGGCAGCATGTTCGCCCTGATCATGCCCGTCTCCTTCTTCGACTTCATGCATGCCATTGAAGATAATTATGAGGCCTATTGGATGACTAGGGCTCTTATCTTGATCCGATACATGTCAATCGTCTTGACGATCTCGCTTCCGGCGCTGTATATCGCCATTGTTTCGTACAATCCAGAGCTGTTCCGGGTACAGCTTGCCTTCTCGATTGCGGCAAGCCGATCTGCCGTGCCTTATCCGTCCTATATTGAGGTGTTTATTATGTTGTTCATGATTGAGACGCTGATCGAGGCGAGTATCCGCCTGCCCCGATATATCGGGTCAACGGCGACAACGGTCGGCGGTCTGATCCTGGGGCAAGCTGCCCAACAAGCGGGCCTGGTCAGCAGCATTATGATCATTGTAACGTCGGTAGTGGCGATTTCCAACTTCGTGATTCCGATCAACTCGTTATCGTTTTCCGTGCGATTTCTGAAGTATCCCTTAATCGCCGCCTCTATCTTTTTCGGCATCTCCGGTGTGGCGATAGGGCTGTTTCTCTACGTATGTTATCTATGCAATCTTAGAAGCTTCGGCAAACCTTACTTCCGACTGCACGGCAAGATTAATCCGGCAGAGGGAGACGTTGGGCAGGTGAGAACCAAATGAACCGTTATTTCTTCTACAACTTCATGCTGGTCAGCCTCATGAATTTGATGCTGTTCGTGCCGCATATTTTGGTAAAAAACCGTTATTCAGGCGGAGTGTCTTCTCTGCTCGTTGCGCCTCTCATCGGGGCCATACTCATCTATATGTTCACGAACGCAATGGCTCGCTACCCCGGACTCGGCTTTGCGGAAATCATGAAGCTTCATCACCCCAGGTGGCTGGTATCGATTACGTCCATTTTTTTCGCGGTCATGTGGTGGTTCTCCTCTACGATTGTTGTGGTCGCCTATGCGGTGCTTATTAACCGTTTTTTCAACCCGGACGCCAACACAACCGTTATTCTGATTATGATGGTCATCGCTGCCGCTTACGCCGCGTCCCGCTCCACCTTGACGATAGCCTTCATCATTGAAATCGGAATCATCGTGAACGCTCCGATCATTCTGTTTATTTTGTTCAAGATGGTGCGGAGCCCTCAGCTTAATTTCGATGCGATCCGGGTGGTCGCCAATCATGTCATGGAGATGCCAACCATTATTACCATAGCTGCGGCGACGCTCATTTTTACAGGCTATATCCACTTGGCGCTGTTCAACAGGCTGTTCCCGCCCAATTTCCGCTTCAAGCATCTCTATATCTATCCCATTCTGGGATTTGTCATTTTGCTCATTACGTTTTTCGTTCCGATCGGCTTTCACGGGACGGAAGGGGTGGACCGCTATATCTATCTATGGGCGGTGACCTCCGACTCGCTAAGCATGCAGTACGGTTTTATCGAGCGCGTCATGTTCCTGTTCCTGATCGTCTTCCTGAATCTGACGCTGGTCTATACGATGTCCGGCTGGCATCTCGGCATGGAATATATCAAGAGCTGCTTCAAAGGCAGCAAGCCCGAGATCGACAGTCCAAAAGCACCGAAATCCAACTACATCATTCTTGGAGTGTTCGCAACGGCAACCGTGCTGTATCTCATCTTCACGAATGAGAAAATCAACTATCTCATCACCTCCTATTGGCTTGTGCTTCGTATGTTCACAGAGGTGGTAAGCGTGCTCTGGGTGTTCATTCTGAGCAGAAGGAGGCTGAAGCCGGAATGATACGGTATACGGCAGTCCTCTCTCTTCTTCTAGCCCTGCTTACTCTAAGCGGCTGCGGCTTCAAGGACATTGACAAGCGATTTTTTGTGGTGGGCACCGGTATCGACTGGTCCGGCAATGAAAGCAAGCCTTATCGGATCACGCTCCAGCTTGCCATACCGTCACCGAAGATCGAGCCCGGCGCATCCAAAATCCAATACGAAACAATTGATGCTCCCAGCATTGCCGAAGGCGTACGCATGCTGAAAGCCTATGTAGACAAGGAGCTCGACTTCGGCCATTGCAAGATGATGATTATCGGCGAGGAGCTGGCCAAGCGGGACATTAACCATTCCATCGATTGGATGCTGCGCAGACGGGACATTCAAAGCGTTGCTACACTTGCCGTGGGAAGGCCTACGGCAGAGAACGTGCTGCACGTACAGCCGGCATCCGAACGTTATCCAGGCAACTCGCTGCTGCTGTCCTTCGGGGCTGATGGCACGGAGTCATCGTACAATTATGCCGAGACGTTATCGGGGCTATCACGGAGAGTGACGGAGAAGGGCATGGATCCGGTGCTCGCGATCATTACGAATGACGGCAAGGAAAGCTACGTCATTAACCAGGTCGCTCTATTCGACAAGAGTAAGATCAAATTGATTTTATCTCCTACCGAGACCCAGTTGTTTAATCAAATGTCGGACCACTTTACGAAAGCATCCATGCATGGCATGTTCAAAGGCACACCCATGGTTATTGCGATCAATCAATTGAACTCCAGCTTCCGAATTAATGAAAAAACCGATCCTCTGCTCATAGCCGTGAAAATTAAAATGGATGTTGTATTTGAGGAAGCACCGAGCGGCCTGTTCGACAAGCCTTGGCAGCCGGTGGAGGATGCCTTGGCTTCCGAGTATGAAAAGGCAGCCGTAACGCTGCTGAAGAAGATCCAGCGCCATGGCATTGACCCCTTCGGATTCGGTCTTCGTTACCGCGCGACGCATTCCAGAGCGGATTCCTGGAATAATTGGACCCAGCTCTACCCGGATGCCAAGTTCAACGTAGAAGCGATGGTCAAAATCGAAGGTACCGGATTAATCAGATAACGGCAAGCCTTATGAGCAGGCTTGCCGTTCGTCTTGTTGCTATGTCGAAGAGATTCTGATCAGCCTGTCTGTGCCGCCAAGCTCCGATATAGTGGCCGCACCGATACCGAACATAGCCGCTCTTAGCTCAAATTCGATCCGTTCGAACTGTTCAATCAGCCCCTCGATCGACAAGGCGCTATTCTCTCCTGCAGCTTGCGGGAGCAGCGAACGACCGAAGCCCGCCATATTCGCGCCAAGCGCAATCGCTTTGGCGGCATCCACGCCGTTATGCAGCCCGCCGCTGGCAACGATGGGCATCGAGGGCAGCACAGCCCGTACTTCCGCTACACTCTCAGCGGTTGGGATACCCCATCCGGCGAACGCTTCGGCGGCCTGGCGGCGTACCGGATCGCTGACGCGGAACTTCTCAACCTGGCTCCATGATGTTCCGCCTGCTCCCGCCGCATCGATAAAGGCGACGCCTGCTTCGCTCAATCGGGCAGCTGTCCGGCCGTCGATCCCCCAGCCCACTTCCTTCACGCCAACGGGAACCGCTACGTTGCGGCACACTTCTTCAATTCGGCCAAGCAGTCCGCTGAAATCCGTATCGCCTTCAGGCTGGAATACTTCCTGCAAGGCATTAAGATGAAGGACAAGCGCATTCGCCTCGGCCAGATCGACCGCGCGCTGACATGCCTCCGGTCCCATCCCGTAATTCAGCTGGACAGCCCCAATGTTAGCGATGATCGGAATACGCGGCGCAAAGGCACGAATCTTGAAGGTAGAGGCAAGCTCCTCCTTCTCCAGTGCCGCGCGCATGGAGCCGAGCCCGATTGCCCAGCCTCGCTCTTCGGCAGCCATCGCGAGCCGCTTATTAATGGCACCCGCCTCATTGGTGCCGCCCGTCATTGAGCTGACAAGCAATGGCGCCCGCAGCGGCTGTCCGAACCATTCCGTATCCAGACGAATACGCTCGAACGACAGCTCGGGGAGCGCATTATGCTTGAAGCGATAGTCGTCAAACCCTGTTTGGATGCCGACACCGGCTACTTCCTCCTGCAGACAGATTCGAATATGCTCGCCTTTGCGCTTTTCGATATGGCCCTCGCTAGTTGACTTCAAAGATTGACCTCCTGGTTGCATGCCGCACCTCATGTTTACATCTGTTATGGGCGAGCTCTGCAAGATTGCTTTACCGATTAGCATAGCATATTTTTGAGGTTTGCGCTTCCACGGGACTCCTCAGTGACGGAATGGGACGATCCATCTGGAAACGGCTGCCGTCGCACTTGGACATAGAACTTAGTTTGTATATGATTCCCTAAATAAACCAATTAAACCTTCATTATCCTATGATTATTCCAATCAAATATTTGAATTTGTCGATCAAAATTATTGTGTATTGCTGCTCTTTCATATACACTTAAGACATACGACAAACGGTATACAACGGCAGCTTTTTCGCTCGTTGTTTAATTCAAACAATCAGGAGGCATTATCATGGACATCCGTATTTTTGAAACATCCGAAGAGCTTGATCTGTACGCAGCGGAGATCTTCCGCAAACTGATTAACGAAAAACCGAATGCGGTGCTGGGTCTTGCGACAGGATCGACACCTGTCGGCATTTATGCCAAAATGGTAGAAGACTACACTAACAAAAAAGTGAGCTTCAGCGGCGTTACAACGTATAATCTCGACGAATATGTGGGGCTAACGCCGGATAACGATCAAAGCTACGCCTACTATATGAATAAGAACCTCTTCTCGCATGTCGACATTCCGGCAATTCAGACGCACCTGCCCGACGGTATGGCTGAAAATCCGCAAGACGAATGCGTCCGCTATGAAGCGATGATTAACGCATGCCCTGCCGATATTCAGTTGCTCGGCCTTGGCCATAATGGACATATCGCATTCAACGAGCCAGATGAGCATCTGTCCGCAGGCACGCATGTTGTGAAGCTGAAAGAAGAGACTCTCGAAGCCAACGCCCGCTTCTTCGCATCCATCGACGAAGTGCCGAAGGAAGCGTACACGATGGGCATCGGCTCCATATTGAAGGCGAACACCATCTTGCTGGTCGTTCGCGGCTCCGACAAGGCGCATATTGTGAAAGAAGCGCTGACCGGTCCAATTACGACTAAGGTGCCTGCTTCCTTGCTGCAGACACATCCGCGAGTAACGGTTCTGCTTGATCGTGAAGCGGGAAGGATGCTGGGATAAATGACAATGAGCTCCCTGACTTGGAACATTCATAACGTTCATATCGTGCTGGAGGATCGGGTTGTAAAGGGTAGCGTGCAAGTATCAAACGGTCGTATTGCCGCGATCGTGCCGGAGGAGTCCTCCGAGGAGCTGCCTGCTGATGCAGAATCGGTGGATGGCAAAGGAGGCTGGCTGCTGCCAGGCTTTATCGACGTTCACGTGCACGGCGGCTTCGGAGGCGACTTCATGTATGCCAATAGCGAAAGCTTTGACCGGATTACGAAGTTCCATGCATCGCAAGGAACAACCGGCATGCTGGCTACCACGATGACGGCTTCGAAGGAAGCGATTGATGCTGTACTGGACGCCGTTGCGGAGTACCAGCAATCAGGCAATCAATATGCTCCGCTGCTGGGTGTGCATCTAGAAGGTCCATTTATTAGCGAGAAGTGGCCTGGCGCCCAAAATCCGGCTTACATTCAAGACCCTCAGCTGGAATGGCTGAAGGAATGGAATGAGAAGCATCCTGGCATGGTGAAGCTGCTGACGCTGGCTCCGGAGAAGAACAACTCCAAGGAAGCAATCGCTTGGATGTCGGAGAATGGCATCATTGCGGCAGCAGGCCATACGGATGCCGTCTATGACGAGGTCAAAGCTGCAGCCGACGCCGGACTGACGCATGCCGTTCATACGTACAACGCTATGCGAGGCCTGCATCACCGCGAGCCTGGCACGCTAGGCGCCGTATTGACCGATGATCGCATCTACACGGAGATTATCGCCGACGGTGAGCATGTGCATCCCGCCGCTATCGCGCTTATGCTGGCTGCCAAGCCGCTCGACCGAGTCATTATCGTGACGGACGCAATCGAAGCAGCAGGTATGCCTGACGGCACGTACGAGCTGGGCGGACTGGCCGTTGTGGTGAAGAACGGAACCGCGCGCCTGCGCGAGGGCAATGCGCTGGCTGGCAGCAGCTTGACGATGATTCGCGCATTCCGCTACATGCTGAACCATTCGAAGCTAGGCATTCTTGAAGTGAGCCAACTGGCTAGCGGCAACCCTGCGCGCGAGCTTGGCATCTTCGACCGCACCGGCTCCATCGCTGAAGGCAAGCAAGCCGATCTCGTGCTGGCAGACGCTGAATTCAACGTGGAATGCACTTGGGTGCAAGGCCGTACCGTATTTCATAAATCCGAATAAGCTTGAATTATAGATGCCAATATGACGAAATGAAGAAAAGGCGGTGCCGAGGATATAATCCCAGGCATCGCCTTTCTGGTTCTTACTTGATTGCCTGCTTCTGGAGGTCTGTATATCCAGCCACGATGCAACCCTTTAATCGAAAAAGAGCTGTCCCTTCGTCATGTCAGACTTTCGGGACAGCTCTTTATGGTTAATCCGTAAGGTGAATGGATACATGATGGCGCTTCAATTCCTCAGCCAACTCGCCGGTCAGCGGAGAATCGGTAATAACCGCCTTCAGCTCCGAGATTGCGGCTACGGAGAACAGCGACGTCCGATTCGCCTTCGT
This sequence comes from Paenibacillus sp. J31R120, assembly GCF_056269225.1. NCBI lineage: Bacteria > Bacillati > Bacillota > Bacilli > Caryophanales > Paenibacillaceae > Paenibacillus > Paenibacillus sp. J31R120. The sequence goes on along the minus strand of NZ_JBWDNN010000001.1, from coordinate 110,650 downwards.
ATGGTCGAATACCGCATATGTTTCCTGCGAACGCTTGATCAGCGCTTTGGCACTTTGCGCCTCTTGCTCGGAGTAGCTGGAGATGCCGCCCACTGCGGAGATGCCGTCAATACCGATGAACATCTTGCCGATATGCAACTGGGCAATCATCCCTTCGCCAAGCGGCCCGCACAGCTCGAAGCTATTATGCCGCATAATGCCGCCGGTCACAACAACCTGGATCGGACTGCCCGCCAGCTCCATAGCGATGTTGACCGCATTGGTGACGACGGTAATTCCTTTACGGGCCTTGAGCAGCTTCGCAAGCAGGAAGTTGGTTGTACCGCCGGAGAGGCCGATAACATCGCCTTCGACAATATGCTTGGCAGCCGTCTGGGCGATCTTCTCCTTCTCCAGAATCGACAAGCCTTCCTTCTCGGCGAAATGAAGCTCTCTCATGGTGCCCATCCCATCGTACATGGCGCCGCCAATTGTACGGATAACGGGATAAACGCCTTCCATCTGCTCCAGGTCCCGTCTGGCTGTCGCTTCCGAGCAGCCGAAGCGCTCGACCATCTCGACGATCGTGATGCGGCCCTGCTGCTTAAGCAGCTGCAGAATCGCCTCTCGGCGGCGCTGTCCCTTCGAACCGTTCCCTTCGATCACCATTAGCGCTCCACCCATGCCTTAGCCGACATGCGTTGCTCTACGACTTCCCATTCCGGCAGCGCTTCCCAATCTCCGCGCATCTGGACAACCAGTGAACCGTTAATGCTGGCAAGGCGAACCGCCTCGATTGGCGTCAGCCCCTTCATGATGCCTGCGAGGAAGCCTGCGCAGAAGCCGTCGCCGGCTCCTACCGTATCGACAACCTGCTCCGCCGGATAGAACGGGATAGCGGTCTCGACGCCCTTGTCGAGCACAACGGTCGCATCCCCCATACCTTTAATAACGCTAACGCCCTTCAGGGCATTCAAATGTTCCTTTATTTCTGCATAATCATCTGTATCATACAGCAGCTTCAGCTCGTCCCAGCCCGGCAAGAAGTAATCGGCGTCCGCAGCAAGCGGCAGCAGCGTCTTGCGCGCTTCTTCGATCGACCACAGCTTGAGACGCAAGTTAGGATCGAAGCTGACCAGAACGCCCGCTTCCTTGGCAATATCGACCGCCCGGCGAACCGTTCTGCGGCAATCCTCGCCCAAGGCGCAAGTAATGCCGGTCACATGCAGCAGCTTGGCGCTGCGAATATAATCCTCGTCCAAATCCTCTGGCGTCATTCTGCTTGCTGCCGACCCTTTGCGGAAATAATGGACGGCCAGTCTGCCCGCAACATGCTCACGGAACATCATGCCTGTCGGCGCTTCTCCGTTAAATCTCACACGGGAGATGTCAACACCTTCTCCGCGCAATGTCTTCATGATCAGCTTTCCGAACGGATCGTCGCCGAGCGCTCCGAACCAGCCCACGGAAGTACCGAGTCTGGCAAGGCCGATTGCAACATTGCTTTCCGCGCCGCCGAAGCTCTGCTCAAGCGTCGCTGCGCGCTCGAGCGATTTATGCTCTTCCGGCATAAATAGCGCCATCGACTCTCCGAACGTTACGATCTGAGGTGAACTTTCACGCACAACCATATCCCCCTAATAACCCGTTCTTTATCATTTTCCCTAGAGTGGTTTGTAAATAGGCTCCACCATGAAATAGATCATGGCAACGTACAGCACCAGGATAATAAGGCTCATCACTTTTGCTTTGTTGATTGGTGCAGAAGCGCTTTGACCGGCTTGAATCTGGCTTACAACCAGCTTAAGCGGCTTGGAGATAATCCCGCCGATTGCGGCGATAGCCAAAAATAAAACGGTAACAATTATCATCCAGATAACGGCATAGTCGCCTTGCGACATTAAGTAGCCGCCCGTCAATAATTGCAGCACCAGAAAATATTGGGCGATACGGTTCGCCGAAAGCAAGCCGGAGGCAAGGCCGCCTTGTCCCGTTCCCGCAAGCTTCGAAGCTCCTCCCAGCATAATAGGCAGCACGATATAGAATCCCATACCGACAGCGCCCAGAACGTGCAGTAACATCATTGCTCCAGACATTCTCAATTCCTCCTGTTTTGTTTTACCTATAATAAGTAGTTTATCAGAAACCGGACAATTTTCAAATGAACAAAAAGCAAAAACTGCCACAGCGAGCCTATTCGCCTGGCAGTCTTCTCTCTCATCATAGCGATTCATTGAGGGGCAATACAACCTCGAATACGGTTCCTTCGCCCGGTGAGCTCTTGACTTTGACTGTGCCTCCGTGAAGCTCCGTAATCTTATGGACGATCGACAGGCCCAGACCGTTGCCCTCTGCGGTTCTGGTCCGCTGCTTGTCGCCCTTGTAGAAGCGCTCGAAGATCCGCTGCTGATCCTCTTGCGAGATACCGATGCCCGTGTCGGACACCTCTACTCGCGCCGCATCCTCCACCTTCTTCAGCGAGATTCGGATGCTGCCGCCATGTGGTGTAAATTTGATCGCGTTATGCAGCAGATTCAGCCATATTTGACTAAGAAGCTCCTCATTGGCGCGAATAGGGCAGGGCTCTGTATCCAGCTCAATATCCAGCTCCTTGTCCAGCCATTGCGGCTCGCAAGAGAGGACAACATGCTCAAGCTGCGTATCCAGCCGGTAACGCTGCTTCTCCCACTCCACGTGATCGGATTCCAGTGACGTCAGCTTCATTAAATTATCGCTCAGCCGGGATAGCCGGACCGTCTCCTTTTCGATGATAGAGAGGTAGCGCCTTTGCTCCTCGCGGGAGAGATCCTCGCGCTGCAGCGTATTGGCAAATCCGCGAATCGAGGTGAGCGGCGACTGAATTTCATGCGACACATCCGAGATGAACTGCTGTCGCAGCCTCTCCACCTGCCGCAGCTCCTGCGTCATCTCATTGATGGAGTCGACGAATTCGCCGATTTGGCCGCGATACTTCCCTTCTTGATCAATAACGACATTGAAGTCGCCTTTGGCAATACGGCGAAGAGCTGCCATCATCTCATTCCAGACGACAACCTGCTTTGGACGCGTCACGATGCTGACCACAAATCCCAATAGGATCAGGATGAACAGGCCCAGCCCCCAGTTCACCAGTTGGACGATAAAATCGTTCCAGGAAACCGGATGCGTCTCATAAAACCATCTGGTGAGGAAATACGCCGCCGTAAACGCAACGCAGCATAGCAGAAACATTAGTGCGAGTGCGCCTGAGCCTTTCACCGCCATCTCGGTTTTGGAGATTTTCCGGTTCATTCCGCAGCCTCCATCCGGTAGCCGAGTCCCCGAACTGTTGTGATCTTGGCTGTGACGCCCCAGCCCGCAAACCGCTCGCGCAGCCGGTTCACATGGACATCGAGCGTTCGCTCGTTGCCGTCGAAGTCATATCCCCAAATGGACTCAATCAACGAGCCCCGCGAGAGCGTACGCCCCTTGTTGCCTATCAGCACGAAGAGCAGCTCAAATTCCTTCGGCGGCAGCGTCACGGCTTCGCCATTCACGCTCATCTGGTACGTAGACCGGTCCATCGTCAGCCCGCCTGCCGACACTTGCTGGGAGGTTGCAATGCGGTACCGCTTCATGAGTGCCCGCACGCGGACGACCAGCTCCTGCGGATCAAACGGCTTGACAATATAGTCGTCTGTCCCGATGTGGAAGCCCTTCACTTTATCCCGCAGTTCGCCTTTGGCCGTGATCATCAATATAGGGATATCATAGTGCTCGCGCAGATTGCGGCACAGCTCCCAGCCATCCATATTCGGCATCATAATATCCAAAATAACCATGTCTGCCGGTGACGCATCCATAATGTCCATCGCTTCCATGCCATCGGACGCCTGCTGCACCTGATAGCCTTCCTTTGCCAATATGACGCTCACAAGCTCCCGGATATGGGGATCATCGTCTACAATAAGCACATAACCCATATGCTATCCCTCCTCGCTTTGTCAGGCTGTTTTATTCATCTTCAATTGTCCATCCGCAAATTCCCGGTACAAGGTATGCGAGCGGTACAATTGCTCATGCGTTCCTTTGCCGGTTATCTGTCCCTTTTCCAAAAATATGATCGTATCCGCATCCACCACCGTAGATAAGCGATGTGCGATGACGAGCGTCGTACGGCCGGCCATCAAGTTTTTGAGCGCGTCCTGCACGACCTCCTCCGACTTGCTGTCCAGATTGGAGGTCGCTTCATCCAGCATAAGCAGCTCCGGGTCGCGAAGCAGCGCTCTTGCGATGGCGATACGTTGGCGCTGTCCCCCAGACAGCTTGATGCCACGCTCGCCCACTTCCGTATCATAACCGTCCGGCAGCTCGCGGATGAATCCGTCGGCATATGCCATGCGGGCGGCATTCTCCATCTCTTCGTCGCTGACCGCCCGGTCCAGCCCGTAGCTCAAATTATCGCGAATCGACCCGGCTATAATTGGACTCTCTTGGGAGACGTAGCCGATCTTGGACCGCCAGGAACGCAGCTTCACGTCCGACAGCTCTTGACTGCCGATGCGGATGCTTCCTGAGGTGGGCGAGTAGAAACGCTCCAGCAGGGAGAACATCGTCGTCTTGCCGCTGCCGCTAGGTCCTACGATCGCGGTAACCTTGCCCGCTTCAATCTTCATACTAACATCTTGCAGAATCGGCTCCTCCGGCTTATAAGCGAATGAGACCCGATCCAGTGTTATGGTCTTGCGAATATGCTCAGTATCGCTGCCGCTATTCTGATTCTCTTCCTCCGCGCCCATAATGGCGATAATGCTGTCGGTTGCGCCCATCGCCTTCTGAAACTGCGTGAAAAACTGTGAAATTTGCGTAATCGGCAGCATGATCTGGAACAAATACATGATGAAGGCGACCAGCTCGCCGGCTGTCATCGCCCCCGACGATACCTGCACGCCGCCGAAGCCGATCAAGCCAACCAGCAGCAGCAATATAATAAAGGAAATGACTGGCGCAATCAATGCCTGCATCTTGGCTTCCTTTAGACCGAAGCGGAATAGATTCATAATGCCTTTACGGCCTTGCTCATACTCCATCGGCTCTGAGCCGGATGCCTTCACCAGCCTGATCTCCGAGATGACCCGATTGATAACTGATGTAAACTTCGCGTTTTCCTCCTGCGTTTCCTTGGAAATCTTGTACATGCGAGATCCAATCGGAACCATAATAAGCGCCGCTACCGGGAAGACGACCAGCATCACGAGCGTCATTTGCCAGTTCATGTAGAACAAAATGGCCAGCGCCCCGATTACAGACAAGATGCCGGTGAAGAAGCCTGTAATATGCTCGGTAATTAAGCTTTTCAGAATAGCCGTATCATTCGTGAGTCTGCTAATCGTCTCCCCCGATGACTTGTTGTCGTAATACGGCACAGGCAGGCGCAGCAGCTTGCTCCATAGCCGTTCTCGAATGGAGGATACGATCTTGTTGCCGCTGTAATGGAGCCAATAGACCGACAGCCCTCCCGCTACAACCTGCGCGATGAATGCCGCTGCAATACCGATAATCTGCCCGGAACCAAGTGATCCGAATGAAAAGCCGTTCACCAGTTCTTTTGTAAATAACGGAATCGTAAGCCCGACCAGCGTCGTGACCACACTTAACAGCACAGCCAGCCCCAGCAGCAGCTTAGGAGGATTCGTCTCCATAATGAGCCGCGCAAACCGCTTGACCGCACCTTTCTTTTTCCCTTGTTCCATCTCTCCACTTCCTATCTGTATCTGTTCTATATCCTTACTGTACCTTCCCTGTTTAAACGGAATGTAAACAAGGATACAAAACTGAGCCGTCCCCAAAAACTTAGATGACTACAGGACGGAGCTTATAAATACCTGCGCACGGCTGTTCATACCAACTGCACAAGAACAATTCTTCCAATCGATACAAAAGCGAACGAAATCGCTTCTCCTTCAAAAAAAGAAGCCCGACCTTTGTAAAATGGAAGGGTCGAGCAACCATTTCAAAGGAGACTTCTTTTGTCATTCAAAAGTATGAGCGTATGATGCTGATTCTGTATAAAAGGAGAGAAGACAGAATGCTGTGACTTTCATTGTCTGTCCGAACGATTCTCTAAGCCGAGTTTCTCGGCTTAGAGCGCGGGCGCGGGCTCGCGGAGCGACTGCAAGCCGAGTTTCTCGGCTTAGAGCGCGGGCGCGGGCTCGCGGAGCGACTGCAAGCCGAGTTTCTCGGCTTAGAGCGCGGGAGCGGGCTCGCGGCGCGGCTGCAGGCCGAGTTTCTCGGCTTAGAGCGCGGAAAGAAGCTCGTAGGTTCATCCGTCCTTTGTCCGCTTAGCGTGTGTTATGCTTTCGGAAAAAGTAGAACGTGAGCGGTGCGAAAACTACGATGAACAGAGCTCCAATGCCGATGCCCCATGCAAGGTCAGCTGCAGTAGCCGTTCCATGCATAAGCCCTCTGAGAGCAGATGCCGCAAGGCTGATCGGGTTATAATCAACGATGCTTCCCAGCCAGCCAGGCATCGTAGCCGAGTCGACAAAGATGCTGCTTGCAAAGAGCAGCGGATAAATCATGACCATGCTTGTGCCGGAGACCGTCTCTGGCTTCTTCACCACAATGCCCATCATGGCAAATATCCAGCTAATGCTGAAGGCAAAGAAAACGGCATAACCAAGAGCCATCAATACGCCTCCCGCTCCTCCTTCTGGGCGAAAACCGAGCAGAAGACCGATGCCGATCGTGACTATCGATGCGACCACATATCGCAAGGAATCGGTGATGATCGGCCCCAGCACGCTCGCCGGCGGCCAGACGGACATCGTCCGGAACCGGTTATGCACACCCTTCGCAATATCCTGGCATAACGTGGTCCCGCTATAGACGGTCATAGGACCCACAATGAGAACCAAAGCGCCGGGGAGCAGGAACTGAATGTATTCGGAGGTAGATCCCGCAATGGCGCCGCCGAACAAATACGTGAAGATAAGCAGCATCAGAACGGGCGATGCCAGACAATCCACGATAAAGCCAAACGGGTTGTTTTTAACGCCAAGGAAGGTTCTTCTCATAAATACGCCTGTTGCGGCAGCACGCCCCGGCCTCCGCGGAACAGCACGACGGATGAGCCAGATCGGCTGGCCCGATGAGTCCACAGAGTGGGTTTTGTTCATGTTACCGCCTCCTTGTTGCGCGCATCAGTTAGCGAGAGGAATACCTCATCAAGGCTTGGCTCGGAGAGAGCGAATTCCACTACTGGACAGTGATGATCCATAAGCGTCTGAATGGCCCGACTAGCCAGCCGCTCATCCGGCGAAGGAACCCTGATCATTAGCAGATCTTCCTCATCCTGCGTGATATGCAGTCCGTGATCGTCAGCCAGCAGCCGGATATAAGGTTCAAGCACGACCTGCTCCTTCAAGTGAATCGTCAGCGTCTTCCCCCCGACGGCAGCTTTCAGCTCCCTTGGCGTTCCTTCAGCTATGATGCACCCCTCATTCAGCACAGCGACCCGGTCTGCCAGCCGGTCAGCCTCCTCCAGATATTGGGTTGTCAGCAATACCGTCGTACCCTGCTTCAACAAGGAGCGCACGACCTCCCATACTTGCAAACGGCTCTGAGGGTCCAGTCCCGTCGTCGGCTCATCCAGGAAGATAACCTCCGGCTGGGCCAATACGCTTGCCGCGATGTCCAGACGCCTTCTCATGCCACCCGAGTATTGCTCTACAAGGCGGTGCTTCGCCTCCTCAAGTCCGAAGGCGGGCAATAGCTCATTGGCTAATTGCCGCGCTTCCTTCCAAGAGTAGCCGTAGAGCTTGGCGAACATCGCCAAGTTCTCAAAGCCGGACATCCCTTCATCCAGCGCAGCGAACTGCCCTGTCAGACTGATTTTGCCCCGGACAGCTGCCGCCTCCTTCACGACATCGAGCCCCCCGATCCGCGCCGTACCGCCATCCGGCAAGATCAGCGTGGACAACATTTCGACAACCGTTGTTTTGCCCGCGCCATTCGGGCCTAGCAGGGCGAACAGCTCTCCTTGGCGAATCTTAAGATCAATTCCTTTCACAACTTCCCTGTTGCGGTATGACTTTCGAAGCTGATTAACTTCAATGGCAAGTGACATCGCCTTACTCCTTTCATACGAAAAAGCAAATACTTGGATGTACCGGATATCCGGCCGTATACCATACAGGACCTATCTGCCCCATAACGCTTTAAATAAATTGATCCTTATGCTCGAGCACCCACTCGGTGAGCGTTCTCGCCGGCTTGCCGGTCACCTGCTCCACCGTCGGCAGCACCGTGAACCCGATTTCAGGCGGATTTTTGCCCATCTGGACAAAAAATGCGATGGATTCCTCGTCATAGCCCTGCTCGCTCCATCTTTGTCTGGCTTCCTCCTCCGACAGCTCCTCGAAGCGAATGTCCTTGCCTGTCGCATCCGCGATCACCTTGACCGCCTCAATCCTTGACAACGCCTCCGGCCCTGTCAAGTAATAGCTTTGGCCATGATGCCCGCCATTAACAAGCGCCGCGACGGATACGGCCGCGATATCTCCTTCGTGAATTCGGGCGCTGCGCACAGAGCCGAACGGCTCCCGGACAACCCCCTCCGCTTGAATTGACGGCTGCCAATCGATTAGCGCATTGGACATGAATTCCACAGGCATAAGCATCGTCCATTCCAGCAAGCTTGCTTTAAGCGCCTCTTCAAGCGGCCCTTCTTCATATGACATCAGCAGGGATACCCGCTGCACGCCCGCTTCCTCTGCAAGCCGGATTAGGGCTGGATCGGTATTCCACGGCAGATACGAATCATAGCTGGAAGCGATCAAATGAATGCCGGTAACGCCCGTCAGCGCCTCCCGCAGCGTATCCGCCTTTGTCAAATCGCCCGCTACCGCCTCTGCCCCTTCGGGCAATTGCGCCGTCTCCGGATTACGAGTAACAGCCTTTACCCGCACCCCTTTATTCACTAGCTGCTCCACCACATGTCTTCCAATCGTTCCTGTTGCGCCAGTTACCAGAATCGTCATCTGTTACGGCCTCCTTTAGTTTTCATATCTTGTACGAATAGCATCAAGCTGGTTCAACAATTGCTGCCTTAGGTCTTCTGGAGATACAATCTCGACAATCGGACCGAAGCTGAGGATTACGGATAAGGCATAAGCTGGCGAAAAAAACAGCGTATGCACATCGATATGCGTGCCCCGGTGTGCGCACTGGCCTTGAAACTGCTCGAAAATACGCGGCTGATTAGTGGCCTCAAAACGAAGATGAACCTCAATGGCCTGCACATTCTCCTCCCCCATCGATGCAGACATCTCGAGCCTTGGGCGGAATGGTCCCTCCGTCACCTGAAGCTGAGACATACGGGATACCTTGAAGCAACGCTGAGCCTGCTTCAACAGGCAGTGTCCCTCCACATACCACCAGCCCCGGTCCCAATACAACCGGACGGGCTCCACGCTTCTCTCCGATTCGTTCCCCGCCGAGTCCCTGTACGAGAACGTAACGACTCGTTGCAGTCCGATCGCTTCATACAGAGGCTTGATCGCATCCTTCTCCAATACCGAAGCGCTTGCGTCGATAATAATGGGGTTCGGACTGCCTCCGTTCAGCAGGGCGGGCTGCAAGCTGCCCAGCTTATGAACGATCGACGTGATTTTGTTCCCGACCGCTTCTTCCATCCCTTTTAGCAGATGAAAAATGACGGACAAGTCATCGATGGAAAAATGCTGCTTCGACAAGTAATAGCCGTCCATCAGCTCGAAGCCCCCGACCACGCCGGAGAAGGACACAACGGGTATTCCGGCCTCGTTAATCAAATCCAAGTCACGGTAGATCGTACGGATGGACACTTCGAAGCGGGCGGCCAGCTCTGCCGCTGTAACCCGTTTTTTCGTCATCAGCTCTATCGTAATACCAAGCAAACGTTCCAGCTTCACACCGTTCCCCTCTCTTCCGGGATACTAACTCCGATCCGCTACAAGGATCATAACGCAGAAAATATGACATCTTGTATGTCAGTGTTTAAAGACGATAGTTAACTCTTTTCAGCATTTATATCTGATAAAAAAAGAAAAGCGGCATCAGGCATTGTGGCCAGATCCCGCTTCATGTATGAATTAAATGCCTTTCACTGCAAACCGCGTGAAGTGCGTATGGCTTCCATGCATTGTCGCAAAGCCGACGCCGCCATTCAGATAAGGCTGGTCGTTATCCTCGTAAGACAATAACGTCTCACCATTCCATTCTACCGTGAACTTAGCACCCTTTGCCGTAACAGCGATGGTATAGGCTTGTCCTGCCTCCCAAGGAAAATCAACTTCCTTTAAGACCTCATAGCCGTTGTTGTTTTTGAGAAGCGCAAGCTTGCCGCCTAGCGCCAGGCCCACAGCATAGCTCCGAATGCCCCCTTGTACGCGAGTCAACATATAATGGCCCTCACCCAGCTTCGGAATAAGCTCGGCCTCCAGTCGATAATCGGTCCAAGCAGGATCTCCGGTATAGCATTCTGCCGGTTCACCCGCATAGCTGCCGCTCAACTCGCCATCCTCCAGCGTCCATATGCCTCTCAAATATGAGAATTGGCTGACTTCGACATGCAGGTTGTTCCAGACTTCAAGACGCTCTTGTTTGAAGTCAATCTCATAATGTGGCTGACCAGAGAAGCTGAATTCATCCACATAGACAATTAAATCCATCGACCGTCCATCAAGCGGGATAAGCTCGACGCCGGCTTCCTCCAGACAAGCACCGGACAAATAAGGGATATCAAAGGCAGCCTCTTGCCATTGCCCAGGGATAAGCTGAATCGGCTCCCCATAATATCTTTCATTGCGATTGCCATCCTTCACATACATCACCGCTTTGACCGGTACTGGCGAGTCCTGCGGCAGCATCAGCTGCGCCGAGATAGATTGTCCCGGGTACAGAATCGGCGAGAAGCTAGGGTCATAGCGGCTGTCATCGAAGTCTGCTGGACGGTAATACGTCTGATGATAAAGCCGGTAGGCTTCTCCGCCTTGCACCTTGTCGAACACAACTTTTAATGAACGAGAGCCTGAATAAGCGTACTCTGTCGTATTTTCAAGCAAAGCCCTCACATGAGCTTCGTCGCTCGTATCCGTCCTCATCGCATGCGTAGAGCCAGGGTATTCGAAATGGAATTTCGGTCCTTGGCCCAGCAAGATCGCTGCCCATTCCTGCGGCATTGCCTCGCCAGCTATGAGATAGCCGAACCGGGATATATAAGCTGCACATGATGGCAAATCCGTAATATTAAGCGATCCCATCACGCTGGAGCTGCACATAAAATCGTTGATTGGAGCTCTCCACCCGTCCCCAATGCCGTCCAAGCCTACGTATACACCTAGAATAGCACCAACATTGCCTACATTACAGTCGGTATCCCAGCCACACATGTTGCAAATATTGATCGTACGCGAGAAATCGCCTGCGCCATATAACATCGATAATAGGATAACACCCGAGTTCGGAATGATATGGCAGTTGCCCGGGTACTTGTCATACCCAAAGTGGTCTCTGACATACATAAAGCAATCGCGCCAATTGTCCGGATGCTCCAGGTGGAAGGCTATAATAGCATCCGCCATTTTCCGATAATCGCTACTCTTTGGAATAACATTCAATCCTGCATCGATTACCTCCTCTATACTGCCAGCCGTATATGCGGCCGAGATTGCGGCAGCGATAAAACGACCTCCATATATGCCTTCGCCATCATGCGATACACTGGCTGCCTTCTCCGCGTATTCAGCGGCTAGCTCTGGATTGCCTGGAGCAATCATTCCCCAAACGTCGATGAAGATCTGACCGCCAATTTGTTCTGCAACCACTGCGCCATTTTGCTCAATTGATCCCGATCTAGGCGCCATGATGCCATTCTTCAAATTCAGATAAGCAGTATGCTCCGTCGACACTCCGTAGCCGCCCCACCAGTAGAAGCCATGCTGGTCTGGCGCATAGTTCAGCCAAGTAAGTCCGATCTGCTCCGGCGTGATCTCCCGTGTATGTGTATAATCCTCAAGAGCCCGAAGGAAAAACATAGGCCCATTTGTGTCATCATCGGCTGCAAAGTTGCGGAAATGATGCGGGTAGCTTGTGATTTCCCCAAAAACGCGCTGCAGCCTTTCATAGCTCCAATTCTCTACATTTGCGCCATGCCGGACACCCACCATCTTGCCGAGCCATCCCGCATAGGTACGTTCGATGTAATCGGGTTGCAATCCTTTAGAGCTTACGGGAGGTACTGTCGATTTTCCCATGTCACTGTCTCCTGTCCTTTTATATGAATTTGGTATGGGTCAACTTTTGATTTCAGAATTATAGGATGAACAAGCTCATGTCTTGTTATCAAGACTGGGTTTACTTCTCGTCCATCATCCTCAGTGAATGAAACAAAACACCCGGGTCGTCGTAAATGATCGGAAAAATCGCATCCGTGCGCCATTTATTAATGGGTTTTGCAGGTTGCCTAAGCATTCAAGTCATGTTGCTATCAATCTAACGAATTATTTTAATGAAACTTTTCGAACCGGTTCGAAAATTAGTATCACACGGTCTTCTTGAATTGTCAAGAGACCGAATGTACAGCTTTGATGTCATTCTATCAGGACTCCGTTACCTTTACTGTAGATTCCCGCACGATCAGCCGAGGCTCCAGCTGCACTTTACGCAGCGGCGTAGACTGTCCCTCTTTGATCCGTTTTATCAGCAGCTCTGCGGCAATTCGCCCCGTCTCTGCCGTCAGGTTGGAGACAGTAGTCACTCGCGGCTTGGTAATCGTTGACCAGCTAATATCGTCTACCCCTACTACCGTAATGTCCTCCGGAACTCGAACGCCGATCTCCAGAAGCCGCTGGATGAGTCCAATGGCGATCATATCGTTGGCAGCATATACGCCGTCTGGCAGCTCTGGAAGATGGGTTAAGTAGTCCGCCGCTTGTATGCCTGTCTGCAAGGAGAATTCGGAGCCAATGTAGACATTATCGGGCTTAAACTTCATGAAATTGGCGCTAAGCGCCCCTTCATAAGCGGCGTACCTCGTCCCCTGATGCACCTCCTTGGGACCACCGGCGTACGCAATATTGATACAGCCGATTCGAATCAGATGCTCCATCGCAAGCGTTCCTTCCGGCTTGGAGAGATGCACCATATCCGCATTTACATCGTCACCCAGGTTGCCGATGAGGCATACGGGTACTGTGGAATGATTGATATACTTCTTTAGTGCAGCCGGGAAGCTAATTGTCGACATAATGATTCCGTCGATATGCATTTCATTGACTTTGCCCATAATCGAGAGCTCTTCCGACGGATTGCCATAATGGTTGATCAGCACAAGGCGGAAGCCGTTCTCCTTCGCCACCTGCTCTACCGCCCAAGCCAGCTCCGGGTAATAAGGATTGCGAATATCGTCTATAGCAAGCGCAATCTGCTGCTTCATATTCGTCTTTAGACTTCTTGCCAGCATATTAGGCCGGAAGCCTAGCTCTTCAATCGCTTGAAGCACTTTGCTGCGCGTTACCGGCTTGACGCCGGGTACATCGTTAATGATCCGTGACACCGTTGATTTCGCTACGCCTGCCCGCTTAGCTACATCGGCAATCGTAACCGAATCTGATTTGGACATCCCAATCTGCTCCTAAGTTTCGTACTTGTTCTATTCCGATTCTCATGGTACCGGTTCGATTTCATTATGTCATGAAAAGCGATACCCGACAACTGATCGCTAGGATGGGTTATCGGAAATTGAAAAAGACTGGCCCAACCTCAATGCGGCAACTTCATTAAATCGGCCATCCGGCAAACAAAAGACGGGGCTTTTTCTCCCCGTCTCTCACTTGATGAAGCTTCAAATCACTTGAATCACTTCGCGCCGCTAGGTATACCGTGCTTGCAAAGCACGCCGTGTATTGCGAAATAAGCTACGTCTGAAGGAAGCTCATCCTTAATCGGCTTCAGCCGCTCTGTGCCGACAAGCTCTATTGCTTTTAATATATTCTCTTCTTGGTGGGGTGGAATAATTCGGTCCCAGTCCACCTCATAGCCTTCGCCTGCACCGCGAATGATATGGCCCTCCACCGTCACTTGACTGAATCCTCGTTCCTTTGCAATCTCGGCTGTCGACATGCCAGAGTTGAATAGCTCCAGCGAATGCAGATGGCTGGGCTGCTCTCCTTGATCCGATTTTCTGGCAGCCGATGCTTGCTTGCTAGACCGGGAATAGCTCCCTGCTGCGGAACCACCGGATGATTGCTGGAAGCCGGCAACAATACCGATAATATCTTCCCCGTATTTGCTTCCCTTAGCCGCCCCGATCCCTTTCACGTCAAGCAGCTCGTCAATGGATGCCGGGTGAGCATTCGCAATATCTCGAAGGGTAGCATCGAAGAAAATCATAAATGGAGGCACGCCTTCCTTCGCCGCCGCGTCTCTGCGCCACGCTTTAAGCGCATCGAATAATGGGGACGAAACGGATGATGCCGATGCCGCCTGTCTTACGGACGCCCGCACCCGCTGCGATATCCTCTCCTTGCCTTCCAGAACAGGCAGCGCATTCGCCGTTAGCGAGACCGTCGGATATTGGCCTTCGCTAAGCCTCATGTACCCTTCCGCAACAAGCCAATACAGCCAATCCGCAACTTCCTTCTCCGGCAAGTGACGCATGAGTCCGTACGTCGTTAGCCGGTCCAGGCCAAATTCCAGCAGCCGCTTGTCGCGGGAGCCCTTCAGCACTTTTGCCGCCATCATCACGCCGAAGCGTCCCTTCATTCTGCCTACGCAAGAGAGCGCCATCTTTGCATCTTCCGTACGATCGACCGCTTCGCTCTTGTCCAGGCAGCTGCTGCATTTTCCGCATTGGGGGACGTCACTCTCTCCGAAGTAGTCTACAATAAACTGCTGCAGGCAGCGCTGCGTCCGGCTGTAATTCATCATCAAATGAAGCTTGGACATCTGAACGGACTTCCGCTCCGTATCCCCTGTTCCCTGCTCAATCAGGAAACGCTGAACCTGCATATCGGCCGGTTCGAAGAGCAGGATACAATCGCTCTCTTCCCCATCCCTGCCGGCTCTGCCCGCTTCTTGATAATATGACTCCAGGTCGCCTGGCATCTGCCAATGCAGGACGTATCGGACGTTGGGCTTGTCGATGCCCATGCCGAACGCGTTAGTCGCCACCATGACGCGGACCTGGTCGAACCGAAAGTTCTCTTGCGTCGCCGCCCGCTCGGTATCTGACAATCCGCCATGATAAATGCCTGATTCCAGCCCAAATTGCCGAACGATACCGCCGACTTCATCCGCTTCTTTTCTCGTAGCCGTATAGATAATTCCGGATTGATCCTCTCGTTGCTTTAAAAAATCTTTCAGGAACCGCTTCTTATCCACCCCACTCACGACGGACAAGGACAGATTGGGACGGGCAAAACCCGTCACATACCGGCGCGGATCATTCAACCTGAGCATATGAGCAATATCATCGGCTACCTCTTCTGTAGCCGTGGCCGTAAAAGCGGCCACAAGCGGACGATTCGGCATTCGGCCGATCCATCCGGCAAGCTGGCGATAGCTTGGACGGAAGTCATGTCCCCACTGGGAGACGCAATGCGCCTCGTCAATCGCGATGAGCGGAATGTGCAGCTGCTCCGACAGCGTCTGGAACATTGGGGCGTCCAGCCTCTCCGGTGCTACATACAACAGCTTGTATTCCCCTTGCATCGCCTTACGGAGCACTTCCCGGTACTCCGCCGCACCAAGCGAGCTATTCAGGAACGCTGCTGCTACACCTACGCGGTGCAGGCTGTCGACCTGATCCTTCATCAGCGAGATTAACGGCGATATTACCAAAGTTGTACCCGGCAGCAGCAGGGCCGGAATTTGATAACAAATCGATTTCCCGCCGCCCGTCGGCAAGATGGCCAGCGTATCGTGACCATCCACTATGCCCGCAATAATGTCTTCTTGACCTTTTCGAAACGAGTCGTATCCGTATATTTCCTTAAGCAAGTGTAATGCTTTCTCCATCTCTTACCGCAGCCTCCTCTCTTCCAAAACGGAAAGAACCCTGGCAGCGTTCTGTCAGGGTCCTCCCGTACTTTAAGTTAAAGCTATATAGGGATGAGACGAACGAGCCGCTGTTATTGTCCATTACTGCGTACGGCAAAACGGCTGTATATTTCTGTTTATCCCGTTTTTTGTTCGGATTAACCGGCTGTTACAATTTGAATCACGTTGCGTACGGATTGTGCGGACTGATCCAGCGCCGTTTGCTCTTCAGCCGTCAGCTCAAGCTCGATTACCTTCTCGATGCCGTCACCGCCGATTACAGCAGGCACGCCCATGAACAAATTCTCGTATCCGTATTCGCCCTCGAGGTACGCGATAACCGGAATAATGCGTTTTTTGTCTTTCAGCACAGCTTCCGTCATTTGTACGAGAGAAGCAGCCGGTGCGTAATAAGCGCTGCCGTTGCCGAGCAGATTGACAATCTCGCCGCCGCCAACTCGCGCACGCTTAACGATGGCTTCGATGCGGTCCGCCGGAATCAGCTTCTCGATCGGGATGCCTGCGACGTTGGAGTAACGTACAAGCGGCACCATGTCATCGCCATGCCCGCCAAGCACAAACCCGCGAACATCTTCCACCGACACGTTCAGCTCTTGCGCGATGAAGGTGCAATAACGGGCTGTATCCAGAACGCCGGACTGGCCGATAACGCGATTTTTAGGGAAGCCAAGCGACTGATAGGCGACGTAAGTCATTGCGTCTACCGGATTGCTCAGGATGATTACGTAAGCGTTAGGGCTTGTCGCTTTTACGCTTTCGCAGACGGATTTCACGATGCCGGCGTTGGTATTCACGAGATCATCACGGCTCATGCCGGGCTTGCGCGCAATGCCAGCCGTAATAATGACAACATCAGAATCCTTTGTATCCTCGTAGTTCGATGTACCGATAATGTTCGCATCAACACCGATAACCGGAGTGGCCTCCAGCATATCGAGCGCTTTGCCCTTCGTAGGGTTCTCCAGAGGCGCAATATCGACCAATACGATATCGCCAAGTTCCTTCTGCGCCAGCATAAGCGCTGTCGTCGCACCCGTGAAACCTGCACCTACAACCGTAATTTTCTTACGTTGAATAGCCATTACCAATGACCTCCCTATTCTCATCTATCGCGTAATCACATGATCATGCATCTATACCCTTTTATACACCTATCCGCATCAAAAGATACTCCTACCGCCGCACATCCTGCACGCCAGCGAGGTTTTAGTGGTGCGCGCCGCTCTAATGCCGAGTTTATCGGCTTACAGCACTCCAACTGCTCGCTGCACGCTCTCTAAGCCAAGTTTATCGGCTTGCAGCGCTCTTTTAAGCCCCACAATGCCTATGCGCCCCTGTACTCCCTCGTGCTTCGAGCGGGAATTCAGAGGCGCATCGCCGTGGCTCCCCCTAAGGGAGAGTTAAAGTAGATTCAATCAGGCGATCCCTCGGACGGCTTTATAGCCGCCAGCGAATAGGAAACCTAAACTACATGTTTTTGATGATTTCGTCAGCAAATGCCGAGCATTTCACTTCTGTTGCGCCTTCCATCAGGCGTGCGAAGTCATAAGTTACCGTTTTGTTGTTGATGGAAGTTTCCATGCCTTTATAGATCAGGTCAGCCGCTTCTTGCCAGCCCAGGTGCTCAAGCATCATAACGCCGGACAGAATTACGGAACCTGGGTTCACGACGTCTTTGTCCGCGTATTTAGGTGCAGTACCGTGAGTTGCTTCGAAAATAGCATGTCCAGTTAGGTAGTTGATGTTCGCGCCCGGTGCGATACCGATGCCGCCTACTTGTGCAGCCAGAGCGTCGGACAGGTAGTCCCCGTTCAGGTTCAAAGTAGCGATTACGTCGAAGTCAGTTGGACGAGTCAATACTTGTTGCAGCGCGATGTCCGCAATTGCGTCCTTCACGATCAGTTTGCCAGCAGCTTCAGCTTCTGCTTGTGCTTTGTTCGCAGCGTCAACGCCTTCAGCGTCTTTGATGCGGTCGTATTGGCCCCAAGTGAAGGTTTGCTCAGCGAATTCTTGCTCAGCAACTTCATAGCCCCAGTTTTTGAACGCGCCTTCTGTAAATTTCATGATGTTGCCTTTGTGAACCAGCGTAACCGATTTTCTGCCGTGCTTGATCGCATATTCGATCGCAGCGCGAGCCAGACGTTTCGAACCTTCAGCAGATACTGGCTTGATGCCGATACCGGAAGTTTCAGGGAAACGGATTTTGTTAGCGCCCATTTCATTTTGCAGGAACGCGATTACTTTTTTCACTTCTGCGGAACCTTCAGCGTACTCGATACCAGCGTAGATATCTTCAGTGTTCTCGCGGAAGATAACCATGTTAACCAGCTCAGGGCGTTTAACCGGGGAAGGTACGCCATCGAAGTAACGAACTGGACGCAGGCAAGTGTACAGGTCAAGCTCTTGACGAAGCGCAACGTTCAGGGAACGGATGCCACCGCCGATAGGCGTAGTCAGAGGACCTTTGATTGCTACGATGTATTCACGGATAGCTGTCAGTGTATCAGCTGGCAGCCACTCGCCGTATTCGTTGAATGCTTTTTCGCCGGCAAAAACTTCGTACCAAGCGATTTTTTTGGAGCCGCTGTAAGCTTTTTCTACAGCAGCGTCAAGAACGCGTTTCGAAGCGCGCCAGATGTCGCGTCCAGTACCGTCGCCCTCGATGAACGGGATGATCGGGTTGTTTGGCACTTGAAGCACGCCATTGTCAATAGAAATTTGCTCGCCTTCAGTTGGAAGAGCGTATTTTTCGAACTTAGCCATGAATAATTCCTCCTAAAAAGTTTTGTGATTAGAATCAACGATTAGCTGATTAGAGCAAAACTTACTTCGTAAGCATCGACCTAAGTTTTGTGATTAGAATCAACGATTAGTTGATTTGGAGCAAAACTTACTTCGTAAGTATCAACCTTAAGTATAGCGATCTTCTGCGACGATAACCAGCCCGCACGGGAAGGAGAACAAGCTTGCCGCTTGCCCTCGCTATATGCGGAAGCCTATGATCGATTAACGTTGCTCGATCGGGATGTATTTTGCATTGACAGGGCCGACGTAGTCCGCACGTGGGCGAATCAGACGGTTGTCTTGGTATTGCTCAAGGATATGTGCGCACCAGCCGGATACACGGCTAATTGCAAAGATTGGCGTGAACAGGTCGCGCGGAATTTCCAGTGCTGTGTATACCGATGCGGAGTAGAAGTCAACGTTCGGCTTCAGACCTTTTTGACCGGTTACGAGCTCTTCGATTTTAACTGACATTTCGTACAGCTCCATGTTGCCAGTCAGCTTGCCCAACTCGCGGGACATTTTTTGCAAATGCTTGGCGCGCGGGTCGCCGTTTTTGTAGACGCGGTGACCGAAGCCCATAATTTTTTGCTTGTTCGCAAGAGCATTGCCGATATAGCCTTCAACGTTCGCAAACGTGCCGATTTCTTCAAGCATAACCATAACGGCTTCGTTCGCGCCGCCATGCAGAGGGCCTTTCAGAGCGCCGATTGCGGAAGTTACACCGGAGTAAATGTCGGAAAGCGTCGCTACCGTTACGCGAGCGGCGAACGTGGAAGCATTCAGCTCGTGGTCGGCGTGCAGGACAAGCGCTTGATCCAAAGCCTTCACTGCCACTTCAGCCGGTTCTTTGCCAGTAAGCATATACAGGAAGTTGTAAGCAATGGATACGCCTTTCTTCGGAGCAACCGGTTCCTTGCCTTCGCGAATACGCGAGAAAGCAGCGATAACTGTAGGCAGCTGCGCCTGCAATTTAATCGCTTTCAGTTGGTTAGCCTCTGCAGTCATGTCGTTCGCCGAAGCGTCATACAGCGCTAGGCTGGATACTGCCGTACGAAGAGCCGCCATGGAGTTTGTATCTTTCGGATACAGTTTAATTTGATCGATTACTGCGCTAGGCACTTCCGAATATTCGTCAAGCTGCTTTTGCAGAACGTCAAGTTCGGAACGATTCGGGAGTTTGCCGTACCAGAGCAGATAAGCTACCTCTTCAAAGGAAGCGTTTTCTGCAAGATCGTCAATGTCGATGCCGCGATAAGTGAGGACTCCATCAATGATCGAACTGATGGAAGACGCTGCTGCGACGATTCCTTCCAGACCTTTAGTTGCTGTCATCGTTCTCTCTCCTTTATACTCGATATAGTTCTCATTCCAGGAATGGTAACGTTATTGATGCACTATCTTTAATCATAAATGATTTTTTCAATGAAGCCAACAAAATAGGACATAAAATTGCTTTATCGGCATCATTGATAATTTGAATCGGTTATGTACGCAGAGTATGCGCGGCCGTGCCGCGCAAATGTTCCCGACAGCTCATTATTCCACAATCCAAACACCAATATACTTCAAAAAAACCGGGACGATATGATAGAATGTCCCCAATACAGACGGCATGCTACCATGCCGGAACGGAGGTTTAACATGACTGGACAACGTATCGGCATCATCGACATCGGCTCCAACTCCGTCAGGCTCGTCGTGTACGAGAGAACAGCAGGCGGTGCCAACCGCGTCGTCGATGCCAGCAAACGATCCGCCAGACTAAGCGGAAAAATAGATGAAGAAGGCGCATTAACCGAAGAAGCGGTGTCCGAGCTTGTAGAGACGCTCCGACACTTCATGCGCATCTGCTCGCATCATGGCATCGGACATATTAGAGCCGTTGCGACAGCAGCTATCCGCAACGCGACCAACCGGGACTACGTCCTTGAGCGAATCAAGACCGATACCTCATTGACCATCGAGCTGCTGACCGGCGAGATGGAAGCTTCATTCGGCTTTCTCGGCATGATTAACTCGCTTAACGTGACGGACGGCTATCTGATTGACATCGGAGGCGGAAGCACAGAGCTGTCGCTATTCCGGAACCGGGAGCTGATCCATTCTGTGTCCTTTCCGTTCGGCTGCGTCAGCTTGAACAAGTCCTTCGACGCCAAAGAAGAACTGTCGGACGAGTCGCTGAAGGCGATTGAAGCCATAGTGACCGACGCCGCAATAAAGCATGACTGGATACATGAAGCGCCGGGACTTCCCCTCGTTGGCGTCGGAGGAACGGTTCGCGCGCTGGGCAAGGTGCACCAAGCCGTGCATCATTACGCATTCGAACAGACGCATAATTATGAACTCTCAGGAGCAGGCGTAGATGAGCTGTTCCAGACCATGAGAAGCCAGCCGCTGGAACGCAGACGCAAGCTGCCCGGCTTGTCCAAAGACAGGGCAGATGTCATTGTGCCAGGCGTTGCCGTGCTACGGATATTGTTCCGATTAGTGAGAGCATCTCATTATCAAATTTGCGGAGCTGGCCTTCGGGACGGTCTGTTCCATGCGACACGCTTTCCCGCACAGCCTAAGCTGAATGACCCGCTAGCCTACAGTTTGCAGAACTTGAACGCCCTGCATACTGAAGCGCCAAGACAGCATGTGATGCAAGTGAACCGTCTATCCCTGGAGCTATACGATGAGCTGCATCGCCGTATGCCCACAAGAGGCGACGCTCGCTCCAGACTGCTCCTTGATGCCGCCTCGCAGCTCCATCGAATTGGAGCGTCTATCGACTATTACGATTATGCGAGGCATTCCTTTTATCTAATAATCCATTCCCATTTGAATGGACTCTCACATCGAGAGATTATTATGACAGCGGCAATCGCATCGTTCAAAAGCAAAGGACGCATCAAAACCCAAACCGCGCCTTATCGCACGCTGATCCAAGATGAGGATATCGATCAAATATGCAAATTAGGCTTAATCCTTCAGCTGGCCGCTGCGTTAGATCGAAGCGAGACACAGGCGATCGGACAGATCGCCATCCGTCAAGCCGAGCCCCAGCTCCTTCTGCGGCCGCTTCATCCCCGCGGATCGCTGGCGGTAGAGCGCCGGGAAGTCGAAGAGCTGGCTTCCGATTTCAAGAAGCACTGGCATCTCACGCCTGTACTTGATCATTACCGAATGCACCGCTAGACTTCACCTTTCCACAGCGGAATCACCTTGGCTTCGAATTGGCTGCGGAATGGCTTGTCGCTTTTGCTGACAACCGGCTCATAGAGTCCGCTCGGTTTTAATTCCCTGGCCTTGACGTTATCCTCCAGGTTCAGCTTCAGCATATTGATCAAGATGACGCGCAGCTCAGAATCGAATACGGGACACATCAACTCGATCCGCTTCATGAGATTTCGCGTCATCCAATCTGCGCTGGAGAGATACACTTCCTCTTCCCCGTCATTGTAGAAATACATCACTCTGGCATGCTCCAAATAACGGTCCACTATGCTGATCACTTTAATATTTTCGCTGCGCCCGGCCACACCCGGCCTCAAACAGCAAACACCTCGTACGATCAAATCGATTTTCACACCGGCCTGTGACGCTTCATACAATTTATCAATTATATCTTGATTGGATAATGAATTCATCTTGGCGATAATATGCGCTTTCCGTCCGGCCAGCGCATTGGCCTTCTCCCGGTCGATCAGCCGGAATAGCTTCTCTCTCAGATCGGTAGGCGCCACTCCGAATGCCTTCCAGTTATAAGGAGAGGAATAGCCTGTAACCTCATTAAATAGGGCCGATGCGTCTCCGCCAATGACGGGATGCGAAGTAAATAAGCCGATGTCCGTATACAGCGTTGCTGTATTGTCATTGTAATTCCCTGTACCTACATGCACATAGCGGCGAAGCGTCCCTTGCTCGCGCCTGACGACCAGTAATATTTTGGCATGGGTTTTCAGTCCCACAAGACCATAGACGACATGACAGCCTGCCTTCTCCAGCTGTCTTGCCCAAGCGATATTGCGCTCCTCGTCAAACCGGGCTTTCAGCTCAACCACGACCGTAACCTGCTTGCCTGATTCCGCTGCCTTCGCAAGCGCCTGCACGAGCGCCGATTGTCCGCTGACGCGATAAAGCGTCATTTTGAGAGCCAGAACATCAGGATCATAAGCAGCCTGTAGTACAAAATCATTGACCGGCTCAAACGACTCGTACGGATGATAGACCAGCACATCCCGCTGCCGTATCACGTCAAACATATCATCCGACTCATCGAATTCACGAGGGTAGACCGGCTCCAGCTTCTCGTATCGCAAGTTATCATAGCCTGCCAAGCTCCCGGCAAACCGCAACAGAAAGCTGAGGTCAAGAGGTCCTTCGATCTCGAACAGATTATCCTCAATCTCCAGCTCCTCCCTAAGTGTTTGCAGTGCGTACGGATGCATTCCCTTCGCCACTTCAAGACGGACAGGAATACCCCACCTGCGCCGGCGCAGCTCCTTCTCAATCTCTTCCAGCAAATCCTCCGCCCCTTCTTCGTTCAGCGTCAGATCTGCGTTGCGGGTCAGCCGGAACGGATGGACAGAAAACGGCTCGTAGCCGTTGAACAACGTATGAATAAATTGCTCTATCAACTCTTCAAGCAGCACAAACTCTTGTTTCTTGCTATTCACTCTTCCTGGCACAGCTACGAATCTCGATAAAATCGATGGCACCTGCACAATGGCAAATAGCGGCTCTTCTTCTTCCTCTGCCCCTTCACGCTTCAGCAGTACCGCCAAATACAGTTCCTTCGTATGTACGAGAGGAAACGGTCTGCTCTGGTCTACGGCCATCGGCGTAAGGACCGGAAATACGATTTCATGGAAGTAATCGGATACGGATTTCTGCTGATTCGCATTCAGCTCATCCAGCGATCGAATACATATTCCTTCTTTGGCGAGGCAGCGTGTCACTTCACGATAGGTGCGGTATTGTTCGAACATCATACTGGTAGCGCGTTTTATTAGCCGCTTCCATAGACCTGCAGGCGTATATCCCGTAAAGTCCATTTTCGTCAAACCCGCTCTCATCTGATCCTGAATACCGGCCACTCGTACGCTCATGAATTCATCTAGATTACTGGACACGATAGACAGAAACTTCGCTCTCTCCAGCAATGGATTACGCGTGTCCTGCGCTTCTTCGAGCACTCTCCGATTGAATTCGATCCAGCTTAAATCCCGATTGACGTATGGGGACAACTGCTTCGTCATGGTAATCCATTTCCTCGCTTTCGATGTAACTTGCTATAGCAAGCCAAAGCATATGCTATCGATACCATTATGATAGATGACTATTTTTGGCACATTATCAATTTGTTAACTTCATGTAAACATTAAAAACGCCTGATCGTAAAGCCTCCATTGCGCATTCGTTTCTCCAGCCACTGCAATATCATATTGCGGAAGAGGGGTCTGGTGAACGGCAGGAGCATGATGATACCAAACAAATCGCTGAAAAATCCTGGAAGCAGTAACAACAGCCCGCCCAGCAGCACACATATCCCGTCTATCATTGCCCGGCCAGGGATTTGCCCAGATTGCATTTGTCTCTGCGCCTCCACCCATACTTTCCGGCCTTCAAACTGAGCGACCAATGCGCCTGCAGCGCTTAGTACGAGAATAAGCAGGAATGTATTCCAGCCGCCGATCCAATCGCCCATTCGGAGAATGCCCCAAATCTCAATGATGGGCACTATTATTATCGCTGCTAATATCCACCTATACATCATATTCCACCTTTCGCTTGTAGCATGCACATGATTATTTCCGGACCAGCAAGCGGTAGTAAGTCGATGTGATCGACTTACTTGGTGCGCATCAGCCCAGCGAGCGAGATTAAGTCGATGGGATCGACTTATACGGTGCGCCCTAACCCAGCAAGCGGGAATAAGTCGATGAAATCGACTTATATCGTACGCACTTACCCTGCAAGCAAGAATAAGTCGATGAGATCGACTTATATCGTACGCACTGGCCCGCAAGCAGGAATAAGTCGAAATAATCGACTTATACCGTACGCTCCAGCCCCTCACGCCTATCACTTACTTCCCGCTAATGAGCGCATACAACTCTGGAAGCACCCGGCTTAGCCTTGCCGGCTGCCACTGTTCATTCACCCAGACATGCTTGGTGCCGCCTTCGACCAGCAATTCTCCCGGGAGCTCATCGCCATATGCTGCCTTTGCTGCCTTGAACTCAGCCTCCGTCACTCTGCGGACCTGCGATTGAAACTCCACGCGCAGCGGTGAGCTGCTGGCAATACGAGTGCACACGACAACGAGATCGTCGTATTTGGCCGGAGCGACATACGTGCACTGAAGATCAACGACCGGCAGCAGCAGTCCTTTGCTTTCAATCGTCTTATAGTCGTATCCGGCCGACCTTATCCATTCCGTACGTCCAACTTCGAACCAGGTTACATAATTACCGTGAAAAACTACGCCCATCTGATCCGTTTCCTGATATCTGACCCGAATGGGATATAATGTCCATGCGCCTTCCGTCCCCACTTTTTCATCCCCCGTTCTATTGTTTGCGACTATGGCGTGCCCTAAGCTTACGGTTTGAAAAAACCTCTAACGAAGCCGTCATTAAAGAAGCGGCCGCATTAGAGGTTAGTCCGATAGTTGAATAAAAAGCGACGGTGAAGGCACCATCGCTTTCTATCCATTTATAAAGTTAAATTACAGTACTTTGGATTGGCCGGAGTAGATAAAGCCCGTTTCCGCATATACGGTAACTTCCATGCCGTCTTTCAGTGTATCCGTAGCACCTGTCACACCCAGAATGACCGGAACGCTCAGGTTAAGACCGCATACTGCCGCATGGCTCGTAATGCCGCCTTGCTCCGTAATAACCGCTCCCGCCTTCTCGAATGCAGGCATGTATTCCTTGTCTGTCGAGACAGCTACCAGAATGTCGCCTTGCTGTACTTTTTCATTCGCTTCTTGCGGCGTGCGAGCTACTACCAGCTTGCCCGTAACCGTCTGGCTGCCGATGCCTTGGCCTTTTGCCAAAAGCTCGCCAATGTGGTGGATTTTCATCAGGTTGGTTGTGCCTGCAAATCCTACCGGTACGCCTGCCGTAATGACAACCGTGTCGCCCAGTGCCAGCAAACCTGTGCCCATTGCGCCTTTGACCGCATTGTCGAACATTTCGTCTGTAGTGTCCGCGTCAGCTCCCTTAACCGGGATTACGCCCCAGCCCAGTGCCAGACGCTTCATTACTTTCGCATCCGTCGTAACCGCGATGATCGGTGCTTTCGGACGGTATTTGGATACCATGCGAGCTGTAAAGCCGCTTTGCGTGGAAGTAATGATCGCTTTTGCATTCAGATCCAAAGCGGAGTTTGCTACCGCTTGGCTGATTGCTTCCGTTACGGACGTTTGCTGAGCGTTCGCTTGCTTCGTGAAGATCTCACGATATTCAAGCGCGTTCTCCGCGCGCTCTGCAATACGGGACATCGTTTGAACCGATTCAACCGGATATTTGCCCGCAGCCGTCTCGCCGGAGAGCATGATGGCATCCGTCCCGTCGAAGATCGCATTCGCTACGTCACTCGCTTCTGCGCGAGTCGGACGAGGGTTGCGCTGCATGGAATCCAGCATTTGTGTTGCTGTAATAACCGGCTTGCCTGCGCGGTTACACTTCTTGATCATCATTTTTTGAACCAGCGGCACTTCTTCCGCCGGAATCTCAACGCCAAGGTCGCCACGGGCAACCATCAAACCGTCGGACACTTCCAGAATCTCGTCCAGGTTGTCTACGCCTTCCTGGTTCTCGATTTTGGAGATGATTTGGATGTGGCTCGCGTTGTGCTTCTCCAGCAATTCGCGGATTTCCAGAACGTCGCTTGCTTTACGCACGAAGGAAGCAGCGATAAAGTCGACGCCTTGCTCGATACCGAAGATGATATCGTTTGCGTCTTTTTCCGTGATGCCCGGCAACGAGATTTTGACGCCAGGAACGTTCACACCTTTTTTGCTCTTGATCGGACCGTTGTTCACGATACGGCAGTGAATTTCCGTGCCTTCAATCGCTTCTACCGTCAAGCCAATCAGGCCGTCGTCAATCAGGACGGTCGAACCGATAGACAGGTCATTGGGAAGATTATTGTATGTTACGGGAATACGCGTGCGGTCGCCCAGAATTTCTTCCGTAGTCAGCGTAATCGCATCGCCTTGCACCAACTCAATCGGCTCTTCCTTCAGCTTGCCCAGACGAATCTCAGGACCTTTCGTATCCAGCAAGATTGCTACCGACGTACCCATCTCGGCATTAGCCAATCCTACGTTTTTGATCCGGTTGCCATGTTCCTCGAAGTCACCGTGCGAGAAGTTAAGACGGGCTACGTTCATCCCGGCTTGGATCAGTTTTTTTGTGTTTTCCAGTGATTCGCTGGAAGGTCCGATTGTACAGACGATTTTAGTTTTGCGCATGTTATGTTTCCTCCGTTTAGTGCCTGAAATGTCATTATTGAATATAAATACACGCCTTCACGGGCTTGTCCCCCGCGTAATAGCGATTGTATACGTTAGTTAAGGGTTGGGGCAGCTTCCTGTCCCGCAGAATGGCTGGCTGCTGGTCCGCCCAGCTCGTTCCCTTGCTCCGCAGCCGCGGACGGCTCCCGGACTTCCCCAGCCGCTTCAAGCTCGGCCATCTGGAAATATCCGATTTTACGGAACTTGTTGTAGCGATCCTCAATCAGCTCATCAGCGCTCATTGCGAGAAGTTCTTGAAGATGAGTCCAAAGCCCTTCCTTAATACGCTCCGACTGATATTCAAGGTCGCGATGGGCGCCGCCTTGCGGCTCTTCGATAATCTGCTCAATAATGCCGAATTCCAGCAGATCCTTCGCAGTAATCTTCATGGCTTCGGCTGCCTGGTCGGCTCTCGAAGCGTCCTTCCAAAGAATCGATGCCGCGCCGTTCGGCGATATCGCCGAATAGATGGCGTTCTCCAGCATCAATACACGGTTGCCGACGCCAAGCGCCAGAGCGCCGCCGCTTCCGCCTTCACCGATGACAACGCAGATAATAGGCACACCGAAACCGGCCATCTCACGCAGGTTGCGCGCAATCGCTTCCGATTGACCGCGTTCCTCTGCCGTATTGCCCGGATAGGCGCCTTTGGTATCGATAAAGGTAATGATCGGGCGATTGAATTTGTTCGCCTGCTGCATGAGTCGCAGCGCTTTGCGGAAGCCTTCCGGATGGGGGCTGCCGAAGAAACGGGCGATATTCTCACGCGTATCCTTGCCCCGCTGATGACCGATGACCGTTACCGGCACCCCGTTCAGCTTAGCCAGACCGCCTACGATCGCCAGGTCGTCGGCGAATAGCCGATCGCCGTGCAGCTCCATAAAGTCGGTAAAGACCTCGCCGATGAAATCCAGCGATGTCGGACGTTGATGATGACGCGCAAGATGCATCTTCTGCGCTGCCGTCAGCTCGCTGTACAGCTCTTCTTCCAGCTGCTTGCAGCGTTCCTCCAGCCGAAGAATCTCTTCGGAGAAATCAATGCCTTTACCGACGCTCAAACTTTTCAGTTCTTTGATTTTTTGACGCAATTCCACAATGGGCTTCTCAAAGGGCAGTTCATTCGGCATGGAACGATTCCTCCTTCACGCAATGCATGTCCAGCAGCTTTGTAAGCGTCGCCTTCATATCCTTGCGGTGCACGACTTTATCCAGCTGACCGTGCTGCAAGTTGAACTCGGCCGTCTGGAAGTTGTCCGGAAGCTTCTGGCGGATCGTCTGCTCGATGACGATGCGTCCCGCAAAACCGATCAATGCGCCGGGCTCGGCCAAATTATAGTCGCCAAGACTCGCGAAGCTGGCGGATACGCCGCCTGTCGTCGGGTCAGTGAAGACGGAGATGTACAATCCGCCAGCCCCTTGGAACTTCGCCAGCGCAGCGCTTGTCTTGGCCATCTGCATCAGGCTCAGGATACTCTCCTGCATACGAGCGCCGCTCGATGTCGAGAAAATGATAAGAGGCAGCTTCTTCTCATGAGCCGCTTCGATCGCTCTTGTAATTTTCTCGCCAGCGACTGAGCCCATGCTTCCTGTAAAGAAGTCAAAGCTCATCACGGCAACAACCACAGGAAAGCCGCCAATCTTGCCTTCGCCCGTTATGACGGAATCGCGAAGATTCGACTTGGCTTTCTGCTGTTCAAGCTTATTGGCATAACCCGGGAAGGACAACGGATCGACCGATTCCATAGCGGCATCGTATTCCGTCAGCTTGCCGTCGTCCAGCGTCATGCCGATCCTCTCCCAAGCATTCAGCCGGTAATGATGCCCGCAAGAGGAGCAAACCTTCATGTTTTTTTCCAGCTCTTTGCTATATTGAATCGTGCCGCACTTGGAGCACTTATTCATCAAGCCTTCTGGAATATCACGCTTGGGACGCTCCGAAGGGATCGTCGCATATTTTTTTTTCGAAAATAAGTCCTTAATTTGCACTGTTACACCTCTCAAGGCGCAATAATGAACAATTAGCCATCAAGAGCGGAACAAGGAATTGAATACTTCCTGTACTTCCTCAAGCTCGCCTGACGGAACTAATATCTCATATTGCTGTTTAGACAGATTGACGGGCCGGACCTTTATCAAAAAACCTTCTTCCGTGAGCCGCTTCTTGATGTTTTCTGCCATTTTTGCTGTTGGTGCGATATAGATAACCGTCCACATCTTGGTACCTCCTGATAACCCCGCGTTAGCAAAGTTAACCTGTCGAACGTTCACGACTGTCGCCGTCCTGTCTAGTAAAACCAAACTAATCCCGCCAAAAGGCCATATGATGCCATAATGATAACATAGTTATGGCGAATCGGGCAAATGATATTGGATGGCTTTCGGATCGCCGTGAGCGATGCGGGCAGATGCCGCAGCCGCCAGACCGGCTACCAAATCGTCCAGAAAGACATGGATTTTTTCGCCTTTGACATTCAATTTGCGAATGATGCCTGGCTTCATTTTGTCCAAATATCCGAAGCTCGTAAGCCCGATCATGCCGTACACGTTCGTAATGCCAAGGGCAAGCGTCTCATCGACGCCATACAGCGATTCGTCGCGCTCCATAATGGATTGCAGCGGCTCAGGCAGAAGCTTCCGCTCAGCCAGCTCATCCAGAGCTATGCCTGTATATAATACATATTGCACTTCTCTCTTCTCCAGCACTGCTCGCACGCTTTCCCGGCACTCCTCTATGCGTAGATCTGAATTATACGGCGATTGCAGCGTATATACAATCTCTGCAATATCC
Source organism: Paenibacillus sp. J31R120 (assembly GCF_056269225.1). Classification (NCBI taxonomy): domain Bacteria; kingdom Bacillati; phylum Bacillota; class Bacilli; order Caryophanales; family Paenibacillaceae; genus Paenibacillus; species Paenibacillus sp. J31R120. Next base: position 80,504 of record NZ_JBWDNN010000001.1, on the reverse strand, counting down.
TCAACCGTCACGCCGCGTGTCTCCAGCCATTTTTCGATTGCGTTCACGGACATCCTTCCTCTCGGGGCCTGCTTGTATCTCTATGCATATGCGTGGACAAGCCATAATGTGCATAGAAATACAAAATCCGATAAGAAGAGCGCCTGAGTGCTTATCTGATTACAGCTGAACCGGTACCCAGCAGCTCCTCGATCGCCCCCAGCAGCTTGGGTCCCGGCTTTACGCGATGGCTTGCGCTGAGCGCGATCGCTTTGCCTTCCCGTTCATAGAACAACGCGCAATCTATCGTTCCCGGATGGGACAAGAGCAATTCCTTCAGAGCGTTCAGCACATCCGCACGCTCGTTGCTCTCCGTAATTTTGATGTAGAGCAGCTGGCGCTTACCCGTCCTTGTCTCGCCACCGGCGGCAGGCCGGACAGCAGCGCTCGTCCCGGCAGGCTGCTGCCGATCACCGTCTCCATTCGAACGGAATGATGACTCTGTGGAGGCTTGACGCTGCGGCGCTTCTCTCGTAGAAGACATTCTACCAGATGCCCCGTGGGAAGAGGAATCTACGCTGGCGGCAGTCCGGGATTTCGATTCGGCAGCTTGCTGCTGAGTCCCGCCAGCCGATGCCGGACGACTGCTGTCCATTCTGGCCGACCGAGTGCGCGCTGCGTTACGCAGTCGTCTGACCTGGGCCGCCATATAGTCATCGGTTCCCTCGATCGGAACGACATCATCGACCAGCAGCTTGAAATCCTCGTCCTCATGCTGGACCTTCGCTTGTACAATGACGAGCCCGTCTTTGGCAAGCTTGGCGCCGACACGCTTCCATACGGCCGGGAATACGACAGCTTCCACTCGCATGATGCGATCCTCTACATCCATAAAACCCATCGCATTGCCTTTCTTATTGGTGAAAGGCTTGAGGCCCGCAACCATGACGCCGACTACAGCAATCGTCCCGTCCGCCGCATCGTTCAAGTCCACCAGACGGTCAAGCTCCAGCTGATCAAGCCGTTCTGCTACGGATTCCAGCGGATGGCCCGACAAATACATGCCTAGCAATTCGCGCTCGAAGTCCAGCTTTTGGGAAGTCGTGAACGGCCTGATGTCCGGCAGCTCTACATCCCAATTCTGCACCTCCTCGAAGCCGAACATCTCAATCTGCAGCTCTTCCTTCTCCTTGCGCCACTTCACCGCCGTCTCCACCGTCTCCTCCAGCGAAGCAAGCAGCTGGGCGCGGTGGCCCGGCAAGGAATCCAGCGCGCCGGCCTGGATCAGCGATTCCAGAACGCGCTTGTTCACGACGCGCAGATCGACCCGCTTACACAGATCGAGCAGGCTGGCGAACGGTCCGTTCTCCCGCTCCCGCAGCACAGCATCTATCGCTTGAGTGCCGACGTTCTTAATGGAAGCCAGCCCGAATCGTACCGCAGATTCCACAGGGGTGAACGACACGCTGCTTTCGTTCAAATCCGGCGGCAGCACCTCGATCCCCATCCGGCGGCATTCATCGGCGTATTCTGCCGTCTTGCGCATATTGCCCGTAACCGATGCCATCATGGAGGCCATAAAGGGTACAGGATAATGCGCCTTAAGCCAGGCTGTCTGGAATGCAAGCACACCATATGCCGCGGCATGCGCGCGCGGGAAGCCGTAATCGGCAAAGCGGACGATCATGTCATAGACCCGGTTGGCCTCCTCTTCACTGTAACCTTGCCCCAGGCTGCCCTTCACGAAGTGGGCGCGCTCCTCATCGAGCACCTCGCGCTTCTTCTTGGATACCGCACGGCGCAGCAAGTCGGCTTCACCGAGCGAGAAGCCCGCCATCAGAGAAGCAATCTGCATGATTTGCTCCTGGTAGACGATGATTCCGTACGTATCCTTCAGGATAGACTCAAGTTTCGGGTGAGGATAAGTGACATCCAACACACCATGCTTGCCCCCGATATACTTGGGTATAAATTCCATCGGACCCGGACGATACAAGGCCACCACCGAGATGATGTCTTCGAAGGCCGACGGCTTCATCTCCCGCAGTACTCGCCGCACGCCAGTCGACTCCAGCTGGAAGATGCCTGTCGTATCGCCTCGTCCAAGCATCGCATAGGTATCTGGGTCAGAATCGTCTATCGTGCGGAAATCAATTTCCTTCCGGAACAGCTCCTTCACCCAGGCAAGCGTTCGTTCAAGAATAGACAGCGTTCTTAGGCCCAGGAAGTCCATCTTGAGCAGGCCGATCGCCTCCAGATGCTCCATGGAATATTGGGTCAGCGGAATCGATTCGCTCCCGCCCTGCAGCGGAACGTAATCCGTCAGCGGCTCCTTCGAGATAATGACGCCTGCGGCGTGAGTCGAGGCATGACGGGGCATCCCCTCTACCTTGATCGCCATCTTCAGCAGCGCATCTGTCTTCGGCTGCCGCTCGCAGGCGGCTCGCAGCTCCTCGCTCTGGCGCAGCGCCTCCTCCAGTGTAATGCCAAGCTGATTCGGGATCAGCTTCGCGGCCCGGTCCACCTCTTGGAACGGCACGTTGAGCGCTCTGCCTACATCTCTGACCGCAGCCTTCGCGGCCATGGTGCCGAACGTAATAATTTGCGCCACATGCTCCTCGCCGTACTTGGCGGATACATAGGCAATAACTTCGTCGCGGCGCTCGTCGTTGAAGTCGATATCGATATCCGGCATTGATATCCGCTCTGGGTTCAGGAAGCGCTCGAACAGGAGCTTGTATTTCAGCGGATCGACATCGGTTATTCGCAGCGCGTAAGCGACGAGACTTCCTGCGGAGGAACCCCGGCCAGGACCGGTGCGTATGCCGCGTTCATGGGCGAAGCGAATGAAGTCCCATACGATCAGGAAGTAATCGCTGAACCCCATATTCTCGATAACGGACAACTCATAAGCCAGCCGCTCTTCAGCCTTCGCTCGGAAATCCGAGCCGTCCGTCCACTCCGGCAAACCCGCGTATCGCGACACAAGACCGCTCCCGCATAGCTCCGCCAAATATTGAGCAGAGGACGCTCCGGCGGGAACAGGCCGGAATACGGGCAGGGCTGCCCTGCCGAATGTCAGCTCCAGATTGCATTTGTCCGCAATTTCTACCGTATGGGCGATCGCCTCCGGCACATGGCGGAATAAAGCTGCCATCTCTTCGCCGCTCTTCATATATAGCTGGTCCGTCGACATGCGCATGCGGTCCCCATCCTCGACGGTCTTGCCCGTGCCGATACAGATGAGCACATCCTGCACGCTGGCATCTTCCGGCCGCAAATAATGCACGTCATTGGTCGCAACCAGCTTGATCCCCGTCTCCCGGGCAAGTTCGATCATGGCCGTCGCCACCTTCTTCTGCTCCAGCATCCCGTGATCCTGAAGCTCCAGGTAGAAGTCGTCCCCGAAGATCGTCCGGTAGCGAAGCGCGGCTTCCCTCGCCTCATCCATGCGGTCGTAGAGCAAATGCTGGGAGACCTCTCCCATCAAGCAGGAGCTGAGGCAGACCAAGCCCTCAGCATGCTTAGCCAGCGTCTCCATGTCCACTCTCGGCTTATAATGGAAACCCTCCAGATGGGCGATAGAGCTGAGCTTCATCAAATTGCGGTAGCCCGTCTCATCCTTCGCCAACACGATAAGATGATAGGTCGGATTATCCTTGCGCGCCCCCTTCTCGAATCGCGATCCCGCTGTCAAATACAGCTCGCAGCCGATAATCGGCTTGATCCCGTTCGCACGGCAAGCGCGATAGAACGGAATCGCCCCGTACATCACGCCGTGATCCGTCAAGGCAAGCGCGCGCATGCCCAGCTCGGCAGCACGGGATGCCAAGTCCCGTATGCGGGCGGCGCCGTCAAGGAGGCTATATTCGCTATGCGCATGCAGATGTACAAATGCCTTTTCTTGTCCGGCACTTACGCCCATGGTATGACCACCTTTCCTAGCAAACCTCTGTTCTCATTTTAAAGTTATCGCTATTTTATCATAATCGGGTTGGACACGCCCATAGAATGGTATAAAGCGCTGGGATTACGAATTGGAGGCAATGGGCATGAGCTATTTTTTATCAAAAGCGGGTATGGATTTTTTTATCGCCTTTGGCGTCGTCATCGGAGGAGCCACGCTGGCGGGCGTCGGCTCTGTCTTTATGCTGATGCCTCCTGCCACCGTTATGCTCGACACCGCACTCCGGCTGAAAATATGGGCCATCGTAGCCGCGATAGGCGGATCGATCGATCCCGTCAGAGTCATTGAAAGCAATATCTCATTAGGCCAGCTGTCGCCGGTGGCGCAGCAAATCTGCTTCATTCTGTTCGCCTTTCTGGGTGCGCACATGGCCACCGAGCTGGTCCGATTAATATGCAAAGGAGCGGTGTAGTCGATGAGACTGCCTCCGTTCGAACGATATATAAGAGGCATGCAGCTTATAGGCGTCTTCCTGCTGGGCATGCTGGCCGGAGCTGTCACGCTTAACTCCCTGTTTGTTGCGCAGTTTGAAGCTATGTATCATACAAAGAATGAACTGGAATCCAAGCTGGAGCAATACGAGCAAGATATTCGGGGGTTAAATCAATACAAAAACCAGCATACGGTCATTAAGAGCATTCAGTTGAGGCTCGCCGAAAACAATGGCAAGCGTACTCATCTGGACAAAGTGACCGAAGCGGAGCTGATTAAGCGTGTGAAGGAGGACCTCTCGATCTTCCTGGGCCAAAGCATCTATGAGGTCGACTCCGACGCCAAATTCACCCGCAAGATTCTGGAGAGGAAGGTCTATGAGGACATTAACGGAAAAGATTATGTGGTTGAGCTGCAGACGGTGCTGCTTGCAGACAATGTGCTTCAGATCTGGATGATTGCGCTGCCCCATGCCAAAGCTCCCGCTTCTTAAGAGGTTGTTCAAAAAATCCACTTTTGATCACGAAGGGGATCAGGAAGCCTACTCGACATCGAATAGGGCATTCAGCCGGAACTTCAGGTGCTCACAAAAGCTTCCACTACGCTCCGCTCCTCACTTCCCAGCTTCATCCCATCTTCTGCAGCGTTTTGAAAAAACGCATCATCGGAAGCATAAGCTCATGTGCTGAAAACCGGACTTTTTGAACACGCACTTGAAGCAAACACACACACAATCTGATACAATAGAAAACGATTGACAGCCGTGAACGCCGATAGCGGCGCCGGCCTCTATTTTTTGAATTAAAGGAGCTGTATAGGTAACATGGATCAACTGCTGCAATGGCTGCTCTTCCCGGGCATCCTGATTACGCTGGCGCTTTCGACCGTATTCAGTTTCAAGTCGCGGCGCGCTACAGACCCTAGAACAAGGGGCATTCAAGCCGCAAGAATGAACATAAGCATGGGTGGCATGCTGCTATTTATCGCCGCTGTCCAGCTATTCCTGTCCGCCGAATCTACGCTTCGCATCGTGATCGGCGCGATCTTTATCGTCATCGGCCTGTTCAACCTGTTCGCGGGCATCCGCAACTTAAGCGTCTATCGTTCCATGGCTGCAAGCGAGCAGACACAGCGTTAATACGGATCGATCATCTGGGCCGTCAGCATCGCCTTCGCGGCGAGTCCCTGCCGGTCCAGCACCTCGATCTCAAGCTTGGAGAATTTGCGGCTTAGCTCAAGCGGCCGCGGCTTTATCGTAATCTCACTATCGATTTGCACAGGTCTGACATAATAGGATGTCATGCTCTCCAGCAGGAAATCCCGCTTGCCGGTATCACGGATCATTCTTCTGGCGGCTTGCGCCATAAGTGTCGTCAAGAGCCCCTCTGAGGCCATACCGAGCGCGCCTGACATTTGCGGCGTAATAGCCCCTTTGTAGCTGATCCCCGCATCGTCCTGGCTGCTCTCCTCCGTCTGAATGAAGCCTGCCCACATCAAATCCTCGAACGTCTGTCCTGATTCCGGCTGCTTGCCCGCGAATCGCATTGCATCCAGCACCTCTTGCCGCGTCACGACGCCCAGCAGCTTGCGATGCCGATCGACGATCGGCAGCAGATCAATGCCCTCAGCCGCCATCGTATGTGCTGCGGATGTGACCGTAATATTGGGCGCTGCCGTAATAGGCTGCCTGGTCATCACCTTGTCCACCGCAATATCTTCCTTGGAGCCTACTGCATCCTTCGCCGTCATCATCCCGATTACCCTGCCCCGATCATCAACGACTGGAAAACGCGAATACCCTGTTTCCTTGGACAGCCTATTATAGTCCGTTACAGTAGCTCCGGTGCGAAGCACATCAGCTGGACGGCTGAATGTGACGATATCCTCGATCAGCATAATCTTCCGCTTGATAAGCCTGTCATACATCGCCCTGTTGATCATAGAAGCAACGGTATACGTATCGTGTCTGGATGACAGAATCGGCAAAGAGAGCTCGTCCGCTAGCGCAATCACCTCTTCGCTAGGCTCGAACCCTCCTGTAATCAGTACGCCTGCGCCCTGCTCCAGCGCCCTGCGGTGGACGTTCACGCGGTTTCCTACAATAAGCAGACTGCCTTGGTCGATATACCGAAGCATCGCTTCCAGCTCCATCGCGCCAATGACGAATTTGTGCAGCGTCTTGTCCAGCCCCTCGCCGCCTCCGAACAACCGGCCTTCCACAATTTGCGCAACCTCGCCGAACGTTAGTTGGTCCAGCGCGTCACGCCGCTTGCGGTCGATTCGCACGGTGCCGATTCTCTCCTTCGTGCTGACGAGGCCGGACGCTTCCGCTTCCTTGAATGCCTTGTATACGGTGCCTTCGCTCACGCTCAGCTCTTTTGCAATGGCTCTAACCGATATTTTCGTGCCGATCTTAAGTCCCTGTATATGTTGAAGAATTAGCTCATGCTTGGTCGTCGTATCATTGCCTGGCTCATGGATCGTACTCACGTTCGTTCCCTCCTCGTTAGCTCCATTATAGGACATGGAAACAAGAATCGGAAATCCGGAACGCTTGTCCTGAGCTTGGCAGCTTAATCTACCATTGCAACTCTACCTTCTTCACCTTCAGATGGGCGTCGACCGGCTGGCCGCTCGCCCCAAGCAGCTTCCATTTCTTAAGCAATACGTTCATGCTGTTCGCGTTAATGGCGCTCTCTGCTCCGTCTACTATAAATTGCTGCCAGTCATAATCGATCGGCACACGGTAGCGAAGCTTATGAATCGGATAATTCATATAATCGATAACCTGTTCCGGAATGGCCTCATAAATACTGGAAAACAGGAACGAACCGCTTTCGCTATAGGGCCTTTCTATCGGTTCCGATTTCAATTGCATCAAGTATTCGACCGTTTGCGTGTGCGCATTCACTCCGCAACTGAAAGTCCCCTTTGCTGTCGCGGACTTGTTAAGCCTGTGCGAGAAGCGATAGGTGAAGGACAGCGAGAACGACACATTGCAATAAAAAGCCCGGACCTTTCTATAAAATTCAAATTCCTCTACCATCATCCCTTCTTCACCCTGCTCCTTCAACTATTATCCCACCATTCTAACACATTTGTCATATTTATGTTAATTATAATAAATCATCCACCCCCGAGTCAATGACTATAGTAACGATTTAATATACATCCTATATAACGTTGAGACGCTGCGTTTAACCTTTTATCGTTAGGCTGAGGTGACTTTATGAGCGACATCGGACGTTTGGTCGGCGAGAACATACGCGCATTGCGCAGAGCCAAAGGGCTTAGTCAGGAGCAATTGGCGCTGCGCGCGGATATCAACGCTTCTTATATGGGACAAGTCGAGCGTGGTGACAAAAACCCGACGATCGACGTTCTGAGCAGAATTGCCGCCGCGCTGCATACGCCGCTGGAGACGATTGTGAACATCCATGCGGAGCCGCCAACCGAAGAAAGCGACGAGGCTGTGCGGTATGCTGACAAGATCGCAAGCCAGCTGTCGGGTCTAAGCGTCAAAGAACAAGAAGCCGTCTATAAACTAGTCAAGCAATTGGTTCAGTTCAAAGATTTGGAATAATACCAGCATCTATTGCCGCACACCAAAAAGGCCCCTATCAGGGGCCTTTATTGTTAAGCTTATTCCACCTAGAGACTATAGGGGCAGGCCTCGCGCCTCTCCCTTATCCTCTGCCTCTAGTGCGCTGCACAGTCTCTGCCCGCTTCGATATCCGCTTCTCCAGGGCCCGCTCCCACCGCTGCGCCTTCGCCCGCTTGATGCGGGCCATCTCCTTGCGCTTCCCTTCGCTCATGAGCAGCATATTCACATTGGCCGCTATGATGACCGCCGTAAAGGCGAGCCATACATACCAGAACAAATGGGCAGTACCGCCTCCCGCGCTTTGTCCCATTTGGGTCAACGCATAAAAAAGCATGCCCGAAGCAGCGATCAGATAGAATACATGACGGCCTTTACCCGGCAATTTTCGTTTGCGCTCCATACTCTCCTCCTTATTCACCCCGATGCGGACAACAATAGTCTTGTCCTTTGTACTTCTATTCTATGATCCGAATTCCGACTCTATGACTGCGGGAAGCGCTTCGCTCCGAACACGCATTCACCATCCGGTAGGCGAACTCATATGATGAATTAATTCGTGTAAAACACCTACAGGCCTCCATATCCCTCATCGCATGACCTTCTGGCTTGGAAGGAGATTAGAAATGCTAAGAACGAAAGTCGCCATACAAGTCATCGCTGCAAATCAGCTGCCCGAAGATACCATCGTGCTTGGCGAAGGCTACATCAAGCATTGGAAGATCCCTAGAGGACAGCATGTAGAGCTCAAGTTCGGCGCTTTCCGCCGGCACTTGAAAGTTATACCGGCAGCGAAGCTCGACGGCATGCGCATCAGCCAGTCGCTCGCAGCCAAAATGGGCTGGCCGCCAGACTCACCCGCACGCATCCATCTGCGTATGCATTACAAGACGGCTACCGGCATGCTGTCGCTTGGTCCGCTCATCGGCGTACTGGTAAGCCGCGACTTCCCCCAGACACCGGATAAGCCGTTCGGCACCATAACGATGTTCTGCCGAGAGCTGGTGGAAGCGTGCACGGCGCAAGGCGCGTACGTCTACTTCTTTACGCCCAACCACATCGGAAAGAGCGCCGATGCAGTCGAAGGCTGGACCTATTCAGGCGAATGGAAGCAGAGCCTGTTCCCCGCGCCCGATATTGTGAACAATCGCCTGACGACGCGAAAGCTGGAGAACAGCTATGAGGTGCAGAGGTTTATGAAAGAAACAAAGCTCTATCATTCCACCGTCTTCTTCAACGAAAAGTTTCTGGATAAGACCGAGGTGTTCGAAGCGCTTCAGAAGGACGAATCGCTCGTCCGGTACTTGCCGGAGTCGCATCCGCTGCGCAGCTATGCCACACTCCGGAGCATGTGCGGCAAATACAGCAATGTTTTTCTCAAGCCGGTACGAGGCAGTCTGGGCAAAGGCATCATTCGCATCTCCCATCTGGAGGGCGAAAGTTACCAAGCGCTGCATGCCACCCCCGCAGGCTCGCGCAAGCAGGTGTATCCCAATCTGACAAGGCTATACGCCTCAATCTCTTCAAAAATGAAATCAGTCCGCTATCAGATCCAGCAGGGCTTGCAACTGATTGAAATCCAGAAGAGGCCGGTCGACTTCCGTGCGCTCGTCCAGAAGAACGCCACCGGCAAATGGATGATCACCTCCATCGTCGCCCGTACAGCGGGCAATCAGCATTTTGTGTCCAATCTCGCGCGGGGTGGTACGCTCAGCACGGTAACCGCAGCCGTGTCCAAGTGCAATATGAACAGCAACATCAACCGGCTGGATACGACCGGGCGGCTCCGCAATGCGGCGCTTCAAATCGCCAAGGGCATCGACACCCATATTCCCGCCCACTTCGGGGAGCTTGGCATTGACCTTGCGCTCGATACAAGCGGCAAAGTATGGCTGCTCGAAGTCAATTCCAAGCCGTCCAAGAACGACAACACGCCGCTGAACGAAGGCAAGATCAGACCTTCCGTTCGAATGATGATCCAATACGCCCGCTTCCTTGCGGGCTTCTGACGGAGGCAGCTATGGAACACACGATATTGTACCTGGGCATTCTGACCGCACCGTTTCTTGGCCTTGCTTCAGAGGGGCGAATGACACCGCCGGAGCCTCGTCTATGCAGGGATCTGTCCGAGACTTCCGACCGATTGTCTGTGCACGCTTATGTCTTCACCTCTGAAGACTACGATCATGCTGCCGGAGAGCTGCGCGGCTGGTGCTGGCAGAACGGCGAATGGGTAAGGCAGTTAGTGCCGCTGCCGGATATCGTGTACGACAGAACCTTCTTCCATTCCAAAAGGGAGCGGCTGCGCTGCGAAGCTGCGCTGTCGGCCATCCATGCACGCAAAGCCCATCGCCGTATGAACGGAAGCTTGCCTTCGAAGCCGGTCGTCTACGACCGGCTTGCCGAGGACACGAGGCTTGCGCGTCACATCCCGCCAACCATTCGTTACGCTCCCGAGAGGCTGAAGCCGTTCCTCGCCTCGCATGGAGGGAGCGCCATTATAAAGCCCGCCGCCGGCATGCAAGGCAGGGGCGTCATCCTGATTCGGCAAGGATTGTGGAACGACGCGCTGTCAATCAAGGGCAGAACCCGCAGCAACCGCCCGTTCGAGCGTATCCTGCCGAATCTGGCGGAGCTGTCAGAGCGGCTCTCCCGATTTATGGGAGACTCCCCTTTTCTTATCCAGCCCTATCTGCAGCTGCGTGATCGCGAGGGACGCCCTTACGATATACGCGCGCTGATTCAGAAGGACGGGAGTGGCAAATGGAGAATAACCGGAGAGGCTGCGCGGATCGGCCGCAGCGGCTCCTTGACGTCCAACCTGCACGGGGGCGGGGAAGTTATGGACTCCTTCGCCCTGCTATCTGCCAATTTTGGCAAGCCTATGGCCGAACGTTTAATCCGTGAAATCCATACAATAAGTGGGCATACAGCAATACGGCTGGAGCATGGCTTTGGAAGATTCGGTGAGCTTGCCATGGATTTCGGGATTGAGCCGGACGGCTCGATATGGCTGCTGGAAGTCAACTCGAAGCCTGGCCGCGAAGCCTTCCGCCAGACCGGTCCGGATACCGTCTACGCCATGTCCATCGAACGACCGATTCGTTATGCCAGATACTTGAAGGACCGTTTATCGCCGACCTTTACCGCATCCGAGTCTGCATACGACCTTTTTCAGCCGCAACGTTAGATGGCCCATTCTAGGCAGGCCGAGGTCTTTACACGTTCAGGAGGTTCATCGATGAGTTTGACAACTTGCAACGTACACTTCTCACAGCAGTCCGATAAAATCGTCTATTTGTCCAGACCGCTCTACAGGCAGCTCAATCTAATTGACAATCGGTCGATCCATCTCAAGCTGGGCAATGAAGTCATTACCGCCGCGGTCAAGCAATTGAAGCGCGCCGGCAACCATCTCTATCTGTCCGCCGGGGTCCGCAATTCCATAAAGGTGCCGAAGTCGGGCAATGTCTATTTGCTGAGCACCGGGGAGAATGAATTGCAGCTTGGACCGCTAGTCGGCATCTTGACCGATACGATTCATCCCGCAGAAAGCTATCCCTTCGGCTCCCGCTCAGGCTTTATCAAGCAAGTGATCCGCACGGGCGACCGCAAGGCTTATATGTTCGGCTTTACACCCAGCGATATCAACTGGCAGCAAGAGACGGTCAACGGGTATTTCCTGAACACCCAAGGCAACTGGTACCGCAAAATCGTGCCTTTGCCCGATGTCGTCTACAACCGCCTGCCTAACCGCAAAGCGGAGATCTCCCCCTACATCAGCTCCGTGCGGGAGAGATTCGTGAAGAAGCAAATTCCGATCTTCAACTGGAGCTTTCTCAATAAAGCGGATGTCTACAAGCTGCTCGACAATGATCCGGAGGCGCTGGCGCATCTGCCGGAATCCGTATCCAATCCAACCCCCGCCAAAATGAAGGAGATGCTCGACCAGCATCAGTTCATCTATTACAAGCCGGGAGGCGGCAGTCTCGGGATCGGCATATACAGGCTGACCTACAATCCAAAACGGGGCTATTTCGTCCGTTACCGGAAAGGAAGCCAGAACGTACTGGCCCGCTACAGTACCTTCCAAAGCATGATGAAGATGCTGCAGGCCCGGCACGGCAGCCGGCTTAGTCAATATGTCGCCCAGCAAGGCATCCGCCTCATCGAGATAGACAAATGCCAGTTGGACTTCCGTTTTCATATGCACAAGAATGGCAGCAATCAATGGATTGCCGCCGGAATCGGCGCCAAGAAAGCCGGGCGCGGCAGCGTCACAACCCATGTCAAGAGCGGCGGATCGCTCATGACGCCCGAGCAGGCGCTAAGCCGCACCTTCGGCACTGAAGCCGGCGCGGTATTGGAGAAAGCGAAGCGCGTTGCCGTCAAGCTGTCCGAGGCCATCGAGCGGAATTATTCGCACCGGCTGGGCGAGCTCGGCCTTGATATCGGTATCGACAAATCCGGCAGCGTATGGATGTTCGAGGCCAACGCCAAGCCGGGACGCTCCATCTTCAAGCATCCTTCGCTGCGCTCTGAAGGAAAAGCATCCATCTCTTACATCTTTGATCATTGCCTGTATTTGAGCCGATTCAAAGGAGGTACCAACCTATGAACAGCTTAATCCAGGATGAAAGGTATGCGAAGGAGTCTTCCCGCCCTTCCGCCCACGTACTGGCGATCTTGACGGTAGACGATCCCGCAGGCGACTTCCGCGGCAACCGTTCCAACTTCGCCGATCTGATCCGTACCGGGCAATCATTAGGCTTCCTAGTCTATGTGCTGACCGTCAAACACTTGCATCTGCACCGAAAAATGCTGCGCGGCTACGTGTACAACAAAGAAGCAGGGGGCTGGCAGAAGCAGCCCGTTCCCTTCCCCGACATTATCTATAACCGCATTCCGCTGCGCGAGAACGAGGTTCAACCTGCTGTCCGCCAAAAAATCAATGCGTGTCGCAAGCATTCACGCGTCATTCTGTTCAATCCCTCCTTCTTCAACAAATGGGAACTGTTCGAATGGCTGAGCCAATCGAAGTCGACTCGGCCGTTCATTCCGACGACCAGGCGACTTATGTCAGTAAGCGGACTGGGGAGGCTGATGCGTAAGCACAGCTATCTCTATTTGAAGCCAGAAAGCGGCAAAGCGGGCAAGGGCATTATGACCGTCAAGGTGCACGGGGAGAAAAGCCTCCCCTATCGCCTTAAGATCCAGGAAAATAAAACCAGCTCCACCTACAGCTGCTCTTCCCTGCAAAAGCTCTGGACGCGAATCCAGAAGCAAAGCGGGGGCGAAGCCTATATTGCGCAGCAGGGCATTCAACTGGCATCCGTCAACGACCGCAGATTCGACCTGAGAGCGCTTGTGCAAAAAAATCGCAGAGGCTACTGGGAGCTGACAGGCATGGGCGCCCGTCTGGCAGGTGCGACCAGCATTACGACGCATGTGCCGAGAGGCGGACGGATCGAAGATCCAGAGAAACTGTTGACGTATTCATTCAACTCGGAGCAGGCTCATAAGCTATTGCAAAAAGCCAAATTCGCCGCCCTGACGATCGCAAGACAGATTGAGCGCGCATCCGGGCAGCGCCTTGGCGAGATGTCGATGGACCTTGGCGTCGACAGCAATGGGAACCTGTGGTTTTTTGAAGCTAACTCCAAGCCAATGAAATTCGATGAGCCTCACATTAGGCAAAAATCGCTTGAGCGCATATTCCACTACGGAGCTTATCTGGCACGGAAGAAAAAAATAAAACGAGCGGGAGGCGCGTAATGTGGAGCTGCTGCTGCTGACACCTGAAATGTGGATAAAAGAAAAGAGAAAGCTGCTTGGCTTTATTATACGATTCGGGGAAAAACGCATTACAGTAGCGTCGCTTCATGCGCTTCGAAGCCTTGAGCCCGCCTGGCTCATGGCGGATGAGAGCGGCTACAGCAAAGCAGCGGTAGTGATATCGAAGTCAGGCGGCCGCATCACCGGCCTCGGCTTCGCTGCCGAATGCGGTGATGGAGGCTGCGTTATCGTCGTCCATCCCGGCGCCCGCCGAACCGGCACGGGCAGCGCGATTATGCAGCGCATGATGCATGCGCTTGGCCATCTGGCTTGTCACGTCGCAGCCGATAATATCCCCAGTATGGCTCTCTGCTTCTCTCTCGGCATGAAAGCCGTCTCGATCCACAAAGGGCCTACCGGTAAATCGACGCTCCGTTTCGAGGGGGGAATTCAGCATGACGCAGCCCGTCCTGGGCATATTGACGCTATATCTCAATGACGCCGGCGCCCTGGAGGAGAGGGATTACTACCAAAGGATGACGGAAGAGGGGCGGCATCTTGGCATTGATGTATTCGTCTTTACGCCGGAGGATGTGCATTATAAGCGGAACCGGATACGGGGCCAGTTCTATCATCCCGATACGCGATCCTGGCACAAAAAATGGACGGATTTTCCCGATATGATCTTCGACCGCTGCCGAATCCAGCGCTCCCACAGGTTCGAGCAGTTGCTGAAGTTCAGGGCGCGTTATCCTAGCGAAACTTTCCTCAATCGCCCGCTTCGCAATAAGTGGACGATCCATTCCCTATTGGCCAAGGACGCCCGATTCAGTCCGTACTTACCGGCTACACGCTACTATGAAAGTGTGCAGGACGTCAAAGAAATGCTCAGAGTTCACTCCCAGCTGTACCTGAAACCGATTAACGGCACCGGCGGGCGGGGCATTCTCCGCATCGAGAAGGAACGTGACGGATTGCTGCTCATCCAAGGCCGAAACCACTCCAGGCGCATCATCCAGCCCAAGCGGATGAATGCCGGGCAACTGGGCGACTTCCTGGCCGGCTGGAAAGTGAAGGACACCCGGTATATCGTGCAGCAAGGTCTCCACTTAAAGCTGAAAAACGGACGCGTCCACGATTACCGGCTGCTCGTACAAAAGGACGGCAGCGGACAGTGGCAGGTGACGGGCTGCGCAGGCCGGGTTGGTGCGGCCGGCAGCATTACCGCCAATCTGCATGGCGGAGGCCGAGCCGTCAAGATGGATATTTTGCTTCGGTCATGGATCGGAGATGAAGCCAAAATGGCGAAGATTAAAGAGGATGTCGAGCGTTTCGGCGTATCCGTCGCTCAATATCTGGAGCTTTGCTATGACGCGCTCTGCGAGCTTGCCGTCGATATTGCCATTGATCGCAAAGGACGCATCTGGATGATTGAGGTCAATCCGAAGCCTGCCAGAGAAGTGTTCATACGGGCAGGCGAATCCGACGTCTACCGCAGCGCTATCGTCAAGCCGCTGGAATACGCCCTCTGGAAGTACAGGAGCATGAAAACCAGAGACGGCAGCGACGAGAAAACCAACTTATGATAGAACAAGACTGAAATAAACGCGTTCCTTCACCTCAGCAGTTCGATTAAGTCGGTAAGACCGACTTAATAGCGTCTGCTCGCCTCGGTGGTGGAAAAAAGTCGGTAAGACCGACTTAATGTTGTCCGTACGTCTCGGTGGCGGAAATAAGTTGGCAAGACCGACTTAATAGCGTCCGCTCGCCCCCCGTAGCGGGAAATTAGTCGGTAAGATCGACTTAAAGTCCTTCGGTAGAGGCCGGACCAGCAGTTTCAAGAAAGCGGCAATCGGCCAAAAGCAAGAAATGGCGATGCAGAGGGTCTCCTTAGCATCGCCATTTCTTTGCTGTTTTTTGATCAAACGATTCTTCTCGCCAATCGAGCTTACTAGCTTCTGTGACAGCCCCCTTCAGCTACAAATGCAAATCTGTCAGAATGGCTGCATGCCCAGCGTATCTACTTTCTCTCCTGTAATATCAACGCCCATCTGCTTCGTAATATCGCGGTAGTGGCCTGCACGGCGCTTGACCGGGCTGCCGTCCGTCTCGCCGAGATTCGCTTCCAGGCCGTTCAATACCATGATGGTGACGCCGAAGCCGCGGTTGCCGAGACCCTTGTCGATCTGCTCCTGCGTAGGCTTCCATTTGTTAATGATCACATCATGCGCGGATGGCTTCGGATCTTGCGGCGTCATCCAGAACAAGATGGCGGTCATATAGCCGACCTTGCCATCCTGCGCCAGAATTTCCGGCTTGTTCAGCAGCACGTTTTTGTCCCCATAAATAATGGAGCTGAATAGACCGTAGTTAAAGTTCCAGCTCATCATGATCGGACCGCGCCCGTAATAACGCTTGCCCTCTGCGCCCGGATACAGCTCGGCGCTGTTCGGATCGACGAAGTCGGACATATTGGCGCCTGTTCTGCCCGCTATGTTCTCGTTCCAGAAAAGCCCCCACTTCAGCTCGCCGCCAGGAGCCGTCGCCCAGCCGCCTCCCGTCTCATGGGACAGGTTCGCAAGGAAAGCTGCCAGCTCGCGCTTGCGATCCTTCTTGAAGCCTTCCTTCAGGAACGTGCCAAAATCAATGATAACGGTTTCAATTTCCTTCTTCTTGTTTTTCGAGGAGTTGAAATCGGCTGAGCGGCTGACCAGCGTCTCAATTCGGGCATCCTTGTCCAGCCGGTAGATTTCCTGTACGCCCGGGGCGTCACTGCGCGTACTGATCTTCAGCTTGATGTTCGCTACCTCCGTTACGGCGCTGATCAGATTTTCGTAAGAGAAATAATCGGTCTGGTTTTCTTTGTAATACTCTTTCTCCTTCGCGACTTCCTTCCAAGCCTTCGAACCCAGCCGGTACGGGAACAGCTCCTCGAAGTCCTGCTTCGTCAGCAGCGCACGTACCGCCTGGACTGCCTGGTCGGGCTTGTAATCCGGGTCGATCCCATCCCATTCCCTGCGAATATCCTGACGCGTCAGGAAGCGGTTCTCTCCAACGGCCAGATTGCTGCCTTCATACACAGCGGCGGCTTCGTGCTTCGTTGTGCTTATGACTGGCTGAGGCCCTGGCGCGGCAGATGCGGCAAGCGGCGTCAGCAGCAGGGCGGCACCAAGAGATAGGCAGGCCGTACGGTAGAGCATGTTGCGGGAACGCGATTCATTGCGTTGTAGCATGAACAAGTCTCCTTTACGAAAAATTAGTTTACCACTAAAAGATAAGCACGCAGACCGCGCTTGTACATAGAGCCGGAATCCTGCATAGAAAGGCCGATATGCCGATTTCCGATTCGTTTCTTCCATTGTCCGGCGGCGGGGCGGGATCAGCTTTAAGACTTCGCTGTCGAATTAGACAAAATGGTATATTATGCCATGTTTCCAAGGAACTACGAGAGAACTCGTTATCCGGGCGCTCCTGAGCGCAAAAAAATAACTGTCGAAATGAATTCGACAGTTCATTGTTGCCCAGATCTTACAGCTGAAGCTGCAGCAGCTCCCGGAAGTCGGAAATCCGCACATCCGCATCCGCAAGCTCCGAAGCACGGCCATAGCGCGCATAGGCGCATCCGATCGTCTTCAGGCCGTTGCCTCGTCCCGCTTCCACATCCGAAGAGCGGTCGCCCACCATCCACACGGCATGCTGTGAGCCCAGCTTATGGTCGTGAAGCAGCCTTGCGACCAGATCAACCTTGCTCGCCGTTTCGTATTCGCCCGCACTGTAGATGCCATTGAATAGCGAAGCAATCCCCTTATGCTCCGCAACTCCCTTCACATACCATTCCAGGCCATTGCTGGCGACAAACAATTTGGCGCCGTTCTCCTTCAGCTTCCGAAGCGTATCCTCAACATGCGGATACAGGGCGCCTTCGCCTTCCGCCAGTCCCTCCAGCTCATATTGCAGCAGCAGCTCATCCGCCCGCAGACGTGCCTCTTCGGTGCTGCCCGGCATAATCTCGCGCCATATATCATCCAACAGCATGCCGAGACATCCCAGCAAGCGCTCCGCTGGCGGGGCCTCTTCTACATACAATCCCTCTTCGCGAAGCGTCCGGAATACGCGCTCGTGCACCGGAATCAGCAGCTTATCCGTCTCAAATAATGTTCCGTCCATATCAAAAATGACGGCATCTGGCCGTCCTTGTTGCCCTATCGTCATGAAATGCGTCATCCTTTCAACCAAATTCCATCTATCATATCGGATGCCGACTGTTCCCGCAAGCCTCGCCCTACTTCCCCCGCCATGCGAGCAGAGCTAATCTGGAGACGCCATAGGGTCCGAGGTATGCGCCGCTGATCAGGAATGCAGGATTCAACAGCACGCTGTGAACCTCTGTCATGAATACTGTATCGTCAAGCAGCGTCTTCAAGACAGCTCCCGACACGGCAACAAAAAAGACAAATGCCGCGAAGCAACCCAGCCCGTCAAGCCATCTTCTTACCTTCTCGTACTTTCCCCCTGCTGCCGTGAGTGCGAGTGAAGCTGCCGCCAAGCCAATTACAATCATAATGATCATTCGATCTCCTCCTTTACTTGTTCGCCGCTATTGATAAAATGAACCGATTATGTCAAACTGTGTGTTGGACCAAAGGCCTCCGGCCAACACATGCGCATGACGCAAGGAAAGGACGTGACGGTGCCGTTATGACCAAATGGCTGCTTCGCGCCATGACGGAGCTTAGCTCCCGCAAATGGATTTCCCGCCTGACCGGCAAATTCGCCCAATCTTCGGCAAGCCGTCTTATGATTCCCCGATTCGCCAAGCTGTATGGCATCGCGGTGGAAGAAGCCGAGAAAGAGCTCCGGGAATATCGCACATTAAATGAATTTTTCACCCGCAGACTAAAGCCAGGCATGAGAACGATCGATTCCGGACCCGCTGCGCTGGCAAGCCCGGTCGATGCGGTCATAACCGGACTTGGCCCGATCAACGCGGGTACGATGATGAATATTAAAGGACAAGACTATACCGTCGATGAGCTCCTGAACGGTTCGTCAAGAGCGAAGTGCTATTATCACGGTTACTATATGGTTCTCTATTTAAGCCCGACCGATTATCACCGCATTCACGTTCCCGTATCGGGAGCCGTCACAGAGAATGTACATATTCCGGGCAAGGTTTATCCTGTCAATGATTTCGGCCTGAAGCACATGAAGCGAGTGCTCAGCCGGAACGAACGCCTGATCACGTACATTCGCCATCAGGGCGGAGAAGCGGCTGTCGTCAAAGTCGGCGCGATGAACGTAAGCAGCATCAAATACGCCGCTCCGCTGCCGAAGTCGGTGGAGAAGGGCGCCGAGCTTGCTTATTTTGAATTCGGCTCGACCGTTGTCCTGCTTCTGGAAGAGGACACCTTCACCCCGCGCCCTGATTTGAAGCTTGGCACAAAAGTGCGAATGGGCGAATCACTGGGCGAGTTGCGCGGGTGACCTCACACTCGCTCACCAGCTATGCTGTAATTGCAATATCAACTTATATGAAATTCATGCATACAGAAATGGCGGCGCTCCGTTTTATCTAGCGCCGCCATTTTGCTTGCCTTGACTGTCCAATTCAATTATTCGATATCTACCGGATGCTTGATCCCATCCTTGAAAAAATCCACATACAACTGCCCGTTGCTTCCCTTTACGGCATAGAAAACCTCCTGAACCGTTTTGCCGAGTACCTTTAGCTCTTTGTGCAGCCAATCGCGCGATATATGGTTATTTTCAATATTGCCGACTAATAATTGGCCGTCCATAATCAACTCGATCGGGACAGGCGTATGTACACTCGCCTTCAACTGCAAATCTTTTAGTGTCACATTTCTGTGCTCATCTTTTTTCATGACAGACAATTTGCCGTTCAGTTCCAGAAATGCGTGCTCCACCTCGCCAATATCAAAAATATCCTTCTGCCGCAGCAATTGATTCATCGAATCCAGCGTCAGATTATTTTTCTTTAAATTCTCTTCAAGAATTTTACCGTCTTCAATTAGGACTGTGGGAGTGCCCTCCGTCCACTTGCGGAGTTTTCTGTTGCGGATCAGAAGCTTAGCCAATACATAGGAGGTTCCTGTAAATACGATAAGCGATATAAGCAGATGGGTTACCTCAATTTTTTCGTTAAAGGCAAAATTCGCTCCAATCGCGCCCAAAATTACAGCTGTCACAAATTCATGGAAGTTCATGTTGGAGAGGGTCTGTTTGCCCAATATTCTAGTTATAAGCAGCAATGTAATAAAGGCGGAGATGCTCCTTATAAAGATGATGAAATGTTCGTACATTCATATCGCTCCAATCAGCCAGTTATCCAGTTCTTGTGTACCCGCTTGGGTATAAGTATGTTCCGAACCAGATAGGCATATCCCCATCACGCTCTTGCTCTAACATAAAAAAGAGCACAATCCGTAGATTGCGACTCTTGATCATGACACTATAGCATTTCACCTGATCTCAGACGGACTTCGTCCCGTATATTGCTTGAATTGGCGGCTGAAGAAGAAGATATCCCGATAGCCAAGCGCATCAGCTACCTCCGTCACATTCATGCCCGCATGCATAAGCAGATGCTGTGCACGATCGATTCGGGTGCGAATCATATAGGTCTGGACGGACATGCCGACCATCTCCTTGAATTTCGTCGAGAAATAACGGGGAGAAAGCTGGGCTCTCGTAGCCAGATCCTCTACCCGGTGCGGAATACCTGGATGCTGCCGGATATAATTCGCAATTTCATGTATGGCTTCAGTCAATTGATTGCTCGCCTTCTTCTCGATCGGGGCATGGTTATGATTGTCAGCCCTCAGCAACTGGATCAGAAGCGCCTTCAGCACGACCTTGGCTTCTTCCTCCGCGGCATAGGTTTGAACCAGGAACAGCCTGACGTATCTGGATAGCATATATTCGAAATCGACCGTTTCGTCCAGCACGCGATACCGTTCCGGAACTTGGTCTACCACACCATTGACCGAGAAATGAATATAGGTAAGCACTAAAGGCCTCTGCGGGTTATGCGTCGCGCTTGTGTAATCCCCAGGCCGGAACAGGAAGCAGCTCCCCGGCCCCACCTTGTAATGGACGCCGTTCACTTCAACCTCTCCTTCTCCGCTCCAGACATAGAACAAGTCGTAGTTCGCCATCGGCTTCTCGCGTCTGGCCCATCTCCACCCGGGCTCACAGGAGATCTTGGCGAAGGCTGGCTGCAGTCCTAGCGAATCGGGCGATATATGAAGCATAAGTGATCCTCCCTCGCATCATGCGCTGTTTCTATCGCGGGTAGGCGATGCCACAACGCTTCCTTCCTTTATTATAGTGGATTAACGCTATCAATCAATAGAAGGACTGCAAGCGCTAGCAACGATTATCCCAAAATTATTCACAATCCTGAATGGTTTGCGGCGAACAAAAATGGTATAATATCACGAACATTAGAAGTACAATAACGATTGAATTCGGAAGGATGGAATGAAATCCATGAACCCACTGGCAGAGCAATTAAATGAGACGTTGCAGAAGGAGAGTCCGAACGTCTACGCCATGTTGTCAAACCTAGGTAAAGCGATCTATTTCCCAAAAGAAGGAATTCTCAGCCAATCTGCTGAAGCGAAGACGAAGGCAACCAAGTTCAATGCTACCATCGGCATCGCGACAGAAGGCGGAAAGCCCATGCATCTTAAGCTCATTCAAGATACGCTAAGCGCCTATAATCCGAAGGATATATATGAATATGCACCACCAGCCGGAAAACCTGAGCTGCGGAGCGCTTGGCGCGCCAAAATGTTAAAGGACAACCCGTCGCTGGAAGGCGTGAGCTTCGGCAATCCGATCGTAACGAACGCGCTCACTCACGGACTAAGTATCGTAGCTGATCTCTTCGCTGACGAAGGAGACGCTGTCGTCATTCCGAATAAAAACTGGGAAAACTACGAGCTCACCTTCGGCATCCGCCGCGGCGCCGAGATCGTGGAGTACCCGCTCTATAACGAAAACATGCAATTCAACAGCGCTGCTTTGCGCGACGCGCTGCTCGCTCAGAAAGGTAAAGGCAAAGCGATCGTCCTGCTGAACTTCCCGAACAATCCGACCGGTTATACGCCTGGCGTTCGGGAATGCGAGGAAATCGTAGCTGCCATTCATGATGCTGCAGAGGCCGGCATTCATGTCGTTGCCGTAACCGACGATGCCTACTTCGGCCTGTTCTTTGAGGACTCGATTCAAGAATCGCTATTCTCGAAGCTGGCTGCGCTGCACCCGCGTGTCCTAGCTGTGAAGGTGGACGGTGCTACGAAGGAAGAATACGTATGGGGCTTCCGCGTCGGATTCATCACATTCGCTTCCGAATCACAGGCAACGCTGGCTGCGCTGGAGCAGAAGACGTTAGGCATTATCCGCTCGACGATCTCCAGCGGTCCGCATCCGTCACAGACCTTCGTGCTGCACGCGCTGCAGTCACCGGAATTCGAAGCACAGAAAGCCGAGAAGTTCGACATTATGAAGGGACGCGCCAATCGCGTCAAGTCACTGCTGGACAGCGGCCGGTATGGCGATACATGGGAATACTACCCGTTCAACTCCGGATATTTCATGTGTCTGAAGCTGACGACGGTATCCGCAGAGTCTGTCCGCCAGCATCTCTTGAACGAATACGGCATCGGCACCATCGCTTTGGGCGAGACAGATCTTCGTGTTGCCTTCTCCTGTATCGAAGAGGAGAATCTGGAGGAGCTGTTCGACTCGATCCACAAAGCGGTAACTGAAGTGGCCGCGCGATAAACTGATCTTTATACATGCGTTTATAAACAGCAAACCGCCCGGGGCATCTGCCTCGGGCGGTTTGCTTATGTTCTTCAGTCTTCGTCGGCATCGGATCTGATCTTGCGCCGCAGGCGCATTGGTCTGATCGCCAGATACGCCAAGGCGCCAATTAGCATGACAACAGGCGGTGTTACGATGCCGGTTAGCAGCAGCGGCAACGCTGCGGGCAGCCAAAGCAGCAGCAAACCTGCCGCCAGCGCAACCCGATCCACCTGAAGCAGCTGACTGGTCTGCTTGTCATCAGGAAGCGGATAGACATGCTTCCATACCGAATAGCGATGTACGCTCCGAAGCCCGCCAAGCTGCAGGCTGAATACGATGCCGAACAAGGCATATACAAAGGCGGTAACCCAGCCCGACAAGGAAGCCGCATCCGCAGTCATATAGTTCACGAGTGCGCCAAGCAGCAGGATACGAATCAGTATGCCGCCGATCTCGGAGCGGAACAGCGTGGCGCTGAACAGATAGTTGAACGTATACCGGTGCGCAAACGGAATACGCGGCAATAGCCAAGACAGATATGCTCTGCGCTTGATGCTGGACGGGAGCACCGGCACATCAATGAACAGGCCAAAAAACGCATAATAACGCCTCCGCGTCACCGCTTCCTCCGCAATCAGCCTCTCCCAAGGCAACCGATGCCGCTGCGGCAGCCGGTAGCACACGAACGCCAGCACCGCGCATAAAACGGTGAACAGCAAGGCTTGCCACGGAGGAGTTAATAGCCAAGCCGCAACCGCAAGACCCGTAAGCAGCCACCGCGCCGAACGCAGCAGCAGCCTCATACTGTTCCAGGCCAGCTTGCGCTCCTGCCATCCCCCGGCAGCATTGGCCGCTTTCAGAACAAGCGCGGCGAGTACGATCCATACCATGTCGCTTCCGGTGCCTGCTTGCCTATAGATAGGCAGATATAGCAGCATAACGGCAGCTGTAAGAAAAACGCTCTTCACGATGGTTCGCTGAAAGGAGGATCGAAGATAAGGCCCCATCTCGTATTCCCGCGGCATGAGATAGACGACGTCCGCGCCTGCTAGATAGGTACGCATGGGACTCCAGCATAATACAGGCGTCAATACTAACACCCCAACCTGCACAATGGGAAAGTCTGCTGGCACATCCCGTACAAGGGTGAAATATCCAATAGCCGAAGCGATGAACACCAGCGACAAAAAGGATGGAAAACCGCTCATCGCCATATAGCGGATATAAGGCTTGATCTCATTCCGGAAGTCTTTGGCCCTGCTGCGCCACAGCGCTGCCGGTTCATGATTGGCGGGCAGCATCAGTCTACTCCTCCGGCTACCAGCTTGTAGAAAGCATCCTCCAGCGTCCCGCTTCCGGCATCCATTCCCGCTGCGAGTCTGACGTCATCCAGATTGCCTTGCGCGGCAATTCTTCCATGGTGCATCACGATATACCGATCGCAATACGCCTCCACTGTGGATAAAATATGCGAGCTCATTAATATAGCCGCTCCTCCGCGCTTCACTTCGACCAATTGGTCAAGCAGCGAGCGAATGCCAAGCGGGTCGAGTCCCAGGAAAGGCTCGTCAATAATGTACAAAGGCGGCGAAGCCAGCAGCGCACTCATAATCATGACCTTCTGCTTCATGCCCTTGGACAGATGTGAAGCGAATGCCTTCCGCTTCGGCACCATCTGATACTGCTCCAGCAGCTTCGACGCTTGCTCCTCGTAATCCGAGCCAGGAACATTGTAAGCCATGCCGCTCAGCTGCAGATGCTCCTCTACGGTCAATTCATCGAAGAGCACCGGCGTCTCCGGCACATAGGCGAATGCCGAACGGTATTGCTGCGGCGATTCGTTCAGCGTGACGCCCGCTACCTTGATCCCGCCCTGATGGGGACTCATCAGCCCCAAAATATGTTTGATCGTCGTGCTTTTCCCTGCTCCGTTCAAGCCGATCAGTCCGACCATCTCGCCGGCCTTCAGCTCGAAGTTCAGATCATGGAGCACCGGTCTGCGCGGGCTATACCCGCCAGTCAATTGCTCGACCTTTAATATGGATTCCATATCAATCACCTTCTGCCTTCCAATTATCGCCTTCCTATTAGCTAGCATACCGAATCCTCAGCCTAATATCAAAAAAAGACTGTTTAACCCTATGGCTAAGAACACAAACTGCGTATGATTTATTAAACTTTATGGCTAAGACCACAAACTCCGCAAGATATATACAACCTAATGGCTAAGACCACAAACTCCGCAAGATATATTCTTCCGATCACTGTTGTATCCAGATTCCCTGAACAATAATATAGGTTGGAATCCGGATACAAAGGCGAACGCTATCGCTTCTCCAGAATATATCTTGCTCCATTTGCTTCGGCCACGCTGTACAACTTACGAAAATCCAATTCAAAAATCTCTAAAACCGGATTAATATAAAAATGGCGATGCCAGGAGTAATCTCCAGAGCACCGCCATTTCTCATTGTTGCAACTTCATATCAATTTACATGAGCATTATTTGATTTCAATCGTTTTAACGACGTTTTTGTCGCCCTTCACTTGAACCAGCTGGCCGTTCTTCAGCTTGGTAGCGTCGCCGACGATGGTGACGTTAGGATCGACATTATAGATAAGAACGGAATTTTGAGTGCTGTCAGCCGGGTTGATCGCAATGGTCGACAGCTTGGCCTGGGAGTTGAAGCCCAGTGTACTTACAACGCCTAGCTGTGTGAATGCAGTGCTCGCCTGGCCGTTTTCTGTCACTTCAATAAAGACCACTTTGTTCTGGTAAGTGCGCAGGAACAGCTTATCTCCCGCTTGCAGCGCGCTGATCGGCGACTTCTTGTCGTCGCGGAAGATGAAGACCGTCGGGTCAATCGCCAGCGTCAATTCCGTCTTGTCTGGCTTCACCAGCGTAAGCTTGCCATTCGCCGGCGCTGCTTTCAGCTGGCCGGAGATGGCTTGCGCGTCATGGTCCGGCATCTCGCCGTCTGTACGGTCAAGCAGCGCAGCAAGCTCAGCACGCGTAACCGGTTGGTTCGGACGGAATGTTTTGTTGCCATGCTTGTCTTCATAGCCGGTAATAATACCCTTCTGCAGCGCGAGCGCTACATAGCCGACGGAGCCAGCTGGAATCTCATGCGCATCCTTGAAGTCCAGCTTCGTGTTGTTCAGCGCTTTTGCTTCGTTCTCCAGCTTGAGCGCTTTGATCAACAGAATCGTCGACCATAGTCTTGATGCATTTTGCTCAGGCTTGATTTCTGTATCCGTCTCGAAGAACAGGTCGTTCTCCAGCGCTACAGCAACGTATCCGACTGCCCAAGGATATTTTTTCTTCAGCTTGTCCGCATCCTTGAAGTGAAGCTCTGTATTCATCTCCGTCGAAGATTCCGCTTGATCGCGCAGGCCCATCAGCCGTACCGCTGCAGTAAGCGTCTCGATGCGGGAGATTTTTTGCTTCGGCTTGAACGTGCCGTCCTCATAGCCGGTGAATACGCCTTTGGAAGCCAGACGCATAATGTATTCCAGCGCCCATTGCAGATCAGCCTCGTCCTCGAATTGCCATGTTATTTTCTTCTCTTTTTTATCGTCATTATCTTTGTCATGCTTGTTATCTTTATCTTTGCCTTTGCCTTTGTTCTTGTTTTGCTCATATTCCGATTTCCATTTGCCGTTTCCGTTGTTACTATGTTTCCCGTCAGCAAAGGCGGTGGTTGCTCCTGTTGCCAACATCACTAGCGCCGTAGCTGACAGCGCAGTTTTTTTCAACATTTTCATTTTAGACATAAAAAGCCACTCTCCTTTTTTTTGAACGATTGCGGGAAATACCGCTTTTTACCTTCGCCCATACCTTTCGGGGGGACTCGTTCGTTTAAAGGGGGTGGCTTTCTAAAAAAATATTTTATTCCGGCTTCGAAGCCGACTGGCGCTTCTCCTTCAACCACTTCGGAGCGCCCTTGTCTTTGGCTTCCCGTTTCCGGACCGCCTTGCTCTTCGCAGGCTTCACTTCAGGCTTGTCCTTCGCTCGCGCCGGCTTCTTCGGCGAAGGGGTCACACCACCGCCAGCGCGAGTGCGTGAAGCTGGTTCTGCGCTTCTTGCCGGGGCTGTCGGCTTCGCTGAGACGGATGCTTGTGCCGGTTTTCCGCCTTGCTCGGCTGATCGTTTACCAGTCTGCTCTACAGACGGCTTGGAAAGATTGCCTGTGCGTGCGCTCTCTCTAGCCAGGCGCTCCATCTTCGGTCTCGTCGCCTCGCGAAGCTCCTCCTCGGACAGCAGCTCGCCACGGTACATCGCCCGTTCGCTCAGATTGACGCCGAGCTGCTTGCGGAATTTCTCCATGATGAAGAGCTCATGCGGCGTGACGATCGTAATGACCGTGCCGCTGCGCCCCATTCTGCCCGTCCGGCCCGCGCGATGGACATAGTGATCCGCATCGACGGCAGGGTCAAGCTGAAGCACAAGCGGAAGTCCTTCGATATCCAGGCCGCGCGCCGCCACATCGGTCGCCAGCAGCAGCTGGCAGCGGCCTTCGCGGAACCGCTCCAGCGTCGCCGCTCTGCGCTGCTTGTCGGAATCGCCATAGAGCATCTCGACTGTGAAGCCTTCATAGCTCAGCTTGGATTCCCAATTGGCAATTTCATTGGTATCATTCAGGAACAGCAGCGCCGAAGACGGGTTAAGCAACCGGATGAGCCTTCTTGCTGTATCGGTCTTATCCCGCTTGTCGCTAATGACGTAATAGTTCTCGATCGTCTGCGAGACCCGGTGCTCCGGCGTCAGCTGGATACGCTGCGTGCCTCTCATCCAGCGGCCTTCGAACCGCGCCATAATGTCCGGATAAGTCGCGGAGAAAAACGCCGTCTGCCGCTCCTTGCCCATGCCGAACAATACGGCCTCCACTTCCTTCGTCGAGCCGAGCTGGAATACCTGGTCCGCTTCGTCGATGACGACATGACGCACATCGCTAAGCTTCAGCTTGCGATTTTTCAGCAATTCATGAATCCGTCCAGGCGTACCAATAACCAGCTGCGGACGAAGCTTCAGCTTCTCGACCTGACGCTTCATGGCGGCTCCGCCGATCAACTGCTGCACGCGGACGCCAATCGGCTCCGCATAACTCTGCGCAACGCGGACAATCTGCATCGCAAGCTCCTGCGTCGGAGACAGGATAACTGCCTGAATCGCTCCAGACTCCGTGTTGATCTGCTGCAACAACGGCAGCAGGAAGGCAAGCGTCTTGCCCGTGCCGGTCTGCGATCTTGCCGAGACATCATGTCCTGCCAGTATGGCCGGGATGGTCTCCGCTTGCACGGACGTTGGCTCCTTGATGCCGTTTTTGGCCAATTCTTCAATTAGTTTCTCTTGAATTCCTAGATCAGTCCAGGTTGTTCCGCTCATTGTTATACCTCGCTTATCTTCTATAACCCTATTGTTATCTTATTTCTTGTTGAACAGTCCGCCGAACAGCACATCCGCCATCCGCGGGAACAAACCGTAGAGCTTAATACCTATGGACGCCGTGCGCGGCAGATCCAGCTCGGCAGTCCGCTTCTCCATGACGCGCACGATGGCGCGGGAGACATATTCCGGCTTCATCATGAACCAGCTTACGTTTTTCACATAGGAGCCTGAAGGGTCGGCCAGCGCAAAAAACTCCGTGTCAATCGGTCCCGGATTGATGGCCGACACATGGATGCCTTGCGGCCTAAGCTCCATCCTAAGCGAATTCGTAAAGCCGAGCACAGCATGCTTCGTCGCCGAATAGCTGGTCGACTTGGAGGAGCCGATCTTGCCCGCCATTGAAGCCACGTTAACAATATGTCCCTCGCCGCGCCTCTGCATATAGGGCAGCACTGCCTTGACGCAGCGTACGATGCCCATATAGTTGGTTTCCATCATTGCCTGGAACCGCTCTACGGGCATCTCTGTAATCGTCTCGAATTGGCCGTATCCGGCATTGTTCAACAAAATATCGATTCTACCGTACTTTGCGATGACCGCAGCGACCGTGCTCTCTACGTCTTCGGTCTTCGTTACGTCCATAACGTAATAGGAGCATTCGCCTTGTATAGAGTCTGTCTGCTTCTTCAGCCTCTCGACATTTCGGCCGGTTAATACCGGTATCGCTCCCCGCTCGGCAAGCATCGAAGCCGTCATGGCGCCTATTCCGCTGGAAGCGCCCGAGATGAGTACGATTTTTCCTTTCAACATGCAGCATCACCCATCCCTCAGTGTACTCCATACCAAGCCCTCTAAGCAAAAAAAAGCTCCAAAAAGGAGCTTCTTCTGCATTAAGATGCAATAAGCACTTGAATGTCCAACTCGCCGATCCCGTCCATAATGAGAGGAATCGTCAGCGCTTGCGTAGCGTTGAACCCGGCCGACTGCGCCGATTGAATCAGCTTCGGCGGCGTAATATCCACCCTTACGCCCTGATTGTACAAGATGGTGCTGGCATTGCCGCTGATCATATTGCCAAGCTCGGAGATTGCGCTGCGTCCCATCTCATCGATCTCAGAGATGGCGTATCCGCCCATCATCGCCGATACCATCTTGAGAGCTACCTGTTCACTTAGTCCGAATACGATATCACCGTTCATTTGTCCGTTGAGGCCTATTTGAATCCAAATATAGTTTTCTACGAACTTAATGTCCTTGACTCCGAGCTGCCCTGTCGCAGGCTTGATCTGCACAAGCTGCTCGATTACGATTTTTGCTGACTCAAGAAACGGGTTTATATATTCTGCCTTCATAAAGAGGATGCGCTCCTTTTTCGACAAAATTCGCAATTTGTCTATTTTGCCACTATTATACTTGAAATAATAGGACAAGTATACTACTAGAAACGCATATCGATCTTAAGACCTACAAAAAAATAAGGCCGTATTCTAGTCTAAACGGCTTTGTCTTGGCTCGTTTTCCGGTAATGCATTCTAATTAGCCTAAGTCTTTCGTATAGGATTTCAACCGGCTGGCCGGGCTGAGCGGCTGCCTCATCCCCATACACATGCTGGAGTACAGGCTTCAGGTACCGGTCTCCGAGGGACGCCATTGCCTCCAGAATCTGCTCCCTCTCCTCCTCTGGAACTACGCTTAGCTCACGCTCAATAAGAGCGTCAACGTCATAACCTTCCTGCTCCAGCAATTCGATTCGCAAGAGAAGCTCCCTGCGCGGCAGCTTCAGCTCGGTCTGTAATTGGTCAAGCCCGCCCGCTTGCTGCAGAACGGCCAATATCCTCCGCTTCTCTTGCTGGCGGTCCATGATGCCCTTAAACTTGATTTCCTTTTGCTTATATAGCCAAGCCGTGTAGTGCTCTGCATCTAGCTTCTCCTGCACCCAATCCAAGGGAAATGACGTTTCCCGCGCCATGCCTGAGGTAAGGCCGATAATGGCATCGCCATAGGCCTCCTGCTTGCTCTTGCCCCAGCCCGGAATTTGCTTCAGCTCGTCCAGCGTCTGCGGGACAAACGCGCTGATCATCCACAGCATCCGGTTCGTTGCTACCAAATACGCGGAGCGCTTCTCTGCAGCGGCGGTCTTGCGACGCCACTCTCTCAGCGCTTGGAACAGCACTTCATCGGCATTCAGCTCTCCATAGCATTGCAGCATGGATGGCAGGCTGCCGCCGGAGGCGCGTCCGCTATCCAGCATGCCATCCATAATCGGGGCATAGCCCGCTCCCATCATTCTCGCTACGCCATACCGGAAAGCGGTCAGCATCTCCTCCCACGATATCCCCTCGAACCAGCGAAGCGGCTCCTTCTCTCCCTCTTCATCGGCACCAGCTTCCAGCCAGAGTACCGAATAACGCCCTCCCTCCTCGCATATGGACAGCTGGGCCGACTCGATTCGGCCTCCCTCCGCCGGCTTCTCAAACGTGTTCAAAAATACGATGTGCATAGCTTCTTCTCACCTTTCGTCATAGAAATTGGCGAATGCAAGAACGAACGCCCCCACTTCAGATATGCCGACAAATAAAAGCACCCCTTCCGCAAAGGCAGAAGAGGTGCTTCCTCACACGTCCATGATTCGATTGCCATTATACTAACATAATACGGAACAACAGGCAAGCATATCCTGTAATTCCGATGATGCTATTTCCTTATCTTTTACTCTGTATTCAGGTATAATGTTCTCAAAACCGATGCGGAGGTTATCACGATGGAACTGCCTCAATACGACTTTATGTCCGATACGACGGAAGACACGACTACGAGATTCACAACCTTTATTACGCCAAGCATGAAGCGTTTCGATCTGGCTGTGACGACGACGAACCGCTTCTACGGCAAGAAGCTCATTACGGATCTGCAGTCCGGCAAGACGGCTATCATCGGACCGGATGATCTGGAACAGGAAGGCTATCTGGAGCATACGTTCAAGCTGACTGAAGAAGAAGCCGGCGAGTTGGCCCAATTTCTTTACTTCGTCGTCGGCACGGTGAATTTTACCGATTAATTTCGGCAACCCTAGGATGGCAGACAACTGCTGAACAGGAGGAATTGACATTGGATCGGTTTGATTCGGAACAGCGTGACGCATACGAGGATCTGGCTACGGTCACTTCCCGTCAGAACGACCTTGCTCTTGAGGAATTCCCGGAAGGGCCTTACGGCTCGGATTTGATCAGTGAATCACTGGGCAAAAGCACGCCATGGAGCGTAGATCAGCGCTCCTCGCCGCGATTTGGATACGAGAACCAAGAGCTTCACGCCGGACTTCCTCGCCAATATCCAGGCGAAGACGATAACGCAACGATTCCGGAAGTGCAGGACGAACCATAGCCCTATCGATACAAAGGGGCTGTCCCAAGAGGGTAGCAACGGATAAGCCAGTCCCAAACGTTGAACGAAAAAGCCTTCAAAACCACCGCTAAGTGGGTTTGAAGGCTTCTTTATTGCTTGAAATCCTGTCTATAGCGGGGGCTAAAAAATCATAAAATGACTTTTGGGACAGCCCCTTCATATCTCATGAAGCGTAATCTCGCTTCTGACCATAAAACGCGCGTTTATGCCCGCTTGCCCGATCCCTTTGGAAATATAATAGGTCCCGCTCGGGCTGTGATGCAGTCCCTTGTAGATGCCTTTGGCCGGCAGCGGCCCCTTCTGTACAAAGGAAAAGAAAAACGGGATGTTCATCTGCTTCCCGTGCAGATGACCGGACATGAGATAGTCAAAGGGCCTGCGCAGGACAGGCACAATATTGGGGTCATGAGTGATGACGATGACCGGCTTCATGCCGTTGTTGCCGTCCACATCCCGATACGCTTCTTGTATCCGGCTATGGCCGGTTCCGTAGTTATCGATGCCCACGAGGATGAAATCAGCAAGCTCCCTCGATTCATTGCGCAGCACCGTTACGCCGTAACGCTCCATCACATCGATTATTCTCTGCACACCTGGGAAGTTATAATCGTGGTTGCCAAGCACCGAATAGACGGGTACACCTTCCTCGGCAATCATTCTAATATAGCGGTCCAGCTCCGGCAAACAACTTTCCTTGTACGTATAGTCGCCTGTTAGAAAAATATAGTCCGGCTTGGTTCTCTGAATCGCCTCTTGCAGCTTGCCGGAGGATACACGGAGCATATCCACATGCAAATCGCTAATCTGCAAGATACGGGCGCCGATGCCAAGCGGATGCCGCACCTGCTCAATCTTAAGCCAACGGGTAGGAACGATTAATGCAATATAGAGCAAAGCGGCCACAGCCGCAGCGACAGCGAGCAATTCCAGCAGCAGGTCCAATGGCGGCGCTCCTCTCCCCTCATCTTATAGGAATATAAGATTTAGTATAGAGAAATTGAGGCTACATTGCCACCGGCTGCTTGCTGCCGAGCAGGCTGCGGAACATGCCCCCCTGCTCCTCTGCGAGCGTCTGGAACTCTCCTGCCTGCACGATCCGGCCATCGTCGACCACGATAACATGATCCGCATCTTGAATCGTGGTATAGCGGTGGGCAATGACGATCATCGTCAGCTTCCCTCTCAGCCGCTCCAGCGCTTGCTGGATTTTGGATTCGTTCAGACTGTCCAGCGCGCTCGTCGCTTCATCAAGGATCAGGATCGAGGGCTTGCGCAGGATGGCCCGCGCCAGTACCAGCCGCTGCCGCTCTCCGCCGGAGAGCAGAACACCCCGGTCGCCAATGATCGTATCCAGCCCTTGGGGAAGCTCCCGCACAAATTCGATCGCCGACGAGAATTCCATGGCCTCCCACATCTCTTTCTCGGTCGCGTCCGGATCGATTGACAATAAATTGTCGCGGATACTGGCATGGTACAAGAAGGAATCCTGCGGTACGTAGCTGATGGACCTGCGAAGCCTCATCACCCCTTCCGGTTGAAGCGGCTTGCCGTCCACAGCCACGATTCCCCGCTCCGGCTCGATCAATCCCAGCAGCATATCGACAATGGTGCTTTTGCCAGCACCCGACTTGCCGACAATAGCCGTCATCCCGTTCACAGGAATGCGCAGGTTGACATCATGCAGCGTATAGTCCGGGCTGCTGCGGTCATAGCGGAAGAAAATATCCCTCAGCTCCAGCGCTTCATTCATAGGCAGCGGAAGCAGCTTCTCCTCGAACGCTCCTGTTAGCAATCCGCCCCGCTCTCGCTCCGCCTTGCATTCCAGTTGAAGCTCCATTAAAGCTCTGAAGGCAGGGATCGAGGAAGCCAGCTGCTCCAGATTGGATTGAATGCCGGTAAATCTGGGCCATAATCTGGCAAACAGCAGCGTGATCAGCAGCATCTGTCCACCCTGCGTATCGAACAGCGTCACCGCCGCAAAGATAAATACCGCGATCATGACGGCCGAAGCCCATTTATAGAACAGCTGCGAATTGTTTCGCACCTTGGTGAATTCGTATCGTTCGCGCTCGATCTTCGCCGACCAGTCTTGCAGCCAGCGATAACGGGATTGCTCGAGCGAGTTGCTTTTGATCTCTTTCATGCCGTTGAAGTGATCGGATATGCCCGCCAAATAGCTTTGAGCCAAGTCAACAGAGACGGCTCCCAGTTGTTTGGATTTGCGGATATAGCGCCGCGACAGCCATCCGATCAACAGGCCGCAGCCTAATATGAACAGCGTTAACGGCCAGGACAGCCACAAGGCCAGCCCAATCTGTATCAGTGTGAACGCAACAGAGGCGATCATCTGCAGGAACAAGAAGGCGCCATTCGTTACCCTTCCCAGCTCACCTGTCAATGCATTGATTAAATCCGATTTTCGTTTCCGTACAAAAAATGTCCAATTCGCTTGCAGCAGCAGCCGGTAAGTCTCCAGCCGCACATGATTGATAAAACCTGTATGTATGCGTACTTCCCGCAGGGATAAATTACGCTGGAGCAAGCTCTGGGCCGCTACCAATGCGATATAGAAACATAAAATAATAGTCAGTGACCAGGTGACCGGCATCTCTTGCAGGAAGGACAGAAAGCCAATACCCGGAATGATTGCCGTCGCGGACGGGATAATGCCGATAATGCCGATCAGCGGCAACAGCAATAGGACTGCCGCGCCATCCAGCAATCCGATCAACAGCATTCCGAAAAGATTGACATAAAGGATCTTTCCCGCGTACCTGTGGAGCTGGCCTGCAAAATACAGCAGCTGCTTCATACATTCATCGCTTTCCGGCCCTCGAATGCCATCGTTCGGGCAAACTTGCCTGTGACAGTAAATGACTTCATCTCTTCCGCCCCGGTAATATACCACGGGCCGCTGCGGAGCCAGGCATGCGCAATCATGCTGCCTTGTTCATTTTTGGCGGTCCCCAGATACAGTGTGCTTTCGATCCCGCGCCTCTCCAGCATTTTCATCCCGGCAACGGCACGTACGAGACACTTGCTCTCCCAGAAGGTATGCTCGCTCATCAAGTTAAGCGCATGCCGGACACGAGCCAGGTCCTTACGATGCGCTTCCGTCTCTTCATAATCCGTCTCCTTCATCGGCTCTCCCAGCCGGGCGGCCAAACCCGCGAAAGGACGGTGCAGCAGTTGGTACCGGGCCCAACCCATATAACAGGTTGCTTCGACAAGCAGCGCGATGGTGCGCCTATCATAAGACAACAGCAGCTTCAGCTTTCTCGCGATCGACATCGGTACACCAGCCTTAAATGCCGAACTGGACAAGCCGTTCCTCAGAGAGATGCGTCAGGAACGAGAATACTTGCTCCTCGCATGTCGTCCGGTCAATCTCGTATTCGTCCATCAATGTATTGACGATGGAACCGATCGTCTCCGGATACGCCATCATATCCCAGATGCGCCCGCCGATGGCGCCCAAATTGTAATACTTGCCGTTGTCGATGCTTAGAAGCACCTTCTCCCCGTTCATGTCGCTGGCAATATTGTTTTTGTTCTGCACAGCAAGCAAATCCAGCGAGAAGGCCTGGTGTTCCGGCTGGCTCATTAATTCCCCTTTATAAACCATGGACTGTTCCCTCCGTCGATATCGTATTCAAGACAAGATCGGCTAATTGAGGCGCAGTGAACGCGGATTCGCCACGGCGCAGCCGGTATATATTCAGCCTTGAGGCCAGTGCCGCCGATTGCTCAAAGTGCCACTTCATCACATTCATACGCTCGATCAGCTGATACCGGTATGTATGCTGGAACAATAGAGGCAGCCTCTCCAGCTTGCCGGCGGGCTCCACCGCAATGCCGTTATGCTCCGCATTCTTCGTCAGTTCGAAGACACCGCCGAGCGGCAACGAAGTGGACTCGAAGTTATCGGTCAGCGGAACGCAATATTTGGTCTCCCTGCCGAAGATCGAGCGCAGCGCTTCATAATTCTGCCCCATCGCCTCCAGACTGTTCTGCCATAGCTTCTGCTGGGGATAAGACGGCGCTACAGTCGGCTGTCCCGTAAGCGGATCGATCGACACGGCGATGACGTCATCGCTCAGCAGCCGGTAACCCTTTGCAATCAGCGCGGAAGCGAGCGTCGACTTGCCGGCGCCGGACTTGCCGACGATAGCATACGCCTTTCCATGAATGGCAAGCGCGCTGCCATGAAGCGGATAGATGCCCCGCTGCAACAGCACGATACCGAAGCAAGTGCCAAGCACATAAAGGCGGATTAAATCCTCATCCGCACCCGCATAAGGCGAGACAATGATCTTGTCGCCATCCTGCACGCGGAAGACGCCAGCATCAGGCATTTTGACCGTCACCGTATGGTCCTCGGCCACAAAATGATAGGGTTTCGCATCAAACCCGTTTTTCAGGAAGGGATCTACCTTCACCACGACATCCGCCGAAGCGCTGAGGCTATTCAGCTCCGAAAGCTCAGGCAGCACCATGTCGCTGTGGACGGATAAGCCGAAGGCTCTATATTGCAGTTTCACTTTCGTATCCAACATGTTTTGTTCACCCCACAAACGGAATCAACAAGCTCTTATACAGAACCGTATAAGAGCTTGCCCAGTCGCCATTTCCGACATTAGCTTGAAAACCGCGGGAACTCACTGTTGTTGCCAGGGTTATAAGCTTCATCAGTAAAAGGACCGTTGTGCGTCGAAGCCTCCGTCATTTGAACTTGAAGAACTTCCAATTCCGGCTTATTCCATTCTTTTTTTGCCATCATCATTCGTCACCTCCTTTCAAGCCGATTTCCGAAGAAACCGATACAGAATCATTAAGTACATGGCGGCGTTGACATCCCGTCCATACGCATCTGCGGATTGGACTCCATTCTTCAGACGGGCAAGCACACTCTCTACGACTCGTCCATCCACGATCTCAAGCATTCGGTCATCGCGGCCGATCTGCTGAAGCTCCTGATAGAACGATGTCCAATCCGGCAGCATCCGATGAAGCCAATCCGCTCCCTGCACACCGCGTACGGTCTCGTTCAGCCGGATCGAATCGGGCAGCAGCTTCTCCGTCGCACGCCTGACTAACGCACGCGACATCCCTTGCCTCACATATTGATCCTCTGGCAAAGACAGGCAGAAGCGAATGACTCGCAGATCATTGGTTGGATCGCGTTTCCACAGCTTATAGCGATGGGAAAGCTTGGCCGCAAGCGTATTGCTGGCATTCCAATGGAACAGCTCACGGAAGTGGTTCTTCTTGTCCTTGTACGTATCACCCGAGGCCAGCCAGCCGGAGTCGTCGATTCCGTATTCGCGTAATTGCTCATACACCCGGGTCCTTGCGGCAAATTCGGGATTGATGAGCGCATGATACGGACTCTCGGCAAGCTCTCCGTTCTTTCCTCTCAGGAAGGGGAACGCTTCTTTGCTGACGAGTGACAAGAGATGCCCTCGTCCCGAGCCGATCTTATAGCTGCGAGACCGAAGCTCGCCCATCAGCTTGATCCACCTCATTCGCTTTAGCAGCCGGGCATAATAAGGAATCGCGTCCCCCCACGAAATGGACAGGTTCCCTCTGCCTCCATTAAGAAGCACTCCGATGTTACGGTCGCTCGCTTCCTTGAAGATGCCCTTCAGCCAATACGAATTGCTATAAAATTTATATGGCATTTCCATTACATTCAACATGTCGTCGATATCCGAATAGGGATCAAGTCCTTCAAAATCGAGGCAATGGGACTGGATACCCCCGATATGCGTGACCGTCTTCTCGATATAGGGTCTCTCATTGGGCATATACCACTTGGACGTGTAATCCACAAAGTCGTGGACCGGCACATAACTGAACGTTTGAAGCGTCCGATTCTCTTCGCGAAGCCGTCTGGCGGCAAAGCTTACGACGGCTCCGGAATCCAGTCCGCCGCTGAGCTGCGCCCCGACCCCCCCGGCAGTGCGCACTCTGGCGTCGACTGCCTGCTGGAATACGTCGCGGAAAGCCTCTACATATTCACCGTCGGACTTCAGCTTCAGCATGCCAGGCGATTCCAACCTGCAATACCGGGACAAAGTGAGCTTGCCATCCTCCAGCACAAAGTAATGGGCAGGCGGGATTTGTCGAATGTCCTCGTATACCGTCTGGTCAGCGCTCGCGGCATCCACCACGGTCGAGATAGCCAAATATTGCGCAAGCCACCGCTCGTTGATGGTTCGGGTTCCCGCAGGCAGCTTCAGCAGCGGCTCCATCATAGAGCAGAAGCGGAACGCTATCCCGTCCCAGCTGTAGTAGAGCATTCTTCCGCCGGAGAAATCCCGCGCCCCATACAGCCTGCCGTTGCGATCGTCCCGAAGCACGAACGAAAAGTCGCCTACCAGCCGGGCAGCGGTCCCTGTCCCCCATTTCTCATAAGTCAACAGAATCAGTTCCTGATCGCTTATAGAGGCTCTGTCCCGCCGATGTACGCCAAGATTGTCGAACAGCTCCTCGCGATTGTCGATAATCGCGTCAGCAACAACGGCTAATCGGCGTTCCCGGTCGCAGAACGGATTAGGTACGCCGACCGATTCCGGAGTGATCCAGTGATTGTGCGCGCCCAAGTATGTAAGCCGGTCTTCCCAAGCCAGGACATCATCCGCAGTCTGATTGTCCCATGCCTGCAGCATGCGACTGCCCTCTTCTCGCAGCCGAACCCTTCCGATATCTCCGTGTACTCCCGCAATCGCGCTCATGTCTGCCTCCGAACCGGTCAGTTTCGTTCATTTTAACGAACAATTTTTCTATAAACTCATCCCGTCAGCCGACAGAACTAAGTTCTTTATTAAGAACACAATCTCATATTATCCTCAAATCATTCGGGTGTCAACCGTATTTTTCGCCCTTTTTTGGTTCATTTCGCAATCTTTTTGTTCGTTATTAAAAACAATAGAAAGCTTTCACTTCAATGGAAAATATTGAATGAACAGATCTTATTCTGTTATGCAATATCTTTTATGTACGGCAAATGGAACATAATCACTTTCGTTAATCACTATATTTCGCTATAATAAAAAAAAATGCATATAAGCATTAACGGAGGAGTTTGCTATGATCGGACAACGCATTCAGATGCTTCGCAAACGGAAGGGCCTTTCGTTAACTGAGCTCTCGCAGCGCGCAGGGGTTGCAAAATCGTATTTGAGCTCCATTGAACGTGGTCTTCAGCAAAACCCTTCCATACAGTTTCTTGAGAAAATAGGCGAGGTATTAAACGTGCCGGTCGAGGAATTTGTAAATAACGACCAATCGGAACGCCCAGCCGGGCTGGATCGGGATTGGGAAGATTTAGTAAGAGAAGCGATGAATTCCGGGGTAAGCAAAGAACAATTCAAAGAGTTTCTCGAATTTAATAAATGGAAATCAGGTCGTGAATAGCGCTGTATATCGTTATACAGCGCTCTCCTGTATAATGGATTGCCCTTCCTCTTGAAGGATACGCAGAACCTTGCTCACTTCTTCGGTTGTGAGTCCCTTTTCGCGCGCGCATATCATGAGCTCTACCCACTCCGCGTCCAGTTCCTGCTGGTTGTCCGATATTACTCGTCTCATCCTTTATATCCCCCATTCGTCGGGGCCGGTTGCACCACTGACTCCATGCGCTTAAGGTGCCCAGATACTAAACGCATTTCAACGTCTCCCTTTTTCCATATTGATTCCACAAGATGTATATTATCCTAACTCAAATGCACATGCTGTCGGTTCATGTCTCCATAATTTGAGAGATTATTTCTCAATTTGTCGAAATAATTAGAATGATATTTTTGCAATCGCATACATCACAAATTTCTTTGGCAGGCTGATCTGGTAGTCCCTTTTCCCCAATCTGGATAAATAAGCGGCGTCCCCGTTTTGAATGGCACGAATGTAGCGAAGGGGGAAATAAGCCGCCGCCGCCTCGTCCCTGGCGCACTCCAGAACAGCCGGATGAGAGCAATATTCGCGGATCGCGGACAACTGCTCCCGCTCCGGCAATCGTCCCGAAGACAGATTGCGCAGACAAGTGCGGAGCGTATTTAGCAGCATGACTCTGATTCCAAAGTAGTGGAATTGGATCTGGTGCCGGTAATGAGATTCCACCACTTCCTTCTGAATGAGAAATCCGTTCACCATATCATGGAACAGATGCGGCATATAGCGGCTCGTAGCTCCGCCTGCACGGTAATAGTAAAGGACATCGGGGATAATCTGAACCGACCGCGCCTTCAAAAACATCTCCAGATTCAGAAAAAGATCATCGCCAAAAAAACGAATCCGCGATACATAATGCCCGCTGGACAGCAGAAGCTCCCGCTTGTAGAGCTTGCCGTGCAGCTGCGGCGGGAAGGGATGGCCGTGCAGAAAAGCAGGTACGAGCTCGCTGCGGATCTCGTCAGTCTCATACCTCCTCTTTTGCTTGAAGTAGCGGCTGCCGTTGCTCCGTCTGGGCCATGCTGAATCATTCATGACTTTATACATATTGCATACCGTAATGTCCGCGTCATCGGCAAGAGCCGCCCCTACCAGCTTCTCCAGCAGCCGCTTGTCGGCCCAGTCGTCTGCATCCATATACAGAATATATGGGGCATCGGACAGCTCCAGCCCCAGCCTGCGAGCGGATATGCTGCCGGAATGAGACTGCCGGACATAGGAGATTCGGCTATCGCGTTCGGTATATTGCTTGCACAACGCATCGCTGCCATCGCTTGAACCGTCGTCAACCAGCAGCAGTCTCCAATTGGGGTAGGACTGCAGCCGGATCGAGCGGATGCAAGCATGCAGCTTCAGACCGGCATTATAGACGGGCACTACGATATCAATCTTGCTCACAAGCAGCACCTCGCCGATGGTAGATTATAAATGGTCACGAGGATAAGAACCCTGTGCCGGTTACGGCCTACAGCCGCTGAGCGACAGGCTCCGGCGCGCGGTACCCTCTTGGATTCATCGATTGCCAGCGCCAGGCGTCAAGGCACATCTCATCGATTCCTCTGGCGGCTTCCCAGCCCAGCTCCTGCCCCGCTTTCGACGCTTCCGCATAGCAAATCCCGATATCGCCCGGCCTTCTGGCGGCGATCCGATACGGAATCGTTTGCCCGGAAGCGCGTTTGAACGCCTCAATCATCTCCAGCACGCTGTACCCTCTGCCAGTACCGAGATTATAGGTGTGAATGCCTGCAGTCCGTTCGATTCTGCCCAGCGCCTTCAGATGGCCGATGGCCAAATCCACGACATGAATATAGTCACGAACACCCGTGCCGTCTATCGTCTCGTAATCACTGCCATAGACGGACACCTCGGACAGACGGCCTACCGCAACCTGGGCAATGTAGGGCATGAGATTGTTCGGAATGCCGCTGGGGTCCTCTCCGATCCGACCGCTCTCATGCGCGCCAACGGGATTGAAATAGCGCAGTATGGCTACGCTCCAGTTGGCATTCGATTGCGCCAGATCCATAAGCATCTGCTCGATCATCTGCTTGGTCCGCCCGTATGGATTAATGGCGCCGACGGGAGCCCCCTCATCAATCGGCACGCTCTCCGGCACACCGTACACGGTAGCCGAAGAGCTGAAGATGAGCTTGCGCACACCGTTGTCCTCCATCACCTCGCACAGCGTCGTCGTGCTCATGAGATTGGAATGATAATACCTGAGCGGCTGCTGCACGGACTCCCCAACCGCCTTCAGACCCGCAAAATGGATAACCGCCTCGATGCCGTGCTCTTTGAACACATGATCCAGCGAATCGCGATCGAGCAAATCGATAAAGTAGGAAGGGAATGTTTTGTTCGTAATCTCCGATACTCTCTTGAGCGCCTCCGGATGGCTGTTCGATAAATTATCCACAACAACAATGTCATAACCGGCATGAAGCAGCTCCACACAGGTATGACTGCCGATGTATCCGGCTCCGCCCGTAACAAGAATGGCCATGTTCCATCTCCTCCGCAATTTTCTAATGAGAACATTTTCGTTCTTTATAAAGAACATTGTAGCAGAACAATACCATTTTGTCTCTAATAACGAACAAAAGATTGCGATTTCGTCCAGAATTGCCGACGACAGGCAGAAGCATATTCTATAAAACGCACATACCATCTTCACCCGTCTATCATATGAATATCAGTGAACCGTCTTTATTCATTTTGAGAGAGGAGAGTAGATTGTATGGCTTCAAATAATAACGGTTACATCGATGTGAACGGACAGTCCTTTCTGATATACGACGATTCAGCCATCCAGTCCAGGCTGGATGCGATTATCGATCCTGATACCGGACAAATCAAGGCGTCCGCCATTCCCGA
Source organism: Paenibacillus sp. J31R120 (assembly GCF_056269225.1). Lineage (NCBI taxonomy): Bacteria > Bacillati > Bacillota > Bacilli > Caryophanales > Paenibacillaceae > Paenibacillus > Paenibacillus sp. J31R120. Next base: position 38,795 of record NZ_JBWDNN010000001.1, on the reverse strand, counting down.
CAACATCGGCCAAACGCCCGGCCCCACGGGACCGCAGGGACCACCCGGAGTGCAAGGTGCAACTGGCGCGACTGGCGCTCAGGGGCCCGCCGGGATGCAAGGTGCAACTGGCGCGACTGGCGCTCAAGGACCCGCCGGGCTGCAAGGCGCAACTGGCGCGACTGGCGCTCAAGGGCCGGCTGGGCTGCAAGGCACGACTGGCGCGACTGGCGCACAAGGCCCCGCCGGGCTGCAAGGTGCGACCGGAGCTACTGGCGCTCAAGGAACTGTGGGACTGCAAGGTGCGACTGGCGCAACAGGCGCTCAAGGTCCGGCAGGGCCAGCGGGTCAAGCAGGACCACAAGGACCGGTCGGTCCGCAAGGACTTCCCGGTCCCGCTGGCGCTGCCGGACCAAAGGGCGATACCGGGCCTACAGGACCGCAAGGGCCGCCCGGCTCAGGCTCAGGAGGAGGCGAAGCCGCAGCCTATCTGATCGAGCTTGCGAGATGGGGCATAACGCCCGGGCTTCCATCGAAGCCCTATACCGATCAGCATTACTTCATGGCCGATAAAAATATCGACGGCTTTAACAATGCCATCGCATGGGCATACGACAACGGGTATCGTTATCTATTTGTCCCGAAGAACGAATACGCCATTTGCTTCCCCAAGAGCATAACGATTGCCCAAAGCCATATGACGATCGATTTTGAAGGCTCGACCCTCAAGGTGCTCTATGATTCCGACCGCAAATCGCCATTCGATACGCGCACAGGTACGACGGCTTATTATCAATTCCCCGTCCAAAGCGGCATGAGCATTCAGCTCCCGGGGGTCACCGATTCCCATATCAAAAATCTGATTCTCATAGGCGACAAGGCAGACCGCAGCTTCACGAATGCAGCCGAAGCAGCGCATGAGGGCACCTACGGCATTCATCTTACAAAAGGCTCCTCCTTCTGCTCCGTCCGCAACAGCGTCATTAGCAGCTATATGGGAGACGGCATCTCCATCGACAGCGTATCCTTCTACGATTATGCCGAATTTGCTTTGGGGCTTACGGTCAATGAAGTGCATCGCCAGACTGGCGCTCTAATCCAGGCGAACGGCAAGACGCTTGTGTCGCAGCCCATCAACGTTCCAGCAGGCTATGACAGCTTCCTCGTTGCCGGGGCCGGCTATACCCGCCAGACCGCCTTGAATACGAAGGAAGTTGACGTCGCCTATTACGGTGCCAATAATACCTACCTTGGCCGCTATGACGCCAAAAAAATTTACACACCCATCTCCATTCCCCCCGGCGCCCGAACCTTCCGATTTATCTTCAACAACGAAACTTCCACGACTAAAAACATGCAAATTACGCTGAAGTTCGGATTGACTCCCCATCATAACCTGATCGAATACAACGAAGTCTACAATACGCATAGAGGCGGCATTACGCTCGGCGGCAACTACAACACGATTCAGAACAATATCATTCGCGACGGAACGGGGCTTCTCGACCGCAAGCCCGTCTTCAATGATCCGACCCGTTATGGCATTAATCAGGAGGATTCCTACGGGGAAAATTGCGTCATCCGCAACAATGTATTCTACAACCTGTACCACGGCATTCTGGTTGGATGCTGGTCGGTCGAGGTCCACAACAATCATCTGTACAATCTGTCCGGCATCGGGATTAACCTGTATTCGCTGCAAGTGGCGAACGTACGGGAAAACTTCCTGCATCGCTGCCAGTCCGGCATCGGCCTGATGACTGCCCATCTCCCCAACGCGCATGTCAATATCGAAAACAATACGCTGGTTAGCATCAGCAACACGAGCATGGCGGGCACGGGCTACGATGTGAACTTCCGCAACAACACGCTGATCGATTCCGCCAACTTCTCCTTGCCCGACGATGACCGCTTCATCTGCCGTGAGAATCACTTCATCTGGACCGAAAACTTCTCGGGCACACCGTTTGTTGTCGCGAACCGGATCGAGAGCTGCTCCTTCGAGGGCGTAACGATCCAGCGGGAATTGTACCTGCGCGCCTACGAGGTCATCGGGACGATCATGACGAACGTCAATGTGCGCATCGAGACGCGTTACCAGACAACAGCAGCAGAGAGCGTCACGTTCCGGGATTGCAAATTCAGAAACAGCCTGCTGAACAATCATATATTCGGCATGAAGCAGCGGACAGCTCAATTCCACTCCTGCAAGCTGACAGATTCGATTCTAAAGATCGGGAACATTAACACGCCTGGCGAATCTCCCATAATGCGACTTGAGCAATGCGACTTTATCATCCGTACGGCCACTTATCTCTTCCAGAGTGAATTCAATACCGGCTACGGCTGGATCGAGGTTGCCGACTCTCGAATTGGAATCGCCAATAGCGGCTTCGCTTATTTCCTGACAAACAACTTCAATGTGACCGGCACCACTAGCGTCTATCTGAAGCGTTCAACAATTAGCTATACCGGCACGGGACGGCTGAACCTGCAATATTACAATCCAACGAACAAAAAAGCGGTCAGAACCTTCGGCAACATCCGCAACATTTATACGCAAATCAATTTGCCGGTACCTGAAGGCGCGATCTATCTCAATTACGATCCCGACATCGAAGGGGTCAGCCCTCCCGGCCACGGATACTGGTTCCGCGGCGATCTGTACGGCAACGCCGCACCCGTAGCAGGCGGGTATGCAGGCTGGATATGCCTAACAGAAGGCTACGCAGCTACCCTGGCCTGGTCGGCAGCTACAGGCAAAACCAAAGGCGACCGGATTCAGTCGGGGGGCTATGTGTACGAGGCAGTCACCTCCGGCACAACCGGCGCGGCAGTGCCGGCATGGCCATCCGCCACCGGAGCTACCGTAGCCGACGGAAGCGTCACCTGGCAAAGAGTCGGACCGCTTGCCGTCTTCAAGCCTTACGGCTTAATTGCCCCATAATCAAAAAAGGCCATTCGGCGGGAGCACCCAGGGCGAATGGCCTTTATTTTTCCTCCGTACGCAGCAGCCGTGATGGAAGAAGACGCTTGAACGGATTAAACTTGGATGCGAATGATGCCGCGATACGGGCCAGATAAGCAAACTCCGGCGTTTTGAAAAACACGAGCAGATAGAGCAGATTAACTACAATAAGCACGATCACACCTTTGGCGAGAAAGGCCAGCAGAGAATGTGCAGGAAGCAGGCTGCTTACTGCATAAGAGGCTGCTAGAGCGCCCAAGCCCAGCAACGTGTAGAACAGGTACGTCCTGTAATAATGAAAGACGGAACGCTTGAATACTTTTTTGTATACCAAATACGGTGTGGTCCAGAAGGGCACAAGCAACGCGCTTAACAGTCCGCCTACGAATACGCCGACAAGTCCGATCTGCTGGACGAGCCATAGGGACAGTCCCAAATTAATGGCGGCCTGAATAAGCGGCGCAAACCGGTCCTCGTGGAAGATCCCTGCTGTCGTCTTCACCGAAGTAATCGTATTGCGCATGCCGCGCTCATAGAACATGATGACGAGCACCGCCAAGATGAGCCCGCTCATGCCAAAGTCCGGTCCTAGCCACAGCAGGATAAGCGGCTGGACGAGCAAGAACATCCCGATCGACAACAGCGAATAGAGCCAGAAGCTGAGCAGCAGCATGACTTTGTAGACATCGAAGATTTTGGCGGCGGATTCGACGGCCACCATATTGCCCACGCTGTGGTTCATGCCGGCGAACACCTGATTCAGAAAGGTCCGGCTTATGTCGAACAGCATTTTGTAGTTGGCATAGATGCCGACGGCAATGATGCTGACAAAGGTCGAGATCAGAATGCTTTCGATGCCGAAAATAAAGTAGTTGCCCACATTTTGCATAAATATGGCCTTCATATTTTTCATGAAGTTCGCTCTCGTCTCCGGGTCCAGGATGTCGGCTTTGCCGAAGCGGAGGAATGGATATTTTTTGTCCACGATACGTGCCAGGATAATCGATGTTGCTATCGTGATGATGCTGTCCACCGCCAAATACAGCAAGTAATTTTCCGTGTAGTACAAAATGGCGATGCGGATGCTGGTTGACACAATTGCCGATATCGAAAACACGATGGTGACAATATAGTTTTTTTGGTTCACGTTCAGATACGAATGCTTGTAGACGAATAAATAAGGCACGGCTGTATTCAGCAGAAATATGAGGTAGACCCATTCCAGATGCTTGACATCGGCATCCTGCACGATGATGTCCAGGAAAGGCATCACGCTAAGCCCCAGCAGCAGTACGATGACTGCGATGACCCGGTACGTATTGCGGTAGAGCTTCATAAGCGCCAGCACCTTAAGCCTGTTTCGCTCCGCCACCGGTTTGTACAGATTATAGATGATGCTGGAGCCGATACCCGCTTCCGCCAGGGAAAGCATGGCCAGCACACTCGTAAACAACGCATTAACGCCCAAATATTCGATGCCGAGGCTATTAATAAAGACGGTTCTCGACACGAAGCTCAGAATCGTAATAATGAGCTGATTCAACAAGCCTGCCGAGATGTTCAAAAAGCTGCTTTTGACTCTCATGGCTTGCTCCATTCACGCTGACCTACAGCCATGCGCAGCTCCGACCCTCCATCTATGGCCTGCCCGTATCGCTGGCCGAGCCGAATCGCAAAGCCTTGCGTGAACGGCAAGATGCCGAATAACGTAGAATACACCCCAATATCCTTCGTATCGCCTTGGGAAAATTCTACGGCTCCGTCCTTTCGCGTCACGCCCCGCAAATAATGCATCGCCTTCTCCACGCACTTCATGGCGGGAGCGGACAACTCCTCCAGCTCCGCCGCCTTGATGAGGAACCAGGCAAGCGTCACCGTCGCAGAGGAGTCCGGCCGGCTCTCCTTCCGCGTGACCGTCCAGCTCCAGCTGCCGCCCGGCTGCTGCAGCTTCATGACTGCTTCGGCGAATGCCTTTACGACATGCCTCAGCTCGCGCTTATACACATGATTGCTCGGCAATTCGCTCCACATATCGATCAGTCCGATCGCAAACCAGCCCAGCCCCCGTCCCCATCCGATAAGCCCAAGCGGCGCTTCACTGCCGATATCATAGGCATGAGCAGGAATACCCAGACCTTCATGAAAACCGAACTTTACAAATGCCCGTATTTGCTTCATCGCCAGCTCAAGGCTGGTCGTATCTCCGAACTTCATCCCATAAGCGATAAGGAACGGACAGATGAAGCCGATCGTATCCACGTAGCGGTATTCGCGCATCGCATTCCGGTAGCGAACCGTTCCGTCCTCGCCCACATGATCCTCGATGAGCCGCCGGATAGCGTCGAGGGCCGGCCGGTACCGGTCTGCTTGTATTCCGGGAATTTTCATGACGGCATATGCGAGGATGGCAGAGTCGACATGGCGTGGCGCATTCCGCCAATCCCCCTTGTCGGTGAAGGTCGCAGAGAGGAAGCGCTCCATCTCGTGCTTTACTCCGCTTTCCTCCGGCAGCTCCGAGAGTCCGAGCAGCAACGAAGCCCGCTGCCAATCCTGCAGCGCCGAAGCCGAATACCGGCCGTTCAACCGCTCAATCACCGTCAGCCTTGTCTGATCGGTCACCTTCGCAACTGGCGTCCGGTTCAGCCATTTGGCCCCTCTGGCTGCAACAGCCGAATGCCAGAGCGCATGCTGATCATGCCTGCCGATATGAATGCGCCTCAGCCAGGTGCCAAGCAGCGGAACCAGGTCGTGAAGCGACAGAGCCGCTATACTAACAATCAATATAAAGGCAAGGATCCAACCTGCCGATAGGAGCTCCATATGTTCAGTTCGCCTCCAACCATTCTCCATCATGTACGAGCTCATACAGCTTGCGTACTTCATTCTCCGTTCCCAAAGCTTCCTCCGCCAGTCTGGCGGCAAAAGCTTCCCGCAGCTCCGGTTGCTCGATCAGCCGTCTAATCCCATCGGCGATCGCCTGAGGCTTGATCTCTACCACAAGCCCGTTGCTGCCATGCTCGATCTGGTCCGCTACCGTCGTGAAGGCGGTGGCGACGATCGGCTTCCCCATAATTTTTGCCTCGTCGATCGCAATGGATTTCCCTTCATACCGCGACGGCTGGACGACAATATCAGCCAGCTTCAAATAAGGATAGGGATTGTCTACAGCACCCAGCAGCCGCACATGCTCCTGAAGGCCATAACGCTCGATCAGCGACGTAAGCGACTCTCGTTCTTCCTTGCTACCCTCGCCGAGCACCGTCCAGTCCACAGCTACGCCCATGTCCCTCAGCAGCCTCGCCGCTTCGATGGCAAGATCGATCCCCTTGACATGATGCAGCCTTGCAATCGTCAGCAAGCGAACGGCGTTGCCCCGTTCGGCGGGAAGCTCTTCTTGGGCAAGCCTGCGAATGATGGCGGGAGACACGACATTATGAATGACCTTCACCTTGGCTTCAAGCTCTCCGAACATATCCTTCACGGAACTGCCGCATTCCTCCGACACGGTCACGATATGATCGAGCACTTGAAAGTACGGTTCATCCAGCCGCCGGTCCATGCCCATATTGGCATAGTTGGTATGAATCCAGCCGATTTTGCGCCGGGCCTTTACTTTATCGATCACATAATAGATCGGCGTCTTCTCCAGAAAACCGATCGCGGCATCGTATTGATCCTCCAACTGCTTGAACGTACGGACAATATGCCGCCAAGCCAGCTGCTCTCTTCTGGCCGCATTGTCCTCAGTGCGCATGACGAGACCCAGATATAAACGAGGCAGCACCGAGCGGAAGGCCCCTCTCCGAATACACTTCACTATTGCGGAGCGGATCGGCATATCGTAATAATGATAATCCGCGGGCGGCTGCAGAAGCTTCACCTGCTTCGGGACATGCCCGAGGAACATGCCTTCGCGCTTGAACAAGAGCAGGTCCACCTCAAACCGGTTATAGTCGATCACCTGCAATAGCGAGACGAGCGCTTTCTCCGCGCCGCCACAGTCCAGGTGATTCATGACGAACAGCAATTTCGGCTTCATGAATCAGCCTCCTACCAGCTTATAGAGCTTATGAATTTCTTCTTCCGTTCCCAGCTTCTCCTCCGACAGCGTCTTCGCAAGACGCCCCGCTAGCTCTGGCTCGTCGATCAGCCGGGCAATCGCCGTGGCGACGCCTTCAGGGTCCATCGATGCGATCAGCCCGTTGGCACCGTCACGGATCTGGTCCTTCGCCGTCGTAAAATTCGTAACGACGATCGGCTTATACATAATTTTGGCCTCGTCAATCGCGATGGACTTGCCTTCGAATCGGGAAGGCTGGACATAAATATCGCATTGGCGGGTATAGGGATACGGATTGGCCCGGAGGCCAAGCAGGATGAACCGCTCCTCCATACCATGCTTCCGGATGAGCTCCTGCAGCACTTCCCGCTCCTCCCCTTCCCCGATAATAAACCAGCGGATATTGTACCCGTTCGCCACGAGCCTCGCGCAAGCCTCTACCGCAAGCGGCAGGCCCTTCTGCGCATGAAGCCTCCCGATCGTCAGCAGAATGGTCTCGCCCGCCCGCCGTCCATATACTTCGCCGGCTTGCTGCTCGCCCAGACGATGGATAATGGTCGGCGACACGATATTGTAGATCGTGCTGATCTTTCGGTCATATTCCGGGAACCGGCGTTTCAGGATGTCCTCGCACTCCTCGGACACGGTAATGATATGATCCAGCTTCCCGAAATACGGCTTATCGAATTTGGGGTCCATCTCCAGCTTGTCGTAATCGATATGAATCCAGCCGATTCGTTTGTCCGCTCTCACTTTATCCACGCAGAAGTAGGTCGAAGACTTCTCCAGAAAACCAATCGCCACATCATATTTCTGCTCCAGCGTATCGAGCGACCGGGCCATGTACTTCCAGCTATGCTGCTCGGTAACAGAGCTGCCGCTACGGTGTTTGTTCCGCAGCGTATAACGCAGGCGGCTATAGGCCAGGCCGATATGGCCGGATGCCCATAACGTCCTCAACGAGCGGAAGAGAGGCAGCGTGAACGCATCGAACAACGACTGCGACTCCAGCAATCTCACTTCCTTCGGCAGCGCATCCAGGAAGATGCCCTCCCGGTTGAACAGAAACAGATCGACCTCATACCGGTCGAAATCGATATGCGAGAGCATCGTGACAAGGCTCTTCTCCCCGCCGCCCGCAGCTAGGCTCGGCATCACAAACAGCAGCTTCTTCTTCATAGTCACCTCACGCCAATTCGGCCAAGTATTGGACAGCCCGATGCGACAACTGCTGAAGACGGGGGACGGACCCGCGCAGCGCGTCCCTCAGCGCCGCCTCATCCCGTACCATCTCGTCGAAGGCGCCCTTCAGCTTATCGCCGCTTGATATGTCCTGTATGCCGAGCACCAGCTTCTCCTCGCCGAACAAGTCCTTGGCGATGCCTTTGGACTTAACGCTGTAGCCCAGCACCACCGTCGGAACCGTGTTGGAGTACGCGGCGATGGTCGCATGAGTCCGTGCGCCGATAAAAAACCGCATTCTCGCAATGTATCCTTTATACTGAATCGCGTTCAGATGATCCGGCAGCAGCAGCACACGGCCGGTATGCTTGTATTGCTCGTAGTACGCCTGCAGCACCTCATAGTCGTTGTTGCCCTCCTGCATCACATGAGGCGTCAGAGCGATCGTCATGTCGGTCGAATCCAGCATATGCCGGATCAGCTCGTGAACAGCGGCTTTGGACTCTTGATTCCTCTTCCAGACGAGCGGACTGAAGTTCAGCCCTACAGTATTGCCTTCCTGCCAGCCTTCAGGGAGCGCCAGCTCTTCCTTCTCCATCGTGAACGCCGGGTCCGCCACCAGCCTGACATTCGTCAGCCCTTTCGCCTTCAGCATCTCGTACGTCAGCGTCTCGCGGGCGAGAATCAGATCATAGCCGGCGAGATCCTGGAGCTTCGCCGGCGACATGTCTTCCTCGCCGATGGAGCAGCCCCACAGAACAAGCTTCTTCCCTTGGCGCTTCACTCTGCGGTTCACCTCATACCAGCCCGGCTGCTCGCCGTAGCAATAATTGTCTCCCCCGATCGACAAGCAGACATCCATATGGTCGATATGCCTGATGATATTGTCATGGATCTTCCCCAGCGCATAGGATTCGTCCTGGAACAGCTTGTTTCTGACTGAAGAGACCAGCCAGTCATAGGAGTACTTGCGCAGCGGAGAGGGCGAGCCGTCGTATACATCGTCCAGCTTCGTAATGGATTGATCGGTATGCGGGTTGTCGGACAGCAGATACACCTGCGCGCCGCCGATCCCCTCTTTAATAATGGAAGCCGATGAGCGGACGATCGCTTCGCAGCCGCGATTCATGCTTCCTCCATGGCCGTACATCATAATCTTCATGATGAAGTACCTTCCTTTATCCTTTATTTCGGGCATTGCTATAAGCGGTAATGCAATATAAGCCAAGCGGCGAACGGAGCAGCATAAGCCGGATCAGAACCCGCTCGTATCTTCCCATCCGCTCCTCATTCAGCCCCTTGTAGCGCTCCAGCGCCTCGCGCAGCAGCCATTGATTAAGCAGCGTGCGGACGTAGCGGTATTTTTGACTAAAGCTAACCGGCGTTGACGCGGAATAATAAGCATGAATAATGGAAATCGCCGACCTGACGAATTTATTCAGCTTAAGCGGCTCCAGCTTCTCCTTGTCGAGCGCAGCCGTCACATCGTCCGGCAATTCCGATTGATAGACCTCAAGGGTGCGGGCGAAATAATCAACCGACTCCGTCCGTCTTGTGGCGCTCCCCTCTGTCTCCCGGTAGTAGTAGCCGGCGTAATCGAGGCAGATGCCTCCTCTGGCGTAGCAAAGAAAACGCATGTTGAAAAGGCCGTCTTCGCCCAGCGCGACAGACTGAGGGAACGACAAGCCGTAAGTGTCGATGATTTCCTTCCGGTACAGCTTATTGCATACGGAATTGCAGCTGTCGGATTCTACGAATACCGGCAATACCCATTCCCGCAGGTAGGCCTGGTCCATCCGTACGCCAGTCAAGAACGGGCCGTGAATGACCGACTCCTTGCCGTCTGCTGATCTCATGTAGCCGGAGTAGACGACATCGCCATCCGCTACAGCGGCATACAGCGTGCCAAACAGCTCAGGAGCCGCCCAATCATCCGCATCGACGAAGCCGACGAACTCGCCCCTTGCTGCCGCCAGTCCCGCATTGCGCGCTGCGCTTACGCCCGCATTGGCTTGCTGAATGACGACGATTCGCTGATCCCGCTCACGATAACGCTCTAATATTTCGGCGCTTCTATCGCGGGAGCCGTCATCGACAAATATAAATTCGCAATTGGCAAGCGTCTGTGCAAGAAGAGAATCGATGCAAGCCGGCAGATAGGCCTCTGCATTATAGACCGGAATAATGACACTAACCTTGGGCCGTCCTGCCGACACGCTGCTTGTATGCATGGTTCTCCTCCTCCCGCTCTGGCGCTGCTCCTTCAATCCAGTTGTACAGCTTGGCAAGCTCGCCGGCATTTCCGTAATCCATTCCTTCGACCGCCGCTATCAAGCGTTCTCTTAGCGGAGTATCCCGGTACAAACGTTCAATGGCATCAGCAATTGATTCTGCATTTGCGTCGCAGATGATTCCATCCATGCCGTCGCACACCTGGCTGCCCGAAGTCGGGTAATTGGTAATGAGGACGGGTTTGCCCACAATTTGCGCCTCCGTTACCGTCACGGCTTTGCCTTCATAACGGGAAGGCTGTACATAGAGGTCGCAGGCTTTCATATAGGGATAAGGATTCTGCTTCTTCCCATGCAAAATAACCCGCTCTTGGAGCCCGTACTCCGCGATCTTCGCCCGCAGCTCCCCTTCAGTTCCGCCGAAGCCGACGATATGCCACTTCACTTTATGGAAACCTCTGGAATCCAGCAGCCGGACCGCTTCAATCGCCATATCAAAGCCTTTTACATAAGACAGCCTGCCTACCGATACGATGTTGAAGCTGTCGTTATCCATGCCCTCTGCCTCCTCTTCCAGCGCCTTGCTGCGAATATAGGCCGGAGAGGCGATATTCTCGACCAGAAACATCTTGCCGGACAAAGCCGGATACTGGCTAAGGAAGGCTTCCGTACAAGCCTCCGATATCGAGGCGATGCCGTCATACCGGGCCCACATCGCTTCATCGACCGTATTGTCGATCTGGAGCTTGGTGTAGTCCGTATGAATCCAGGCCAGCTTCTTATCTGCCTTGACCCTCTTCAGCATAAAGTCATGGGGCCAGGCGTAGCTGATGGCCGCATCATAGCGCTTGTCGATTGAAGGCAGCAGCGACGACATATATTTCGACACCAACTGCAATTGGATATACCCCGAGCCCTCCGACAGCTTGAGCCGTCTAGCCTTGGCATCGGCGATCAGCTTCACCAAGAGGCGCACAGCCACGCTGGCGATCCGGCCTTCCTTCAAGCATTGCTTCATCGGCTTGCGGAATACCGTGTAGCTGCTCTTCTCTGGAAGGAGCTGAACAGCGGGCGGCAATTGCTCCAGCAGATCGCCTTGGTGGGAGAATACAAGCAGGTCTACCTCATACCGCTCGTAATCGAAGTGCTCCAGCATATTAATGAGACTTCGCTCGATGCCCCCGATCTCCATGTCGTATACCGAGATGAGAATACGCTTCTTCATAGGGACTCCTTGGCGGCGAGCGAAGCCGATTCGGGATCGATCGGAATCAGTCGTTTCTCCCGCTTATTCGCAAATAAAGTATGGGCGGGCACATGACCCTTCACGACACTTCCTGCCGCTATAACCGCATGGTCTTCAATCGTGGTGTCCCGCAAAATGACCACATTCGATCCGATCCACACATGCTTCCCAATCGACACCTGACCAATCAGAAGATGCTCATCCCCCGTATGCTTGTAATTATGGTCATGATCGTTGATGCATACATTGGGAGCAATCTTCGTGTAAGCGCCGATGGATATCCGGTTGACGCAATTCATATTGCAATTGTCGTTAATGAACACATAATCGCCCAGCTCCAGCTCGCCTTCGTGGTCAATGCGAATGCTGGCATTTTTGCGAATGAATACATATTTACCGATGCGCATCCGCGACCGCTTGCCTAGCAGCTCGATGGTGCTGTTCGCTTGCATGAAGAAGATCGTGCTTTTGATCTTGCCGAAACTGAACAACCGCGCCAGCAGCCCTCTCAGCCATGCAAAAAACTGCACACGATTCATCGCCATGAAGCTGGTTATGCCTCTGGATCGATATTGGGTGCCGATCGTTTGCAGCGCTTTGACCCATGTTCCCATATTTATGCTCCCCTCCAGCGCGCCTGGCCTCTAGGCGCTTGCTTCCCGCTTCTTCTCCGAGGAGCGGCTACATATTTTCCTCGATGCCCACAAAATCGGCCGCAGCGGAAAATATAAAAAATGCAGCTTGGCCGGCAAAGGCAGCGTCTTGGTGTCCTCGGCCAGCGGATGCAGAATGCTGGCGAAAAACAGCAGCTTCTGTCTGGTCGTCATGAGCGCCAGCAAATATTGCCTGTGATAACGTTCGACGTCTTTCGGCACGGGCGGACTGTGCAGATTAACCATTCTCTGAACATAGAACAGCGTATCCTCCGCCAGCCACTCCGCTTTGCGGGACGCCAGAATGGGCCGCATCTCTTCCCGAAGAGGCGCGGCAAGCAGCTTGGCAGCGAGGCATAGGGCCTGCCCGCCGATATGGAGCAGCTGATGCTTCCGCAGCAGCAGAATGAGCTTCGGCCAATTCAGCTTCTGATTCATGAGCTGCTTAATATCGAGCAGCCAGCGCAGTCTCGACCAGCCATGGCGGGCTCCGTGAGATACGAGAAACAGGAACAGGTCCTCACGTCCCAAATAATAGATCGGCCGGCTGATCAGCGCGCTCTGTCTTCTTCTGCTCCAGAGCTCCTCAAAGCCGGGCTCCTTCGACGGCGCCGGATTCAACCGCCAATGCACCTCGACCTTGATTCCCTTCTGGGGATGCATATAGGTCATATGGTGATGACGCCACTTCCAGTCATTGAGCACGCTCGTAATATATTCATCCTTCACATAACCGAGAGAAAGCAAATGCGCCTCCGCCGCCTCAAGGCGGTCCATTGGCACCAGAATATCGAGATCGCAGGACGTGCGCAGCGATACGTCGCCATAGAGATCGGCAGCGATGACCGGCCCCTTCAGGAACAGCACGCGAATATCTTTATTCAAAAATTGGCTGGCCAGCAGCTCCATCTCTCCGCTTAGCGCCAGCATCTGAATCGTATTCCGGTAATAGTCCCGCTGGAACATGCCCATGACGAATGCCGGTACCCGTATCGGTCTTAGCTCCTGAAGCTTGCGGTTAACCGTCGGGAACACCCGATGATGTCTGGCCAGCGCGATGAACTCATGCCAATCGGCGTCCTGCATCAGCTCCCAATGCTCGAACGTCAGCACCGCCCCTTCCTCCATCTCCAGCAGCGCGAGCAGCAGCTTCAGCTCCTGGGAGAATTCTCCGCTATGATCGTTTCTCATAAGTCTCCCCTTCGCAATCATTCGCAAATAACGAACAAAATTCTACTTTTGTTCTATAAAACGAACACAATTACAGATTATCATCCGTCTTCCAATCTGTCAATTATTGCTTGCGGATACAGCCAAATTTTATGGAAAGATGGCAATATGCTAGAATAATAGATAGGACGTGCTGCAGCCGGAAACCCTGACTCCGCGAGTCCGGGAACCCTTCCGGCTGCAAAAACGAACCCTTCATCGCTCCGCAACTGCGGGTTATCCCCGCTGTTAAAGCTATGCTGTCGTTCAACTTCAATCATTTTCTATTGTGAACTGTTCGGAGGAATGTCTGATGTCAAAACGTATCATTATATTCGGAGCCGGAGGCCATGCGAAGACGGTCGTGGATACGGTTGAAAAAGAAGGTATCTACGAAATTGCCGGCCTGCTGGATCAGCACCTCTCTGCGGGAGAGCAGGTATACGGCTGCACGGTGCTGGGGAGTGATGATTGGCTGGAGGCCCATGCCGATACGATCGACGGCGCGATCGTGGCCATAGGCGACAACTGGACGCGCGGCCTCGTCGTCCAAAGCCTGAAGCGCAGGTTCCCTGCATTGCCATTCGCAACGGCCGTTCATCCCTCCGCCCAAATAGCAAGAGGAGCCCGCATCGGCGCAGGCTCGGTCATCATGGCGGGCGCTGTCGTGAACAGCGACGCGATTATAGGCGAACATGGCATTCTCTATCCGGGCACATCGGTTGATCATGATTCAAGGGTCGGAAGCTTTGTCAGCTTTGCGCCGAGATGCGCCACTGGCGGCAATGTCACCATCGGCGATTACACCGCCGTCGCCATCGGCGCCGTCCTGATTCACGGCCGTACCATCGGCGAGCATTGTGTCATCGGCGCAGGCGCGACGGTCGTCTCGGATGTGCCGCCGCATACGGTAGCTTACGGCACGCCTGCCCGCGTCATTCGTTCCAGAGCCTCAGGCGACCGTTACCTTTAGTTGACTGCTTTGGCGGTTAATCCGGTTAATTGATGCATCACATCTTCTATCACATCGATCACTCTTCCCTGATCCTCCAGAGTCAGACTGGAACCGGAAGGCAGGCATATCCCTCTCAGGAACAGATCCTCGCAGACGGCCGTGCCTGCCGCCGAATGCGTATAGAAGGCATTGTCACTGAATAGCGGCTGCATATGCAGCGGCTTCCACAGCGGCCGCACTTCGATATTGGCCCTGATCATGGCTGCCATGATCTGCTGAATCATATAATCGGCATGCGGGCTGTCGATGGTCAGCGCGGTCAGCCAGCGATTGGAGCGCGTTCCCGGCAGCTCCGGCATAAAACGAATCTCTTCCCAATGCTTGAGCCCTTCCTCATAGATATGGTAGACATTCCTTCTGGCTTCGACGCGCTCGTTCAGCACTTCGAGCTGCGCTCTGCCGATGCCTGCCAGCACATTGCTCATCCGGTAATTGTAGCCCAGCTGGCTATGCTGGTAATGCGGGGCCTCATCCCTGGCCTGAGTCGCCAGAAAGCGCGCCTTCTCCAGTGCAAGAATGTCGTTGGATACGAGCATGCCCCCGCCTGATGTCGTAATGATTTTGTTGCCGTTAAAGGAGAAAATGCCGAACCGGCCAAACGTACCGCTTTGACGCCCCTCGCAGGTCGAGCCGAGCGACTCTGCGGCATCCTCCACAATGGGAACCCCATAGCGCTCACAAATACTCGTAATAGCCAACATATCGGCCATACACCCGTAGAGATGGACAACAATGACCGCCTTGGGAAGCTGTCCGAATCTTGCGCCAAGAGCTAGCGCTCGCTCCAGTGCAGCGGGTGACATATTCCATGATTCCGGATCGGAATCGATGAAGACCGGCTCTGCGCCCAAGTAGCGGATCGGATTGGCGCTGGCAATAAACGTGAAGCTCGGGCAGCATACGCGATCTCCCTCGCCCACGCCGAGCAGGCGCAGCGCGAGATGGATCGCCGCCGTACCAGAGCTGACAGCCGCTGCTCCGCCTGAGCCGACATAGCCTGATATTTCGCTTTCGAATGCATTAATATGGGGGCCGAGCGGCGCGATCCAATTGTTCATGAACGCCTCCCCGATATAGGCTTGTTCCTGGCCGCTCATATGCGGCGGCGATAAATAGATTCTGGCATTTGCAGATGCGGACAAAGGGCATCTCATCCTTTCTGATTGCTTGCATTGCCTTCGAAGAGGGGCATGGTCACATGATTGCCGTTGCTGATGCCATCGGACTTTGCCACTCGTTTAACGGTTAACAGCAATATTTTCATATCCAGCCAAAAGCTTCTGTTCTCCACATACCAGACATCCTTGAGGAACCTCTCCTCCCAGGTCACGGCATTGCGGCCGTTCACTTGCGCCCATCCGGTAATGCCCGGCCTGACCAGATGCCGCTTCGCCTGCTCCGCCGTATAGAGGGGCAAATACGCCATCAGCAGCGGACGCGGGCCGACCAGGCTCAGCTCTCCCTTTACCACATTCAGCAGCTGGGGCAGCTCATCCAGACTGAGCTTTCGCAGCAGCTGGCCAAGCGGCGTCAGCCGCAAATGATCCGACAGCAGCTTCCCCTCCGCATCTCTTCCATCCGTCATCGTGCGAAACTTGAACAGCTGGAACGGCTTCCCGTGCATCCCTGGCCTGATCTGCCGGAACAGAACCGGTCTTCCCAGCTTCGTGCCGACCAAGACGGCAACAACTGCCAGTACAGGCGACAGCAGCAGGAGCAGAGCGGAGGCGACGACAAGATCAAAACTTCGTTTCATCATCGTATGGTTTCTCCTCTTTCTCTATGTATAAAACCAGGTCGTGTCTGAGAACTCAGAGGGCAGCAAATTTTGCCGAATTTTCGTTCCATGCAAGGCGCGTTTGTGAAGGCGTACCGGGGGTACGTCAAGCAAACGGAACGCAGCAGGGGGCGAAAAGGCGGTGAAAGGTGCTACTGAACGGGTTTTCAGACACGACCCAGGTCGTGTATGCAAACTCCGAAGTAAGCAGGTTTGCATACACTCCCTAGGACTGCACGAGCCACTTTCGCATTTTGGAGATGACTTTGGGACCTACCACCCTCCCCGCGACCCGTTTAATTCCGCTCTTCAGCCGGACATGCGCCGGGAGCCAGGATTGGGCAAAGTGGTGGATCGTATAGCTGTCCGCCGTCAAATAACTGCCTCCATTAATGTAATCGTATGGACTGAAGAAGGTTCGCGGATAGAAGATGACGCCGTTGCTCAGGACTTGATGCTCGCCGTTCAGCTTCAGTCCGTCCCGCTTGCAATGCTCGGATATGACAGCGGTATTCGTCAGCATATCGAAGGTGCCGTCCGGCAGCAGGAACGCTCTGCCTGCATATTCATCCAGCAGCGCCTTAATCCACCGATGTCCTGGGGTCGCTCCCATGGTGCCAGACTGCAAATACGTCTCGTCTTCGAATCCCGTAAAAGCATCATGGGCCAGTAAGTCGTCAAGGGGCTTCACCACTTCCACATCGGTATCCAGATAGATCCCGCCGTACTGATGGAGCGCATGCAGCCTTACATAATCACTGACAAATGCGAACTTGCGGGCGTTGTACGCTTCCTTCGTGTAGCGGCTCTGCCCGACGTCGAACAGGTCCTCGTTCCACTCCATGAACTGGTATCCGCTCAGATGCTTCTCCCAGCTTCTCATGCATTTTTTGATCTTCTTCGATTTCTCCCCGCGCCCGAACCAGCAGTAATGGATGATGCGCGGGATTCGTTCCGAATCTTGCATAGGGCTTCCTCCTAAAAAGTTTGCGTAAGCAAACTTATCTTCGTAAGCATAGGCTTAAGTTTGCGTATGCAAACTTATCTTCGTAAGCATAGGCTTAAAACGGCCATTTGATATAGTCGCTGGTGTAGCGAATATCGAGAATAATGACATTTTCATAGAAGAAATACAGGAAATAAAAGCATATGAACGTCAAGTATACGAAGCGCTGATCCTTTTCCCGGAACAGCTTAATCATCCACCCCATCAGAATGAGCTGGTACAGGGTGAAGTAAATGCCAAGCCGGGCAAAAATCCAGTTTTGGGTCGAGATCAGCATAATGACCGCTCCCACCAGCGACAGATTGACGATCACATCGCTTTGCGGAAATATCGCCTTCAGCTTATCTCTGCCAAGGTAAGCGATAATAAGCGGAATCGCGTAGATGACCACCCGGATAAAGTTCGCTCCGCCCTCCTGGAAGTTCTCATACTCCGAATATTTCGTATTCTCGATCACGCTGAAGAGCGCTGTGGAAAAGTAGTTGAAGCCGACCACGATGAGAATCGCTACCCCGAGCATCAAGCTCGTCGTCAGTGTCCAGGCCCTTCTTCGCACCAGGAAGTAGATCGGCACCATGATGAGTGCACTCTGATGAAAAAACGATGCGATCAGGACAACCGGGAAGTATACCTTCCACTTTCCATCCAGCAATGACTTGATTGCCGCAAATACGATCGCAGCCGCCAGGTACTGGCGAATGCCGTTCATCGATACGATGAACGCGCCGGTTGTGATATAGGCGAACAGGCTGAACTCTACCAGCCTTGAATACCGATAGAAGACGATCACGATCAACAGATTCGTCACGAGCGCCGTCAGGAATATCATCAGCTGCGGATCGGGCGTCAATTGCTTCAATAGCATTTGAAATAGATTAAAGCCGATATCCTCCGACTGCAGAACAGATTCCCATGTAAAGTCAGTCACTTGATAGCCGTGCATGTAGAGATAGGTATCGCCTATGTTGTTGCGCAAGCCCGCCACCAGAATCAAGCAAAGCGCTGCCAGAACGATATATCCTCGATTCGGCCGTATGGTCAGGGGCATTCTCCCGGTCTCCAGGGACAGGAACCTGCCCATGAACGCGCACAAAAACACGGCCGTCAGTGTGAACCATATCATTTCCATTTGCGTTGTTCCCTCCAGGCTTGCGCGATAAGCGTCATCCGTTCTTCATGACGGTGCTTCGTTTCGTCCGGTTCAAATAAACATACAGCGCCACACCGAGCGGCACGGCAAGCAGCGTCGTCCATCGCCGCGGCGACTCGGACAGAAACCGCCGGTTGCGCAGAATCAGATTGCTGGATACATAATGAACGGCTTCCCGAAATCTGTCCTTATAGGTGATGGCATATTGCATGGCAGTTTTGCGGAAGAAGGAAAACCCACGCGGATTGCGCAAATATTGCTTCAGAATGTTCATACTGGAGCCGTCTGTCCGATATTCGACGATGCAGACCACCTCATCCATCAAGAGAAGGGGCTGCTGCTGATCGATCAAAATATACTTGTAGGAGAGAGGACAATACTTCTCACCTTCGAACACCGGATACGGCGGACAGCCGCGTGTCAGCTCCGAGCGGTAGATCAGCTTTTTGTCACCCTTCACCCCATGCTTGGCATACAGCTCCGACTGGGTCGCACTCTGGAGTCCGGCGGGCAGCCTTGTGCCGATGACCGCTCCGTCCGGCGAGGCGTCGAGCGCCGCGATGCCGGCGTATCGATCGCTGCCGTGCCACTTCCAGAACGTCAGAATGGCCTCCATCGCATGATCGGTCATATAGTCGTCCGAATCGATGCAGACGTTCAGCTCCGTACGGATATGCTCATACGCCGTATTGTGGGCGCCATGCATCCCTTGATTCGCCTGATAAATATATTCAATCGGGAAATCCGCTTCCCGCTTCCAGCCCTCCACCAGCTCGGCCGTGCCGTCAGTAGACCCGTCATCTATGATGAGCCATATAAAATCCTTGTTGGTCTGGCGCAGCAGACTTTCATAGCAAAGATGCAGCGTATAGGCGCGATTGAACGTCGGTGTAAACACGGTAATTGAAGGTTCCATCCGTAAGTCCGCTCCTTCTTATTGCGATGATGCCGCAGCAGTCTCAAGCTGCTGCCGATAGAATGCGTCCAGCCATTCCGCCATGGCTGCTGCGTCATAGCCTCTGTCCCGAAGCATGGCCTTCGTATCGGCATGCTCATACGATGCGCTTAGAATAGCGCTGCTCCACTCGTCAGGCGACAGATCCAGCGAGAGGAATGACACCCGGTTCGTCACATCCGTCTCCTTCGTAATGCGGTCGGATACGATGCAGGTCAATCCCGCAGCCTGCGCCTCTACCAATACGACGGGCAGTCCTTCGAATAAGGAAGGGAACAGGAACAGGTCCATCCCTTGCAGCAGTCTTGCGACATCCTCGCGTACTCCCAGGAACCGGATCGACTGCGTCAGGCCCCTTCTCTCGGCCTCCTTCTCGATAGCGGGACGCAAGTAGCCGTCTCCCGCAAGCACCAGCAGCGCGTCCTTCCTGCGCCGATGGAGCGATTCAAATATATCGAGCAAAAACGCGTGGTTCTTCTGTTCGTTGAACCGTCCGATATGGCCGATCACAAGCGAGTCACCCGCATTCAGCTCTGCTCTGACCTCCGCTCTCGTCCCCTCGTCGAAGCGGAAGTCTTCCGTATTGACGGCATTGTTCAGCACCGTCACCGGCTGCCCCTGCTTCTTCCCGTACAGCCATTCGCCCGCCCTAGCCGAGCAAGCGAAGTAGTGGCTCGGATTGCCTTTGATCGCCGCTCTAGCGTAGAGCCGGAACGGATATTTGTAATCCAGCGCGAGGTCGCTCAAGTGGCTATGAATGATGCGGCATGGCACACCGGCTTTTTTGGCCGCGCGTATGGCGAATCCGCTGTTCTCATTCATGTGGGCATGAACAACCTTGTATTCCTTGTGCCCTGCGAAGAAGGTGTCCAGCTCCTTGAAGTAGCGGCGGTAATTGCCCGGCCTGATCGGGGGCATGCGGAAGATGTTGCCGCCCAGCGAGATAATTTCCTTGTCGTAATGCCCTTCCTCCGACCGGTGCACGAGGAAATCAAACTGAATGCCGTTTGTACTCATTTGCCGGTAATAGTTCATGAGCATCGTTTCCAGCCCGCCCCGGTTCATGATGGTGACGACCTGCAGGATGCGAATCGGCTCCATGGTTGTTTCCCCCTTTCCTTTTCATTCGCAGCAGCTCTATGCCGTTCAGCATGGCGTATATCGGCAAGGCCAGCCTTAGCTTCGCCGCCGTAAAAAACAGCTTCCATACAAGCGGAGAAGCCGAAGCGTCGAATTCGGCCAGCGCCGCCTTCATCCTGGGCTGCGCCAGCAGCTCTTTGATCTGATTCAGCTTCCCCCTGAATGTAGAAGGGTTGGAGCGGCTAATGATATTCAGGCCCAGTCCCATCACATTCAGCGCGATCCTGTTGCTCAGCGCCTTGCGGTATTCGGCAGCATTCTTGCTGTCTTCAACCGCAGCCTCCAGCTCCTCGTATTGCACGAGGAACCGCTTCAAGAGATCCGGCTTGTGGCGGGTCGTAATGGAACCTTCGTTGGCTTTCCAATAATGATAATAAGGCCGGTTCAAAAACAGGAAAGAGCTTGCCTTGCGGAATGCCATCACGTTGAACAGCGTATCCTCGTTGCTTCCGATCACAGACAAATCCTGGAATGCGATGCCGGTTTCTTTCAACAGCTCCGAGCGATACAGCTTCGACCATACCGTTCCCCAAGCATCCAGATGCTCCGGCGATGCTGTCTCCGCTCCGATCGGCCCAACCAGCCGCCGGGTCATGCCAGACTGTACCTCATCGCCTCTAAGGAGCGTCATATCCGGCAGCGGGAACGCCTTGGGATTGGCATGCGTGCCGAACTCCCGCGTATAGCCGCACATGACGATATCCGCATCATGCTCAAGCGCAGCGGCATGCATCTCGCCGTACATCTCGCCATCCACCCAATCGTCGGGATCGACAAAGCCAATATATTGGCCGCGGCAGGACGCCAAGCCCAGATTGCGGGCGGCAGCAACGCCTCCATTGGCGGAATCGATAATCCGAATTCGGGCATCGGCAGCGGCGTACCGCTTAAGTACGGCCAGGCTGCCATCCGTCGATCCGTCGTTGACGGCAATAATCTCGAAGAGCGGGTACGTCTGCGCCAGCAAGCTGTCCAGACATCTGGGAAGGTAGCCCTCCATGTTATATATAGGAACGACGATACTGATAATGGGCTTCATCCCGGACCTCCATCATTGGCTTGTAGAGCTCCTTCAGCTCCTCCAGCACTCGGTCGAGCGAATAATCCTTCACACGCGCCAGGCCATGCTCACCCATACGAAGGCGGGTGTCGCGGAAGCGGAACAAGAGGAGCAGCCGGCTTGCAAATTCATCCGGATCGCCCGGTTCTACGATAAAGCCGCTTTTGCCCTCCAGCACCAATTCCCCATGGCCGCGATTTCTTGTCGCGACAACGGGCAGTCCGCAGGCCATCGCTTCCATAATATTGACCGGCAGCCCTTCCCGAAGGCTGGAGGCGACAGCCACGTCACACATCGGAAGGAGCTGATTCAGATCCTTCCGATAGCCAAGAAAATCAACTTGGGGAGCAACGCCCAACTGAACGGCAAGTGCACGGCATTCGTCCAGCAGAGGTCCTTCTCCGGCCAGCAGCAGCCGCGCGCTGGGCACGCTGTCCTTCAGCTTCGACATGGCGCGCAGGAGCAGCTCATGATTTTTGTTGGCATTAAATTCCGCAGCATAAATCATCAGGAAGTGATGCGGCGTATAATTGAAAAGATCCCTCATCGTACGCTTCTCCTCCGGCGGAAGCGGAGCGAATCGCCCCGTATGCACGCCGACGCCATGCACATGATGAATGCGTTCCGCACGGAAGCGGCTGTCGATGGCGCGCCGGTAATCCTCATGATTAATCGTAATGAGACTGTCCGTCATCGCCGCCAGCAGCTTCTCGACTGGGTAATAGAGAAGCCAGCTCGACAACGGAGAGCCTTTATGAAAGTGAAAGCCGTGCGCGGTGTAGATGATTTTGGCGCCCCGCTTCCGGGCGCCCCGCGCGGCCATTCGGGCAAGCGCCCCGCCGACCGGCGTATGAGAATGAATGATGGCATACCCTTCCGTGTCGATGATGTTTTTCAGTTCCCGGTAAGCCTTCACGTTTTCGGCTTTCATGGGGGCGCGGTGAATCGGAATATTGAATTTGCGGTCCACATGCGGAATGTCCAGCTCTCCGCGCGCCGCAATATGAACCTCCCATCCCATCCTGCGGAACCATTCCATAACCGGCAGATGAAAGGCTTTGAAGTGATAGTCCACTGTCGCACAGAACAGGATTTTAGGACTCATAAGGCGCCGTTTCCCGCTGCAGCGTTCGTGTCAAATAGTCCAGCAAGTCATAGCGAAGATCATCTCTTTGCAGAGCAAATTCAATGGTTGTCTGGATAAAGCCCATCTTCTCGCCGACATCGTAACGCTTGCCTTCAAATTCATAAGCGAATACCGCTCGTGAACGGTTTAGCGTCCCAATCGCATCCGTCAGTTGAATCTCTCCGCCGGAGCCCGGTTCCTGACGGCCTAAGATATCGAAGATTTCCGGCGTCAGAATATATCTGCCCATAATCGCCATATCAGAAGGCGCCTCGTCACGCGACGGCTTTTCGACGAGATGGTTAATCCGGTGGAAGGATGGCTCCATGACCATACCGTCTACAATCCCATACCGGGATACCGCTTCCTCCGCTACCCGCTGAACACCAATCACGGATGAGCCGTATTGCTCGTATTTTTCAATCATTTGCTTCAGACAAGGCTTCTCTGCGGATATGATGTCATCGCCGAGCAAGACGGCGAAAGGCTCGTCACCGATGAATTTGCGGGCGCACCAGATGGCGTGGCCGAGACCTCTCGGTTCCTTTTGGCGGATGTAGTGAATGTCTACCATGTCGGAGGACTTGCGCACTTCCTGCAACAGCTCGAATTTGCTTTTGGCGGTCAAGATCTGCTCAAGCTCCATTGAATTGTCGAAGTGATCCTCGATCGCCCTCTTGCCTTTGCCCGTCACGATAATAATGTCTTCGATGCCGGACTCGATCGCTTCTTCTACGATGTACTGAATCGTCGGCTTATCGACGATCGGAAGCATTTCCTTCGGCATCGCTTTGGTCGCCGGGAGAAATCTCGTCCCTAATCCCGCAGCCGGTATAATTGCTTTTCTTACCTTCATCGCTATTCCCCCGCTTCTCTACCAAAATAATGGAACCTCTCGTTCCTTCCTTACCCGGAAACCGTCGCCAGCGTCTTGACGTCAACCAATGCATGATTGGCCATATCCAGCAGCCTCATCCTCAGCTCTGCATTATTCATGGCAGGGAAGTCCTCAATGAGCCGCTCAATTTCTTCATATAAAATAGCGGAAGCTTTGCCGATGTAAATTTTGGGATGCACCTGCTGCTCCATCACCTCATCGTCCTTCAGCATCTCCTCGAACAGCTTCTCGCCCGGCCGGATGCCGGTATATTCGATGCCAATATCGT
This sequence comes from Paenibacillus sp. J31R120, assembly GCF_056269225.1. Lineage (NCBI taxonomy): Bacteria > Bacillati > Bacillota > Bacilli > Caryophanales > Paenibacillaceae > Paenibacillus > Paenibacillus sp. J31R120. The sequence goes on along the minus strand of NZ_JBWDNN010000001.1, from coordinate 14,872 downwards.
CGACCGAATAACCCGACATGCGGATAACGTTTGTGGCCAGCTGCGTGATGTTCACCGGCTCGCCCATGTCGAGTACGAAGATTTCGCCGCCCTTTGCCAGCGCTCCCGCTTGAATAACCAGACGCGACGCTTCCGGAATTGTCATAAAGTAACGCACCATATCAGGATGGGTGACGGTTACTGGACCGCCTTTGGCAATCTGTTTCTTGAAGAGCGGAATAACGCTGCCCCTGCTGCCCAGCACATTGCCGAAGCGGACCGCGACAAACTTCGTATAGCTGATCCGGCCCATATGCTGAATAATCATCTCGGCGACACGCTTCGTTGAACCCATGACGCTTGTCGGGTTCACGGCTTTGTCGGTAGAGATCATCACGAATGTCTCAACGCGGCTCTTGCTTGCGGCTTTTGCCGTATTCAGCGTACCCAGCACATTGTTTTTGAACGCTTCTTCCGGATTGCGCTCCATAAGCGGCACATGCTTATGGGCTGCCGCATGGTAGACGACATGAGGCCGATGGGCCATCATAACCGCCATCATCTTGTCGGCATCCTGAAGATCCGCAATTTCGGTATAAAACTTGATGTTCGTATCCTTGAACGTCTCCTTCAGCTCCATCTCGATTGCATAGATGCTGTTCTCCCCATGCCCAAGCAGCACCAGCTTCTCCGGCAGGAACCGCGAAATTTGGCGGCATACCTCCGAGCCGATCGATCCGCCTGCGCCGGTGACGAGCACGACTTTCTGCGTCACGTATTCCGAGATGCTCTCGATATCCAGCTCCACTGGCTCGCGTCCCAGCAAATCCTCCACCTGCACGTCGCGGAATTGCGTCACGGAGATTCGGCCCGTCGCCAGATCCTCCAGCATCGGGATCATTTGGGTCTTGGCGCTCGTCTTCGCGCACTCCGTATAAATGTGATAGAGCTCCTTCTTATGCATAGAAGGAATGGCAAGGACGATATTGTCGATCTCCAGCTTCTTCGCGACGCTTACGATGTCCGCAATATTGCCGGCTACCGGAAGGCCCATGATGTCGAGCATCTGCTTCTTGGCGTCATCGTCTACGAAGGCGACGGGAAGCAGCTCGGTATCCGGGTTATTCATCAGTTGACGAGCCAGCATCGTCCCCGCGGAACCTGCGCCGACGATTAAGGTCCGCTTGCGCTTGCCGCTTTGCTTATTGAAGCTTCCGCGAATCATCCGCCATCCAAGCCTGGAGCCGCCGATGAGCAGAATATGAATCATCCAGGCGACAGCGAGCCACTTCAATTGAAGCGTTCCATAGACGACGACTTGCGCAATAGCAGTCAGCAGGAAAGATAACCCCACCGCCTTGGTCATGATGACCAGCTCGCCGATGCTCGCATATTCCCAAGCTTTCTTATAAAGCTTGAAGTACAGGAAAAGTCCATGGTGCAGCACGAGCAGCGTTCCCGCCAGGAAATAGAAGCCTGTTCCTGCGGCGGTATTCGGCTCCAGAAGCCAGCGGCTGACAGCCAATGCCGTAATAACGATTCCCGAATCAAGCAGCACAAGAAGCGAAAGCCTACTTCGATAAGTCATGACATGCTCATCCTTTCTCCTTGCATGATAACGAACTCGTTTGTGCTTTATAAAGAACAATTTGGCCGAAAAAAAGACGTTATCCGATGAGTCATCATCTAACGTTCTTTTTGTTTAGAATCGCCCCTATAATATTCGCTCCTGCAAAGGATAGAGATTGTTTCGCTTCAAGGGCCTTGCCATGCGTGGTTTTGCCGCAATTCAGCAGCAATACGACACCGTCGCATTTATTCACCAGCGCATTCGTATCGGGTGCCGACAATACTGGCGGACAATCGAATACAATGCGGTCGTAGTGCTGGACGGCACTCTCTATTAATTCCTTCATGCGGTGAGAATCCAGCAGATCGGTGGAATTGCCTTGCGACAACCCGCTTGTCAGAAGGTCCATGCCTTCGACTTCCGTCTCCTGCACGGCTTCGTCGAATGCCAGTTGCTGAGCCAGCACGCTGGAGAGTCCCGGCGATATTTGGGTATTGAAAATTTTATGAAGGACCGGATTGCGGAAGTTCACGTCGATGAGCAGTACACGCTCCCCCCGCTGCGCCATGCTGACCGCCAGGTTAATGGCAGCCGTTGACTTGCCGTCCCCTTCCTCAGGCGATGTCACAAGCAGCGTACGGACCGGCGCTCCCTCTGCCGCGTATTGAATGTTGTTGCGGATCGTCCGGTATTGCTCCGCTATTCTGTGGGAGGGATTCAAATAGGCAATCAAACTGCGGTTTACAACTCGTTTAGCTATTTTTGCTCGTTCACGAACCAATCGTCTCACTCCTAATTATCGCTTGCTTTGTCTTTTTTGTATGTATACGCGAATGACCGCTCTTGATTTTGGATACCTGACCTAGCATATTGATGCCAAGTGTGCTTTCGATATCATGCTCCGTCCGGATTGAATCGTCCAGCGATTCCAGCAAGAACGCAAGGCTCAAGCTTAAGATCAGACCGACGACAAACGCCACATAAACGATCGTGTTGCTCTTCTCATTAATAGGGGACGGCTCAGGCACCGCCGATGTCAACAGTCGGATACTGCTAATGCCGAGTGTCTCCGCAGCTACGCTTCGATACACCGTTACAACGGCGTTCGCGATATCAGCCGCACGATCCGGATTGGTATCCGCTACGGATATAACCGTAATGAGCGATTGCTCCACGCTGTCTACCCGGATTTGGCTTCGCAGCTGCCCGGCTGTGGCATTTAATCCCAAATCCTCAATGACCTGATTCAACACAATCGGCTCGCGTACAAGCGCCCTTACCGTGGACATCATATCATTGGTCGCCGCAATCATGACCCGTGAGGAAGAGGAGTAGACATTGGGTTCCGACTGAGAGTTGTATAGAATTCCAAGGACGGTGATCGCGCCCGTCAGCAGCACAATGAGCAGAATTTTGTTCTTGATCGTGCTGAAAAGCTTGCGCAAATCAATTTCCTTGCCGCTTGCCGGCACAAAACGTTCTTTCATACGATTCGTTTCCATTCATACACCCGCTTATTGTGTTAGTTATAATGAACGATAACACAAGTTTAGTTCTTTATATAGAACATGTCAACAGTAAAGTAGTTTATTTTTCGTAAAGGAAGCTAATGGTCGATATGCAAAATAATAATATTGGATTTCTTTTTGCTGTCGATATCCCGGTAATCCCTGCGCTGCCCATGCTCTTCCCGCCACTTGTTGGAGCGAACCAGATCCTTCAGCGCGCGGAAGTCCCCTTTGCTCATGCCTTCGTCTACAGCATCCCTAATGATGTCATGCCACTCTTCATCCAGCACTTCGTCCACCCACACCTTCGGAGCGAGCTCCTCACCCAGCAAATATTCAATGTTCGTATCCAAATGAAACGCGATCTTGGCCAAAACCTGAAGCGAGGGATTGTTTTGCACGTTACGTTCAATATAGCTTAGATAAGATTTCGAAACTCCGGCTAGATCGGCCAGTTTCGTTATGGAGTAGCCTTTTTGTTCTCTAAGTGATTTGATCCGTTCCCCAATCATAATATTCTCCTTCAGTCAGATTAGATCCGTGCTTTTATTTGTACGCGAAGCTTATCGGGTTTCTTATAACGGACAATAACTATATTTTAGTTCTTTAAAAAGAACAGGTCAATACCTTTACAGCGCTGTCTTTCATAAAAAATCACTCATATTATTCACTATAGCGAACATTGTCGTCATCAAACACATTTATTTACAGACGATTCAGGTTCTATTGAATGACTAAAATACGAACTGAAACCTCGGCGAAAAATACAACCTGCGCAAGAAGTATTCTTCCGATCGCTGTTGTATCCAGATTCCCTGAACAATGATACTAGGTTGGAATCCGGATACAAAGGCGAACGCTATCGCTTCTCCAGAACACTTCTTGCTCCGGTTGTTCCCCGCCATGACCATTTCATAATGAAAACATGAAAAAGCGATGCCCAGGATTGTTATCCTGAACATCGCCCAATTGCTATTGAAGTGAAATAACATTCGACCATAACGAACTATCACAGCTTCCTACCGATCCTGAATGAACTCGACCAATTCGCCGCCCGGCGCTTCCACATAGCAGAATCTTAAGCGGACCGTCTCGCCCGATCGGGCCGGGATATCGGAGTTTCGCGGCTCCCCGAGTTGTCTTGCCCCTGCCGCCACCGCGCGTCTGACCGAGTCGTCGACATCCGGGGTGCGTACGGCGAGATGCTGCCATTTGCCCTCTCCGAATATTTGCTTCGTCTCGAAGATTTCCAGGAAATCGCCGTCAGCCAGATCGACCAGCACGGCATGATCCTCTGCGCCATCCTTGCCCCACTCCACAACGAACCGGGCGCCCAGACCTTCCATGTAGAATTGAACGGACTGCTTGATGTCATTGGTCTTCAGACAGACATGATGAATGCCGACTTTCTTATTCGTTGTATACACAAGGCAACGCCCCCTAAGCTACAGTTTTAAATACGGCTCCAATCAAAGATCGCACAGGTTTTCTCCATCGTTCCATCAGCCATGCTGCTGTAGATGTCGTCGCAGCGCTCCGGTGCCGCCACTTCGTAGATACCTTCGACTTTGATATGGCCGTCGCGAATCCACTCCATCGACTTCGCAATATTCGAGAAATTGCTGTTCGGCATAAAATCTCTGGAATGGCGCGGCAGCGACCATTCGAAGCCCGAGCGCAATTGGATGAAACCGTAGAAAACATTTTTCAGAAGCTCATGGGCAAACGTATCCGTCGAGCGATACCATGGCACGCCGACCAGATACAGCTCTCCGCCTCTTCTCAGATTGGCGACTAACGAATAAGTGCCTTCCTCGCGGCCCGAGCACTCCATCGCCAGTCCCGCAACGCCTTTCACTTCCGGTACTTCGTCCAGCGAAGCGTAGACATGGCGAATCCCGCAGGCTCTAGCTGTCTCTCTGCGATTCTCGTTCGGATCGAAAGCATAGACCTCGTAGCCGCAGTGGCGCATCATCTGGGCGCACATGAGACCAACCACACCAAGCCCCGTCACCAGCACGGGCTCCGTCGGCTTGATGGCCGTATGAATCATGGACGTCATCGATACTGCCGGGAATCGGCCCATCACCGCATGCTCCGGGTTCATCCCTTCCGGAACAAGGCTGATTTCATCACTCTTCACCCGGTTGTACAATTGATGAGGTGCAAGGGCAAGCACACGATCGCCGACTTTCACGTTCGTTACCGCATTCCCGATTTCCAGTACCTCCATGACGGCAGCGTAGCCCGTCGAGACCGGGTACACCGTACCGCCGAAGTAGTCCATATATGCGCCGCGCTCCGAACCTGTCGAAATCAGTGACACAATCGTACGGCCCGCTATCTCATCCGGCGTCAGCGGCGATTGATCAATCTCGCCCTCTACCAGCGCCGCTTTTCGCTTCTCTATAAATTGAATGGCATATTGCCTCTCTGTCATCGTAATCACTCCTGCCCTTCTATCTATGAACGGCTCTATGGCTTCACGCCAGCATCCGTTATCTGCTTGCCAGCGCAGCGCGCAATCCTGCCAAACAGCGCTCCGCGCCGATAAAGCCCGGATAGGCCGTCTCCGATTCATGCTCTACGATCAGCCATTCTGTTCCCGCACGCTCGCATTGCTCAATGATATCTCTCCAGTTGTTCTCGTCTTTGGCATCGCCAATATAGGTTTCATGGCCGTCCGTACGCGAATACGGCTTGCCGTGCACCAGCAGCGGCCTGCCGGGCACAACCGCAATGACCTCAGCCGGATCTGCTCCCGCTTCAATGCAATTGCCTGTATCCAGCTCCAGCAGAATGCTGGAATCGGTATGCTGGCATAACAAATCCCACGGTGTAACGCCGCCAAAGTCCGTATCGAACTCATGGGCATGCGTATGGTAGCCAAGACGGAAGCCTTGAGCTGCAACTTGCTGCGCAATCTCATTCATCCGCTCTGCATGGCGAATCCAAACCTCTGTACTGTCTTCATCCTGCTTATGTCCGATTTCCCAAGGGCCGCCCAAGGCCGGGATCACAATATTCCGTGTGCCTGCCCGCAGATGGTAATCCAGGGTCGCTTCAATCGTATCCGGTTGAAGCAGCTTCCACTCCGTATGCCAGCCGCAATTGGCAAGCTCCAGCTCCTCCAGCAGCCCCTTGATCATCTCCGGCTCATGCGTAAATTCGCCGTAAAACTCCACGCCCGCGTAGCCCATCTCCTTCACGCGGCGCAGCGTAGACTCCAAATCCTGCTGCAAATCTCTATAGACGGAATAGAGGCCAAGTGCAATTGATATCTGGCTCATGCGCAGTACTCCCCCTCCTGTCTCAGATCAGGCCAATCGCCCAATCGGAAGCGTTCCTCATTAATTGCACCATTTGCGGATTGCCGAGCGCATCCGTCGTATGGCCCGGCGTAAGCGCCGCGACACGGCCTTGTCCTACGCTGTGAGCCCAGCCGCCAGCCGCTGTCACATGCTTCGAGGTGCTCAGCAGCCATACATCCGTTCTTGATGTATCTACTTGGCAGTAATAGTGCTCATCGGTTGCCGTGAACGGCTCGATACCGCGTGTAATAGGATGGTCGAAGCTGCGCACCGGCACATTGGTAACGGGCACATGATGCGGAGAATGCTCGATAAAGCGGCCGGAATTAAGCTCCGCATAGAAAGGGCTGTCCTCTTCAATCAAAACAAGGCCCGCATGAACGAACAACATGCCCATGCCGGCCTTCACCCGATCCACAATAATTCCCTGTTCCTCCACGCTCAGGTTCGTCTCGCCCTCGGGACGCCCGTTCGTAAACCACATCGCCAAATCCGCCTCTGCGACATGCTCAATCAGATCGCGCGCGCGGTCAGTCAACACGACGTTCCAGCGTTCCGCATCAAAAACCCGCTCCATCACGGGATCAATCACTTCTTTAGGATGGTTCACATCATCGCGAATAATATATACCGTTTTCTTAGACATTGGCTCTCCTCCATCTGTATGCTTCTGCTGCCTTGCCTACATTATAGAAGAGCCCTCCCGTCTGAATAAGGCTTCAGATTTCATATATGGTGCCGATTTTTCAGGTCTGCGGCGGATTGCTCCTTCTGCCGGAACTCATTAGGGGAAACGCCCTCCAGCTCTCTGAATACGCGGTGAAAATGCTTGGCGTTCTCGAAGCCGGCCCGCTCGCCGACTTCATGCACCTTCAGATTCGTGCTGGCGAGCAGTTCCTTCGCCTTGCCAATCCTGATTTTTTTCAAATAATTGACGAAGCTCTCGTTCGTATACTCTTTGAAGGCTTGGCTGAAATAGGAATAGTTCATCGAGATATAATTAGACACCATCGCCATATTCAGCTCGTTATTATAGTTCTCGTGAATATATTGAATCGCTTTGTTCATCTCGCGATTGTCGTTGTGGATGTTCTTCATATTGCCTACGTACAAATCCAGCTTTTTCAGCAGCGTCTCGACATGATGGTAATAGTCTTGAAAATCCCAGAAGCTATATAAATCGGCGACAGACTTGTACAGCTTCAAAATTTCAACTGATTCCTCGCCGTATACATTGAACACTTGATCGAAGATGAGCTCATTGAACGCGCGGCTGATGCCTTCCATATAGGAAATATCGTATTTCATCACGACGCGCAAATCGACCACTTTCTTGAACAAACCCATCACATCAGACTCTCTATCGGTGCCTAGCATATTCGATATCTTCTTGATCGACGCGATCGGCAGCTCGTAATTCGATTCCCTTCCCTCCAATTCCTCATAACGAAGACATACCGAATGCTTGTAAAACAGCGAATAGTTAAGCGCCCTCTCCGCTTCCCCGTAAGCCTCATTCACGCGTGCCAGCCGACCAGTCCATTTGCTGGCCCCCATCTTCACCCGCATCTCCACCTGCTGCTGGATCAGCTCCTCAATAGCCGAGAGCAGCTCGGGATAACCCGTCAGCACAACAAGGTGGCCATGCCGGTTCATGAAGCGCAACGTCAGCGCCTCCGCCTGACTCCCCAGACGCTTTAAGACCAGGTCCAGAAAAGCAAGCTTCTGCCCTTGATCCCGACCGCGCTGTCCAGCATCGGGCCATTTGAGCAAGGCAAGCCGATAGCCTCCGCCCAGTTCCGGCAGCTCCAGCTTGCCGAGCCGCTCCTCGATCTCCCCCTCCTCCAGGTCGGAGCGCAGGAACACATAATTGAACTGCGTCTCAATATGCTCCTTCATCTGGTCGGATATTTGCTTGAACTGATGAGAGATCGTCTCCTTCTTGACCAGCGTCTCCTCCAGCATCATCAGCGCTTCTACCAGCTCCTCGCGCACGATCGGCTTAAGCAGATACATGCGTACCTCGCATCGCATCGCTTCTCTGGCATACTGGAAATCGTCATGTCCGCTCAGGATCATCACTTCCGGCTTGCCCTCCATCTCCTGAAGCTGATTGATCAGCTCGATGCCGTCCATGACAGGCATACGAATATCAGTAATAAGCAGATCGATAGCCTGCTCCTTCAATCTCTCAAGCGCATCCGCCCCGTTCACGGCGAACGTTATGTCATAGCGGCCCGGCAGTTCCCGCTCAATCATCGCTTTCAGGCCAATCCTTATATTTTTTTCATCATCCACGATCAGAAGTTTCCGCATGTCCCGCATCTCCCTTGGAGAATAGTAGTGTCGGCAGCTTGATGCTGACAGTCGTATATTGACCCTCTACGCTTTGCACTTGAATGCCGTAATCATTGCCATAATTCATCTTCACCCGCTGATTGACGTTCCGCAGGCCGATTCCGTTGCTCTTCTCTTCCCCGGACTTGACTGCTCCTTGCACCTGGCGGAAATCCGCATCGTTCAGACGGATCATATAGTTAATCCGGTTCACCCTCTCGGCGTCCATCCCTTTGCCGTTATCCATCATCTCGATCAGCATATGATCATTCGCTTCATGCACCCGGATCGACAGAACCAGCGGCAGCTCCTCGCCTTGCTCATTGGTATACAGGCCATGCTTGATGGCGTTCTCCACCACAGGCTGCAGCGACATCTTCAATATCTCATGCTCCATATAGACCGGCGGCACAAATAACTGGAGCGAAATTCTGTCGTCGTAACGGATATTCATAATCGCAATGTAATTCTGGATATGATGGACCTCGTCGCGCAGACGGACATAATTGCTCGTCCATTGCAGATTGTAGCGCATCATGCGGCCAAGGGAGGTCAGCGCATCAGAGAGCACATACTGTCCCTCCACCTCCGCCAGCATCTTCAAATTTTCCAGCGTATTGTACATAAAATGCGAATCGATCTGGTTCTTCATCGCATTCAGCTCCGCTTCCTTGGCCGCCGCTTGCTTATTGACCGCATCGACGATGAGCGAATTAATTTTTTTCATCAGCATCTTAAAATGAAGGGCAATCTCGCCAACCTCTCCGCCGCCGCTTACATCGATATTGACCTGCAAATCTCCGTTCCGCACGCGATTCATAGCGTTTTGCAGCATGCGAAGCCTCTTGAAAATAATACGGCTCAGCAAGTACGTGATCAGCGACAGAATGACGATCAATACAACGCTGACGAGGATCAGATTTTGCACCGTATCACGAATCGCCTGAAGAGGCTCCTCCAAGGACACGGCGCTTATAATAAAGGCGTCCAATAGATCGATTTTTTTGAAAATCATAATATAAGGCACGCCGTTATAGGTTATTTCAAAATGAGACCCGTCCGTAGCTGCGGCAGACTTGATGCGCTGCTCCAGATCATCCAGCGGAATATTGGCTACGAAGGACGTTTGGTCATGATAGAAAAATTGCGACTTCCGATCCAGCAGCAGCAGCTTCGATTGGCGATCCTGCTCGTCATGCTCCACTCTGGAGAAGAAATCGTCCAGGTACATGTCAATCTGCACGATCCCCGCATGCTTATCCGTCCCATAGCTAATTTGCCGAAGCAGTGATACCTTAGACTTCTCCTTCTGGAACGACTCGCTTGTCGGCAGGCTCATCACGTTGCGGTCCTCCGTATCGAACTCCCACAGCTCCATCCCGTTGCGCTCCTTCAGCTCCTGCATCCAGGGAACATTCACGATCCGCTTCTCGTCCAGGAAGATCGGCCACAGCTCTTTGGTATACGGGTTGTTGAAGTACATACGGATATGCGCAATATTGGGATTGTTGAATTGAAGCCGCACCAGATCCGGCAGCACGTTCCGCGAGAAATCCATTAATGAGAGCGTATCCATTTCTTGCTTCAGGACCAGATAATCCAGCACCTTGTTGTCCAGCAGCATCAATTGCGCTGTCCGCTCCATCAGATCGATATTGTTGGTAATTTTGTTATACTCCACGTCGAGCAAATATTGATTGGACTGAATCGTATCATGGATCGTATTATTGTAGAAGTTGTTGGACATGTAGCTTGAAAAGATTAAAATCGGAATCAATATAATCAGGATATACGAGACAACCATCTTCGTCTGCAATCGCATATTTCCAATATACTGCGCAAGCCTGTTCCATCGCAGCCGTTGTCCCACAGATCGTCACATCCATAAAGTAGAGTAAGCAACAATACAGCAAAGCCCATATCCAGATGGGCCTTGCTGCTTGCTGCTTTAGTACACTGTTATTATTTGGTTAGTTTAGCCACGTTCTCTTCATATTTCTTCTGCTGGTACGCAACCACTTTGTCGAAGCCAAGCTTCTCGCGGTCCTGCAGGAAATCATTGAAGATCACATCGAAATCCTCATCCGACTTGGACAATATCATCTTCGGCAGCGCTTTGCCCCATTGCTGGCGGATCTTCTGCGAAATGATGCCTTCCTCGGTTGTGCCTTGCGGATTCAGATTGCTGAAGGCGGAGAAGTTATGCGTCTTGCCTCTTGTCCAATCCTCCAAAATCGTATATTGCTCCTTCGTAGCCGGAGCCCATCTGAGCCACATGCTATAGTCGGTCAGCATGAAGTAGCTGTATTGCGTGCCGTAGTCAAACTCCGTCTCGTCGATAACCTTTTGATACAGCTGATCCTTGCCGTCAATCGTATCATAGGTTACCCCTTTTTCACCAAGGGCGAAGTCCTTCTGGCCTTCCTCGCTGATCATGTACGTCAAGAACTCGATGGCTCTTTTCTTATCCTTCACATCTTTCGAGATAAGCGTGAGGCCCCAGCCCCCGATTTCTGGTCCGCTCAGTGTCGGATCCTCCAGCTTCGAGTTAGAAGGTCCGTCGATCGACATATAGATGCGGTTCGGGTCTTTCTGGTATACGATGTTTTGCTGCGAGCTCATATCCTTCCATTGGAACAGCATCGCGAAGTAGCGTCCTTGCGCAATCTTCTCTTCCATCTGCGGTCTCTTGTCGATGAAGATGTCTTTGGACAACAAGCCTTCACTATTAATTTGACGGAATGCCTTCAGCCAGCTGATGTATTCAGGATCTGTCGTGCGGTCGTTCAGCTTACCGTCCACCTCTTGCGGGATCGCAAGGAAGTTCTGCAAGTAGTTTTCCAGCGCATAGTTTCCCGTGTCGGTAAACTCATGCAGACCAAGCGGAATGAGCGGCTGGCCGTCCACTTCCGGGAACTTCTCCTTCGCAAGCTTCAGCGCGTTGATGAAGCCTTCCGGCGTTCTCATATCCGGCTTGCCAAGCGCTTCATACATATCCTTACGCACCATGAAGGTTTGCGTCGATGTGAACATCGTTTCATTCGCCTCATAATCTCTCGGAGACGACGAGTTGTTCGGATAGCCGTAGAAGTTGCCGTCCGGCTCAGCGAACCAGGAAGCCTTGGACGGATCGATTACTTTGTAGAAATAAGGATCATACTGGTCTGCCAGCTCGTTCAGCGGCAATACCATCTTGCCTTCGATCAGTCGCTTCACCGCATCGTCATTGGCATCCAGCGTAATGAAGTCTGGCATCTTACCGGAGGCAATCATCGTGTTGATTTTTTCGTTTTCGTTGCCTGCGGGAACGATCAGGTTCAAGTTAACGCCTGTTTTTTTCGTAATATACTGAGACGTGGGATCAGAGCCCCATTTCTTTTGGAACCAGGAGTAATTCAAATACCAGTCGAATGTAATCGGCTCGGTATTGCCTTTCCAGCCCGGCGCATCCGGATTAACTACTGTTTGCTCCGCGGACGGCTTAGGCGTCTCGCTGCTTTTGTTGCCGCCATTCGAGGCGCAGCCTGCCGCAGTCAGCAGCAAGCTGATTAATGTAACTGCGGTAATGAATTTACGCATAACTGCCATGCTTGATACCCCTCTCTATGATGATTATATATGCTCTCAGCTTTGCCTGGCCAATAGCATTGCTGTGAAAGCCGACGTTATTCTTTCATGGAGCCAATCATAAAGCCTTTAACAAAATATTTTTGCAGGAACGGATACACGAATACGATAGGCAGCGTCGCCACAACCATTGTGGCCAGCTTGACCGACTGCGAGGTGACGGTCTTGGTCACACCCGTTACGGTCGATACGATCTGATTGGAGCCCGACAGCGCCACAATCCGGTACAGGAAGGTTTGGATCGGCTGCAAATTCGGATCGTTGACATAGATGACGCCGGCAAAATAATCATTCCATTGATACACACCGTGGAATAACGCGATGGTGGCGACGACCGGCATGGAGACCGGAATGATGACCCGGACAAAGATGCTGAAGTCATTGGCGCCGTCCATCTTGGCCGCTTCCTCCAGGCCATACGGAATCTCTCTGAAAAAGGTCATAAAGATGATAAGGTCGAAGAAGCTGAACATTGCCGGGAAAATATAGACCCAAAATGTATCGAGCAAGCCCAGATCACGAAGCAGCAAATATTGCGGAATAAGGCCGCCGCTGAAAAACATCGTAATCGTGCCGACTATGAGATACAGCTTCCGGCCTACCAGCTCTCTCTGCGAGATGGCATAAGCGACCATCGCCGTGAAGAAAACATGGATGAAGGTGCCGAGCACCGTCTTCGCTACTGTGATGCCGAATGCGGTCATCAGTCCGTCGTTTTTGAACACGGTCGTATAGCTCTCCAGACTGAACACCCGGGGCAGCCAGTAGATGCCGCCGCGCATGGCGTCCGTTCCTTCATTCAACGAATTAATGAGTACATACCAGACCGGATAAAGCGTTGCGAAGCAGATCAATAGCATGACCAGCGTATTAAACCAGTCGAATATTTTTTCTGATCGTAAGCGTGTTTGCATAGTCCGTCCACCCTTTAAAATAATGATGTGTTATTGAGTCGCTTGGTGATGCTGTTCGCCGTGAGCAGGAGTATAAACGCAATGACTGACTTGACGAGACCAACGGCTGTAGCATAAGAGTAACGGCCTTGCGAGATGCCGATCTGGTAGACATAAGTGTCGATGACGTTGCTGGCTACTTCGTTCAGCTGGTTTTTCAGCACGAATATCTGATCGAAGTTCGAGTTCAAGATACCGCTGACCGCCAGGATGAACAGGATCGTGATCGTGCCTTTAATCATCGGCAGCGTAATGTAATACATCTTCTGGAAGCGTCCGGCGCCGTCAATGGTGGCTGCCTCGTACAGCTCCGGCGAAACCCCTGTAATCGCTGCCAAGTAGATGATGGCGGACCAGCCGAGCTCCTTCCATATATCCGAGCTGACGATAATCGTCCAGAAATAACTAGGTTCAGCCAGGTAGCTGATCGGCTCGTGGATAAAACCTAGCGCCAGCAATACTTTATTTATAATGCCCACATCCGCTAGCCAGGTGGTCAGGATGCCGCCCAGAATGACCCAGGATAAGAAATGGGGCAGGTATGAGATGGTCTGAACCGCTTTTTTGAAGCGGACCGATCTGAGCTCGTTCAGCAATAGTGCGAACAGGATCGGCATCGGGAAGCCGATTAGCAGCTTCAGCAAGCTCATCCCGAATGTATTTTTAATGACGTAGCCGAGGCTGTCGTCTTCGAAAAACTCCTTGAAGTGATAAAGCCCAACCCAAGGCGCGGAGCTGATGGAATGAACGATGTTGTATTCCTTGAAGGCGATAATGATGCCGTATATGGGGATGTAGTGGAAGATAACCAGCCACACCATACCGGATAACGCCATCAGTTGCAGAATCTTTTGCCTTTTCAGCTTCTTGAAGAAGAGAGCCGCCTTGTGTACGCGGGTTGCTTCATTGCCGTGTTTCTCTGGGATGGTAACCTGTGAGTCCATCGCGGCATTCCTCCGTATCTGTTCATATCTCTATTTGGTAATCCAAGTATAGAACAGGTGGCAGGAGGGTCATAAGGAGGGAGATTTCGTTTATGGTTGCAATTTTTCAGGTGAGGGGATATGGCTGAGCGCGCACTGCGCAAGAAAATATTCTTCCGATCGCTGTTGTATCCAGATTCCTTGAACAATGTGTATAGGTTGGAATCCGGATACAAAGGCGAACGCTTCGCTTCTCCAGAACATTTTCTTGCTCCGCTTGCTCTCAGCCATGGAGGGGGTAAGGGAGGAAAACAACCCGAATAAATCGTAACTAATCATTTTCGGCTGCAAAATTTCAGATCGTGTGACTTATAGCTGAAAGCGCCCACTGCGCAAGAAATATTCTTCCGATCGCTGTTGTATCCAGATTCCTTGAACAATATGTTATGGTTGGAATCCGAATACAAAGGCGAACGCTTCGCTTCTCCAGAACATTTTCTTGCTCCGCTTGCTCTCAGCCATGGAGAGGTTAAGAGAGGAAAACAACCCGAAAAAATCGTAACTAATCATTTTCGGCTGCAAAATTTCAGATCGTGTGACTTATAGCTGAAAGCGCCCACTGCGCAAGAAATATTCTTCCGATCGCTGTTGTATCCAGATTCCT
>NZ_JBWDNN010000020.1:0-1410 GCF_056269225.1 Paenibacillus sp. J31R120 | reverse complement strand
CTCATCCCCGCATTTTTCAACATGCGTGGGTTCGGGCCTCCAGTGCGTGTTACCGCACCTTCACCCTGGACAGGGGTAGATCACACGGTTTCGGGTCTACGACCACGTACTTCATCGCCCTATTCAGACTCGCTTTCGCTGCGGCTCCGGCTTTCCACCTTAACCTTGCACGGGATCGTAACTCGCCGGTTCATTCTACAAAAGGCACGCCATCACCCATTGATCGGGCTCTGACTTCTTGTAAGCGCACGGTTTCAGGTTCTTTTTCACTCCGCTCCCGCGGTGCTTTTCACCTTTCCCTCACGGTACTGCTTCACTATCGGTCACCAGGGAGTATTTAGCCTTGGCAGATGGTCCTGCCGGATTCCGACGGGGTTTCACGTGTCCCGCCGTACTCAGGATACATCTCGGAGAGTGCTGACTTTTGGTTACAGGGCTTTTACCTCTTCTAGCGGGCCTTTCCAGACCTCTTCGCCTAACCAACACTTTTGTAACTCCATGTGAGATGTCCTACAACCCCAAGGAGCAAGCTCCTTGGTTTGGGCTAATCCGCGTTCGCTCGCCGCTACTGACGGAATCACTTTTGTTTTCTCTTCCTCGGGGTACTTAGATGTTTCAGTTCCCCCGGTATGCCTCTCATTGACCTATGTATTCAGTCAATAGTAACTGGGCATTACCCCAGCTGGGTTTCCCCATTCGGAAATCCCCGGATCAAAGCCTGCTTACGGCTCCCCGAGGCGGTATCGTTGTTCGCCACGTCCTTCTTCGGCTCCTGGTGCCTAGGCATCCTCCGTGCGCTCTTACTAGCTTAACCTAGTATCGCTGACATAAAGCCAACGCTAAATCATTTGCTAAAGGATGTTTCAGCAGAAGATTCTCTTCTCATCCGAAGATAAGAATCAAACACTTCTTGTTACTTTCGTTATCCAGTTTTCAAGGAACAAATGGAGCCAAGCGGGATCGAACCGCTGACCTCCTGCTTGCAAGGCAGGCGCTCTCCCAGCTGAGCTATGGCCCCGTAATGGGATCAACACTCATGTGTTGATAATGGTGGGCCTTAGTGGACTCGAACCACCGACCTCACCCTTATCAGGGGTGCGCTCTAACCAGCTGAGCTAAAGGCCCTCGGGTATTCTGCTATGACTCTTTTGAAGATGACATGACAAAAAGCGTCACATGGAATCTTCGATGTGAAAGACGATTAGTCTTTCAAAACTGACAACGAGCGAGCAACAATCCTGCCTGAGAGTTGCTTGTGAAGACTTTCGTCTTCTAATCAGTCATCTACGTGACTGAGTAATCCTTAGAAAGGAGGTGATCCAGCCGCACCTTCCGATACGGCTACCTTGTTACGACTTCACCCCAATCATCTACCCCACCTTCGGCGGCTGGCTCCCTTGCGGGTTACCC